>NZ_BOPG01000088.1 GCF_016863635.1 Virgisporangium aurantiacum | reverse complement strand
ACCGGGCGCCCACCGACCGGGCGCCCACCGACCGGGCGCCCACCGACCGGGCGCCCACCGACCGGGCGCCCACCGACCGGGCACCTACGCGCCGGCCCACACCGCCACTGCCCTGCACGCCATCCCGAAACCGGGGTGGCATTTCCCGTTTCCTGCAAGGAGCTGCGTGATGCACACCGGCATGGCTTGGTCGGTACAGGTCTGCCCACCACATCCCGGACACCTTCACCGCAACAACGAGGAGCGACCAGACATGAAATCCCCTGACCCAAACCTCGAGGCCGACCAGTTCGGCCGCCACCCGACCACCCCACAATCCCCGGCGCCGGTGCGCGACCTGTCGGCGGATGATCTCCGCCAGACCCGCCCGTTGCTCGTCACCGCCGACCCGCATCTGCTCGACGAGGTACTCGACCTCGCTCACCGCTGTGCTGCTGACATCGACGTGGCACCTGACCCCGTCACCGCCCGCGACCGGTTCGGGTCGGCACCCGTCGTGCTGGTCGGCGTCGACCTCGCCGAGGCCTGCGTGCGGGCCCGGCTGCCCAGACGCCCTGGGGTGATCGTCGTTGGCGCACAACGCGGGGACGAATACGACCCGCCGTTCGCGGCCGCCGAGCGGCTCGGCGCCGAGCACATCGCGATGCTGCCCGCCGGGGCACCGTGGCTGGCCGACCGGCTGTCGACGCTGGCCGCCGCGATACCTGACAGCCTGCTCGCGAGCCAGCGTCCCCAGACGCCGACGCCGGTCCCTGCCGAGACTCGCGGCACGCTCGTGGCTGTGCTCGGCGGGCGTGGCGGAGCCGGCGCCACGGTCCTGGCGTGCGGCCTCGCCGTCACCGCCGTCCGGTTGGGTCGGCGCACGCTCGTGATCGACGGTGACCCGTTCGGTGGTGGACTCGACCTGGTGTTCGGCTTGGAGGGCATGCCCGGGCTTCGCTGGTCGGACCTGACGCACACGCCCGCAGCGGTGAGCATCCCGGCATTGGCCGAGACACTGCCGCAGCTGGGCGAGCTGGCCGTCCTGTCCTGCGGCCGCAACGACGACCCGACCGTGCCGGTCGAGGCGATGAGGGCCGCGCTGACCGCGGCCAGAAATGGCTGGGATCTCGTCGTGGTCGACCTGCCGCGCCGTTTCGACGACGCCACGGTGGCCGCGCTCACCGCCGTCGACCACACCCTGCTCGTGGTGCCGGCCGAACTGCGGGCCTGCGCCGCCGCGGCGCGAGTGGCGGCGCAGGCGTTGCAGCACACCGGGTCGATGTCGCTGGTGGTCCGTACGCCGGCGCCAGGTGGGCTCTCGGCGCGGGAGATCTCCCGGGCCCTCGGCGTGCCGCTGGCCGGAACGGTCCGCTCCGAGTCGGCGATCGCGCGTGGCCTGGAACGCGGCGAGTCGCCTGCGTCCACCGGGCAGGGCTCGCTGGCGACGCTGTGCACCCGGATGCTCGCCGGCCTGAGGCATCGGTGACGGCGGCCCGACAACAGCAGTCCCGTCCGGCGGCGTCGCGCCATGCCACCGCACCGAAGGCCATCATCGTGGACCCTCGGGCGGCCGTGATCGCCGAGCCGGACCGCACCGTCGTCGGCGTGGGGCAGTGGTGGCGGCTGTGGATCGGTCGTTGGCGGGACCACCTCATCTCCCGGCCGGCGCATCGGCCGGGAGCGGGAACATGATGAGCCGGCGCCGCCGGTTCGCCGTGACATGGCGCGGGCCGCTCGGCGTCGCCCGCGTACTGCGGCAGCCTCCGCTGCCCGCCGGACAGCTACGCGCCATGGTCCTGGCGCACCTGCGTGCCCATCCAGGGCTGGACTTCAGCCCCGCCGAGGTGGCCCGGGTGCTGGGCCGGCCGGGATCTCGCGGCGCGATCATCAACATCTGCAAGCAGCTGGTCCGGGATGGACTCGCGGTGCGGACCCAGGACCGGCCGCAACGCTTCCGCGCCGCCATCTGATAGCCGCACCACCCGGGCACTACCCGGACATTGATCCCGCAACCACCAGGGCCGTCCACATCCGACGAACCAGTCGGCGTGCCAGCCCGCCTAACCCGTTCTCCCTGCCTGATCCGCATGCCCTCCCGGTGCGGGCAGGCGTCGACGCATCCACGCGTAGTGCGTGTGCCGGCGCCTTCCGGGTGCCGGCACACGCGTGCACCCGAATGGAGAATCCCGGTGTTCATCGTCGGACCTGTTCACAACGGACCGTCCTGCCGGCCCATGACCGGCTCGGGAAGGCGGCCATGACCGCCCCCGCCGGCCCTACGGCCGGTCCTGCTGCCGCCGCGGTGGCCGACCCAGCTTCGGCGTCGCCGCTGTCCACGCACTCCCGGGCGGCCCGGATCGCCATGGGCATCCTGCTGGTTGTCGTCGGCGTGCTGCTCGCGGCGGTGGTGTGCACCCCGACTGCGCTGTCCAGCCAGGACCTCATCGACTGGGCCGCCGCACCCACCGGCCTCGGGTTGCCGCGTCGGTGGTCGGTGCTGGTCGTCGTGGCGTTGGACGCCGCGGCCGGGGTGTGTGTGCTGCTGACCGTCTACTGCGCCTGGCGTGGCGAACCCGCCGGAGTGTTCGGGGTGCTGGTGTGGTGCTTCGCGTTCGGCAGCGCGTTCGCCAACTACCGGCACAGCACCGTACCCGATGCGGCCCCGGACGCCGTCTGGTTCTTCCCGTTGATGTCCGTGGCCGGCCCGGCGCTGCTGGAGGCGGTCCTCGGCCGATTCCGGCGCTGGTACCAACGCGACACCGGCCGCCGCAGCCGACGCCTGCCCGCCTTCGGATGGCGGCGCTGGATCCCCGGTCTCGGCGCGCCACGCGACACCTACGGCGCATACCGCACCGCCCTGCTGCTGGGCATCGACACCGTCGACAACGCGACCGCGGCCTACCACCAGCTGTGCCCGGACGGGTCGCTGCACGTCGCCGCCGCTCTGCGCGCCCGCCACGCAGCTCAAACCGTCGCCGAGCTGATCGACGCGACGCGGTCCGGGCAGGTCACTGCTTTGCCGGTCGACATCATGCGTCGAATCCCCGTCGACCCTGCCGCCTACCAGCGTTGGCTTCGCGTGTGGGCCGACCTGGAAGACAACCCGGCCGACCTTGGAGAGATCGCCAAGCGGCACGGCTTCAGCCGGCGACAGATTCAGTTCGTACGTCGAGCCGGCGAGGCCGGCCTGCTCAACTCGACCACCCCACCCGCCGTACGTCTCGCCGAGCTCGCTGCCGCCAGCAACCACCACCGCCCGACAACAGGCTCCTCGGCGTTGGCGCCGGATAGCCCGCCGCGTCGCACCGGGTCGCAGTAGTCCCCGTTGGCCGATCAAGATTCCTTCCGCGTTACGCATCATGGTGACCTCGGCGCCAGAATCGCCAGACTGTACATCTACCGACGTCAGCCGTCAGCCGGCGATGCCCGGTCACAGGCTGGTCGGTGTCGGGTCCTCCAGTACTGAAGTGAGTACTGGAGTGATTCGGCCAGCTACCCGCCGCGTGCAGCGGTGCGACATGCGATCGTCGGCGGCGGGTCCGGCCGTAACCGATCCAGGGCCTACTAGGGGTGGAGGCCGCCCTGGTCGTGGCGGTGGCGTTGCGCGGTCTGGCCACGATCGGACTGCCCGCCGGCCGCTGCCCAACCTGTGCCCAGCCGGTCGCCGCCGTGGCTGCGGTGGAAGTCGTCGCCGCCCTGGTGGCAAGTGCCAGCGGCGCACGCATCGTCGGGGTTGCGGCTAGCAACACGCGCTGGGCGCTGATCGGGGTGGCGCTCGTGCTGATCGGGGCGGCGCTCGCACTGATCGACGTTGCGGTGTACCGGCTGGCGAACATCCTGACCACCGCCGCGGTCCTCGGCAGTGCCGTGTCGTCCTTGTCGTCACCCCCGGTGCCGGGGATGGGCCCGTGGGGATGCACACCTCTCGGTGGTCATCGATGGCTGCTTCGGCTGGCTCTGCCCGGCCACCGTCGTCACCGACTAGACAGCACCGCCGCCCATAGCCGGCCGGGCCGCATTTCCCCAACCGCCGAACCCTGTCGCCGCGATTCGGCACGCACAGGCGCGCCCTTTTGTCGTTTCCAGGCCCTTCCGCTGCCTCGGCAGCGCGCACAAACGTGCCCCTTTTTCTATCTGGAGGTTCCATGCACACCCACCCGACTGTCCGCGGGGCGGTGCCGCGATGACCCGCAAGGCATTGGGCGCCGTCATCGCCACCATCATCGGCCTGGTCATTGCCTGCGCCGCCGGTGGCGTGCTGCTGCTCGGCGGCGGAGGATCCAGCTGCACCAGGCCACTGCCCAGCGGAGCCGGCACGATGTCGGCGCCGCCCGGTGGCTGGCCGTCGGTCGGCCGGTTCGACCCCGAGCAGGTCGGCCACGCCGCCACGATCGCCGTCGTCGGCGCCCAGATGGGCGTACCGGGGCGTGGCTCGGTCATCGCGGTGGCCACCGCGATCCAGGAATCCGACCTGCACAACACCGCCGCCGGGCCGGACGATTCTGTCGGCCTATTCCAGCAGCGACCCAGCCAAGGCTGGGGGACAGGCGAGCAACTCCGCGACCCGGTGTACGCGGCCCGGAAGTTCTTCGAAAAACTGCTCACCGTGCCCGGGTGGCTGCAAATGCCGTTGACCGAGGCAGCACAGGCCGTGCAGCACAGCGCATACCCGGATGCGTACGCCACGCACGAACCGGACGCCACCGTGTTGGTCAACGCGGTGTCAGGCCAGGCCGGAGCGTCCGGTACGCCGCTGTTCAACTGCGGCGCCCCCGCCGGCCCGTGGATCCAGCCGGTGCTCGCTCGGGTCGTCTCCGGGTTCCACACCGCGGAACGACCCACGCACCACGGCGTCGACCTCGGCG
The DNA here is from genome assembly GCF_016863635.1 of Virgisporangium aurantiacum. Lineage (GTDB taxonomy): Bacteria > Actinomycetota > Actinomycetes > Mycobacteriales > Micromonosporaceae > Virgisporangium > Virgisporangium aurantiacum. Next base: position 41,803 of record NZ_BOPG01000088.1, on the reverse strand, counting down.
CCGGCCGTGGAACTCCAATCCGGGCCGCTGCCGCGGGCACGGTCACCGTCGTGCGGTGCAACGTCGTGCCGGCCAGTCACGGCTGCGACGTGGATGGATCACCGCAGATCCGCGGATGCGGTTGGTACGTCGACATTCTGCATGCGGGTGAGGTCGTGACCCGCTACTGCCACATGCTGGTCCACCCGTATGTCCAACTAGGACAGTCAGTGGCGGTCGGTCAGGTCATCGGTATTGTGGGCACCTCGGGAAATTCATCGGGTCCACACCTGCACTTCGAGGTGCATCTCGGAGGAAATCATTCGGCAGAGAGCGCCGTCGACCCCATTCGGTTCATGCAACAGGTATGTGCCCCACTAGGTTCGGTCGAACTGCCGCCGACGTGTCATCCGGCCAACACTGATTGAGGACGCGCCTGACGACGGCACGGTGTGGGCGTCGCGGTAGCGGCGGATGGCCCGTCGTCCATGGCCGCTGCGGTCGTTGGAGCGGCCAGCGGCCCGGGCGAGTTCAACACCGGTCGGCGTTCGACCGGTGGCGACAGCCTCGAGCCAGGTCCGATACATGACGGCGTCGTCGGCAGAGACTGGCTCGTATTCCGCCGATCCCGGGCCCGCCGGCGGGGTCGCCGGGCCGGTCGGTGTCCCGCGCGTCGAGGCGGCTGCAGGCGACCCGGGCGTGGGCGACGCGGCTGTGGGCGACCCGGCCGTGAATGACCCGGCCGTGAACGACCCGGCTGTGGGCGACACGGTTCTGGTAGTGATGGCGCTGGTCGCTCCGGGGGCCGCCGGCGTTCGGTCCGCGGAGTTTGGAGGTGTTGCTCGAGCTCGTGCCGGTCTGGTCGATACGGTTTGAGACGGGGCGGATCGCCGTCGGGGCTCGGCGGATTGGGTCTTGGTTTCGGTCGCCGATGTCATATCGGGTTGGGCGGGTGCGCGGATTGCCGCGCGCTCACCCGTGCCGGTGCCGCTCCTGTCGGTGGGGCGGGCATCCGTGTGCCGGCTGGCGGCGTCTGCCCGGACGGGACTCCGAGGATGGTCACAGATGGGCCGGTCTCCCGTGGCCAGGACCGGCGCCACGTCGGCCTGGTCACGCGACTCGTGATCGTGGTCTGCATCGTCCTGCGGAGGTTCGCCTTCCGGGAGTCGGGCGGTCCCTTCGCGAACTTCGTCGAGCGGCGGTTGGTCGGCCTGGTGGCCGATCGGGCGGTGAGAGCCGGCGATGCGGCTGGTGAGTTCGATCAGGCAGATGCTGGCCACGACAACAACTCCGTCGACGCTGATCGGCAGCAGTTTGGCCGCGGTGTCGGTCTCTCCATAGCGGGCCGCGACACCGGCCATGTGGTGGTAGGAGATGTATGCGGCGATGACGGCAATGGCGATGGTCGCGGTGATACGGATGGCGGCGAGGACACGACGGTGGATCGGCACCCGCGAGACGAGTTCGACGGCGACCAGCAGCGCGACGGGTGGCCACGCGGCAATGGCCTGACTGATCGGGTGGTCGGCGGCGTGGAGAACATTGGCGATGATCGACACGGCTAGGCCAAGGGCGAGCGCAGCCCGCACACCCCATCGCAGTCGAGTGAGTCGATCCGTACCGGTGGTTGTGCCGGTGGTCGAGGGGTACCGGTCTCGTACGGCCGCACGGTTGGCAGTCATCGCGAGCCCCAACCCTGGCTCTCATCCGCGGCTCCACCTGTTCCTGACTCGGTGCTTGAGCCGGTGCCTGGACCGGTGCCTGGACCTGGGCCGTCTGTGGCTGAATCGGTCTGGTCCGTTGGTCGGCGAAGGGCGGCGGCAAGCGCGACCGTGTCGGGGGATGGCTGTTCGCCGATTTCATGGAGGGCGTTGCGGAGCCGGGAAAGAAGCTCGTCGACGGTGTCGGGACGGCCGCTGCGGGCGGCGATGCGCATGGCTCGTCGGGTGGTGTCGTCGCTGTAGGGATCGAGTGAGACCGCTACTTCAGCGATCGATGCCGCTCGGCCGACATCGGTGCCGGCGCTGGTGCTGGTGCCGATGCTGACGAGATCGTGTGCCAGTCGCAGGTGGGCGGCGACGGCCGTGACTCGATGGTGCTCGCGGTACGGCTCTATCCATTCGCTGTCGATACCGGCGCCGAGGAGACCGGTATGGGCGGCGACGGCTCTGCCGAGGGCGGTGACGCGCTCGGCCCGGGTGGTGGCCGCGGTGGCGGCCTCGGTCGCGGTGGCGAATTCCCACAGGTCGACCGTGACGACCTTCGGGTTGAGCTGGTAGCGGCCACCGCTGTTGATGACCGGCTGGACGGTACGGTCGCCGTGGGCGATGCGGATGTGGCGGCGCAGGTCAGCGACCTCGGTGGACAGCCGTTGGCTCGCCCGGCGAATCGTGGCCTCGGGCCAGAAGGCCTCCATGATCTGGGGGAGATCTGCACCGCCACGGTGCAGCGCGAGATAGACGAGAAGTTCCCGGGCGTAACGGCGCATTCCTCGCGCGTCGGTGTCGGGTGATGAACCGACCATCGGAGATCCCAACACCTGGATTCGCACCAGCGGTCCATTGCGTGTAGACCCGCGGCGGCCCTGTACCGGTCCGGAGGCATCCGGCCGCGGAACGGCAGCATCGTCATCGTCATCTTCATCGGATGCCGTGCCGGGACTCAGGACGTGGTCGCGGCCGGGTGGCGGTGCCGTGGCAGTCGGATCGGTCCGCGGTCGAGCCGATTCGTCGGCGACACGACCGGTGTCATCACCACGCGAGGTGCTGCGTTCCGACCCGCGGCACAGGCCGCCCTGTTCTGATCCGCCCTCGTTTGATCCGCCCTCGTTTGATTCGCCCTGTTCTGAGTTTCTCTGGTGGTCTGCACTGCTGCTCGTCGACTCGCCCGCATCGGCTTCCCCGACAACGCCGGTGTTGGACGCGGTGCCTCCTGGTACCTCATCGCGGGAGGTGTCCTCGCCTGGGTGCGCGACGGGTTTCTCCGCGGATCCCGCCGGGTCGGTGGCAGTGTCCGGTTGGCCATCGGACCGGTCAACTGCAGCCGCGTGCACGGTGTTCGCCGCTACCCGGTCTGGTGGCGGACCGACGGGTAACGGGTCGGGGGACTCGGGGTCGGAGGGTTCGGGGTCGGAGGGTTCGGGGTCGGAGGGTTCGAGTCCGGCTACCTCGGGGTCGTGGGATTCCAGGATGACGGGAAGGAGGTCGCGTGCGGTGGCGAGGTCCAGGGTGGCCACCCGGTGTCGGCCACGCTGGCCACCGGTGACGTGGCCGTCGCTGCTGACGGCGATGGTGGGGCCGCCCGACCAGGTGCCGAGGAGGATGGCGTTGACCAGCAGCGGGTGTCCCAATCGCAGGGTGGCGTGCAGGCGGGCCCGGTGGGGGGTTGCCGGGGAGTGGATCAGGAGGAGGACCGGCGGCATCGGTGGGTGTAACGCCTGCGTGTTGTGCAGGGTGGCCGGATCGGTGCTGTCGTACTCGTCGAGCAGCCGCCGCCGTTCGATGATTATTTCCTCGGCGGCGGCGATGGCCTGAATGTCGGCGGAATACACGCGCAGCCGGGAACTTCGACTCCAGGCAGCGTCAACGAACCCGTCAACTTCTCCGTCGTCCTCCGTGAGTGCCGCAGCAGCTGCTGGCGTCGTAGCGGCTGTGGGCAGGGTGCGGTGCGGGACCGAGCCGGCCGGGTCGGGGCCGGACAGGGTGGCCGCGACGGCGGTCGTGGTGAGGATGATGCCCTCTGCGTCCGGATCGTGCGGGCCGCCGGTCGACAGGGCCGCGATGGCCAATGCGCGCATCGCGTCCTTCGCGCCGGGACCGGTCACGCCGAGGCCGGAGGCGTCGAGGAGGGCGGTGAATCCGGCGAGGTCGGTGCCGGACGGTCCGATCGGCGGCTGCGGCATCCGGCGATGGGGCGTGCCGTTGTACTCGGCAACAGTCGGTGGAACGGCGACCGCAGGCTGCGGTGGTACCGCTGTTCGAAGGTGTCGCAGCACCGGCGGGAGCGCGTCCGCGGGACCGGCGGTCGGGAGAGGCAGTGGCGTCGAGCTGCCCGCGGTCACGACGGCGCTTTCAGGTTCACCGCCGTCCTGATCCCGATCCGGATCAGGACTGGCCGGCTCGGACGGAGCCGGCTCGGACTCGGCACGTTCGGGCGGGGCAGCGTCGACGCGGGGACGCATGGATCCGGCGCGATCGGGCCGGTTTCGCCGTCGACCATCCTGCCCCGTTCCGGGCTGGCTGACCGCCGCCACTGGGCGTCGGTGTGCTGGCTTGCCGCTGTCGCTTGGCCGTCGGCGACCTGTCGCGGTGGGGTTGGCCTGGTGGTCGGCTGGCCGCGACGGTGGCCGTCTGTGCTGTTGGCGGCGCCGCCACACCAGCGTGGCGACCGCGACTAGTGCCGCGGCCAGCGGAAGGGTGATCCAGCCGCCCGGGACCTGCAGACCGTCGTCAGATGTCGGAGTGCCTGCTGGCGCTGCATCCGGTGTCGCGGCTGCCGGGTGGCAGTCGTGCGACGGATCGGGCACAACCCCGTCCGGATCGGGCTCACCGGCGGGTGGAGCTCCGAACGTCCGGGTGGACGTCATGTTCGGTGACATGGTGGGGTCGCATCTGGCGGTTGGCGGTGGCGCGGTCTGCGCAGCCGAAGGTGAGCCTGGGTGGGTGGGTGTCGATGCGGCGGACGGGCCGGTGGGCTGGGTGGCCGTCGGCGATGTCGAGTGGGGCAGGCCGGAGGCCGGCGGCACAGAGGATGAGGGCGCGGGCGTGGGTGGAGCCGACGCTGGCGGCGAGACAGGCCCGTCCGTGGCCGGTGGGGGTTGCCCCGTCGGCGGGGGAGACGTCTTGCCGGCGACGACCGGTCCGGTGGCGTGGGGGCGTGATCCCCGATCGTGGGCGTCGGTCGGGAGTTGGAACCGCTCGCCGGGATGGATGAGATCAGGACCGTCGGGACCGGCGTCGTCGGGGATGAGGTGCCGGTTGAGAGCGGCGATCTCCGGGTAGCGATCGAAGTCGCCCAGGTATCGGTCGGCGATAGCGCCGAGCCAGTCACCGTCGGCGACCTGGTACACAATCGCCGGAACATGCGGGTCCGGCTGTGTCGACGCGCTGTCGCTGGTCCGGAAGGCCGCCGGTGGCGGTTCGTTGACGCTCGTCGCGTCCGTGGCGGAGCCGGGACCGGCAAACCTGGCGGGACGCGAGCCGTTGGCGAGTAGAACGGTGCCGCTGGTCGACGCGGTGACAGACAGTGGGATGGCCGATGCGGCGTCGATGATCGGCCGGCCGTCACCGGGCGGTGCCGGCACGGCGACTGCATCGATCGCGGCAGCTACCGGCGTTGCGGTCGCCGAAACAGCCACGGTGCCTAGCACGACGGCTGACACTCCTTCAGCAGCCGTCGGAACCCGCAGCGGCAGCCCCCGGTCGAACGGGACACCCGGCTCTGCCGGCCCCCACCACGCCGCAGCGTGGGTCACCCATCCGGTTATCCGTGACGCTGCTGAGCGGGTTGCCGGCGTGATGCGGGCGATGGCCGACCAGGCGGCGACGGCCCAGACGATCCACAGCGCTCCCGCGGCGATGGTCACGAGAACACCGGGTGTCATCGGATGGTCGATGAACTGGTCAACCTCGACGGCGGTTGGGAGGTGATCGGGCCACGGCCAACCGGTCGTCTGGACCAGCGCGACCGGCAGGCCGGCCAGGATCAGCACCGCCCACAGCATCTGCCACACCCCGATCAGGAGCCCAGCAACATTCCGGGTGATCATTCGCGTGGAGGGCCGCATGAGCCACCAATCCTCCTCGGAGTGCACGACATCGAGCCTCGGTTCTGGTGGTGCAGGGAACCGGGGCGATTTCGCGGATACGCCTGTCGCTGCCCGGCCCGCGTGGTCGCACCCTCACAGGCCGGGCGGATCGGACATCGCGACGCTATCGGCACCCGCGGCAGCGGCGGCTATGACAAGGCGCGCCAAGCCGCTAACAGTGACTGACAAATTCGCCTGACCTGCCGATATGCGCGACAGGTGGTGTAAGAAGTGTCAGAGCTCGTTCGAAGTCCGAACACGACCGTGAAGACTCGGGCGTGCAGACCAAGGCGCAGTCGAGGTCGGCGCATCGCGCGATCATCGACACTCAACGACAACCGGCACGCGATCATGATCAACTATCGGGTTGTCGCACATTCATGTGGGATCCGGGAGCCTGCGCATGGGAGGGCTGGATCGAGCGGGCGGGAGGAGACCGACGACAGGTTCGGCCAACGAACACAGGAAGTCCTCGGTACATGATCGCCAGGCTCGCGGGCCTGGCGGGTTCGCCATCGATGCCGTTTCTCGGGCAGCCCGGTAGTCGCGACACCTATACCACGGCTCGGTCGGTCGCTCGGCCACCGGGCCGATCGGGATGATCAATTCTGTCGGTGATCCGGCGACGGTCGGCTTCAACCCGCGGCGGCACTGCCGGGTGTTTCCGGCCCGCGTGTCGTGGAGGGCAGAGGTTTGGTCGGGTCCCGGTCGTTGAGGACATGGGACAGGGCCTCGGCGACGGTCGTGCGCAGCGATCGGCGGTGAGGATGCAACCACGGCCAGGCCATTCCTGCGGCCAGCGACGGGACAAATCCGGCTGCCGAGTCGGCAGGTCGGCCTTGTCTGATGGCGGGGGTGGAATCGGGGTTCCGGCCGGTGTTCGGCGTCGCCGAGGCCCGTGCCGCGTGGTCGGGGGTGGCGAGGCTGAGTATCGCCCGCCAATGGGCGTCGGCCTGGATTGCAGGGCTGCGCCGGGCGTTGGTGGCATGGCGGCGCAGGTGCCACAGGTCGACGTCGACCGCTGCCGGGTTGAGCTGGTACCGGGCTTCAGTGCGGACGATGACCGGTGCGGCGGTGATGGCCGTGGTGGCGGCACGCAGGCTGCTGACGGTGGTGTGGAGCCGGGCGACAGCGGACGCGCGACGTATGTCCGGCCAGATGGCCTCCAGAATGCTGTCGCGGTGCAGACCCTTGGCATGGATGGCGAGGAGGACGAGGATGTCCATGGCTGCCTTTCGCGGCAGTTTGAGCGACATCCGGGTCGCGGTTGTCAATTGTGCAGGTCCGATGACGTGCAGGGACAGCGGTGGTGGGACGACATGTGGGTGCGCGGCACCGTCGAGGTCGCGTCGGATGACGAGCCGGTCCCTGGTGCCGGTGTGCGCGTTCGGCGACTGATCCGCCCGGACGTCGATCATGTCAGCAGCGGGGACGCCGGCTGGGCCGGTGGGTGCCGGATGGCGGTGGTAGTGGTCGCTGCTGGCTTGCAGGGTGGTCAGGATGTCCGCGCATGCCGTGGCGGTGAGGACGGTTACCCGGCGTTTATCGGCTGCTGTGGCGGTTCCGGTCTGTTCGACGGTCGGCGGTCGGGCCCGATGTGACTGATCCGGATCATGGGGGATGTGTGGAGCTGGGACAACTCGTCCGGTGTGGTCGATGTGCCAGGTGGCGGCGTGGGGCCATGACCCGATCAGAATTGCTCTGGCTCCAGCCTGTTGGCCGTGGCGCAGAGCGATGCTTGCGCGGGCGGTATCTGATGCCGGGGGAGCAGCGGCGATGAGTAGCAGCGGGCCGGGCATCTCGCCGTCTCCGTCTGCGTCTCTGTTGTCGCTGCTGCGGTTGCCGAGCGACGAGGGCGAACCGGCCGGCCCGGTGCCGGTGCCGGTGTAAGGGTGGCGGTCTGTCGCGGCGAGGATGTGACGTTCCAGGTGGGTGAGTGTGCTGGACAGATCTGCCGCGACCGTTACCTCGGGCGGTGGCGGCGTTATTCCAGCCAGCAGCTCCCAGTCTGCGGCGGTGGTGAATATTCGCACGATGCCCGGCTGGGCGAGCAGTGTGGCAATCAGTAGTCCACGGGTGGCATCAGCGGCGCCGGGACCGACCAGGCCGACGCCACCAGCTGGCAACATCACTTCGACGATTCCGACCGTCGCCCGCATGGGCGGCGTCGGAGCGATGAGCGCGTCCCACTGATCAGCTGTGGCTGTCTCAGGCGGCAGTGCGTCTGTTCGCTGGCGGGGAGCAGCCCTCTGGCCGCTGTCGTACGCGGTGCGGCGTGCGGTGCGGCGTGCGGTGCGGCGCAGGACCGCGGCGACGGTGCGTGGGGTAACAGGGTCGTCGGCGATGGCTGCCAGCGTCCGCCACACCGCGACGATCGCCAGCGCGATGGGAATGGTGATCCAACTGCCGTCGGGCAGCCACCACCCTGCTGACTGGTACGGAGATCGGGTGTGATCGTGACTCGATCCGTCCGTCGGCGTTTGCAGAGGCGGCGATCGTTCTGGCCCTGATCGGTGTGGCCCTGATTGGTGTATCCCTCGTGGTTGTGGCCGCGCCGGTACGGCTGCTGCAGCGTCGCCCGGTCTGGCCTCACCGTTGTCCTCGCTGCCGCCCGTGTTGGCGGGACTGTCGGCGGGACTGTCGGCGGGGATGCCGAGGGGAAGGGCTGGGGTGGCGGCGCCTGTCGCGGGTGGTGCGGCGGTGATCGTGGTTGCTGCGGCGGTGGGAACCACGACAGCCACCGCGCTTGCGACGGCCTTGACCGGGGCTCGAGGGCGTGGCATGTCACCGGACAACCATCGTCGACGCAGGTACCACCACGGGTGTCGGCGGACGTTGGCAAGGGCCCCGGAGAGCAGGCGCCGTATCAGGCGAACCGTGTCGATGGTGATGGTGATCGCGAGGAGTGCCCAGGCCGCCCACAGGATCGCTTCCAGGATGATGAGCATCGACGTGTCGTTGAGCGGCTCGTCGATCCATCGATTGACCTCGTAGCGATCCGGGAACCTGTCGGGCCAGGGTTGGCCGAAGAAGTACACGAGCGCGATCGGCGGCCCCACCAGCAGAACCACAGCCGGGACGACAGCGAAGACTATTGAGAGGATGGCGGATCCAACCGCTCGTAACGCCCTCACCGACGGGTACCCGTGGCCGCAGGTGTGGGCACGGCGGTTGTCGGCACGGCGGTTGTCGGCCCCGTGGTTGTCGGCACGGCGGTTGTCGTGGCGGTTGTCATGGCGGTCGCCGTGAACTGGACCAGTGGTGCGCGAATGTGGTGTGGGTGGAGCTGTCGGCGGGACGGCTCATGTTGAGCTGCCAGGCGCGGCGTGTCCACCAGACGAGGACGGCGGCGACCCACACGACGGCGAGGGCTCCGGAGAGGGTGTTCTTGGCGAAGGTTCCGATGAACAGGCAGGCGCCGGTGATGGGGACGGCGGCGAGGGCCTGCAGGATGAACCGGTCGGCGAAGAGGCAGGCGGTGGCAACGCCGATGGCGACCGCCCCGCATTTCAGAATCAGCGCAGACAGTCTCGGTTCGTCGGGGTATGGGTTGGACATGGCCCAACCCATGGTCATCATGCCGACAGGGGCGAGAGCGGCGGACCGGTAGGGCATGGTCAGGGCAACGGTCCAACCGGCGGCTGGTGTCGGCGCTCCGCGTCTGATCGCGGTTGCGGATGCGGCGATCCCGGCAGCGACAGGCAGAGCCGGGCCCAGTGTCCAGCCCACCACGAGGGGGAAGAACCACACGGCATAGGTGGCGGAGTCGTAGGTGATGGCGGCGACGATGCCGTAGGTGGCGGCGATGCCGGCGCCGAACGCAGCCGCAGCACGAAGCGCGGCAACCACGGCACGCCGTTCGAGGGCGGCCTTCACGCCGGATGCGGCAGCGGCCGGGGTAAGAACCAGGTTCGGCCCAAACACCGCTGCGGTTGCCGCCGCCGCGATGACGGCGCAGACCGCGGCCATCAGCAGTGCGCCCGCATTCATGATCACTGGTCGTAGCGTGGTGATCGCGACGAAATCCCAGGCGGGCCGCAGAGCCTGGGCAAACAGGGCCACGGAGGCTGTGGCAAGCAGGACCGGGCCCAGCCACAGCCGCAAGGCCGCAAGCCGCGCTGCGGTGCGCCGTGGCCACGTGGCCACAGCCGCCTGCACCTGCTGCGCCGCGGGTGCGGCCCGGGTCACCCGGGCTGTCGTGGTCACTGGCGCGGTTGAGGGATCGCGGTCCTGTTGCAGCGGTCGGCGTCGACTCGTCGCCCGCTTGGCATTGCCGGTTGGTGCGTCGGCAGCGAGCGCTGCGGCGCGGACCGTGGCCAGTCCGGGATTGGCCACGGCGTGGACTGGGAGCCCGGAGCCGGTGGCGAACAGGTCACCGATGCCGGGAATGCAGGCGGTGCCGCCGACCAGGATGAGACCGGTGCCGGTCTCCGGCGGAACGTTCGCAGCCCGGATCGCGTGCGTGACAAGCGACACCGCCGCTGGGAGTACGTGCCCAGCGGCGGACTGCACCTGCTCGACGGTGACCAGGACCGCCGGCCGACCACCGGATCCTGGGAGCAGCACCGGCCCGGCGGCCCAGACGGCTTCTTTCGCCGCCCGCACCGCCGTCAAGTCTGCCGCCGACGCCGATCCGATATCATGCGTGCCCCCGGCGGCCCCCGACACCGGGGCGCCCTGCACGGTGGCGTCAAGCACAGGAGCGTCATGCGTAGGGGTTGCGACGTCCACGACGACGTCTGCAACGACGTCTGCAACGACGTCTGCAACGACGTCTGCAACGAGGTCCACGGCGAGCGGGTCGGACAGCGGCTCAGCGGCGCTGTGATCGACGGACCGGTTGTCGACGGGCCGGTTGGTGACGACGCGGTCGTGAGACGTGCTGGCTTGGGATGCGGGCCCACTCGTGGCCTTGGGATCCGCCTGGGGATGACTTTGCGGGTGGCTCCCGAGCTCGGAAGTGAGCTGGGTGGCGAGAACCGTGTCGATTCGGTCACCGCCGGCGTCGGCGTCGAGCTCGGCCAGAATCTCGTAGCCCGTGGCGTTTCGACTGATCACGGTGACGGTGGCACGGGTGCCGAGATCACACACCACGGCCCAGCGCGCCACCGGCACATCAATGCCCTCTCCGCGGGCGGTAACAGCTTCGGCGGCCGAGATCAGGCCGGGCTCCTCGAGCCCGACCTGTCGAGCAGCGTCGTGGGCGGCCCGTCGCAGGAGCGCCCGTCGGGGTGGTCCCCACCCGGGCGGGACGACCACGATCACCTCAGGCAGCGGTCGCGCGTATAGCTGCTGCGTTTCGTCGAGAACGCGCCGTAGAACGGCGGCGACCAGACGGACGCCGGGTGTCGGTCGGCCGCCGAGGGGAATCGCGGCGGCGCCGATCCGCCGGATCGGATCGGGTATGTAGCTGGCCGGGTCGGTGGCGGCCGCCTGCTGTGCCTTCGCCCCGGTCAGGACCTGGCCGTCCCCGGATTGGTAGACACCGGCGGGCAGCCACGGCTGCCCGTCAAGGGAGACCGGTTGCCAGGACCCGTCGACGCGGGCAGCGACGGCCACCGCCCGGTACGCGCCGATACCGACCGCGACCCGCGACCAGTACATATCCACGATCATCATTCGTACCATGGTCAATGGCTGGTGGTCACCGGTTGAACCCGCAAGGTTGGGTCGACCTTGGTTTGCAGTCATCGAAAGAACGGACAATCTGTGCGTCGCCTGCCCCGTTATTGTGAGCCAGGGTGATGCGGCCGAAAGGGCTCGACGCCAGGCGCGTCCAGCTCCGCGCGAGAGTGACCACGCCGCGGGAGTAGGGGACAGCGTCGATCCAGCAAGGCAGAACACGCTCAGGGGCTGCGCTGGAGGCAGGCATCGGTGCGTCCAGGGACCGAGTGTGCGGGGAGGCGGGATGTCGGTATGGATTCGTCGAGGTCGCTGGTGGTTTGTCGCTGTGGTCCTGCTCGCCGCGGCACCGCTACCGGTCACCGCGGCAGGAATTCTCTATGCCGAGCGGGGATCCACCGTGGTGGCGCTACTGGTCCTCGTCGTTGCCCTTGTCACCGCCGCCGCGTGTCTGTGCGGCGGCGTCGCCGCTGCCTGGATCGCCGTAGCCGCAGTCGCTGACCCAGGATCGGCGTCGGCCGAGGCGCCCTCGGTGGACAGGGCAAACCCGGGGGGCGACAACCTGAACCACGCGTGCGACCTTGCCGCCCGGGTGACCGACGGCCTGAGCGCCCTTTCGGTAGCCAGCGGAGCGAAAGCGGTCAACGAAGGCGACACGGTACAGCGCAGAATGCGTACGGACCAGCGCAGAATGCAGCGGTAACGGGCCGCTGTTCGTTGACGGACCTGGCGGATCTGGCGGAGGTGGCGGGCCCGGGCCATCCGGTCCCAAGCCTGTGGCGTGAGATATCGGAGGCGTAACAGCAATGACTGCGGTGAACGCTGCGTGGACGCGGGTCGGTATCGATGTGGGATCGGCGACCACGGTGGCGGTGGTATGCCGCACCGACGGGCTCTGGCAGCCGCTGACCTTTGACGGGCAGCCGTGGCTGCGCAGCGGGGTGTACCGCCGCGGCACCGGCCCGGTGCTGACCGGTGCGCAAGCGCTGGCAGCAGCGATGGCCGATCCGGCCGGCTACCTGCCCGACCCGGCCGGCCGAATCAGCACCGCCGCCGTCCCCCTCGGCGACGGGACGGTCCCCGGCGTGCATCTGGTCGGTGCCGTCGTGCGACGGGTACTCGACGAGACCGAGCGGCGGTGCGGCGGGCCGCTGCCCGAAGTCGTGCTGGTGGTTCCGCCCGGGTGGGGACCGCCGCGGCGGGCGCTGCTGCGCGAAGCCGCCCAATACGCCGGAGTCCGCGAACCGGTTCTCAGGCCCGCAGCCGAAGCTGTCGCCGCCCACGGACAGGCTATCGATGTGCCGGTGGCCCGCTGGATCGTGGTATGCGACCTCGGTGCGCGTGCCGCAGCCAGCGTCGTGCGGCGCACGGTCACCGGCTACGAGGTGCTCGCCGAAATTGACGGGGATGCCGGCGGCGACCGCATCGACGAAGTCCTCGCCATCCAGTTGGCCACCGCGTCAACAGCCACCGCGTCAACAGCCACCGCGTCAACAGCCCCGGGGGCGCCACCGGAGGCAAACTCAACAGCCAGCTCTGGCGTCGATTCGCCGACCCCATCAGGTGCTTCTGCCCAGATGCCGGCAGGCGCCACCCCAACAGATGCCTGGCACGACCCCACTCCCGTGGACGAGATCTCGGATTCGAACCCGCACCGTACGGCCAGAACTTCCAGGGCCCGGCCGGTCGCAGCTGCATGGGCGGTCCGCATGACGGTGCGAGCGGCGAAAGAGGCCACCGCCAGCACGCCGGCGGTGCTGATACCAGCACCGGTGGACAGCAACACACCCGGCATGTCACCGGGTGGCGTGCCACAGAGCGGTGTGCCGGCGACCGGCGCGATGATGGTCATCACCTCGGCCCAGGTCCAAGCCGCCGCCGCGCCGGTCATCGACACCGCGACGAAGTTGATCTGCCAGGCGGTCCAGGCCGCGGAGGTACCCGCTGAGACCGGCTGCGGGCTCCTCCTGATCGGCGGAACCGCCGCCATCCCCGGAACCGCCGACCGGATCCAAGCCGGGACCGGCCTAGCAACCCACGCGTTACCTGGCCCCGCGCTCGCCGCCGCGTGCGCCGCGACCAACGCCGGCCGCTACGAACCCTCACCCGCTCCAAACGCCAGCCAGCCACAGGGCATCCTGGCCAACATCCGCTCCACCATGGCACCCACAGGACCGAAGCCGACAACGGCAGTCCCGTCTTGGTCGCAACTCTTCGCACCGCTCATCCCAGCGCTCGCATCGATGCTGCTGGCCTTCCACGCCGTCATGTCCGGATACGTCGAGAATTCGACCTGGGCGCCCGACGCCGACCGGTATTTGGGAATCAACGACGGCCAACTCGCTATGGCAGCCGTCCTCGCTGTCATCGCCAGCGCCGCCGTCGGCGCTAACTACGGCCCAGTCCTGAGACCCGACCAGATACCTGCCGGGCGCCAACCACCCGCCGGCCTGCCCGTAGCTGCCGGACTCCTATCCGGAGCCGGAATCGGAGTCGCTGTCGCCGCCCTCTACGCAGGCATCGGCGCGGCCTACCACAATGGTCCCTTTGTCCTGCGACTGATCCAGTCGACACTGGTCGCCGCCATACCGATGGCAGCCATCGTCGCCATCGCGGCGTACCTCATTTTCCGCGGCGCGCCCGAACCAGAGATCGGATGGGGGCTGGCCCTGACCGTGCCCCACCCACCCATCGTTCTCGCCACCATCGCCATGGCCGCCATCACCCTGGCCGCCAACAAGACCTACCCACCGGACTTCATGGCGACCTGGCAGTCGGCAATCTTCCGATGCAGCGGACTACTCCTCGGCCTAGCAACCGCTTACCTCATCGCCGAACGACGCCGTACCCAGATCATCTCAGCCATCCCACTGACCGTCATCATGATGCTCATCGCCAGCTACAACACCGCCAAAACACTCGCCACCATCTGGATCGTCTCCCTCGCCTGCTGGTGGATCCGCCGCACCTGGCAGATCGGCGCCTACGGCATCCCTAACGACCGGCGCCACGCAAACCGCTAATGACCCCCATAGGAATGCTTCGTGGATGTCCCCGACGCCGCGATCATCACCAGCCTGCCCGGCCTGGCCGCGTTGACCGGCGCCCGAATCCTGGCTGAGATCGGCGACGACCGGTCCCGCTTCGCCGACGCAAGATCGCTGAAGGCCTACTCCGGCGCAGCCCCGGTAACTCGAGCCTCCGGCAAGAGCCGCCATGTGATGACCCGCAGGGTCAAGAACCAGCGCCTCGCCGCTGTCGGATACGTCTGGGCGTTCTGCGCGCTCAACGCCTCACCCGGCGCCCGCGCCCACTACGACCGCCGCCGCCAGACCAACGAACGGCACACCGCCGCTCAACGTAACCTGTTCAACCGTCTGATCGGAATACTGCACCACTGCCTACAAACTGGGCAGAAGTACGACGAGCAGAAGGCGTTTGCTGCTGGGGATCTTGGGCAATGTGGCGGACACAAATGAGGCGTCCGCGATCGTCAAACGGCTGGTCGACGCGCTCTCTCCGGGCAGCTACGTGGTGGTGAACGACGGCGCGAACACCAACCAGGCCGGCGTTGAGGCAGCGGAGGTGCGCGGCGAGGCCGGCGACCCGTACACGCTGCGCAGTCCCGAGCAGATTGCCCGTTTCCTCGACGGCCTGCAGTTGGTGGAGCCAGGGGTGGTCTCGACACCACGGTGGCGGCCGGATCCGGACGACGAACCGGTTGACCTCGGCGTCTTCTGCGGAGTGGCGCAAAAGGTGTAGTCCCACGACGCCCCCGGCGCGGGTGGTGAGGTGAAGCGGCCCGCTGGGGCGTCGGTTCAGCGCTGCGTCTCTGAATGGCCATGTGCAGGTCGCTGTCACTGGGTCGTCATGGTGCGGTCGCGTGTGCGGCAGCGCCATTGGTGCGTCGGGACTCGGCGCCGTCAGCGTGTCGCGGTGGTCGCGCCGAGCTGTGACGCGGCTGCGTATGCGTCGATGAGGCCGTTGCCCTTGTCGCGGGCGGCCAGGGCGCGTCGTCAGGTGGGGGTGGTGCCGGCGGCATCACCTGACCGGCCGACAGCCTGTCGGATCAGGGCGTTGCTCGTCGAAGGGTGACGTCGACGCGGCGGTGATCGGAAGGCGTTGGGCGGGCGGGGTCGGGGATGTGGATGTTGTAGCTGCCTGGCTTGACGGGCCAGGCGTGTTGGCAGGCGTCGTTGATGAGGATGTAGTCGATGTGTAGGCCGGAGCCGCCGGCGTTGACGGTGGGCGGAAGCGGGTTGGGGGCGTCGGGGTCGAGTTCGGCGACGTGGTGGAAGCCGGCTCCATCGGCCCGGCTGTCGGTGGTGGTGTTCCAGCGGCCGATGAGCCGGTCGACGGCGCGGGTGTCGGGGTGCCAGCTGCCGTCTGGGTCCTGCTGGGCTTTGTGGTCGCGGACCGTTGCCGGGAGCCGGGGCCAGTCGGCGGTGGGCAGGTGTGGTCCGGACGCGGTGGAGTTGAGGTCCCCGGCGATGATCGTGGGAATGTTGCTGGGGCCGTAGGTGGCGAGCAGTTTCGCTCGGGCCACCCGGGCGTGGCCGTCCCAGAACGGCCAGTGTTCGACGAGGATCTGCAGCGGGCTGTCGTCGTTGCGGTGTCGGAGCCGGGCGAGGTTCTGTTTGTCGGCGAAGTCGACCTCTTCGCCGGCTTCGAGGTCGAATACGTTCGGGTCGTACACCAGCGCGGTGGCCAGGGCTCCGCTAAACAACTCCCCGACGTAGGTCCGCCCGGTGGCCGCGCTGAGCGTTTGTACCGCTGTCAGGAACGGCGTGCGTCCACGCGCGAACCAGAATTTGGCTTCGCAGAGGGCGATGAGGTCTGGTGCTGGTGCCGGTGCGTACGTCTCGGTCAGCGGTCGGAAGTCGTAGCCGCTGTTCGGGCGTAGTCCGCCGTTGCGGAAGTTGAACAGGGAGATTTTGAGGTCGATGGTCATCGAAAGGTGTCTTTCTGATGTTGATGAGGGGGCGGCGGCCCGCATGCGGACTGTCAGCGGGCATGTGCTCGACGGCGACGCATCTTCTGCGACCGAGTGAGCGAACCGACAGGAGATCAATCGGCGGTAGTTGGTTGCGTCATGATGTGGCTGGTGTCGTTGTGGTGGAGCAGCGTCCACCGCTGCTGTAGATGTCGGATGCCGGGCCATTCCGTGGTGGTCTGCCAGCGGGTGATGGCGCAGTGGTCGAGGTCGATCTTGAGTCGGTCGAGGGTGGCGACGCCGAGGAGCAGGTGCATGAGTGCGGTCAGGGTTTCGCTGTGGCCGACGATTAGCAGCGTGCCGGAGTCGTTTGCGTCGACCAGCTCGGCGAGGGTCGCGGTGGCCCGGCCGAGGTAGGCGAGCCAGGGTTCGCTATCGGGTGCGGTCGGGCGGGTGGGGTTGAGCGGGTCGGGTGGCCATCGGCGCCGAGCATCCGGCCAGCGGAGTCCTTCGGCTGCCCCGGGGTCGGGCACCCGTAGTCCTGGCTGACGGATGACCGGCAGGTCCAGAACGGCGGCGATCCGGTGTGCCGTTTCCAGCGCACGCGGGGTGGTGCTGGCGTGGACTTCCGTCACGTTGTCACCGGCGAGACGGTGCGCGGTCGCGGTTGCCTGCGTGCGGCCAGTGTCGGTGAGGCCGGCGCAGGTTGGTCCGGCGATGCTGCCGGTGTCGTTGCAGCGGGCGCGACCGTGCCGCACCACGATGAGGCTCCGAGCGGCAGTCATTGGGAAGGGATGTACCCGTTGGCCCGGTATCGGGCGTGGTGTTCGGCGATCGAGGCGCGGAGCGGGTCGATGACGCCGTAGTGGTGCGCGATGCCGATCGCCGAGCGGAGCACGTCTTCGACTTCCTTGACGAGGTTGGTCAGGTCGGGTGTGCCGTGTTTGTCGTTCTTGACGCCCATGCCTTCGGCGTGGTTGACGGCGGCGGCGAGTTCGCCGGCTTCTTCGGCCAACCGGGAGACCCGCTCGAATGGCCCGTTGTGGCTCGGGAACCGCCGGTCCAGCGCAGCGACGAGTTCGACGAGGTGGGTGAACGTGTCGCCAGTGTTCGTGTCGCTGGTGGTCGTGGGTTCATCGGACATGCGCTGGCTCTCCATCGGTGTCTGTTCCATGGGTGTGCCGGCCGCTGCCGATGATCTCGGCGGCGGCCGGCAGCAGGTGCCGGGTAGCGGGGGGAAGGACAGGGGTGTGGGGTCGGAGCCGGTCGTGGACGAGTCGTAGTTCGGCGCGGGCGGCGTGGCCGTATCGGGCGGCGACGTGGGGCCAGATGCCGACGAGGTGGGCCAGGTCGTCGCCGAGGGCGAGGGGGTCGGCGGTCCGCTTGCGGTGGTCGTGTTCGGCCACGGTGGTGTGACATGCTGGGATGGTGCGTTCGGAGGCGAGGGTGATTCGGCGGTCGGCGCGGCCGTGGAATCCCCACCACGGCCACTCGCCGACCTCGGCGCCGAAGATGACCAGCGGCGCGTCTGTGGCGTCGAGGCCGCATTGGGATTCGGTGAACGGGCGGACCGCGACGTAGGCGGTGAACATCGGCGTGTTGACGTTTCCGGCGAACATTTCGTGGATCCGGCCGCCTTTGCACACCATCACGTCGCACGAGCGGATGGCCTCGATGAGCCAGGGGTGGAGTTTGGTCGGGTTGGCGGTGGCCATGCGTGGCCCGCGGTCGCTGACCACGAGCCGGCCGTCGCCGATCTCGGTGCCGAGTTGGGCGAACGGGGCCAGCGTCAGCAGCCGCACGACGTCGGATGTGCTGGCGTCGTTGTCGTAGCGGCCGTTCTTGGGCACGACCGTGACGTGCAATCGGGGGTTGACGGTCATGAGTTGCTGGATCGTGATCAGGTCGAATCCGGTCTCGATGAGGTCGTCGAGCCACCACACCATCCGGACCGGGCCGGTCGCCGCCATGTCGAGGAGGGCGTCGAGATGGTCGACGGGTTCGATGGCGTCGGCGTGGTTACGTATTGCGTTCCAAATCCAGGTGAGTTGCGACTGGTACCTCTCGGTCGTGGGGTTGCCGCGTGGAAGGAAGATGGGCCGGAATGGTGCCGGGCCGCCCTTGCGGTCGAGTCCGAGCAGCCCGGCGGCGACGGCCATGCGGAACAGTTGGGCGGAGTCGAGCCGGTCGAGCCGGTGCCCGACTCGGTGGAGGAACCGGGTGAGGAACCTCAGCCCGTCCCGGTTGAACCCCTTGGCGATGTCGTTGGAGACGTTCGCGTCGCCGAACAGGCACCAGCCGATGACGCGGTCCACCAGGTAGGGCACCTCCTGGTTCCACAACGACTCGGCGACTGGTGCGTCACCGTGGCGGTAGTCGAGCACGCGCCGGACCTCGCCGAGGACGTGCGCCGCCAGGTCACCGAGCTGACCGTGGCCGTCGACCAGCGTTCGGGCCGCCGGTGGCAGCCGCCGGGCGACGAGACCGGCCAGCCAGGCCTCGCCGTCGCGTTCTGCCGGGTCGAGCCACGCCGGCCCGGCCAGCCGCTCGGCGACGGTGAAACTGTCCGGCTGGTAGACGTCGCCGACAAGGATGCGCGCGACGGCGGCCGGGTCGGGCCGGTCGGTACCGAGCAGCGTCGGCCACAGCCGCTCCCACATCGGCGGGTCAACGCGCCACCATCGCGACGGCGACTCAATCACAGGCGGGGAGGTGCGTGCCGCCGCCGGGTGATCACGCATGGGCGTAGGCCTCCGGATCCGCGTGTGGATCGGTGGCCGGTCCGACCGGCAGGCCGGCTGTCTGACCGGCTGTCGGATCAGTGGACAGCACCATGTCCAGGTCGGCCTCGGTCGGCCAGAACACCGGCGTGTCGGGGGTGCCGAGATCGTGTTCGGTGAAGGCGAACATGTCCACGACGAACAGCCGCCCGTCGGGCCGGATGCCGTACTGGATTCGCTTTCGGGTGGTGGTCGTGGGCTTGTACCGCTGGCCGCCGGTGCCGATGTTGACCGCGCCGTCGACGGGGGACGGTGCTCCGGTCGCGTTGCCGAGGTCATAGATCGGCTTGAACCGCACCATGCTGCCGTCGTCGCAGGCAGCCTGCGCGGCCGAACGGGACAGGCCTGCCCGGACCAGCACAGCGACGACGAGTGTGCGGACCTCGGCCCGCCGGGCGGCGGTCGTCTTGACGTTGATCCGGAACCGGCGGCCGTTCTCGTCTTCGGCGCGGGTCGCCCGCAGGTCCCACAGCGGAGCCAGCACCGCCACATCCCGCGCCATGTCGGCGACGTACCGGGGAGAGTCCCAGGACCGGTCGGCATGCGTGACCGTCAGTTTCATCTGCGACACAAGATCCGGGGCGGCGACCAGATCAGCCAACGCCCGACCGGCCGCCGGGGCGCCTTCGCTGCCGTTGGTCACCACATACAGGCCCTGTCCCAGGTGTTCGCGCCAGAGCCGGGCCACGTCCACGCACGTCGCGACCCCACCCGACGGCAGCCGGGTGGCGTAGTCCAGCGGATCGCTGATCCGCCAGCAGTGCACCACCCTGCGGTCGATCAGGCGCCCAACCCGGGTTCCAACCGGACGGTCAATGGGATGGTCGACGGTCGGGGCGTCGTGCGGTGTGAGGGACCGGCGGGCGGCGGCCACACTCGCGACCCGCCGCGCCAGGTCCGCCAACGGCGCGCGCTGGACCGGGGTCCGGTCGCCGAAGGCGGGGCAGTGCAGACATCCCCGAGCGCAGTGATCGATGGCAAGGACGAACCCGAGGTTCGCCACGATGTCGGCCACGGTCAGCATGGTCCTCCCATCCCGTGCAGCGTTCTCTGATTTCGATCTGCCTGATCGGGAACGTTCTGCCTGGCCCTTTCGTGTGGTGGTCCGGGCCGGTCGAGGGTGGCGCGTTCGGTGATGGCCAGCCGGTCCCGCCACCGGTGCGCCGAAACCTCGCCGGGCGAAGTCAGCAATGGCGAGGTCAGCAACGGTGAGATGCCGCTGATCCACGGTTGGCATTCGGCCACGACCGCGCCGAGATCGGCTACGGCTCGGTTGGTCGCAGCTCGATTGGCCGCGGCTCGCCTGGTCGCGGCTCGATTAGTCGCGATTTGGTCGGCCTCATAGCCAGCCTTGCTGTCAGCCTTGTTGTCAGCCTTGTTGCCGGCGTCGTCGCCGGCTTCGGTGAGATAGCGGCTGTAGACGCGAAACGCCGCATCCGCTATCTGGTACGTGACGGTGATGCATCGCTGCGGGTCGGCGCACACGTCCACGTCGGGGCAGGCCAGTACCAGGTCGTAGCGGCGACGATGAATCGGATCACGCAGGTCCAGACCCCACGACGCGTGGCTGGCGGCGGCCGTGGCGGCGTCTTTGCGCTCGACGATCCGCATCCCGTCCTCGGCCGTCACCCGGCCGCCGAGCAGGTGCCGGATCCGAGCCGCGCGAACCGTCGCTGTCGCCTCCAACCGAATGAGCAAGGCGTCGTTGAACGGCGACAACAGCAGCGGTACCGATCCCGCCGAATCCACCACATAGCCGCCCGACCGTCCGGCCGCCACCCGCAGCACGGCCAGGTCGGCGAGGCGGTCAGCCGTCCCACCACGCCGCGCCCGCGCTGTCGGACCAAACGCCGGGCCCGCCGCGGGGTGTGGTGGAGGATCAGATAGCCAGGACCGCAGCCGACTCGCCTTGGCTCGTCCGCTGTCCCCCAACAAGGTCAGCAGGACCGATGAGCCCGTCACCCGGCCAAGGCCGTTGTCGGCAAAGCGTGCGGCGAGGGTGGACTTCCCCGACGCCGTCCACCCCGTCACGACCACCAACGGATGCGGCCGGGCGACGTCGCGTCCCTCGGTCGGGCAACGGTCGGGCTTCACACCGGCCCCCTGACCGCGCCGACAGGGGGCTGAAGGCGTTTCCGGCGTTCGCAGTCGTAGCGCAGGTACTCGGCGAACGGAAGGTACGAACTGTCGGAGATGCTGGTCCAGATACCGTCGACGGAGGCGAGGAGGTGCCGGATGCTGACCGCCTCACCCGGGGCGGGGTGCATGTAGAACCACACCTTGTCGAACGGCGGCGCCAGATCGGCGGGGTCGGTCAGGTTGCTGTGCACCGACCGGACCCGGTGTGACCAGCCGTACGGGGCAAGTTCCACGGACCCGCACGGGCGCAGGTGCGCCCGTGGATAACCGAAGTCCGGTCCGGCATACAGACACAACCACCCGGCCGGGCAGTCCCGCCCCGCTGCCGCACCCGCCGGTCGCCTCGCCGTCACTGCGAAGCTGTATGGGCCGATGCGGGACACCTCCACGCGATGCGAACCGACGTGGTGGGGGCCGACGTGCGGCGGATCGACGTACGGCGGATCGACGTGCAGCGCAACGAACGCGGCGGCTGCGCCGAGGGCGAGGGCCATCACCAGGAGGAACGCGAGCGCGCGTCTCGCCCTGAGCATCGGCACGGCAGTCGGAGAGTCGACGGTCGTCGCACCTCGCTCGTTACCTTCCGCGCCCGGCCAAACTCCGGCCGCCGCCGGCCCCGCGTCCGTCGCGCCGGCCAACCGTGCCGTCCGTGCTGTCGGTGCCGTTGGTCGCGCCGGGACATTCACGCCGCCCACATCCTTCACCTCCGTCATTCCGCGCCACGACCCTTTCGGCTGCGGGTGGAGCCGCCAGGGAGGAGTTGCCGGAACGCCGGCCAGATCGGGGGCAGGTCGAGCACGGTGTGCCATTCGGTGTCGCCGCAGCGGACAAAACCCCTGCTGCGCAGGGCCGTGCCGAGACCGGCCAGGTGGGATGCGCCCCAGACCAGGACAGTGTCGCGGCCGGTGCCGGCCACGGCGTCCAGCGCGAGCCGCTGGCGGTCGTCGACAAGGACCGTGTCGGCGGGGCCGCGTCGGGTGATGGCCCGGTCGTTGCCGGTGATCCGTACCCGCACCGCGATCAGGAACCGGTATCGGGCAGGTCCACAGCGGTCATCATCGGGCCAGTCGACCATCCTGCGCAGAGGCCCGATGAACTTGCCGATCATGTCCGGCCCGAGGCGCCGCAGAATCTCCAGGTGGGACAGGTCGATGACCTGCCAATGGGGCGGATAGCCGAGGCCATCGCGTTGGTGGACCCAGCCAAACACCTGACTCACCCGCTGCTGCTCCAACACGCGGCAACGACGTAGCTCGGTCAGGAGGCGCCGCTCATCCTCGGTGACGTCCGACGCGTCAGGCACCAGCATGGAGCCTTCGCAGTGGACGACCGCACCCCCTGCCACCAACCGGTCGATGCGGGCCCGGATGTCAGTCCAGTAGGCGGGTACGCCGAAGTGGTGCGTGCCGATGATGGTGACCCGTCGGGGCAGGTCGGGGTGGAGGTAGTGGTGGACCGCGGTCTGTAGCCGGCCGTCGATGGTGCGCACGTACTCGGACATTGCGGGGTGTCGTCCTCCATAGTCGGCTTCGAGGTGCGGGCCGGCGCTCGGCACCCCGATGGGTTCGGCATTTGCGCCTGGCACGGGATTGTCAAGGGGCCCATGTCCTTGTGTTGCTCACTGTCTAGGAACGGTCGTCTCGACCGTCTTGCTGGCAGCCGAACCGCCGGTTCCTGGGGCCGAGAAGCGGTTGATGTCGGCGGCCACGGCCAGGTACGGCAGGATCTCCCGGATGGGTCTATGCATCGCGTTCGCGATTTCCTCGGCCGACATGAGCTTGTTCATCGCGGTGAGCTGCCTCGACAGGTACCAGGCGAGATCGATGATGGCTAAGCCAGGGGTGTAGGTGCCGGGTTCCCACCGTTGAAGCAGGCCTTCGTACTGCATGGTGCGGGTGTAGTGGTAGGTCGACATCTTGTTCCGCCGAGTAAGCCGGGCGATGCCCTCGACGTTGAGTCCTGGCGGTCGTGCGGTGGCAGTCACGCGCAAATACTCCGCAGCGCGGGACACGGACAAGATTTGGTCGCTCGGTGGGCTTTGCACGTAGGCGTCGGTGGTCACTGCTGAGGGATTGCCCTTCTCGTGGTGCCGGCCCGCCCTGGGAGTTCTGGGGACCAGGGCGGGCCGGCGAGCAGGTCACGGCCCGGTCGACCTGCTCAGGGGGAAGCTCTGCCCGCCGGTCATCGGGGCGACGGTCAGCCGTGTACGGACGTGCCCAGTCGTTCGGCGATGCGGCGACGTCGGCGTTTCCATCGGTCGTCGTGATCGTCGGTGCGGATCAGCCGGACCAGCCACCAGAAGGACAGCCGGCACCGGCGCTGAGAAGCAGGTACAGGTCAAACGGTCCGGGTAGGAGGGCGCCCAGGGCGAGCCGGGACACCACCAGGCCAAGGAAGAACGGCCGAACCTCCGCGATGATGTGACGCGTCAGCGGGGGGACCGGCCGACCTTGCATCCACGCGAACATCCGCACTACTTCTGTGATCACGTAGCAGACGTACACCGGCATGACCGAAAGTAGCCCCATCCGGGCGGCAGTCACCACGCCTGACGCCTGGTGTGGCTCATGGTGTGGCTCATGGTGTGGCTCATGGTCGTCACCTCCCCGGGGCGAGGTTGAAGTCGACGATCTGCTCAGCGGTTACACCGGGCTGGACGAGGCCGAGGCCCTGAATCAGCGCGATCGATCTCGTCATCCGGGTCTTGTCGATGAAGCCGATGCGCTCCTCGCCACCCCGGACATAGGAGATGGTCTGCCGTACCTCCGCCTCCGCGACGTCGGGCTTGTATGCCTTGTTGTGCTTGGCCATGATCTGGCCAGCCTCGGCCGGGTGATCGATCGTCCACGCCATCCCCCGCAGTGCCGCGTCGCGGAAGCAGATCACCAACTCCGGGTTGTCCGCGACCAACTTGTCTGTTGCGCCCAAGGCGTTGCCGAACAAGTCCCGCAGGACGTCGGAGTAGGGCAGGACGGTCAGCGACTGTCCCGGGCCGAGTCTGCCGGCCTGTCGTGCTGCGGCCTCGACCGCGGGCAGGCCGATCACGATCTCCGTCGACGCGTCGACCTTGCCAGCGAGGAAGGCGGGCCGTACCCCCGCCGGCTCCAGCCACTGCCACTTCACCGCGCTGGCGTCGAGGCCGGCGTTGCGGGCGTAGCCGGGGAACAGGCTGACGTTGACGCCTCCCTGTGTGCCGCCGATGGTCTTCCCGGCGAGGTCGGTCGGCTGCCGAATGTTCGTCCCGGGAAAGGCGACGATGCACGACACGCTCTGCTGGTAGAGCGCGGCGAATAGTTTGAACTTCGGGCGGCTGCCCTGCATCGTTTCGATGATGCCGCCGGTCACGTCGATGACGGCGAACTGTGCGGCGCCGGACGTCAACGCGGTCAGGTTCTTCTGGGTTCCGGCGCCGGCCACGACCTTGACCTCGATGCTGGCCTCGCGGAACCAGCCCTGCTCGATCGCGACGAAGATGAACGAGTCCTGCCCGGTGATGTTGAACCCGGTCACGTAGGTGACCGTGTCGACCTTCCCCCCAGTCCTCGGACGGGGCTTGTCTGCCCCGCAGCCAACCAGGGTGGTGACCGCGCCAGCCGCGCCAGCGGCGAGAACTCCGCGCCGCGTGAGGATGGGGGGCTTAACAGAGCACGGCATCGCTCAGCCCTCGACCGGCTTGCGACCGACGAACGACCAGGTCAGATTGCCCATGAGCACGACGTCGGGGTCGTTGAGGTGATCACGGAGTTCGTAGATGTCGTCGCGGCCCATGCCGTGCTCGACGAGGTGTTCTTCGATCTGGATCGACATGCTGATCGGGAGCTTGCAGCCCGGACTCCTGCCGTTCCAGCTCTTCGCGCTCGTGAAGGTGGTGACCTCAAGGCCGGCTTCGACCATGAGTTTGTGGGCACGCTGGATCCAGGTCCCGTCGTTGCCGGCACTGCGCAGGTATGCCATCAGCGCGGCCTGGTATTGCTGAAACAGCACCTCGGTCCGCTTGTACGGCGAGCGCAGAACAAAGCCGCCCCCAGTTGCACCCCAGTCCTCGATGACCAGGTGGCCGCCCGGCTTCAACGCGTCCGCGAGCGGTGCGACGAGCGTGTCGCGCTTGCCGAGGTGGGCAAACAGACACCTCGCGCGGATGGCATTCCACAGCTCCGGGTCGAGGTCGGAGATGGGGTCGGTTTGCAGGTCGTGCGTGACAACGTTGAGGAACTCGTGCGGCTGGATGTGTTTGGTGTTGATGTCGGTGGCGACGGCCAGCCCTGCTGCGCCGACCTTGTCGGCTGCCCGCTTGGCGATCGACCCCGTACCGGCGCCGAGTTCCAGATAGCGTCCGCCGACCGGGATCAAGGGCTCAACGACCCCCCAGCTATGCGGGTCGATGACCTGCGCCAACCAGCTCAGCGTCGTTCCAGCACCCTTCTGGTCGTTGTCGAGCGCATATGTGCTCTGAGACATCTCACTCCAATGCGAAGAGGGGTCGAGCCCGACCGAATCGTTCGGCGGGCAGCACTCATCGACCGGGCCCGCCCATCGCTGGGCTCCGGCGTCGGAGTGCGTCAGATCGTCAGGTCTTGCGGGCCAACGCCGCGTAGACAGCCGCGTCTGCAAACGCAACCGGCACGCTGTCCGGATCGGGACGCCAATCAGCAACCGGCACCAGGCCGGGCTCGACCAGATCCAAGCCGGCTAGTAGAGCGGCAACGTGGCGACGGCGGCGGTCTCGGAACGGGTCATCCTTGTTGCGGCGGACAATCCTTCTCAGCCGGGCTCTCGTGGGCGCGTCGAGGGGGTCGTAGGTTGCATGACTCATCGCGAGGTAGCTACCAACAGGCATGGCATCCATCAGCTCGCGGACGATTTCCTGGGGCTGTTCGTCGTCGCTGAGGAAGTGCAGGATCGCGACCAGCATCACCGCAACCGGCTGGCTCAGGTCCAGCGTGGCGAACAGTTCCGGGCTCGTCAGGATGGCCTTCGGGTTCCGCAGGTCATTCTCGATGTAGGCGGTCTTGCCTTCCGGGCTGCTCGTGAGCAACGCGCGGGCGTGAACCATCACGAGTGGGTCGTTGTCGACGTACACGATCCGCGACTCCGGCGCGATGCTTTGCGCAACCTCGTGTGTGTTGTCGGCGGTCGGAAGGCCGGTCCCGATGTCAAGGAACTGCCGAACACCGCACTCGGCGGCGAGGAATCCGGTGGCCCGCTTCAGGAACTCGCGATTCGCGATCGCAGCCGACGCAACCGAAGGGTACGCCTCGGCGATCGCGTCGCCGGACTTCCGGTCGGCGGCGTAGTTGTCCTTGCCGCCAAGCCAGTAGTTGTACCGGCGGGCCGGGTGCGGGACCGACATGTCGAGCTTCGGCGGACCGTACGGGTCAGTTCTCATTCGGGACCGGCCGTTCCGTGGTCGGCGTCAGCGGCTGGCGCCGTCGCTTGGGCTTCCATGCCTGATCGGGATACAGACGATCTAGCAGTTCCAAGACGGCTATCCAGTCTTCACCTTTGGGGCTTCCCGCCTCCGGTCCGCTGCTCATCGCGCCACCCGCGCTCGTAGTCTGCCCTCCGCCGCCGTTGGCTGCCTCGCTGCCAACCCGCGCATCCGGACCTCCAAGCGTCGATTGGGACGTGGCGCCCGCCACAACGACTCAGCCAGATAGCGTCCGGCCAGCGCAACGGGACGAGCACCGCGTGTAAGTGACGCTATTTGCCGGCAGTCGATGCCCTCAACAGACGTGCAACAGGTTGCGCAAGAGACTTGAATCGAACACGGTGTTGCGCGAGATTGCGCCAGACGGGCGTGCCGTTGCGCACTTGGGAATCGTGTACTAGCCAAGATCTGGAATGTTCCTTCTCCCGCTCCCTCCCCAGGGCTTGCGGCCGACGGCCCGATCCCATCGCCTAGCATCATGGACAACGCATCGCGCAACTTCGCGCACGCATGTTGCGATTGTTGCGGTTCCTAGCTGAAGATCGACCAACCGACCATCATGTGAAGGAGACGGTTATGGCCCTGCGATTTATCGGTGTCGATCCGAACACCCCGGACACCGGGTCGCCCACAATCTGGGTCGATGAGGAGGACGACTGCATAGTCATACAGGGCTGGCGCATCACCGACGAGGCAACCCTAAGCGAGATCCGAGCGACAGGCCCGATTCCCGACCACGAGACGGTGCTGAAGATCCCGCGGCGGATGGCGCCATTCCTGCGCGAGGTGAGCGGGTGACTGAACCGGCAACGTACGAGCTGTTTCGCGCGGCCACGCGGTCAGCGATCCATCTTGAGTTGCGCGACAGCTACACGCCAGAAGATCCGAGTTGGCGGGATTGGCGTGAAGGCCGGCGGTTCGATCCGGCCGAGCGCTACCGCACCTGGTTCGACCTGATCTCTGCCACGACGGCACGGGGGGTCTCGGTGCACCGGGCGCGGATCGTAGCCGAGCCCGTAACTGACTACATCCGCTTCGAGCATGACCTCACGCCAGGCCTCAACCTCGCCGCAGGCGAACAGGTGCGGTGGTTGTCCCGCCGCCGAGCCGCCGACCTGCTTGTACCGGGCTGCGACTTCTGGGCGTTCGACGACTCAGTGGTCGTTTTCAACCACTTCGATGGCAACGGCGACTGGGTCAACGAGGAAAGACGCGACGACTCCGCACTGGCGCACCGCCTCGCCACCGCCTTCGCCGCCATCTGGGAACGGGCCACACCCCATAACCAGTACCGGCTCGACTGAAACCCATCAACAGTGTCCAGCCCTTCCTCCAGCGCACAAGCCGCCCGTCAAGCCCTCGGCGGGCGGCTTCGGGAGATTCGCCTCGACGCCGGTCTCACCGCCCGTGCCCTTGGCCAACTGATGGGACGCCATCCAGCGAAGATCTCGCGAATCGAGCACGGAACAACATCTCCGTCGGCCGAAGACATCCAAGCTTGGTGCGTCCATTGCAACGCCCGCAACCAGGCATCCGACCTCATCGCGTCCCTCCGGGCCGTCGAGGGCATGTGGATCGAGTG
This sequence comes from Virgisporangium aurantiacum, assembly GCF_016863635.1. Taxonomy (GTDB): domain Bacteria; phylum Actinomycetota; class Actinomycetes; order Mycobacteriales; family Micromonosporaceae; genus Virgisporangium; species Virgisporangium aurantiacum. Next base: position 13,534 of record NZ_BOPG01000088.1, on the reverse strand, counting down.
GCGACGCATGGAGCGCACCGGCCTTCGCCAGGCCCAGGAGTCACGCCGCCCGCTGTACGAGCGGACCCGCAGTTTCCGCGTCTACTCCCCGGCCCTTGTGCCCGGAATCATCCAGACCCCGGCCTACACCACCGCGATCCTGACCGCGATTGGCCGCAGGCGCAGCCTGCCAGACGACATCAGCGAAGCGGTGGCCGTCCGCATGGACCGGCAGCGCTACCTGCATGAAGGCGACCACCGCTTTGCTGTACTGATCGAGGAGTCCGCCCTTCGCAGCGGCATCGGCGGCATCGAGGTCATGGCCGCCCAACTTGCCCATCTCATCGTGACTGCGGCGCTCCCGACCGTCAGCCTTGGCATCGTTCCGGCGCGACCCGACCGGGACGCAGCCTGGACCGTAGAAGGCTTCTGGATATTCGACGATGTGCAGGTGGCCGTCGAGCTGGTCTCGGGTCACCTCACTATCACTCAACCCCGCGAGATCGAGATGTACGCACAGGTATACGCCGAGCTGGCGGAAATCGCGGTGTACGGGCCCGCTGCTAGATCGATCATCACGGCGGCGATTGATGCACTAGGCGCGTGAGCGCGATCCACTGACTCAGCGCAGAAGAGGGCGCCGGGGTCAGCGTGTCGCCAGCCTTTTAGGCGGCCGTGCATGTCATCGTGCCGAGGGGTCTGCTTCGCCTAGGTCAGCCAGATGGACGGCGTGTTGTTCAAGTTCGGAGACGAGCGCCGGCGTGGACGGTAGCCACCGGTCGATGTCGGGGCCGATGAGCTGGTACCAGACGACGACTGCGCCGGTGCCGCCCACCTCGACACGCCAGCATCCGTCCCGAGTCGTCATGCCAGTTCTCAGCGAAGCTGATTCGAGGGGTGCGCATTGACCAGGAGTGGATCAATTCCGATGAGAGGGTTGCGACACCTAGCCGTCGCAGTGGGATTGATCTTTTCAGGGTGGCAGGTGGCGCTGTCGGTGTCCGTCGGGTCCTTGGCCGCGCTGTGGGGTCGAGACCGGGGCAAACCGTGGGAGGTTAGGTCCCGATCTCCCCAACGCGAGTGTTCCGTCCGCTCCAGCAGATTTGGAGTGGACGGAGCACGATAGTGCCCGGACGGCTGCTGCCGTTACGGGTCGTAGTAGGTGTCGTCGATGATGGGCATCCAGTCGTCGATCGAGCCCAACATCCAGTCGTCGATGAGCTGGCCGGTCAGCATGAACACGCCGCGCTGGGACGGCAGCACGCGCGAGAGGTTCTTCATTCCGAGCACCGGCGGAATCTCGTCGGCGAACCGGTTCTGCACGTACCACAGCGGAAAGTCGAGCGTCGAGAGCTCCACGGCATTCCCACGGCGGATCAACGCCGGCCACAGGTCTTTGACAAACGTCGCGATGTCGTCGACCGGGTCGCGGCGGACGAACGCCAGCGGCGGGTCGAGGGTGTCACACAGGTCACGGAGCGCCATGGCGGCCCGCCACTGGAACTGCCGCCCTTCCTTCGCGGTCTTCGCGCGGGCCAGCGCGGTGGCCTTGTCGACCTCGATCACCAGCACCCGGTAGACCAGGTAGTCCAGCCAGGGGTCCGCAAGGTCCTCGTCGAGGACCCGGGCCGTGGCCGGCAGCCCGAACCACGTGGTCGCGACGGACCCGCCGGCCGGATCGCCGCCGATCGGCAGGCCGCCCGCCGTGAGCTGCTCGGTGAGCCACTGCGCCGCCGGCCGGTCGTCGCTGAGCTTGGGCCACCGCACGACGCGTTCGGACCACAGCACCGTGTACAGCGCGTCCCCGCCCATGCCGCCTCCTGTCATCGGCTTGCCGGACACTGTCCGACCCGGCCCAGCGAGGGCGGCCCCGCCGACGCGCCGCATCATGGTCTCGGCGACCGAGGGTACGTGGAAGTCGTGCTGCCGGCGTACGGACCTCGCAGCAGGGACCGGTACCCGGCCAAAGTGTCTTCGCCGCCGTCGAGGTCGTCGTAGGTTTCGCCGGTGAGGAGTTCGAGTCCGACGACCAGGATCTGGCAAGTGGTGCGGTAGCAGCGGGTCAGGCGTGAGGACCGGCCTCGGATGTTGATGCCGAGGCTTCCCAGCGATGCGTAGTTGTCGTAGATGCGTTGGTGCGTGTCGCCGACGATGAACATGTCGTCGCTTGCCGGTGCGACCATTGCGCGCAGCATCTTCCAGTGGGCGGGGTTGAAGTCCTGCGCCTCGTCGACGACGACATGACGGTACCGGTGTCCGTTGGTCCCAGCCGATGTGCGTTGCTCGCCGCGGTCCATTTCGGCGCGGGCAGCGGCGGCGGCGATCTGACGCCAGGTCCACACGCCCTTCTCCTCCAGGCGGAGGGTGAACCGTTCGGCAAGTTGCCATATCTGGTCGCGGTCGGCGCGGGTCAGTGTCCGGCCGCGGCCGACGCGGCGGGCCTGGAAGTAGTCGACGCGGGAGGTGAGTACCTGGCCGAGGATGACCTGTCCCCATTCGGCGTTGAGGAATTCGGGGTCCCATTGCGGCAGATCGAGTTCGAACAGCATGTCGCGCCATTCCTGGGCGGCGCGGTTGTCGTCGATGTGTCGGCGCCCTGCACCGAGGCCGGCCTCGCGAACGACTAGGGCGGCGAGTTTGTCGATGGTGACGATGTCGACGCGGGATGCGACCTGTTCGCCGCCGAGGGTTAGTAGCCGTGCCCGCAGGTCTGCGGCGAGGTTGCGGTTGAAGGTGGTCAGCAGGATCGGCCGGTCGGTGCCGGCGGGGAGTTTGTTGACCAGGTGGGCGACGCGGTGCAGGGCGACGATTGTCTTGCCTGTGCCGGGGCCGCCGCTGACCCGGGTCGGTCCGCTGTACGCCCGCTCGACCAGTTTGCGCTGGGTGGGATGCAGGTAGACCTGCCACCTGGCAAACGGTTCGTCGAGCATGGCCTGGAGGGCTTCGTCGTCGGTGGTGACCGGGGTGGCGGGTCGGTTGACGGCGGTCAGGTAGTCGTCGGGGTCTACCTTGTCCTCGGCGACGACGGGTGCGGTGACCTGTTGGCGTACGTCGTCCACTGTGGCACCGCTGTAGATCTGCAGCAGCACCTCGGCGGTGAGCTGTGGTACCTCGTCCATGAACGCCTGAAGTTCGTCCTCGGTGCGTGTCCGTCGGATCGCCGGGAGGAGTGGCTCGGCGACGCCGAGGTTGAGCAGGTCCTCGTCGGTGACCTTCGCGAACAGGGCTGGCTGGCTGACGTGTTCGACGGGTTTGTCGCCGGTGCCGAGGAGGCGGCCGACGATGCTGTCGCCGACCGGGGTGAGGTCGAAGACTTCGATGCCGCCGGTGACCCGGTTGATCTGGTATTCGTAGCGGTCGAGGTCCTCGTAGACGTCCTTGCGGTGCTTGACCGACACGAGCAGGTAGTCGCTGTCGCCGGCGTGTAGCAGCAACGCCCGGTGGCTCGTGCCCACGCGCGCCGAGTACAGCCGCGGGTCGCCCTTGAGCTGCTTGAACTGCAGCCCGGGGTTGTGCCGGTTGGTGCGGAACTTGGAGACGAACTCCCAGACCGCACCGCGGTCCGAACGGGAGAGCTTCATGATCTCTTTGTCGGCACGTTCCAGGATGCGCAGCGTTGCGCCCTGCCCAGTCATCAGCGGCTCGCTCCGGAGGTCTCGGCGGATGCGGTGATCTTTTCGACGAGTTCGTCGATGCTCCACTGCCGGGCGGTGCGGGCGTCCCAGCCCGCAGCAGCGTACGCCCGGTCGCGGTCTTCAGCTTCCTGGTCGAACGCATCGCCGAGGAGAACGGCGATGCGTCTGCTGGGCCATGCCAGTTCTGCCTGCCAACCGGCGTCGCCGAGTTCGTAGCCCTGTTCCGGTAGCGGGATTCCGTGGGCGATCATGGCCCGGACCAGTGACTCAAGGGCGGATTCGCCGGGGAACAGCAGCGACAGCACCTCGCTCCACCGCTCGTCGGCTTCGCTCTTGTCCACCACGCCGGTATCGGCGACCTCGGGTTCGGGTTCTGCCTCGCGGACGAGACCGAGCCAGGTTGCGGTCTCGGCATCGAGGTCTTGGGCCCGCCGAGCGAGGACGAGACCGGTACCCTCGCTGACCGCCAGTTCGGCCGGTTCCAACGTGTCCACGGTCGACAGGGCCAGTTGCGCACCGTCGCCGCCGGCGGCGTCGAGGAACTGGACGAGGTTGCCCCAGTACAGCCAGGCCGCCCAGCGCCGCTGGTGGTCTGGATCGTCGTCGCGTACCGACTCGGGCCGGTCGTCGATGACGGCGAGTGCCGACCAAGTCGGTTGCCGCGCATCACGGGCGTCGACGATCAGGGTCAGCGGGCAGCCGTTGGTGTCGGGAGCGCGTACGACGGTGATGCCGCCAGTGGTGGCGGTGGGCAACGCTGCTCCGTATAGCGCGGCGGAGATGGCGGCGCCGACGTTGTGGGAGGCGGCCGTTGTCTTCGTGGCCGGACGCGTCAGCATCCCGGCCAGAGCGCCGACGGCGCGACGGCGCCACACGTCGGCGTCGGGGTTGGCAAGATAGGCCAGCAGGGTGTCGATCGGGTTCGTCCAGACGTAGGTGTTGAGGTCGTCGGGATCCGTCCCGCCGATCTGCTGGTAGAGCTGGCGCCCGGCGCGTTTGGCGTTCTCCTGGTACGGCGGCCAGACCGGGTCGGCCTTCACGTCGTTGCCGCACCACCGCTGCACGTCATCCCAAGTGACGGCGAACACGTACATCGGTGGGCGCGCAGGACCGCGCGCTTGGTCGCGTCGTCGGCGAGCCGGTTGTGCTGCTCGGACGCGTGGTACTCGTCGGCTTGTCGGTCCCCAAGGCCAGGCGAATATTAGAAGTGCTGAACCAACACCCACCTGCTGGGGGAAGCCGCTTCGGGTCGCTACCGGTTCCACGACCTTCTCCGAGACTACGCTGCCGAACAAGCCGAACATGATGAGACAAGTGAAGCCGGCTCACCGCGAAACGTCGATCGCTGGAGTGGTATCTCCATTCGGCTGGTGAGGCCGCTCAGATCCTCAACCGACCTCGCCGCCTCACCGCTCGACCGTCGCCGGTTCCCAAGTTCAGTGAGCTCTTCTCGACCCATACCGAGGCACTGGCCCGGTTTGAGGTCGAAATCGAAAATCTGGTGGCGGCGACGCGTCAGGCCGCTCAACTTGGCGAGCACTCGACGACCGCGGGCATGGTCGAGGCAACGCGTGCATTCTTTCAGCTGTACATGGTATTCGACGCATTCGGCACGATGGCAAACATCGGCCTGACCGCCACGCGCCAGGCGGGCAATCGCCTGGGAGAGGCGGTCATGCTGCACCATCTGGGCGCTGTCGAGAATTATCGCGGTCGGCTTGACGAGGCGATGGCCTACTTCGAACGCGGTGTCGACATTTTCCGGACCTCGACCGGCTGGAGGCTCTCCATCTCTCCGACCTTGGAGCCGTGTACTGCAGGGTTGACCGGCTGGAGGAGGCGATCGACCATCTCAACCAGGCGGCGGCCCTCGCCCGTCACACCGGAGACCGGAAGGCGGAGGGTCACGCCCTCGAGGTGCTGTCGTTCGTGGATCTGATGCGAGGAAATCCCGCTGTCGCGGCTGATCACGCACGACAGGCGATCGAAATCTTTCGGCACGCCGGGTTGCCCCTTGGCGAGGGCATTACGCTCGGCCGGCTCGCCATGGCGTGCCTCAAACTGCGTAGGTTCGACGACGCGATCCGGTATGGCAACGAGTCGATCGCGATCGGCACCGATATCGGGGACCGGATGGGACAGGCGTTTTCCTGACGATTGTGGCTGCGGCTTTGGATGGCGCCGGCCAGACCGAGGCGGCACGGCGGGACTGGGAGCGGGCAATTGACATCTACCAAGCAATCGGCCAGCAGGAGGAGGCAGGATGGATACGCGTCGGGCTATCTACCGGGCTTTGGCGACCCGGGAATTTCCGGCCCAACTCCAAATAGGTATCAGTCCAGCTGGCGAATACCATAATGATCGGGGAGAAATCCCTACGTCGCTACAGTACCGTCCCAGCTATGGCATCGACGCGATTGGCTCGCTGCGGCCCGGTTGAAGGACCCGCGGGGCACACGTGATAGAGCCCTGGCCTCAGCGCCATCGGCCGGCCTGCTGCCGTGGCCGGTGATCTGCATCGCGATCCACGGCCATTGAGATCCCTCCCTGGTGCCGCCGCGCCATGGCTGGGCGGGATCCCAACGGCCAGCGGGCCGACTCCCGACAGGACCGTGGGCCTCGTCACGGTCGGCTCAGTCTTGGGTACATTGTGCTTCCGGCGCCGGCGCATCGAGGAACGGCGTGGGCACCAATCGGAGTAGGGAGCAGCTTTGGATCGGCTCTTGGTGATGGCGGTGGAGGACGATCAGGAAGGGGTTGCGGTCTTCGAGGTTGACGACAACATTGCTTCTGATCTTGAGCTGGCCAGTGGTGACGGCACCACGGCGCGGGCGCGTATGTCACTCGAACAGGCGCTGTCGCAGGTCCGGCCAGCCCTTGCCAAGGTGACCGAGCTGGTGCGTCATGTGAGCCCGTCGGAGGCGGAGATCGGCTTTGGCCTCAAGATCGGCGGCGAATCGGGAGTCATCATCGCCAAAGGCACAACAGAGGTGAACTTCACCATCCGCTTGCTGTGGAAGCGAGCCGAGCCGGATGCCGTCAACGCAGCGTGAAGGTTTTCTGATCCGTGTCCGCGGAGCGGGCACGGACACGCCAGCGGGTCTGGGCTTCGTAGTCGGTGACCACCACGTCGTTACCTGCGCCCACGTGGTCAACGTGGCGCTACGCCGAGACAAGGCGGCCCGCGAGCCGCCATCGGATTCCGCCCGGGTGCAGATCGACTTTCCCTTGCTGGGCGATTCGGAAGGTGCACCGCTTCGCAGCTGCAAGATCGTAGCGTGGGATCCACCCGCCGTGGGAACGCAGCCCGGCAGAGACGTCGCCGGTCTGATCATCGTCGGTGGTGACATCCTTCCGCCGGGAGCCGGTCCAGCCCGGATGCTTGACGAGCGGGTCCCCGAAGGCATGATCCACGTCTTCGGATATCCGGGCGAGCCGCCACGCGTTCAGAACGGCGGTTGGAGCACCTGCCGGTTCCGCGGCGTCGTCGGTGGAGGGTTGCTGCAGCTCGATGTTGCCGCCGAGTCCGCGCTGCGGGCACAGCCTGGCTACAGCGGAGCGCCCGCTGTGGTCGCCGACGGTCATGGTGATGCGGTCGTCGGCATGCTCGCCGTCGCCAGCCGGGCAGCCGTGGCAAGAGATGCCTACGCGGTCCCGATGGCACACATGGCCGCAGCGTGGCCGGACGTACTTGCCCGGACGACGTTACCGCCGTGTCCCTATCGCGGTCTGCAGGCGTTCACGCCGGCTGATGCCGAAGCCGGGCTGTTTGTCGGCCGCGAGGAGGAGGTCCACCGGTTGCGTCGCATGACCAACCGGCATCCGCTGGTCGCGGTTGTCGGCGCCTCCGGAGTCGGCAAGTCGTCACTCGTCGGTGCCGGTCTGGTGCCGACCCTGCGCGCCGACGGCTGGGCGGTCGCGTCGTTTCGTCCGGGTCCGAGCCCGTTCGACTCGTTGGCCAGAGCGGTCCTGGAGCTGGAACGGCCGAACGGCGGGTACTCTCTGCGGGATCTGTCGGAGATGGCTGATCGACTCCGTACAGACGGACTATGGCGCGTCGGTACACAGCTCGCGGTGCTGCTGGGCCGCCGGGTTGCGTTCGCGGCGGACCAGTTGGAGGAAGCGCTGCTGCTCGACGTCGCTGACGAGCACCAGGCCTTCCTCGACAAGATCCTCCCCGATTCGGCCGAGACCGGTGACAGCGATGTGCGGTTGATATGCACCCTGCGGGTGGACTTCCTGCCCGGTCTACTGGAGCTGGCCGGTGTCGGCCCGCGCTTGCAGGATCGACAGCTCAACCTGTCTCCCCTCGACACACTCGCCATGACCCGGGTGATCGTGGAGCCGGCCACCCTCAGCGGTGTGTCGTACGCCGCCGGTCTCGCCGAGACCATCGCTCGCAACGCCAGCCAGGGCCATGGTGGGCTGCCGCTGTTGGAGTTCACACTCACGGAGCTGTGGGCGCTGCAGGACGAGCGACGCCTGAGCTTTGACAGCTACCATTCTCTCGGTGGAGTTGCGGGCGCTCTGAATCGACACGCGGAGCGAGTCTTCAGCGATCTCACTGAGCGAACCGATCCGTCCCGGGTGCGCCGGGTCCTGCTGAGCATGGTTCGAAGCCGCAGTGGCGCGGCGGCCGCCGTACGGGTCGTCGCGCGCAAAGAGCACATCGGACCGGATTGGGCTATCGCCGAGCAGCTGGCCCGCCCGGACTACCGACTCGTCGTACTCGGTCCCGATGGCCCTGGCACGGCCGAGCTCGCACATGAAGCGCTGATCCGCGGGTGGCGTCGGTTCGGCGACTGGGTCGATGAGGATGCCGAGTTCCAGCGTTGGCTGGCAACGATGGAGGAACGAGCTGCGGACGGCGACCTACTCTCCGACACCAGGGTCGAGGAGGCCCAGCGGTGGCTCGGCGAGCGGGGTGCCGACGTGCCCGGAACAGTCATCCAGCTCATCGCCCGAAGCAGATCCGCAGTGCAGAACCGCATCGACGAACTGGAGGCCGCACGGCTGCAGTCCGAGGTCGCCCTACGAGAGGCGCGAGAGCTCACCGATCGCCTGCAGAAGGCCAACCGCGCGCTGGAGCAACAGACCCAGCAGCTGATCCTTGCATCCAGGTACAAGGACGAATTCCTCGCTAACACGAGTCATGAGCTGCGTACACCGCTGAACTCGATGCTGCTCCTGTCGCGGCTACTGGCCGAACCGTTGGACAAGTTGGCCGACAAGCACGTCGAGTTCGCTCGCACCATCCACAACGCGGGTTCGGATCTGCTCGCGCTGATCGACGACATCCTGGATCTGTCAAAGATCGCTGCCGGCCGGATGGACGTGCAGCCCAGCGAGGCTTCGCTGGCTGACCTCAGCGCGTACGTAGAGCAAGCGTTCAGGCCACAGTCCGAACTGAAGGCGCTGAACTTCTCGGTTACGGTGGATGCGGATGTACCACAGGTGATCGTGACGGACACGCAACGGGTGCAGCAGGTGCTGCGCAACCTCATGGCGAATGCCGTCAAATTCACCGGTACCGGTGCCGTTGGTTTGAAGATCGGCCTCGCGCCAGCGGGTGCCCACTTCGATGCGCCGTCGCTCGTCAACTCCAGCCGGGTTCTGGCTTTCGCCGTGACCGACACCGGGATCGGAATCGCTGAAGACAAACTGTCGCTGGTGTTCGACGCGTTTCGACAGGCTGATGGCACGACCAGCCGCAAGTACGGCGGCACAGGACTCGGCCTGTCGATCAGCCGTGACCTCGCCGCGCTACTTGGCGGAACCATCACAGTGGCATCCACGCCCGGACGCGGATCGACGTTCACCCTATTTCTGCCGGAGACCTACGTGGGGCCGGCCGTTCCTGCCCGCGCAGCCACAACAGACAAGCCGGCCCCGTCCCCGGTGGGGCCGGCCGTTCCTGCCGGCGCAGCCACAAAAGACAAGCCGGCCCCGTCCCCGGACGGTTGGAATTGGACGGGTATCTCCGAAGACGCACTATCGGACGTGCGTACGCCGCTGCTCTCGATCTCCCTGTTGGCACGGCTGCTCGCGGACGACGGCGACGGTCGTCTCACCGCCAAACAGGCCGAGTTCGCCCGAGTCATCCGATCCGCGGCGATGGACGCGCTGGCAATGGTCGACGACCTCACGGATCTGCTGAGGATCGTGGTGGGTCAAGTGAACCTTCAACATCGCCAGATCGCGTGGGCGGACGTCCGAGTCGACACCACGCGGAGATTTCTTCCGATGGCCGAGGCCAAGGGAACGGCGATCGCTATGGAGCTGGCGCAGAACGCGCCGCAACACGTGGTTGCTGACCCACACGTGCTGCGCCTCATTCTGAACAACCTGATATCCAGCGCGATCTCGGCGACCACCGCTGGCACGGTCACCGTACGGGTCGGCGTTGCACAAGCCGGCTCGCACCTCGACATCCCAACGCTGACGGACGCGGACCGCGTGTTCACCGTCACGGTTGCCAGCGCAATGAGCCCGCAGGCCAACGTCGCCGCGGTGGCGTTCGGGCGCGCGCTGGCCGCCGTGCTCGGCGGCACAGTCACCGCCGACGCGGTGGATAGCGGCTCGGCCTTCACCCTCCATCTGCCCGACGCCTCGACCGATTGGACCGGGCACGACAGCCCGGGTGAAGTCAGTCCGACCGGAACTGAGCCAAGACGGGACGTGACGGCTGCACCGGTCCTGGGTGACGAACACACGGCACACACCGACGGCGCACCTGCCGCTGACGTGCCCTACGACCCACGCTGGCGACTGGGCGTGGACCCCACGGTCGCGGAACGGCTCGCCGGTGTCACGATCCTCGTCGTCGATGACGATGTCCGTAACGTATACGCTCTGGTCAACGTCCTCGAATCGCTCGGCATGATCCTTATGTACGCCGACAACGGCGCTGCAGGCGTGAGACTGTTGACCGAGTACGCCGACATCGAGCTCGTTCTGATGGACGCCATGATGCCGGAGATGGACGGATACCAAGCGACACGGGAGATCCGGCGCCGTGGGGACTTCGCCGACCTGCCGATCATATTTTTCACGGCCCGGGCACTGCCGGAGGATCGCGATCGCAGCCTAAGAGCCGGTGCGACGGACTATCTGACCAAGCCGGTAGATATTGGCTGGCTCTGCCATGTGATGGCGTACTGGCTCGATCGACGCCACCAGCCGGTAGGCCCGTGAGACGTGCCTGATCCAGCCGACGATGGCACCCGATCATCGGGATACACGTACACAACGTGTGGACCCGGCCTGAGGGTCCTCGGAACGAGGCCACCATCATGACCCGTTAAACCGTCGACGACAGCCAACGCCGGCGGACACAAAAAGAGCCACCTTGCGAGCGGCCTGACTCCACCGGACGTGTCGACGTCCCTTGTTGCCTGGGTCAGCGAGGGCGTCAACAACACCCGTGGCGACTTCGAGTTGGAGGTCTTCAACGGCCGCAACCGGTCGACCGGGCCGGATTTCCCGGACAACGAGGGCAGTGACCCGCCCGGCACGCTCGACGCCCCGGAGCCGCCGCTGGTCATCGCGGCCGGTCCGCAGTTCACCGCCAGCAGCCTGAAGGTCGACGTGATCGACAACGTGCCTTCACCGCCGTGGACCGGAGCGTCTGGGAGATCCGCGGAGCGGGCCAGGCTCCGGTGAGGAGCGACACCGGGCCCACGTCCGGATCCACGTCGGTGTGGGGCGGTGGCGGCGGTTTCCTGTCCAACGAGATCGCCTACCGCGTCACCAAGCTCCGTGCCACCCTGCCGTCGACGGTGCCCGCCGGGCACCTACACGTGCCGGGTGGCAACGGCACGGACGCCGACCGGGTCAGGATCGTCGCGCGGTGCGTCCCGATTCTCAGGGCCGCGGCGCTCGCCTGACCGGCCCCGGCCGGTGGGTCCGCCGATGAGGCTCACCGGCCGGGAAGGCGGGTACGGATCTCCGCGACCGCGTCGGCGAGGGCATCGATCCCGTCGGCGATGGCGCGTTCGGTGAGGTTCGCGTAGCCGAAGATGAGCTCGCCCGGTCCGGGGCTCAGCCGGTACTCGTGCGCAGGATCGCCGGCGACCCGGGGGCGGAGACGCTCGCCGCCTCGCCGCCGCGCTCGTCGTGGTGACGGTGCTGGCGGCGGTCGCCTCGCCGGACCGTAGAACAACTGGCGACCCGGCGGCGCCGGTCGCGTCGTGGTCGGGCGTTGCTCCGGACGGGTAGCGACCTGCCACTGCCGGTGCAGTCCAGGAGCTGGTGGCACCGCTTGTCTGACACGTTGGTATACACGTGCGCAGGACGCAAGGCGCATCAACGGCGTGGCCCTCGTCGTCGGCCGGATTTTGCTGTGGTAACCAATCCAAACCTCGACGAGGCGTTTCAGCAGAACGTTGATCAATACACGCCCGTTTTCGAGTCAACTTCAGTCAATCCGCTTTGCGGCTTCGTCCTCGTAGATTCGCTTCATGAGCTTTCAACCTGATAGCCCTCGTCGTTATGTGGTGATCGGGGCCGGGGCGGTTGGGGGAGTGGTGGCCGCCCATCTCGTGGAGACCGGCCATGATGTCGTGCTGGTGGCTCGAGGCGAGCACGCTCGCCTGATCCGTAGCCGAGGGCTCGTTGTCCGGCGGCCCGACGGCGTGCGCACGATCGGCATGACGGTGGCAGAGACGGCGAGTGAGGTAGAACTGTCGCCGTCGGATGTGCTGTTCCTGACCGTCAAGACGCAGGACGTCGAGCCCGTCCTGGCGGAGTGGGCCTGGAAACCAGTTCACTGCGCCAGCGAGCCGGTCGGTGTCGGTGCCGATCTGCCCATGGTGACCTTCCAGAACGGGCTCGCCGCCGAGGGCACGGCGTTGCGGCGCTTCGACAACGTCTACGGCGCCACGATCGCGGTCGCGGCCAGCTTCCTCACACCTGGCGAGGTTGTTTCTCCGTCGCTTCCGCCAGTCGCTGGGGTCATCTGGCTCGGTCGCCATCCGGGCGGCCGTGACGACGTCCAAGACAGTATCGCGCGAGACCTCGGAAATGCTGGGTTTGAGGCGTTTTCAGTGATGGACGAGCGGCGCCACAAAGCGGCGAAATTGTTGGGGAGCGTTGCGAATGCCCTCGACCTTCTTAGCGGCCCTGAGGATCTTCGTGGCCGAGCAAAGATGCTCTTGCGCGAGGAAGCGATCGCTGCCCTTCATGCCGCCGAGATCCCGCTGACACCGCATTGCGCTCTCGACTACCGTGGAGTCCAATTAGAAATCCTGCCGGTTCCCGGACATGTCCCCAGCCGTTTCTCGACATGGCAGAGCTTTGCCCGCGGAACGACCAGTGAGGTGGACTTCCTCAACGGTGAGGTGGTCTTGCTCGGCAGGCTTGCCGGAGTGCCGGTGCCGCTAAACCGTCGTACACAGCGTCTGGTCGCGGATCTTCGTTTCGTCCCCTTCAGGTCGCTACGGGTGCTTCTGGACGGCGCTGAAGGTCTTCCCTTCCACGCGGCGCGCAACGTGCGTCCATCACTGGAACATGAGGAAGCCACCGCCTAGAGTGACGAACAATCGCGCAAGTCCTGGGTTCGTTAGCACCGCACCGGAGTTCCGAAATTGGCCGTAACACGGAGGGTGGACCTGTGGTGGTCATTGGAAGCCAGCACCGCGTCGCTGAAACGACCATCATCAACACGGCTGGCCGGGCATGCAAACTCGACAACGGTATCGGACTGCTCGCGAATAGTGAGTATTGGAGCGCGATCCGTCCGGCGGGAACGCCGGTGGCGCTGCTGACCAGCCAGCCGTTGCTCGACCGTTTCGCGGAGGTGCGGCACGCCCTGGGCCAGCCACAGGTGATCATCGTCCCGGACGGCGAGCAGGGAAAGTCGCTGGATGTCGTCACTAGCGTCTACGAACGACTAGCGGCCACCCGGTTCCCGCGTACCGGCA
>NZ_BOPG01000087.1 GCF_016863635.1 Virgisporangium aurantiacum | reverse complement strand
CGGCATGGGTGGCGGCGCCGTCACAGATCTCGCCGGCTTCGTGGCGGCGACCTGGAAGCGCGGCGCGCGCCTCGTCTTGGTCCCGACGACGCTGACCGGCCAGGTGGACGCGGCGATCGGTGGCAAGAACGGTGTCAACCTCAGTGACGGCAAGAACCTCGTCGGAACCATCTATCAACCGGAACGAGTCGTCGCAGATCGAGCTGCGCTCGCGACTCTGCCGGACCGTGACATCCGCGGCGGCCTAGCCGAGATCATCAAGTGCGGGTTTGTCGGCGATCCGGTGATCCTCGACCTCGTCGACAGCCTGCCCGCCAGCGGTTCCGTCGCTGACGACCTGCTCCGTGAGCTGGTTGACCGCAGCGTGCGGGTCAAGGTGGGGCTGGTCGAGCAGGACGAGCAGGACTGCGGCCCGCGCCGTTACCTTAACTACGGCCACACCCTCGGCCAAGCGGTGGAGGCGGTCACCGCCTACCGCCAGTACAACCACGGTGAGGCCGTCGGCATCGGCATGCTTTTCGCCGCCTCCGTGGCGGCCATCGTCCAGGGCGCCCATGAACTGCCCGAACGCACCCGCCGCCATCTGATCCGGGTTGGCCTGCCGACCAGGCTCTCTGCCGCGGTTGACTTCGAGCGGATCTGGATGTTAATGGGACAGGACAAGAAGGCCGGCTCGGCGGGCCGTGAGTTCGTTCTCTGTCTCCGTCCCGGCGTCGTCCAGCTCACCTCGATGCCGGATCACGCCGTCGCGCGCGAGGCGTTCCGATTCGTCGCCGGCGGCGAGCGGAGGACGTGACGTGATTGACGGGCACGGTGTGACCGTTCTGATCAGTTCACGAAACCGTCCCGGACTGCTGGCCGACGCGGTCGCCTCGGTGCTGGAAGGATCGGTGCGGCCCGACGAGATCATAGTGGTCGACCAGAGCGAGGAACCCAACCAGCAGCTCGCCGAGATGAGCCCACCCATCGGAGTCGCCTTCCGTTACCTGCACTCGGACACGGTGGGCATCAGCCGTAGCAGGAATGCCGCGTTCTCGGCCGCGTCGCACCCGGTCGTCGTCGTGACCGACGACGACTGCCTGGTCGATCGTGCCTGGCTGCGGACGATTGTCCAGTCGCTGATCAAGGCCGGTGATCGCGCAGTCATCACGGGGCGGGTTCTCGCCGGTCCGGCGGAGGAGGAGGGCGCCTTCGCGCTGTCCCTGCACGCGGACGAGATGCCGGCCGAATACACAGGGCAGATCACCGTCGATCCGCTGGCCACCTTCAACATGGCGATGTGGGCGTCGACCTTCGCGGAGGTCGGCTCCTTCGACTCGCGGATCGGCCCGGGTACCAGATTTCCCTCCTCGGAGGACAACGACTACGGATACCGTCTTCTGCTGGCTGGCTACCGAATCGTGTTCGACCCAGACGCGGTCGTGCACCACCGCTCCTGGCGGACGGGACGCAACTACGTCTCGGTCCGCTACTCGTACGGCCGGGGCCAGGGCGGCTATTACGGCAAACATTTGGCGTCGCGCGACTGGTTCATGCTCGTCAAGGCCTGGCACGCGTTGCGGCGGCGCGGACACCGCATGCGGCAGGGAGACCCCCGCGCAATTCTCGGGGAGTTCGCGTGGATTGGCGGCTGGGCCGTCGGGATCGGTGATTGGCTGCTGCGGCCAGCGCGCCGAGACGAGCGGTACGCCCGGTCGGACGACGGATCACGAGGATGGTGATCGTCTGCGCCATTGGTGAATGGCTAGGCAGAAGGTGTTCGTCACGGGACACGGCTTCGTCGGTTCTGGTTCCGCACGCTGATGAGGCTTTTCGGCGCCGAGGTGATCGGATACTCGCTGTCCGACACAGCCCACACGACCGAGAGAGCGCGCCAGGCTCAAGGATCTCGAAGTCGGCGCCGTTGAAGGAGACATCCGTGACTTTCAGAGACTGCGCACGGCCATCGCGGCAGGGCTATTCGCGGGGGACGTCGGAGATTCTCGATGGACCGGCAGCTTAAGCCCCGCGCTGAACCGGGCTCTCACCGCTGGCGGGGCCGACGAGGTGCGGGCGTCCGAATTGGGCCTGACCCGTTCGTTGATCGCGGCAAAGCCTTGCATGTCCCATGAAGACCGGCCACTCCAGGCTGCTGCGGCCGATGCCGCGACTGGTCGACACGCTCGCAGATCGCCACCCGTTATGGCCTAGCGAGCTGATTGGAAGGAAATCACATGTACGTCCGGCATGATCTGTCGGGGTCGACTAGTTACTTCAAGCGGGCGAGCAGGCACCTGGCCCGCGGCGTCTCCTCAGGGATCCGCGCCGAGCAGCTGCCCGTTCCGGTTGCCTTCAGTCGCGGTTCGGGTTCGGCATTGTGGGACGTTGACGGAAACCGGTACGTGGACTACGCCCTCGCCTACGGCCCGCTGATCCTCGGGCACAGCCCGGACGCGCTCGTCGCGGCAGTCAGCGAACAGCTGCGCCGGGGCAGCACCTTTGGGGCGAACCATCCGCTGGAGGCGGAACTTGCCGAGGCCATCTGCCGAACGGTGCCCAGCGCGGAGATGTGCGCCTTCAGCAGTACCGGAACCGAAGCGGTTCAGGTTGCCCTGCGGATCGCGCGGGCGGCGACTGGCCGGCGGAAAGTGATTAAGTTCCTCGGCCACTATCACGGCTGGATCGACAACGTGAATCTCGCAAGCTACGGGGAGACGGGGCCGGCGCCCGGTTCCGGCGGACAGGACCCAGCAGCCATGTCGTCGACGGTGGTGTGCGACTGGAATGACATCGGCAGCCTGCGGTCGGCGTTGGACGGCGACGTCGCGGCGGTCCTGATGGAACCGGTCAATGTGGACGGCGGTTGCCTACACGCGACGGACGAGTACCTGCGAGCCGCGGCCGCCCTGGTCCGCCACAACGGATCGGTGCTG
The DNA here is from genome assembly GCF_016863635.1 of Virgisporangium aurantiacum. GTDB lineage: Bacteria > Actinomycetota > Actinomycetes > Mycobacteriales > Micromonosporaceae > Virgisporangium > Virgisporangium aurantiacum. Next base: position 50,236 of record NZ_BOPG01000087.1, on the reverse strand, counting down.
ATCTTTGACGAGGTAATCACAGGCTATCGGGTGAGCCTCGGCGGCGCGCAGGAGAAGCTGGGCGTGCAGCCCGATCTGACCGTGCTGGGCAAGGCGCTCGGCGGCGGCTTCCCGATCAGCGCGGTTGCTGGTCGCGCCGACATCATGGCCGTGGTCGCCGACGCCCGGGTCGCGCACGCCGGAACGTATAACGGCAGCGCCGTCGCGGTGGCGGCGGCCCTCGCCGTGATCACTGAGTTGGAGCGCATAGCCCCGGAGGTCTATCACCGCCTCGATAAGCTGATCGGTCGTCTGGCCGGCATCCTCGAGGAGACGACCAAGGGGACCAGGGTGCCGTTGGCCGTCCGCCGTGACACCGGTGTCGGGCACGCGTTCGCGGGGGTGACAACCGTCGAGCGGTACGCGGACACGCTCGAGGCAGACATCGAGTTGTACCGCCGGTTCACGGCAGATCTGCTGGCGCACGGGATACACCTGATGCCCAAGGGCATCCTCTATGTCTCGACCGCGCACACCGATGCCGACCTGGACTTCACCGCCGATGCGATCGAGGCAGCCGTGCGCCGGTACCGCAATTAGGCGGCGCGGAGAATGATGGGAAGCAGACGGACGACGACCGGCCCGGGATCTGCATGCGTCAGCAGCGTGTGGTTGAGCAACATGATCGCCCGGGCGGCCATGAGCAGATCGAGGTCGTCGCCGGGCGCCACCGGCCAGGGCCGAACCAAGCGGTATCCAGACTCGAACGCTTCTCGCAGCGCGGGGTAGTCCGGCCGTTCCATACCGTAGTACAGGGTGATCGCCACGTCGTGGATCGGCTGTCCGACCATGACGTCCTCAAAGTCGAGCAGCCGCAGCCGTCCGTGGTCGTCGACCAAGACGTTCCACATCTCAATGTTGCCGTGTAGGAAGACAGGCCCCGGCAACGCGGCGATCCGCGCCAGCTCCCCGTCCGCGCGCTGGGCCGTCCGCCGGACAGCGGCCGCGTCGACAGCGGAGATCACTGTGGCGAATCGCGGATCGTCTACCACGAGCTCGGTGCCCTCGTAGTACATCGTGCGGTCCCAGCGTAGCGGGGCCAGGTCTGGCGGCGGGTTCCACGTCGCGGCGAACTCGTGAAGTTCCGCCGACAACCGGCCGAGTTCCCGGTAGTTGCCGGGCGTCAGGTGGGCGGCCAGCGGCTCCCCCTCGGCCCAGTAGAACAGGGAACACTCGATCTCGGCGGTACCGGTGCCGATCCAGATCGTGTTCCGGTCGGAGTACGGCTCGATGGTCCAAATCCCGGTGCCTCGGCGGACGGCTCTGAGCCAGGCCATCTCGGTTGCCACGCTGACCGCCGGCCCGGTACGCAGCCGAAGAGCCAGTGGCCTGCAACCGGGCCGGAGCACCCGGGCCGTGACGTTGGAGTGCAGCACGATATTCGCAAGGCTGAAGGACGCTATCCCGAACCGGCTCAGCGCCTCGCCGGCGATCTCCGTGTATCGCTCCATCTCGGCCGCGGACAGCTTCCGAAAGCCGATACGCTGCGGCGGGACGTAGACGTCATCGCTCACGCGACACCTCGTACGGCCGGGCGAAGTGCCACTTTCGGACTACTGAGTTCGCCTCGCCATAGCGAGTCGAAGACCGCCGGACCGTCCTCGAGAGGCTGCTCTGTGACCCAGCCGGGTGGCACGCTGGCGGCGAGGGCGAGGGCTTTGGCGAACTCGTCGGCGGTGTAACCGTAGGAACCTCGGACAGTCTTCTCCGTCCGTACCAACTCGAGGCTGTCGAAGCCCGGCTCTGGGCTCTGCAGCCCCAACCAGACCGCCGTGCCGCCGTAGGCGAGGGCCGCCACCGAGGCGCGACGGGTTCCGCATCTGCCGACACAGTCGATGACGAGGTCGTACCCGCTGCTCGGCTGATCTCGGACGTTCGCCCCGATGCCCGCGGCGGCCTGCCTACGCTCGGCGACCGGTTCGACGACGTCTATCGCCGATACGCCCTGTATTGAGGCGGCGAGGGCGACCGAGAGCCCGATCGGCCCGGCACCGAGGACAGCGATCTTGGTCGCGGGACCGGCACCGGACATGTTCCAGGCGTGCAGCCCGTTGGCAAGCGGCTCCACCATGACCGCCTGCCGGTCTGACACATCATCCGGCAACCCAAGGACCTGACCTCGCGGTACGGCGACGTATGGTGCAAAGCCGCCCGGCCGGTGAATGCCGAGGACCTCCCTTGATGCACAGATGTTCGTTCGCCCGCACCGGCACGGCGCGCAGTCTCCGCACGTCAGGAGCGGGTTGACAGCGACCCGCGAGCCGTCGGGCAAACGTCCGACGATCTCGTGTCCCATGACGACTGGCGGCCGCCGGTACATCAGGGTCTTGGAGTCCTCAACCTCGCTACCGCAGATGCCAGTGAGGCTGACCTCGATGACTACCTCGCCCAGCCCCGGACGAGGAGCTTCGGCCAGCCCGACCTCGATGCGGCTGGCACCAGTCAGCAACAGGCGAACATCGCGTCCAGCCCCTCGCATGCTCATTCGACAAGGTTAATCGCCGGATCCACCCGGCCTTCGGCACCTTGATCAAGGCGGTCCAGTCTATGCAGGTGATCGTCATCAAGGTCCCAGCCGAAAATGTCGAGATTCTCGGCCAGCCGCTGGGGTGTCGCCGTCTTAGGTATGACCGAGTTGTGCCGTGCAAGATGCCAGCGGAGAACGACCTGAGCGGGCGTCCGCCGGACCTCCTCGGCCACCGCGCGAACCACCTGATGCTCGAGCAGCCGACTTCGGTTCCCCAATGGCTCCCATGCCTGACTGTGAATCTTGCGGATGCGATTGTGCTGGCGCATGGCGTTGTTCTGCACGGCCGGGTTGCACTGGATCTGGTTGACGGCCGGCGCCACCCCTGTCTCGGCTACCAGTCGTTCGATGTGCACCGGCTCGAAGTTGGAGACCCCGATCGCCCTGGTCAGGCCGCGGTCCCGCAAAGCGATCAGCTCTTCCCAAGTGGCCACATACAGGTCCCTCATAGGCAACGGCCAATGGATGAGCAGCAGATCTACGTGATCGAGGCGCAATCGTCGCAGCGAATGGCCGAGGGCCCGCGCTGTACACTCGCGACCCTGGTCGTATCCACGAATCTTGGTCGTGACGAAGAATGAGTTCCGCGCCAGGCCGGACGCTTTGAGGGCGGCACCCGCAGCCGATTCGTTGCGATAGTACGACGCTGTGTCCACGAGACGATAGCCGATACCCAGCGCCCGATCGAGGATGGAGAGGAGAAGGGCACCGTCAAGTCGCCATGTGCCCACGCCGACGGTGGGCATGCTGACACCGTCGGCGATGTCGAGCTGCTGCGCAGGTGCCACAATTAAGCCTACAAAAGGCTGGGCACTTCGCACGTCGACCGGTCGCCTCAGGGATGTGGCTGGCTGATACCGTCCGGTGCGGTCCCGACGAGGAATGCCTCCCAGGTGCTCGTCGGGACTGGTGACAAGTCGATGCAGTTGGCGAGCGGGGCGCATTTCCGCCGAGACGCGGTCCGGCGTCAGGAGCTGCTTGCCCCTCCGTCTGAGCGCCGGCGCGCGGCGCCGGTCTGTTCGCTCGACTCCTCAGCGATGACCACCATGCGTTGGGATCCGAGGGCGGCCTCGATTATCAGCTCTATTGCTTGGGTGGTCAGGCCAGTGGTGCCGATCCATCCCTGCCGGACGAGACTGACGAACAGGCCAGTGGTCAGGTAACGATCGATGTTGTCGTAACCAAGCCGGCGAGCGCCCCGGTCGGTCAGGGTGCACGCGTCGCCGAGCAGTTCGGTCAGGTACTCCAGCGGTAGATAGATGCCCGACAGGAGCTGGTCACTTCGGGGGTCGAACGCCGTGGGTTGGCGGACGAGCTTGACGACGAACCCGTTCGAATGCAGGCGCCACGTTCGCGGCGAGGCGGGCCCAGACGGGTGATACACCTTGCGCATCCGCTGCAACTGGTCTCGCATCTGGCTGTCTGGGCGGTAGAACCATCGGTTCTTCGCGTCCTTGGACATGCGCTTGTACTGGACCAGGACGAACGTGTTGGCCTCGACATGCCGGTAGATGAGGTCGACGCCGAGCGTATTCTCCAGGCTGGTGTTGTTGACGCTGCCCACTCGGATGTGGCTGGTGCCGTCGCCGAACACCAGCCAGTCGGGGCGGTCGGACGGAAGCACGCTCCAGTTGGGAAACCGGGCCGCGTCGTAGGCCAGCAGGACGTCTTCATGCGGCTCGTATCCTAGTCCGGGCAGAAACCCTCCCGGCGTCGTGGGCGGCTGCCAGTCCGCCAATGCGTCTGTGTCGGCTCCAGCGATGGACAACGCGAGACGAACCGCGTCGCGCTCAAGGGTCAGGGTTTCACCTGTCGGCCCATCGACCGGAGTTGGCTCGTCGACCATGCGCCGGAGCCGCTGCACCGTAGCCGCCACCGCGGGCCGAACTTCGATCACCGCCTGGATCAGTTTCTCGGAGACCCGGCCCTTCGCGTCGGCCACGTCCGCGCGCACCGCTTCAGTAGCCTCATCCCGCACGTCCGCAGAAACGGTCTCGACAACCTCGCGCAGCGCAATCGCTGGCTCGATCATCGCTGGGTCGGCGATCTTGTAGCGATCATCCGTCGAGGAGACCCGTCCCGACCCGCGGATGCGCCCCACAGCCACGATGCTTCGGCGAACCGGATCCGAGTCCGCGACCAGCCTGTCACCGCTGCGGTCCCACACGAGCGGGCCGTCGGCCACGACGAGACACAGGCGCCAAGCTTTAGTCGACAGCGACAGTGACTGCTCCGGCAAGACCACGGTGAATGAGCGCCCGGCACTCAGCCTCCACCCCACCCGGCTGATACGGGTGTCGTTGAGGTGCAACACGACTGGCATCCCGCCACCCTACGATTCGCCATGACCACTCCGTCGCGACGCACCGCGACGGTATAGCCATTGGTACTGCGGTTCCTGCAGGCTGCTTCGGGTGGGGCCTCCTGATCCTCGGATGTCAGGTGACGGAGATGAATCTAGTGGGCTCTTTGAGGATGGTGGCAGCACCGTCCAGGTCGGACAGCCGGGCGGCCAGGGTGGCGATGGCGAGCCGTTCCGGTAGTGCGGCGTTGAATTTCAAGCCTTCCAGCGCCTTGTTGTCGGGCTGGGGTAGGCACAGCCGTTGTGTCGCGTCGGCGGTCAGCTGCCGCCATTCCGACGGGGTCAGGTTGTCCCGGAGCCGGATCTGCCGGTCGTCGTAGCGCTGGACCGGGTCGATGACCTCGGTCAGGGTGGCGGCAAGGGTTGCGTTGGCGCGGTATCCCGCCCACGTCCACCACCGCAGGTCTTCGCCGCCGTCGCGGAGGATCACCGTCCCTCCGGGGTGGACGGTGCTGCTCAATTCGTCCCGTTCGGTGGCGAGCCGGCTGGCGGCCCGGCGGGTCATCTGGACCGGCGGGTCGGCGCCGAGGAGCACTTCCCGCACCGCGCGGGTCAGTTCGTGCGAGGTGCCGACGATCGCGCCGGCGGGCGCCGTCCAGCGGGCCCGTCCGCCGGAGTCGGCCGGTTCGACGAAACAGCGGCGGCGTCGCCAGTCGATGTAGGTGACGCGCCAGCTGCGTCCGGCGAGCAGGAGCAGCCGGTCGCCACGGACCTCGTCGGTGAGCAGGCCCGGATCTACGCGGCCGAGTTCGGCGCGGCCGGTGAGCACGGTGAACTCGGGCGCGCCGGTGAACACGGCGGTCATGTCCATGAAGTGGCGCCGGCCGAACCGCCGTTCGGCCTCCGGGCCGATGAACATCATGCCCTGGTCGCTGTCGAGGAAGCCCTCGTCGACAAGGTGACGCAGGAGGACGTCGGTGCCGAAGGGTCGCAGCCCGTTCCACCACCCAGCGACGACCTGGTCGCCGACGCGGTGTTCCTGCAGCGCCAACGCCAGGATCTGCTGGGCGACGATGTGCCGGGGTTCGGGCGGCGCCGTAATCGGCTCCACCCAGCCGCGGCGCCACAGCAGCAGCAACGCGGCGGCTTCGGCGAGCGCCTCGCCGCTCAGGGTCAGGAACAGGCAGTTGCGGGTGGTGCCCGGCCGGCGGCCGGTGCGGCCGAGGCGTTGCAGGAACGATGCCACGGTGGCAGGTGCGTCGATCTGGATGACCCGGTCGAGGTCACCGACGTCGATGCCGAGTTCGAGGGTGCTGGTCGACACGATGACACAGTCGCGCGCTTCGGTGAACGCCTGCTCGGCGCGGCGTCGCTCGTCGGTGGATAGCGACGCGTGCGAGAGAAACGTGGTGACGCCTTCTGCGCGCAGGAGCTGCCCGAGGTGCTCGACGACCTGTCGTGACTCGCAGAAGACCAGCCGCTTCTCGCCGGCGTGGAGGGAAGCGATGACGGTGGCGGCGTTGGCGAGCGACCCGACGAAATCGAGTTCGACCTCCGCGTCGACCGGGCGGGAGGCGGGCGTGTCCGGGGCGACGATCGTCGCAGTTCGCGTTCCTGCGGAGGAGCCCTGGAGCCAGCCGAGCAGGTCGGTGGGGTTGCCGACGGTCGCGGACAGGCCGACGCGCTGGATCGGCCGCCCGACGAGGTGGGTGAGGCGTTCCAGCACGGCAAGCAGGTGCCAACCGCGGTCATCACCGGCGAACGCATGGACCTCGTCGACAACGACCGCCTGCAGGCCGGCGAAGAACGTCCGATGGTCGACTGTAGTGCTGACGAGCATCGATTCTAGTGACTCTGGCGTGGTGAGCAGGATGTCGGGCCGCTCGAAGAGGATCGCGCGGCGGCGGCTTGCCGGGACGTCGCCGTGCCAGACTGCCGTGCGCCGGCCGAGCCATCCGGCGTAGGTCTCCAGCCGGGGGAGCAGGTTGTTCAGCAGTGCCTTGAGCGGGCACACGTACAGCACCGACGTTGCGGTCCACCGCTGTGCGGCCATCCGGGTCAGCAGCGGGAAGACGGCCGCCTCGGTCTTCCCGCCGGCTGTCGGCGCGAGCACCAGGGCGTCGTCGCCGGCCAGCACGGGCGCCACCGCGTCGGCCTGCAGCGGGCGCAGGTCGGGCCAGCCGAGGCTGTTCACGATGTGGTGCAGCAGAACGGGATCGAGGTCGGCGGCCGGCATCAGAGAGGCAGGTCGATGTCGTCTGCCGACGCGGCCGCGTTGCGCTCCACGTCGGTCAGTTCGTCGGAGCGCAGGGTGAGCGCGTAGTGCTGGCGCGGGTCGTAGTCGGGGAACTGGTCGACCCGGTCGAGGACGTCGGCGACGAGCTTCTTCAGGTAGACCCGTGGCGCGACGCCGACCTTGCCGCCGAGCTTGCCGGCGACTGCGGTCGCTAGTTCGGCCAGGTAGTCATCGTCGACCCGCGCGTCGACCGCGGGGCTGCCGTAGAGGCCGCGGACCTTGCGGCCGAGTGCGGTGAGCGACTCGACGGTGAAGCCCGGCAGCCGGATCTGCACTGCCCGGGGGTTGTCCCAGCGGGCGTCGGTGCCGAAGTCGGTCGCCAGCCGTTGGGCGAGCGGGGCGAGGCGCTGGGCACCCTGTGGGCCGTCGTAGAACGCGGGCGTGCCGGTAATGACAAGGAACAGCCCCAGAAACCGTCCACTATGGACCTCATCGACCAGTTGCCGCAGCGCGTTGAGGGCCTTGTCCCGCGCGTCGGACCGCATCCGTTGCAGGGTTTCGACCTCGTCGAGCACGAGCAGCAGCCCGGGATGGCCGCTGTCACGTAGCACGGTCAGCAGCCCTTGGAGGAAGCTGAGCGCGCCGAAGTGGTCGAGGTCGCCCTTGACCCCGGCGGTGCGCCGCACCGCGGCAGCCACGTGCGGCTGCCCGCCGAGCCACGCGGCCAACCCGTCCGCCGTGGCATGGTCCCCTGCGGACACCGCCGACCGGTACGCGCGCAACGCCGCCGCGAACGCCGAGGTGTCGCGGGCGACGCCGGCGAGGCGCTTCTCCATCAGGTCGCCGACGGCTCGGTCGAGCGCTTCGGCGTCGTCCTCGGCGACTTCACCGGTGGCGAGGACGTCCTCCTCCAGCGCGAAGGTCCATCCGTCGAGGACGGGGCGCAGCGCGCTGGGCGGGAACTGCTCGGTCGAGAGCCGTTCCACGAGGCGCCGGTACACCGTCTCCATCCGGTGCAGCGGCGTCTCCGTCTCGGAGATCTGCACCTCGGCCGCTGCCAGGCCGCGCCGCTTCGCGCGTTCGGCGAGCCACCGGGTCAGGAACGTCTTGCCGGCGCCGTACTCGCCCCGTACGGCCTTGAAGATGCTGCCGCCGCCGGCCACCCGGTCGAGGTCCTCGTCGAAGGCGGTGACGAACCGGTCGAGGCCGACCGCGAGCGCGTCGAGGCCGTTCATCGGCACGGCGCCGCGGCGCAGCGCGTCGATGATGTCGCGGCGCCGCCGGGCCGATACGTCAGCGGTCATCGGCCAACCCGAACTGCTCGACCAGCAGATCCTGGTCGAGTTTCACGGTGTGCCCGTCCGGGTCGAGTTCGAGCACCGGGTACCCCTCGACCTGCAGCAGTTTCTGCAACGCGGTGACGGTGAACCGGATGCGGTGCGCCGGCACCTCCGCCGCGGCGGCGAGGGTTTCCAGCGTCGCCCGTCCACCGCGGGCCAGCAACGCGGCGACGAGCGCGGCCACCCGGGCGTCGGGAAGCGGGGCGCGGGTACCGCGCCGCTGCCGGTACAGGTCGCTGGCGAGCAGACGGTCCACAAGGGACGGTGGTAGTGCCGCCGGCGCGGCGGCCGGTTCGGCGGCCAGGTCGAACAGGGTGTCGCCGGCCGGCTGCGGTGGCCGGCTCGCCGGCCGTCGCACGGGCGCCGGCGCCGGAGCCGCGGCGGTGACCGGTTCCCGCCACCAGGCCGGGCTCGCCACGGGTGCGCCCGACCAGCCGGGTAGCACCTTCTCGTCGTGGGCGGAGAACACCAGGAGCGGGATGACGGCCTCGGCCGCCGACGCCCCGCCGTGGTAGCCGGACTTGCGTGGCCCGTACCGGATGTCCTCCCGCCACGGCAGAACCACCGCCCCATCCCCGGCCGCGACCCGGCTGCCCGTCACCAGGACCTCGCCGTCACCCGGCGGCGGTGTCGCCGGCCGCCACCGGTTCTCACTCGACGGGCTGGGCCGCACCACCCCGTCGGGTCCGCGGTCGATGACGTGCCCGTGGTCGGAGACCACGATGACGACCCGGCCGGTCGCCAGCGCGAGCAGGTCCCGTACTGCGGTGACCGTCTCGGTGCTCCACACGACGGTGCCGGGCTCGCTGCGGTCCAGGGCGTCGTCGATGGTGTTCACCACGGCGGCGACCAGCGGCGTGGTCTCGTCGGCGAGCGCGGCGACCACGTCGGGCGCGAGGGCGGCACCGGCGCCGGCGCGCAGGTCGCCCTTGTGCAGCAGCACCGCCGACGGGAACCGGGCGGTGAGCGCGGCGATCTCCTGCTTCTGCTGGCCGACGGCGATCCGGCCGCTGAACAGGCTGCACCGGCTCACGTCGGTGACGGTCGGCAGGGCGGCCAGGACGCCGGTGCGCGGGCCGCCGTCAGGGGCGAGTTCCAGCCACGTTCCGCCGGAGGTGACCGACTCGGCCAGTTCGGTCGCCGCCGCCACGCTCATGCCGTCCATGACCAGCAGCAGCACCCGGTGGCCGCGCTTCATTACCGGCCGGACGATCCGTTCGAGCAGATCCTCCACCCGCAGCAGCGTCCCCGGCGGCTCGTCGGCCTTGGTGGAGGCGGCGAGCAGCGTGGCGAACTGCTCGTCGTGGCGGCCCCGGCGCGTGTCGACGGCACGGTGCAGCAACCGGTACGCCTCGGCCACGGCCGGGTCGGTGTCGCCGGCGAAGATGTCCAACCGGGCCCGGTCGACCCAGCCGTCGACGCGCACCTGCCGGTGCAGCGCCTCGTGCAGGGTCCGCGGCTTCGGATCGTCCTCTGCGGACAGCCACCGCAGCAGCCGCAGCGCCATCCGCGCGGTGCCGATCCGGCCGGTGTCCGCCGCCCGGTGACCCTCGACCAGGGCGAGGGCGTCCTGCGCACGGGCGACCTGGTCCGCACCCGGCCGGGAACCCGACACCGCCAACCGCACCGCGGCGGCGAAGTCACGCATGCGGTGGGTGAAGCCGCTGGGCAGGATGGAACTGCCGCCGAGCAGGCCGGTCATCTCCAGGTCGGCCGCGAGAGTCTCGGCGCGGGCGTGCAACCGGCCCGCCTCGCCGCGGCTGCCAGGGTCGTCGGCGATGCGGTCGGTCCAGGCCTCGGCCGCCGTGCGGAACGCCTTCGCCTCCGGGTCGGTCAGTCGCCGCCCGCCGAACCTGGCCTCCAGACGCACCCGGGCCACGGCGATCTCGGTCTGCTGCGCCGGCCGGGGTGCCGGGTCGGGCCAGAGCAGCCCGACGAGCAGGCCGAGCGGGATGACGTCGGTGCCGTGGCCGGCCCGCACCGCGGCCAGGATCGGTGCCGCGGCCGGCCCGACGACGTCGGACAGGTAGCCGCCCAGGCCGTCGGCGATCGGCTCCGGCAGGCCGGTGAACCGCAGCAGGGCCGCGGCGTCGGTGGTCCACTGCAGCAGGCCGGCACTGTCGATCTGGTCGGGCCGGATGCCGAGCTGCGCGGTGACCAGGCTGCGCAACGCGTGGTCGCGGGTGATGACCGTGCCGGCCGGTCGCGGCCAGCCGGTGGCCGGCGCCAGGTCGGTCAGCGCGTCGCAGACCCAGCGGCCGGTGCGGACCAGGGTCGGGTCCAGCGCCGCGCCGCCGAACAACTGCCGGACGACCTCCCACGGGTCGACGCTGCGCACGGTGCACTGGCTCACGTGCGCGAGGATGCCGTCGCCGAGCTCGGCATCGGACAGGTCCGTCAGCAGCACGACCCGCTCGTCCTCGGCGCGGTCGTGCAGCGCCGCCCGAGCCGCCAGGGGAGTGGGGCACGGCACGATCCGCACCTTCACCGACCCGATCGACACGACTGGCTCACCGTCCCACACGGGTGTCGCCCGCAGCGCCAGCGCGACCGACTCGTCGTCGGACCGGTCGAGCCACGCCTCGACCTTGCGCCGGATCGCCGCGGGCTGCGCCACCGCTACTGAGCTCGCCACGTGACCATGATGCGGGCACCGTCGGCGATCAGTTCACGCAGCTTTGCCGAAAGGGCCTCCAGGTCGCTCTGCGTGACGATGGTGGCTTGTTGGAGTTCGACCTTCTCATCGTGATCGGGGACCTCGACGTCACGCGGGTCGAGGTCGAGCCCGGGCTTCGGCTTGGGCTTCGGTTGCAGCTCGGCGAGAAGCTTGGCCGCGGCGGTCGACGCCGTCTGGAGCGCCGTCACCAGGTCGGCGGCGTGTTGTTCGTGCCGGGCGTCCCGCCGCAGGTCGTCGAGGATGTTCCGGGCGCGATCGTCGTCCATGGCAGAGATCGCCTCGAGCAGCGGCCATTGCGCTCCGTCGATCGCCGCTTTGACCCGGGCCGCTTGCTTGAACGACACCGCGGCCACCGCTGGATCGACGCCGCCGAGATCGGCGCCGGCGACCAGTTGCACCCGCACCACGTCATCATGTTCACCGGCGATGTCGGCCAGTAGCCGCGCCGTCCGCCGCGCGGTCGCGAGCCGGCCGGTGGCGTCGACGGGATCGAGTCCCAGCATCGCGGCCCGCCCGTCGAGCGCGGCCACAAGGTGCGCCGCCGGCTGTGCGAACTCCCGGGCGATCTGGCGCATCGCACCGGCCAGGTCGGCGAGGTTGGTCGGGCTGCGCCACACCGGCAGCGGGACGCCGAACAGCGGCTGGCCGCGCCGGACGGCCTCGTCCCACTCCTCCTGGGTCGGCATGGGCGGAGGCCGCAGCTCCCAATGCCCCTGCACGGCCTGGACCGCGTTCACCTGGACCTTGACCGACCCGTCGTACCAGGCGAGCTGGTGCTCCAACCCGAACACGATCATGATCAGGTTCTGCAGGTCGCGGTCGAAGCCGCGCGGGTCGGGCTGGTCCAGCTGCTCGCGCAGGAACGCGACCGGGTACCGGTCGGTCAGGCCGCGTTGCGCCGCCCGTTGCGTGAAGTGCCGGCTCCACCAGCAGGTTCCGGTGGTCAGCACGTACCGGTTGTCGGCCAGTTCGCCGAGCTGGAGGTGGTTGCAGATGCGCTGCACCGTGCGCCGGTCGGCCTGCTCCACCACCACCCCGCGGGTCGGGTCAGCTGCGGCGCGCTGGGCGTAGGTGAGCACCTTGGCCATCTCGCCGCGGGTGACAGCCTTCTCGTCGTCGGGCAGCGCCGGCTTGCCGGGGTAGGACCAGGCGAGCAGCACCCCGGTCAGGTGCCGCAGCGCCGCGTCGAGGGTGCCACCGATCGGGTCGCCCAGGTGCAGACCGTCGGCGAGGGTGTGCAGCACACCCTTGGTGTCGTCGATCACGTCGGTCGACTCAGCGCCGGCCTTCGCCGCGCCGTAGGCCTGCTTGAGCGCGGTCAGCAGCGAGTCGCGGAGCTGGTGCTGGCGCTGCTGCAGGTAGACCCGGCCCTCCTTGCGGTCGGCCACCGACCAGTCGTCTGCCAGGGTCTGCAGGCGGTCGCCGCCGCCGTCGGTGCCGAGCAGGTAGTTCACCTTCGCCAGCAGCCGCACCCGTCCGACCATGTCCGCGCTGAGGAAGAACGGCTGCCAGAACACCGTGCGCGACCCGCGCGGGAACAGTTCGATGCGCGCGAAGTCGCTGCCGCGGTCGTACGTGCCCACGTCGAACGGGTAGTCGATGTTGATCCGCCACGTCTCCCCGTCGGCGAGCAGCGTCGACTCGGGGAGGTTGACGTCGTCGCGGACGTTGCCGAACCGTACGTGCACGGTGTGCTTGCGGCCCCGCCACTCCCGCAGGTAGCTGATCTCGCCGAGCGTCCCGTCGACGCCGGAGAGCCCCATCTCGCTGCACACCAGGTCGCGAACCAGTTGCTGCAGTACGCCGTCGCCCGTCTCGTTGCTCGGCACGAGGTCGAGCAGCTTGTCGTAGTCGACCTCCGACAGCGTCAACGACACCACCGGATCCGGGTCCTTGGTGATGTGCAGTTCGCCGGCGTCGGCCTGCAGCTTCTGCAGCCTGCCGAGCACGATCTGGTTCTCGTACCCCGGAATCGGCGACGCGATCGACCCGAAGTTCAGCGCGTGCAGCTTCGACGCGGTGAGGTTGTGCAGCGCCGGCACGTCCGGCACCAGCGCGCCGAGCAGCAGCGTCTTGATCAGCTTGTCGTCGAGCTGGAACGGCTCGTGCCCGGCCGCCTGCTCCGCGGTGATGCTGTGGTGGGCGAGCAGCAGCGGACGCAGCTTGCCCCGGTAGGTCTCCCGGGCCGACTGGAACCGCTGTTTCAGCTTCGGCTCGTCCGGCAACTCGCCGGCGAGCACCAGCGGCTCGAACAGCTCGGCCACCCCGATCAGGTCGTTGACCCGCAGCGTGTCGCGCCGTTCCACCAGAAGTTCGGTCATGATGCGCAGCGCCGTCCGCTCGCGCTGCAACGCCTGTGACAGGGCGACGAGCGAGGCGACCAGCGCCGGTGAGAACGGGTACAGGCTGCGGAACGCCGCCGCGTCGGAGCCGATCCCGGCGTCGCCGTACTGCGCGCCGAGCAGGAGGATGTCCCACACCGCCCGGTTACCGCGCACCGCGGTGAAGGCCCGGTCGATCGTCGCCTTCGCCGCGTCGTCGTTGGGACGCAGCAGCCGCTCGGCGGTGATCGCCGGCAGGTTCGTGTCGGCCAGCACGATGTTGCCGAGCCGGCCCTGCACGCTGGTCATCATGTCGGCCAGCGCCTGCCGCTCGGTGCCGCCGACCTGCGGGCCGAGGAAGTCCTCCAGGTTGCGCTGGCGGGCCACGAACGAGGCGATGGGCAGCGGCCGGTGCGCGTCGGCCGACTCGACCAGCTTGTTCAGCTTCGCACCCTCCGTGTTGACGAACGTGTGGTCGGTGATGTGCGTCGACAGCCACAGGATGAACTCGTCGAGGAACAGCACCAGCGCGTCGTAGCCCAGATCCTTGGCGTGCCGGGTCACCACCGCCAGGCCCGCGTCGAGGTCGAGGTACTCGCCGCTGCGCACGGCGCCGGTGAAGAATGCGGTTGTGAGCGCGCTGACCAGTCCGTCGCGTTCCTTCGTCCCCGGCGGCTGCGCGGCCGCGGCCGCGTACGTCTCCGCCGTCCACCCGGCCCGGCGCGCCATCATCGCGGCCAGCCCCACCGACTCCGACCCCGCCTGGGCGCCCGGCGGGGCGCCCGCGTCGGTCAACGCGGCGAAGAACGCCTCGTCACCCATCCGGTCATGCAGCCGCGCCGCGTCACCCAGAAGAGCATCAGAGCGGTGGACGGCGGGAAGCGGCGCCTCCGGGTGTAGCGTCATGATCTGGTTGAGGTAGCCCTCGAGAACCGCCTGTTCGACCGACCGCGCGTCGAGCATGTGGAAGGTCAACGTGAGGATCTTCTTGCCGCGCAGCATCGGGTCGGTCTTCGTGACCGGGTCGGCGATGTTCTTCAACGCCCGCGCGTCGGGGTTGTGCTGCAGCAGTTCCCGCAGTACCGCCATGAAGTGCGACTTGCCGGAGCCGAACGACCCGTGCAGGAACTTCGCCTGAGACCGGCCCGTCTGCACCGCATGACCCACCATCGACAGCGCTTCCTCGAAGTTGGCCCGCAGGGCGTCGGTGACCACGTACCGCTTGAGGTCGGCGCCCTCGGCGGCGCGGACCACGAAATCCCCTTCACCGACCGACGGCGGGATGTCGATGAGGTCCCGCAGCAGCGGTTGTTGCGACAAGGCGATCACACCGTCCCGTGTTGTCCGGTTACGACGACCGAGGTTAGTTCAACCGTCGCAGGTCGGGGCGCTCGGACGGGTCCGAACAGCGGTCCCGCCACCCAGAAATGGACCATCGGCCGGCCGACGCGGCCGGCCGGGCGATCCATCCGGGGATGAGTATCCAAGATCAACGATGCCTGTCGATACAGTGTGGATCGGCCGCCTCACGCCGCAGACTGACGGCCCTCAGCGCACCGGGGGAGGCCATGGTGCCGAGCATCGAGGATCTGACCGGCGATTTCGATGTGATCTCGACCGGACTGGCGCGGGCACAGGACACCGCTGCTGCAGCCCACACCGCCGCGGAGCAGATCGGCAGCCGGGCTGCGGCGTCCGGCTTCGCCGGCATCGCGCAGAACATGGCTCGGGTGCGCGACGCCGTCCAGGAGATGGGGGAAAGCGTCGGTGCCCTGGTCAAGACCTCAGCCGAGACGCGTGCACAGGTGGCAGCCGCACCGAAGCAACTCTCACCGCAGGAGACCATCGGGGCGCTCACGCCTGTCGCGCATCGCCTGGACGAGGTGCGCCAGGGCACGTCCGTATCCATCGAACTGGTGAACCGGACCAGACAACTCGTCGGTGCCGCTCTCCAGGGCGGACAGCCCGGCCCGATGCTGGCCCGTCTGGACGCGATCCGGCAGACGCTCGTCGCCGTCGCCGAACGCGTCACAACGGCGAAGCAGCACGTCGAAGCGGTCATCGCGCGGGTAGGGCAGGTCGGCGACGAGGGGAAACCGACAACGGGTGCCGGTGTGCCCGATCAGGGATCACCCGTACCCGGCCCGGCGCAGTGGATCCGCGACGGCGCCCGACGCCTGCCACCTCGACCCGGCGGCGTCGGCCCCACACACGGTCTCGCGTTCGACACCACCACCGGCACCCCACTGACCGACCAGCCGTACCGCAGCGGCCACAACATCGCCAGCACCGCCGACCTGCGCCCGCTGCCCGCACTCAAGGGGTTTCCGTGGACGCTGACCGACCATATCGAAGCACGTGTTGCGCAGGAAATGCGCCAGTCAGGTGCACCACGTGACGTAAGCCTGGTGCTCAACAACGAGCCGTGCACCGACGACCCGTACGGTTGTGACCGGATGCTGCGCCACGTCATCCCGGCCGGCTCCCGCCTGACGATCTACGTCACAGACCCGGATGCGCCGGGCGGGGCACGGCTGTTCCGTCGCTACGACGGCACCGGAAAGGGGATCAAGCCATGAGCTACGTCGTCACGTGGGGTCGGGGCGAGCGGCGGACGGTGTCAACCATCGGGGAACTGGACGCCGCGCTGGACGAGGCCACCAATCCGGGCATGCCGCGCGTGGTCGGCATCTATCCGCCGGAGCACCTGAACAGCGACGCGTCACCCTGGGACGAACCGTTGCCACCTGCACTGCAGATCGGCGTCGGCCACCCGGGCCGGGCATTCGTGCTCTGGCTCGCCCCGGACGGCGGCATCGGCGTCGACGGTGACGCCGAGCCATGGCCGGACGGTGCGGCCGACATCGCATTCGACTACGGCGGCGACCCGGTGTTCGTCGGCGCCGACCGTGGACGGGTCAGGCCCGCAACCGCACGGGCGGCGGCGCGCGAGTTCGTCGTCACCGGACAGCGTCCCACCTGCGTCGACTGGGCCGAACCCGTCCAGCGGTAACGGGCTCAGATCGCGTCGACGCCGCGGATGCGGTTCAGCTCCGTGCGGTCGTGGCCCAGCATGGACAGTTCCGTGTCGATCAGACTGGTGAAGAACTCAGCTGGCGTGCCGGGGAAGCCGATCTTCGGCTCGTTGTGCCACTGATGCAGCCACAGCTCCAACTCGACCAGACCGGCGAGCAGCGGCAACAGCCGGTCGGCCGGCCAACCGGCCTGGTTCTTGCGGTCGATGTAGACGGTCGCGAGCGCCTGCGCCTGGCCGAGATGGTCCCAGCCCGCCCAGCCGAGCAAGTCGGTCGGGTCACCATCGCGTCCGGCACCTGGGTAGGAGATGAAGCGCTCCTTCGGGACGTCGAGCTTGCCGCGATGGCGGAAGTAGTGGTGCTTGACGAAGTCGGCCGACGAGTACTTGGGCGGCACCGGAATGTCGACCTTCTCGCCCGCGTCCTCGCGGCGTTGCAACGCCCACGTCCGTTCCCACTGGACGCGCTTGCGGAGCCCGGACGGCTTGTACCGCTGGGCCGGCAGGTATGGGACGTGCTCCTCGGCGATCAGCTTGCCGAGCGTCTTGGTGAGGTCGTGCTGGTCGTGGCCCACCCACAGGTCGAGCACCGAACGGAAGTCGGTGTCGTGGCGCATGCGGTCGGCCAACTGCGCGACCGACAGCGGCGTGGGCGCGCCACCCCACAGCGACTCGTCTTCGAGCCGGTCGAGCAGCCAGTCGCGGAGCGCCTTGCTCTGCATGGCGTCCCAGCCCTCGGTGGACCAGCGGCGCTTGCACTCCGGGCGCTCGATCAGCCCGATGTTGCGGTCCGACTCGATGACGGCGATGCGGCGCTCAACGACGGAGCGGTACTCGTCCGGCCAGTGCACGGGCAACTCGGTGATCGGCGTGGAGTTGTGGCGGGCGAACCACTGCGTCTCCGTCTCGCCGTTCTTGACCTTGCGGGCGAGCACAATCTCGAAGGCACGTTCACCGAGTTGGAGCTCCGGCGGTTCGGGGACGGTGAGGTCCTCCTCAAGCAGGCCGTAGAGGCGGTAGACCTCCCAGTCCAGTTCCTCCTGAAGCGCGATCATCTGAGCGCGCGTCGAGCCCCATTCAGCGCGAGCGGTCGACAACCCTGTCCGAGTGGGAATACTTCCGACGCGGACTGCCTCTGAAGTGACAGAAAGTAGGTTCTGCGCGAGGCGATCGACGCTAAGACTCCGGACCAGCGGATATTCCCCAGGTAAGGGAAACCGTTCGATATTTGAAGCATTGAAAGCGTACCGTTCGTACCACGGCTCGGGGCTCCATCGGTTTCCCCCACCGCTAGAGTTCGCCGCGCCAGCTTTGGGGAAACAGGACTGTTTTAGCCAAAAGCAGGCGGTTGAGCTGTTTAGGACGCCGAGAAGTCGAACGTGGTTCTCTTCGCTGGAGTCCTTCTTTAGCTTAATTACCGGCGCGGTTTGCTTGAATACCTTTCCGCCCCGGTCTAGGACGAAGTGATTATGCGTTGCGACCTCGCCGAAGGCGATGGACAACGTCGTACTTAGCTTCTTGCTGGTAAGCCGGCCGTATTCGCTCCACTTCAAGCCGGATGCCACCTTGCTTCGTTGGCCGAACATCTGACTATTGGAAAGCGTTGTCCGCGCAGGCCACATGATTTGCAGCAGTGCGGGATATGCTTCGACGGCAATTGGATGGTATTGATCGTCGTAGGGGAAGAGAGCGTGGTCCGGCGTGACAAGCGTCCAATCGCGAACGCCATCACCCAGAGTCATCGGGCGGACGAACTGTGCAGGGACTTGGCGCCGAGGAAAGGTCGACGCGGGCTGAACGTAGAGGTCATCCTCAAGGGTGAAACTGGTAATGCCAACTGAGTCCACGCTGTCGCGGAGTGGTGGACGCGATCCCGTGATTGTTTCCATCGCAGAACCTGCTCCGCCGCCGCCGAGACTCCAAGGGTGGCGGGCGAAGGTCGACAAAGGTGTGTCGATCGAAGTGATCCATTCTGATTCAGACCCTGGTTCGTTGATCTGAGCCAGAATAGCTGACCATACCTTTCCTTTCGCGGGCTCTTCCGGTTGACCGGGTTCACCGCGGACGCCGAGTAGGGCCCGGATTGGGGCGCTGTGGTGGGCCGAGAATCGGTGCTGCCCGATGAGTATTACAGTCGAAGTGCCATGGCCCGGTAAATATACTCCTGAAGAGTCAATGACCTCTGCCAATGCGACATCGAAGGTCAAATAGTCATTGATCAACTTGCGTCCAAATTCGCGCTTCATAAAGGAGTTAGCCGTGATTTGGCCTACCCAACCCGCGTGCTCATCTCGGCTGTCGCCGCGTATCGCGAGGCCAAAGAATCGCTGCGCAAATGGAACCGATAGTGCATACTTTCCAGAACATGCCGAGTAGAGACGTCTGTACTTGTTGTTGAGTGTCTTGTCCTTGACGACAATATAGGGCGGATTTCCTACCACGACAGTGTGGGATCTGGGGCGAAGGTAGTCTGCCAGAAGATCGGAATCTTCAACCGCGAACGCGAATTGCGTTTCGTTGTTGTCGATAAGCAGTAGGTCAGTTTGTTCAATCTCCTTCTTGGCCCCAGCGCCCCACGGTAGCAGCGAATCCCCGGTCGCGACCCGGACGTCGAATGCGGGCGCCTTCTCCAGCGACCCCAATCCGCACTCGCGCAGCGCCGCGACCATCAACCGGAACCGGGCGATCGCCACCGCGAACGGGTTGATATCCACGCCTGTCACCTGATGCAGGGCCTTCTGGACCAACTCCCGTACATCGTCGGCCGGGTGTCGGTCCTTCCACAGCCGCACCAGCCGCCGGAACGCGCCGAGCAGGAAGTGCCCCGATCCGCACGTGGGGTCGATGACGCTCATCTGCGCGAGCCCGAACTCCTTCAGCGCCGGCTCGAACGTCCGGTCGAGGATGAACTCCTCCACGAACTCGGGTGTCTGCAGCAGCGCGTAGGTCGACCGGGCGTGGGCGGACAGGTCCTGGTACAGGTCGCCGAGGAACCGGGTCTCCAGCATCTGCGACGCCAACGACACGAACCCCGGGCCGCGCCGGAAGAAGTCCGACAGTGCCTCGGCCGCGTCGCCGGAGATGGCGAAGCGCCACACGGGGTTGTGGTGGTCGAACAGTTTGCCGGTGGCGGGCAGCCCGCGCAGGTAGGTGAACGCCTCGCGGAGCCAGTGCATGTCGTTGTTGAGCGCGGTCTCCTCGCGCATCAGGTACGCCTGCCGGTTGTGGACGGCGCGTTCGGCCGGCGCCGACTCACATGGCCCGCCGATCCACAGTGGAGAGACGAGCCGGTTGTCTTCGCAGAAGCGGACGAACACGCAGCCGAGTACCCAGGCGACGGCAGCCTGGTCGAGCACGTCCTCCAGCCAGGTTTCGAAGGTGGCGGCGGTGCGTTCGGCGTGGCGGGCGTCGCCCCACTCGGCGCGTAGTTCGCCGTGCAGCTTCTCGTCCTGCGGCACGGTCTCCCGCAGACTGTCGACGAGCGTGCGGACCTGCGCCTGCAACGGCTTCAGAGGAATCATCGGGCGGTTGTCTCCACGGTGGGCGTGATCCAGGCCGGCGGGAGCCACAGCGACTGGCTGGCCGGGGAGGTGAGCGGGAGTTGGGCGCTGTCCAGCTTGGCCGGTTCGGGTTGGCGGGCAGGCACAAGCAGGAAGCGGGCGGCCGGGCGGGGCTTGGTCGGGTCGGCGAGTTCCTGCAGGATCCGCAGTTGGCCGTACCGGGCCAGCGGCGCGGCCTCGGTGATGAGCACCGGCGTGTCGATGGTCAGCGCCTCGGCCACGGCGGGCACGACGTGGTGGCGCACCAGGTCGGCCAGGCCGCGGAAGTCGGCGCTGGTTGGGTCGCCGCTGTCGGCGGCGACGACGACCTCCCACGGAAAGCCGAGCGCACGGAGTTGGGTGAGCATGATGGCGGTGACGTCGACCTCGGTGAGCCGGTGGCGGGTCAGCAGCGCGCGGCGGGCCGGTTGGAGGCGGGTCAGCGGTGCGAGCAATGCGAGGAAACCGTGTCCGCGCAGGGCCGCTGTCAGCTTGGTGTCCACGTCGGACACGGCTTCGGGGCCGGCGAGCGGGCCGAGGATGCTGGCCATGCGGGTGCTGGTGGGTGGTCGCAGGCTCGGCGGGGCGTACATGCCCTGGGTCGGTTCCCACGTGAGTGGGGCGCCGACGGCCGCCAGGAGGTCGGTGAGCTCGGGGCGCGGCGGCACCGGCTTCGCCCGCGGGAACCGCGCCCGGACCCGGGCCTGAATCTGGTCGGGAGGGAGCTTCTGCCCGGCGATGCTGCCCATGGCCAGTTCCAGGGCCCGCTGGGCGGGCATGCCGACGGGGTAGAGCTGCCCCTGCGCGTTGACGTCCGCCTTGTCGCCGCTGGCTTCGGCGGCGAGGCGGAGCAGGCGTTGATCGTCCACTGTGGGCATGTCTTCGGGGGCGGCGATGGCGCGCAGGGTTTCCAGCGCCCGCTGCCTGGTGGGGAGTGGGTCTTGCCCCGCGAGATCGGCGGCGGCGCGGCCGAGCCGTACGGCGTAAGCGAGCCGTTGCGCGGCGGTCGTCTCGGCCTCGGGGTCGTCGGGTTCGCGGCCGACCAGCACTGCGCCGGAGTCGCGTAGCCGGTACATCGCGACCCGGGCGTCGCCGCCGCGCGCGAGTTCAACCTCCACCGCGGCGTGGATGAGGCCGACCGCCTGCGCGGTGCGCTTGGGTTCCTCGGAGTACGAGCCGCGGGCGGCGAGCAACGCCTCTGCGAGTTCGGTCGCCGACATCACCGTGCCGCGGCTGTCGAGCAGGGCGACCAGTTCGTTGCGCACCAGGTGCAGCGCTTCGTTGCCGAGCCAGTTGCGGGCCCATTTGCGCAGCAGCGTCGACACTTGTGGCTGGCCGAGTCCGGTGGCCGCGGCGCCGTCCTTCTGCGAGGGCCAGCGGTGGAAGCGTCCGTTGTTGCCGGGTTCCTGGCCGAGCAGTACGGCCAGGGTTCGGCGCTCCCGCGATCCCTTCCCGGTCGGTGGAGGTAGCAGCGTCGCACAGACCGCTTCGATACCGTGTGGGATTGCGCGTTCCATGGCCGGGCCAGGCACGGGAACGGGGACCTGGCCGCGCAGCGTGCGGATCTGGGCGAGGATTTCTTTGCGGGTGGCGTCGGGTACGCCCTTGGCCCGGGTCAGCGCCGACGGTTCGGATCCGAGCAGTTCGCCGACCGTGTGGATGCCGAGGCGGTCCAGCGCGGAGCGGGCGCGGGCGGTGAGGCCGGTCGCGGTGAGCGGGGAGTCCCGGTCGAGCGAGGCAGGTGACGGCCCGGTTGGCGGTTGGTCCGGGTCGGGCTTCGGCAGGTCCCTGAACATGGCCCGCCATGCGTCGGCCATGTCGTCGACGGTGCCGAACCGGGCCGCCGCGTCGCGGGCCAGCGCCCGTTCGAAGAACGTGATGAGACGGTCGGCGAGCACCGGGTCGAAGTCGGCCGGGTCGAGGGTGACCTCGTCGCTGATGGCTGCCGGGTTGGCGTCGTTGCCCCAGCGGGGCAGCTTCCCGGTCGCCATCTCGTAGAGGGTGACGGCGGCGGCGAACCGTTCGGCGGCGGCGTCGTAGCGCATCCGGCGGGGTGGGCCGAGGAACGGGTCCAGGTACGGCACGGTGCCGGCGGTCAACTGGTCGGCGGCGGTGCGGGCCAATGAGAAGTCGAACACGCACAGGTGCGGCTCGCTGTTCTTCGGCCGTGGTCGCGCGGCGAGGTTCGCCGGCTTGATGTCGCGGTGCCACACCCCCTGCCCATCGAGGAAGGCGACGATGTCGAGCAGGTCTCGGCCGTAGCGCTCCAGCAGGTCGATGACGAGCCGGCCGCCCTGCAACTCCTCGGCGAGCGTGTGCGGGCCGGCGCTTTCCAGCAGCAGCGCGGTGCGGTGCCCGACGGTCACCGGACCCTCGACCAGCGCGGCCACCTGCCAGTGCCGCTGGAGTTGGGTCAGCGTCTCGGCTTCGGCCTGCAGCCGCGGCGCGTGCTGCTCGTCGCGGGCAACCTTGAGCACCAGCTCCTTCCGGTCGCCCGTCCGGGTGACCAGCAGCGCGGTCGCAGTGGCACCGGACCCCAATCGCCGCACGACCGTGAGACCGCCCTCGAGCACGTCGCCCTTGCGCGCCTCCAGCGGATCGATCACCGGTTCCGGCTCGGGCGCAGTCAGCTCGTCCCAGACGTTCCCGAGCGCCTCCCGAAACGCCGCGACGCTGCGTAGCCGTCGAGTCGGATCGCCCCGGGTCGCGTCGTAGACCAGATCCACCAACCGGCTCGGCATCCCGTCGACGGCGGCGGCCAGGTTGAGACCACTATCGGCGACCGCCCTCACCAGCTCCTCGGCCGTCGCAGCCGGCGGCGAACCGGTGAAGATCCGGTATGCGATCGCGCCCAAGGAGAACACGTCGAGCTGGCTGCCGGGCAGATCCGACCGGATCGCCGCCTCGGGCGCCTGGTACTGGCGTACCTCGTCGTCGAAGAACAGTTCCAGCCCGGCACCGCTGTCGCCGGACGACGCGAGCCGGGTGAGCTGAGTGCTGCCGGGCAGCCGGCCACCGGTCTGCCAGTCGCTGACCACCAGGCGCGGCGTGGCCGTCTCCGGGGCGGAGACCACCACCGCGCGCGGGTGCAGTGCACGGTGCGCCAGCCGCCGCGAATGGGCGTAGTCGATGATCTCGGCGAGATCCTGGACGAGGCGGAGCCGCTGGGCGAGGGTCAGCTTGTCCTCGCGCTGGGTGAGCCACTGGTCGAGCCGGACGCCGTCGGTGTCGTGGTCGAACACGACCGCCGGACCCCACGGGTGCTCCACCAGGTCGTGGGCGCGGGCGATGCCCGGGTGGTGGATGCCCTGCAGCAGCCGGAACTCCCGCTCGGCCGCCCGCCGGATGACCGGCAGGTCTTCCGACGAGGCTCGGCTGGTCAGGTAGAACCGCACTCGGCGTACCAGCGCCGTGTCCATGGCGTGCCCGGCGAGGAAGTCCTGCCAGCCGATCCCTTCGGCGTACGCGCGCGGGTGCAGCAGGAGCTGGCCGATCTTCCGGTCGGCAACCGACGGGCGGATCTTCGCACCGCGCACCAGGTCGACGATCTGCCGGCCGCGGGCCGGGTCGATCAGGTGCGCCGGGTTGTGGGGACGTCCGTTCAGAAACTCCTTCAGACTGTCCAGGCCGGACGGGTGCCGGTCGAGGCCGTAGACGTGCTGGCGCCCGATCGCGTCGAGCCGCGACTGGGTAGTCGTGGCGTGCATGAACACCGCCGCGCCGACGAACGGCGTCAGGTGTTCCTTGCCCTGTTGGCGGGCGTAAAAGTTGATCACGCTGGCGAGGCGGCGGGCCTTGCGGTTGGCAAGGATGTACGGGTTGTCCTCCGGCATCAGCCGCCCGCCCGGCACTCGCCGGACCCACTGGGTGCCGTCACCACTGATCTCGCCCTGCCAGTGCTTGAGCTCCAGGACGAACAGGCCGCGCGGCGTGAGCACCAGGGCGTCGACCTCGTTGATCGACCCGTCGGTGCCGACGAACTCGACGTTCGCCCAGACGTGGAAGGGGTCGGCGTCGTCGAGGTAGCTCGCCAGGATCCGCAGACCGTCCTGCTCGTGGGCGTACGGGCTGGGATTGATCTGCTCCCAGCGCGGCGAATCCGACCGCACCCCGATGCCCCCTGACCTCGTCCCACCTGCCCGGGTCATTCTGCGCCATGCCGGTCGCTGTACGTTACCCGCTGACGGCGCGTGATCCGAGGTTCGACTGGACGTGGAGGAATTCGACCGATCGGATGACGCGGCCACCGTCCGGCGTCGGGGGCCAGTCTTACGTCGATTCCGTGCGGACGAAGGTGACCCGCTCGCCGTGCTGTTCCACCCGGCCGACGCGCCAGCCGGCGGCCTTCCACGCCTGGGCTTGAACCTTGGAGTCGTTCGCCCACCACGCCCGATGCACCCGTGCCGACCGGGGGAGTGGACCGACCAGGTGCTCGATCTCAACGAACGTCATCGTGACTTCGTCCGTGCCACGTCGGGATGCGAGCGCCACTCGGAGCGGATCGTAGCGGCGGCGGGGTTGGTCACCCGTCGACGGTGCGATGCTGCCGTGGGCCAGGAGGCTGCGTCCGAGCCCGGCCGCTTGCCACACCGCGCGAACTCCGTCACCGAACCCGGCCACGTATGCGTCGCTGGGTCTGAAGGCGAACTCGTCATAGCCGATGGGATCCGCGCGGCTTCCGAGGTATCTGGCAAGCGTCCCGGCCCAGGTCGGTATGGGGTGCGCATCGAGTCCGGCCGCCGCACGTCCCCACTGGCGCACCAACGGGTCGAGCCACTTCGTGACATCGAAGCCGACGGCGGCCAACCCCTGGAGTTCCCTCGTTGACGAGAGCTCACGGATGAAGCTCACGCCGTCGCGATACCCACGGTCAGCATCGGCCGATGCCTCATTGTGAGCTCGCGCGGCGACTTCCGCTGCGGCTGCCCGGACGCGTTCGTGGGCGTCGCCGGTCAGGGCCTCCGGCGGCGTCGACCTGCCGGCAGCCGCTTTCGCAACGGATTCCCGCCGTGGTACAGGCACCCGCCGAGGCGGCCGGGGTCGGACTCTGCCCAGCGGAGGCTCCAAATAGAGCGGCTGCCCGGTCAACAACCTGATGAGCTCGTCCACGCCGCTCGGCGTCAATTCCGGCACCGAATAGATCGCCCCGCCGACGGGGTGCAGCCAGTCGGGGAACCCTGCGGCGTCCTCTCCCGGGAGCACGACCGGGATGATCTTCCGGGTGCCTTCGGTCGCGTCGCGGTACTGCAACTCTTGAAGCTGCCGAGCTTCCCATTGCACTCCGCGACCAACCGATGTGCCTGTTCGGCCTTCGGCGCGGTCCCGGTATCGAGGAGATGCCACCACCAGGACGAAGTCCGCGGACCGGATCTGTTCAGCGATCCACTGCGGCCAGAACTGACGCTGCCCGGCGGCCGGACGGTCCAGCTTTGCGTCCACGCCTTCGTCGCGCAGTAGCGCATACAACTGCAGCACCCGCTCCTCATGGTCGGCATTGCCATGCGCGTACGAGATGAACGCGCGCACCGGTTCCGCACCCGGAGAATCCACCGCGACCGTCCTCGAACTGTGCTTGGCCTCGTCCGCTACCGCGCCCGCGGTCGGATGGGCTCGGGCGCGACGGTCTCGAGGGGGATGTGGGCGCCGATGGTGTGGCCGAGCCATTTCAACGGCTTCCCGGCGCGTTCCGCCCGGCGATCGTCGATCGACGTCCAGAGAACGATATCCAACAGACGAAGATCCGAAATGAGCGGCGGCGCTCCCGGTTCCTCCGACGGGGCGAGTTCCGGCACCGTCGTCGATACCTGGGCCCGTAGGTGAGCCATGGCGGCGGTGTAGTCCCGCAGGTACGTCACCAGCGCCCGTACGATCTTGGCAATCCGCTCTTCCCGGCTCAGACCGAACCGTTGAACTTTGGTGCTGAGATCGTCCTGCTGATAGCCGAAGGCCATCCCCACGTAGCCGTCCAACACAGGTACGGCCATGGGCCGGTACAGTGCCGCGAGCTTGGTGGTCCTCGGTGCCCACACGCCGGAGAAGCCGAACTGGCACACGCTGATCACTGCGTCGATCTCGTCATCCGTGAGGCAGTGCAGGTCCCGATCGGCGGGAACCCGGCCGATCCGCTCGGCCAGATCTCGTCTCCAGATCCGGTTGAAGTCGGCAATCTGCTTGATCTCCACGCGGCCGTTGAGCGCGTTGGCGAACAGCAGCGACCATGCCGTGACCTCGTTCAACGCACCTGATGATCGCGCGTAGTCGCCGGCCAGGTCGTAGACGGACCAGCCACTGCCCTTCGCGGTGCAGAACACCAGAACCCTGTTCACCGCATCACCCATCGGAACCGGGCCGAGCACGTCGCCGGGGAATCCCGCCGTCGGGTCGATGGCTGCCGGGGCCAGCATGCATGCACCGTATCGCCGATAGGAGCGTTTCGCGGGCCTGGTCAGGGCGGCTCAGTATCGAGGCGTCGGACAGCGGCGACGTAGGCGAGGCGCGCTTGCCGCAGATCACGGATCGTGGCCGCCGTTCAGACTCATCACCGGAGCGTGTCGAACCCATGTCGGATCGGCGCGGCGTTGGTGGCGCGACCGAACTCGGCTGCCGATGGTGGAGGCCCCGGAGGTCGGATGAGGACGGCCCACGCCAGCGCATGAAACTGACCGAAGTCATCACCGTCGGCGACGTTGTCCTGCTGCGCTACCTGCCGAAGCAGGAGATCAATGAGCCATTTCCGTGCGCCCAGCAGAGCGGAGGTTGATCGTGTAGGTGGTTGATCTTTGTTCGTAAGCTCGTCGTCGCTTGCCGGTGGAAGTCCGGTCCGGGTAGCTGCCAGGAGGCCCGGTAGCAGACTGGCGGCTTCGTCTGGAAACGGGCGGGGTCGAAGCCCAGTGTCGAAGGCCCTTCAAGGGGGAGCGACTGAGCGGTCCGTAGCGTGATGCGAAGCCTGCGGCGTCGTTACTCAGCTGCCCGTGAGGGTGGCACAGGGGAGTGCCGAGCCCTTCGGAATCGGGGTGAAGGCCATGGAAGCGGTGAAGCACCTGGATTGCAGCCGTGATGGACTCCTCGGCGTATGGGGCGCGGAACGTTCAGATAGTGGCGGCGGGAACTGGGGAGACCCTCCCCGGCCCGGCAACCTGCGGAGTCGTGTTGCCGGAGCGTGGCGTCCTATAACCGATGACCTCGGGAAGTGGGCGACCGGTCGGGAGGGAGTCGGAGGCGGTCGTAGTACCGGTTGAGCCGAGCGGACAACACAACCGCCGGTGATGGGAAGGGCCGCTGCTTCGTCGATGCGTTGTGCTGGTGAAGAGGAGCCCGGTGAGTGCCGTTGTGGCTAAGCGCCTGGCCAGAAGTTATGTCCGTATCCCGTTGGTAGCCAGGGTGAGGTCCAGGGTGCGGCGGTGGTGAGGTTCTGTTCGGTGGTGCGGTTTCGGAAGAAGGCGTGGGCTTGTCGGATGCGGTCGGCCATGGTGGTCGGGGCGGTGTTGGCGATGTGGTGTTTCATCGCGGCCCAGATCCGTTCGACGGGGTTGTCCTGAGGGCTGTACTTGGCGCCTTCGATGAGGAGGAGGCGGGGATGGTCGGCCAGCCACCTCTTGGTGATCTTGCTGTGGTGGGTGGAGCCGTTGTCACAGATCACCGCGATGGTCGGGGCGTCGGGATATGCGTGCAGGAGCAGGTCGAGGAAGTAGCAGAACACCACGGAGACGTTCTTGACCGATACGTGGTGGTGCACCGCGCCGGTGAGGACGTTGACCGCGCCGTGGATGGTGCGCCGCTTGTTGGAACCGGGGGTCATGACCCGGTGGCGCAGGCCGTGGGGCATCCAGCAGGCCCGGACCCGGGCCAACAGGTCGAGGTGGGTTTCGTCTTCGGCGAGGACGACCGACCCGGTCGGAAGGTCGGCGACCTGTTGGCGGATGCGGGCGCAGATGGCGTCGCGGTCGGGGTCGCCTTTGGCGATCAGGCGGGGCCGGCACCAGCGGGCCTGTTCACGGATGCGCCGGTACATGGTGCGCATGCTCATGGTCGGGCGGCCGACCGCGCGCCAGATCCGGGCGGTGGTCCACGTTTTCGGCGTAGTGAGCAGCGCGCGGATGCGGTCGCCGAGGCGTGGCGAGCCGATCCTGGGCCGACCGGACCGGGGTCGGTCCGGCAGTCCGGTCAGGCCTTCCAGGTCATGGCGAGCGATCCAGCGCCGCACGGTGCGTGGGTGGTAATGCAGCAACGCACCGATTTGGGCGGCGGTCATGCCGGAGACGGACAGCAGGATCATCACCGCGCGGGTAGCGACCCGCCACCGGTGGTGCAGGGCGTCCATGAGCTGGTGGTACTGCTCGTCGGACACGTTGGCGTACACGTGCGCAGGGCGCATACTGGCGTGGGCCTCGTCGTGGGTCGGATCGATGGGTGTGGTAACCCGATCCAACCTCGACGAGGCCCTCACATTGGGACGTTGATCAATACGGGCGAGTTACGGACATAACTTCCGGCAACCCGCTTAGTCCCGCCGTGTCGGGGTCCGTGGTGGACCCGGTTCGAGCTTTGCAGCATGCGCTGTACCGGGCGGCCAAGGCCGATCCCGGACGTCGGTTCCACGCGCTACGGGACAAGGTCTTCCGCAGAGACGTCCTGTGGCGGGCGTGGGTCGCGGTGCGCCGTAACGACGGCGCCCCGGGCATCGACAAGACCACCTTGGACCAGGTCGAACAGGACGGCGTAGGCCGGTTGCTGGACGAGCTGGCCGGCGAACTGAGGAGCGGGAGCTATCGGCCGTTGCCGGCGCGGCGGGTATTGATACCCAAGCCGGGCAGCAGCGAGTCGAGGCCGCTGTCGATACCGACGGTTCGTGACCGCATCGTGCAGGCCGCGGTGAAGATCGTGCTCGAGCCGGTCTTCGAAGCGGGCATGCTGGCGTGCAGCTTCGGGTTCCGCCCGAAACGCTCGGCGCACGACGCCCTGCAGGTCCTCATCGAGGAGTCCGGGCGGGGTAGGCGGTGGGTGGTCGAGACGGATATCGCCAACTGCTTCTCGGCGATACCGCACCAGGAGTTGATGCAGGCGGTGGAGGAACGCGTCTGTGACCAGGCGGTGCTCAAGCTGCTGCGGGCGATGCTGCGCGCGGGAGCGATGGAGCATGGCCTGGTCCGTCGGGAAGTGACCGGAACCCCGCAAGGTGGGGTGGCCTCCCCGCTGCTCTGTAACGTCTACCTGCACCGGCTGGACCGGCAATGGTCGACGCGTGAGCACGGGGTACTGGTCCGCTATGCCGACGACGTGCTGGTGATGTGCAAGTCCCGCGAGCAGGCCGAAGCCGCCCTGCAACGGCTGCGGACCCTGCTGGCCGAACTCGGCTTGCAACCGAAGGAAGCCAAGACCAGGATCGTGCACCTGACCGCCGGTGGGGAAGGTGTTGACTTCCTCGGCTTCCACCACCGGCTGGTGACATCCCGGCCCCGCGACGGGCGACGCCCGTTCACCTTCCTTGCCCGCTGGCCCGCGGACAGGGCCATGCAGCACGCCCGTGACCGGATCCGGGAGCTGACCGCCCGGCGCAGGCTACCGCTGCGGGTCGAAGCGATCGTGCAGGATCTGAACCTGTTCCTGCGCGGCTGGACCGGGTACTTCAAGTACGGACACTCGGCCGAACGCTTCAGCAAGATCAGACAGTACCTGAGGATGCGGATCGCCCTCTACCTGAGCAAGCGATACCGCCGCAGCCGACACTACGGCCGTTGGGCGCTGCTGCACTTCACACCCGACGAGTTCGGTCTGATCA
Organism: Virgisporangium aurantiacum; assembly: GCF_016863635.1. Taxonomy (GTDB): domain Bacteria; phylum Actinomycetota; class Actinomycetes; order Mycobacteriales; family Micromonosporaceae; genus Virgisporangium; species Virgisporangium aurantiacum. Next base: position 20,443 of record NZ_BOPG01000087.1, on the reverse strand, counting down.
GGCTCTACGGAATCGTCGTGCAACCCAGGGCCGGCAAGCCCTGGCGGGACAAGCCGAATGCCGGCGGTGAACGACGTCGGTAAGCCGTGTGCGGGAGAACCGCACGCACGGTTTGACGGGCGGGAACTGGAAACGGAGCACCCAGGTCACGGCCACGGCAGTGGGACACCCTGACGGGAAACCGCAGGCACTCGAAGGCTGCCGGGCCTACCACCACGGACGTGCAACCGCGCCAGTTCCCGACCCTCCAACCTGATGGTGCAGGTCAGCGTGGTTGGCGATGAGGTGGGATCGACCGGGGTCGACACGGGGAGAGGCCCCCGGTAAGACAGCAGTCGACCAAGATCTGTGAGGGTTGGTGTCAAGGGGTGGCTTGGATGGTTCGCCAGATCTGGCGAGCTATGTAGCGCTTGAGGCTTCGGATGGCTTCTCGGGGTGTGCGGCCTTCGGTGGCGCGGCGGGCGATGTAGTCCTTGGTGGGCTGGTGGCATCGTTGCCGGGACTTGGCGATGGTGTGGATGGCGGAGTTGAGGGTTCGGTCGCCGCCGCGGTTGAGGCGGTGGCGTACGTTGCGGCCGGAGCTGGCGGGCACCGGGTTGACGCCGGCGAGAGCGGCGAAGGCGGCTTCGGTGCGGACGCGGCCGGGGTGGGACCAGGCGGTGAGGGCGACCGCGGCGGTGACGGGCCCGATGCCGGGTTGGTTGAGCAGGGCCGGGCACATGGCCTTGACGAGGGTTCGGATCTGTTTGAGGTTGTCGGCCAGGACGCGGTTCAGGTCGAGGATGCGGACAGCGAGCTCGGCAAGGTGGGTCCGACGTACGCGCACCAGCGCGGAGGTGGCATCGGTGTCGTCGTTCGGGCTGGTGCCGGTGAGATCGGCTGCCTGGCGGACCTGTTGGCCGGTAGTCAGGTCGCGGAGTTGGTCGCGGAGTTCGTCGTCTGCGGTGAGGATCAGTGACTTGAATAGGTTGACCGTGGCGGTGCGGGCGTCGGTGTAGTGGCGGCGGCACACGTGCAGGATGCGCAGGGCTTCCCGATTGCCGAGGCCACCGGCAATCTCGACGCGCACATCGCCGCCGCCGCGGACCGGATCGCCGCACCCCGCATCGCCGTCGCCGAAGCTGACGCCGCCGAACGGATCGCCGCCATCGAAAGCGGCTACGACGCACGGCTACGCCAAGCCGCCGACGTGCAGGCCGAGCTACGCCGCCAGCTCGACGCGCAACTCCCCTGGGTGTCAGGGTTGGGTGAGACCAGCGGTTCTGAAGGTGTAGCCCGCCCGGGGCGAGGATGGATCGATCACGTTGACGCTCAAGACGCTGGACCTGTCGGTAGGCGACGATGGGGGCATGGCCAAGAAACCGCGTACGGATCGGCCACGTCGGCGGTCGTTCAGCCCAGCGGAGAAACTGCGGCTGCTGGCTGGTTACGAGGCGGCGACCGAGTCGGGGGCGGGGAACGCGTTCCTGCGGGAGAACGGCCTGTACTCGTCGTTGATCAGTGAGTGGCGCCGGACCCGCGACGCGGGTCTGCTCAAGGGCAAGCCGGCCGGGTCGGTAGTCGGCCGGCCGTCGGTGGATCAGGCCGAGATCGCCCGGCTGCGCCGTCAGCTCGACGTCGCCGAACGGCGTCTGGTCCGGACTGAAGCAGCTCTGAGCATTATGGGAAAAGCTCAGGCGCTCTTGGAGGAAATCTCCGAGAGCGTGGACACGCCGCCGACGTCGAAACGGTGATGACCGGCGCCTACCACCAGCTGCGGGTGCACGTCTCTCACCGGGCCGCGGCCGGCCTGGCAGGGGTCTCCCGGGCCACGGCGCACCGCCAGGCGGTCCTGGGGCCGCCACGGCAGCCGCGACCGCGCCGGGCGCCGGTCAACCGGCTCAGCACGGCTGAGCGGGCCCGGATCCTGGCGGTACTCAACAGCGACCGGTTCGTCGACACCACCCCGATCGAGGTGTTCGCGACACTCCTCGACGAGGGTGTCTACCTGGCGTCGGTGGCCACCCTGTATCGGGTCCTGCGGGAGAACCGGCAGGTCGTCGAGCGGCGCCGGCTGGCCCGCCACCCGGCCCGCGTCCGGCCGGAGTTGTCCGCGACCGGCCCGGGGCAGGTGTTCTCCTGGGACATTACGAAACTGCCCGGGCCGAACAGGGGTGTCTACTACGACGCCTACGTGATGATCGACATTTTCAGCCGGTACATCGTCGGGCACAAGGTCGCCACCACCGAATCCGCCGCCCTGGCCCAAGACTTCATCACCGACGTGTTCGCCGTGCACGGCATCCCGCAGGTCGTGCACGCCGACCGGGGCACCTCGATGACCTCGAAGAAGGTCGCTGACCTCCTCGCCGACCTGCACGTGCTGCGCTCGCATTCACGCCCGCACGTGTCCAACGACAATCCGTACTCCGAAGCCGCGTTCAAAACGGTGAAATACCACCCGTCGTTCCCGGCCCGGTTCGGGTCGATTCAGGACGCCCGCACGTTCTGCGACACGTTTTTCACCTGGTACAACCACGAACACCACCACACCGGCATCGGACTGCACACCCCAGCAGCGGTCCACTACGGCCACGCCGACGCGATAGCCGTTACCCGGCAACAGGTCCTGGACTCCGCCTGGGTCCGCAATCCCGAACGGTTCACCCGCCGACCCCAACCGAAATCCCTACGGCTGGCCGACACCGCCTGGATCAACAAACCCGAACCCGCCACCAACCAGCCCGAGGCCCTGACCCTCGCTGCTTAACACCCACTGGTCTCACCGATCTTGACAAATTCCGCTCGCACAGGTCGCAGAACTGCGCTGGGCCGCTCGATACTTGCCATCTGCCGTGCGCGGCCTGGTCCTCCCGGACCCGCCCACACCCGAAGCATGGGCCGGCGAACGACCCAACCAGCAGTTCGCCACACGCGTTGACCGCACCGCCGCTGAGGTCGCGCTCACGGCCTACCCGAGGTGAAGATCTGGATCTCCGGTTGCTGCTGCCATGGCGGTCACCATCCGGGCTCCGCCGCTCAGACACACCCGGTCTCCTCGGCGTTGCGTGCGCCAGGAAGACTCTGCGTGTGGGCGTCGCACTGCCAATCCTCGGGGCCACCAATGCCTGGATCACTCCGCCGGTGGTCATCACCGTATCCGCGCTGATCTTCACCGTCGCATCGTTCTGGTGGATCCAGGTCCGCCGTGGTCGCCTGCGCGTCGACACGGGGCCGATTTACAGCGGTGCCATCACCAGCAACAAGATCGTCCTCCACGTTCCCCTGGTCTTCCACAACCCGGCCCCCGCCTCGCTGGTGGTCGCCGACATCAAGCTGCACCTGAGTGGTGGCACCGACGACGCGAACTCCCCAGACCGCAAAGCGCTACCCAAGCGGATGTTCTGGATTGCCTTTCACGGATCCGTCTATCCCGAATCGGACAAGCATCGGCAGTTCGCCATGCCGTTTGCTGTCGATGGCCGCAAGTCGGTTGAGCGGGTGATCGAGTTCCAATGGGACAACCCGGAGACCCAGCTAGAAGATGGGCCCTACACCGCCACCGTGGAGGTGCTGGTCCTGCCACAGCGCTGGAGACGTCGACGGTGGCGCACTCTCTGCACCTACCAGCTGCGAACCGATCTGTGGTCTGGAGCCAGAGCCGCACTGATACCCCGAACCAACGACCCCACGTACTACGAAGCCGTCAAGGAGATCGGCGGCTAGACCAAGACCTCGGCGCACAGCATCATTCGGCTCAGTCCTCCCGGTCGATCCAGCGCAGGTACTTGCCGCTGGGGTACTCCAGTTGTAGGTCGAAGTGGTTGCCGGTGACCCATTCGCCCTCACGCTCGCCGCGGGTCGGCGGGGACCAGTCCAGGCCGATCGCGCCGTCGAAGTCGACCTGGTCGTCACCGTCGTTGGAGCCGGGATCCTCGGCAGGCCACACAACCACCGGCATGTCGTCGGGCAGGCCCTCCATCGCGGCGAGCACCGCGGCGACGGTGAGGGGCTCCGCCTCGTGGATGAACGGCTCGCCGGTGGTGGCGCGCCCGTACGGGCCGGGCACCCGCCGGTTGTACGTGCCGGACGCGGAGTCCAGCAGCAAGGTGAACCGCTTCTTATCCGCCTCTGCCTTCCACCCGGACTCCGACAAGCGGGTTTCCGTGACGACCTGCGTCTCGCCCTCGACGTCACCGCCGGCCGTCTGCGCGGTCACGGCGAACAGCGGCATGTCCGCCGGCGCCGGTCGCAGCGCCTGGCGCAGGTCGCCGACGGTCCAGGCGGCCACCGTGTGCTCGTACTCGATCTCCACCGAGCCGGCGCCGCCGTCGAAGGTGCGGCCGGTGTCGCGCTGCGTCGGCTCGGGCGCCGGCGGCCGGCCCGCGCGGCGCGCGGCCGCCGCGAGCTCGGCCAGCCCCGGCCAGCGGCTGCGAGCACCCTGCCGGGGTGATACCGGCGGCCGCGCCGAGTTCGGTGTAGGACGCGCCCGCCTCGGCCGCGGCGGTCGCCCCGTCCTTGGCCCACTGCTCGGCGATCGCGGCGGCCGCCATCGCTGCGTCCACCGTCGAGAACGACGAGCGTCACCATCGGCGCGGCGGGGCGGCTGGACTCGACGCGTACCCGCCACGTCGACGCCCTCGCGGTCTATCTGGTCGACGCCATCGCGCTGGGGAACCGTTCGGCGTGCCCCGCATCCTGTGCGCGCCCCGCCGCGATGCAGCCGACTACGCTGCGCACGTGCCGACGTATCTGTTCGAGGCAGAAGCAACCTTCGGCGCCACTACGCATGAGGACCCTCGGTAACAGAAGGCAGGTGCCCGTGGGCAAGGCCAAGAGAATCAAGCAGCGGCGTCCGTCACCTTCAACGCGCCGGACTGTCGTTATCGACGCCTGCATGATCGGCCATCTCGACGGCATGCTCACCGCCCGCGTAGCCGAAAGCCAGGCCGACTCGCCCGTCAACCTCGCTGTTCCCGCCAACACCGCCGCGAGCCTCGTCGAACGGTTGCGCCTGGCCTCCATCGACACCGAAGAGAACTACTGGCAGGTGACCCGCCACGCCCTGCATGGCACAACACCGGGCGACGGAGACGCCGCGTCGGCGGCCATACGTAAGTTCCTACTCAAGCAGAACTGGCAGTCCGTGATCGCCCGGGTGCCGGCCTCCCCCGAGCAGATCTTCCTCGTCTCCCACGTTGGACACGTTGGCCTGGTCGCACCCCCGCCATTCACCGACCAGCGATCGCTGCTGATCTTCGATCCGATGCAACTACGCAGGCTCGGCCCTGCCCTGCAAACCGCAATCGCCAACGCGCACGCAGATCCCACGGCTGGTGCGGTCACACCCGCGGCCGTCGCAGCGGTCGTCGACTTCCTCAAGGCCGAGCCGTGGGAAACAGACCACCACCCCGAACCGTCCTTCGAGCAGGCCCGCGCGGAGATGCAGAAGCGCTACCGCGCCTTCCTAACGCGGGAGCCCTACGTGCGACCGGACGAGCACAACGTGCCCGAAGTGGCCCAGTAGCGGCCGTGCAGCGCCCGGCCCGGAGCTAGGAATCTAAGGTAACTGACGAGCGAGATAATCTGCACCGCCGGATGAAAGCCATTGACCACCTGCAACAGCCGGCCGGCCACATGGCGCAGCAGTATGGAGTGGTCGATGACCGAGTCCGTGAGGTCGTCGATCAGATCTCTGCCAGACCGGCGTTCATGCAGCAGGGCTACGTCGCCGGCCACTCGCACGCGCTGATTCTCGCGATGTCGGAAGAACACGCCGGATGCGCCGAACCGGGCTGCCGACTGTGCGAACTGATCACTGACGCCCTCACGCTGATCCTGGCCACCGACCAGGCACGCGTCGACCACCGATTCGCCCAACTGATCGACAAGCTTGACTAGGGCGCAGCACCCACTCGAGCACGTGGCCTCCGACTGGCGGCGCCGCGAATGTCAGCCGTGGCGCTTCTGCTGACATCGAGATGACCGATCAGCGCTGACACCTAGATGGCGTCTCTCAAGTGCGCCTGTAGCCAGCTCGATAATCAATTTATGTCAGGTTAGTCCGGGTATGCCCCGTTCTTTCCGACCTATCATCGCCGTTGACAGGTGGGTCGAGCGCCGCGCACGCACGGCAGACGCCCGGTCGCGTATTCTCGTACCATGACCGTGGAGCCCCACAGCACCGACGCTCGCGGCGATCGGCCCGACGAGCGCGGCGTAGTGCTCACTGCGGCAGGTCGCGAGCAGGCTCGACGCCAGCTCGACGAGGCCGCCGCGCGGTGGACGGACGAGGAGCGACGGGATCGCGCCGCATCGGCGCTGGACCGCCTCCGCAGCCACGCAGCGTGAGGTACGCCACCGCATTGGACACCAGCGCGGTCCTGGCCTACACCGAGGGCAGCCAGCACGTCGGCGAAGTCCTGGCCGAGATCGCTGACGGCGACGAATCCTGTGCAATCCCCGTCCCGTGCCTGGCCGAGGCGGCCGCCTCGATCGGTGAAGACCCCGCTCGGCTGAACCTCATCGACATCCTCACCAGCCTCAAGCACACCGAGCTGTACGACGTTCTCGGCCTGGTCTGGCAAGACGTCTACCTCGCAGCGCCGAAACTTGGCACCCTCGGGCGAGCCTGCGCCGCGCTGGTCGTCGCATACGGTCTCGCACCACACGTCCTGACCAAAGACCCGGCACCGTACGAAAAGATCGGCATCGACGCGATCCAAGTCTGGTAGCCCCCTCTCACCGGGGGCTGCGATAGCGTCACCCGGTGGACGCCCATCAGAAGGCCCTCGCGAAGGCTGCGCACCGCCACGCCCAGCAGATCGAGCAGGACCTCCTCCGCGACTACCCCAGGCTGTGGCGCGAACTCGACGACCTGCGATCCGCCCCACCCGTGACATGGCCAGACTGGTGCCTTCTGCCGATGGGCGCGCCAGCAACAATCATGACCAGCACACGGTTCGGCGACCCAACGCCACCGATTGCCGTCGCGGCAGCGCTGTACGCCTGGCGTTCGCCCGCTCCGTGTGGATCGCCGAACCCGGCCTGACCCACCGCCTCCTCACCCAGGTCCCCGACCCGGTCAGCCTCGGCGACCTCACTGGACTTCCCGAATGGTGCGTCTACCTCATCGCAGCCAACCCGACCGACGGCGACGGCGCCGACATCGACACCGTCGCCGCATCGGCAGGTCTGTGGATCCACCTGGAGCACGACATCAATACCGGACGGCCCGAACTCCGCCTCCTCATCGACCCCGGGGCCGGCATCGGTGACATGACCGCCCTGCCTGTCTACCTCGATCGCGACACCGTCACCGAGGCCCTCACGGACATGGTCGCCACCGCCCGAGCGACCCTCGACAACAGCGGCATCCTCCCCGGTCTCGACGTGCGCGCCGCCGCCCCGACCGCAGAAGCAGCCACCCCTCGCCGACCGGGTCGACGCATACCTCGCCATCGCCCGCTACCTGTGCCGCCCCGAAGCTGACATCGCCGGCGAGGTCCGCGGACTACGACCAACCAAACCGCGACGGCCGGTCTCCGACCGCAGAACCTGGCGCGTCGGCTTCACCAACCGCTGAACACCCGCATGCGGTACGGTTCGGGCCGGTCCGCCCGTGCCAGGGCTGCCGACTCCAGGTTCCAGCCCTCCTCACCAGAGGCTCGCGGTCCCGAAACTGGGGCCTTGTCCTCTGCAAAGGAGGAGGCCCCGCCCGGCCGATGAGCCGGTCCTCCAAGGACGCCGAGGATCTTCCGCACGCAGAGCCGGTTCACCGACAGTGATGCCGCCGGCATCACCACGACGCCCAGCCCCACACCGGCGTACCTTTGCGCACCATGATTCGGCCCGCCATGCAGACCCCCGACGGACGCTGGCGCGTCGACCTCGTCCGCCGACCGGGCACCGACGCCTGGTGGTACCTCATCGTCCACGCCGACGACGACACCACCAACGAAATCGACTGGCTCACCATCGGCCAGGTCCGTCAGGTGCTCGCCGAAGCCGGCGTCGACATCGGCAGGTTGGAAGAGGTTCCTCATCCTCCGTCTGCCGCCGCCGCTTGACCAGCGGTGCGCAGTAGTAGAGCCAGGCATCAGCCGCCTTCGACCGTCGGCGGGTCGGCGGGTCGGCGGCAAATGGCTACCGAACGTCGGGCAGCGGGCGCGTGCCATCCAGCGCCGGTGATGTCCCGACCACCTTGTCACCCGGAGTCACTCGGACGGATGAAATGCGCCAGTCGTGGCTGGTACGTCAGGTGCTACGAACGACATACCCGTGTTCGAGCACCGGGAGGCGCGGCGACCCCGGCTACGGTCAGTTTCCGTGGGACGCATGAGGGCTGATCCGCGTACGGCCTGGAGTTGTCTCCGCCGTCGCGACTCTGTCTTCTCCGAAGACCCGATCTTCGGCATCCTCGCTCGCGGACAGGTCGCCGCGAACGGCTTCTGGGCCAGCGTGGCCGTTCCCGCCTCCCGCGCCGACGCCATGCCATCCGGTGTGATCGGCCCGCACGGGCACCGCCTCGCCGCTGCACCAACCGACTGCCGGCCGGCGGTCGTCTGCGTCGACCTCGCCGACCCGGACCTCGACGTCGCATCGCGCAAGGAAACGCAATGGCGGCGCCTGGCCTACTCCAGCACCGGCTACCCCGCCCTGCGGGTCGACCCACGTGGCACCGACCGGACATGCGGGTAAGCGAAGCCGACGCGGGCTGGCGGCGGGACTGGCGGTGGCTGTGGGCCGCGTACGCGGTCAGCGAGGCCGGCACCGCCGTCGGCGCCGGAGCGCTGCCGCTGCTCGCGGTGCTGGCCCTGAACGCCTCGGCGCTGCAGGTGTCGATGCTGGCGGCGATATCCGGGGTAGCGGCGGCGATCGCGGTGGTGCCGCTCGCGCCGTGGGTGGAACGGCACCGCAAACGCCCGGTGATGATCGCCGCCGATCTGCTGCGGTTGGCCGCCCTCGGCAGCGTCTCGGTCGCCGCCGTTGTTGGGCTGCTCACCTTCGTGCACCTGCTGACCGTCGCGGCGGTACAGACCGCCGCGGCGATGGTCTTCGCCGCCGCGAGCGGCGCGCATATGAAACAGCTCGTCCCACCAACCTGGCGGGCACGGTCGACGAGCCGGTTCGAGACCACCTTCTGGATCGCGACGTTTGCCGGACCGCCACTCGGCGGGCTGCTGCTGACACTGCTCGGCGCCACCGCGACGATCGCCATCGACGCGGTCAGCTTCCTCGCATCCGCGGCCGGCATTCGTCGCCTCCGAACCTCCGAACCACCACCGGCTGCTGCCGTGAATGGCGAATCGGGCACCGGGGTCCGGGGCCGGCTACGTGGCTGGCTGCGCGAGACCAGCGGGGGTTGGAGGTACATCGCAGGCCACGTTGTGCTGCGGCCGTTGTTCGCCAACGCGCTCGTTTTCGGCGGTGCGATCATGGCCGCCGCCCCGCTGACCACGGTACTGATGCTGCGCGAGCTGGGATTTACGCCGTTGCAGTACGGATTCGCCCTCGGCCTGCCCGCCGCCGGCGGCATCGTCGGCTCCCTCGCCGCGCCCCGGCTGCTGCGTCAGTTTCCGCTTGGGAAGGTGCTGCTGGCCGCCGGGGCAGCGCGAGCGGTGTGGTTGGGTCTGATCCCGCTCGCCCCGCCCGGCACCGCCGGCCTGATCGTGATCGTCGCGGCGGACACCATGCTGTTGGCGTGTGCCGGCGCGTTCAATCCGCTGTTCGCCACCTACCGAATGCAGGCCACCGCCGACGCCTACATGACCAGGGTCGCCACCGCCTGGGCGGTCACTTCCAAACCGTGCAGCCGCTGTGCATCATCGCCGGCGGATTCCTCGCCGCCATGACCAGCACCCGCACCGCAATCACCGTCGCCGCCGTCGCGGTCGCTGCCTCGATCCCGCTGCTGCCAAGGCAGGCGATCCATCACCCATCCCGCGACGATCATCATGCCGGCGAGGTCGAGGGGCGCGCCCGTATCACAGAGGGATCGTGAACCACGCGACGCGCGAACGTGCTCGGTGGTTACGGGGACGGGGTTGCGGTGGCCGACTTGATCGTGGCGCCGTTGGAATCCTGTGTCGGCATAGTGATTTCCGCTGGACCGAGCTGCGCGGCACCGTCCGTACGCGTCTCCGCCGGTATCCCGTCGATGCGGCACTAACGGGCCGGACCGCGCTGGACCGCGCTCTCAGCGCTGCGACGGCGCTCATCCCGGAGGCCCCGCGACGGCGAGCATGCCGTACGGCCGCCGGATCAATCACCCAGCGGGCCGGTGGCGGCGTTCTAGCGTGATCGCTGGGGCCATCGCAGGAGCATGCCGGGGCGGTCGGCGTTGAGTGGTTCGAAGCCGAGCCGGCGGTACATGGCGGCGACGGCGCTGTCGCGGGGGTTGGCGAGGATGGCCACCTGACGGGTGTCGGCGTGGCGCTGCAGGTTGCGGACCAGGATCGTCGCTGCGCGTCGATCGGCAGGGTCGGCGGCGAGGTTGCTCGCCTCGATCAGCGTGATGGCGCGTTGGCGGGCCGACAGGCGTGCCGCCTGACGCTGGATCGGGGTGATCGATCGCACGACCGGCGCAACTCCGGCCAGCATCAGGACCGCGATTACCGCCGATTCGGCCTGTCCTACGGTGATCAGCAGATCGCTGAGCCACCGCCAGCCGGCGATCGCGGCCGCGATGGCAGCAACGGTCGCGGCGATCAGCGGCAGACACAGCGCGATCACAACTGCAGGTACGGTCGCGGCGGAGGCGAGGAGGCGTCGCCAGCGGACTCGGTCGGGCGGCTCGCACGCGCTGACCGTGACCAGAGCTGTCTTGCCATGGGCCGCGAGCGCGTTGTCGGCCCGCGCACCAACCAGGGTTGTCATCACTACCGGCCAAGTCGCTGCGCAGGAGACCACCCCGATGAGCGGGAGCCGTACGGCGGGTCCGCCGAGCTGCCGGGTCGCTACCCAGCCCAGAGTGGCCATGTCACGCCAGCGTGGGGCGAGAGCGGGGGGCACCATCCATCCAGGATGACAGATCTGTCGAGGCAGGTGGTCGAGTCAGGTGGCTGACCCGGCGTGTCGTTGCACGAGGGAATTGTCGCCGTTCACCGGGCCGAATCGGTTGGTCAGCCTCAGCGGCACGTGGCCGAGCAGGGTGTCGAGCACGGCGTCGAGCAGGCCGGGCCCGGGGCGGGCAGGAGCTTGTCGCGGCATTGCCGCAGTTCGTCTGCTGACCACCATCGGCGTTCGATCGGCCCGGCCTTCCCGTTGTGGTGGGCTGTTCAGGAGCGGCTGCCGCCGGGCGGGGTTTCCTGGTCAACCGCCGCGACGGTTCGCGGCTGGTTCAGCTCGCGTGGCTGCCTCCCGACGACGCCGCCTGATCCGGCGCCTGATCCGGCGGCGGAGGAACACGGTCAGGAAGATGACTAGGGCGAGCCCGCCGCCCCAGATCACGGTGGCCACCGCGAGCGCGAGGAATGTTGTCGGCCCGCCAGAATGAGGGCTCCTCAAGCTCCGGCGCGGGGACCCCGGTGCCGCTGCCGGCGTCGACGTCACCGGGTCGGGCGCGGTGAGCGCCTTCACCGGATCGACGCCGCCCCAGCCGTACTCGCTGTCGAAACCCGGCGCTCCCTTGTCGGTGGCGGTGGACTTCAGCAGCTCGTGCAGCTGCGGCAGGGTGAGGTTCGGCCGCTTCTGCCGAACGAGCGCCACGATGCCGGCAAGAATCGCTGCCGACACGCTGGTGCCTCGACGGTGGTGTAACCGCCACCCGCCTTCGGGGCCGGAACGGGGCGACGAGCGCCTGCTGAACGGCGTCGATGGCCACCGGCGGCAGCCTAACGGGGCGTTGGTGCGGCGGGCTATCGCGCCGGTCGTGAACGGTCGGGAGCCGCGGCTACCGACCGGTGGAACTCGAAGCATTCCTGCCGCAGCCCGTACTCCTCGACCGGTTCGACCTGGACCGCGCCGACGCGTTTCAACAGGCGTTGGGACCGGACGTTGGCGGTCTGCGTCACGGCAACCAGGAGATCTTCGCTGGTGTAGGCGAAGAACCAGACGCAGATCAGCGACACCGCCTCGCTGCCGAGGCCCTGGCCCCAGTACGCGTGCCGGAGTTGGTAGGACACCTCCCACGGGCCTCGCTTACGGGCCAGGTCACCGCTTCCGATCACGGTTCCCGCCGCGCGATCGGTGATGACGAACTGGCCCCACTCCGGTCGACGGCCAGGCCTCTGTCTTCGGTTGTTCCGGGTGTGGCGCCGGGCGAGTGGCGTAGGGGTGCGTAGCGGTGTTCACCCTGGGTGACGCCGATCCAGGCCAGGGCTGTGGCGGTGATGCGTTTGCGGTCGCTCCAGTCGAGGATTGCCGCCGGGACCGTGCCGTTCGCCGAGGTCAGATCCCGCCTGGCTCCATGGCTTTGTTGGGGGATCGGCTGAGCCGACCAGGACGCGATGGTTGTCTTCTCCAACCGGCCCGCTGTAGCCGGATCGCGTGAGTCCGTCCAATTATCGGTGGTAGGCGACTCATCGACGCCCAGTGCAACCCGGTTGACGGGATCGAAACGTCAACCACCGGACGATGCGGTGGAGCGCAGACGCTGCAGACCCAAAAGCTGCGAAAGGGCGGCGGCGAAATTCGCCGCCGCCCGACTTCGACATGCCAGACGTTACTGGCCGAGATAGACGATCAGCAGATGAGCTACGTCCGCGAACGCGTGGAGTGTTTCAGCCGAGGCTGTCACGACGGCCGCGACGGCGCCAGTGATGATCATCCGTCGTTCGAAACTGGACGACCTTGTCTGTCCCGGTTCGGAACCTTGTTGCACGTCGGCACGGTTTCGTGGATCCACCCACTGCCGTCGCCTCAGCCAACCTCGTATACTGGTCATGGTGATACCGCCTCCCCAAAGAGTGCGTATTGCCTGGGTGGTCTTCAGTTAGTGGCTGAAGGCCACCCGCCATTTTGGAATTCGGAAGCTTTCTTATGTGGCCACTCCAATGGCGCCTCCAATTTTCCAGCATTCGCTTCACTATTCGCAGGACAGGTTCCTGTGGGCAGTAGCCAATACTTCGACGCCCAGCCCCGACGGCCATACCAAGGCCCCCTTACTGGCGCATGTGTTTTGCCCAGTTTCACCCTCCGAATAGAGGTCTCGAACAGAGCGTACGTTGCTCTTGTCCTTTCGAACAAGGTGACGACATCGTCACCGCCAGCCTGGCACGACCGTTTTGTCCAGCGTACCGCCGCGCGGTCGAGTCAATGATCAACACGGCCGGGAAGGGTAACGTTCGTACCGTGACCGACCCGCTGACCGCCGCGTCACCAGTCGTCGTCGGTGTCCTCAACGTAACTCCCGACAGCTTCTCGGATGGCGGCCGTTATGCAGGTATACAAGCAGCCGTTCCTCACGGTTCGGACCGCGCTGCTTGTTGAACGCCGCGAATCGATGTTGAGCAGGGGCGGCGAGGCGGCGGGTGCTTCGGCGCGCAAGCCGCCACGCATTCATCCTGAGCGCGATCCCGCAGGCCACCGCCACGCGGCAGGGACCGGCGTCCTGGTCGTGCAGAGTCACACGAGCTCGTTCCGAACGCGGATGTGGCTTTGCCGGGCGTGGTTCGCTCTGCGGTCAGGCAATGGCGTGCTGGTATGAGTGGGCCGTAGCGCGTCCGGGCCACTGCACCGGCAGGGTGTACCCAGGTGGTTCGAGGTAGACCAGCCGTGCCCGGTAGATGTGGTCATCGATGCGCAGCCGCATCGCCGGCCTTCTTGAAGACCACGTCGATCAGGGACCCTCCGACGAAGAACAGGGTCGCCGCACCGGCGATGAACGCGAGCCCGATGATGGCGATCGCGGAGCTGGTGAGCACCCGCGACACTTCGCCCTTGCTCGCGCGAGCGATGAAGATGACGCCCAGCACCACCAACAGGATCGGTGCGATTTTGCTGGCGAAGAACGAGAGGATCCCGTTGGTGTCGACCTCGCCGCGGTGAAAGTCTGGTGTCGCCGGGCCATCGGCCAGTCCGCCGCTCGAAATAACGCTGTCAGCCAAGTGGCTACTGACCGTGCTTGTCTGCAGCGCGGGTTCGTCCGCGACAATCCGAACCCGTGCCAACCCCGGGTCCTATTCTTCCCGGACCGGCCGTGGCGGTTACTTCGAGATTGAATGACTGCTTCGAAATGCCGATGTTGGGAAGAGAAGGTCGGCTAATGACCTGACGCACCGCCTTTGAGCCTCACTGGCGATCACGGCCTCCATTTGTTCTTAAGCGCATCCAATTCATCTAGGTCAAAGACCTCCGTCTTATTCCGCCAACCTCCCAAGAATTCGTCGAAGTTTCCGGATATGCCAAGCTTCCGCTCAACTTACCCAGCTTCAGACCTATCTCACCTGCTGCCGCTTTCCACCCGGCCACCGATGAACCGGCCACCGAGGCAGTGCCGGACCCCACGCCGGATTCCCTGCCGATCCCGTAGCCGGGCCGCCGAGCAGTAGCCGACCTTCAGCGTTCGGATCAAAAGGGCGGCTGGTCGCCCCCGACGGGGGGAGAGCGGCGACCGGCCGACCTGCTCCACGCGACCGTTCCGTCGAGGTCCCGCCCGTGCGCAGGGATGAAGAACCGAGCCGCCAACCACCGTGAACGACTTCCGCCAACTAACGCGGACGCTCACAGTCGGTGTGACTGCAGCCTCTAGTTGGCCACTCTGAGCTCGTCAGCCAGCCGCGCGTTGCGGATCTGCAGGGGTTAGCTGGCCAAAGTTGCAAGCGTTACTTGGCCTAAGTGTTGAAGTCCGAGGTCGTGTGCACGGATGTCCGAACTCCTCGGCACTGCTCACTCGGGCGGGGTAGTGGGGCGGCGCAGCAGGATGGTGAGGACAGCCCGAGCGTCGCGGCGCCGCCGCGGGGTCCGGGCAAGCAGCGCGGTCAGAGCGGCAGTGGCGACGGTGGCCGTGTAGAGCACGGTTCCGATCCCGGCGGCGAGTGCTCCGTCGTGGATCAGCGCGGATAAGGCGGACATCGAGGACTCCCGGGCGCTAGGTGGTGGTTGCTGCCCGTCAGTTCTCGGATGTCCGGTGGGGGTCCGCCGAGACCGGCTTCGGCTACCGTGTGCCC
Source organism: Virgisporangium aurantiacum (assembly GCF_016863635.1). Classification (GTDB taxonomy): domain Bacteria; phylum Actinomycetota; class Actinomycetes; order Mycobacteriales; family Micromonosporaceae; genus Virgisporangium; species Virgisporangium aurantiacum. The sequence goes on along the minus strand of NZ_BOPG01000087.1, from coordinate 5,354 downwards.
GTGGCGAGCTCACCACAGGTGACAAAGGGTCCGGTCCGGTCCGGATCCGGATACCACCCGGACCGCACCGGCGGCACGCGGTGACTGGCGTTCCGGCAACCGCCGCCGAACGGCTGCTCACCGAACTGGCAGAGTTGCGGCACGCGGCCGGTGAGCCGTCGTACACGACGCTGGTACGCCAAGCCGCCGCGCAGCAGCCGCCGTTGGCGATCACCGCGCAGCGGCTGAGTGACTGGTTCGGGCGCAAGGCGGTGCCTGCCCATCCGGCCGTCGTCCGGTTCCTGGTCGAATATCTCCAGCCCCGAGCGGTCCGCACCGACCGTTACCAATCGCGTCCGGTGGCGTGGTGGCTGGACCTCCACCAGGAGGCGGTCCGGCAGCGTCAGGCCGGCGCCAACGAGCGGCGCCATCCTGCGGACGCGCCGTCGCACCGGCTTGGCCGGCCAATCGACCAGTGTGACCCCCTGGCGTTGGAGGTGCACCCAGCGATCCAGGTGCCCGGCACCGGCACGGTGCCGGACTTGTTGCCCGGGTATCTGCCGCGATCACACGACGCCAGGCTGCGTGAGGTCGTCGACCATATGCTCGACGGCGGGCTGTCGCGGTTGGTGACGTTGGTGGGTGGGTCGTCGACGGGCAAGACCCGGGCCTGTTGGGAGCTGGTCCGGTATCTGGATGGGCGGCAGCCGAGGCGGTGGTGGGTGTGGCATCCGTTCGATCCGACCCACCCGCAGGCCGCGTTGGCCGACCTCGACCGGGTCGGGCCGTACACGGTGGTGTGGCTGAACGAGGCCCAGCACTACCTGATGCCCACCGACGAGGGGTTGGGTGAGCGGATCGCCGCCGGTCTACGCACCCTGGTGACCGATCCGGGTCGGGGGCCGGTGCTGCTGTTGGCCACGGCGTGGCCGCAGTACTGGTCGACGTTGACCACCCGCCCGGCGGCAGACGCACCGGATCCATATGCGCAGGCCCGGGACCTGCTGGCGGCTGGCACTGCGATCACCGTGCCGGACGCGTTCACCCCCGCCGAGCTGGCCGGGCTGGACGCGGAGGCCGATCCACGGGTGGACCTGGCCGCCGCCCACGCCGAGGCCGGCCGGATCACCCAGTACCTGGCCGGCGCACCTGCGTTGGAAGACCGCTACCGCAACGCCCCACCCGCGGCCCGGGCGATCATCCAGGCGGCGATGGACGCCCGCCGCCTCGGCCACCCGCTCGCGTTGCCGCATGCCCTGCTGGAACAGGCCGCGCCCGGCTACCTCGACGACCACGACTGGGACACCCTCGGCGAGGACTGGCTGGAACAGGCCCTGGCCTACACCGCGACCCCATGCAAGGGCGCACGCGGTCCGCTGACCCGCATCCGCGCCCGCCCCGATGACCCACCCCGCCAGGACGGGCAGCCGTGCTACCGGCTGGCCGACTACCTCGAACAACTCGGCCGCACCGAACGCGCCGGCATCTACCCACCCGACAGCCTGTGGCACAGGTTCGCGACCACGATCACCGACCCCAACCTGCTCCGACACCTCGGTCAGCAGGCCGAACACCGGGGCCGCTACCAGCACGCCATCTGGCTGTACACCCCGGCCGCCAGCCGCGGCGACTTCGACGCGTTGTTCACCCTGGGCGCCATGCGGGAACGGGCGGGTGACATCGCTGGCGCCGAGGTGCTGTACACGCAGGCCGCCGAATGTGGCAGCGTCGGCGCGCTATGGGCGCTGGCCCAGTTGCGGAAGGAGACCGGGGATGCGGCTGGTATCGAGGCGTTGTATATGCGGGCCGCCGACCGCGGCAAACTCGGCGGGCTACAAGGGTTGGCCCAGCTACGGGAGAAGGCCGGGGATACCGCTGCTGCGGACGCGCTGTACCTCCAGGCCGCCGACCGCGGCCACGCCGTCGCGCTGCGGGGGCTGGTCCAGCTACGGGAGAAGGCCGGGGACCGTGCCAGCGCTGAAGCACTGGCGGTCCAGGCAGCCCATCAGGGCGACGCGATCCCGCTGGGGGACCTGGCCTGGCTGCGGGAGGAAGCGGGCGACATCGCAGCTGCCGAAGCGCTGTACCTCCAGGCCGCCGACCGCGGCCACGCCAGCGCACTGTCGAGTCTGGTCGAGCTGCGGGAGAAGGCCGGGGACCGTGCCAGCGCTGAAGCACTGGCGGTCCAGGCTGCCGACCAGGGCGACGCCATCCCGCTGTGGTGGCTGGCTTGGCTGCGCAAGAAGGCCGGGGACCTCGCTAGTGCCGAGGCGCTGTACGTCCAGGCCGCCGACCGCGGCCACGCCGGCGCACTGTGGAGGCTGGCCCAGTTGCGGAGGGAGACCGGGGACCTCGCTAGTGCCGAGGCGTTGTACGTCCAGGCCGCCGACTGCGGCGAAGTCGGCTGGCTGTGGGGGCTGGTCGAACTGCGGGCGGAGGCCGGGGATCATGCCGGCGCCGAAGCGATTGCGGTCCAGGCCGGCAGCCGTGGCGACGCGAGCGCACTACGGGCCTTGGCCGAACTGCGACTGCAGGCCGGAGATCAGGCTGGCGCCGAGGCCCTCGCAGTCCAGGCTGCAAGCTGTGGCGACGCCCACACGCTGCTGAAGCTGGCCTGGCTGCGGAAGGAGGCCGGCAACCTCGCCCACGCCGAGGCGCTGTACCTACAGGCTGCCGACCGCGGCGAACTCGGCGCAGTACTCGAACTGTCCAACCTGCGGGCGCTGGCCGACGATGCCGTTGGCGCTGACGGCTTGCGAAGGTTCGGACTCACGGGGTCAGGCAAGATCGCAACTCGGTTGGATTTCGGTCCGTAGATCGTGGCGGGTCAGGTTGAGGTACACCTCATCACCACGTGGAGCGATCGACGCACGCACCAGCCGCTGCTCGGCCGGTGGCCAACTAACTCCTGTATTGGCCAACTAAGCCTGGCAGTCACAGTCGGTGTGACTTTGCGCGTTAGTCGGCGAGGGTTTGCGTGTTAGTTGGCGGAGATCCTGTGGTCGTCGATGGCTGCGGCGAGGACCTGGATGTGCGGGTGAGGGCAGCCCGGAAGTCCAGGTAGCGCTGACTGGGCTTGCCGTTGCGGAGGTGTCACCATACGCGGTCGATGGCCAGGCCGCGGTCGTCGGTGCTTTCCCCTGGGGCGGCGCCGGGTGAGTGGCGCTGGGGTGCGTAGCTCGGCCGCAGACCGGTGAGACGTGCCACGCCAGCCGGCGAGAAGAGAGCGGGACTATCCCAGCTGGCCGTAGAGGTCGGTGACGTGGGATCCGTCATAGTCGTGGAGTAGACGGCGCAGCGCGGTGCTGGTGCTGGCGTCGTTGAGTGGTTGGCCGAGCCTGGCGATGGTGCGGTTCCAGGCGAGGTCGTCGTGGACGGCTGCGGCGAGGGCATCGAGGCCACGCGTGCGCGGGGTGTGCGGGTCGGTGTATGGGGCGCGGAGGAGGCGCTGTTGGGCGGGCCAGCGGGTGAGGAGTTCGGCCACGACGACGAGTTGCTGGGCGCGTCGGACGGCGTCGTCTCCGGTGAGCGGGGCGTTTTCCTGTAGGAGGCGTACCGCGAACTGCCAGATGGTCATGAGCCGTTTGGCTTCACGCACCGATCGATCCGGTTGGTCGGCCAGCCGCTCGCGGAGTCGTTCCCGGACGACGGGGTGACGTTCGAGTCGCCATGCCATCTGGGTGTCTGTCACGGACATGGTGGAGGCGATCATCCTGCTTGCGGCCGGTTCTGGGCCCTGTGTTGGTGGCGGGGTGAAGCTCGGCGCCGGGTCATGGACCGTGCGTGCGTTGGAGGGTTGGGTCAGGGTGGTGGGGGTTGGCGGGATGGTTGGGGAGCTGCGCGGATCGGGGTGGTCGAGTGCGGTGGTGGGTCCGAGCGTGTCGGTCAGGAGCCGGTCCAGGCCGGTATCGGGGACGCTGGGAAGTGTGACGGGGAGCTGGATGAGTTTGCGCAAGAAGGTCCAGCCTGGGCTGGGATCGCCGGGGTGGCGGGTGGTGGGGGTGCCGAGCAGGTCGGTGTAGGTGCGATCAATGTGGGCGGCTACGACAGCGGGGTCGAGTCCGAGGACGAACCTGGCCCGGGGGAACGACTCGGATAGGAACAGGTTGATTGCTTCAAGGACCTGTGCGGTGGTTGAGGGCGCGCACCGGTCGAGGTCGTCGACGAACACGACGAGTTCACCGTCGGCGTGTTCCAGATCTTGCAGCAGTGCTTTGACGCTGTGCTGAACGAGATACAGGTAGCCCGAGCGGGCGTGGAAGTACGGATCATGGAGCGCGGCGTCGCGGGTCGCGTCGGTTTGGGCCAGGGCGCCGCTGACGACCGGTCCGCTGAACAGGTCACCGGGCAGGAACGACGAGGCCCGGGCGAATACATACCGGCCGGCGGTGTGGGCCAGCCCCAGCAGGAGCAGCAGGGCAGGGACCGCTGCGGCGAGGAGCCCGGACGGCACCGGCCAGCCAAACAGCTTCTCGTCGGAGGGTTTGATTGCGACCTGGGCGATCAGCGGGGCCAGCACGGCGAACGCGGAGACGACGAGCAGCGGGGACCGGATCCGCTTCCACAGCTGCTGGTGGACCTTGCGTCGGTCAAGCCGGCCGAGGTTGCGCACGAACCAGTACCGCTCGGCGGCATCGCAGTCGCCGAGCAGGGCGCCCCCGACAGCGTCGATTACCTGCCGGGTCAGCCCGGCCCATACCTGGTCAGCGGACTGATGAGCCCACGGGTTGAACCACACACCCACGATGCGTCCGGCCAGGCCGCCCGCCGGGATCGGCAGTACCGCATCGGTGTGGGGACGGACGGCGGTCAGCATGCGAGCGGCGGCGCCGACCGTCAACCGTCGGGCCTGCCACCGTGCTGACAGCCACGCCCTTGCGGTGCCGACGGTCAACCGTCGGGCCTGCCACCGTGCTGACAGCCACGCCCTTGCGGTGCGCACCCGGCCGGAGTGTCCGGGCGCTGCACGCCGAACCGGTTTCAGGTCGGTCGTTCCCGAGGTACGGCCGGCCGTGGGGCACAATGCGGCGTGCAGCAGCCCCATCACCGAGGTTTTCCCAGAGCCCCAGGGACCTTCGATAGAGACGACAGTCGGCCCCTCATCCCGAACTCCGCGATCCCCGCCGCCGCGCATCAGCCCGGCAAGCACTTCCACCAATCGCTCGCGCCCCAGCAGGTCCTGCTGTGCCCGACGATCGGAGAAGCCGCGGATCCCGACGCCGTGCCGAAAATCTAGGCCCCATAGCCGCATCGTCCCGTCGGCGCCGGCGGAGGCGAGCAGGGTACGTCCGTCCGGGCCGGGCACCGCCGCCAACGCCCGCACCAGGGCGGTGTGGCCGGTGAGTGGCGCACCGACCGCGGCGCCGGTGACCGGG
>NZ_BOPG01000086.1 GCF_016863635.1 Virgisporangium aurantiacum | reverse complement strand
CCACCTGATGGCGTACCACTCCCCGCAATGGATCTCCGCGTACTCCTACTGCTGGGCCATGGACGCACTCACCCAGCATGCGACCACCTGCCCGACCGGCCTGGACGGCTGGGACGCATGAACCCCGGGTGGGGTCGGTCGAGCCAAACCAGGTCGCCACGGACCGGCGGCGCCGGGAGAGGTTCAGGCAGTGGCGGCGGTGAACAGCGCAATGACCGCGCCGCCGGGGTCGGCGACCAGGGCGGAGGCGCCGGCCGGCCCGGCTGTCCGGTCCCGGACGGTGCTGCCGCCGAGCGCGGTGGCCTGCTTGGCGGCGGTGCTGATCCTGCGCGACGTTCTCGGCTGGTCGGCCCGCGAGGTCGCCGACCTGCTCGGCACCACGGTCGCCGGGGTCAACAGCGCTCTGCAACGCGCCCGCGCCACGCTGGCAGCAGCGCCCACGCCACCGACGGCCGTGGTCGACGATCGGCAGCGGCGGGTCCTCGACGCGTTCCTGCCGGCCTGGCACGCCGCCGACTTCGGGCTTTCCGACCGCCCGTGACCTACACACCCAGCGTCCGCCGGTTCTCCGGGGTGTCGTCATGAACCTGCCAGCGGGCCACCCGACCGTCGCGGACGATCGCCGTCCACAGCGCCGGGCCGGTGAGCGTCGGTTCGGAACAGACCGAGTGCCCGGTCACCCCGACCGTGTTCCCGGCGACGGTCACGACGTCGAAGACGTTGCGGTAGTCCGGGAACGCGGCGAAGAAACCCTGCCACGCGTCGGCGCACGCGGCCCGTCCCGCGACGGTGGCGCCGGTCGTGTCGACGAAGAGGTGGTCGTCGGTCATCATGCCGGTCAGCCCGTCGAGGTCGCGGTCACTGATGAAGTCGTTGAAACGGCGAACGACCAGGGCGGGATCGGCGGCGTGAGGCGTCACCGCCGGACGGTACCAAGCTCGGTGCGACGCCTACCGGCATGGCGCCCGGCGATCAGTTGGACGAGAAGAGTCAGCACTCCGGCGACGACGATGGCCACGAGGTTGATGACGAGTTGCAGCGTCGAGCCGGCCGCTTCGTGGCCGACGCCGTAGGCGATCGCGACCGCGGCGTTGGCCGCGGCCGGCACGGTGGTCACCGAGATGAGGACGCCGACCAGGGTGCCTGCCTTGGCCGAGGTCAACGAGAGCATGCCGGCGATGCCGGCCAGGAAGCCGACCACCCAGGACAGGGCGTCCGGGCGCCAGATGAAGTCGGTCAATGGCCGTTCGGCGAGCAGCATCGAACTGTCGACGAGCCCGGCGGCGGTCAGTAGCCAGGTGGTCAGGACGGTCACCGCCATCCCGACGGCGAAACCCACGACGAGGGTGACGGTCGAGCGGCGCACCAGCCGGCCGCGGCGCTGGACGATGCCGACGCACACCGCGGCGAGCGGACCGAACTCCGGGCCGACGACCATCGACCCGACGATGAGGATCGGCTGGTCGAGGAGCACACCGATGCTCGCGATGACCGTCGCCACGATCATGAACACGACGTAGGACCACGACAGCTGGGTCTCCTCGCCGGTCTTCTCCTCGAGTTCCTGCCATACGACGGCGTCCACACCCAGGCCGGGGACCCGCCGCGCGGCGCGCCGGGCCGCCGACGACAGCGCGGCGTCGACGTTCTCCATGACGATCGCGCCGTCGTGGTCCAGGCCGAGGCCGCGCAGGGCGTCGAGGACGTCGGTCGCTCCTTCGCGGACCACGTCGAACTCGACGAGATCGCCGGCGGGTGAGCGGGCCGCGCCCGGTACGACGATCACGTGGACGACGGCTTCATCACCGGCCAGCAGCGCCTCGACCCGTGCCGTCGACGCGGCGGGCGAGATGACACGCACGTGCATCATGTCCATCCCGCGATCTTCCCAATGAACGCCGACCGCTACCTACCGTGCGGGTTGGTGGCGGGCCCGGAAGGTGGCGATCTTGGCGCGGTTGCCGCAGTTGGCCATGTCGCACCATCGGCGGGATGTATTACGTGACTGGTCCACATAGACCCAGCGGCAGTCGTCGCCGCGGCACGCCTTGACCCTGGGCCAGCCGGGTCTGGCCATGGCCCGGAGCAACGCCGCGACGGTGGCGGCCCCGATGTCGCGGGCCAGGTCGCCGGAGGGGTCGGCGCGCAGCGTCGGGGTGGCGCGTAGGTCGAGGCGCAGGGTGAGGGTGTCCAGATCGGACGCCTGGCCGGGGTGGGCCTCGATGCCGTTGTTGCGCAGGGCGAGACGACGGATCACGGCGCGCAGGTCGCGCAGCATGGCTACGCCGTCGTCCGGGGCGGACCGACCGCGACGGGCGGGCAGAGGCGGGCCGACGCTGCGCCACCAGGCGCGGACCGAGCCGGCGTCGGCGAACTCGTCCCGCTCGCCGTGCGCGGTGTTGGCCACGGCGACGAGTAGCTCCTCGTCGGCCAGGCCGGGCCAGTCGACCGGCGGTGTCATGTAACCACCGTACCCCGTTTATCGGTTGACGTCTTTCGTAACCGGTGTAACCGTTATGGCGGTTGCGTCGCCGATCGTGCGGCGCCGGCGGGAGGCGACCGTGGCTGTGGACACCGGGCCGGGCGTCCGGCTGCGGTCGGGCGAACCGGCGCTGCTGCTGTCGGCCGCGCTGTACGGGGTGAGCACCACCGTGTCCGTCGTGGCGCTGCGGATCGTGCGCCCGGCCGACCTGCTTGCCGTGGAGATCGCCGGCGCTGGTGTGGCGCTGCTGGTCGTGGCGGCGGCGCGGGGACGTCTGCACCGGCGGCGCGCGCTGCGGCAGGTGCTGCTCGGCACGTTGGTGCCGGGGTTGGCGTTCCTGTTCGGCGACCTCGGCCTGGCCCGCACCAGCGCGTCGAACGGCAGCCTGCTGCTGGCAGCCGAGCCGTTGCTGTCGGTGCTGCTGGCCGTGGTCGTCCTGCGCGAACGCCTGACGGGCCGGGCGGCCGCGGCGTTGGCGGTGGGGTTGGCCGGCGGGGCGCTCGTCGCGATCCAACCCGGCGCGAGCGCGGGCCGTGACGTCCTGCTGGGCAACGTGTTGGTCCTGCTGGCCGTGGTGGCGGCCGCGGCTTTCCTCGTCGCCACCCGCCGCTACAACGACGACGACGGTGACGGGCTGGCCGCGAGCGCGTGGCAGGGCGTCGGAGGCGTCCTGACCGCGGCGCCGTTCGTCGCCGTCACCTGGACGACCGGCGGCACGCGGCTCGGCGCGGCCGGAACCACGGGTTGGCTCGCCTGCCTCGCGGTGGTCGCGTGCGGCGCGATCGCCGGGGTCGCGTTCAACCGGGGCATCGCCCGGGTTCCCGCCGCCCGGGCCGGCCAACTGGCGAACCTGACCCCGGTGGTCGGCACACTGACCGCCGTGGTCTGGGTCGGCGACCGCCCGTCACCGCTTCAACTGCTCGGCGGCGCCGCCATTCTCGGCGGCCTCGCCCTGCTCCTGCACGACCCGACCGAGGAGTCCCGATGACCCTGTTCTGCGACACCGGCCTCGCCGCGCGCATCGAGCGCGCGGAGGCCGAACTCATCGCCGCGTGGAACGCCGCGACCCGCGACCGGCTGCATCGGGCCGCCGGATTCGCCGTCCCGATCGCGGGCGGCGTGGCCAGCTACGCCGAGCCCGACTCGCCGATCAACAAGATCGCCGGGCTCGGCTTCGCCGGCCTACCCGACCTCGCCCGTGTCGAAGACGCCTACGCCGAGCGGGCAACGCCGGTACAGGCCGAGGTCGCCAGCCTCGCCGACCCCGAGCTGCTCGACCTGCTCGCCGGCCGCGGCTACCGGTTGGTGTCGTTCGAGAACGTCCTCGGCCGCCCGCTCGGCGGTGCCGTCGAGCCGGTCACGCCACCCGGGGTCGAGGTCCGGCCCTGCGGCGACGACGAGTTCGACGACTGGATGCGCGTCGTCGTCGACGGTTCGCTGCACCCCGACGATCAAGGTGCCCCGGCCCACGAGGAGTTCCCGCGCCAGATCCTGGAGAACGCCGAACGCGACACCCTCCGGCTGGTCCGGCGCTACCTGGCCCTTGTCGACGGGGTACCGGCCGGGGGCGGCAGCAGCCGCGTCACCGACCGGATCGCCCAGTTCACCGGGGCCGCGACCGCGCCACCGTTCCGCCGCCGCGGTGTCCAGATTGCCCTGCTGGCGGCGCGACTGGCCGACGCGACAGCGGCCGGTTGCGAGACCGCCGTCATCACCGTGCAACCCGGCTCCAAGTCACAGCAGAACGCCCAACGTCGTGGCTTCGCGCTGCTTTACACCCGGGCGATTCTGGTCAAGGAACCGCACCGCTGACCCGGTTCTCGTTGCGGTGCCGGCCCGGCGGCGACGGAAGCCGGTCAGGCATGGCGCAGCGGTGGCGGCTCCAGGTGGTCAGATCGGGTCCGTGGCGCCCCACGGAACCGTCGGTTGCAGGACCGCCTCGCGTAACGCGGAGGTACGCAGGTGCGTGATCTGTTGGTACTCCGGATCGGCGACCATCCGGCTGAACACCCGCCGGGACGGGTAGCGCACGATAAGGACCGCGTCCCACTGCTGGCCGTCCTCGGCGACCAGCGCCGTGTCTCCGTCGCCCGCGTAGACGACCTCGACGCCGTACCGGGGAGCGAACGTCTCCTGGAAGGCACGGGCATACCGTGTGTAGCTGTCCCGGCCGCCGTCAGCGAACCGGAGCAGGTTGAGCATTACTACCGGGCTGTCCGGATCGCCGGCCAGGAAATCGGCCAGATCCTTGCCGGTGGGGTCTACCGCCATGATCGTTCCCTTCGCCGTCGCGTCGGCCCGGGGCGACGACCGGCCGCTGGACGCGCTGGTCGTGACGATAACGGTCGTGGGTTCGCGCCGGGCGTAGACGACTGTCGCAGGTGGGCCGGCACGGCGTCGCATCGTTCTGCTGATCGCCGTTCTGGTGTCGGCGTCTGCGCCGCGCCGTGCGCGCCGCGACCAATGAGGTTCAGCCTGCCGAGCCTGGCCTCCCCTGGTCGGAGGTTCCGCCACGGCGGCAGGACCGACCCGGTTCCGCCCTCAGCCGAGGCGGTGGATGACCCGTCGGGTGAGCGCGACGAGCCAGGCGACGGTGCACGCGAGTCCGGCGAATAGGAAGGTCGGGTCGGTGCCGGGCCAGGATCGTGTGATCCAGTAGGTCGGGAACGGTGTCAGCAGCCAGCCGGCCGGTCCGGTAATCCACCAGGCGGCGATCGGGACATAGGCCGGCAGCGCCAGCGCTTTATCCGCGGTGACGCCCTGCACGCGGGTGCGGGCGACGGCGAGCGTCGCGAGGGTCATCAGGGGCGCCAGCGGGACGGCGAGCAGCAGTGCGCCGGTCGCCGACATGGCGACGAGGCCGCTCAGCGGAGCGGCGACCGCGAGGCCGGCCGCGCTCAGGACCGTGACGCACGTGAGCCGGTAGGCGAGGTATCGGCGGATGCCGACCGGCGAGGTCCGCACGACGGCGAGCGTGCCGTTCTCGAGCTCGTCGAGAATGATCAGCGCGCCGGTCATGCCGAACGCCGCCGGCACGTGGACGGCGACGGCCAGTATGACCAGCGCCGGCTCGTACGGTGCCAGGTCGACCCCGCGGTTGCTCCGCAGCCACGCCGCCAGGGGCGGATAGCCCAGGCGCAGCGCGAATGCGAGCAGCAGCGGGCTCAGCGCCACCGGGGCCAGCATCGTGTCGCGGCTAATGTTGCGCAGATCGGCCCGGGGAAACACCAACCAGCGGGGACGATCCGGCAACCTCCGCACGTGCGTGGCGGTCCGGCCGGTCGCTCCGTCGAACGCCGTACGCAACCGCCAGGTGGCGAAGGCCAGGGCCGCCACAGCCCACAGCGCGAGGTAGACCAGCAGCGGGCCGGCCCGATAGGGCGAGTCGTCGCCCAGGAGCATGAGCGCGCCGGTCGTGGGTGTGGCGTACCACAGCACTCCGGTCAGCAGCCCGATGGAGACCGCCAGCGGGACGGCGAACAGCAGCACCATCGGACCCGTCAGCGCCACCATGAAACTCACGAACTCGCTCCTGCGCACGGCGACACCCGCCGCGACCGCGAGCAGCATCAGCCCGGCCACAGCGATCGCCGGAAGGGCGGAACCGAGCTGACCGGAACGCCGGCCCGCGATCAGGACCGGCACCGCGCCGACGGTGGTCAGCACGGTCAGCGGCGCGAGCCTCGCGATGACCCGTTCCCATGACCGTGCCGGGCTGACGGCCAGGGCGGCGGCGGCACCGCTGGACCGGTCCGTGACGGCCAACGCGCCGATGAACAGCGTGCCGACGGTCATCGTCTCCAGGAACAGCAGATACGGCGCGGCGACGCGTGCCGCCTGGGCCGACAGCACGAGGAGCAGCGCCGACCAGCACGCCGCGAGACCGAGTACCGTCGCCGGGATGCCCAGCCGCCACTGCGTCCGCAGTTCATGGCTGAGCAACGCGCCCAGCCTCGTCACGGCGAACCGACCGGCGCTTGGCCGGCGACGGCGATGAACACGTCAGCGAGCGCGGCCTCGCGCGTGTGCACCGTCTGCACCCGACCCGTGGCGAGCAGCGCGAGCAGGGCCCGATCGTCGGTCGTCGGAAACTCGGCGTGCCGAAGTTCGCCGGCCTCCGTGTAGTCCACCATGACCGAGGGACGACCGTACGCGAGCCGGAGGCTGCGCGGGGTATCGACGGCGACGATGCCGCCGGCACGCATGAACGCGACCCGGGTGCACAACTCCTCGACGGCGGCCATGTCGTGGGTGGTCAGGAAAACCGTCCGGCCGGTGTCGGCCTGCGCCCGGATCACCGCCCGGACGTCGGCGGCGTTGACCGGATCGAGGCCGGACGTCGGCTCGTCGAGAAACAGGACATCGGGCCGGTGAAGGAGAGCGCGGGCCAGGTTCAGCCGCATCTTCATACCCTTGGAGAACGTCGCGGCGCGCTGATCGGCGGCGTCGGCGAGGCCGACGGCGGCCAGCACCTGTTCGGGCCGGTCCGTCGGCCGGTGGTAGAGGGCGGCGAAAGCGGCCAGGTTCTCCCGGGCGGTGAGTTTGGGAAGGTATGCCGGCAGCTCGAACCCGACGCCGATCCGCTCGTACAGGTTCCGGCCCCAGCGGGCGACCGGCGTACCGAGCACCTCGGCGGTGCCGGCGTAGCGGCGGTGCTGGCCCGTGAGCACGCGCTGAGTCGTGGATTTGCCGGCGCCGTTCGGTCCGAGCAGCCCGAATACCTCGCCCGGGGCCACGGTGAAGGCGATACCGGCCACCGCGTCAGCCGCGGCACCGGGATACCGCACCCTGAGGCCCTCGACCCGGATGGCAGATTCCTGCATCACGATGCAAATTTATATGGTGATGTAAATTTGTGCCATGGGTCTTCGGGAGAGGAAGAAGGAGCAGACGCGCACGGCGTTGGTCGTGGCCGCGGCGCGGCTGTTCACCGAGAACGGATACGAGCGGACGACGGTGGCAGAGATCGCCGCGGCCGCGGAGGTCTCGACGCGGACGTTCTTCGCCTACTTCCGCGCGAAGGAAGACGTCCTGTTCGCGGGCACCGACCAGCGGTTGGCCGCGATCGCGGAGGGGTTCGACACGATCCAGGCCACCACTCCGCTGGAGACGATGCAGCGGATCGTCGAACACGTCCTCGCGGCGTCCGACGACATGGCCGACGCCGGGCGACTGACCATCCTGTTCAGCAGACCCGAGTTGCAGGCCCAGGCACTGCAACGGCTCATCGCCGCGGAGCGGCTGATCGCCGGGCGGCTGCGCCGGGCCTATCCCGACCGCCTCGACGACACCCTGTCCCGTTCGGCGGCCGGTGCCCTGGTCGGTGCATTGGTCGGGACGGTGCTGGCCGGCGTCGAGCGGGGAGATCCGCGCGAGGCGTTACGCGAACAGATTCGGCGTGCTCTCGCGCTCCTGAACGACGGGCTTCACACGCTGGAGTGACCCGACTCGTCACGGGCAGTGCTCAGGTCAGGTACATGACCCCCAGGGCCGGCGGGTGACTCAGCGGATGACAAGGTCGAGCCACACCATCTTCCCGCTCAGGTCCCGGGAACCTTTCGGTGAACACCCTAGCCGGTGGCGACCGCTTCGATGATCGCCATTCCACGACCCATTTCATGATCGGTTCCGAATCTGCCGGCCACGACGACGGGTTCGTCGAAGGCCGGTCACGCACGCTCAGCCGGACTCGCGGGCCGTGTAGCTGCAGGCACACCTCGGTCACTTCGCCGCCGTGGACGATGCCGTTGGTGATCAGTTCGCTGGCCACCAATTCGAGGTTGTCGGCCAGCGCCTCGGCCGGCGGAGCCGGCAGGAACTTCCGTAGGCCCCACAGTGCCCACGCCCGACCGGTCGACGTGGTGGAAGGAACGGCGCCGTGTGGCGGAGACCAACAGATCGGTCGCTGTCCGGATTCGGGGACCGGTTCGTTAGGCATGTCCTCAGCGGGCCGTTCTCCGCTTGCCGCCTCGCCGCTCACATGGGCGGCGTGCACCGGTGTTCCAGTCGGTTGTCGTCCGACGGGCACATGGGCGGCGGCGATCAGTAGACAGCGGTGCTGTGCCCGTCGGACAGGAGTGGACGCTTCGGACGGCGGCCGAAATCTTGGCCAACCTGCGGTACACGGGTCGGCAGGTGTGGAACCGGCAGCGTACCGATCACAACGAGAGCGGGCCGGGGGACAAGCGTTCCAGCCGTGGGGTGGTGCGGCGGTGGAACCCCGAAGGACGAGTGGGTGATCTCCGGTCGGATCGTGCATCCGCCGCTGGTGAGCGAGGCGGACTTCGTCCGGGTCCAATCGATCGGCGCGGTTGCGTCGCCTGAGGGAAGCCG
>NZ_BOPG01000085.1 GCF_016863635.1 Virgisporangium aurantiacum | reverse complement strand
GAGGACGGTCGCGTTGACGGGCGGCCGAAAGTAACGACCCCCAACCCGATCTGCTCTGACTGGGAGCGACCCTGGTGGGGGTTAACGTGTCCGAGCTCAACACGATCCATTTCCAACCGAGGTCGCTGCTCTCGGCGGATCTCGTTGTGGCTTGAGGTGCGGGCGCTCGCGAGAGGTCGCCCATCGTCAAGATGTGGGTTCGTGCCACTGACAGGGCATGTCACAGATCCGCGTGCCGTCTGTTCGGCATGTATGTGCTCGAGCGCTGGGGCACCACGACGGCCGCGTCCGGGCGCCCGTCCTCGAACCCGCTCAGGACCGTTCGGAGATGAGCGCGGCGAACCCCTCGTAGAGGCGATCGAGCCCGAACGCCCGGCCGTTGTCGCGTAGGGCCGTGCCGTCGGCGGCGAGCGCGGCGATGAGTTCGGGAAAGGCGTCACTCCTGCGCCGCAGCCGGGCGACCACATTGGCGTCGCCCATCCAGGGCTGGGTGCCGGCGGTGGCGGTCGAGTGCGTGTTGCGGATGTGCCCGAATAGTTGGAAGACCGCGGCGAGGCGTTCGTCGCCGGTCAGCGGCGTGCCGGCGAACGCGCTGAGGGCGCTCTCGATCCAGCCGACCTCGCGGGGGCCCATCGTGCGGCCACCGACCGTGACATCGGGGATCCACGGATGCTGCCGCCAGACACCGGTGAGCTGCCGCACGAACTCCTCCAGCCGTGAACGCCAGCCGTCGCGGATCGCAGCGAGGTCGGGCGGTTCGCCCACCGCCATGTCGATCATGACGCTGACGAGCTCGGCCTTGTTGGAGACGTGCCGGTAGAGCGACATCTTGGTGAAGCCGAGGTCCTCGGCGACGCGCTGCATGGAGACCGCCTCGATGCCGTCGGTGTCGGCCACGGCGATGGCGGCCGTCGCGATGCGACCCAGGGACAGGCCCATCCGCGGCTTCCGTTCCCCCCGGTCGGCCCAGAGCGGATCGGTCTCGACCGGGTGGTTCGCGGTCACCATGATCAAATCCCCTGTCTTCGCCCGACGGCTCGTGCCTTGTGTAGACGGCCACGATGTGTCTATCGTACATGATGTGTCCGGCGGACACATCGCGTCTCAAGGAGACAATGAGTCCCAGGCACCTCATGTCGAAGGAGGCCAGCCATGTCACTCGCGAGCCCTCAGGCTGTGGCGTTGGCGGCGAGGTCGAGGCCGCCGCCGGGCGTCACCCACCGCGAGGAGAAATCACGGGGCAACGCGTACGGCTTTCTGGCGCACGCCATATGGGGCGTCTTCCCGCTGTACTTCCATGCGCTGGAGCCCGCCGGCGCATGGGAGGTTCTCGCCCACCGGGTCATGTGGACGCTCGTCGTCTGCGCCGCCGTCTTGCTGCTGCGCCGGGACCTGGCGTGGGTGCGGTCGCTGCTCGCGCGGCGTCGCGTGGGCCTCGGCGTCGTGGCGGCCTCGCTGCTCATCGCGACGAACTGGGTCGTCTACGTCTACGCCGTGGCCAGCGGGCACGTCATCGAGGCGGCGCTGGGCTACTTCCTCAACCCGCTCATCACGGTCGCCGTAGGGGTGGTCGTACTCCGCGAACCGCTGCGTCCGCTGCAGTGGCTGGCCGTGGGGACCGGGTTCGTGGCCGCGGCGTACCTGACGATCGACTATGGGAAACCACCGTGGATCGCGCTCGTCGTGGCGTTGACCTTCGCCTCCTACGGGCTCACGAAGAAACTGGTCGGCGCCACGCTCACCGCGGTTCAGTCCCTCACCGCCGAGACCGCGGTGCTCATGCCCGTCGCGCTCGTCATCGTGCTCGTCCTCCATGCACGGGACGCGACGACGTTCGTTGGGCACGGGTCCACGCACACCGGGCTCCTCCTGGCCGGCGGGGTCCTGACGGCGGCGCCGATGCTGCTCTTCGGCGCAGCGGCGAGACGCATCCCGTTGTCCCGCATAGGTTTGCTGCAGTTCGTCACGCCGGTGCTGCAGTTGCTGTGCGGCGTCCTGCTGCTCGGCGAGACCATGCCATTGAGCCGGTGGATCGGCTTCGGCATCGTCTGGATCTCGCTCGTCGTGCTGTCCGTCGACACACTTTCCGGCATCACCCATAACAGAGGGATTGAGCAGTGAACACACGCACCGGCAAGGTCATCGTCAACCAGACCATCACGGCCGACGGATACTCGGCCGGGCTCGACCAGACCGAGGAACACCCGTTCGGCGACGACGGCGGCGACGGCTGGGGAAGCAGCCTGCATTCGTGGATGTTCGACGCCGGCGAAGAGAACCGGGCCGAGGTCGACCAGATCAACGCCGCCTCGGCGGTCATTATGGGCCGCAACATGTTCGGCCCCGTCCGCGGCGAATGGGACCGGCAGTGGAACGGCTGGTGGGGTGACAACCCGCCGTTCCACGCCCCGGTCTTCGTACTCACCAACCACGCCCGTGAGCCGCAGCCGATGGAGGGCGGCACGACGTACCACTTCGTCACCGACGGCATCGAGTCGGCCCTCAAACAGGCGCGCGCGGCGGCCGGCGACGGAGACGTCTCGATCCACGGCGGCGCGACGACCATCAACCAGTACCTCGCCGCCGGCCTGGTCGACGAGCTGCGGCTGCACATTGTGCCGATCACCCTCGGCGCCGGTGTGCGGGTGTTCGACGGGGTACCGCCGCGGAAGCTGGAGCAGGTGACGGCACGGGCGGCAAGCACGGTTCTGCATGTGACCTACCGCGTGCTGGCCTGACCCCCGGCCCTCGGATGACCGCGGTCCGGGCCGCCCCCACCTCGGGGCGGCCCGGTGTCAACGCGCGTCGCGGATCAGCATCTCCAGGCCGTCCAGGATGCAGTCGAGGCCGAACGTGCGCGCGTCGGTGCCGGTGTCGGCGGCGCCGTCCACTGCGGCGGTAACGGCCGGGTAGCGGTCGCGCTGTGCGTACAACAGGTCGGCCATCGCCGGGTCGAGGTGGTGGTCGGCGCTCCACGGGAGCGAGCCCCGGGCGCTGCCGGCCTGCGCGTTGCGGATGTGTCCGCTCAGCAGTTGGACGGCGTTCAGCTGTGCCGGCCCGTCGAGCCCCGTTTCCGCGAGCACCCGGACCGCGCTCTCCACCCAGCCGACCTCGTTAGGTCCCATCACCCGCGCACCGACGGTGGCGCCGGGAATCCACGGGTGGCGGTCCCAGGTCTCCCACAGAAGGCGGGCGTACGTGGTGAGCTTGATACGCCATCCGCCCGCCGTGCCGGCGAGGTTCGGCGGGTCGCCGACCGCCGCGTCGACCATGAGTGCGACCAGTTCGTCGCGCCCGGCCACGTACCGGTACAGGGCCATCTTGGTGAGGCCGAGGTCGGTCGCCACCCGCTGCATCGACAGCGCGTCGAGCCCGTCGGAGTCGGCGATCGCGATGGCGGCGGCGGCGATCCGCTCCAGGGTGAGGCTGGGCTTCGGGCCGCGCGTCGGGCGTTCCCGCAGCTGCCACAGCAGTGCGACGAATTCGGTTCCGCTGGTCCCCATCAATTTCTCCCCAAACGCTCTTGCGCTGTCGATCGACCGTGTCTAGCTTACACAGTGTCCATCGGAAACAGTTTTCGATGGACACAGTGAATCTCTCCGAAGATTTCCGGGGCCAGGTGTCGTGTCCGGCCGCCCCTGGTCGTCGAGAGAGGGAACCCACAGATACGAACAGGGAGTTGTCACGATGAAAGCCGGCCGTCGCGAGTGGATCGGGCTCGCCGTCCTCGCGCTTCCCACGCTGCTGCTGTCGCTCGACGTGAGCGTCCTCTATCTGGCGCTGCCGCAACTGAGCGCCGAACTCGGTGCCGACAGCACCGAGCAGTTGTGGATCCTCGACATCTACTCGTTCCTGCTCGCCGGCTTCCTCGTCACGATGGGGACGCTCGGGGACCGGATTGGCAGACGCCGCCTGCTCCTCGTGGGCGCGTTCGCGTTCGCCGTCGCGTCGCTGGTGGCGGCGTTCTCCACCAGCCCCGAGATGCTCATCGTTGCCCGCGCCGCGCTCGGCGTCGCCGGTGCCACGCTGATGCCCTCGACGATGGCGTTGATCCGGAACATGTTCTCTGACCCGAAGGAGATGGGCACCGCGATCGGCATCTGGTTCGCCTGCTTCATGGGCGGCATGACCCTCGGTCCGTTGGCCGGTGGCCTGCTCGTGGAGAACTACTGGTGGGGCTCGGCGTTCCTGCTGGGCGTCCCCGTGATGGTTCTGCTCCTCGTGACGGCGCCGTTCCTGCTGCCGGAGTACCGCGACCCCAACGCCGGCCGGCTCGATCTGGCGTCTGTCGGGCTCTCGCTGGGAGCGATCCTCCCGGCCATCTTCGGCCTGAAGACCATTGCTCGTGACGGCCTGAGCACCGCCCCCGTCGTCGTCCTGCTCGTCGGCGTGGTGGTGGGGTGGCTGTTCGCGCGGCGCCAGCGCACGCTCGCCGACCCGTTCCTCGACCTGAGCCTGTTCACCAACCGCACGTTCTCCGGCGCCCTGTCGGTGATGCTGTTCGCCGGTGTCGTGATGGCCGGGGTCAGCCTCATGTCGAGCCTGTACCTGCAGGTGGTCGACGGCCGCACGCCGCTGCAGGCGGGGCTGCTGCTGATCCCGCAGAACATCGCAATGGTCGTTGGCTCGGTCATCTCTCCGATGCTCGGCCGCAGGTTCCAGTCCGCGTACGTGATCGCCGTCGGGCTCGCCCTCGCCGGTGCCGGTCTGCTGGTGCATACCGTGGCGCCGGTCGACGGCGGCGTGCCGTACATCGTCGGTGGGCTTGTCGTCGCCGCGTTCGGCATCGCGCTGCCGATGGGCATCACGATGAACGTCATCCTCGGCGCGGCGCCCCCGGAGAAGGCCGGCTCGGCAGCGTCGATCTCGGAGACCAGCGGCGAGTTCGGGATCGCGATGGGCATCGCCACCCTCGGCAGCCTCGCCACGGTCATCTACCGCGGCCGGATGGACGAGACGGTGCCCGGCACCGTGCCGGGCGACGCCGCGGCCACCGCCAACGAGAGCGTCACCGCCGCCGCCGCCGCCGCAACCGCGGCCACGCTCCCCGGCGAGGCCGGTGCCGCCCTGCTCGGCGCCGCACGCGAGGCGTTCACCGGCGCCCTGCACGGCGTCGCGTGGGTGGGGGCGGGCGTGTTCCTCGCGCTGGCCGTGGTCGCGGTGGCGCTCCTGCGCAGCAGGACCCCCGCAGCGCCCGAACCGTCCACTGCGGAGGAGGAGCGGCAACTGGTCTCCGCCGGCCACTGACCCGTCCACGCACCGGCACCGGGCACGCACGACCCGATGGTCGTACGTGCCCGGTCGACGTCGGAGTGCTGAGTTTCCGCCGCGCCGACCGGTAGCCGCCGTCCGTGGCGGTCGACGCAGGCTGGCACAGCGGATCTCCAAGTTCTCCCAGCCACGCACCCGCAAACAATGTGTCGGCCCGACGTAGCCATCGGTGGAAGCCCGTTATGAAGGGTTGGGTAGCAGGTCGTTGAAGCAGCCGGTCGACCAGATGCGAGGGAATCTCCGGGTGCGAGACTCGGGCAGTTACTTGACGGCTCCTTGCATCAGTGCCTTGACGAAGTTGCGCTGGAAGATCAGGAAGATCACCAGCGAGGGCAGGATGATCAGCAGGGATCCGGCGCACAGAAGCACGATGTCGGTGCCGTACTGGCTCTGGAACGCGCCCAGCCCGCCGGCCACGGTCCGCTTCGTCGGGTCGTCGACGAGGACCAGGGGCAGCAGGTACTGGTTCCAGCTGGCGAGGAAGAAGAGCACACATAGTGCGGACCACGCCGAGGTGGCGAGCGGCAGGTGGATGCGGCGGAACGTCTGCCAGGTGTTGGCACCGTCGACTTTCGCGGCTTCGGTGAGCGCGGGCTCGGCGCCGAGAAAGTGTGCGCGCATCCAGAAGACGCCGAACGGCATGAGCAGGCCGATGAGCGGCAGGACGATCGCCAGCCGCGTCCCGAGCAGTCCCATGCTGCGCAGGTCGTAGTACAACGGGGTGATCAGCGCCTCGAACGGCAGGGTGAGTCCCACGAGGAGAAGACCGTAGATCGCTTTACCGAAGGGCACGTTCAGCTGAGCGAGGGCGTAGCCCGCGGCGGTGGCCATCGCGACCGTGGCCGGTACGACGCCCAGCACGATGAGGGCGCTTGAGCGGAACAGCGCGACGAAGTTCGCCGCGCTCCACGCGTCGACGAAGTTGCGCCAGTGCGGGTCGCTCGGCCAGCTGAGGCCCTGCGGCGTGCTGCCCGGCTCCGCCAGTGCCGTGGTGAACATACTCAGCAGCGGCACCACGGCGAACAGCATCAGTGCGAGCAGGATCCCGGTGCGCGTTACTCGATGGGCGAGGCCCGATGTGGTCATCGCTCCCTCCCGAGACGCTGGATCGGCCAGATGACCACCAGCACGACGACGGCCAGGAGCACGGCGAGCGCCGAGGCCTGGCCGACGTGCTGCTGCAGGAACGTCAACCGGTAAATCTGCACGCCGGGCACCATTGTCTGGTAGCCGGGACCGCCTTGCGTCGCGATCTGGACGACGTCGAAGCTCGCCAGCGCGGCGATGATCGTGAACGTCGCGCACACGACGAGTTCGCGCCGCAACCCGGGTAGCGTCACGGCGAAGAACTCGCTGACCCGCCCGGCCCCGTCCAGCCGGGCCGCCTCGTAAAGCGCCGGGTCGATTTTACCGATGCCCGCGAGCAGCAGCACCGTGCAGAAGCCGAGCATGACCCAGACCCCGATCACACCGACCGCAGGCAGAGCGAAAGTGAAGTCACCGAGCCAGGCCCGCGTGTACCGATCGAGGCCGACCGCACGCAGGACCTGATTGACCAGGCCGTCCGAGGAGTACATCCACGTCCACGCGATACCGGCCGCGACCAGCGGAAGCACCTGCGGGACGAACAGTACGACCCGGGCGGTGGTGCTGAACGCGCCGGGCTTCAGCTCGCGGATGAGCGACGCGGCGACCAGACCGAACCCGACGGGCAGGACCGTGTAGAACACGACGAGGACGAACGCGTGTACCACGGATTGCAGCTGCTCCGGCTGGGTGAAGATCGCTTTCCAGTTGTCCAGTCCGGCAGGCGTCGCCGGCCCGATGCCGTCCCAGTCGTAGAACGAGTACTGCACCGACTGGAGCATCGGGAACAGCACGAAAACGCCGTACATACCGAACGCTGGCACAACCCAGAGGAGCGCGCTCCAACTCCGCCGCCGGCGCCCGGATGGGCGCCGTGCGGCGGGTTGTCCTGCCGCAGGAACGCTCGACGGTTCGGTCACGACGGCTCCCCACTCCGTGGTGACCCGCCCTGACCGGGAGGACTCTGCTTAATGATGCCCTCGCACAAGTGCTCGGTCATGGCCGAAGCATGCCGCATCGCCTCCGGGGTCGAGGCGGAGAGCGCCGAATCACCCCTGGGTCGACTCGCCGCGATCATCGCCCGAGATCGCGGTCGTAGTCGGACTGCACCTTGGCCGCGAACGCCTCGGGCGTCGTCTTGCCGGCCAGCAGCAGCTGCGTTTGCGGGATGAGGCTGTTGACGTGGATCGAAGCCGTCGCATCAGCCATGAAGCCGACCAGCCCGTTGCTCTTCAGCAACTCCTGGAACGCGCTGACGGTGGCGGCAACCGCCGACCCCTCGGGCGCGGTCGGAGCCGGCGCGTCCGACGGGCCTGCCGGCACCAGCCCGCCGAGGGTCACCGTGTCCTGTCGCGCCTGCTGGTCGGTCTGTACGAAGTCCAGGAACGCGGCCGCCACGTCTGCGTTCGGTGACTTCGCCGGGATCCCCAGGTTGGCGGCAGCGGTCATCGCGTACGACGGCCCACCGGCAACGCCGGGCGGGAACAGGAAAAACCCGAACTGACCGGGTCCGGCCTTGTCGAGTCCCGGCGCCTGCCAGTTGCCGCTCGGGAAGAACACACCGTTGCCCTTGATGAACTCGGCCGGTGCCCGGGTCTGGTCGATATCGTTCACGTCGGCCGGCAGGTATCCCGCCTGCCCCCAGCGTCGCAATGTCGTGGCGGCCTTGACCGTCGCGGCCGTGTCGACACTCGCGCCGGGCTTGGCGTAGTTCCAGTCCTGGACGGCTTGCGCGTCACCGGCGTTCGACATCATCAGGTTCTGCAGCGGGTACACGCTGCCGCCGTCCTTGCCGTTGATCATGATCGGCTGCAGCCCGGTGTCTCTTGCCTTGGCGAGCAACTGCTCGAATTCGGCGACAGACTCCGGCGGCCGCGTCATACCGATCCGCTGCGCAAGCGCCTTGTTGTAATACACCCCGGTCAGGCCGAAACCAGCGCCCGCAGCGTACAACGAGCCCGTTCCCCGCTGTCTGCCGTCCGCTGCGACACGGGTGGAGGCGAACTGCGACTGCGGCCACTCGTTCCACCCGTACGCCTGCGCATACGGGTCGAGGCTGACCAGCAGGTGGTCCTTGGTCAGGTTGCCGAGTTGTGGGACGCGGACGAGGTCGGGCACGTTGTTTCCGGCGAGAGTACGCGCGATGGTCGTGGTCAGGGTGGCGTAGTCCTGGTTCTCCACCTTGACGGTCACGTTGCTGTGCTTGGCGCGGAACAGCTCTCCGAGAGCGGTGTAGAACGCGACGTCGACGCCGCTGGTGACGAGCAGCTTCAGGGTGACCGGTTTACTGCCGATATCGGTGGAGACCGGCTTGGACGGCACCGGGTCGGCTTCGGGGTTGCCGCCGGGTGCACAGGCGACCAGTGACAGGACGGCCGCCACGGCAACGCCGGCCGCCCGGAAGGTTCTGCGGTAATGGGTCAGCGATCGCACGAGAGGTCCTTAAGGCTCGATGGTGTGGGTTGACCGGAACGCGCGGCGTACCGCGTCGCCAGCCTTGTCGACGGCGTGGTGCGCGTCGGTCATCACGGCGAACATCTCGAAGAAGCCATGGATCTGGCCCGCGTACTCGGTCAGCTCGACCGGCACGTCGGCCGCCTCCAGGCGCCGGGCATAGTCCTCGGCCTCGCGGCGGAGGAAGTCGTGTTCGGCCGTGATGATCGTCGCGGGCGCGACACCGCGCACGGATTCGGCGTGCAGCGGGGATACGTACGACGCCTTGCGGCGTGCCGGGTCGGGAACGTACGTCGTCCAGATGTACTGGAGCCGACGGTAGGTGTTGGAGCCGAAACCCGACCGGCCCGCAAAGGTCTCGTACCGCCGCCGGAACGCGACCTTGTAGTCGGTGTTCTCGACGCTGTCGAGTGCCGGGTAGACGAGGAGTTGGGCGGCTAACCGAACGCCTTCATCACGCGCTTTGAGCGCGGCCGCCGCGGCGAGATTGCCGCCCGAACTGTCCCCACCGACAGCCACCCCGCCGAAGTTGCGGCGTGCCCAGGTGACGGCCGTCCAGGTGTCGTCGAAGCCGGCTGGAAACGGGTGCTCGGGCGCGAGCCGGTAGTCGATGGACAGAACCCCGCACCCGGCCCGGTTCGCGAGTGCCCGGGCGACGCCCTCGGCGGTGTCGAGGTCTCCGTGAATCCAGCCGCCGCCGTGCGCCCAGACCAGCACCTCCTGTTCCCCGCCCTTGGGCCGGTAGAGCCGAGCCGGTACGCCGTCCGCGTCGACGGACTCGACCGAAGCCAGCGGCGCCGGCTCGCCAGTCACGGCCAGGACCTTCGCACGTGCGTCCGCCCGCACGGCTGCGATGTCGGCGGCCCACGGGTCGGGTGACGGTCCGGAGCTGTCCAGGAAAGCCTGAACCTGCTCGTGCGGCCGCGGCGGAGTGTCTTCCGCGCGGACACCCGGGGTTGCCCGCCGGGACGGTGCACTCATCCGATCGCCTCTCGTCCAAGTTAAGACTGAGTACTCAGTCTGTTTCGCAGAAGCTACCGAGTACTCAGTCTGTTTGTCTATACTCGGCGATGCCCGTACCGACCATCGCGAGGAGATCACCCGTGTCCCCTGCCCAGAAGCCCAAGACCTCGGCGAAGGGCCTCGAGACACGGGACCGCATCGTCGACGTCGCCGTCCGATTCATCGCCCGCAACGGAGCGCGCGGCACGAGCCTCGCCGACGTCGCGGCCGAGGCCGGCGTGTCACAGACCGGGCTGCTCTATCACTTCGGCAGCAAGGAAGCCCTGCTCAACGCCGTCATGGATCGCCACCTGGCCTTCTCCGAGCAGTGGCTGTGGGGCGACGGACCCGACCCCGGCATCAAGATCGTCGACGTGGTCGCCAGGCACATGGCCAGTTGGCCCAGCCAGCACGACGGCAGGGTGGCCAACCTGCTCGGCATGAACATCGTCGTCCTCGGCGAGAACGTCAGCCCCGACACCGACCTCCACCAACGGCTGGTCGATGGCTACCGAACGACGATCGAACGCGTGACATCGACACTGCGGTCCGCGCAGGAGCGCGGCGAGATGCGGGAGGACATCGACCCACGGCTCAAGGCAATGGAGATCATCGCTTTCTGCTACGGCATCGAGGCCGCGTGGTTGGTGGACCCGACGATCCCGGTCGCCGCGGCAGCCGCCCGATGGGCGGCACAGCAAACGAGGCAGTTGGCGACCGTGTCGGCGACGTCCTGACGACCCGCCCCGGAGTCCGTCAATCATCGAAACGCGCCACCCGTGACGGCGCTCCGGGGCCAGCTCGTTAACTGGGCGCGGCGCGTATCGCCGGGCAGGATCGTCGACGATAGTGGGTTCGTACCACTCGGCGCGGGCCGTCTCGGCGCGGGCGACGTCGAGCGCGGTCAGTATCAGCCCCGTGCTCCCTCTCCGAGACGATCTCCGGTTTCAGTTCGGCCCGGGTGGCCGGGCCGGCGTACAGGTTGTGCCGGTGCAGCAGGCTCCACCAGTGCCAGGCCGGTACGGTCGCGGCGGCCCGGGCAGGTGGAGCGGTCCGGTCGTCGCTTGGTGTTCAGACCTGGTAGGTGGCGACGGTGGATTGGAGTTCGGCGGCCATGCGGGCGAGTTCCTGGGCGGTGGTTTGGGTTTGGGTGGCGCCGGTGGCGGTGGAGTCGGCGGCTTGTGCGACGCCGGTGATGGTGGCGGCGATGTCGGCGGCGCTGGTGGCTGCGTCGTTGACGTTGCGGGACATTTCGTTGGTGGTGGCGGTTTGTTCCTCGACGGCGGCGGCGATCGTCGAGGTGTAGTCGTTGATCCGGTGGGTGACCGAGGTGATCTCGCCGATGGCGGCGACCGCCTGGTCGGTTTCGCTCTGGATAGCGGCGATTCGCCGGGAGATGTCGTCGGTGGCTTTGGCGGTCTCCTGGGCCAGGTCTTTGACCTCGGTGGCCGCGACGGCGAAGCCCTTGCCGGACTCGCCCGCGCGGGCGGCCTCGATCGTGGCGTTGAGGGCGAGGAGGTTGGTCTGCTCGGCGATCGAGGTGATCAGCTTGACGACGCTGCTGATCTCGGTGGAGGACTGGCCGAGCCTCGCGACGATCTCGTTGGTGCGCTGGGCGGTGCGGGCGGACTCGCCGGAAACGTTGGACGCCTCCGCGGCACTTCCGGCGATCTCGCGGATCGCGGTGCCCATCTGTTCGGAGCCGGCGGCCACGGTCTGCACGTTGCGGGACACCTCACCGGCTGAGGCGGCCACTGTGCCGGCCTGGGCGGAGGTCTGTTCCGCCGCCGAGGACATCTCGGTGGCCACGGCGGACAGCTGTTCGGAGGCGGCGGCGACGTGGTTGGCGTTGTCGGCGACCCGGCGGACCATCGCGGCCGTCGCATCGGTGGAGGCGTCCAACGCGCGGGCCAGGCGGCCGACCTCGTCCCGCCCGGCCAGTCCCGTCCGGGAGGTCAGGTCTCCGCCCTGGATCCGTTCCAGGGTCACCACACAGGCGGCCAGTGGCCGGGTGATCAGCCGGGCGATGCCGAAGGCCACGGCCACGCCGACGGCGGCGCCGATGATGATCAACGTCAGGACCAGTGTGCGGGCGGTGGTGTAGGCATCCTGCGCGGCGGCCTTCTCCTCCTGGGCCTTGACCATGGTCTGCTCGGCCAGGGTGTCCAACGCCTCCCGCATGGTGGCCACCAGCGGCGCCATTTCGGCGGCCCGGATGTCGTGGATCTCGGTCCGTCTGTCGGCTCGGCTCAACGGGATCAACCGATCGTGCAGGACCGTCAGGTAGCTGCTCCACGCCTTGTCGAACTTGGCCAACGCCTCGATCCGGATCGGCCCGAGTTTGAAGCGTTTATAGGTGCTCTCGGCGTCGGCCAGGGCGCGTTCGTCGTCGGCGAGGGCTTGCTCCTTCGTCGCCCGCTCCGCCGCGTCGGTGGCCAGGAAATGATCAAGCGAGGTCGTCCGGGCCCGGTTGAACGCGTTACGCATCTGCGCGATCGTCCGCAACTGCAGACCACCGTCGTACACCACACCGGTACTGGCGTTGACCGCTGCCATCTGGACCACCGAGAAGACCGCCACGCCGGAGCCGATCACCGCGACCAGCAGCACCGCCGCCAGGATCTTCGTGATCACCTTCCGGTTTGTGATCAACCGCAGCAACCCGCGGCGACCCGGCGACCGCCCGATACCAGACACCGACCCCACGACGCCCCCCGTGTCACAGCCAGCCGACAACACGCTCTACCACCACCTGATCGGCACCCCCCAACCCGATCTGAAGAACTCTGTCCAAACCAACCCGGTGCACGGGTGGTGCTGGACCCGGGCACCAACAAGTACTACGTGGCCGGGATCGTCGTTGGTGCCGCGCTCTGGGATCTGCTCGGGTTGCGAGCCGCCTTGCCGTGGTGCACGGCCGCGGCGTGCCTCGGGCTGTTCACCGCCCGCTTCGTACCGATGCCGGACCACGTCCACTGCTGTTCGGCCGGTGCGGGTCCGGGTGGAGCCGGCGTCGCGTGGTCCTCGCAGTGGTGGCCGTGCTGCTCGTGGCCGCCGTGATCGGCTTCGCGGCCGGCGGCTTCGGGCCCACGCCGTCGAGCTGACCGACGCCGGCCGGAAGCTGTTCCACGACGCCGAAAAGGAAGCGATCCGGGTCAACGACCAACTGCTCGCCCACCTCTCCGCCAAGGAGCAGGAGCAGTTGCGTCACCTACTACGCCGCTTCACCACCCCCGACGACTGATCGGGAGTGGCCAGCCCGGGGGCAGCTGTCCGAGTGCTGCGGGATTTGGTCAGACGTGCGATGGACAGAATCGCCGAGGACTTCGGCTTTGCCGGATCTTGCCCCTGATTACCTGTCAGCTTCGACACCGGACCTCGGCGTCGGCAGCCAACCTGACTGACGAACCGCCCCAAGTTCAGCGCCCAGTTCGGCGGCCTCCTCCTCTTGCCGTCGGTCACCGGCGTTGACGCACCCGCCCGACGTGGCGTCTCCGCCGATCAGGACGTGCCCGAAGGTGTGTTCGAGCACCACGTGGGCCATCTCGTGCGCGATGTTGGAGCGGCGCCGCTCCGGCTGGTGCGCGGTGTTCTCGACGATGTACATCCCGGTGCCATCGGGCACCAGCGCCGCCGACCAGGCCTCGGGTCGCACCTCGCCGAAGAAATGCAACGACGCTGCGGGGCATCCGGCAGGCGGAACAGCCCGGTCACCGCCAGAGTGCTGCTCGCAAGTGCGATCGGTGTCGCGGCGGTGACCACGGCCGCGGTGCTGACGTCGTCGGCGGGTGCGGCGGAGAGCACGCTGGCGGCGGCAGCCGCGCAGTCGGGCCGGTACTTCGGCACGGCGATTGCGGCCGGCCTCGCCAGGGAGGCCGGCCACCGCGTCGGCTAGAACAGGTGCGCCCGCTCAGTTACACATCCCATTGCACGGGCTTGCCCACCACCAGCTACACCCGGTCGGCTTGGTGCGGCAATGATTGTAGGCAGTGTGCTGGCAGTAACCGCCCAATCCGCAGAAGACCGAGATGTCACCGTCTGCGGTATAGCACTCGCAGTCGCTCGCAGCGGAGGAAGCCTCGCTCCGTGTCGATGCCGGGCCGAGTGTCGCAAATAGCGCGCGCGCTTGGTCCTTTCCAAAAGCGTTGATCGCCGCTACCGACAGCTGTCGTTTTGTTTCGGTGGCACCCGCTGCAGCGCTGATGCCTTTCGCCAGGAAGGTGGCCGCCGCGTCGAGGACGGCGACCTGTTCGACGGTGAGTGCCGGATGCCGGGCCTGGTACCGCTGCATCTGCTCGGACCAGAGCTCTTGCCGCACACCGTCCGGCAACTCCTGGTAGATCGCCTTTCGGTGTTCCAGGGGGCGGGCGATCACCTCGTCGTAGGTCTGCGGGAGGCGGTCTCTGTTGGCGGCGACCCATTCGCGGGCGTCTTCTTCGTCCTTGTTCACAGCGAAAGCGGGCGTCTGCCCGGTCACCATCAGGCCAACCGCAACCGCGGTACCTGCACCGAGTCTGAGGAAGCTCTTTCGGCTCAGGCCACGGCGTTCCTGCCGACCGGCGAGATGTCCATCCTCCTGCCGCTTCAACCGTCCCAGCTCGGTAAGCACTGCGAGCGTCGAGCGCAGTCCCAGACGTCGAATCATCGGCACCGCCATGGCAACACCGGTCCAGGCACGCACCTCCTCGCCGGCGGGTCCCGTGGCGATGAGGGTCGGCGCCCACGGTGCGTCCGACCCGAGGCCGGCCGCGCGCCAGCGAATGACATCCGGATGGGTCAGTGACAGGACCTCCAGTTTGCCGCCAGATACGGCGGCCACCGCGCCGGAGATGATCCGACACTTCTGACACGAGATGTTGAAGGCGAGAATCCAGTGCTTGTCCGACCGAGAAATGGTCATCACCTCATCCGATACTTGATCATCAGATCACACACATTCACCGCCGAACGGTGAAACAGCGTTGTGTTCTGCCGACCCACTGTTGGTATACGTGTCCTGCCGGAGCCTCCGGCGTTCGAACCACGGCGTCGACCGCCGGACAGCGCGAGCCCGGCGAGTAGGGCCGCGATCTTTGGGACACAGCTGACATCCTTCCGCTCAGACAGTGACGTTGGTCAGAGCTGATCCGATTATCGACAACGAGCCTTGCATGACCCTGTCACCGATTCGGCCGAGAAATAGGCCTGACGCGATCTTTGCGGTCTCTTCGACTTCGGACTGCTCGTCCGGACGCGCCGCCAGGTCTTCGCTTCGAAGCGCTGTGGTGCGAAGTGCAGGCCTGGCGACCGCGTCACGGTCCGCTTGCGGCCGGGTCACCGCGCCACTGTCGCACCGATTGTGGCGCAGCCGCGCGCACCGCGGCACGAGGTGCGCAACGGCGTGCTGGCATATGGCGGCTGATGGTGCTGGTTCTTCTGATCAGTGGCAGCATCCATTTCCGGGTCACGTTGAATCCGGACCGTTTCCGACCGACCGACCGAGCCACCCGCCCCGTCGACGGCTGACCCGACTCAGCTCCCCTCGGGCCCTGCGTCGGGTTCGAACCCTCCGGGGGGTTGATCAGGTCGCGTGGTGGATGGCGAACTCGAATATGATGGGTGTGAACCTGCCGGCTGTGAACCTGATCCGGGCCCGTTGGCCGGTGACCTCGGGGAAGGTCGCTGTGGTGGAGGGTCCGATCGTGGTGCCGGTGTATGCAACCTGCCACTGCCCGTCCTGGCACGACACTTGTGGACAGAACTCGATCCGGTATCCCGTGGTGCGGTTGTCCTCGTACTCGCTCAGCACCACCCGGTTGAACGTGGTCGGGCCAGGGAATGTGACGGCCAGCCATTGCTCGTTGAACGTCGATCCGCTCGCCGCCTGCCACCAGGTGCCGGGCTGGCCGTCGAACGCCGTGGGCGCGGCCTGGTTGCCGTCCCACACCGACGATGCGGTGTAGGCGGATGCCGGCGGATGGCCGAGGGCGAGGTTCGGCCCGCTCCGCAACGGGCGTACGCGGGCCGTGATGGTGTCGACGCCCATCTGCAGGCCCTGGGTCGATGCGTTCCGCAGACGCACCGTGTGACGGCCGGACGGCAGTGTGAAGTCGCGGTAGAGCACCTCCCGGATCCGCCAGGTCGAGCTGTTGAGCTGGACCGTGGCCCGCAGCACGTTGTCGATGTAGATCTGCATGACCCCACGGTTCGGACCCCGGGTTCCGGTGACCTCGAACCCGATGGTGTCGTCCGATGCCAGCGTCGCGGTGTCACCGCCGCCGAGGGAGATCTCCTCGTCATCGTCGTACAGGCCAGGTGACGGTGCCCAGTGCACCCAGCCGGAACCCGCCCGGGCGATGGAGCAATTGTCGCCGTTGAACACGTCGTCCCAGGTGTCCGGGAGCCTGCCGCTTTCCACGGACGCGATGGCGTCGAGGTACCTGGTGCCGTCCTGCACCGTGGGGATGATGCCGCCGCCGCCTTCGTCGAGTTCGTTCCAGGCGTAGGTGAGCGCGATCGGCGGGTCGGTCACCTGGGCGCGGTGGCTCCGCATCCAGTCGTACGTCGAGCTGAGATGAGTCCGCCACTGGCTGTATGTCGGCGCTTGGCTGTGGAAGCCATAACTGAAGCCGTAGTTTTCAGGGTTGCGCGGCCGGGGATCGTTCACCGGCGTCACGCCCGGCACCGTGAGCAGTCCCGTCCGTCCGGGATACGGCCCGCGGTTGGCCACATCCTTCGCCGCCTGGGCCGACCAGCACTGCCGCCCGCTACCGGGCGATGCACCGGACGGCCCGTAGCTCGTGACGGCCTTGATGAACTCCTGGCCGTTGGCGGAGCCGAAGGTGTCGTACGCACCGAGGTTCATGTTGTTGTCGACGAAGAAGGGCTTCCCGAGACCGGGCACGCTGTCGATCTCCTTGATGAAGTACGCCATCTCCGTGGCCCAGCTGGCGCCGAAGCCCCTCGGCTTGCTCGCCAAAGCGGGCGTGTCGAACCAGTACACGACCGGACGGGGCTCGGCGAACGCCGCGCCGCCCGCCCCGGAGATCTTCAGGTACTGCGGGTCGCTCAGCATCTGCTTGAAGTGGGGTACGAAGTCGGAGCGCCAGTGGCTCTCGCGGCTGTTCGGGTCGGTGGGATCGCCGCCCGCCACACCGTCCGACTGGATGATGAACGTGAACTTCATGCGCTGCTTGAGCGGCGACGCCATGTAGTCCTCGAACGGCTTCATCGCCTGGCCACAGCAGCTCGGATACTGTTGGAGCGGGTCGTACCAGACGAATGCCCAGTAGTCGAGCCCGCGGTCGGCCGCGTCCGTGATCTGCCGGTCCATGACGGCCGCGTGGTCGGGTACACCGCCCGACGCGTTGTTGTCGTACCAGCCGTAGACGGGCTGGCGGCTCGGGAAGTCGGTGAACAGCGTCGGGTCGACGATTCCCTTCCGGGCGTTCCCCGGATACCAGAAGTCCCAACGGACGGCGCCGAGCAGCGGCGACGCCACGGTAAGCTCCGTCGCGCCCGCCTGTGGCCGAATCGAACCGATGAGCAGACTCACCAGGGCGACCAGCACGACGACCGCGATCGGGAGCACGCGGCGCTGACGCACCCGTGACATGGAACCGGGTAGCCGCAGGACTCTCTCCCTCATGCGTCAGCTGGTCTTCGGTCGTATGAGGCCGACAGTCTCGTCGGCGACCTTGTCGAACAGCTCCTGGCCGACGCTCTCCGGGACCGGTCGGATGCCGGCTACGCCGCTGCCGACCGCGTCGCCGCCCAACAGGTCGAAGATCATGAGAATGTTGCCGAGCTGGAGGACGATGATGCTTTGGCCGTACTTGATCCCGGCAACCTCGACGGGTGCGTAGTAGGCGTAGAAGCCGTTGTCGAAGCCGCTGCTCGCCTTGAGGGCGCCGATCTGGCGG
This sequence comes from Virgisporangium aurantiacum, assembly GCF_016863635.1. Taxonomy (GTDB): domain Bacteria; phylum Actinomycetota; class Actinomycetes; order Mycobacteriales; family Micromonosporaceae; genus Virgisporangium; species Virgisporangium aurantiacum. The sequence continues at coordinate 74,326 of NZ_BOPG01000085.1, read as the reverse complement.
AGCTCGCCCGTGTTCTTGGGCACGCCGGTGAACGCCGAGTAGCCTCTGGACGTGTAGTCCTCCCGCAGGTCCTCGAACCACACCCGCGCTTTCTCGACGCTGAGCTTGTCCTCGAACTTCAACCGGAGGGTGTAGCGCTGCTTGTCGCCGGCGCCGACCTCCACCTTGCAGTCCTGACGATCCGGATTGGGCGTCCGCACTTCGAGCTCGCGGGTCGGCACACCTGCGGTGCGCACGGCCGCGCACAGGTCCGCCGCCGCGGGCACCTGATACGGCCTGCCCGTCGGGGAGGAACCGGGCGTCGCGGGGGTACCGGGCGGGCCGGCGGACGAACTGCCCGCGTCCGACGCAATTGCCCTGCCGCGGCTGCTCCCTCGGCCGTCGCTGCCGCAACCGATGACCACGAGTAGCGCGGCGCACCCGACCGCGATCAGCACCCGGTGCCTGCACACGGTCAGCTTGCGCTTCGTCACGTGACCTCCACCTCGCCTTCCGGTTCCTCAGGCAACCTGCGCCGCCGCAGGACTCTAGGGGACGTCCCCTTTCACCGACATGACACAGCGTCGGCGGGGCTGCCGAGCCAGGCCTGTGACAGGAAGTGAAAGGCCAGGCGGGCGGGGGACGACGACCTCACGGAGCGGGATCGGACGGTGCGCCGGATGTTGGACTGGCAACTGCACACCGCGGTAGCCGCCGACAGCCGGGTACATGGCCGGAGCGTCATTTAGTCCCGACGGGAGCATGCTTGCGTCTGCCAGTGGTACGTCCGTCTACCTCTGGTCGGTGCCTCAACGTTCGCTGATCGCTGAGCTGCCAAGCCAGAGGGGCTGGATAAACGGCGTCGCCTTCAATCCGAACGGGCCACGCTTATCTCGGCGGGTGACGCCGGGGCAACGGTATGGCACGTCAACACCCTCTCTTGGCGCGACCAACTCTGCTCAATCGCAAACCGCAGTCTGACAAGAGTCGTCCAGCGGTGCCATGGCGTGCCTGCGCCAGCCGATGTGGCCGTGTTCGCAGGACATCCGCACGACGTAGCGGCCGGGCGCGGCGGGCGGGTCCACGTCGAGGTAGTGGGAGAACCGGTCCCCGGGGAACCGTGGGCCGGCCAGGTCGTGGCTGGCGATCACCTGTCCGGCTGGCGCCGAACGTGCGCGCCACGCGCGGCGTAGCCGTCGCTGCCGGTCGCGGCCACCGTGAGCTGGAGCTTGTGGTTCTTCACCGCCGGGTCGAACCGGGGCTGTGCGCGATGAAAGAAAGTTCGGCGTCGGGTGATCCGATCCGGGTGCAGCGCGCGACAGTGTGGGCATGCGAGAGCTGTCCGGCCTCAGCGACGTCATCCTTCTCGGCCTGGTGGCCGACAAGGATGAGGCCGCCCTTCGCGAGATCGTGGAGCGTCACTCGCCGTGGTTGCTGCTGCGGCTGCTGCGCAAGACACCGGACCGTGACCTGGCGCACGAGGCGTTGCACGACACCTTCGTGGCGGTGTGGAAGCATCCGCGCTCCTTCCGCGGCGACGGCGACCTCGGGGCGCGGTTGTGGGGGATCGCGATCCGGCAGTTGGCGAGCCGGCTTCGCAAGCGGGCGCAGCCCATACCGATTGCCGGTCTGGACCTTTCGATGCTGTCGCCGACGGTGCGCAGCGCCGAGGACGAACTGCTGATCGCGGTCGAGCACGGTCCGGTGGGTGATGCGCTGCGCTCGCTGTCGCCCGAACTGCGGCAGGTGATGCAGGCAACCGTGGTCGACGGGCTCTCCACGAAGGAGGCAGCCCATCTGCTCGGCATCCCGCAGGGCACGGTCAAGAGCCGGGCGCGGGTGGCGAAGGCAAGGCTGCGCGAGCAGCTGATGAGCCGGGAGGCGTGGTCATGAGCGAGCGGAGCGAGCGAGTCATCAACAGAGCGCCGTGCGAATGCATCGCCGAGCGGAGCGGGGGGATCGCATGAGCTGGCATGTGGACGACCGGGTTTGGGAGGCGTACGCCGACGGGCGGCTCGACCCGGCCGCGGAGGCGTCGGTGGAGACGCACCTCACCGGGTGCGCGGACTGCCGGGCGGCGGCTCGCGGCTACGCGCCGGCGGCGACGGCCGCGACGGTATGGACGGGGGTGCGTGAGACGATCACCGCGCCCGCGCCGTCCGCCCTGGTCCGCCTCCTGCGGCGGCTGGGCGTCCGCGGTGACGACCTCGTGCTCCTGTCTGCCGGGGACTCTCTCCTGGTGCCCTGGGCGGCGGCGGTCGGCTTCGCGATCGCGTGCGTGTGCCTGGTCGGGTTCGCAGGCCTCGGCCCGGTGAACCAGGACGCGGTGTTCCTCGCGATGGCGCCCTTGGCTCCGGTGCTCGCGGTCGTGGTGTCATACGACGCGCTGGACCCGATCCGCGAGGTGAGCGCACCGACTCCGTACAGCAAGCTGCGGCTCGCGCTGCTGCGGGCGGCGGCGTCGCTGGTGGTGGCTCTGCCGGCGACCGCGGCGATTGGGCTCCTCATCCCCGGCATGGACGACCTCGCGTTCATCTGGCTCGCGCCGTCGCTCGGTCTGACGCTGGGCGCGCTCGTACTGCTCACGTGGTGGGAGGCGCCGGTCGCGGGCGCGATGGTCGCCTCGCTGTGGGTCGGCGCGGTCGTCGTCGTCCGGGCGAACGGCACCGTCGACGTCCTTACGGTCCCCGTCGCCCAGGCGGCGTTCGCCGCTGCCGGCGTTGTGCTGGCTGCGGCGCTGTTCCTCCGCACGTCGACGCTGCGGCTACAGGGAGGCGAGCAATGAGTGTCATGGTGAACCTCGACGGGGTTTCGAAGACCTACGGCCGGGCGACCGTCGTAGGGCCGATCACGGTCGATCTCCGGCCCGGCGTCATCGGCCTGCTCGGCCCCAACGGTGCCGGCAAGACCACCTTGCTGCGTCTGCTCTCCACTGCACTGCCGTCGAGCACGGGCCGGATCACGATCGCCGGCTTCGACGTCTGCGCAACGCATGCGAACCGCGTAGCGGCGCGCCGCCGGCTCGGCTACTGCCCGCAGGAGGTGACGTTCCCGCGCGGCATGACGGCATTCGGGTTTGTCGAGTACATCGCCGTCCTCAAGGAATGGAAGGACGCCGACACGCGGCATCGGGAGGTGCGGCGGGTACTCGACCTCGTCGACCTCGGCGACCGCACCGCGATGAAGGTGTCCAAGCTGTCCGGTGGTCAACGCCGCCGCCTCGCCATCGCGCAGGCGCTTATCGGCGCTCCCGACCTGCTCCTCCTCGACGAGCCCACCACCGGGCTCGACCCTGAACAGCGCGCGTCCCTGCGTGGCCTCCTCTCGGGCCTCGCGGGGACGGTGCTCATCTCGACGCACCAGACCGAGGACGTCTCGGCCCTGTGCGACCGAGTGCTCGTCATCGACGCCGGAGTGATCCACTTTGACGGCGCGGTGCCCGAGTTCCTGGCCACGGCAGCCGGCCGTGTCCACCTCGGACCGACAGCCTCCCCGGGCGCGGTCCAGACCTGGAAGACCGGAACCGGGCTGGTCCGGTCCGTCGGGGGACAGCCCGCTCCCGACTCCTCCGTCGTCGACCCGTCGGTCGAGGACGCGTACCTGCTGCTCCGCTCGGCGGAGCGCACGAGACAAGGAGTTGTCTGATGAGCGCGACCATCTCTGATACGGGCTCGACCTTCGGCGTCCTCGCCCGCCAGGAGATCCGCAACTATCTGCGGGCCAAGCTCTTCTGGTTCGGGGCCGCCCTCACCCTCGCCGTCGACGTCACGATGCTCGTCACCAACGACCCGTCGTCGAGCGGGGCCTACATGATCGCGCCGGCGGCGCTGCTGGGAGTCCTCGGCCTCGTCGTCATGTACGGGCTGACCCGTCGGTCCGATCATGCCGCCGAAGCGGCCGGCGCGGTCGCCGTCTCGGAGCGCACCCGGACCCTCGCCCTCGCCTCGGCCACTGTCGTGCCTCTCTCGGTCGCGGTCCTGTCCTTCATCGTCGCGGTCGTCACCTGGTACGTGCACCCGCCGGCCGGCTACGTCGTCCCCCCGGGCATCTCGAACGCCTTCGTGCACGCCCAGATGTTCGGCGACGGTGTGCTGTGCGCTGTCGGCGGCCCGCTGCTCGGCCTTCTCCTGGCCCGGTACTTCCCCAAGCGCGGAATCGCCGCTGTCGCGTCGGTCCTCCTGGTGATCGCCACGATCCTTCTGCAGGGCGGCCTGATCGGGGGCGGACAGCCCTACCGGGTGTTCTGGGTCTGGACCTACTTCCTCACCCAGTCCGCCGAGGGCGGCCCCGGGCAGCACCATTTCACCACCAATCCCGGCAACCCGTTCCTGTGGCTGCTCTATCTCGTGACGTTGTGTGCCCTCGGGATCGTCGTCGCCGTCCGTCACGACCCGGAGTGCGACCGGGCCACGCTCGGGAAGGTGGCGATCGGCCTGATCGTCGTCGCGGTCGCGCTCGGCGTGCTGACCATGACGGTCGGCTTCACCGAGAGCATTGTCAGCCCGGACGTCTGCCCGGTCTGCTGATGCTCCACCACGCAGCCAGGGCGGTCCCGTGGGGACGGGTCGCCCTGGCAGCGGGCCTCGTCGTGGTCCTCATGGAACTGGTCCGCTGGAACCCCTGGGTGCTGTGGCCGTTGGAGGGCGCCGCTGTCGGTCTGCTCGCCGGAGCGGCCGCGTGGTGCTTCGACGAGACGGCGGCGGCGGTCGTCGACACGTCGCCGCGCGGACTCGCCTGGCGGGCCGGAGCCCGCAGTCCCGCCGTTCTCCTGCTCGTACTCACCTGGGTGTTCGCCGTCGCCCGAGGCGGGAACGACGCCACGTTCGGGCATCTCGAGGCCGTCCTCGTCCAAGGGCTCGCGGCGGTCGCGACGGGTGCGGCCGTCGCGTGCTGGCGTCGCGCCCAGGGTGACGCCTCGCCGGGCCTGCTGTTCGCCGCGATCACCGTCCCGGTGGCGACGGTCTGGGCGCTCGTCCGACCTCTCGGCGACCACCTGGCCGTGTTCCCCTACGGCGCCACCTCATCACACGGTTGGCACATCAGCACGGTCGGTTGGGCAGCGGCCGGCGTCCTGGCCGCGCTGCTGCTCATCGCCGCGCTGACCGATGCACCGTGGTGGCACCTTCACCGCGTTCCATGGCTCTCCGACCGGAAGCGCTTGTTCGAGCGCTCGTGATCCACGCCCAGGCTCTGTCGTCTGGCCTCTCGTCTGCGCCACGGGACCACTGGTCGCGAACGGTGATCGGGACGATGAGGACAACCGCGCCCGCAGTGCGTCACCTGTCGCCTGTTTCAGGTGGTGGCGTACTGCGGGCGTCCGGTGGGCCGGTAGATCTGGAGGGTTATGCCCTTCGGGAAGGTTCGCGAGTCGACCAGGTCCAGCGCGATGTCCGGGCCGATGCCGGGGAACAGCCGCATGCCTTGGCCGACGACCACCGGGACGATGAGCAGGTTCATCTCGTGTCGCGGCGGTGACGGCCCGGGAAGTCAGGTCAGCGTCCGGTGGTGCCGTCGAGTCGTTCGCGGAGGATGTCGGCGTGCCCGGCATGCCGGGCGGTCTCGCTTGTCATGTGGGCCATGACCCACCGCAGCGTGTGTCTGTTGCCGTCGACCGGGACGGCGAAGCGGGAGTCCGGGTCGCCAACAGCGCGGATCGCGCGGTCACTGTCCTCGATCGCCGCCCGGTAGTTCTGCAGCACGTCGGCGGCGACGTGGTCGGCCGGAACGGTCATTCCATATTCGTCGTCCGCGTCCCAGGCGGCTCCGACGAGGTGGTGGCCGAACCAGTATCGCTCCGCCTCGGCCAGATGCTGGACGAGACCCAGGATGGAGGTGCCGCTGTCGACCAGGACGCGGCGCAGCTGTTTGTCGGACAGCCCGTCGGCCTTCTTCAACACGCAGTGCCGGGCGAAGGACAGGAACGCCAGGGCGGTGTCGAGTTCGCCGGAGTCGACGCGTGGCACGGGCTCCCGCTGGGTCTCTGCCATGCCGCCACGGTAACTCCAACCGCATGCTACCTGCGATCACTCCTCTCCCGGCTCCTGCGGACCGGTCTGCTGCTCGCCCTGCGGTGCGGCGTGCCGTACGGGCTCCTCACGCAACTCGGCTCACCACTGCCGGATGTCTGCCATGGCCGAGAAACTCGTTGTCCGTGCCGGAGTACGACCCGGCGATCGGAGTCGTGACGCCGGCTGAGGGCGGGACCATTGACGTTGAGGTCATCGACACGTCGTACTCGGAAGAGCGAATCGCGCGCGAGCGGCGACAACTGCTACCGCGGGGTGTACTTGTCGCACGTGGTCGATGCCCGTGCGGCGTTGTATACCTAGTCGTAGTACCACCTACGCCCAGCCGGCGATCACTCAGCCTACGAACAGCGGAAAATGACCTACGCGCGCTGTCTGCGAACCACGCCGCCGGCGGCCCCCGATATCGATCCGGACCGCACCATCGGCAGCGGGCACTGGCCGATGATCACCTACCCCGAACAGATGGCGAAGGTCATCCTGGAGTCAGTCAGGACAGCGGCTGCGTCGGGTGCTGTCTGAGAAGGGCGTCGATGTCCTCGGGTGGAACCGGGCGACCCAGATGGTAGCCCTGCGCATGTTCGCAGCCGAGGTTCTTTAGCAGGATGTACTCGCCGCTGCTCTCCACTCCTTCGGCCACGACCTCGAGGTCGATGCCGTGCGCGAGGGCGATGACCCCGGCGACCAGGCCGGGGTGGGAGTCGCCGGTGGCGAGCCCGATGACGAACGACTTGTCGATCTTCAGTTCGTGGATGGGGAAGCTGCGCAGCCGGCTCAGCGACGAATGGCCGGTGCCGAAATCGTCGACGGCGAGCTTGACGCCGTCCGCCGCGATCTCCTGTAGGCACGCCCGGACGTGCGGGCTGTCGGCCGCGAGCATGGTCTCGGTGATCTCAAGGGTGAGGCGGTCGGCGCTGAGACCGGCGTCGGCCAGCGCCGCCCGGACCTGGCCGGGCAGCGCCGGCCCCAGTTGCAGCGGCGAGACGTTCACCGCGAGCCTCAGGTTCGGCCACTGGCTCACCCGGGTGCACGCCGTGCGCAGGACCCAGTTCCCAAGGTCGCCGATGACCCCGATCGACTCGGCGACGGGAATGAACTCGTCCGGGGAGATGAACCCGCGCTGCGGATGCGGCCAGCGCAGCAACGCCTCCACGCCGTCGATGCGACCGGTGCGGGTGTCGACGATCGGCTGGTAATGCAGCAGCAGTTCCCGGCCGGCGACCGCTGTGCGCAGTGCGGTCGCCAGTTCGAGGCGCGCCAGCGCGGCCGAGTGCATGATCGGCTCGAAGCGTTCGTGCCGGTCCTTGCCGGCGCCCTTCGCCACATACATCGCCAGGTCGGCGTTGCGGAGGATGTCGTCGGCGGTACCCGTGCCGCCGCACGCGGCGATGCCGACGCTGACCGCGATCTGGATCGTCACGTCGGCCGGTGGCGGAAGGCTGACCGGTTCCCGCAGGGCAGCCAACGCGCGGTCGGCGATGTCCGCCGCGGTTGGCCCGTCGGTTGTGACGAACGCGGCGGACGGCTCAGTCCGGTGGTCCGCACCGGGTTCGACCAGGATGGCGAACTCGTCGCCGCCCAGCCGGGCGACGAGGTCGCGGGGGCGGACCGTGCGCCGCAGCCGCTCCGCGACGATGCGCAGCAGTTCGTCCCCGGCGGAGTGGCCGTAACTATCGTTGACGGCCTTGAAGCCGTCCAGGTCGAGCATGAGCACCGAGAAGTGCTCGCAGGTCGAGTCGTGGTCGGGCGCCGCCACCGCCTGGAGGCGTTCGGCGAGCAGGTTGCGGTTGGGCAGACCGGTGAGCGAGTCGTGGAACGCCTGGTGGGTCAGTTCCTCGGCCGACTTCTGGAGGCGGGTGGCCAGGTCGCGGGCCGTCGCCAGCGCCGTCGCCTGGTTCTGCAATAGCAGCACGTAGTCGATCACGGCGTCGGACGCGGCGAAATCGTCAAGGGTCAGGCCCAGCCCCTGCAGCGCGGTGGTGTCGGTCACCCAGGGCGACCCGACGAAGAACAGCATCTGGTCGAGGTCGTCGTGAAGCATCTGGCCGCGCAACGTGACGTGACCGTTGGAGACGCCGCGCAGCAGGAACATCGACCGCGACCGGTTCGCCATCGCCTCGAACGTGGACACCCGTCGCGGCGTGGTCACCGTGAAGTGACTCTCGAACGGGGAGTCGACCGCGAGGGTCGGGCACAGCCGGTGCAACGACGGTCCGAACTGGACGATCCGGAGGTCCCGGTCGAGCACGAGGTGGAACGGGAAGGCCGCGGCGAACAGTTGCGGCCGCGGGCTCCACCGCCGACCAGCCGCGAACGTCTGCGCGGTGTCGAATGTCATCGCGCGTCCGCGAACTCCGCGCCCTCGTCGAAGTCGATCACGAACTCGTCGTGGTCGGCGCCGTCGTCGGTGCTGAGGATCTGCTTGGTGCGGACCTCGAGCCCGAACACCTCGCCGAGTCCGTCGAGCAGCCCGGCCACCATCGGCGCCAGCCCACGGCGGTGCGAGTAGTACTCCAGCCGCAGCTGGTTTGGCCCGATCTGCTCGCACACGAACGACGGTGGCTCAAGGTGCGGCATACTCAAGCTGAGCCGGGCGTGCATCGCGTCGAGATTTCCGAGAAACTCCGGCAACGTGCGTCCCATGGTCTCGAACACCGCGCCGTACCCCTTGCGTCCGGTGTAGAGGATCCAGTGCTTTCCGAACGCCCGCAGCACCTCCGCCGGGGTGATGCCCAGCGTCTCGCTGACCGCGAGCACCAGCCGTTCGGTGATCTCGTCGGGGTAGACGTCCATCCCGACGAACGTCTCGAACTCCACGCCGGCCCGCTGCTTGATGGCAGCCCACAGCTCCTCGCCGCCCAACTCGACGACGAGATCCTGGACACCCTGGTTGACCAAGCCGTACATCTGGCCGCCTCGCCTTCGCGCCACCTTTGTCAGCTCATCGGCCGGCCCCGGCGACATCTGAGAAGTGTCCGGCCCCAGCAGTCCGACGTGAGAATCGCCCGGGCCAGTTGGGCGAGGGCCTGTGCCTGCTGGTTCGGGTTGGTGATCGTGCCGGTGACATGTTCGGCCTCGATGGCCAGCGTTCGGGCCGGGTCGCGCTCGCCGGCTTCCGCAGCGGCGCGGGCAGGTCCGGCGAGCGGGTCGGTAGTGAGCGGTGCTCGCGGCATGAGAGTTCGCGATGATCACACCAACGGATGGTCCGTGCTGTGGCCGAGCCGCGATGAGGGGCATCGCTGACCCCTGCGTTCATACTCGCGTTGTGATCAAGCCGAGTGATCTCCCGGTGCTGGTCATCGACGGCGCCGCCTTCTCCGACTTCGCGGGGTTCGCCCGCGAGTTCACACGTCTACTCGATGACTACATCTGGTCCGGGAACTTGGATGCCTTCAACGACATCCTCCGAGGCGGCTTTGGCACACCGGAGGACGGGTGGATCCTGAGGTGGCTCAACTCCAAGTTGTCCAGCGCCGCACTCGGCTACGAGGCGACCGCCCAACGCTTGGAGGGCCTGCTCGCCACCTGCCACCCAGCCAACCGCGCACGGGTCGAGGCCGACCTCGCCAGAGCCAACAGCCGGCAGGGGCCGACCCTGTTCGACCAGATCGTCGACATCATTCGCGATCACGGTCCAGGCGGCACCGAGTCCGAAGACGGCATCCTCCTGGAACTGGTCTAGCCACACAGCCCTTAGAAATCGGGTTGGGAACGCACCGTAGGCGACATGGCCACGCACCACCGGCATTAGCTGGACCACGTAAGACCGGGCGGATCCGGCCGGTGCGGTCAGAGTGTTCCTGCAGGTCGGCGTGCATGCGCAGCGGCCGTGGTATCGGAGGTCTCCGACCCCTGCTTGCCCTCACCACGAGCCACGCGCCGATCATATGCCGAGCCACTTGCGGCTACTTGTTCGATCTTGGCGTCGCGTCGTCCTCACCCAGTTGGTCGTTTCGGGAACGGTGTCGTGTTGTGGGCCGTCCGAGATTGGTGCCGCCCGCGGTAATCCTGCGGCCGGCCGTGGGCCGTGTATATCGCGAGGGGAGGACATCGGTCGATGCGGGCGGACGACGAGCGGGATTACGTGAGCTGGGTCGGTACGCGGGCGGCCCGGCTGCGCCAGACTGCCTTCCTGATTTGTGGTGACTGGTACGCCGCCGACGATGCCGCCCAGCAGACGCTGACCAAGCTGTACCTGGCCTGGTCGCGGCTGCAGCAGCGTGACGATGTCGATGCGTATGCGTGGCGGGTGCTGGTACACGCGCTGGTCGACGAATGGCGCCGGCCGTGGCGGCGGCGCGAGTACTCCGTCGCCGTCACGCCGGACCACGCGATGGCTGACGCGGCGGCTCGGGTAGACCAGCAGCGCCTGGTTCTCGACGCGCTGGCCCGGCTGCCACGGCGGCAGCGCGCGGCGGTGGTGCTGCGCTTCTGGCAGGACATGTCGATCGAGCAGACCGCGGCTGCGCTGGGCTGCAGTGTCGGGGCGGTCAAGAGCCATACCGCCCGCGGGCTTCAGGCGTTGCGCGTTCACCTCGGGGACGGGCTCGCTGCTAGCGCGGAAGGGGCGTGACGGGAATGGACGACCTCATGGTGCGAGAGCTGCTGTCCACAGCCCTCGGTGACGAGCCGCCAAGCGGCATCGACACCATTGCGGCGCTCGCACGCGGACGCCGGGCCGCCGCCACGCGCCGCCGCCTAGCGACGGCTGCGGGGACGCTGGTCCCGATTGCGGCACTGGTCCTGGCCCTGGTGGCCTGGCCCGCCCCCGGCGGCCGGCCGGATCCATCCGCACCGCAACCGGCCCGCTCAACGGCACCGTCGGCCACGACAGACCCGGCCGGACCGGTGGTCCGCACCTCGGGCTGCGCCACCGCGACGACCTCACCATCCAGGGTCGGACCTGACGGCAAACCGGCCGAAACCGGCCAGGCCACCAACATGGCCAAGCTCATCCCCGTCTTCGAGCGTCTGGATCCGGCAGCACGCAGCCAGTACGCCAGCGTGTACGCCGGAGTGCGGCTCGTGCTCGAGCGTGACCGGATCCAGGTGTTCCGCAAGCCGTCGGCCGACTTCGACCGCTGGGTGCTACGCGAGTTCGCCGCCGACTGCGTCGAGGTGCTGGACGCGAAGTACTCCGATGTCGAGCTGTCCGCCCGGCTGCAGCAGGTCTACAACGACGTGACGTACTGGGGCGACCGGGGCATCGTCATCGGCTCCATGGGCGCCGACTTCATTCGCGGAGTGGTCGAGATCGGTGTCCCCGAGGACATCGACCGGGCACGTCGGGAACTGCCTGCCCGCTACGGTCCGGGCGTCCCGCTCGAAATCCACAAGTCCGACCGGCCGGTCTCTGCGCGCTGAAGCGCGGACCGGCCAAGGAGAGGCACCGCTGCGGCGGTCGCCCAGTCGGGTGGCGGGAGCCAGGCGCAACCGAGCCCGTCGCGCACCACCGCCATACCGGGCCGTGGTAGGCAACTCCGACGGCGTCTCGTCGCAACCAAAAAGACCACTATCGCGGTGTATGTAAGCCGCCCGGCTTCAGGACGGGAACCTCACGAACGGCCTCACAGGCCCCCACCATGTAGGCGCGGTAGGTCCCCGACGCTTCCTGTACGCCGCCGGCCGACGAACGCGCCCACGGTCTGTTGAAGACCTACACCGAAGGTCAGCGCTACGGCCCGCGACCGCGTGGCGCGCCATCGATCGGCTGCCACCGGCGGGCCGCAGACGTCGCGCGTAGCTCCCGCTCGACAACCCCACGGATGGCACCGGCAGGAAGGTGACGCCGGCGATGTCGAGTTGGCACCTCGCTGATCAACGGTCGACATCGATCGCGATTGGATCTGGTGACACGTTTCTTACCGACACCCCAGGAGGGAGGACAGAGAGATGATTGACCCGTGCTGCAGGCGGTGGCCGGGCTGTCGCCGGGTACCGAGGTCGAAGGGCGCTCCGGCGACCGCAGTCACCGGAGCGCCCGCCGTCACCCGATCAGTCGCACCTGACCCAGCCGGTCCAGGAACCGCTGGGGCGGCGCTCGTTGCACCACCTGTTCTCGTCGGTACCGATCACGCGCAGTTTTGGCACGGCCTGGGTGCCGACGAACCCGATGCTGCGGGGGTCATGGGACCGGACCTTCCCACCGAGGGACCTCCAGTCGCTCATGACACCGTTGATGGTCCGCCACCGCGTCCAGACGGCGTAGTCCGTGCCGACGACGTATATCTGGAGGGTTTGGTCGGGGAAGAGGTTGTGCTGTTCGACGTAGTCGCTGAAGTACCGGCCGCCGAAGTTGATCAAACTCCCGTTGTGAGTGATCTTGTAGTTCACACCGACTTTCTCGTCCTCCGGGTGGGCACCCGCCTGCGTCGCCGGTACCCCCGACACGGCGACGGCGGCAAAGGCCATCGCCGCGGCGGCGACGACCCTGCGCATTGACATGAGGGACATGCTGGCTCCCGTTCGATCAGACGCCTGAAAGCTTCGGACGTCGGCAGCGTATGAACGGGCCGTACATGATTCGTATATGCAACGCCATGTCGGTGGATGCGTAGCGGGGTGACAGCGCCTGGGTTGGCGATCGGTTGGGGGAGTGGGCGTAGTGGTGCGGCGCCGGCGATGCCCCGATGGGGCCGATGTGTGTTGTAGTGCGTTTCGTATTCGCGTAGGGCGTGCATGGGTGAGCCGGGTTCCAGATCAGGGTGCGGTCGAGGAGTTCGCGGCGGCAGGTTTGGATCCAGCGCTCGATCAGCTAGTTCATCCGGGGCATGCGTACGCCGGTCAGGACCGTTTCGATCCCGGCGTCGGCGAGGATGGTGTCGATCATGGCCGGGTACTTCCCGTCCCGGTCGCGGACGAGATGCCGGAACCGGCAGCCGGCGTCCTCAAGGTCCATGAACAGGTTGCGGGTGCTCTGGGTGACCCACGCTGGATCGCCTCGGCTTGCCCGCGCAGGAACGTCGCCCACGTCGTGCAGGTGCGATCCGGAGCTGGGTCGATCCCGGCGTTCTTCAGGACTTCCCAGACGGTCGATGCGGCGACCCTGATTCCGAGCGTGAGGAGTTCGCCGTGGATCCTTCGATACCCCCACGAGTCATTCTCACGGGCCAGTCGCAGCACCAGATGCGGATGGACCGCACGATCGGTGGCCGTCCGGCCCGACGCGGATGGGGGGATCGCACCGCCGGTCCCTCGTTCGGGTGGACCGAGACCCGGCTCGAGCGTCCCGCGAGCTACGGCGCCGTGTAGAAGTCGGCCGGTGCCGGGACCGTGTCGCCCTCCGCCGGAACGGTGATCGTGACGGCCCCACCCACCTCGGTGATCTTCAGGTTGTACACCAGATCCTTGCCGCGGTCGGCCTTGGGGAAGACCATGTTGACGGCCGACAGCGCACCGGCGTCGTCCACCGTCGCGGTGAAAGGTAGCGCCGTCGCTTCCGCTCCGGCTGCCTTCCCGAAGGCGTACGCGATGAGCTGAGTGGTTCCGCTGGCAATCACTCTGGTCAGGTCCGCGGTGCCGCTGAGGGTGTTCGGCTGGCTCTGCTGGACATCCGAAGCAGAGCCGAGGAAGCTCGCTCCGAACAGCGGGTCGGCCATCGCCAGGAAAGGGATCGCACTGTCCTTGAAGTTCGGGACCCGCGCATGGAACCACTTGCCGTCGCCCCGAAGCCCACCGATGTAGATGTCGTCGCGGTAGGTGATCAGCTCCGTCGGGGACCCGCCGACGTCGGCAGTCACCTTGACGGCACCACTGGCGGCATCGAGGCTTCCACTGCGCACGTCGCCCTTGCCCCCATCGACCGTGAACTTCAGGTTCTGCTTGCCCAGCCCGATGACGGCCGTCGCGAGGACCAGTTCCGGCTTCGGGCTCGGCGTCGCGCTCTCGCTCACCGCTGGCGCGTCGTTGCCGGCTTGGCCACCGTCGGTCCATATACCGTCGCAACCGCTCAGCGATGCCAGCATCACGCCGATCAGAGGCCCGATGACGATCGTCCGTTTCAAGGTTCCCTCACCTCGTCTCCGCTTGGTCGGCGCCGAGGCTATCGACTGGAATCAACTACGACGCGCGTGATCCATTCATATGGTGTCTGTCATGGCGGCGCGAGCTGGTACCACAGCCGCGGGTTGGGATCTTTGTCCGGTGTGGCGGCGAGACGTGGAAGGGCCGTCGGTTGATCATCGAAGGTTGTGTGGACGATCGATGAATGCCCGACGGCCGCGGCTGTCAGGCGACCTGGACCCCGAGGTGGAGAACCGGGCACGGGAACACGCCCTGTCTGCGGCCAGGGGTTGGCGAACGGACACCGGCCTGTTGGCCAGCTTTCCCGAGACGGTGGAGTGGTACCACGGCCCGCTGGCCGACGCATGACGGGTGAACCTGTCTGCCAACTGATCCGCTGCATGACCCCTCGTCGCGCTGGCCGGCCGCCTGTCCCGGTACAGCTCAGGGTTGGTGTTGGCCTGCCGACCTGTCACGGCGTGGACCGTTTTCGACTCCGGCTTCCGACCGGCTCGCTGGCCCGCGCTCGCGTGGCCACCGTGCTGTTCGCCTGCTTGACCACGTGCGTGTCGTTCAGCCAGATCGGCAGCGTGGCGCACGGACGGGTGTGGCATCTTGCGTCAGCTGTGGCGATGGGTCTGATGGTTGCGTTTGTCGTCGCTGCCTACCGACGCAAGCGGACCGGGTGGCTCGATCCGGTCCTCGTGCCCACCCTGATCGTCGGGGCCGGAAGTGGGCTGATCGACTCGCTCGGCTCCACGGGTCTGACTATCGCTGTTGTCATCGCGCTGTCGATGTACGGCTCGACGCCGATGTGGCTGCTGCGTAGCGTCGGTGCTGTCGTCGCGATCCCGGTCAGTGTGGCGTTGTCTCCGTTCACGGGGAACCGCCCGATCGAGTGGAACTCGGCGACTGTCCTGTCGATCCTTCCGCAGGTTCTCCTCATCTCGATCGTGATCCGGTACCTGTACGTGGTGCTGGTGCGACAGGAGCAGTCGAGTGCGCGCGAGAGCGTGCTGGCCGGTAGTGGCCGCCGGCTGCTGGGGGTCACCGACCTGACGCAGGCGCGGCTGATCGGGGACGAGACGCTCGCCGACCTGGTCGCCGCCAGTCCGGGCATTGTCGCGGCGGTCGCGGTGGAGCGGGACGGCGCTGCGATTGTCGTCGCGCAGGCGGGGTTCGCATCGGAGGTCATCGGCACGACGATGCCGATGGCGGTGATCGCCGCACTCGGCGCCGTCTCGACGTCCTGGTCGGACCCGCAACTGCGGGATCTCGGTCGGCATGCGGAGCAGGTTCGGTCCTGGCGTGGAGCGACGATCGTCGGCAAGGACTTCGACCGGTTCCTGCTGACCGGCGGCCCCCGCGCGGTTCCCGACGGAGTCTTCGACGCCTTCACCAACCTCGTCAACCAGGTGGCGCTGGCGGAGGTGAGCTGCCGGTCCACTGCGGAACTCACGCATCAGGCGCACCATGACCACCTCACGAACCTGCCGACGCGCAAGCTGTTCACCAACGAGCTCATGCGGGCGGTGGACACCGGCACGGGCACCGTGGCGCTGCTCAACATCGACCTGGACGACTTCAAGAAGGTCAACGACGTCCACGGGCACGGCGCCGGCGACGAGTTGCTGGTCGAGGTTGCCCGGCGACTCGCCGAGGTGGGCGGGCCGACGAGCGTTCCGGCGCGGTTCGGCGGAGACGAATTCGCCCTGCTGCTCACCGACGTGGGCGAGGCCGCCGAGGCGGTGCGGATCGCCGAAGGTCTGTGTCTGAGACTCATCGAACCGGTGCGACTCACCGCGGCCACGGTGTCGGTGGGCGCCAGCATCGGTGTGGCGGCCGCCGAGCCGGGCCTGACCGCCGCGGACCTGATCCGATGCGCCGATATCGCGATGTACTCGGCGAAGGCCCGGGGCAAGAACCGGGTCGAACGCTTCACGACCGACCGGCACGGGGCGATCGCCCACCACCGGGAGCTGGAGGAGCACCTCGGCCACGCTGTCGACCGCGGGGAACTGGTGATGCGGTACCGACCGGTGATGAACCTGCAGACCGGGGATCTGGTCGGTGTCGAGGCACTTGGCTACTGGCAGCACCCCAGTCTCGGGATGCTACCGCCGGACGAGTTCATGCCGGTGGCCGAGCGATCCGGGCATGTGTCCGACATCGGAGCCGGCATCCTTGCCGCCGCCTGCGGGCACCTGGCCGGATGGTCGAACCTGCCCGGCGCCGGCGATCTCCGCGTGGGAGTGAGCGTGATGGCTCGTCAGGTGCTGGTCGGCGACCTCGCCGACACCATCGCCGACGTCCTCGCCGCCACGCAGTTGTCCCCTGACCGGCTCATCCTCCAGGTGATCGAGTCCGAGCACCTCGACGACGCGCGGGTGGGGGACCTGCTCCGTACGGTGGCGGGGCTCGGCGTCCGCATCGCCGTGGACCGCTTCGGGTCCACCTCGGGGTCGCTGGTCGGGCTGCGCTCGCTGCCCATTCACCAGATCAAGGTCGATCCCGGTCTCCTCGCCTCCGGCGACGGTCCGATGCTGCAACTGGTCACCTCGGTCGGTGAGATCCTGGGCGTCGAAACCGTCGCCGCCGGCGAAAACGAACCGATGACGGCGACTGAGATGGTGCAGTGGCTGGAGACCCGATCGTCCGTCCGGGCAGGCTGAGGCGGTTCGCGCCTATCCGGTCGTGACCTGGAGCGCGAAGAGATCACAGCCGTGCCCCCAGCCGAGCAGCGTGGCCACTGCCACGAACGGTTCGATCGGGCAGTTGCCGGCGCCGGCGCCGGCCAGCGACGCGTCCACCGGTTTACGCGGCCGGCGTGCCGACCCGATCGGGCTGGCCGACCTGGGCGTCCAACCAGGCGTCGACCTGGTCACCCGGCAGCGGCCGGGCGAACAGGTACCCCTGGCCGTAGGCGCAACCCGACTCCACCAGCAGCTGCTGGTCCGCCGCCGTCTCGATGCCCTCGGCCACCACGGACAGGCGCAGGGTGGCGGCGAGCTGGATGATGCCGCGGACGAGGTCGAGCTGGTGGGCCGAGGTGGAGATGGTGTCCACGAAGGACTTGTCCAGCTTCAGCGTGTCGACCGGCACCCGGTGCAGATAGCTCAGTGACGAGTAGCCGGTACCGAAGTCGTCGATCGAGACCTTGACCCCGGCCTGCCGCAACACGGCGATGTCGGCCCCGATGGACTCGTGGTCGCCGAGTAGGAGGCTCTCGGTGATCTCGACCGTGAGCAGGCGGGGCGGCAGGCCGGACCGGGTCAGCGTGGCCAGCACCCGGTTGACGAACCCTGGTGCGCGGAACTGGCGCACCGAGACGTTCACGCTGATGTACGGCGGGTCGGCGGCGAACCGGTGGTACCACCGGGCGGCGGTCTCGATCGAGGTCCGCATTACCCACTCGCCGAGCGGCACGATCAGCCCGCACTCCTCGGCGACCTGGATGAATTCCAGCGGCGGAACCGTCCCGCGGGTCGGGTGCTGCCATCGCACCAGCGCCTCCAGCCCCCGGACGCGGGCGGTGGCGAGGTCGACGATCGGCTGGTAGTGCAGGGTGAACGCGTTGTCGGCGATGGCCTGGTCCAGTTCGGCGCGCAGTTGCATGCGCTGCAGCACGGCCGCGTGCAGCGACGCCTCGTACCGTCGCCACCTGGCCTTGCCGGCGCCCTTGGCCGCGCCCAGTGCGACGTCGGCCTGGCTGATCAGCTGCTGGCTGTCCGTGGCGTCCGCGGTGGTGGACACGCCGATGGTCGGCTGTGCCGTCACCGAACTGCCGGCGATGAGGAACGGGTCCAGGAACGCGGTGATGACCCGCTCGACGATGACCTCGATCTCGTCCACGCCGGCGGCACCGGTGACGATCGTGCCGAACTCGTCGGCGCCCAACCGGGCGACCGGCCCGTGGCCGGCCACGCCGTCGGCCAGCCGCTCGGCGATCGCGATCAGGAGGGCGTCACCCATGTCGTGGCCCATGGTGTCGTTGACCAGGCGGAAGTCGTCCATGTTCACGAGTAGCACGCCGGCCACGGTGCCGCTCGCTTCGGCGTCGACGCACGCGTTGCGGACGGTGTCCTGGAACTGCAGCCGGTTGCCGAGGCCGGTGAGCGGGTCGATGTAGGCCCGCCGCAGCAGTTCGCGCTCCAGCCGTCGCCGCTCGGTGACGTCGCGCAGGGTGAGCACAAGTCCGTCGACGGTGGGCTCGTGGCGCAGATCGCGCACCGTCATTTCGACCTCGACCCGGGTGCCGTCCGGGCGTTGCACGATCCACTGCTGATCACCCGTGGCGTCCGCGTCCTCCGGCGTCAGGTCGCCGGTCAGCACGGCGCGCAGATCCGGGGCGACCAGTGTCGTCACGTCGACGTCGGCCAGGTCGTCGGTGCCGAACACCACCTGCGCCGACGGGCTGGCGTACTTGACCGTGCCGCCCGCGTCCACGATCAGGATGACGTCGGTCGCGTTCAGGATCAGCGTGCGGAAGTACGCCTCGCTGTCGCGGCGGTTGATCTCGCGGTTGAGCGCGAAGGTGCTCAGGATGCTCGCCGCCTGGCCGACGAGCACCGGCGCCGCCTCCTGCAGGTCGACCAGCGGCGCCTCGGCCGCCGCGACGTACAGATCGCCGACATACCGGTCGCCCAGCGAGAGCGGACAGTGCAGGGTCAGCTCGAAACTGCCGAGGGCCGCGGCGGCCGAGGCCGGCAGGCTGCGGGTGTAGCGCATGCTGACGTTCGCCGGCTGCTCGTCCCGAGTTTCCGGGCCCTCCAGCAGGAGAACCGCGCGGTGGGGCGTGTCCGGGGGCAGCAGCGTCGCGATCGCCCGGTGCACGACGTCACGCACCTCGCCGGCGTTCGTAGCCGCCAGCAAAGCCTCGCAGGCGCGGCGCAGTTCCCGCTCACGGTTCAGGGTGCGACGCAGCCCTCCGGCCACCACCGACATCCGGGCAAGCGCGAGCAACACGAGCACCGCGGACCCGATCGCGATGACCAGACCGTCCTGCACCGGGCCGTGCAGCGCCTGGAAGAACAGGATGGTGGGCGCCACCAGGGAGGCGACCCCGAGCACCAACCGCCGCGCGTGGACCTCGGTCGGGGCGAGGACCACCCGCGGCTCGGTCAGAGCGGTCATCGACCGGGGCAGCGCCGCCGCCCCACCGGCGATGAAGTACAGGAACCAGCCGAGATCGATCGGGCCGCCCAGGGCCCAGGCGCCGTTGAGCTGGCTGAGGCCGTACAGCGCGTCGGCGGTCAGCATGCCGATGCCGGAGATCAGCAGCAGGTTCACGCTGGGGCTGCGCGCCGTGCCGATGGCGAAGCGGACCAGCAGGGCGAGGAACAACACGTCGTAGAGCGGATACGCGACCGAGATGGCCTTCTCCACGAGAGTCAGGTTCGGGTTCTCCAGGTACGGGCTGATGAGGAACGTCCAGGACAGCAGGCCTGCGCCGGCCGTCAGGATCATCGCGTCCAGCATGCTCGCCCGGTCCCGGACGGTCGCTCCCGAGCGGATCAGCTGGCGCAACGCGAGCAGCGACAAAGGGACGAACATGCCCAGGAAGATCGCGTCCGCGACGGACGGGAACGCCCGCCGGTGCAGCATCTCGGCGAGCACGAGCGACGTGACCGTACCGACGGCGAACGAGAGCTGACCGCCGGCGAACAGGTACCACGGCAGCCGGCGGCGGGGCCGGTTGCGCCGCACCCCGACCATGATCGAGACGAAGGCGGTGAGAACCATCACCCCGTACGTCAGCGGTCCGATCGCGGGCACCGCGACGTACACGACCACGACCAGCCCCACCCAGAGGGCGTACAACCACGAGGCACGCCTGGACACGTCTCTCCTCCGAACGGACCTGTCCGGGCAGCAACGGCCGCCCGCGACGACCGCGGGACCGTTTGCCCGGTGGAGCATCCGACCCCCAATCGGCCGACAGATCCGCACGGTGAACAGTTTTGCCGCCGGACTCCCCGCCGCGGGTGGTCCGAACGGGTGGACTGTGACAGGGTGTCCGTTCCCGTGTGAAAGGTGTGGTATGGATCAACCGGACGTCGACATCTTCTCGTTCGCCGAGCGGCCTGACCTGCTCGCCCGGCTCGACGAGTTCACCGACGACACCGCCGCCCCGTTCCTCTACCACGACCCGGTATCGGTGACGCTGTTCCGCAGTCTCGTCGACCGGTTGCCGGAGTACACGCTCGTGGCCGTCGAGCGGGCCGGCGGTGCGCCGGCCGGGTTGATCTCCACGCTGCCGTACACGCCGCCCCCGGAGGGCGACCTGCCGCCCGGGGGCTACGACGCGGTCCTGCTCGTCGCCGCCGCGGACGCCCTGGCCGGCCGGCGAGGTCCGCTGGTGGCGGCGCTGTTCGCCACCGTCGCGCCCGGCCTGCGCGGCACCGGGCTGTCCGAGGCTCTGCTCGCCGCGGCCGGTCGCAACGCCGCCGCGTTGGGCCATGCGGTTCTGGCCGTACCGGTCCGGCCGACGCGCAAGCACGAGCATCCCGACGTCCCGATGGCCGAGTACATCGCGTGGCGCCGCCCGGATGGCCTGCCGGTCGACCCGTGGCTGCGGCTGCACGCACAGGCCGGTGGCACGATCGTCGGGGTGGCGCCACACTCGATGACGATCACCGCCCCGCTGGACCGCTGGCGTCGGTGGACCGGGCTCCCGTTCGATGAGTCCGGCCCGGTTCGGGTACCCGGCGCACTCGTCCCGGTACTCTGTGACACCGACCACGACATGGCGATGTACGTCGAGCCCAACATCTGGGTGACGCACGCGCTGTAAGTGCCGGCAGCGTTGGCAGCGGTTACGGTCGATCTATGACCACGTTCGATCTCTCGGGCCCCGCTACCTGCGCCGAGCCGGGCAGCGTCGAGGCGCTGTACGAGGCCGGGCTGTGGGACCAGGTGATAGACGAGGTCGACGGCCGCCGGATCCGCATCGGCGATCGATGGCTGGTCGACTTCGCGTCCTGCAATTACCTCGGCTTCGACCTCGATCCCGAGATCCAGCAGGCGATCGTCGGTCAGGTACACCAATGGGGCACGCACGCCAGCTGGTCGCGGATGCTGGGCAGCCCGCGGCTGTACCCGACGGTCGAGGAGCGGCTGGCCGACCTGCTCGGCGCACCGGACGTGCTCGCCCTGCCGACGATCAGCCAGACGCACCTGTCGGTCATCCCGGCCCTGGCGGGCGACGGCACGATCTTCCTCGACAGCAGGGCACACCGCACCATCTACGACGGGACCGTCCACGCCCGCGCCCGCGGTGCGACCGTGCACCGGTTCCGCTCCGGCGACACCGACCAGCTCGCCGACCTGCTCCGGACCGCCCCCGGCCGGGGACCGCGGCTGGTATGCATGGACGGCGTCAACAGCATGACCGGCAACCCGCCCGACGTCCGCGCGGTCGCCGAGGTCTGCCGGACGTACGACGCGCTGCTGTACATCGACGACGCGCACGGCTTCGGCGTGTTCGGCGAGCGCCGGCCGGACGAGTCCTCGCCGTACGGCGTTCGGGGCAACGGGGTCGTGCGGCACTTCGGCGAGACGTACGACGGGATCGTGCTCGTCGGGGGCTGCTCGAAGGCGTACTCCTCGCTGCTGGCGTTCGTCGCCTGCGAGCCGGCTCTCAAGCGGCGGCTCAAGCTGGAAGCCCAGCCGTACCTGTACTCCGGCCCCGTGCCTACCGCCGCGCTGGCGACCGTGCTGGCCGGATTGGACGTGAACGCGGCCCGGGGCGACGCCATCCGCGCCGACCTCTACCGCCGGACCGCACGCGTGCTCGACCACCTCCGCCACCTCGGCGTGCCGACCGCGAACACCTCCGGCTTCCCGCTGATCGAGGTGCCGTTGGCCGACCCGGACCGCCTGGTCGACGTCGGCACGGCACTACTGGACCGCGGGATCTACACCACGCTCGCGCCGTACCCCGGCGTTCCCCGCACCGAGGTCGGCTTCCGGGTGCAGGTCACCGCCGCCAACTCCGACGCGCAGGTCGACGCGCTGCTCGACACCCTCAGCTGGCTGATCGCCGGGTACGACCCGGGCGGGCCGGTGCTACGAACCGGATGAGCCCAGCCGGATCGTCCAGTGGTTGCTGCGCAGCGGGCGACCCTCGTACGAGACGTCACACTCGCCCAGCAACGTGAACCCCATCCGCCGGGCCAGCGTGTTGGACGCGGCATTGTCGACCGCGATGAACGCGTGTACCGGCTCAGTCATCCCCTCCGCCGCCAGCAGGGAGAAGAGCGCCCGCAACGCGCGGACCCCGAGGCCGGTGCCCAGGTACTGCCGGCGCACGAGCACACCGGCTTCAGGGACCGTCCCACCCTCCCAGTCGGTGTGCCAAAGCCCGACCAGGCCAAACGGCCGGTCAGAACCCGCCGGGTAAGCCGTGAAATACCGGTCTCCGAACGGCGGGTCCAACCGCATCTGGTGAACCGCGAGCAGTCGGTCGGCCGGCACCGCGCCGCCGAGATCGCGCATGACCTCCGGATCGCCGTCGAGCGCCTCGGTCAGCTCCAAGTCGGCTTCAGCGTAAGGCTCCAGGCGCATGCGGCCATGTTAAAGCTCATCGATTCGCCAGGTCAGTCGCCACAACCGCGGATAGCGGTATCGGCGGAACGCCCGGACCGTATCGCCGTTGGGGTATGTCTTTCCGGCCGTCCGCCCGCCGTCCTGACGCCGGCCGCGCTCGAAAGACGGGGCAGGACGGTGATTGGAGGAAGCGTGGTTCGACAACGAGGGCGTGCGTGGCGGTGGGCGGGTGCCACGGCGGCGGTGGCCGGACTGGTCGCGGTCGGCGCGGCGGTGCAGACCCCGGCGGCGATTGCCGCCGAGCACGGCAAGGAGTGGAAGTTCCAACGGGTCGACGTTCCGGGTGTGACGCTCCCGTTCGACCCAGCCAAGGTCGGTGACGAGACCCGGGTGGTGACCGGACAGGGCGCCGGCCCGTTCACCAAGGCCTACCCGCGCGGGATCAACATCGGGAAGAAGGGGGACACGGACGGCACGCCGAACGGGCCGGAGACCGGCACGGTCGGAGTCGATCCGGCGAAGCATTCCATCGGACGGTCCGGGAACCCCGCGGCCGACAAGTGGACGGGATCGGACGAGATCCGGGATCCGGACAATGACTGGTTCACGTTCCGGTCGCGGGCGTTCACGCAGGGATCGCTGGTGGGCAACGGGTCGGCCGTCAACATCGTGGCGATCGAGTTCTCGTCGCAGAACAAGGGCGACACATTTGTAACGCCACCCGCCGCCGACGGTCTCACGTTCACGGTCGAAAAGGGCGGCCCGTGTGGCTCGAAACTGGTGGTCACGTTCGCCAAGCCACTGAAGCCGGGCGAGTTCATCTGGATGAGCCTGCCCAAATTCGACGAGAAGAGCGGAATGATCGGCGCCTTCATCCCGGCGAAGGCGCAGAAGAAGAACAACAACAAGAACGAACCCGCCGAACGGCTGGCCCCGACCTCGGTGCCTGATCCGGAGCCGACGGTGCCACCGACGGGTTCGGCGACGGTCTCGCCGACGGTGAGCGGTCCACCCGGCCCTGAACCGCAACCGACCTGGACCCAGGCGCCCGACCCGACCTCGACGACGCCTGTCGATCCGAGCGCGAGCGACTCGTGCGTGCTGGTGGTGAGCGACGACGAGATCCTGATCTGACCGTTCCGGTGTGCCCGTGGCGTGCCGGAATGTCGGGGCGTGCCGGTCGGATGCTCGTTTCCGGCCGGCACGCCCCCGGTTCGATGACGGCGTGCGGCGGCTCGCGCGTCCCCCTAACGTCCGACATGTCAGCCCTGACAGTCGTGGATAGCGTCGGGCTCGTCGCACATCAGTGGCGAATCTCGATTCCCCCCTCGGAGGGAGACTCATGTCCACATCGCACACACGTCGCCGCCTGCTCGCCTCGTCCCTGCTCCTGGCCCTGGTCACGGCGGGGAGCCTGGTCGTGACCGGTGCTCCGGCCCTCGCCCGCGACACCGTGCAGATCCCATGCCCGAGCTGGGCCACCGTCGGATGGTCCGCGAAGCCGCTGAGCGTGGCCAGCTCGTCGCCCAGCTTCCTGACCTCTGAATCACTGATCGTCGCCAACAACCTGGACACCCCGGTGACCGCCACGTTCACGTCGACGACGTCGCGGACATTCACGGTCTCGGCCACGGCCGGAATCTCGATCCCGAACCTGTTCGGTTTCCTCAACGTCAACGTCAGCAGTACCATCACGTCGAGCACTACGACGGCGATCGGAGTGAACGCCCAGGCGACGGTGCCCCCGCACCAGCGGGTGATCGGGGACTACGGGGTCGACGCCTACGACGTCTATTTCAACGCCTACTGGGTCATCAAGCTCCACACGAGTCCGGGCGGATGCTGGGTGTGGGCGGACACCATGGGATACGAGGTACTCCACGCCACCGCGCCGACGAACACCCAGGGTTGGCAGCTGCGGATCGGCTGACTCCCGAACCCTGATCGCGGGCCGGCGGCGGTCCGCGATCAGTGGATCCCGTCCTCGCGGACCCGGTCCGCGAGATCCAGTTTCGTGTACGTCGGCCGGCCACGCTCCAGATACTTCGCCTTCACCCGGTCCAGATACGTCTTCGCGGTATCCGGCCGGACACCGACGTGCCGCGCGGCCGTGGTCAGCGTCATCCCGGACGCGTAGGCGAGCAGGATCTCCCGCTCCCTTGTGGACAGTCGCGGGCGGTCGGGCCGTGGGTCCTCCAGGAAGGCCATCGCCAGCGGGGGCGTGTAGACCGTCTCGCCGCCCGCCGCCGTGCGGATGACAGATGCCAGCGTGGCCAGGTCGTGGTCCTTCGTCACGTAACCCGACGCGCCGGCCGCGAATGCCGCCGCGATCTCATGCGGCCTGGACCACACGCTGAGGACAAGTACCCGATGGTCCGCAGCGATCAACCGGCGGACATTGTCCACAGGGTCAGACCCGTCGCGCAGGACCAGATCGAGCAGGACCAGATCGATACCGTCGCGCGGGTCGCCGAGCAGCTCGTCGACGGTGGCCGCGGCGACTGTCAGCGCGATATCGCCGGTCTGTGCGAGCCATGTGCCCAGCCCGTCCAGCAGCATGCGGTCGTCATCCACAGCGGCGACGCGGATCCCCTGGCTCATGCGGGCCACGTGAGCTCCACGCAGGTACCGTCGCCGGGCTCGCTGGTGATCCGCGCCGCGCCGGCCACGTCGGCCATCCGGTCCCGGATCGACCCGGCCAGTCCTTGTCCGGGCCGTACGGAACCGGGTTCGAAGCCGCACCCGCGGTCGACGATCCGCACCACCACGACACCGTCGACGCGCGTTGCCGTCAGCCACGCCACCTCCGTACCGGCGTGTTTGTGTACGTTGTTCAGGGCCTCGCGGGCGGCCCCGCCAAATGCCTGCACCACGTCCGGGTCGAGCCCGTCCACAGGTTCGACCCGGACGTGCACGTAAAGCCCCAGCTCACGCGCGCCGGAGATGACCTCGTTCAGCTTCTCCGCGAGGGTGCCCACCGTCGGGGTGTCGGCCTGCAGCAGCTGGCGGATGTACTCCGCGTCGCGCGCGCACCGGTCGCGGACCTGCTCAGTACGGTGATCCAAACCACCGCGTGACACGGCGACCAGCGTGGTGAGGACGGTGTCGTGGAGGGCCCGGTGATGGGCCAGCCGGGCCTGTTGCGCGGCCCGGTGGGAGTCGGCGACGACCTGGGCGGCCGTCAACTCGTCCAGCCGACGGCCCTGTTTGCGCAGGTACCGCCGTGCGAAGCGGATGATGACGGCGAACCAGATGATTCCGTTGAGGCAGCCCGCCAGTTTCGCAGGCAGTTCACCCGCGTCCGACGCCTGCAGCGCGATCGACACCGTGTGCGCGGTCAACAGCACCAGCACGGCGGCCACGGCAGACCCGAGCCGTTCGAAGGCAGCCCCCGCCAGCGCCGCCGCGGCCTGCCCCAGCCGCCCGGACCAGTTCAGCGAGTCGTATTCGGCCTCGCTCGGGAGGTTCGCGGTCACCGCGAAAATCAACGTCGCCGTCCACAACACGTCGATCCACACCAGCGGCGCCGGGAACCATCCGCGGCGGCGGACCTGGACGACGAGAAACATGTTCCACCCGACGGTGACGGCGACGAGTGCCGCATTCAGCGCGCCATTGTGGAACTCGGTCGAAGCGATGCTGAACACCGTCGGAATCAGGTAGCTCAGTCGCTGTAGCCCTAATAGCAGCAGAATGAACCGGTTGGCCCGTTCCTCGGCGGACGCCGCACCAGCGCCGCCTGCGGGGTTTGCGATCTTCCAATCGGCCCGACCCATCGACACCGATCGTATCGGAAGGACGGCCGCCGGTCCCGGCGGAGAGCCTCGCCGGGCCTGTCTCGGTCCGCGGCTGATTGCAGCCGGCGCCCGGCGGTGTGACCACCGCCAGGCGCCGTCTTTCCGTCGGGACGCGGCTACACCGGCGCCGGCTTCAGGACGAAGTCCGACGTGGTCGTCTTCCCCTTCGCGATCTTCACAGTTCGGACCTGCGGCTGGTAGCCGTCCCGGGCCACGATGACCTGGAGCGGGTTGTTGCGGACATCCAGCCACAGCGAATACCGGCCGGTTTTGTCGGTCCTCAACGTGTAGCTCGCCGCCCACGTCTCGATCTGCACGGTGGCGCCGGCGACCGGTTTGCCGTCAGTGGCGGTCACCGTGCCGGTGATCTGGCCCCACGTCTTCGGCGGTGTCACCGTCATGGTCACGTCGATCAGCGGCGCCGGGTAGGGCGTGTCGTTGTTCAGCACCAGCGATGCGGTGTAGGTGGCCGGCTGGGTCTGCGGAGCGGACAACGTCAGGGTCACCGTCGCGTGCCCACCGGGCGGCAGGGTCACCCGGTCGACGCTCTCCGACAACCACGGCACGTCGGCCACCGAGGCGCAGTCGGTGAACCCGGGCAGCACCTCCGACCGGGCCACCGGCGGCATGAACAGTCCGGCCGGAACCCCACCGATCCGGTACAGGCCGCAGGCGCTGCCACCCCGGTAGAGCGCGTCGTTCGAGTTGGGCAGGCTCGTCCACGTGTCGGTCGCCGGGTCGTAGGCGTAGCCCTGGTTGGTGACCGACACGCTGTTGTTGACGGCTCCGCCGGAGACCAGCAACCGGCCGCCGGCCGTGGTGTGCGCCGAGCCCCACAGGTCGGCCGGCATCGGGGCGCGCGCCGACCATGCGTTCGT
Source organism: Virgisporangium aurantiacum (assembly GCF_016863635.1). Taxonomy (GTDB): domain Bacteria; phylum Actinomycetota; class Actinomycetes; order Mycobacteriales; family Micromonosporaceae; genus Virgisporangium; species Virgisporangium aurantiacum. Next base: position 47,098 of record NZ_BOPG01000085.1, on the reverse strand, counting down.
CGTGGGGTCGTAGACGTAGGTGTGCGTCACCGCCGCGTCGGAGTTCAGACCGCCGGAGCAGTACAGCTTGCCGGCCAGCGTGCCGCACGACTGCCAGGAGATCGGCTCCGGATAGTCTGCCGCGGCCGACCAGGTGTCGCTGACCGGGTCGTACACGGTCACGTCGGTGCGGCCGCAGGTCTGCTTGCCGCACCCACCGATCACGAAGAGCCGTCCGTTCAGCACCGCGGATCCGGACCCGGCCGCGGGCCGCGGGTTCGCCGCCGCCGTAGTCCAGAGGTTCGTGTCCGGGTCGTAGACCTCCGTCTTCGGGTCGGGTTGGCCGTCGGCGCCCCAGCCGCCCGTCGCGTACAGCCGGCCCGCGATGAACGCGCCCGACGGCGCCTCCCGGATGTCGGCCGCCCGGCCCTGGCTCGTCCAGGCGCCGGTGTTCGGGTCGTACACGTAGAGATCGGCCACGACGGCGGACCCGGTCCACCCGTACGCCGAGTAGACCTTTCCGCCGAACACGTCGACGAGGCTGCCCTGTACCGGCGTCGGATAGTCGGCGATCGACGTCCACGGCGCGGCCGACGGCGTGACATCGGCCGGTGCGGCGGGGGCGCGAGCAGCTCCGGCGCGTGCGGCGGCGGCCAACGACAGCGCCGTCACCGGGGCCTTCACCACGTTCGGTGCCGCGCCGCCGCCCGTGAGCGCCTCGACCCGGCCCGGCTGCTCGACGATCGACACGGTGGCCGGTGCGGTACCGGTGTTCGTGACCGTCACCTTCGCCGTGGTCGACGAGCCCCAGGCGACCGTCCTGCTGATGTTCCCCGACGCCGTGACGCGGCCCGCCGGCAGCGCGACGTCGCCCCGGGTGGCGCCGTCCGCCGCGACGTCGAGGGTCCGCGTGACCGGGCTGTAGGTGCGCCGCGTGGTCGTGAATGCGGTGCGGCCGGCTGACGAGAACATCCAGTAGAAACCGTCCACAGTGGACGAAGTGGAGGACGGGCCGGCGGACACCGTCGCACCGATCAGGCCACCGCCGGTGTTCGCGTCGGTCACCCGCCCGACCACCAGGCCGCCGCCGACCTTGTCGCAGGTCCGGCGCCCCATCCGCACGTTGTCGACCTGCCACCAGGTCACGAAACCGCCGTTGTAATGGAACCGGACCACCACCGCGGCCGCGGTGGGCAACGGGACGTCGACGTGCGCCGGACCGACCAGTTCGCGCTCGTCCTCGTGCCAGACGTTGGCCCAGGTGGTGCCTCCGTCGGCGCTGACGTCGACGTCGACCGTCGAGGTGCCGAACCAGGGCCGGAAGGCGGTGTCGAAGCTGAGCGTCGGAGCGTCCACATCGGACAGATCGGTGACCGGCGAGGTCAGGATCGTGTCCTCGCGGTTGGCGGTGCCGAGCGCCACGCTGTCGACGACCGCGAAATGGCCGGACCCGCCGGTGCGGTTGCCGAGCGGTCGCGGGTCGTCGAACTGCCAGCCACCGGCCGGGGTCGCGTTGGTCACCGTCCAGCCGGGCGGCGTCGTGGTGGTGTCGAAGGCCTCCAGGCTGCCGGCGTAGTGCACGGTGTAGCCGGGCGCGTTGCAGCCGGCCACGTCGATCGGTACCGGCACGTCGCGGTGAAGGTCGTCGGTGCCGAGTTGCACGTGCAGATCGACCGGTGCGTAGCCGGGATAGACGGCGGTCACGCGCGCGGTGTAGGCCACGCCCTCGGGCAGCGTCAGGCTGTAGCGCCCGGTGTACGGGTCGCTGAACACCGGCCCGCCGGGCACGCCGTCGACGGTGATCTTCGCGTAGAGCGGCCAGCCGTGGCCGGAGCCGTCGGTCACCGTTCCGCTGATCGTCGAGCGGGGCAGGCCGTCGAGCGCGATGTCCGTCGTCAGGGTCGCGCCGTCGGCGACGGTCGTACCGGACGCGCGTGAGCGCACGAAACCGTACGCGTCGACGGTGACGTCGTACGTGCCGGCGGGAAGCACGAGCGTGTACCGGCCCGCCGCGTCGGTGGTGGTCGAGTAGTCGCCGGCGCCGACCGCGGCCCCGGTTACGGGTGTGCCCGTGGCGCGGTCCGTGACCGTGCCGGTCAGCGTGCCGTGCGGACCCATCGCGAACGCGGCCGGGCCGGCCGGTGTGCCGAGGCCGCTCGGGCCGTCGTATCCGGTTCCGGCGGTGCACAGGTAGGTGGGCTCGCAGCCGCCCTTGGTGTTGGCGCCGGAGGTCACGTCGTTGAGGGCTTCGGGGTGCGTGTACGGGTAGGCGTTGGGATAGGTACCGGCCACCGGCGCGCCCGCCACCGCGTACACACCGGCGATGATCGGCGCCGACACGCTGGTGCCGCCGAACAGGCGCCACCCCTGGCCGTCGACGCCGTAGGTGTCGTAGACCGCGACAGCGGTGGCCGGATCGGCAACCGCCGCCACGTCGGCGACCGTTCGCTTCGCGCATCCGGTGTCCTTCTGGAACGCCGGCTTCGGCTGGTACAGCGAGCAGCCGCTGCCCGTTCCGTTGAACACGCCGTTGACGTTCCAGTACCAGACGCTCTCCGAGAAGCCGCGGGTGCTGCCGTCACGGGCCAGCGAGGTGCCACCGACCGCGGTGACATGCGGCGACGCGGCCGGGTACGTCACGCCGTAGGCGCTGTCGCCGGCACTGGCCACGATCGCGACGCCCGGGTGGTTGTAGTGCGCGTCGAGAGTGTCGGTCAGCGACTGTTCCTCGCCGCTGCCGGGCACCTCGAAGTAATCCGTCCCGTAGCTGTTCGACACGACCTGCGCGCCCTGCGCGACGGCCTGATCCACGGCGGCGGCCAGGTCGTCGAAGCTGTCGCTGTCGGCCTCGACGAGCACGATGTGCGCGAGCGGCGCGACCGCCGACACCATGTCCAGGTCGAGCGAGATCTCCGCCGCCCACCGGGAGTCGCGGTTCGGGTAGCTGGTTCCGCCGCGCTGGTCGACCTTGCGGAAGCAGCCCGTGGCCGACACACACTCGGGCAGGCCGAACTGCGCCCGGTAGACGGCGAGGTCCGACTCGGCGTTGGGATTGTCGTATGCGGCCACGACGGCGACCGTCCGTCCGGCCCCGCCGCCGGCCGGCAGGCCGTAGGCCGACCGCAGGTCGGCGGGCCCGTAGCCGTCGGGCGGCGCCGCGGCCTGCACACCCCGGGCGCCGCCGACGTCGAGCCGGCGCAGGGCGAAGCAGGTGGCATGGCCTTTCTGGGGCGTGCCGCAGACCGCCTCGGCCTGCGCGGCCGGCCCAGCCGGCTCGGCCAGCGCGGGCACCGGCAGGTTCCACAAGGTGACGACCGCGGCAGCGGCGACGGCGATCGTCATGCGGGTGCGCGTGTGCATCATGGTCCTCCCGCCCGGCATCAGTCGCGGATGACGGGCGGCGGTCCGGGATTCGGGACCACGCCGGGGAGGGGGATCCGGGCCGATGCCGCCGATGCCGCCGCTGACGTGCGCGGCGTTGCGTCCCGGTGGATCGCGGGGATGACGGCACCGCCCAGGGCCAATGCCACCCCGATCAGCACCCAGTTCCTTATCGCCATGTTCGCCTCCATGCGTGATTCGGCGACCGTGAAGTCACTGTGAAGTCACTGTGAAGACGTTCCATCGCGTTCCATGCCGTTCCATCCCGGCCGGCGCGCTCACCGCACGGCGTCGGCGCCCCGCCGGCTCAGGATGACGTACGCGATCCCGGGTTCCGGGAGGTGTGGGCGGGGGTCGCCGGCGGCCGACGCGGTCACGCCGGTGCCGAGCGTCACGACACTCGTCGCGGTCGCGACAGTCGCCGTAATCGCGACCATGGCAAGCAGCGGCCGCCTGGATGTCACGTCACACCACCTCTCTTCACCGGTCACGGCCTTGGACCCACCGCCGGTTGCCGCCGCTGCCACGTGGCTCGACCTCTTCCACGGCCGAGACGGGGCCATGGAGTCGACTCGAATCGATTCGAGAGCACGGCCGTCCCGGATGCGCCGACCCGGCATGTGCTGCTCGCCCCGCCGATCTCGTTGCGCGCCAGCGCCAGGCCCGTGCCGCCAGGTCGTCCGCCATCCGCACATCGACGTTCACCACTTGACACGGGGCGCCGGGTGGAATTACGTTCCCGTCGAACCGATTCGCCGCCCCCGGTTCAACGGCGTTCGGGTCGGACCGTAACGGCCGATCAAGCAGCGATGGAGCCTGCGGAACCGTCCCTTCGCCGCGTCCTTCCGCCGAACAGAAGGTGACATCAGTGCACGTCACACGTGTCCTCGCCGCATCCCTGTCGCTGGCCGCCGCGATCACCGTTTCGGCGGCGCGGCCGGCCCTCGCCGCCGACGAGTCGATCAGCGTTAACTTCGCCGCCACGGGTGGCACGCCGACCAACCGGGCGTCCGGTTGGATCTACGGCATGACCGAGAACGGCACGGCGCCACCCGATACGTTCTTCACCGACGTACGGTTCCGGGCGATGCGGGCCGGGGGTGCGCAACTGCCGGGGGGCGGCTGGGTAGGCGGCGGTTACGACCGTCGGTGGAACGCCACCCTGGCACAGGCGCGCCGCACCGCCGCGCTCGGCGGTCGGTTCGTTCTGCTCCCGCACGACCTGTGGGGAGCCGACGGGGCACCGATCAGCCGGTTCCCGGGCGACAACGGCAACTGGACCGACTACGACAACTTCCTGACCCGCGTGTTCAACGACGTGCGGACGGCGGGGCTCACCGTCGAGTGGGACATCTGGAACGAGCCGAACATCACCCTCTTCTGGAACCGCCCGCAAGCGCAGTACTTCGAGCTCTGGCGGCGCACGTACCAGCGGATCCGGGCGGCGTTCCCCAACCATCTGATCGTCGGCCCGAGCTGCGCGTGCGTGCCGTCGACCGGCGGCTGGTGGACGCAGTACCTGGACTTCGTCCGGGCGAACAACGTCGTGCCCGACATCGTGAGCTGGCATTCGCTGCCGGGCGACCCTGTGACGAACGTCGCCACGGCCAATACGACGCTCGACTCGCGTGGCATCGCGCATCCGCGGCCGTACCAGATCAACGAGTACGGGGCGAGCAACGAGCAGAACCCTGGTGACGGTGCGTGGTACATCGCTCGGCTGGAGCGGGCGGGCGCCGACGGGCTGCGGGCCAACTGGGCCGGCGGCTCGAACCTGCACAACGACCTGGCCGGCCTGTTGACGCGCAACGCGAGCGGACAGTACCTGCCGAAGGGTGAGTGGTGGGTGTATTCCTTCTACGGCTCGCAGACCGGCCAGACCGCGTCGGTGACCCCGAGCGCGTCGTACGACGCCTTCGCCACGAAGACGACCGGGTCCGCGAAGATCCTCGTCGGCGGAGGCCGTACGACCGGTAACGTCGCCGTCAACATCCAACGCCTCGACACTCTCACCGGCGTCGTGCAGAACAACCAGGTCCGCGTCGTCGTACAGAACATCCCGTACAACAACGGCAGCGCCGTATCGGGTCCGGCCACGGTGCGGGACAGCGTGGTGACCCTGTCCGGCAACGCCACGACCGTCAGCGTGTCGCATGCCAACATCGACGACACGTCCACCATCACGCTGTTGCCGCCGTCAGGCGGCGTCGCGGGCCAGCAGATCGTGGGAGGCCAGTCGGGCCGGTGCGTCGACGTGCCGGACTCGTCCACGGTCAACGGCACCCAGACCCGGCTGTGGGACTGCACCGGCCAGGCCAACCAGCGATGGACAGCGACGCCGGGCAGGCAGCTACAGGTGTACGGCACCAAGTGTCTCGACGCCAACGGGCAGGGCACGACCAACGGAACCGCCGTGATCATCTGGGACTGCAACGGCCAGGCCAACCAGCAGTGGAACGTCAACGCCAACGGCACGATCACCGGCGTGCAGTCGGGGTTGTGCCTGGACGCCACCGGTGCCGGCACCGCCAACGGCACGAAGATCATCCTGTGGACCTGCAGCGGCGCTGCCAACCAGCAGTGGAGCCTGCGTAGCTGACCCGGCGTCTCAAGCTTTCCGGCGTCTCAAGCTTTGGAGCCCTCGATGCACAGTAGATTCGGTCGGTTGGCGGCGACGCTGGCCGCGCTGGCGGTCGGCCTGTCCGCCGTGATGACCCCACACGTCGCCGCGGCGGCCACGGTCGCCGTCAATCCGGGAACCAGATGGACCGACACGGCCGGCAACACGTTGCAGGCGCACGGCGTCGGCATCTTCATGGTCGGCTCCGTGTACTACATGGTCGGTGAGGACAAGAGCGCGGGGTCGACATTCACCGCCGTCGCCTGCTATTCCTCCACCGACCTCGTGCACTGGACCCGACAGGCCGACGCACTGTCGCGCCAGGCCTCCGGCGATCTGGCCGCCGGCCGGATCGTGGAGCGCCCGAAGGTGATCTTCAACAACGCGACCGGCCGGTACGTGATGTGGATGCACATCGACAACACGTCGTACAACGATCAACGGGCCGGCGTCGCGGTCAGCTCCACGCCGTGCGGTCCGTACACCTATCTCGGCGCGACCCGGCCACTCGGCCATCCGAGCCGGGACCTCGGACTGTTCAAGGACGACGACGGCACGGCGTACCTGATCCACGAGGATCCGGCCGTGGGCATGCGTATCGAACGACTCACCGCCGACTACACCAGTGCGCAAAGCACCGTCGCCACCTTCCCGTCGCTGGAGTCTCCGGCGATGGCGAAGGTCGCCGGCCGCTACTTCCTGCTCACGTCGCACCTCACCGGGTGGGCCACCAACGACAACGTGTACGCGACCGCGACCTCGCTCGCCGGGCCGTGGAGCGGATTCAGCAACTTCGCGGTGGCCGGCACCCGCACCTACGACTCCCAGGTGTCATTCCTGCTGCCGGTCACCGGTAGCGCGGGCACGAATTACGTTTACATCGGAGACCGGTGGAATCCGTCAAACCTCAACGCGTCGGTACCGGTCTGGTTGCCGATCACACTGACCGGTAGCGGCACGGCCGCGTTGAGCTGGCACAGCTCCTGGGGTATCGACGCCGGCACCGGTGGCGTGACCCTGACTGCCGGCCGCCTGACCGGTACCCAGTCCGGCCGCTGCCTGGACATCACCGGGTCCTCCCAGGCGAACGGCACCGCGGCCGTGCTTTGGGACTGCGGCGGCGGCGTGAACCAGACCTTCGCGCCGACCACCGCCGGCGAGCTGCGGGTGTACGGCAGCAAGTGCTTGCAGGCCCGCGGCCAGGGCACCGGCGCGGGAACCACGGTCGACATCTCCGACTGCACCGGCGGCAACCACCAGAAGTGGATGCTCGCCAACGACGGGACCGTCGTCGGTGTCCAATCACGACTGTGCCTCGACGCCAACGGACAGGCGACCGCCAACGGTACGAAGGTGCAGATATGGACCTGCAACGGTGGTGCGAACCAGAAGTGGACCCGGACGTAGCGGCATGACGTTCGCATCTGCTCCGGTGGAAGGAGCGAATCGATGACCCACAACTTCGTGACCCGGCGATCCCTCGTCAAGGCGCTCGGGACCGCTGGAACCGTCGCTGCCGGCGGCTCGGTCGGACTCTTCCGCGTGGGCTCCGCGGCGGCGGCGATCCCCGGCCCGACGAGCTACTCGGCCACCTGGGCGTCGGTAGATCAGCACCCGCCGGCGCCGGAGTGGTTCCAGGACGCCAAGTTCGGCATCTACTTCCACTGGGGTGCCTTCAGCGTTCCGGCGTTCGTCAACGAGTGGTACCCACGCAACATGTGGAACAACGGATCGCCCGAGAACAACCACCACAAGAGTGTTTACGGCGATCCGTCAGCATGGCCGTACCACAACTTCATCAACGGCGCCCGCGACCGGGCCGGCAACTTCGTCCAGTTCGCACCCAGGTTGGCCTCGGCCGGCGGCGCATTCGACCCGGTGGCATGGGCACAGCTGTTCGCCGACGCCGGTGCCCGGTTCGCGGGTCCGGTCGCCGAACATCACGACGGCTTCTCGATGTGGAGCAGCAGCGTCAACGAGTACAACTCGGTCGCCCGGGGACCGCGGCTGGACCTGCTACGCCTGCACGCCGACGCCATCCGCGCCAAGGGCCTGAAGCTCATGGTCGCGATGCACCACGCGTACAACTTCACCGGCTATTACCAGTTCGTGCCGGCGCAGTCGGATCCAGGCCTCAGGAAGTTGTACGGCCAGCTCGGCACGCCGGCGGAGTACCAGCTGTGGTACGACAAGCTGAAGGAGATCATCGACGGCTACCAGCCGGACATTCTGTGGCAGGACTTCAACCTGGGCGCCATTCCCGAGTCGTACCGGCTGAACTTCCTGTCGTACTACTACAACCGGGCGGTCGCCTGGAACAAGGAGGTCGTCGCCACCTACAAGGACGGCTTCAACAACCGCGGCGAGGTGTTCGACTTCGAGCGGGGCGGACCGGCCGGGATCCAGATACCGTACTGGCTCACCGACGACAGCATCAGCAGCTCCAGCTGGTGCTACACCGTCGGCATCGGCTACTACAGCTCCAACGCGCTGCTGCACGCGCTGATCGACCGGGTCACCAAGAACGGCAACATGGTGCTCAACATCGCCCCGATGGCCGACGGGACCATCCCGTCCGGCCAGCGCAGCGTCCTGCTCGCCATCGGCGACTATCTGCGCCGCTTCGGTGAGTCCATCTACGCGACGCGGGCCTGGGAGGTCTACGGCGAGGGTCCGACCCAGATGGGCGGCGGGACCTTCCAGACGCCGCGGACCGGCACCGCGCAGGATGTGCGGTTCACCCGGAGCAAGGACAACCGAGTGCTGTACGCGACCCTGCTCGGCTGGCCCGGCGGTACCGCCCACATCACCACGCTGGCGTCGAACCGCATCAATCTGAGCACACTGACGTCGGCGCGACTGCTCGGCTCCACCGCGGGCTCCTACATCGACCTACCCACGCCCACCCAGGACGGCGCCGGCCTGCACGTGACCCTGCCCGCCACGACGCCCTACAACGCCCCGGCCTACGTGCTCAAGCTCAGCTTCACCGGTCCCATCCCCACGCTCGGCGGCGGCGGTCCGATCGCCGGCTGGGTACGCGTCGGCAACGTCGCCACGGGCCTGGCGCTCGACAGCGGTGGCAACGTCGCGTCGGGTTCGAACCTGAAGCAGTGGAACTGGGACGGCAGCACCAACTTGCAGTGGCAGTTCGTCGACCTGGGCGGTGGCTGGTACCGCATCGTCAATCGCACCAACGGGATGGTGGCCGACAGTTGGGGCAACGCCACCAACGGTGCCCCGGCCCGGCAGGCAGCCTGGAACGGCGGCAACAACCAGCAGTGGCGGCTCAACAACGTGGGCGGCGGGCGCCACCAGATCATCAACCGCGGCACCGGCACCGCCCTCGACGGCATGGGCAACGGCACCGCCGGCTCGGTCACCGGTATGTGGACACCGAACAACAGCACCAACAACTACTGGACCATCACGGCGGCGGTCTGACCGGCGCACCTGCCGGCCGGTGCAACCTCGCCCGGCGACGGCGGAGTGGGCCGCGACGACGCCGGCGACCAGTCCGGCACAGCGCCGCCCTCCTCGCATCGGGCCGCGGACGCTCGACGCGGTCGGGTGCCGCCCGGTGGCGCCGCCGCCGCACACAGGCACGATGTCGATTTGATCCGGCTGCCGACTACGGTCCGGGCGTAGCGGCCGCCACCCGGTCGACCGTGATCAGGGCGGTCGGGTCGACGTGTTCGTGCACGACTGTGACAGCGACGGCCCGCCCGGAGGCGGCTAGGTCGACAGCGACTTCGACGGGGTGGCCGACCGCCCGTTCGTCACGTGACGCCGCATGTGGATCCCTCGATCGGACGCCTTCCCGGCGGGATCCGGCACGATGGATGGATGGCGGGTGGAGTACTCCAGTGGCTGGCCGTCCGGCGGTGGCCGGTCGGCGTCCTCGCGACGGCGTGGGTCGGCCGTCGCGCGTTGCGGGCATCGGCCGACGAATCCCGGGTCGGGACCCTGATCGAGGTGATGACAACGGGCCGCAGCGCCGCGGCCCGGACCCGTGCCGCGGCGACGCTCGAGCGGCTGTGGGAGGGCCGGTCGCCGGCGTGGGAACGGATCTGGGATCGGATTCTGGCCGTCCTCCGCGACGACGACGGCTTTGACCCGGCGATCGGTCGGTTCCTGCTCGGTGCCGACCCGGCGTGCGCGCACGAGCCGCGGCTCCGGGTGGTGGCGGGCATGGCGCAGCCGTTCCGTGGCCTGAACGCCTCGACGATCGTCGTCCGACTGGGCCTGCGGCCCATCGCCGATCCCGACCTGGCCACCGGGTTCCGGGATGTGCTGCACCGCACCGACGAGCCGTCCCTGCTGGGCGCCCTCGAATTCGAGTTCGTCGAGGGGTTGTGGGCCGAACTCGGGTTGCGGGTCGCCCGGCAGGAGCGCCACCACCGGCTGTGGACTGACGACGGCACCCCGACACCGCTGCTCGAGGCCATACTCACCAACCCGCACCTGCCCCGACCGGTCGACCGCCCCGACCGCTCGCCCGACCTGGCCGTACTGATGGTGCTGCGCGACCGGACCGACCTCATCACCGGATTCGACCCGGTCAACCTGGTCAAGCACCTGCTGGACCGGTTGACCCACGGCACCCGGGTGCCGCGACACCGTGGTGGCATCAGCGCGTCGACGGCCTGTGGCCGGGCGCTGACCGCGCAGGCCGACGGCCCGGTGCGCATCGAACTCGCCCGCCGCGCGGTCGAAGGTGACGAGACGGCCGCCCGCTACGCCGCCGCGGGTGGGTTCGTCCCGGCCGACCCGGACTTGGTGCCGCTGTTCCTGATCGCGACGCGGCAGTTCCACCGGCTCGACGACGCCGATCCGGACGGGCGGCGGCTCGCCGCGTTCCCGCTCGCGGTCGGACATGCCGAGATGCTGCTCAGGGTGGTGAACCAGAGCGGCGTTCCGCCGACGGTCCGCGCGGCGTGCGTGCGGGCGCTGGCCGCCGCCAGAGCCGTCGGGGTGCGGGATCTGTTGTGCCGCCGCGCGGAGGCCGGCGACCGTGCCGCGACCGAGGTGGTCGTCGCGGGTGGTCACCTGCCGTCGGACCCGAGGCGGGAGCCGGCGTTCCTGTTCCTGACCCGGCAGTGGGACCGTTACGACGCCGCCGACCCCGACGGGAGCCGGCTACGGGCGTACGCCCCGACGAGGGCGTCCTACTCCGAGGAGCGCAGGCAGCTGCGCCGGATCGCCCGCGAGGCCGGGCGCCCGGACCCGGGCGACCCGCACCGGCAGCTGCGGGGCGGCGGACGCGGGCACGGCGTTGCGGGCTCGGGCGGCTACGCCGATACCGGCGGTTACGGCGACGGCGGCGGCTACAGCGGCGGCGGCTTCAGCTGCGGCGGCCACGCGTGACGGGCATGGGCGCGGCCTTCGATCATGGTCCCAGCAGGTCAGGGCGGTTCGAGTAACGACGTATTACCTCCACCCTAAAGAACCAGGTCAATGCCCGTCGGTCACACGTGACCGCCGAAACCTCTCTCGGCAAGTCGATGTCGTCAGATGTGAATCGGCGCTAGCGACGGCCATCGCATTCCCTCGGCCGTGCGCCGCCGTACGTTTCGTCCGGACCGTACGGCGGCGTATGCCAACGCGGATGTCTGGGTTCGTTGTCCGGGCCTGTTGTCGGGCGGCGACGGTGTCGCGGCGGCGTGGGTTGGAACGTCTGACGTCGTCCGAGGTGCCGATGCTGCGTCGACGGTTGCGTGTGTCGGATGGCGTCGATCGGCGTGGTGACGCCTGCGGCTTGCGACCCAGACTGCGCGGGCCAGTTGCCCGTCGAGGTCGTAGGTGGTGGCGGTCTCGAACGGCACCGGCTGTCCGTCCAGGGTGATGGCGTACACCGTCGTGGGTCGCCGCGGCGGCTGGGTGGGGACGTCGAAGATGGTGATGGGTACGTCGTGGCCCGTGACCGTCAACGCGAGTGTCGATGCCTTCGGCAGGTTCCGCTGATCCCGACGGTTCTCCCGGTAGGTCGGTGGCTGGACGGCGGTGTTGAGGGCGCGGGCGAGGTGGGAGGCAACGGCGCGGCCGAAGGCGTGTACGCCGTATTCGCCGACGCGTGGCTCGGCGGTGATCGGTGTGACATAGGCGTCGGCCGCCAGCGAGGGTGGTTCAGGGACGGACATCGTCAGCAGTTTCCTTCGACGAGACGGGTGTGGGACGGCCCCGATCGGCGGGCCGCCGGGAGGGCCGTGCCGCCCCGGAGGAGTTCGACCGGAGTCAATGGTTCTTTGTGTGAAGTTCACCACCAATTGCACACAGTGATCATCCACTATGGTTACCGCCATCGATCTCAGTGTGGCCTGGGGGTAACTCACCGTGATTGTCGGCGGGTATTCGTCATCCATCAAGGAACACCCGGATATTCGGCCTGTCCGGAGGCGTCATCCGCTCCGTCGCCTGCTCGTCGTGGCCCTGGTGCTGTCGGGCACGGCGCTCCCGGCGTCACCCGGCACCGCGGCGCCGACCCAGCCGGCCGCGACCACCTGTCCCGCGACGGCGCCCGACCGTGCGACGGCCGCGGCGATCGCCGCGCGCTGCCGGCGCCAGGTCGAGGACGAGTCGGCACGCACCGAGAAGGCACAGGTGTTCGTCAATGCCGACGCGACGCTCACTGCGGTGACCGCCGCGCGGGTGCAGCGGGTGCGCAAGGACGGCGGGTGGGCGACGCCGGACCCGGCACTGCGGCCGGTCGACGGCCGGCTGGCGCCGGTTGCGAGCGCGACGGACATGTCCTTCTCCGCCGGCGGCGACGCGCCGCTGGTGACGCTGCGGGCGGCGAAGGGTGAACTGTCGCTGCGGTGGCCGGGTCCGCTGCCGCCGCCGACGGTATCCGGCGCGCAGGTGACGTACCCGTCGGTGTTGCCGGACGTCGACCTGGTGGTCACCGCCGACGTCGAGGGTTTCAGCGAGGTCCTCGTGGTGAAGACGCCCGCCGCGGCGAAGAACCCGGCGTTGGCCGAGGTGCGCTTCGCCGTCGAGGCCAAGGGGCTGACCATGCGTGCCGGCGACGCCGGGACGCTCAAGGTCGTCGACGGCGCGGGCGCGACGGTGTTCGCGTCGGGAACACCGAAGATGTGGGACTCGTCAGGCCAAGGCTCCGACTCGGACTCCGGATCCGACGCGCGGGGAGCGACCGCGGGTGCCCGCGACGCGGCGATGCCGCTGACGCTGTCCGGCTCGACGCTCACCGTGCGACCGGACCGGAAGTTCCTGACCGCATCGGCGACGACGTACCCCGTGTTCGTCGACCCGGCACTGGTGGCATCGGCCTGGACGATGATCAACAGTCGGTTCACAGGCCAGTCGTACTGGTCCTACGACAAGTTCGACTGCCCCAAGTGGGAGCCGAAGACGAAGTCGTGCGCCAAGGTCGGGTACACCGACGAGGCGCAGACGATGACCTACCGGTCGTTGTTCGAGTTCCAGAACGCCGAGTACCTCGGCAAGCACGTGCTCGACGCCAAACTGACGATGGAACTGCTGCACTCGTGGTCCTGCGGCGGGACGAACACCGACGTGCACCGGGTCGGCAACGCCCCGCGCTCCGACACGAACTGGGGCAACAACGCCGGTTCGTGGGTCTACCCGGCCGCGGCGTCCGGGTCGAGCTTCAACTGCAGCAAGCAGCCCAAGCACACCGAGTGGGGCCTCACCGGGCTGGCCCGCCAGGCCGCCGCCGAAGGCTGGGGCTCGATCACGCTCGGGCTCAAGGCCATGAACGAGTCCAACCACAACGCGTGGAAGAAGTTCGATGCATCGACGGCCCGCTTCGTCGTCACCTACAACTCGTACCCGAACGCGCCGGACCAGCTGCGAGTCGCCGACGGTACCTGTGGGACCGGCGCCGGGCGTCCGTACGTCCGTACATTGACGCCGCAGCTGCGGGCCCGGGTCAGCGACGCCGACGGCCTGGCCCGCCCGCTCAACGTGACGTTCACCTGGTGGCAGCTCGGCGGCACCGTGGGCGTCGGCGAGCAGGCGTCCCAGGCCGACCTGGCGTCCGGCACCGACGCGGTCGTGTCGATCCCGGCGGGCAAACTGGTCGACGGCCGCACCTACGTGGTTCGGGCCCAGGCCGGCGACGGCATCGACGTCGGGCAGTTCTCCGCGCAGTGCGAGTTCACCGTCGACGTCACACCGCCGTCGACACCGGGCGCGGTCGGGTCGACGAGCTACCCGTCCGACGGCCAGCTGCACGGCGGCGCCGGGATCGCGGGTACGTTCACGATCGCGCCGCCGGCCATGAACCCGGCCGATGTGGTCGCCTACGCCTACACCGTCGACGGTGGCATACAGGGCGCGCAGGCGCCGCGCGTGAACGCCGGCACCGATCACGGCGCGACGGTGTCCGTCACCCCGCCCACCGATGGCGTGCACACGCTGCGGGTGTGGGCCATCGACGTGGCCGGCAACCTGTCGGCCGCCCCGAGCACGCACACGTTCGGGGTGCGGGCCGGGTCCGGTCCCGACGCGCTGTGGCGTTTCGAGGAGAGCAGCGGCGCGGCCGTCGACTCGACCGGGCACGGCAACGCGATGACGCTCACCGGCGTCGGTCGCACGTCGGGCCGCGGCGGCACGGTAGCGGTACCGAACGGCGGCGGCACGTTCGGCACTACCGCGGGTCCGATCGCCACCCGCGACCCGGTCACCGGTGGGGCGACGACGGTGCGGACCGACGCGAACTTCGCGGTGTCGTTCTGGGCGCAGCGCCCCGCCGCCATTGCGAACTCCGTCCCGGTGGTCGTGTCCGCCGACGGGGAGCGGACGTCCGCGTTCTGGGTCGGGTACCACGGGACCGACCAGCGTTGGACGTTCGCAATGGCGTCGGTCGACGGTGACGCCCCGTCGATCGCGACGGTGAAGTCCGACGCCGCGCCGGCCGCGGGCATGTGGACCCATGTCGCCGCGGTCTACGACGCCGCCAGCCACACGCTGCGGATGTACGTCGACGGCGTGGCTCAGGCGCAGACCGCGACACTCACCGGCGGGTTCAACGCGACCGGCCCACTCGTGCTCGGCGGGCGGAAGTCCGCCGGTGCCCGGCTCGGCGGCATGGTGGGGGTGGTCGACGACCTGCGCGTCTACGCCCGCACGTTGAGTCCGACCGAGATGGAATTCGAGAAGCAACTCAAGCCGGTGTCGCCGATCGTCACCCTGTCCGACGGCGGCCGGGTCACCATCGGACGGCCGTTGCAGGTGACCCTCGACGCCCGCGGCGACACCACCATCACCCGAATCAGGTACAGCCTCGGCGACCAGACTCTCAGCGGCAGCGTCACCCTGCCGGCGGCCGGCGGGAAGGCGACCGTGACGGTCACGCCGACAGTGCCTGGATCGACGTTCGTATTCGCGGCGTCTGTGACCGCGAACAACCGGCAGAGCGAGACCGCGGCCGCGGTCGCCCGGGTCACGGACCTACCCGCGGTCAACGGAACCGCGTCCGACGCGAACGGGAACCCGGCCGTGAACGCCCTTGTCCGGCTGGAGCCGGGCGGCGCGACGCTGCGCACGGGTCCGGACGGCTCGTTCGCGTTCCCGAACCTGGCCGCCGGCCAATACATTGTGACGGCGACCGGCGGCCCGTGCGGCGCGACGGCCACCAGCGCCGTGACGATCGACGAACCGACGTTCGTGGGCCTGACCCTGTTCCCGCAGGCGGACCTGTTCGGGTACACGTGCTCGACCGAGGAGCGTCCGTTCGTCCCGGCCGACCAGACGGTGCTGCCGCTGACCGGCGACGACAAAACGATCCAGGTCACGTTGCCGTTCACCGTGCCGTTCTACGGCGAGAGCGCCACGACGGCGTGGGTGAGCACGAACGGAACCCTGTCGATCGGCGACGGGACGGACGCGGACGAGTACCGGGGAACCAGCCTGCCCGACCGCTCGACCCCCAACGGCGTCATCGCCCCGTTCTGGGACGACTTGATGGTGGACGGGTCGGCGAGCGTGCGGACGGCCGTTCTCGGCACGGCACCGAACCGGCAGTTCGTGGTGGAGTGGCGGAACGTCATTTTCTTCTCCGAGGACCTCCGGGTGACGTTCGAGGTGATCCTCTCTGAGAACGGCGATCTCGCATTCACGTACGCGAACCTCGGCCCCGACCCGACGTCGCGGGGCGCGTACGCCGCGGTCGGCGTCGAGAGCCGCACCGGCGGGATCGGCACGCAGTACAGCTTCCACGAACCGTTGCTCGCCGACGGCAGTGCTGTGGTCATCACCCGCCCGACCGTTCCCCGTCCGATCGGGCCGTGGACGGTGTCGGGCCGGGTGACCAGGAACGGCGCGGCGGTGCCGAACGCCCTCGTGTCGATCGATCCACTGTGGACGGACGTGCAGACGACGACCGGCTCCTTCGCACTCGGCGGCGTCGAGAGCGGTCGGTACGTGATGACCGCCCGCCAGGGCTGCGACGCCGGTGCGGCGGCCATCGACGTCGCCGGTGACACCCAGGTCGACATCCCGCTGAACTCGATGTACCGCGACCCGGTCGGCTACGGCTGCACGGTTGCCACCACGCCGTTCGTTCCGGCCGACCAGACGATCCTCCCGTGGCGGATGGCGGAGGAGGACCTCTGGGAGGCGTACGGAGAGGTGCCGTTCCCGTTCCAGGTGTTCGACTTCGCCTTCACCACCTTCTACGTGACCGAGGAGGGCGACTTCTACCTGGAGGAGTGGTGGGGTTCTCACATTCGCACCCTGAACGCGTACAAGGACCCCCATACGTTCTTCGACGCGCAGACGACCGTGCGCACGGCCCTCATCGGTACGGCACCGAACCGGCAGTTCGTGGTCGAGGTGCGCAACCTCGGCTCGACGCGGACACCGACCAGCCGGGTCAGCTACGAGGTGATCTTCGGTGAAGACGGCCTGCTGACGTACAACTACGCCGGGATCGACGAGGCGCACGAACGCGAAGCGAGAGCGGTCCGTGTGAGCGACTTCTGGTATTCGCGGGCGTTGCCGGGCCAACCGGAGTTCACGAACAACCGCGCCGTCACGTTCCACCGTTTCGAGCCCTGAGCCCTGCCGACAACCGAGGAGACACACCGTGCGCACGCCGTCGCGGATGATCCGTCGTGCCGTCAGCACCATCGCGGTGAGCCTGCCGCTCGTGCTGGCCGTCAGCCTCGTCGGGGCGGGGCCGGTCCTCGCCGCGCCCGTCGCCCCGTCCGGCCCGCCGGCGTCGGCGAAGGTCAAGCCGATCGCGGTCGTGCCGGTGCGGGCGACGGTTCCAGCCGTCCCGGCGTACCGGCCAGCGTCGGCCAAGCCGGCGCCCGCCTGGCCCGGTGCGTCGTCGACCAGGGTGTCCGTCGCCCCGGCCGGGCAGCGCGCGGCGGCCCAGGCCGCCGGCCCGGTCACGGTGACGGCCGCAGCCGGAGCACCGGCCGCGGTCACGGTGGACGTGCTGGGGCAGGCCGATTCCGCGCGGGCCGGGATTCGGGGCGTGCTGGTGCGGTTGGCCCGCGCCGACGGCGTCACCGGCAACGGACGCGTGAACGTGGCCGTGTCGTACAAGGACTTCGCGACCGCGTACGGCGGCGACTGGTCGTCGCGCCTGCGGCTGGTGTCGTTGCCGGAGTGCGCGGTGACCTCGCCGGGTCGGCCGGAGTGCGTGGGCACGGTGCTGGCGAGCGACAACGACACCGTCGGCAAGGTCGTGTCGGCGGATGTGCCGGTCGGAACGCCGGCCCGTGACGAGTCGGCCCGGGCGGGCGGCTCCACGCTCGTCGCGCTGACAGCGGGCGTCTCGGGCGCGGCAGGCAGCTTCGCGGCGACGTCTCTGTCGCCGTCGTCGACGTGGTCGGCGGGCAACTACGCCGGCGACTTCTCCTGGTCGTACCCGATGCGGGTGCCGCCGGCTGTCGGTGGCCCGGAGCCGTCGCTGGACCTGGGGTACTCGTCGCAGTCGGTCGACGGGCGGATGGCGGCGTCGAACAACCAGCCGACGGAGATCGGCGAGGGCTTCGATCTGTCGATCGGCGGCTACGTCGAGCGCCGGTACCGCAACTGTTGGGAGGACCGCAAGAACGGCGGTAACAACACCACGAAGACCGGCGACCAGTGCTGGGCCACCGACAACGCGACGGTGAACCTTGGTGGCCGGTCACTGGAGCTGATCCAGGACGCCACCGACGTCAACCGGTGGCACCCGCGCAAGGCCGACGGGTCGAGGGTCGAGCGGCGGTACGGCGCACCGAACGGCGCCCGCAACGGCGAGTGGTGGGTGCTGACCACGTCGTCGGGGACGCAGTACTGGTTCGGGAAGAACATGCTGCCGGGCGCACCGTCGAACAAGCCGACCGGGTCGGTGTGGACGATGCCGGTGTTCGGCAACCACGTCAACGAGCCGTGCAACCAGACGACCTACAACGCGTCGTGGTGCACGCAGGCGTGGCGGTGGAATCTCGACTACGTCGTCGACCCGCACAACAACACGATGTCGTTCTGGTACTCGTCGAACACCAACCACTACGCGAAGAACATGGTCGTCGCGACGCCGGTGTCGTACGTGCGCGGCGGGCGGCTGGACCGGGTCGAGTACGGCACGCGGGTGGAGCCGGACCCGACCACCGGCACCGACTCGGTGTTCGCGGGCAACGCCGCCGCGCGGGTGCTGCTCGGCTACGGCGACCGGTGCCTGTCCAACTGCGGCACCCACAACGAGACGACGTGGCCCGACACGCCGTGGGACCTGGAGTGCGCGTCCGCCACGAAGGAGTGCCTGAACGCGTCGCCGTCGTTCTGGACCACGAACCGGCTGTCGACCGTCACCACGCAGGTGCGCAACAGCGCACCGAACGATTTCCGCGATGTCGAGCGGTGGACGCTGACGCACGGCTTCCCGGACCCGGAGGACTCGACCCGGGCCGGGCTGTGGCTGGAGAAGATCTCCCACGTCGGGCTCGTGGGCGGCACGACGGCGATGCCGGACATCACGTTCGAGGGCGAGCCGATGCACAACCGGGTCGACACCGTCGACCATTCGCCGTCGATGAACTGGCGGCGCCTGGTCGGGATCTACACCGAGACCGGTGGCCTGGTGCAGATCGACTACTCCGACCCGGACTGTGTGGCCGGTACCCGGGTGCCGACGGTGCCGGAGAGCAACACGTTGCGGTGTTACCCGGTGAAGTGGACGCCGGAGGGGCACACGACCGCGAAGACCGACTACTTCCACAAGTACGTCGTCGACGCGGTGACCGAGTCCGACCTGACCGGTGGCGCGCCCCGGGTCGTCAACCGGTACACGTACCTCGGTGACCCGGCTTGGCACTTCGCCGACGACGACGGTCTGCTGTCCGAGGACGGCAAGACGTGGTCGTCGTGGCGCGGCTACGGCAGGGTGGGGACGACGGTCGGTGACCCGGGGGAGCAGACGTACTCGGAGACGACGTACTTCCGCGGCATGAACGGCGACAAGGGGCCATCCGGCACCACCCGGTCGGTCAGCGTGACCGACTCGCAGGGCGGGACGTTCGTCGACGAGGACTGGTACGCAGGCATGGTCCGCGAGCAGCGGACGTTCAACGGCCCCGGTGGCGCGGAGGTCTCCGGTTCGCTGTCCGAGCCATGGCATTCGGCGGAACTCGCGACCCGGACGATCGCGGGTGCGAAGGTCGCCTCCCGCTACGTGGACGTCCGGACCTCCGAGTCCCGCACAGCCCGCGACGGCGGGCGGCCGGCGCAGCGGACCAGGACCGTCAAGGAGTTCGACTCCTACGGCATGGCCGTCAAGGTCGACGACCTCGGTGACGTCGACGTGACCGGCGACGAGCAGTGCTCGACCACCACCTACGAGCCGCGCAACACGACCGCCTGGATCATCGGCCTGCCGCACGGTGCCCGCTCGTACGCGCTCAGCTGTGCTGCCGCCGCGGGAACCGTCACCGCCGACGACGTCGTCAGCGCCACCCGCACGAGCTACGACGGCCAGGATCCCGGCATCGCGCCGAAACGCGGTGACGTGACCCGCATGGAGCAGATGACCGGCTGGGCGAACGGGCAGCCGGTGTTCAGCACGGTGGCCCGGGCGGCGTTCGACAGCCACGGCCGCACCGTCGAGTCGTGGGACGCGCTGAACTTCCGGTCGGCGACCACATACACGCCGGCGAGCGGCGGCCCGGTGACGCAAACCGTCGACACGAACGCGCTGAACTGGACGACCACGAGCACGATCGAACCGGCGTGGGGCCTGTCGACGTCCACCGAGGACGTGAACGGCCTGAGGTCCAGCCTGGCGTACGACAGCCTGGGCCGGTTGACGGGCGTCTGGAAGCCCGGCAAGACCAAGGGCGTCGACCCCGCGGACGTCAAGTACACATACACGGTCCGCCGCGACGGCGCGACGGCGGTGACGACCGACCGGGTCGGCCCGACCGGCGCATACCTGACGTCCTACACGCTCTACGACGGGATGCTGCGGCAACGGCAGACCCAGTCGGCGTCGCCATCGGGCGGTCGGCTGCTCACCGACACGTTCTACGACACCGCAGGCCGGGCGGTGAAGGCGTACGACACGTACCACAACACCGGCACGCCGGGCATCGACCTGGTCGGGGTGGTCGCCGCGGACACGATCCCCAAGCAGACCCGCACGGTGTACGACGGTGCGGGACGGGCGACGGACAGCATCTTCCAGCCATACGAGCGGGAACGCTGGCGCACCCACACCGTCCACGGCGGCGATCACACGACGGTGGTGCCGCCACAGGGCGGCACCGCGACCACCAGGTTCGTCGACGCCCGCGGCCACACCACCCGGGCGCGCACGTACATGGGCAGCACCCCGACGGGCGCGCACGCCGACACGACGTACGAGTACAACCGCCGGGGTCTCCTGTCGACGGTGACCGACCCGGCGGGCAACCGGTGGGTCTTCGGGTACGACATCACCGGCCGGCAGACCACCCTCGACGACCCCGACAGCGGAACCCTCACCACGACCTACGACGCCGGCGGACGGGTGGCGACCTCGACCGACGCCCGTAACCGCAAGCTGCTCTACACCTACGACGCCTTCGGGCGGCGTACCGGCATCTACAAGGACGCACTCGCCGCGACCAACAAGATCGTCGAGTGGATCTACGACCAGACCACCCTGCCCGACCAGGTGACCAAGGCCAAGGGGCAGCTCACCTCGGCGACCCGGATCGTCGGTAACGACCGGTACACGGTAGCGACCACCGGATACAACCTGGCTTACCAGAAGACCGGCACCTCGATCAGCATCCCGATGGCGGAGGGCGGCGTCGGAGGCACGTACTACTACAACGCGGGATACAACCGCGACGGCAGCGCGAACAGTCTCGGTTCCCCGGAGACCGGTGACCTGCCGGTGGAGTCGGTCGGCTTCACCTACACCGATCTCGGCCTGCCGAACCGCATGACCAACTTCCTCGGCTCGGCACCGCAGGCGAGCTACGTCTCCGACACCCGT
Source organism: Virgisporangium aurantiacum (assembly GCF_016863635.1). GTDB lineage: Bacteria > Actinomycetota > Actinomycetes > Mycobacteriales > Micromonosporaceae > Virgisporangium > Virgisporangium aurantiacum. Next base: position 25,661 of record NZ_BOPG01000085.1, on the reverse strand, counting down.
TACAACGCGCTCGCCGAACCCGAGCAGCTCACCCTGTACCGAGGGCTGTTCAGCGAGACCGGGTCCCGGGTCTACCGCACGTTCAAGTACGAACTGGAGACCGGACGCCTCGAACAGGTCATCACCGCGCGGGACGGCGCCGACCCGAACACCGTCTCGGACATCACCTACGACTACGACGACGTCGGCAAGGTGACCCGGATCGCGGACTCGCCACCCGGTGCGACCGCGGACGTCCAATGCTTCCGGTACGACGGCCTACAACGCCTCACCGGGGCCTGGACCCCACGATCGGGCGACTGCGCCGCGACGCCGACGGCGGCCGGCCTCGGCGGACCGGCGCCGTACCGGCAATCCTGGACCTATGACGACATCGGTCGCCGCCTGACCCAGACCGACCACAGCCTGACCTCCGACACCCAGGCCGTCACCACCGCCTACGACTACCCGAACGACGGCGGCGACCAGCCGCACACGCTGACCGGCGTCACCCGCAGCGCCGACGGCGCGTCGGTAACCACCGGCTACACCTACGACGCAGCCGGCAACACGCTCAACCGCCCGGCACCCGGTGGGGAACTGCAGACGCTGACCTGGGACCACCAGGGCCACCTCGCCTCCACCAACGACCCGACCGGCGAGACCAGTTACGTCTACTCCGCCACCGGTGACCGGCTCATCCGCCGCGACGCCAAGGGGAAGACCCTCTACCTGCCCGACGCGGAACTGCGGTGGGACCGCGCCACCAACAGCAAGACCTGCACGCGGTTCTACAACTTCGGCGGAACGACCGTGGCCCAACGCACCGCCGCGGGTGTCACGTGGCTCGGCGGCGATCATCACGGCACACAGCAGATCGCGATCGCCGAGGCCGGGCAGGCGGTCACCCGTCGCTACGAGACCCCGTTCGGAGCCGAACGCGGCACACCGACCCTGTGGCCCAACGAGAAGGGCTTCGTCGGCGGCACCAAGGATCCCACCGGCCTAACCCATCTCGGCGCGCGCGAGTACGACCCGGCGATCGGTCGCTTCGTGTCGATCGACACGATCGTCGACTTCACCGATCCGCAGCAGATGAACGGCTACACCTACGCCAACAACGCACCCACGGCCGCCAGCGACGCCGACGGTCTGAAGGTCATGACCGACGAGGAATGGTACGGCAACACACCCACCTACACCTCCGACGGAACCGGCGGTGGCGGTGGTGGTGGCGGCGGCAACGGTGGCGGCGGCAAGAAGGACGGCGGCAAGGGCAAGTCGAAGAAGTGCGGCACCTGGGACATCGTCTGCAAGGGCAAGAAGGCCGCCACCGCCACCGTCAACTGGGTCGACGACCACAAGGCCGCCATCGCCGGCTTCGCCGCGGGTCTGGTGGTCGGTGTGGGCTGCGGCTTCGCAATCGGTTGGACGGGTGCGGGCGCCGTCGCGTGCGGCGCGTTGGCCGGCGCCGTGGGCTCCGCCGTGCAGTACGCGGTCGAGACGAAGGTCGAGGGCAAGGGCGAATTCAGCTGGGGAGGCCTGGCCAAACAGGCAGCGGTCGGCGCGGTCATCGGGGCGGTGACCGGAGGCCTCGGATCGGCCGGCGCCCAGGGAATCAAGGCCGGCGTATCGGCCGCCGTCGCCGGCCAAGGCGCGAAAGCGGCGACGAAGGCGGCCGGGGCGGCCGCGTGGAAGGAAGCGGGGGAGATCGCCACCGGGAAGGTGACAGGCGGTGCACTCAGCCGCGGTGCCGGATCCGCCGGCGCCGCCAAGGCCGGCGGCGGCAAGGGCGGCGGCGGCGGCAAGGGCTGCAGCTTCACCGCCGGAGCGACCGTCCTCATGGCCGACGGCTCCGGCAAGCCCATCGAGAAGATCGCCGTCGGCGACCTCGTGGTGGCGTCCGGTCCGGACAACGGGACGACCGCGCAGCCCGTGACCGCCACCATCACCGGCACCGGCGACCGGGAACTCGTGCAGATCACCGTGGAGACCGGCGGGACGGACGGACCGGCGACGATCACGGCGACGGACAACCATCCGTTCTGGGTGCTGCCGGCGGGCGAATGGGTCGACGCGAAGGACCTGCAGCCGGGGCAGTGGCTTCAGACGTCGGCAGGCACGCGGGTCGAGATCGGCGCCGTACAACGTGCCGGGCAGGCCGGCGTCACGACGTACAACCTCACCGTCGCCGTCACACACACCTACCATGTGCTCGCCGCCGACCAGCCGGTACTCGTCCACAACTGCGGCGGACCTAACTGCCAGTGCTCTGCGGAAGGACTCCCGAGCTACAGCAGGCCCGGTGGATGGCAAACGGCGCACGGGCCGGCCAGGGATTACGCCGCCCGGGGCGGTCCAACCCTGAACTGGGAGCATGTCGTGGAACAGAGCCAGGCGGCGAAGTCTGGTTTTCCGCTGGAGTGGATCAACCATCCGGACAACATGATGCTGTTGGAGAGCACCGTCAACTTCGCGAAGAACGGATACTATTCGAAGACTTTCAACTGGACGGGCGGACAATCCATTCGCAACATGCTCGCGGGCATGCCCTTCAACCAGCAGTGGGACTTCGGGATGTACGTGATCAATACGATCAGGACGTACGGCAAGGAAGCCTTGCCGGGAAACCTGCCGGGAATCTGATGTCGCTCGACGATGTGTACAACGAAGCGGTCGACTACGGTGTCGAGGGTGCGGTCCCGCCCGGCACGCCGCTCGGGGTGGCGAGGCTCTCGCATGTTTCGCGGGTCTTCGGCGCCATGATGGGCGGCGGCCTGGGATTCGCGATGGAAGTCATCGAGCCCGACGAGTTCGAACGCGCCGTGGAGGGTTTCCGATACCTCGATCTGGGCGAGGTCGCCGACCTTCTCGCCGACCTGGTCGACAGCTACGGGAGTGCCGACTACGACGAGCAGAAGGAAACCGTCCTGGACCGCAGGCTGAACGAGGGCGACCTGCTCCTCGACGCTTTTCGGAGAAAGGTCGCCGTGGTTCCGTCCGACTTCGGCATGCACCAACCGCCCGGCGGAGGCTGAGGACTAGGTCGCGTGTCGAAGTCGGCTGAGCCGTGTCTGGTGAGCCGCTGGTGGGGAAGCACGCGTGGAGCCTGGCGGGGAATCGGAGCCGGCCCTGGTGCACGTATCGGAACTGGGCGTCGGCGTGACGCTGCCGCGGACGAACTTCTCGGGTGCGATCAGTGTCCCGGCCCGGTAACGACCTTCTGGCTTTCGGCCTCGTGCGCGCCACCCTTTTTCGCGAGCGTGGCGCATGCCTCTTCGATGTCCCGGGCAAGCGTGTCGACGTGCTCCCGGCTCATCGTCTCCTTGACCAACGCGCGCATGATCGTCACATTCTGGGCATCCGGCGGGAGGGTGTAGGCGGGCACCATCCAACCGCGCTCGGCCGAGAGTTGCCAGGCGATGTCGAACTCGTCGTATCCGTTGTCCGCGGCGAGGCGGAATGCCACCAGGGGAAGTTGCTCCTCGTCGGGGCCGATCAACTCGAACCGGCCCATCGCCGCCAGCTTCTCGCCGAGCACGCGAGCATTGGCCTGCATGTTTTTCATGATGTAGCGATAGCCGGCCCGACCGTAGCGGACCAGGTTGTAGTACTGGGCCAGCACCATCGCGGAGCCGGTGGAGAAGTTGAGGGTAAATGTCGAGTCGGTCTTGCCGAGATAGTTCTCCTCGAACACGAGGTCCTTGGCCAGGTCCGCCTTCTCCCGGAAGATCAGCCAGCCGATGCCCGGATAGACCAGCCCGAACTTGTGCCCCGAGACGTTGATCGAACGGACCTGTTCGAGGCGGAAGTCCCACGGCGAGTCGGGGGTAGAGGAACGGCCACACGAAGCCGCCGCTGGCCCCGTCGACGTGCAACGGCACGTCGAGCCCGCGCTCGCTCTTGATCTGGAGCAGCAGGTCGTTGATGCCGACGATGTCGTCCTTGTGCCCCGTGAACGTCGTCCCGAGCACGGCCGCGACACCGATCGTGTTCTCATCGACATGGGGCGCCACGTCGTCCGGGCCGATCGTGTACTTACCGGGCTGAAGCGGCACGATCCGGGGTTCGACATCGAAGTAACGACAGAACTTCTCCCACACCACGTGTACGTCGCCGCCGAAGACCAGATTCGGAATCGCGGTCGAGGAGCCCGCGTTCCCGCGACGCATCCGCCAGTTCCATTTGAGCGAGAGACCACCCAACATGATGGCCTCGGACGATCCCTGCGTGCGCGCGCCGGTCGTCTCGCCCGGCGCGTGGAAGAGGTCCGCGATCATCCGGATGCAGCGCTGCTCGATCTCCGCGGTGCGCGGGTACTCCGCGTGGTCGATGAAGTTCCGGTGCAGGTTCGCCGCGACGATCCGTTGCGCCTCCGGCTCCATCCAGGTCGTAACGAACGTCGCCAGGTTCCGGGCCGGATCACCCTCCAGCGCCATCTCCTCCGAGACGAGACGGAAGGCGTCCACGGCTGTCATGCCCGTATCCGGAAACTCCCGGGTCGGCACCTCCCGCGTGACGAACCGGTTGCCGAACAGAGCCGCGTCAGCGTCATCGTTGCCCATGGGCGTCGTGGTCATGCGCGCTCTCCTAGGTTGGCCTGGCCGCGGGGTCGGCGTTGTGAACGGCCTGTCGCCAGGCCGCGAACATCAGGATGGCTCCGATCAGGAAGCACAGCGCACCGAGCAGCGTGCCGGCGACATCGACCCACAGATTGATCACGTCACCAGAGCTGGGCAGGACGAAGCTGGCCAGAGCGGAGGCCATGAACAGGACGGATCCGATCATGTTCACCCACGCGATCCGCCACGGCAGCATCCGCGGCCGCCAACTCCAGAAGGTCCCGATCGCGAGAATGCCAAACGCGCTGGCCACGAGGAACAGGGTCGATCCATAGATGTCCGGCCGCCACACGTGTCGGTCCTGCTCCCGCACCGATGCGTTGTGCGCCAGAGCGGCCAGCGTGCTGACGTTGAAGAACAGCGTGCCGGGGAACTGCGTGATTGCCGCGAGCCAGTTCCGGTCATGCGGTAGCCAGGCCCATAACCGCACCGGTTCCGGTGAGCTCGGCAGCGCGGCGCCGTCGCCCATCGCCGGAGTCTGGGCCTGAACGAGTTGAAGGAACGACGCCGCGGTGAAGAAGATCGATCCAACGAAGAAGGTGACGCCGTCGACGACGCCTCCAACCGCGTCGGTGTACGCCGGCACCGACCCCAGCACGAAGCAGGCCGAGCCCACGATGAACAGGCTCGCGATCGCCGAGTTCAGACGGACCGGCCGCACCCTCATCCCGTTCCTCCGATCGGCCAGACGTCTCAGCCTCGCGCACGGATCGGCCCGGCGGCTCACCCCACCCGGATGAGTCCGAGCTCGCATCCTGCTGGTACGGGTGCTGATGATCTCCAGGGGACTGCGGTCGTCGAGAGGCAGTCCGTTGTATTTGCCGGCGTAGAACCACCGCTGGCCCTTGAGCTCATCCAGGCGCTGCGGATGCTCAGCCGCGAGGTTCTGGGTCTGGCTGGCCGACCGGCCGGGACGGCTGACGACGGAGGAGGGACGGGCTGGGAACGCGACGCCTCATTCCGACCGGAGGACGATCCGTCCGTGCGGGTGGATAGGTTACGGGCGGGCTGTGACCTTCGGGAGTCTACGGCGCTGAATCTTCGCTGGTAGTTGGCGGCAAGCCATGGGGCGGCTCTCACCAGGAAGGCCCGGGTCAACGGCGCTTCCGCCGACCGGGGCCTTCGCTGTTCGAGCGCCTTTCCCCGCTACGGCGTCTGGCGGACCTCGTCGACCACGGCGCGGGTCAGGATGGCGAAACTGGTCTTGGCGAACCTGTCCCCGTCGCTGTACCTCGTCAGTCGGGTGAGGTTCGCGCCGAGGAACTCGTACGTCTTCCGGTCGAAGATCCATGTGCTCGTGTCGCCGTTCTGCGCGCTGACCCGTTGCACGGCGATGCCCGGTCGGCCGGCCAGGTCGGTGACCTCGGTGATCATCGTGACGCCGGGGATCATGGCGACGGCCTGGTAGAGCGCGGCCCCCAACCGCGGGGGCAGCATCGTGTTGTTGAGTACTCCGCCGATCACCTCGAAGGCCTCCTGGTCGGCGTCGACGCGGTCGCCGGGCTTGGGACCCGGTCGGGCCGCGACCGCCGCGCGGACCGTGGCCAACAGGGCGGAAGGGTCGGTGGGCAGGGTCGTCAGATAGGTGTAGGTGGTGTTGCCCTCCAACGAGGGATCGGCTTCGGCCGGTGTCGGCCCGCTGAACTGCTGTCCCCGCTTGTCCGGCATCACCGTCCAGCCGGGCTTTGACCCGTCCACGGAATCCCAACTCTCGGAGACGCCGACTATCTCTCCCTTGGGGTTCACCTCGGTCGGCACCGTCGTGCTGAACTGACGCTTCTCGTAGATGAACTGGTCGCGACGGACCTGCTCCGTCCGCTGACCGGCCACCAGCGACACCCGTTCCAGCAGGGCGATCGCGTTCTGCGGCACGTCAGGTACCTCCTGATGCTGGCCGGGTACATCGGCCGGCGTGCCACTGACGGCGCCGCGGTCGACGCCGCTGGTTCCGCCCGTACCGCCGACGACCGCCGTCGCCGCGATCGCCAGGGCGGCGAGGGCCGCGACGCCACCGGTGGTCGCGCGCACCGTGCGCCGGTGCCGCAACCGACGGCGTCCCGCCTCGAGGCTGCCAGCGACGAAGTGCGGGGGCAGCGGTGGCTCGACGTCGTCGGCCTGGCGGAACATGTCCTGGAGCTGTGCTTCTGACATTGTCATCTCCTACTGGGACGCGTTGAGGTAGCCGGGCAGCAGCTCCCGGAGGCGGGCCAGGCCGAGCGAGGTCTGGCTCTTGACGGTGCCGGGGGAACGGCCCAGCACCCTCGCCGTTTCGTTGACGTCGAGGCCTTCGAAGTACCGCAGCACCAGCACCACCCGTTGGCCGGCGGGCAGCCGGGCGAGCGCCGCGGTGATGTCCATCCGGTGGTCCGGGTCTGTGGCGTCGCGCTCAGCGGCCTCCGGTAACTCCGCGGTGGGCAGGATCCGCCGGAACCATGAGCGCCGCGTGGTCTCCAGGTAGGTGCGGACGAGGACCTGCCGCACGTAGCTGTCAAGCGTGGCCGGGCCCCGCACGCGGTCCCATTTCAGGTAGAGCTTGATGAACGCTTCCTGGACCAGTTCCTCCGCGACGTGCCAGCTTCCGCACAGGTGGTACGCGGTTCTTCGTAACGGCAGGACCCGCGCCTCGACGTACGCGGTGTACTGCCGTTCCCGGTCCTCCGTGGACTCCATGCCCGTATAGATGGGTCCGCGAGAGAAAAGGTTGTGACCGCGTCAGTCTTCCGGCGTCACGAGGACTGGGAGAGGTGCGCCGGAACAACGGAGCGCCACGTATGCCGACCGCCGTGCCGACCGAGCCCGCTCTACGTCGGGCTCCACCGGCCCGCCGACGTGGCACGATCCCAGTCCCGCCGGCCAGCGCCTGATCGAGGGCCGCCCCGCCATGGCCGTCCCACACCTGGCCGCACACTCTCGCCCGAACAGCCACCCGACAGCGGTGAACACGATCGCCTCGACAGCACTGAACAGGTAGATGCGCCGCCTCGCGGGTGCGTTCTGGCGGCGAATGTCCGCGCTCATGAGGGCTTCCGGCTCGTGTTCCGGTCGTGATGCCGGGATCTGATGGTCGTGGCGTAGGCGGTCACGGCGAGCGCGGTGGATGTGACGGTGACGAGTCCGAGTGGGAGGGCGTTGTCGGCGCCGCCGAGGCCGACGAGGGGTGCGGCCAGGCCGCCGAACGCGAACCGGGCCAGGCCGAGCAGAGACGAGGCGGTGCCGGCGATGTCGGGGTAGTCGGCCAGGGCGAGCGAGGTCGCGGGTGGAGAGGTGACGGCGACTCCGCTGACCATCGTCAGCAGCGAGATGACGACGGCGATCAGGGGTAGGTGCAGGATGGCGGTGGCCAGTAGTCCTGCCGCGCCGAGCGTGCTCATGCCCAGCCCGGTCGCCAGTGTGCCGGTCTCCGACCATCGCTCGGCCAGTCGGCCGCCGAGGTAGCCGAAGACCATGAAGCCGAGGGAGTTCAGACCGAACGCCAACGAGTACTGCTGTGGCGAGAGCTGGTAGATGCCCTGCAGCACGTAGGTGGCGCCGGCGAGGTAGGCGAAGATTGCGGCGTTGGTGAAGCCGCTGACCAGGACGGCGCCCAGAAAGACCCGGTCGGTGAGCAGACGCCGGAAGTCGCGGGCCATGCGTGTCCACTCTCCGGCGACGCGGCGCTCCGGGGGTAGCGTCTCGCGGACGACGAGGGTCGAGGCGGCGAGGATGGCGACGCCGAGGGCGGCGAGGAAGAGGAACAGGCCGCGCCAGTCGGTGACGGCGGCGAGTTGCCCGCCGATGACGGGCCCGATGATGGCCGCCAGCCCGGCGAGCACGGTGAGCCGGCCGTAGTAGCGGACCAGTTTGCGGCCGGTGTAGAGGTCACGGCCGGCGGCTTGGGCGATCACGATGCCGACGGCGCCGGCGAGGCCCTGGACGAACCGGGCGGCGATGAGCGTTTCGATGGTCGGGCTGATCGCGCACAACACCGAGGTGACGATGTATGCCGCGACGCCGGCCAGCAGGGGGCGGCGGCGGCCGAACCGGTCGGACAGGGGTCCGGCGATGAGTTGTCCGAGGGCAAGGCCGAGTAGGCAGGCGGTGATGGTGAGCTGCGCGGTCGAGGTGGCTGACCCCAGTTCGGCGGTGAGCGCTGGTAGTACGGGCAGGTAGAGGTCCATGGAGATCGGACCGAAGATCGTCAGCAGTCCGAGCACGATGCCGAGGCGGCGGCTGGCCGCTTGGTCATGCGGTGCCGCTGCCGGCCCGTCTGTCCGGGTCACCGTCGGGTCAAGAGGTGTGAGCCGTGCCGCCACGCTTGTTCCTTTCGGGTGCAGCAACTGCTGACTGCCCCGGCCTGCGCGGCGCGGGCCAGGGCAGGCGTCGTCGCAGGGGTTACGGGTGTAGCAGCACCTTGATGGCGCGGCGTTCGTCCATGGCCGTGTAGCCGTCGGCTGCCTGGGCGAGCGGGAGGGCGAGGTCGAATACCTTGCCGGGGTCGATCCGTCGGTTCCAGACCAGGTCGATCAGGTCGGGCAGGAAGCGGCGTACCGGTGCGGGGCCGCCGTGCAGGTGGACGTGGGAGAAGAACAGGTCCATGCCGGGCAGGACGACGTCGTGGGTGACGCCGACGTAGCCGACGTGCCCGCCGGGGCGGGTGGAGCGGATGGCCTGCATCATCGATTCCTGGGTGCCGACGGCTTCGATGACCGAGTGTGCGCCGAGCCCGTCGGTGAGGTCCTTGATCCGGGCCACGCCGTCGTCGCCGCGTTCGGTGACGATGTCGGTGGCGCCGTAGTCGAGGGCGAGTTTCTGGCGGGTCTCGTGCCGGCTCATCGCGATGATGCGTTCGGCACCGAGTTGCCGTGCGGCGAGGACCCCGAGGAGCCCGACGGCGCCGTCACCGACGACCGCGACGGTCTTGCCGGGGCCGGCTTGCGCGGCGACCGCGGCGAACCAGCCGGTGCCCAGCACGTCGGAGACGGCGAGCAGGCTGGGGATCAGGTCGTCGCCGGGTAGGTCGGGTGTGGCCACCAGCGTGCCGTCGGCCAGCGGAACCCGCATCCGTTCGGCCTGCGCCCCGCCCGGGGCAGCGGACTCCCGGCGCACGCACGAGGACTGGTAGCCGGCCCGGCAGATCTCGCAGGTGTTGTCGGAGGCGAAGAACGAGCCGACCACGAACTGGCCCGGCCGCACCGTGCGAACGTCGGCGCCGACTGCTTCGACGATGCCGGCGTATTCGTGGCCCATCGGCCGTGGCCCGTCGATCTTCTCGATGCCGCGGTAGGGCCACAGGTCCGACCCGCAGATACATGTCGCGGCCAGCCGGACGATCGCATCCGTCGGTTCGATGATCTTCGGTTCCGGACGGTCCTCCACGCGGACCTCACCGGGGGCGGTCATGACAGCAGCACGCATGAGCAGAGATCTCCTTGTACGCGACTGATGGCGTTGGTGGGTCAGGCAGGTCGGGCCAGTTCGATCCGGACCGCGATCCGCCTGCCCGCGTTGGCGAGACTGTCGAGGCCGGTGTCAATGGTCCCGAGGCGGACCAGGCCCGGGTCGGGCACCGCCTGGCCGAGGTCGTCGTAGTAGACGGCGATCACCTCGCTCAGCGGCCAGAAGTAGATGTGACCCGGGACGGGATCATGGATCGGAGCGGAGCCCTCGACCGTGAGCACGTGCGGCAGCCGCCCCGACTTCGCCTGCCCCCACACATCCTTCAGCTCCACGGTCGCCGGCAGCATCGCAGCGAACTGCCGCGCCTCCGGCGTATCGACCAGCGTCGCGGTCGCGACACGGTCACCGAACCGCAGCACCACCGCTACCCCCACCGTGGCGCTTGACGTGGTCGACGGAGAATCGGACCCCGTGGCGTCGGGGCGGGGCTGAACGGAGCACCCGGCCAACGCAGCGACCAGTGAAGCGGTCATCAGAGCAGCCGCCCAGCGGCGGGTCCGAGCGGCGACGGTCGGGGCCATGACATCGGTCATGGCGTCCAGCACACCCGCAGGGCGCGGCACGAGGAAGTCACTGCCGATGGGTGTACTCGTAGTACATCCCAGGTAGGCAGCGCGCGTCGTACCGTCGACGGTGTGGACAACCGAGTCGAGGTGCGCGAGTTCCTCACCTCCCGCCGCGCCAAAATCACACCAGAGCGAGCCGGGATCCCCGTCGCCGGACAGCGCCGCGTGCCCGGGCTTAGGCGCAGCGAGGTCGCGGCACTGGCCGGCATGAGCGTGGAGTACTACGCCAAACTCGAACGCGGCACCCTCGCCGGCGTCTCCGCCGGCGTCCTCGACGCCATTGCCCGCGCCCTGCACCTCGACGACGCCGAACGCGCCCACCTGCTACGCCTGGCCCACGAGGCCGACGGCAGCAACGCCATCCTGCGCACCCGCCGCCGCCCGAAACAGTGGACGGTCCGGCCCAGCCTGCAATGGTCACTCGACGCCATCACCACCGCGCCCGCCATCGTCGGCAACAACCGCCTCGACCTGCTCGCCGCCAACCACCTCGGCCGCGCCATGTACAGCGACCACTACTCCAACACGGGCGGCCAGCCGAACTTCGCCAGATTCACCTTCCTCGACAGCGCAGCCCGCCGCTTCTACCCCGACTGGGACCTCGCCGCCGACATGACCGTCGCCAACCTGCGCACCGCCGCCGGCAAAGACCCCCACGACAAAGGCCTGCACGACCTCGTCGGCGAACTGTCCACCCGCAGCGACGACTTCCGCCGCCGCTGGGGCGCCCACAACGTCCGCACCCACGGCACCGGCGTCAAACATTTCCACCACCACATCGTCGGCGGCCTCGAACTCGCCTACGAAAGCATGGACCTACGCGCCGAACCCGACCTCACCATGACCCTCTACACCGCCGAACCCGGCTCACCCACCGAAGACGCCCTACGCCTACTCGCCTCCTGGGCCGCCCACAACCAACAACACGATCATCGTCTGTGATCACACTGCCTGGACGGTCGGGTCCGCAACTACGAGGTTCGAACTCGCGCCGCCACGACTCGAGCTTCGGCGTTCATGCTGCGCGCTGCCACCGGGTCCACGCCGATCGTCATCTCCTCGCGCACGCCGGAGGTGGTGGATCTTCGGCGTACTAGAGCAGGCTGAGGCGGAGCAGGGTGGGCGCGAACACCTGGGGTGGCTCGGGCGGGTTGCCGGCGGCCACGATGCCGTCCAGGAGGGTTTTGAGCTGGGTGGCCCGGCCCAGCGCGAGGGTCCGCAGCTCGGCGGAGATGTTGGCGGCCGGCGGGTCCTCGCGACGCGTGCCGAAGAAGGCGTACAGGTCGCGGACGTCGTCGAGCAGCGCGTCCTCGGCCTCGGCGTCGCTGCCGGCGAGCAGCGCGTTGCCACCGAGCACCAGGCCGCGCAGAATCTCGTTGGCCTGCACCGACAGCGGGAAACCAGCCACCACCAACTGCTGCCACAGCAATTTCGCCCCGGTGAGGCGCCGGCCGAACCGCCCGATCGGATCGCCGGCCTGGCCGAGCCGCTCGGCGACCTGGTTGTAGAACGCCCGCTGGGCCAGGCGGAGCTTCGCCGCGACGGTGGTGACCGTGGCGGCGCGCAGCGCCGGGTTCACGATCGCCTGCCGTCGCGGGAACGTCGTCAACTTCGACCACAGCTTCTTGTCGCCGACCAGCAACGGGTACGGGTTCTTGCCCCGTGGGCCGGTGGTCGGGTCGAAGGAGCCGAGCTCGCTCTTCGGAACCGAGGCGATGAACCGCTCGCGCGTGTCGGCGGTGTAGCGGTAGACGACCTCGGTGCCGTAGTTGATGTTGACGTGCATCGACAGCTCGTACGTCAGCCGCACGATGTTGCCGAGCCCCGGCTCCTCGCTGCTGATCAGCCGCCACGACGCGGCGATGCAGGCACTGAGCTTCCGCAGCCCGCTCGCCACGCCGGGCAGCGAGCTGTTGCTGAGGTTGTCGGCGATCAGGTACGGGCGCAGCGGGGTCAGATTCAGGTCGGTGATCGCCGCGGTCGACAGCTTGGCGACCTTGTCGTCGAACCGGCCGCCACCGCAGCGGCCCAGTTCCACCCACGTCTCCCGGTCGGAGTTGAAGAAGTGCTCGTCCGGCGGCCCCTGCTCGGCGCCGCCGAACAGGGTGATGTTGTGCAACTGGTGACGCGGCGCGATTCGGAACTGCGCCTCGGCGTCGGAGATCGCCCTGCGCAGGTCGTCGTACCGCGTCCGGTAGTGGTCGTGGAGGGTGTCGAACAGCTGCGGGTCGGCGATCCGCGACAGCGCCGTGCCGAGCGCCGCACCGATCTCGATCAGGGCGGCGACCCGGTTGTCGGAGATCGGCGCGGCCAACGCCGGCGATTCCTCGCTCAACTGGGCGTACGCCTCGGCCGCGACGATCCAGTCGAGCGGGTTCGCCAACCGGCCCGACGCGAGCGGTGCCAGCCCGAAGCGCTCGGCCGGTGCCAGCCGCAGGTAGTTGATGTTGGTGGCGGTACTGAACCGGGTCAGCTCCGTCAGCAGGTCGTCGTCGGTGAACGGGCGCTCCTCCGGGCCGGCCTGTAGCGGATCCCGGGCATGGTCGTTGCCCCAGGTGAAGAACAGGTTCTCCGCCTCAAGGAACGTCTCGTTGTCGATCGGCTGGCCGGTACGCTCCTGGAAGTTGAGGAACCCGTTGATGCCCTCGACGAGGTCACGGCGGTGCGCCGCGTCGAGCTGGGCCTGGAAGTCCGCGGTGAGCCGGGTCAGCTCGGTGTGCAACTGGTACAGCGAGGCCTGCAGTTCCTCGACGTTCCCCTCGACCTGTCCGAGGTTGAAGTCGATCTCGGCGAGCCGGGCCAGGAGTCCCGAGTACATCCGGTCCAGGCGCGCGTCGATACGGTCGAAGCGGACCCGCATCTCGTCGCGCAGCTCGGCGACCAGCTCGGCCAGCTTGCGTAGCTCCTCCAGGATGACCTGCTCGATCGGCTTGGACCGGCCGCCGAACAACCCGGTCGCCTGGATCATCAACGCCGTCATCACGAACGCGAAACCGATGCCGCCGCCGAGGAACAGCTCGCACGAACTGGCCGACGCGATGCCCTGGATGAACTTGCCCACCTGCGCCGACGCCCGGGCGGCCTTCTGGGCGGCGGTGAGCATCCCCACCGAGATCGTCGCGAACTCGCGGATGTCATTGCCGAACTCCGCGTCGACGAGGTCGGCCACCGCGGCCAGGACCCCGAGCGCCTCCTTGGAGCCGTCGGCCGCGTCCTTCAACTGCTTGTCGAGTTCCTCGGCCTTCTTGATCGCCTTGTCCAGCGCGGACAGGTTCTCCGGGGTCTTCTTGTCCTCGGCCTTGCCGATGGACACGTTGATCTCGATCAGGGTGGTCGTGTACTGGTCCCGCACGCCGGAGACCGAGCCGCTGATCGCGCCGAGCGTGGACTGCACGCCACCGGCCGGCATGCTGAGCGCGCCGTTCGGCTGGATGTGCTGCTCCACCAACGTCCGCAGCACCGGAAGATCGACCTTGGTCACCGCCACGGCGGCCGCGTCACCGGTACCGATGCCGAGCGCGGCGCCCAGCGGTCCGGTGTCGATCCCGGCCGCGACCGCCGGCCGCGCGACGGCCGTATCGTAAAGCCCCGCCCAGATCTGCCGGCACAGCCGCCGCACGTTCGGCACCCGGTCGAACTGCAGGTCCAGCGGCTGCACCTGGCGCCGCTGGCCGGCGCCCTGCCGGAAGCTGCGCAGGAACTCGCGGGTGTACCCGGTCGCGGCCTCGCGCAGCGGAGTGGTGGTCAGGTGCGGTACCACCGCGACGAGGATGCGGCTCATCCGGAACGCGTCGTCGGGCGAGAGGTCCCGGGCCGGGTCCGGCCGGTGCTGCGCGATCGCCGTGGCCACCGTCGTGCTCAGCTCGCGCAGGCGGGCGGCGGCCAGGTTCGGCCGCAGCAACAGCACGTGACGGACAATCCCGGCCAGAACATCGGTCTCCGGACCGCTCGCGGCGGCGACCGCGAGATAGACCTCCCGGTCGGTGACCCGCTTCGGCAACGTGACCGCTGGCAACGGCTGCCCCATGGCATGCCCCTTCGTATCGGCGTCAGCCCTTGACGCTGCCGCGCCGTGAAGCCGGGGCAAACCACCTTCCGGACGGTCACCGGATCGGATCGTTGACTGCCGATGCCATCGCAACGTGGGGGTCGACAATTCCGCTGTTCCGGCGGTGCGGAAGATGCAGCGGCCTACCTGCGAGCCAACCATCTGACCGTGGTCTGCGACAGGAACATGATCACTATCGCGAGCCAGCCGACCACAAGCCTAGTAGGTTGGGCAACGATCCGTGCGCCGAGAACAGTTTCTCAGGCTGGACTGGTCGCCGTGGTTGGCTCGGCTTGGCGAACTGGCGGTTCGAACCTCGCGCGTGGGTCTTCCGCTGTCCAGCTACGTCGGTTCCAGGTGGGAAGTGCCCGTGCCAGGTTGCGTGACCCGGTCACCGCGATCGCGCCGGAGCGCAGCGCGTCAGTCCACTCGATTTTTCCCATGTGCCAGTGGGCGAACGCCAGCGGCTCGTTGATCACGACGATCAAGTCTTCTTCGCCGCCGGGGTGTTTGAGACAAAGTTCGGCGTCACCGCGTTCGATCAGCAACCAGCCACGGGGGATCGGCCGGGGAAGCGTGGGGTAGTCGAAGCGGACGACGACGCGACGTCGGGGGAGGAGCTCGCGGTCGAGCCAGAAGTTCACCCACGCCCATAGAACCACACCTGGGTGGGCGCGCTCGGGCTTCAGCTGCGCCCACTTCGATCCCCAGTCGTGCAGGGCCACCATCACCCCGGCCAATTCGTGACCGGCCCGGGTGGGTTCGTAGATGGATCCAGGTCCGTCGGGCTTGGCCTGAATTTCGATAACCCCGGCGCGTTCCAACTCCCGCAGCCGCTTCGAGAGCAGTCCCCGAGACAGCCCTGGGGCGCCGTCGGCGATTTCATTGAAGGTTCTGCAGCCGACGAGGATGTTGCGCAAGATGATGATGGACCAACGTTCCGCGAGCAGCTCCGACGCCCGAGCGATCGGGCAGTACTGACCGTAGGTCCGCATATCAGCAGCCTCTCACCAGCGGAAGATCGGCACGAGTTCATTTCCTGAACTTGTTGCGGCCCAGTGTCGGGCCGACACTCGCCTCGACTGAACGAACAAGGCGAGAGGACGTGCCATGAGTTCGTCGACGTACCTGCTGGCTGGGCAGGTCTCCGAGCTGGACCGGCTCAAGCTGCAGTCGCGCGTATGGGAGCCGAGCGGTCGCCGGCTCCTGGAACAGTTCGGTGATGGTCGCGGTGCCCGGGCCGTCGACATCGGATGCGGCGCGATGGGCTGGCTGCGCCTGCTGAGCGAGTGGGTCGGCCCAGACGGCGAGGTCGTGGGAACAGACATCGACGAGGCCATGCTCGCGGCCGCCAAGAGGCTCGTGGCCGAGGAAGGCCTCGGCAACGTGGTCCTGGTCAGGGACGACCTTTTCGAGAGCAAACTGGAGCCGTCGTCCTTCGACCTGGTCCATTCGCGGTTCGAGATCGGCCCGCTGGCCCGCGGCGAGGAGCAGATGGCCACATACTGTCGGCTGGCTCGGCCGGGTGGCCTTCTGGCGCTGGAGGACTGGGACAAGGCCTCGTGGCATTGCAACCCGCCGGCGCCCGCGCTCGACCGGCTCATCGGGCTGATCGATCAGGCGTTCGCCCGGGTCTCGGCGCTCGACGGTGGCCGCACACACGTTGACCTGTTCTACGGCGCCGGAATCGAGCCACACCTCAACGCTGAAGTTCTTGCTCTGCCCCAGGGCCATCCCTACCTGCGGTTGCCGATTCAAATGACCACGAGCTTGGCCCCGCGGTTGCAGGAGTTCGTCAGCGCCGAGGAGCTGGCGAGGCTACAGCAGGGAGCCGAGAAGGAGCTCGCAGAACCCGGCCGCTGGGGTACAACGTTCACCCTCATCCAGTCCTGGGGTCGGCGGACCTAGACACCTACGCAATCGACCGCCACTGAGACCTTGGAGGCGCCTCCCCGAGAACGGGCCCACGAACACTGCGCCAGCAAGTTGCCGGAAGTTATGTCCTCGGATCGCCGACGACCGGTCGAGTCCGTACGCACGGACGGCGGCCGATGAGCGCGTTGCGCCTCGCGAGCGGGGTTCAGGTCAACCTCTACCCAGCGGCGGGCCCGCCATGGCGCGCGCAGCAGCGACCAGGGCCATCACACCCGCACCGAGGATGGGAAAGCCGATCGACAGGATGCCGAGGAGGCCGAGCACCACCATCATCACGCCCGATACTGCCAGCGCCGATCGGCGCCCAGGCGCCGCGCGAGCGACACCATAGATCGAAAGAAGTGCTGCCGCTGCCAGTCCTCCGATGAACCAGGCCGCCGCGTGGCCGCCTTGCTGACGTATCAGTCCGACGTAGAGAACGATCATGATCACGGCGGTCGCAGCCGCGATGGCTGCCAGAAGATCCCAGCCTGTCCGCCATCTGGAGGTCATGATTTATCCTCGCAGATCCCGGTAGCGCTCATCTGACCGGGAATCAGGATGTCCTCATCCCAGATCGGGGTGCCGACCATGGCGTATGGATCACCTTGGATGACGAGACCTGGGCAGAAGCGCGATCTCGTCACTGTCATCGGCGTCGCCGATGTGGAGCCGTCCCGAAGGAACTTCGAAGGCGAACTCGTGCGGCAATCCGTCAACCCGCTTCGATGCCACCTGAACCTCGAGGGCGACGTCAGCGCTTAGCGGATGTTTACCGCGCGGTTGTCGCTCGCTGGTCTGTCATGTCGGGCGTTGCGGGGTCGGTCGGCCGGTCTTGGGAAAGGTCAACACGAGACCGATGATTGTTGAGGTGGCGGCGGCAAGGACCGGTGCGAGATGTCCATGATCGGTGTAGCCGATGGCTCGATGAATGCCGATGGCGGCGGTGAGGGACACGAGGCCGGAAATGCATAGTGTCTCCCACTGTGCCCGCGAGCTGGGCGCGCACCAGAGGCAGGTGAGTGCGGTGGCGCCGATGACGCCGACGGCGGCGCCGAAGCCGACGCGATCGTGCGCGATGAGTGGCACAAGCCTCGGACTGATTCGGTGGAGGTCGTCGACGGTGACCCGCATGAAGGCGAGGTCCTCGGGCACGAAGACGTCGGTGAGGCCGACACCCAGAATGACCAGGCCGCCGATCGTGGTGCCGCCGGCGCCCAGGAGCAGGCAGGCCTTCCCGAGCCCCTGGCGGCTTCGTAGATCGGGCAGCCGGCCCGTGGTGAGCAGGACCAGTGGCCCGTTCCAGGGCTGGATGATTCGGCGGCTGCGGGCCATGCCGAGCAGGTAGACCGGCAGGAGGAGCAGACTGCCGATGCCGTGCCAGGTGTCGAGGTAGCCGTAGCCGAGGTAGGCGAAGAAGCTGGCGAAACCGGTGATCCCGCTGAATAGGAGCAGCCACCAGGCCCAGGCCTCGCCCCGCCGGAGGGGGAAGAGGGCGAGATAGGCGTACAGAACTCCGATGCCGAACAGCGCCCCACCGAACGCGGCCCGATCGTGGATCATGAACTCCACGACGCGACAGTCCGCTACCGAGCACAGCTCGGCGGCGCTCATCTTCAGGTACCGGATGTCGTGCGGAAGGAACTCGCCGCTTGCGGCCAGAAACATCGCGAAGCCGCCGGCGAAAGCGAGGCCCCAGGCGGTGAGCAGCAGCAGCGGGACGCCGTCGCCGATGACCTGTCGTACCAAGCCCCGGCCTTCATCTGTCGGTGACATACCAGACACCTCACGCAACGATTCTGTTGAGAACGTGGTTTCGCCGAGCTCTGGGCCGGCGACTGGGGAACCGTGGCGCAGTCGACGGTCTGACGCGACTGAGCCGGAGTTGGATCGGGTCAGCGCAGGTGCCACACCGCGAGTCCGAGGTATACCACCACGAAGTAGCCGAACAGTGCGACCAGCGCGAGGTGCCCGAGCCGGAACAGCCAACCGCGTGGCCAGGGTGCGCCCCGGAACGCGGTGGCGTCGACGACGACGCGTACGAGCCAGTACAAGCCGATGAAGGCCGCGAGCGCTGCGGCGCTGCGGTCGCCGCGCACCATCTCGTCGTGCAGCAGCAGGGT
Source organism: Virgisporangium aurantiacum (assembly GCF_016863635.1). Classification (GTDB taxonomy): domain Bacteria; phylum Actinomycetota; class Actinomycetes; order Mycobacteriales; family Micromonosporaceae; genus Virgisporangium; species Virgisporangium aurantiacum. Next base: position 6,973 of record NZ_BOPG01000085.1, on the reverse strand, counting down.
GAGCACGCCGAAGCCGAGGTAGGTGAAGACGATGAAGCCGCCGGCCACCCACACGAAGCGGCGGTTGAAGTCGGTGAGCTTGGCCAGGTCGCTACGCCAGTCGAGGTGGGCGGGCAGTTGAACGCTGACCGCGAGCAGGGCGAAGTGGCCGGCGCCGGCCAGCCACAGGGCGAGGTCGGTCATGGTGTGCTCCAGGAGGTGAACAGCGGTGCGACGAGACCGTCGCGGAACGGGGTATGGAAGAGCAGCGGCAAGGGGGCCAGGACCCAGCACCAGGTCCATAGCCGGGCGAGCGGGCGCGGCCAGCGGGCGAGCCCGATTCGTGGCTCGGCGTGCACGGCGGCGGCGTGCAGCAGAAAGTAGGTCGTGGGCCCGCCGAAGCCAGCCAGCACGGGCACGCTGATGGCGGCCTCGTGCAACAGCCCGGACAGCGCGAACAGAGCGGCATTGGCGTACCGGCCGAACCAGCGCCGGGCAAACGGTGCGAAGACGACGCGGTTCATCTCGACGTAGGCGGTGTTCCAGCGCAGGCTCCAGAACTGGCGCAGCGACCGGCTGGCGAGGGGGTCGGCGAACAGGCGCAGCACCGGGTAGCGGCGAACACGCCAGCCGCTGAGCATGTCCGAGGCTCCCAAGTGGACGGTGGTCAGGATCACGGCGACGCCGAGCCAGCCGACGGTGGCGCGGTTCAGGCGTGGCGCGGCCACGGCGAGGGCAGCCCCACCAGCGAGCCCGGCGGCCATGACGAGCGCGCCGCGGACCACCCAGCGACGCGCCGTGGCGGGCACGCCGGTGGCGTCCGCGCCGGTACCTGTGTTTCGAGTGCGGGTGAACGGTGCCGGGTTGACGCCGGGCCACGTCAGGTACGCCGCCAGGGCCTGGCCAGCCGGTCGCCGCTCGGCGGTCACGAACGCGATCGCCTTGATCAGGACGTACAGCGCGCCGACCACCACGACCTCGTTAACAAACACTCGCATAGTAAACATTAACGCAGTGGCTGACGCCATAGGATGGTGCGATGGGTCACGGCTTGACGATCGAGGAGCTCGCCCAGCGGGCCGCCACCAAGACCTCCACGATCCGGCTGTACCAGTCGCGCGGTCTCCTCCCACCGCCCCACATCACCGGCCGCGTCGGCTTCTACTCGCCGGCCCACCTCACCCGGTTGCGGGTGATCACCCGGCTCCAGGACCGGGGCTACTCCCTCAACGCGATCAAGGAACTGCTCGACGGCTGGAGCCGGGGCGCGAGCCTTACCGACCTGCTCGGCCTGGAGCACGAACTGGCCGCCGGCGGCTCCAGCCCCGGCACCGGACCCGCCGAACTCACCCCAGAAGACTTCGCGGCGCTGTTCCCCAACGGCGAGGTCGACCTCGACATCGCCCAACGCTCCGTCGCCCTCGGCCTGGTCACCTTCGACGAAGAGGCCGGCACCGTGCACGTCCCCAGCCAGGCCTTCCTCACCGTTGGACGGGAACTGGCGCGACGCGGCGTGCCACCGTCCGTCGCGCTCGACGAGTACGAAAACCTCGCCGCCGACGCGCGCCGCATCGCCGACCGGTTCGTGGCCCTGTTCGAACGCCACGTCGTCGACACCGACAAGGTCTTCGACCCAGCCGAGCTGGCCACACTGACCGCAGAGATCAAGCAGTTCCGCGAACTGGCCGCCGTCGCCGTCCGAGACCTCGTGGCCACCGCACTCGACGAGGCCGCCGCCGAAGCCGTGGCGCGACACGCCGACACCACGCAGTGACAGGACGGCGACGGCGTTGGGTTGGACCTCACTCGTTGTTCGTCGGTCTCACTGCTGGTCGGCGACCACGAGATCGTCGAGGAGCAGCGTGTTGCCGGTCGCTCCGCCGCCGCCGGTCAACTCCAGAAAGACGGTGGCGGCCGTCGATGGCGCGGTGAGCTGTGCGGTGAACTCCTGCCAGTTCGGAGTAAGGCCGGTGATGGGTACCACGTCGGTGGCGAGCAGCACCTGGTCGGCGTTGAACCAGCGCACCGACAGCGTCGCCGTGGTGACTCCCGGGCTGGTGCCCTGCCGCGCCCACAGGCTGACTCGTTTGCCGCCCGGGTTGGCGGTGAATCCGGGCCAGTTGGCCAGGCTCACCCCGAAGCTGGCCCCGGTGAGGGCCACCCGCAGGCCGTACCCGCCGGAATGCGCGGCGTCAGCGACACGCTCCAGAGTGCAGCCGAACCACGGCGACCACTTGCCGAGCGATCCTTCGAGCGTCGCCGTGTCGACGTCGAGCGCGTTCGCGATCGGCGGCGGACCGGACGCACCGTCCAACGTGCTGCCCGCGTCCTGGTTGTAGGGCGCCGCCCGCCAGGTGTTCCAGGAAATCGTGTCGCCCCAGCCCCTCGCGAACCTCCAGTCGCCGAAGTAGGCGTTGTCGTGGAAGCTGTTGCCGTTGTTGAACATGACATCCTGCTGGATGCCCGACACGGTGTACGGCATCCACGGTAGGTTGTCGGCGCCGGTCGCGATGAGCGCCTGAGCGCCGCAGTAGGTACCGGCACACGGCACCTTCGCCTGGTCGAACCGGAACTCGTTGCTGAACACCTTGACGTCGCGCGAGTGCCAACGGCAGTCCGACCGGTACGGCTCGTTCGCGATCGACGTGTAGCACGGGTGTGTGGCGTTGATCGGATCCAGGTAGTCAAAGTCGTACGGCGGCGGGATGACGGTCGGGCTGACGAACGGCGTGCAGTACGTCTTGCTGGTGTTGCCGTTGGCGTTGCAGAACCGGTTGGCGTTCTCGTAGATCGAGACCCCGGAGAAGTTGTCCTCGAACAGGTTGTTGCGGATGTCGAGGTTCGGGCTTCCGGTGATGCTGTGCTGAAGCCGGGCATCACCGCCCGACTCGGAGATGTAGATCGCCGGCGACGGGGAACCGAGGTTCTGGTTGCCGCTGACCCAACCGTTGCGTTTGAAGACGTTGCGGCTCATCGTGGCGTTGTAGCTGATCTCGTACCAGATGCCGACGCTCTGGTTGTGCTCGATCCAGTTGCTGTCGAAGAGGAAGTCGATATTGTTGGTGTCCGCCCACAGACCCACGCTCAGGTTGTCGTGCACATAGTTGGCGGTGACGGTAGCGCCCTTGACGTCCCAGAACTTCACGCCGCCGGTGCAGCCACAACCCGGTTCCCTGGTCTCCCAGTCGTCCTGGTTGTTGCCGACGATCTCGTTGTTGTCCACGACAATCCCTTTGATTGCCGAGTCGCCTTCGACCTGATCGTCGTACATGCTGACGCCGTACTGGCCGTTGTCCTTCAGGCAGCTGTCGCGAATCGTGTTGAGGCTGCCCAGGAACACCGCCGCGCCGTCGTTGTGGTGCGCGTAGAGGAACTCCATCAACCAGTCGTTGCTGGCGTTGTGGTTGATGACACCCTCGTTGTTGTTGTCCAACCCACGACCGAAGTTGCGAATCTCGAGGTAGGCGATTCGCACATCGGTGGCGGGACCGGCGAACGCGTACTTGTTGGCGTTCATGCCGTCCAACACCGCTCCGGGCGCGCCGAGATAGGAGCTTCCACTGCCGGGCGTGACGGTGCTGTACTCACCGGTGCCCAGGGTGTGTACACCCGGAGCGAACCAGTAGGTCTGGCCCGTCTGCCCGAAGTTGAACCCGGTGTTGTCACCGGCCGGAACGACGACCGACCCGTCCGGTGCCACCGACGGGCCGCCGTTCCAGCCGTCGCCGTCGCATACCCGCAGCTCGGTCGGCAACTGCGCGTACCAGCCGCCGGGTGTTCGCTCCGCCGCCGCGGCGGCGGGCGCCGGTTGGCCCGTAGGCACCGTTAGTGTGCCGACCGCAAGCGCTACGGCCACGACCAACTGTCGTCGCTTCAAGGCCTCTCCCCATTTGATCCTGATCATCGGGAGACGAAGTATAGATCAACAATATATTCAGACAGATGCAAGGATCGATCCGGTCGTGGCGGGCGGAGCGGGGTGGGTGGGGGTGCTGCTCCCCGGCTCGCCGGGAAGCAAGGTGCTGGTCGCCGCGGAGGGCGCCCAGCCGTTGTGCCTCAGGGGACTCGACGCCGACCGCGCGGCTACTTCTGGCGGTCGCGTACAACGGGGTCGGGTGGACGCACGGCCTCGTCGGCGAGCACGAGACCGCGATCGCGTACTGCGCCATGGGTTGTCAGCGCGACGTCGACCTCGACCAGGCCATCCTCGAGGTGAAACGCAACCGCACGGCGCGGCACCTCCTCAGTGGTTGGTCTGGTCGCCGCAGCGAGCGGCTCCGGGATCGCCGCCGCCAGCGAAATCACGCGGCGAGTGCGGTCGGTCCTTTCTGACCTGCGCCCGGCTCGTTCAGGATCATGAAAGGGCCTGTCTGCGACGATGAGTGACGGAGTTTCCGGCCAGAAGAGTTGAGGTTTCGATGTCCTGTGCCATCGCCGCTATCGGGCCGGTCGGCGGGGTATTTCTGTTCGATCTGCCGCATGTCGCGGAATTTGATCGCGATTCGCTTCTGGTCCGGTCGTTGCCGAAGTTCACCGCGACCGCGGTCTGCGGCGGGCCGGTCTCACGGGACAGTTCCGCCGGACGGCAGTACGTGGCGGGACTCTTCGCCGCCGGGTGCGGGCCGCGTCGCGCGCAGGCGTCGAGGTTGGCGGACTGGGCAAGCGGTCAATTGCGGGCGACCTCCGATCCGGCGCCGGCGGTCGCCACCGCCACCGCCACCGACACCGGATCGCAGACTCCGCCGTCGTCTCACGTCGCCACGCTCGCATGAGCCGCACCCGGCCGCTGGCGTCGATCCTCGGCACGGCCAAGGACGTAGCCGGTGCGTTGGGCCTGGCGTGGCGGGCCGCCCCGCGGACGGTTCTGAGCTACGCGTCGTTGTCTCTGCTGGGCTCGGGCATCCCGGTCGGCCTGGCGTGGTGCACCAAGCTCATCGTCGACGGGCTGACCGACCCGCAGCGGAATGTGCCCTACCTGACCGGTCTGGCCGTCGGTCTCGCGGGCGCCGTGCCGCGCACCGATCGTCAGCCACGGAGCTGCCCGATCGTGACCGATTGGTTGGTGGCCGCGGTCGGACGGTCGCCGGTGACGAGGCGCTGGCGAGGTGCTCGGCCCAGGCGCGACGTCCGAGCGACGGGCGTTCCGCGGGTCGGCGCCGGCGTCGCTGCACCAGATGAGCCAGGACGGCGGCCTCGGCCTCGGCTTGGGTCTGCCGGCGGGAGCTCGCGGTGCCCGCGTGCCGGAACCGCAGGCCTTCCACCGTCTTGGTCTGGTCGTTACTCGACGAGCTGCGGCACGGCGAAGCAGGCACCATGACCGGCTCGCATGCTCCGAGGCGCTGGTCGAGATCTGCCGCGTACAGGCGGCCGGCGATGGTGATGCCGCCAAGGCGACATACACAGTTACCTGCGGTTCTGATATCCGAGGAGCTGGCGGGCATTGGCCTCGTGATCCGACAGGAGGTCCTGCGGCGACAGAGCTTTCCGCGAGTGGCGCGCTCCGCCAGCCAGGTCAGCCCTTCGACGACCTGACGGCCGAGGACCTCACTGGCGTACGACGACGTCCAGCTCGGTCCCGGAGGGCATCGCTTTGAAGTTGGTGGGCGCCGTTGGCGGCTTGGTGATGCTCCACTGACGACGAGCGTCGCGCGACAGCGAGCCGTAAGGACGAAGCGATCGCCCAAGAATAGGCTGAACCCGCAACCACGGGGACACGGTTTCGACGTCCGCACAACGCCCACGCTTCACGCGACACACAACTGGAGGTAGCGCACGTGAAAACGACAAAGCTGGTAACGGCAACGTTAGCGCTCGCAACCGCGATTACGCTGTTCAGCGCGGTACCGGCGCAGGCAGCGGCGTATACCGTGGTAGCCGAGCGGTCCACCGCCACCGCATCGGCCGACGGAGGCGTTCTGCCACAGGCTGGCTGGCGGTACCACAGCAGCTATCAATTCAATTCCACCTGCAACTCCGTGGGTTGGGGGCTCACGGTCATCGGTCAGGCCGAAGACTGGACCTGCGTGTACGTTACGCCCAATTGGCAGCTTCACCTGTACGCGTGGTGGTACTGAGGGCTTGCGGATAAACAGCTCGTTGGTCTGATTCTGTTGGTGCTAGGCCGTCTTGGGGTTGGCGACGTGGCTCTGCTGATGGCGGATCTGTTGCTGTGGAACAGGTTTGCCAGCGTGTCCGAGGCGGAGACAGTCATCGTCCTGCTGAACGGGCCGGCGCCGGCGGAGGTCGAACACCCCGCCGGCCCGACGGCGAACTCCTCCTGCGCTCCCGGCGGACAGGGCCCATCGAGGTCGGTAACCCCGCGATTGGTGAGGATCCATCGACAACCGCCTTCGATGACATGGCCCTGAGACTGCCGACCGTCACGACCGCCGGAATCGGACAACCGGCGGGCGACCGGGCAGACCAACCTGGCCGTCCGAAACTCGGTGAGGGCTTCGGGATCGGCCTCGCCGAGCAGCACGCGCGCCGTGCGCACCACGTCGTCCCGGTCGTCGGCGCGGCGGCTCCCCTCGGCAAGTAGCTCAGCGATCCTCGCCTCGATCTCGTCGAGCTGCGCGTGCCACGGAGCCAGCAGGCGTTCGTGCAAGCGGGTGAAGACGGCCAACCGGGTGCGGACATCAACCAGGCGCGCTTCGGCGGCGGCAAGCTCCTGACCGATGAGGAACAGCTCGGCCTCCAACGCCTCGAGGCGCGGATCGATCCACGATACGGGTAGACCCCCGGTCACCCTCCACCTCCATCGGCCATGCCCCACACACCGTACTGACACGTGACATTGTCGTGGGCTGGGCTTGGCTGGAGCCGATCAGAATGGGTCGACTTCGAACCCGGTGATTCCGCGCTCGGTCCGGCTATGACGCCGTGGGACGGTGGCGAGGGGCGTGGATGACGCGCTAGCCCGTGATCGGCATTCCTGCGCAGATTCGGGCGCCGATTCAGCTGCCGATGATGTCATGGGTCCGTTGCGGATCGA
>NZ_BOPG01000084.1 GCF_016863635.1 Virgisporangium aurantiacum | reverse complement strand
TCAACGGCACCGACCGCAGCCCGAGCTCCTCGGCCAGCCGGCGCTCCGCCGACGCGCAGAGGTCCTCGCCCGGCGCCGGGTGCCCGCAGCACGCGTTGCCCCAGCGACCCGCGAACCGCGTCTTCGTGGCGGCCCGCCGCTGCAACAGGAACCGCCCCGCGCCGTCGACGATCAGCACCGAGAACGCCCGGTGCAACTGGCCGGCACCGGCGTGTGCGGCGGTCACCGTCGCCGAACCCGCGGGCACACCCCGGTCGGTAACCAGTTCGACCAGATGGGTCTCCCGGTCATCCATCGACAACTCCCGTGATCCGCTGGGCGGCCAGCCGCCCCGAGATGATGACCATAGGTACACCGACGCCGGGTGTCGTTCCCGAGCCCACGAAGACCACATTGGACAGTGTCGGGTGGACGTTCGCGGGGCGGAACGGCCCGGTCTGGAACAACGAGTGGGCGGCCGCGAACGGCGTGCCGGCGGCCATGCCCTGCTCGGCCCAGTCGGCCGGGGTGACCATGCGGCTCACCTCGATACCGGCGCCGAATCCGACGTAGCCGCGCCGCTCCAGCGTCTCGACGAGATCCTCCTGGTACCGCTCGGCGAGACCGCCGCGCCAGTCGAACGGGCCGACGTCGAGGTTCGGTACCGGCGCGAGCACGTAGTACGAGTGCCGCCCGGCGGGCGCCACCGACGGGTCGGTGCGGCTCGGGTTGGTGACCAGAATCGACGGGTCGCTCATCAGCTCACCGCGCTTGATGACCTCGTCGAAGGTGCCGCGCCACGACCGTCCGAAGTGGATGTTGTGGTGGGCGATCCGGCCGTATCCCTGCTGGGACCCGACGTGCAGCACCACGCACGACGGCGAGTACCGCAGCCGGCGCGGCTTCGTGCCGAGCAGGGTCTCGTAGGCGACCGGCAGGTCGGGGTTGAGCACCACGGCGTCGGCGGGGATGTGTTCGCCGTCCGTAGTAAGTACGCCGGTGGCCCGCCCGTGCCGTGTCGCGACCCCGGAAACCGTTGTGCCGTAACGGAAAACAACGCCGTGCTTCTCGGCCGCACCCGCCAGTGCCCGCGCGACGGCGTGGACGCCGCCCTTCGGGAAGTAGACGCCCGCCACCGAGTCGAGGTACGCGATGACGGCGTACAGGGCCAGGGCGTCGTGCGGCGCGAGCCCGGCGTACATGGCCTGGAACGAGAAGATCCGGCGCGTACGCGCGTCCCGGAAAAAGCTGTTGATCTTCGGCTGGAGCCGCCGGAACCCGCCCGCCGCGAGCAGCCTGAGCAGGTTGGCGGTGACCAGGTCGCGTGGTGTGTCGAGGTTGCGGTCGATGAAGTCGGCGCGTTCGAGGTGCCACAGCCGCCGGGCCCAGGCGACGAAGCGCAGGTATCCGTCGGCCTCGCGCCCGCCGCAGACGCTCGCGATCTCCGCCGCCATGCGATCGGGGTCGGCGATGACGTCGAGAGTTGATCCGTCCGGGTAGTGGGCGCGGTAGGCCGGATCGACGCGCTCGAGATCGAGCCAGTCGTCGAGGTTCTCGCCGACCGCACCGAGCGTCTCGGCGAGCAGGTCGGGCATGGTGAGGACGGTGGGACCGGTATCGAACTCGTAGCCGGCGAGACCGAGCCGGCCGGCCCGCCCACCGGGATGCGCCTCCCGCTCGACCACCGTGACCTCGCGGCCGGCGCCGGCCAGCCGCAGCGCGCACGCCAGCCCGCCGAGGCCGGCGCCCACGATCACCACTCGATCGGCCGGGCCGCTCACCAGTCGCACTTCTGCCCATCCGCATCCGGACCAGCACTCCCGACCGAATGACGTTTCGACGACTCGGCTGGCCCCTTGGCCGAGCTTAACGTAGATTGGCGGATGCGTCGATTGGCGCGTCGATTGGAGCTGCGGTGGAACCCTTGACCAGCGCCTACGCCCGCTGCCGAGAACTGCACCGTGTTCACGGCCGCACCTACTACCTGGCCACGAAGTTGCTGCCGGCGTGGAAGCGCCCGCACGTGCACGCGCTGTACGGCTTCACCCGGTACGCCGACGACATCGTCGACACCACCGCCGACCTGGCACCGGCCGAGCGGGCCGCGCAGTTGGCGGCCTGGTCGGCGAAGTTCCTGTCCGGTCTGGCCGGTGCGCCGGTCGACGATCCGTTGCTGCCGGCCGTGCTGAACACCGTCACCGTGTTCGACATCGACCGGAACGATTTCGACGCGTTCCTCCGCAGCATGACCATGGACCTCACGGTCACGGACTATGCGACCTACGACGACCTGCTGTCCTATATGGACGGTTCGGCCGCCGTGATCGGCACGATGATGCTGCCGATCCTGGGGTCGTCCGATCCGGTGGCGGCGCGCGGGCCGGCCCGCGAACTCGGGCTCGCCTTCCAACTCACGAACTTCATCCGGGACGTCGGTGAGGACCTCGAACGCGGCCGGGTGTACCTGCCGTTGGCCGACCTCGACCGGTTCGGCCTCACGAAGGCCGACCTGGCGGCGGCGGCCGCGAACAGGCACGCCACCGCACCCATCCGGGAACTCATCGCGTTCGAGGTGCAGCGCGCCCGCCGCCACTACGCCGACGCGGCGCCGGGAATCCCGATGCTGGAACGCTCGTCGCAGGCGTGCATCCGCGCGGCGTACTGCGTCTACGGCGCGATCCTCACCGAGATCGAGCAACAGAACTACGACGTGTTCGCCCGCCGCGCCGTGGTGCCGAAGCGCAAACGGTTGCTCACCGCCGCGCGGTGCTTCGCCACCCGGCCCGGCCGCCCGGTCTCCGTTCCCGGCCGTCCGGCCGATCCGGGCCGTACACCCATCGCCGCGGCGTTTGCGGCTCTCTTGTAAGGACGCTCCACAATGGACACTGCCGTCGTGCTCTTCACCCGCGATCTGCGGGTGCACGACAATCCGGCCCTGCACGCGGCGTGCGAGACGGCGGCGAGGGTGGTGCCGTTGTTCGTGCTCGACCCGTCGGTGCCGGGTTCACCCAACCGGCACCGGTTCCTCGTCGAGTCGCTGGCCGATCTGCGCGAGTCGTTGCGGGGCCGGGGCGGCGATCTGGTTGTGCGGGAAGGCGATCCGGTCGAGGAGACGCTGAAGCTGGCGGCCGAGGTCGACGCCGACGGGATCGCGCTCGCCGCCGACGTCAGCCCGTACGCGCACCGGCGGCAGCGGCGCCTCGTCGAGGGTGCCGGCCGGCGGTCGGTGAAACTGTTCCCGGGCGTCACCGTGGTGCCGCCGGGAGACCTGAAGCCGGGCGGCGGCGACCACTACAAGGTCTTCACCCCGTACTACCGCGCGTGGCAGGCGGCGAAGCGTCGCGACGTGGTCGGCACACCACGGACCATCGCGATGCCGGCGGGCGTCGGCGTCGGCCGGCTGCCGAAACCCGGTTCCGGCAACGGGTTCGCGGCCGGCGGCGAGTCGGCCGGCCGCCGGCGGGTTCGTGAGTGGTTGCGGTCGGTCGGTGAGTACGACGAACTGCACGACGACCTTCCGGGCGACGGGACCTCGCGGCTGAGCCCGTACCTCCACTTCGGCTGCGTGTCACCGCTCGATCTGGCGGTCGCGGCGTCGGAAAAGGACGGTGCGGAGCCGTTCATCCGTCAGCTGTGCTGGCGCGACTTCTACGCCCAGGTGCTCAACGCGTTCCCCGGCCTGCGCACGAAGGCGTACCGGCCGGGCACCGAGGAGAACTGGAAGAAGGACCGGCACGCGTTCGAGGCCTGGGAGGCGGGACAGACCGGCGTGCCCGTCGTCGACGCGGGGATGCGGCAACTGGTCGACGAGGGCTGGATGCACAACCGGGCCCGCCTGCTCACCGCGTCCTATCTCACCAAGCACCTCGGCGTCGACTGGCGCGACGGCGCGGCGGTGTTCATGGCCCACCTGCTCGACGCCGACGTGGCCAACAACTACGGCAACTGGCAATGGGTCGCCGGCACCGGCAACGACACCCGCCCGTACCGGCGGTTCAACCCCGTTCGGCAGGCGCTGCGGTTCGACCCCGCCGGCGACTACGTGCGTCGCTACGTGCCGGAGCTGGCTTCGGTGCCGGGCAAGGCCGTCCACACGCCGTGGGACCTCGACGAGGCCGATCGGCGGGCCGTGAAGTATCCGGAGCCGCTCACCCTCGACTGAGTCGCTCGATGCTCCCGTGCAGCTCGGCCGGGTCGGCGTAGACGGCCACCGCGCCGGCGTCACGCAACTCGGCCGCGCTGATGCCGCCGCAGGTGAGGCCGACGCACGGTATCGACAGCTTGCCGGCGGCGTAGACGTCCCAGACCGCGTCGCCGACGAACACGACGCTGTCGGCACTCAGGCCGGTGCGGTCGAGGGCCGCCTGCACGATGTCCGGATCGGGTTTGCTCTCCGCGGCGTCACCGGAGTTGGTGGCACCGGCCACCACGTCGTCGACGTCGAGCACCCGGCGCAGCACCGCGAACTCCGGCGGCGCGGCCGACGACGCGAGGCCGACCGTGAGGCCCTTCCGGGCGCAGGCGCGGATCAGCTCGACGGCGCCCGGCTGCGGACGCAGCGAGGTCCAGTACTGGGAGTAGAGCGCCGAGTGTCCGGTTCGCAGCTCGTCGTCCTTGTCGCGGTCGCGGTCGGCGCTCAGCAGTTCGTCGAGAATCTTGTCCGACCCCATGCCGATCGCGCGGTGGATGCGCGCCATCGGGACGTCGTGGTCGTGCTGCCGGAACGCCCGCCACCAGCAGACGGCGTGGAGGTACGTGGTGTCGACGAGCGTGCCGTCGACGTCGAAGAGGACACCCGCAACCATGTCGCGCTGTTTACCCCGCTGGATTACGGGCAATCCGGAAGGTCATGAGCAAACTCAACCCGGAGGACCGGCACCGTCCCGGTGGGCCGGCGCCGTTCCAGTCGTCGGCCGATGGCCAGGACCCGGATCCGGACGTCGACTTCGCCAGCGAGCACGACTCGACCTCGTACGCGAGCGAACTGAGCGGCGGCCCAGAGGGCGTCCGGGAGGCGGAGAGCCCGCGCGGGCGGGCCGGAATGGACCCGAGCTAGTACCCCGTCCGCACCTTCATGTCATCCGTTCGGCCAGATCGTGGGTGCAAAACAGACATAGAGGTTGATAGCGGGTTGCCAACCGAGTGCTGATCGGTCACGCTATGTAGCGTCACAAGCACACGGGGGAGTTTTCAATGCGTCGCAACATGATCGCCATCGCCGCCACCACCGCTGCCGCCTTCGTCGGCATCCTGCTCACCTCGCAGCCCGCCGCCGCGGCGCCCGCGGCCGGCAAGGTGACCATCACGGTCAAGGCGGTCGACGCCGCTCCCCGCACCGCCACGCTCACCTGCGCCCCGGTCGGCGGTTCGCACAAGTCGGCCGCCGCGGCGTGCGCGACGCTCGCGGCCGCCCACGGCAACCCGGCCGACATCACCCCGGCCGACATCATGTGCACGATGGAGTACGCGCCGGTGAAGGTGAAGGTCGTCGGCCGCTGGAACGGCAAGTCCGTGCGGTACTCGGAGACCTTCAGCAACAACTGCCGGACCAGTGCCGAGGGTGGCGCCGTGTTCCAGCTCTGAGTCAGCTCCCTGCCGCCGGAAAGACGATGAGCCCCCCGCATTCGATGCGGGGGGCTCATCGCTTGGATCGTCAGCCGACGGGTTCCGGGCTCTCCGTGTCGCCGTCGGCCGGGGTGCGGGGGCGCGGCGAGCCGAAGAGGCCGACCACACCCGAGATGAACAGCTGCTTGTAGACGAACTCGCTCGGGTCGGTGACCACGAGCCTCGTGCCCCGGATGGCAGCGGTGTGATAGCCACCCACCAGCGCGCTGATGCCCACAGAGTCGACAAATACGACATCGCTCAGGTCGACCCTGATCAGAGCGGGTTCATCGGCGGCGAAAGCCGCGTCGACCGCGCCCCGGAGTTCGGGTGCGGTCTCCAGGTCGATCTCCCCGTGCGGGACGATCTCGACCACTCCTCCGGACAACCGGCGGGTCGTGATCGAAAACTCCACCACAGTTCCTTCCGTCTGGCGGCACGCGCCGACACCGGCTCCATCCAAATCTCAGGGAAGGGGTCGGTGTCGGCGTGGGATGCCGGGAAAGCGTGACTACGGGCCCTTACTTACGACAGGTCCTGGTCTCGGCCTTTCTTCACCTTCCGGGTGTCGCGCAGCTCCACGAACGGCTCCTCGTCGACGGGATGACCCGCCTTGATGGCTCGTCCGCGCTCCAGCTCCGCGTCGAACTCAGCGCCCAAGAGTACCGCGGTGTTCGAGATCCACAGCCAGACGAGGAACGCGATGACGCCGCCCAGCGTCCCGTACGTCTCGTTGTACTTGGCGAAGTTGGCCAGGTAGAAGGCGAACGCGGCGGACGCGATGATCCACATGAACGTCGCGAGGACGCCGCCCGGCGACACCCAGCGGAAGCCGCTCTGCTTGGCATTCGGTGACGCCCAGTAGAGGATCGCGAACATCAGGCTCACGATCGCCACCAGCACCGGCCACTTCAGGATGTCCCACACGAGCACCGCGCCCTTGCCGAGCCCGACGAGGTCGCCGATGCGCTCGGCCACGCCGCCCGTGAACACCACGATGAACGCGCTGATCACCAGCAGCACACCGACCACGACCGTGACGCCCAGCCGGGTCGGGATCGTCTTCCAGATCGGCCGGCCCTCCGGCACGTCGTAGATCGCGTTCGACGCACGCATGAACGCCGCCACGTACCCGGACGCCGACCAGAGCGCGCCGAGGATGCCGACGACGGCCAGCAGGCCGGCGTGGCCCTCCGCGCCCTGCAGGTTGTCGATGAACTTGTTGATCGTGCCGGCGTACTTGTCCGGCGCCACCTCGTCGACCGCCCGTGTCGCGGTGTCCGCGTCGCTGACCAGGCTGAAGACGGACAGCAGCACGATGATGCCGGGGAAGATCGACAGGAGGCCGTAGTAGGTGAGCGCGGCCGCCCAGTCGGTGAGGTTGTCCTCCTGGAACTCCTGGACGGTGCGCTTCAGGGTGTTCCACCAGCCGCGTCCACCGAGTTCGACCGGCTTGTCCGGCATCTCCTCTTCGGGCGGAAGGTCTGGTTGCAGTGGGTCTTCGGACGCCTGCGCGTCGTTCCTCTTCGATCTCAAGGCCATCGTGACTCCTCGTTCTACCTGCGGATTTCGGCCTACCCGTCAGCAGTGCCAACTAACCCGCCGTAGCCGATCAGCGTCGCAATCGTGGCGCTCATCGATTAGAATGTGTGTACGAATCAGGGTCGCTGCGGAAGGATCGCACATGCCCGTCACCGAGTCTCCGGCCCCCTACGCAACCCTCCTCGCCTTCGCCAGGTACGTGGGTCGCAGTGGCCCCGCAAAGGCCTCGTTCGTCGGCGGTCTGCGGCGGCAACGCCTCAGCCAAACCGGCTTCAATCCACATGGTTCACTGATCAAGGCGCTGAAGACCGACATTCAGTGGCGTACGCCGGGAACCCACCTCACCCAGGTCGTCAACGACGTCAAGCCACGGTGGCGTCCGCTGTACGAGGCGCTGCTGCCGGGCGCACTGTCCTATTTGGACTCACTGGGTGATCCGGCTCGGGTGCACCTTGCCCAATCGCGTGATGCGCTGGCCGTCGTCGGCGCCCTGCCGGTGAAGATCAACCCTCAGCTGGCGCTCCGTTACGACGACGGTCGCACCGAGGCGGTCCGGCTCTACTTCGACCCCGACCCGCCGGCCGATGAGGCGCTGTTGGCAACGTTCCACCTCATGGATCGCTACATGGAGCAGGTGCTGCCGCACGCCGAGGCCGTGATCGTCGACGTGCGGCGGGGCGTCGTGCATCGGCCCGACGGCGATCCGAAGCGCGCCGCCGAGGTGGAGCGGTGGCTCGCCGGGGAAGCCGCGGCGTTCTCCGCGATGTGGAGCGTGCCGGCGTAGTTCCTGGTTCGGGGTTCGGGCGGACCGCTCCGCAAGTGGTCCGCCCGAAACCCGTGCCGGTTGCGGCCCGTACCGTGCGTCACCGGTAGCATTGTGTGATGGTGCGATGGCTCTCCGTTGTTGTGGCAGTTGGAGCCCTCTATCTGGCGGGTGGGGGGTGTACAGCCGCCGGCGAGTCCGGAGTAACGCGGGCCATGGCGCCGGCTGTGCGTTCACAGGGGGAGCTCGTCGGGGCTCTGCTCCGGGTCGAGGATCTGCCCGCCGGGTACGTGTTGCAGCCGTCCGCGCCGGCGCCGTCCGCGCCGTCCGCCGACGGGGGTCAGGGTGCGGGTGCGTCGCCGTGTGCCGACGTCTTCGAGCAGCTGCGCGGCGGCGCGCCCGCGTTGAGTCGCGTCGCGGCCAGTTCCGCCCGGGTGGAGTTCGGCAAGGGTGACTACGGGCCGTTCCTCCAGGAGGAACTGCTCAGCAGCGGCAATCAGGTCGCGGTTCGGGCGGCGGTGTCGGCGTTCCGGAAACTGCCCGAGTTGTGCGACCGCTTCACCGAGACCGACGAGCAGGGGTCGTTCACGATCAAACTGAGCGAGGCCGGTCTGCCCGCGCTCGGCGACGAGAGCGTCGCGCTGAAGCTGGACGCCGCCGGTACCAGTCCCGACCTGAACGTGACCCTCGGTGGTTACATGATGCTGGTGCGTAAGGGATCCGTGGTCTGCATTCTGATCCACTTCGGGATACCCGGGGTCGATGTCGCCGAGACCGAGAAGATAGCCCGGGCGGCCGTCGCGCGCCTTGATTAGCTGTTCGTTTCCGCACCTCACGCGCCGTTCGGGCGTGCTACCGTCCGCGCCATGACCAGCGGGGTCGACACCTTCAGCTCGCAGCACGTCATGTGCGTCGTGGGGGCAGACCTCGATCTCGACAAGTGTGCCGAGATCGTTGCCGAGGTCGGTGGGCCGGGGTTCGACCTCGACGCCGATTACTCCCAGCGGGATCCCGATCCGAGGATGGCGGAAGCGTTCGAGGTGTCCGCCGACCTGGTGGTACCGAGCTTCACCGACGAAGACCGGGCCGCGGTCGCCGACCATCAGTCGGTGGCCTACATTCTCGGGCCGTCGGCCGCCTCGTACGAGGGGTTCGCCGTCACCCGGCGGATGCTCGCCGTCGTCGCGGCCCTGCTCCAGAACGGCGGCACCGCCGCCAAGTCGGAGAGCAGCGGCATCGCCCACGGCCGCGACCGCTGGCTGCACCTCGCCTCGGTCGCCGCGGCGGCCACCGACCGGGCCGGGCAGGCGCCGCCGCTGTACGCCGCGTTCGTCCGCCGGCCGTTGTCGAGCGGCCTCGTCTACTACAGCTGCGGCCTGCACCTCATGGGCGAGGCCGACGTCGAGATCACCGCGGCCGACGACGACCGCGGCCTGGAGTGGATGGACGGCCTGGCCCGCTACCTGTTGATCGACCGCGGCTCGGCCCGGATCCGCGACGGCGACACGTTCGGCCTGCAGGCCGACAGCCCGCGCCGGGTGCTCCGGCACCGGGCGTGCACCCGCTACCGCGACGACGACCTCTTCTACAACCCGTGGGGTTACTGGCGGTTGGCCGTCTGACCAACAGGCGGCACGTTTTCGGGGTCTAACGGGTGGCGCCGCGACGCTACCGTTGATCGGTGACCACGAAGGGGTCCCCAGGCCGATTACATGCCGTCGTCGCGATCATCGGCGTCGATGGCGCCGGAAAGACGACGCAGGCCCACCTCCTTGCCGAGTGGCTCACCGCCGCCGGTCACACCGCCGACTACTGGCAGAACGCCGGTGGCCGGCGCTGGTTCGGCCGGCTCGCCCAGTTCTTCGGCCGTCCCGACGCGCAGGCGCTGCTCGGCGTCGGCGGCATGCTCTTCGTCGAGTCCGTCCTTCGATGGATGGCGATCGCCCGGGCGTTGATCCGGTCGCGCGTGCGGCGTCACATCGCGGTGATGGACCGCTACTCCTGGTGCCAGTACGCCAGCATCCGGGCCCACGCCGACCTGACCGCACCGACGAACCCGGGTCGCCGCGAGCGCCGCGCCCGCCGCCTGTACGGCCTGTTCCGCGAGCCCGACCTCACCGTGTTCCTGGCCGTCACACCGGGCCGGGCGTGGACCCGGGTCGAGACGCGCGGCTACGACCACGAGGACCTCGGCTACCTGGCCGCGGCCGACGCGGCGTACCGGTCACTTCCGGAGGCCGAGCGGTTCGTGGTGATCGACGCCGATCGCGACGCTGCGTCGGTTCAGCGTGATCTCCGGTTGGCCGTCGCCGCCCGCCTGGGCCTGCCCGGCGCCGACGTCGGGCCGCTCGTCGCGCCGTAAGGATCAATTCGGGTATTTGCATACTGCAACGTCGTTGGCCACACTGGCCGGATGCTTTCGCCCGGATGCACTCCCCTGCTCCGAAGCGACCCGCGAAGCATCGGGCGGTACCGCATTCTCGGCCGGCTCGGTGCCGGCGGGATGGCCACGGTCTATCTCGCCGGCGAGCCCGGCGGCTACGTGGCGCTCAAACTGGTGCACGAGCACCTGGCCGCCGACGCCGAGTTCCGCGACCGGTTCGCGCGGGAGGCCCAGCTGGCCGCCCGCGTTCCGGAGCACTGCACGGCGGCGCTGCGCGACTCCGGCGTCCACGATGATCGCCCGTACCTGGTAACGGAGTACCTCGACGGGCCGCCGCTGAGCCGGCTGGTCGACGACGAGGGCCCGCTCGACCCGTCCACCCTGCACAACGTGGCGGTGGGCCTGGCCGCCGGGCTGACCGCGATACACGACTGCGACCTCGTGCACCGCGACATCAAGCCGAGCAACGTCGTCGTCACCCGGGGCGGCGTGCGGATCATCGACTTCGGCATCGCCCGCACGCTCGCCACCGCGACCGGGTTCACCCAGTCCGGCGTGGTGATGGGCAGCCTCGGCTGGACCTCGCCGGAACAACTCGGCGGCCGCGAACCGATGCCGGCGATGGACGTGTTCGCCTGGGGCTGCGTGATCGCGTACGCCGCCACCGGCCGGCACCCGTTCGGCGGCGACGACACGATGACCCGGTCGTGGCGCATCCTGAACGCGGAGCCCGACCTCGGCGGGGTTCCGGGCACGGTCGCCGAACTCGTCGGTGCCGCCCTGGAGCGGGACACCGAGCGCCGGCCGACCGCGCAGGAACTGCTGCTGGGTCTCGTGGGCGGGGCCGGATCGGTGGTCGCGGTGCGTCCGGCGGTCCCGGCCGAGTCCGCGCCGGAATCGGGTGGACGCCCGCAGCGTCGCCGCCGCTGGGCGGTGCTCCTCGGCGCGGTGTCGATCGGGCTGGCGGTCGCCGTGGCGTTCGCGTCGGGAGCCGGCGGCGGGCACCTGAACCGGCTGGACGCGCCGGCCGGATCGAGCCAGTCGGCCACCGGCGGATCGCCGTCGGCCGGCGGTGATGCGAGCCGGCCGGTCAGCGAGCCGACGCCGGGCCGGACACCGGCTCCCGCCGTGCCGCCCACTGGAACGGGCGGTGCCGACGGCGGTGTGAACGGCGGGGTCGACGGCGGTCAGAGCGATGCTCCGACCGGCACGTCGCCGACGAAGTCCAAGAAGCCGAAGAAGTCGAAGGAGCCCTAGGGCTGGCGAACGCGCTCAGGCGGCCGGGGACGCCCAGTCGATGTCACGCGTGATCGGTCGGAATGTTGCACTGGTCACGCAACAAGGCTACAAGCCCCGATGCCGCGTCCGAGCCCGCCGAACGGTGAGAAAGGCTGCCCGTCAGTCACAGAAACCGGTGCCCCTTCGTCGCCGGTTGCGCCGCACAGGTACCCAATCACCGCGCCGAAGGCGCGGTGATTGGGCGGTCACCTGGCTACTCGGGGTCGCGGGTCGGCGGGATCACCTGGGTCGGCTGGTCGGAGATCGGGCGCTGGGTCGGCGGGACCGGCTGGGTGGGCTCCGGCGCGGCGGGAGCGGCCGGGCGCTGGACGGCGCTCAGGTGGTCGACCGGGGTTGCCGGGTGTGTCGCGGCGGTGCCGGTCGCGTACACCGGGGCCGCCCGGTCGGGCGCCCGCTCGGCCGGAGCCGCCGCCGGCGCGGCGGTCGCCTGGGTGGCCTGGTAGGCCTTGGCGTGCGCGGCGATGGCCTGCGACTCGGCGGCGGCCCGGTCGAGCCACGCCTCCCACCGGCCCTGCATCGGCCGCACCAGGCCGCCACCGACCCCGACGATGATCACACCGGCAACCGTGGCGAGCACCGCGATCAGCACCGGCGTCGTGACGGTGGTGGCAACACCGATCTGGTTCAGCGCGGCGATCACGCCGAGCCCGATGATGAAGATCCAGGCGACGTTCGCCAGCAGCCGCCCGTACGACAGCCCGCCGAGCGCGTTGGCGATGAGGTCCTTCACGGCCGCCGCGATCGCCGCCGCCACCACCACGATGATGATCGCGATGAACGCCTGCGGCAGCCACGCGACGACGCCGGAGATCAGGTCGGACACCGGGTTCGGCCCCCACACCCCGAACGCCAGTTGCAGCGTGAACAGCAGGATCGCGTAGTAGACCAGCTTGGCGACGATGTCGCTGGCGTCGTACTTGCTCTTCGCGAGCGCGGCGCGGATGCCGCCCCGCTCCACCCACCGGTCGAACCCGACGCGTTCGAGCACCTTGTCGGTGAGACGGCGGGCCACCCGGGCCACCAGGAAGCCGATCACCAGGATCAGCAGGAAGAGGAGAGCCTTGGGCAGGAAGAGGAGGAAGCTCCGCAGCATGTCGCTGAGGCCGCCCTCAACGTCCACAGTGGACGAGGCGAGGATGTCCGTCATGGGGGTCTCCGGGGATTCGAGGGGGTAAGGCGCATTCGCCTGCGCCTTACCCCCACCCCGAATCGAGCAAACGGTACGCCCTAGCAGGTGCCCCCGTTCAGCTTGAACAACGTGGGCGACGCGTTCGCCAGTCCACCGCTGTTCGTCGCCACCAGGCCGACCACCGCCGTCTGGCCGCGCTTCAGGCGTCCACCCGAAAGGGTGACCGACGCCGCCACCTGTACCTCGGTGGCGCCGATGGCCGCGACCACCTTCTGCCCGCCGCTGTACGCGAACTCCAGCGACCAGTCACGCAGCGCCTTGCCGGTGTTGGTGACCGTGACGACCGCGAGGAACGGGCTGCCCGGCACCTCGATCGGCGTGTAGGTGACCTTGCAGGAACCGTTCGCCGGTGCCGCGCCGCCGTTGTCCTGGTCGGCGACGAACGCCGCGACCCACGATAGCGCCGCGCCCCAGTTGATCGCGATCTCGTTGGTCGACCACGATCCGACGTCGTCGATGTAGCACCACTGCGGGCGTGCCTCGCAGCCGGGCAACTTGCCGGCGGCGACCGGGTCCCACGTCGACGGCGTGGAGTTCGGACCGCCGGCGATGCTGCCGACCGGCGGCTTTGGCATGTCCGGGTTCACCGAGTTGGCGAACCAGCGGCTGTGCATCGCCTGCGAATGCTGCTCGCCGTACCCCGTCACGTACGACTGGTTGAGCGCGTTGCGGCCGAGGATGTAGTCCATGCCCTCGATCACGGCGTCGCGGTAGCGACGGTCGTTGGTGAGGTCGAACGCGGTCGCGACCACCACGAGGTTGTTCAGCACCGTGCTGTTCGAACCCCAGTCGAAGATGTTGTTCGCCGGGTCGAACGCGAGGCCCCACGGGCTGTTCTGCTGCGCGGTGACGTACTTGTTCGCGCCGGCGATCACGCTCGCCTTGACCTCGTTGCGGTTGGGCAGGTTGTTCGGAACCGTGGCCAGGTCGAGCCGGCCCAGGATCGCGACGCTCTGCCAGCTGAAACTGCGGTCGGTGAAGATGTCGGTGGTGTGGTGCGGTGACGTCAGGACCGCCTCGCGGTACTCGGCGGCGCCGGTGGTGATGAACAGTTCCGCGGCGGCCCAGTAGAACTCGTCGGTGACGTCGGTGTCGTCGTACGGTCCGCCGCCGACGCCGCCACCGGGTGCGTAGATCGCCGGGTTCGCCCTGGCGGCGGCCCAGGCGGTCTTCGCGGCGGTCAGGGCCCGTGCCGCGAAGGCCGGGTCGTACGGCGCGTAGATCCGGGCGGCCTGTGCCGCGGCGGCGGCCAGGTTCAGCGTCGCGGCGGTCGACGGCGGCTGCAGGTACCGGGGCTGCGGGTCGAGGTGCGGGTAGAGCGGGATTCCGGTCCATTCGGCGTCATGGATCTTGTGATGCGCCATGCCGGCGAGCGGCTTGCCGGCCGGCACCTGCATCTTCAGCAGGAACTCCAGTTCCCAGCGGGCCTCGTCGAGCACGTCCGGAACGGCGTTCCCGGTTTCCGGCACCCGCAGTTGGACGGGTGCCTGGGCGGTGCGCGCGGTCTTCGTCCGCTCGAAGTTGCTCATGACCTGGTAGGCGGAGATTCCGCCGTTCACCACGTACTTGCCGTGGTCGGCGGCGTCGTACCAGCCACCGGAGACGTCGAGCGAGTAGTCGCAGGTGCCCGGCGCGCACGGCACGCTGATGTCACCCTGGTTCGGCGCCACGCCGACGTGCCCGGCGGGCCGGCCGTAGCCGGGTGCGATCGCGTTGTCGATCGCGATGCCGCTGCGCCACGGGTAGTAGACGCTCAGCGAGTCGACCTTGAGCTGGTCGTATGCGCTCGCTGACAGGTCGAACGGGTGGCTCGTTTCACCGTCGGCCGTCAGGGTGAAGCCGGTGCCGGCCCTGGTGTATTTGCTGAAGTCGATCGTGTGGACGGTGAGCCCGCTCGTGCGCTCGGCGCCCGCCGGGGTCGAGGTGCCGGCGGCCACTTGCTGCCCGGCCCGGTTCAACTGCCAGGGGACGGGGGACGCGCTGTCGGTGACCAGCGTCGCCCGCTTCGGGCCGTTCGGCAGGTAGCCGACCTGGTTGACGCGCACGCGCGGCCCGGTCTCGGGTTCGTACGGCGGTTCTTCGACGCCGCCGGTGAGGCTGACGTTGTCGATGCACAGCGTGTAGGCGGCGCCGAGCGCGCCGGCCTGGATCGCGAACTGTCCGTTGGCCGTGGTGATGCCGGCCGTGAAGAAGTATTCGAAGGTGTTGGGCGTGGTGGTGATCGCCGGGTGGGTGTCGAGCGAGGTGGGCCACGGGTCGGCGTTCAACTGCACCAGCGTGCGCGGGTTGACCGGCCGGCTCGCGTGCGCGGTGAACGCGAGGCGGTAGCCCTCACCCTGGACGAGGTCGATGTCGTTCTGGCCGAGGATGGCGTCCCACGGGTTGGGGGCGCCGGCCGGGATCTCGGCGCACAGTTCGCCGTTGGTGACGGCGATCGGAGCGTTGGCCGTCGACCACCACGGGGCGGTCTGCCCGGTGTCGAACGTGCCGTTGACGATCTGTTCCGGGCCGGGTTCGGCCAGGGCCGGCGCGCTGGTCAGCGCCCCTGCGAGGACGGCGGTGAGCGACGCGCAGACGAGCTTCTTCTTCAAGTAGGGCCTCCCTGGGCGGCGGGGTTGTGGGAGCGCTCCCAGCAATGTTTCGCGGCAGGATGACCCCTGTCAATGCCCGCGACCCCTGCTCCCACCCCCCAAATGCACAGCGATCTTGGACTCCCGGTGTACGGGAGTCCAAGATCGCCGGTCGGGAGGCGCTAGGTGTCCATGCGGTCGGCTACGCGGCGAAGGGCGCGCGCGGTCCGGGTGCGTAGACGGGTCCTCGGCTCGGTGTCGGGCAGGACCGGGGCGTCGGGCATCGCCGAGTTGGCG
Source organism: Virgisporangium aurantiacum (assembly GCF_016863635.1). GTDB lineage: Bacteria > Actinomycetota > Actinomycetes > Mycobacteriales > Micromonosporaceae > Virgisporangium > Virgisporangium aurantiacum. Next base: position 86,910 of record NZ_BOPG01000084.1, on the reverse strand, counting down.
CGCTGGCGCGTCAGCTGGACGGCGAGGATCGTGGCCTGCGGGTTCATCGTGTCCTCCTAGGAGACGGGCGCGGGGCCGGTCGTTTTCCGGACCACCAACGTCGTGGGCAGGACCCGGCGTCGGGCCTGCGGGTCTTCGGGTGGGTTCAGCAGCAGTTCGCCGCTGATCCGGCCCCGTTCGTAGCTGGGCTGGCGGATCGTGGTCAGCCCGGCCAGTTCGGCTTCCGGGATGTCGTCGAACCCGGTGACCGAGACGTCGCGACCGGGCTCGAGGCCGCGGTCCTTCAGCGCGTCCAGCACGCCCAGGGCGAGCACGTCGGACGTCGTCATGATGGCCGTGGATCGATCCAGACGGTCGAGCGCGTGCGCCGAGGCGTCCCGGCCGGCCGCGCGGTCGTTCTCGATCGCGTTGATCAGCAGGATGTCGCTCCACGGCACGCCGGCGGCCGCGAACGCGTCGCGGTAGCCGCGGGTGCGTTCGCCGCTGACCGAGTACCGCAGGTCCTCCGGCGTGAGGTCGACCGGGCCGGTGACGTCGTCGTCGGTCGCCCAGTGCGCGACGATCGCCACCCGGCGGTGCCCGAACCCGGCCACGTGCGCGGCGAGCTTGCGGGCCGCCGCCCGGTCGTCGATGCCGACGAAGCCCAGCATGCCGTCGACCTGCGGCAGCTCGTCCCGAAGCAGCTCCGGGTCGTCGCCGGACACCACGGGCAGCCCGCGGGCGGCGATGAGCTCCAGCGCGCCGGTCCAGTTCGGCACGCAGTAGACGCAGAACGCGTCGACCGCGGCGTTGCGGACCGCCTCGAGCGAGCCCTCGATGTCGTGGCGCGGCATCGGGATCAGCAGCAGCGAGTTGCGCCGCCGCTCGGCCGCCTCGGCGAGGCCGCGCAGGAACGACACCGCGTACGGGTCGCGGAACGCGATCGACAGGTTCGCGGTGAGGAGGACGCCGATCGAGTCGACCTTGCCGCGCCGTAGCGACCGCGCCGACGGGTTGGGACCGGGGTACCCGAGCCGCTCGGCCGCGGCGAGAATGCGCGCGCGCAGGTCGGGCGACAACTGGTCGGGACGGCTGTAGGCGTTCGAGACGGTGCTGCGCGAGACGCCCACCGCGTCGGCGATCGTCTGGAGTGTCGCCGCCATCCGAACCACCTCCTTTGTGCCGTACTGTCCTTCTGTATCGATACAGTAGACCCGGCGGCTTCCGGCCGGCAAGAGATCAGCGGTGTGATCGCAATTACCGCGCTTATCTCCCCTGGTGGCGGGTAGAAAATCATGGTGAGCGGTCGGGGGTCCGCGGGGTCAGACGGGCGGGGGGTCCGGCTCGTCGTCGGCGTGGTCCTCGGCGTCGTGGGCGGGGTCGGGGCCGCGGTGCTGCTCCACCGGTTCGCGGGGGTCATGGGTGCCGCCATCGGCATCGCGATCGCCGTGGGGGTCGCGTACGGAATCGTCCGCCGGGACTGAGCCGCCGCTGGCGTGGCCGGCGTCCTCGACGAGTTGGGCGGCCAGGGTGCGGATCTCGTCGATCAATGCCGCGGGCCGTTCCACCGTGAAGCGCCAGGGCAGGCCGGCCAGCATGCGGGCGGCGCCGTCGAGGCGTTCGGCCCGCATGGTGAGGCGCACGCCGCCCTCCACCTCGGCCAGGTCGCCCACCACCCTCGGCAGGCGCCGGCGGGCCTCGGCCAGGGTGGCCCGAAGCACCACGACCACCTCGTGGGCGTACGGCACCGACGCCAGCCCGGCCAGGACATGACCGGTCGGGTCGAAGCCGTCGGGTACCTCGAAGGATCCCTCAATCGATTCAGCTGCGGTGATCCGGTCGAGCCGGAACGTACGCACCTCGCCGCTCGCCGAGTCGTGACCCGACGCGTACCAGCGGCCGGAGTGGAAGACCAGCCCGTACGGCTCCAGCACGCGATCACCGAACCCGCCGGCCCACGACGTGTACGTGATCCGCACCGGGTGCCGGTCGCGGGCGGCCGCCGCGAGGGTGAGCAGCACCTCCGAACCGGCCGGTGCCGCCTGCCGGGGCAGGGCCGTGAAGTCGGCGGTGGCCAGCAGCGACTCGATCCGGCCGGCCACCGCGTCGGGCAGGACCCGGCGCACCTTGGCCAGGGCGCTGCCGGTGAACGCCCCGCCGCCGAGACCCATCCGTTCGCCGGCGACCAGCCCGAGCGTCACCGCGATCGCCTCGTCGTCGGTGAACATCAGGGGTGGCAGCTTGAAGCCCGGGGACAGGCGGTAGCCGCCGTACCGGCCGCGCCGGGTGCCTACCGGGATGCCGAGGTCGGTCAGGTGGGTGGCGTACCGGCGGACGGTGCGCTCGTCGACGCCGAGGCGCCCGGCCAGCTCTCCCACGGTGAACCACCCGCCGGTCTGCAGGATCTCCAGCAGGGCGAGCACCCGTGCGGTGGGTCTGGTCAAATAATCTCCGAATCCGGGCGGATCCTGTCCGGTATTCACACTAGCGTGACTGGCATGACGACATACGTACTGGTCCCCGGCTTCTGGCTCGGCGCGTGGGCATGGCGCCCGATCACGCAGGCGCTGCGGGCCAACGGTCACGACGTGTATCCGTTGACGCTCACCGGGCTGGGTGAGCGGGCGCACCTGGCCACGCCGGAGACCAACCTCGACACGCACATCACCGACGTGGTGAACCTGCTGCGGTACGAGGACCTCACCGACGTGGTGCTCGTCGGGCACAGTTACGGCGGGCTGGTGACCACCGGCGCCGCCGACCGGGTGCCGGAACGGGTGCGGGCGCTGGCGTACGTCGACACCGGGCCGCTGCCCGACGGCACGGCGCAGGCCGACTTCGCCGGGCCGGAGGAGCGGGCCGGCAGCGAGAAGGTCGTGCAGGAGTACGGCGACGGCTGGCGGCTGCCGCCCCCGCCCTGGGCGACGCTCGCGGCCGACGTCCGCGGCGTCGACGGTGACGCGCTGGCCGCGCTCGCCGAGCGCTCGGTGCCCCAGCCGTGGGCGTCGGCGATCCAGCCGGTGACGCTGACCGGCGCGTGGGAACGGTTCCCGCGGCTCGGCATCCTCTCGTCGTTCACGATCGCGCAGACCGAGGCGATGGCCGCCCAGGCACCGATGTTCCGGCACATGGCCGGCGACGGGTGGACGTACGAGGAACTGCCCACGTGGCACTGGCCGATGTTCAGCAAGCCGGCCGAGCTGGCCGACCTGCTGAACAAGGCGTACTAGGTCAAACCAGGCGGGCCGCGCCGATCCCGAGATGGTCGAGCAGCTCACCGAGCAGGTCGACACCGTGCTCGGTGAGCACCGACTCGGGGTGGAACTGGACGCTCGCGAACCCGGTGCCGCGCATCGCGTAGACCTCGCGCGTCACCGGGTCGCGGCTGACCTCGATGGTCGGGTCGACCGGGCCATCGGCGTCGACGGCGAGGAACGTCGAGTAGAAGCCCACCCGCTCCGGGCGGCCGAAGAAGTCGATCTCGCGCTGGGTGCCCTGGTAGGTGCCGTCCTTGCGGTGCAGCGGCAGCCCGAGCAGGCCGCTGACCAGTTGGTGCCCGAGGCAGACGCCGAGCAGCGGCCGCCCCGACGCGAGCCGCTGCCGGGCCAGCGTGCGCAGCCCGTCGACGCGGGCGTCGCCCCGGCTGCGCGGGTCGCCGGGACCGGGGCCGGCCACCACCAGGTCGTACCCGTCGAGGTCCAGCCCGACGGCCGCGGCGACGGAGACCCGCTCGACCGCCAGCCCGAGCGCCCGGAACAGGTGCGCCAGCATGCCGGTGAACGTGTCCTCGGCGTCGACGATCAGCACCCGGGCACCGCTGGCCGGATCGGCCGGCCGCTGATCGAGCCAGAACCGGGCGAGGTGCCGGTTCCGGGCCGCGAGCGCGGCGCGGACCCGGTCGGAGTTGATCTCGACCGGGACGGCCGGCGGCGCGGAGCCCTGGAAGGCCCGCATGATGCCGGCGGCCTTGGCGTGCGTCTCGGCCACCTCGCCGTCGGCCGTGGAGTGGCGGACCAGCGTGGCACCCACCGGGATCCGGAGGTGCCCGGACGGGCTGAGTTCGGCGGTCCGGATGAGGATCGGGGCGTCCAACGTCTGGCGGCCGGCGTCGTCGTGACCGAGCAGCGCCAGCACCGCGCCGTAATAGCCGCGGCCCCGGCGTTCGTGCCGCGCCACGACCCGGCAGGCGTTCTCGATCGGGCTGCCCACCACGGTCGGCGCGAACATCGTCTCGCGGAGCACGGCGCGGACGTCGAGCGTGGTCCGCCCGGCCAGCAGGTACTCGGTGTGGCAGAGGTGCGCCATCTCCGCCAGCTGCGGCCCGATCACCTGACCGCCGCCCTCGGCGACCACCGCCATCATCTTCAGTTCCTCGTCGAGCACCATGTACAGCTCGTCGATCTCCTTCTGGTCGGTCAGGAACGCCAGCAGGTCGGTCTCGGAGAAGCCGGAGCCGTGGCGGAACGTGCCGCTGATCGGGTTCATCATCACGAGACCGTCCTCGACGCTCACGTGCCGCTCCGGCGTCGCGCCGACGAGCGTGCGGGTGCCGGTGTGCACGCAGAACGTCCAGTACGCGCCGCGCTCGTTGCGCAGCAGCCGCGCGAACGCCGCCAGCGCGGCGCGCACCGGATCGCCGTCGACCGACGCCTCGAACACCCGGTGGATGACGAAGTTCGACCCCTCGCCCCGCCCGATCTCCTCCGACAACACCTCGCCGACCAGCGCGGCATAGCCGTCGTCGTCGATGTCGAACGCGCCGTCGCGCAGCACCGGCGGGTCGGCCGGCAACTCGGCGAGCAACTCGTCGAGCGCGATCTCCGCGGTGGACGAGATGCGCAGACACTCCAGCGGCGCGCCGTCGTCGACGCATTCGAAACCGCGCTCGACCACCTGCCGGTAGGGCACCAGCGCCAGCGTCGACGGCCCCGGCCCGGCGCCGATCGGGATGTCGGCCAGCTCGGCGACGCTCACGACGTCACCTTGAAAGATTTCGACAAGCGCGCGGCCGGCGCGGCGGACGACCGCGAACGGGCCAGATTGAGGAATCACCGGGTTTCTCCCTTGGCTGCGGGGCCGCCTCAAGGCGGCGCCGCGACGGAGAAACGCGAAACGGCCGCCTTTCGGCGGCCGCGTGGATTGTCTACGCGCGAAGGATGGCCGCCTTTAGGCGGGCCACCACTGGTTACAACGCGCGGTCATGCGGGTGATCGTAGCGGACGAGAGCGACGAGTTGGTGCCCGCCGAGGAGGCGTCGGGCACCAACCCGCGTCCTGTTGCCCCCGAAGGAGCGGTTATGTGTCGGGTCACTTGCCGGTGAACGTCGGACCGGCCCACTTGAAGCTGTTCATGGTGGTTCCCCCCTGGTGAAACGCCCCCGTGCGGGGCATGCGTACAGGGAACACGCTTAGGGTTGTGCTGAGGTTGTGGTGAAACTGCGACCAATTTTCGGGTCGCTCGCGAGGATGCCGTCGAGCTCGCGATCGTGCCCCTCGGTGATCGCCGCCAACAGGTCGTCCTCGCCCAACTCGGCCTGCAGGGCACCGTAGGTCCGCTCCCAGTCGGTGCGTTCGACGGCGGGAACCGGCGCGCCGATCGCGGCCCGCACCGCACCCGCCGCACCCAGCAGCACCGCCGCCATCCGGCTCGACCCGGTGCGGCGCAACGCCTCGGCCAGCGCCTCCAGCACGCTCGCGGTGCGCCACCGGTCACCCAGCCGCCGGTGCACGCCGAGGCTGCTCACCAGGTGTGCCCGGGCCGACTCGTCGCGACCGGCGCGCAGTTCGACCAGCCCGAGCATGTTGCGCACCCAGGCGACCCCCTCGTCGAACGAGATCATCTGGTACCGCTCGAGCGCGTCGTCGAAGAGGCGGCGGGCCCGTTCGGTGTCGCCGCTGTAGAACGCGATGGCGCCGAGGTTCAGCAGCGCGGCGGCGATCGCCTCCGGGTCGCCGAGCGAGCGGACGAGCGGCAGGCACTCGGCCAGGTACCGGTTCGCGGTGTCGAGGTCGCCACCAACCCAGGCGGCGAACGCGCCGGTGTGCAGCGCCCGGGCCACCCCCGGCTGCTCCTCCATCACCCGGTAGTAGACCAGCGCCCGCTCGACGCACGCGATCGCCTGCTCGTACTGGCCGGTCTCGCGCTGCACCGAGGCCAGCAGCACCAGCAGCCGGGCGAACTCGACGCGGTCGGGCCGGGTGAGGTCGAGCGCCTCGTGCGCCAGGCGCAGCGACGTCGGGTACTCGCAGTCCAGGATCGCCAGCGCCGACGCCTCGATCAGCGCCTGCAGGCGGATCTCGTCGGGCGCCTCCGGACGGCGTTCCAGCGCGAGCGCCAGCCACCGGCGGCCCTCCCGGTACTGGCCGCTGAACTTGCAGTAGTGCGCGAGCGCCGTCGCCAGCCGCAGGTCCTCGGTGCCGTCGCCGTTGTCGAGCAGCCAGCGCATCGCCGCCTGCAGGTTCGGGTGGTCGGCGGCGAGCCGGGTGAGCCAGGACTGCTGGTGACCGCTGCGCAGGTTCGCGGCCGCCTGCTCGGCCAGGCCCAGATAGTGGGCGGCGTGCCGGTGCTTCGCGGCGACCGCCTCGGCGTCGGTGAGCCGCTGCGCCGCATATGCCCGCACCGTTTCGAGCAACCGGTAGCGGGTCCCGCCGTCGCGGCGGTCGACGGCCACGAGCGAGCGGTCGACCAGTTCGGTCATCAGGTCCAGGGCGTTCGCGTCGAGCGCCTCGGCCGCGTCGAGCCGCCAGCCACCGACGAACACCGACAGGGTGCGCAGCAGCGCGCGTTGAGCGTCGTCGATGAGGTCGTAGCTCCAGTCGAGGGCCGCGGCCAGCGTCTGGTGGTGGCGCTGGGCGTACGGGTCCTCCCGGGTCGCGCGGAGCAGGGCGAAGCGGTCGGAGAGCCGGGCCGCGATCTCGGGGACGGACAGCGCGGTGGCCCGGGCGGCGGCGAGTTCGATGGCGAGCGGGAGCCCGTCGAGGTCGCGGCACAGGGCGTGCACCAGGTCGAGTTGCTCGGGCGGCACCTCGGTGCCGGTGTGGTCGCGGACCAGGTCGATGAACAGTTGGGCCGCGTCGGCGGGGTCGAGCGGGGCGACCGGGTGCACGACCTCGCCGCGCAGCCGCAGCGGCTGGCGGCTGGTGGCGAGCACGCGCAGGTTCGCACAGGCCGGGAGCAGACGCGCGAGCAGCGCGGCGCACGCGGCGCTGACGTGCTCGCAGTTGTCGAGGATCAGCAGCGGGGGAGCGGCGACGTCGAGGTGGCGGACGAGCCGCTCGTACGCGTCGCTGCTGCCGTCGTCGGCGAGCGAGAGGGCCGCGGCGATCGCCTCCGCCAACAACCCTTCGGTGACCACGCTCAGGTCGACGAACCGGGCCCGGCCCACCACGTTGGCCGCGGCGATGGCCAGGCGCGTCTTGCCGCAGCCGGCCGGCCCGACGAGCGTCACCAACCGCCGGCCGCGCACCGTCGCGACCACCGCGTCGACCGCGCTGTCGCGGCCGACCAGCGCGGTGAGCGGCTCCGGCAGGCTGACCGGGTCGTCGTCGGGCACCGCCGGCTCGGTGGGCACCGGGCCGGCGTCGGGCAGGTCGAGGAGCGGTTCCGGCTCGCCGCCGGCGAGGACCGCGGCGTGTTGCCGGCGCAGCCTCGGGCCCGGCTCGACGCCGAGCTGATCGGCCAGCACCTCGCGGGCACGCAGGTACGCGGCGAGCGCGTCGCCCTGCCGGCCGGCCCGGTACAGCGCGACCATCAGCAGCTCCCACAGCCGTTCCCGGAACGGGTGGGCGGCCGCCAGGTACTCCAGTTCCGCCACGTCGAGCGACGCGTCGAGGCTGAGCGCGTAGGCCCACCGGTCTTCGGTGGCGGCCAGCCGCAGCTCGTCGAGCCGGGCCACCTCGGCGGCGAGCCAGTCGACCGGCTCGGCGTCTTCGAGCGGGGCGCCCTGCCACAGCGCCAGACTCTCCTGCAGTTGCCGGCCGGCCGCGGCCAGGTCGGTGCCGGCGGTGACCCGGGCCAGCCGCACCTCGTCTTCGAACCGGCGGGCGTCGACGTCGTGCGGGGCGAGCCGCAGCACGTAGCCGGGCGCCTGGGTGGTGAGCGCCTCCGGCAACCCGGCCGCCGCGAGGGCCTGCCGCAGCCGGGCGATGTGGCTGTTCAGCGTCTTGTCGGCGGTGGCCGGCGGGTCGTCGCCCCACACCGCGTCGATCAGGCGGGTGCGCGCGACGACCGAGCCCACCCGGATGGCGAGCGCGGCGACGATGGTGCGTTGCCGCGCGCCGACGAGCCGCGCCGGGCCGGCCGGGCCGACGACGCTGACCCCGCCCAGCAACCGGACCGCGCCGGTTCGCGGAACCTCGCCCATCCCCCCGCCGCCTCCAACGAGTAGCTGAGGGTGCGAATGCTATCCGGCCAGGGCGTCGATCCGGCTCACCTCGTCGGCGTCGAGTTCGAAGCTGTACACGTCGAGGTTCGTTTCGATGCGTTCCTTGTGCGCCGACTTCGGGATCACCACCACCCGGTGCTCCAGGTGCCACCGCAGGATGACCTGGGGCACCGTGACCCCGTGCCGCTCGGCGATCTCGCGCAGCACCGGGTTGCGCAGGTCGCTGCCCTTCAACGGGCTGTAACCCTCGAGCACCACGCCGCGCTCGCGGCTCTCGGCCAGCGTCCGCTCCGAGTGACCGAACGGACTCCACGGGATCTGGTTCACGGTGGGCGTCTCACCGGTGGCGCCGGTCAGCTCGTCGATCTGCGCCGTGGAGTAGTTGCTCACCCCGATCGCCCGGGTCTGCCCCGCGTCGCGGGCGGCGATGAACTCGCGCCAGATCCGCACGCTCTGGCCACCGCCGGGCGGCCAGTGGATGAGCCACAGGTCGACCGAGTGGATGCCGAGCGCCTTGAGGCTGGCGGCGATCGTCTCCTGTTCCCGGCCGGCCCGCTCCGGCGGCAGCTTGGTGGTGACGAACACCTCCTCGCGCGGTACGCCGCTGTCGCGCAACGCCTGGCCGACCTCGGCCTCGTTGCGGTACATCGTGGCCGTGTCGAGGTGCCGGTAGCCGATCTCCAGCGCGTACCGGGTGGCGTCGTACGCCTCCTGGCCACGTAACTGCCAGGTGCCGAAGCCGACCAATGGCATCTCCGCGCCGTTGCTCAGGGTCACCGTCTGCGGGGTCATGCCGTCATTCTTCCGTGTCGGCCGGATTCGCGCGATCTTGTCTCTCCAGTTGCCAGACAGTCGACAGCTTCGTCTCGACGCTTTCCAGGTCGTGGGTGGTGGGGATCTCGTACCGGGCCACCGCCCGCAGCCCGGTGGGCGCGTAGGCGCGGCCGGGGTCGCCGGCGAGCACCACGGCACCCCGCTCGGCGGCCCGGCGCAGGAACGCCATCATGCGGGCGGAGAGTTCGCGGTTGTAGAAGACGTCGCCGGCGGTCACGACGTCGGCGTGGAGCTCGCTGTCATCTTCGGGGGCGTCGAGGACGTCGCCGAGGCGGGCGGTGACCGTGACGCCGTTCGCGGCGGCGTTCAGGGCCAGCGCGTCGAGCGCCGCCGGGTCGATCTCGGTGGCCGTCACCTCGCTCGCGCCCGCGCGGGCCGCGGCGATCGCGACCACCCCGCCCCCGGCGGCCAGGTCGAGGACCCGCCGGTTCCGCACGATCTCCGGGTGGTCGAGCACGTACCGGGCCACGGCCTGCCCGCCGGCCCAGGCGAACGCCCAGAACGGCGGCGGCAGGTGTCCACCGGCGGCACGCTCCGTGCGCTCCCACAGGCCGATCGCGTCGTCGGCCTGATGAAGAACGATCTCCGGGACGGCCGAAGCCCGGCGGATCGTGGTGTGCTCCTGTACGAATCCGGCCACGCGGTAACAGTTACCAGGTGAACACGTCGCCGACCACCGAGCCCTCGGGCAGCGCGCTGTCGTCGTAGGTCCACTTCGTGACCACCCGGTACCGCCCGGCCGCCAGGTCGAGCGTCTCCGGCCCGCAGTCGTGCCGGCTCGTGGCGTCGGTGAACTTCTTGTTCTCGCAGCCGAACGGGCCGGCCGCGGCCTTGCCGGAGTCGGCGTTCTCCACCACGATCTGGATGTCGGCCTCGGTGCCGGAGACCGCGCTGAGCGAACCCTTCACCCGCATGTTGGTGCCCAGCGCGTAGCAGGCGGTGCCGGTCGCCGGGTGGCCGACCGCCCAGCGCTTCTCGCTGCACTTCCACTCGCCGAGTTCCTCGGGTACCCCGCCCGGCGTCGAACTTGCGCTGACCGCTGGGGCACCTCCGCCGGTGCCCTCCGGGATCGGCAGCGCCGAACCGACGGACGGGGCGGCGGCCGCCGCGGCCCGCTTGCCGCCCGCACCCGGGCCACCGGTCGGCCCGGCCGTGCCGCCGCCCGGTCCGGCGGTGGCCTGGGCACCGGTGGCGCCGGAACCCTCGTCGACCGGCGCGCCGTGGGTCGCGTACCGCATTCCGAGGTAGCCGCTGAGGGCCAGGACGATCGCGATCGTCGCGGCCAGCGCGGAGATGGCGCGGCGCCGGGGGTGGCGCTGTTCGGGGACGGGCGTCAGGGTGCCCGGGTTGCTCGCGTTCTCGGGCTGCGGGCCGTCGGGGGTCTCGGGCTTGGCAAGGAGTTCGGGTTTGGCCGGGGTTTCGGGTTCGGCGACGCCCGGTTCCCGGCTGCCCGGTTCCCGGCCGCCCAATTCGCGACCAGAGCCGGCCGGTTCCCGGCCGCTGTGGTCCCGGCCGTTGAGTTCGCGGCTGCTCCGGGCGGAGATCTTGGGCCGCGGCGGTGGGCCGGCCCGGCCGGCCGCGGCGGCACCGATGTCGGTGAGCAGGAACGTCGGGCGCCGGTCGCCCCTGCGCACCGGCCGGATCGCCTCCACGCCGACGGTCTCGGCCGCCAGCTTGCGCAGCGTGGTGCGGAGCGTCTTCGCGTCCGGCCGTTGGGCCGGGTCACGGTCGAGGCAGGCCTCGATGAGGGCCCACACGCGGGGCGCCATCCCGGCCAGCGGCAGCGCGGTGGCGCGGGTGTGCCGCACCAGGATCGCGGTGTCGACGCCGTCGCCGTCGAACGGCGGGCGCCCGGCGAGTAACTCGTACAGCATGATGCCGAGCCCGTAGACGTCGGCCGCGGGCGTGGCCGGCGAGCCCTCGATGACCTCCGGCGCCATGTAGTTCGGGGTGCCGAGCACCGCGCCCGACGTGGTCATCCGCGGACCGTCGAGCACCCGGGCGATGCCGAAGTCGGTGAGCCGCAGCCGGATGCCGCCGTCCATCCGCGGCGCGAGCAGGACGTTGTCGGGCTTGAGGTCGCGGTGCACCACCGCCTTGCCGTGCGCGGCCGCCAACCCGTCGGCCACCTGGGCGAGCAGTTCGGCCGCCTCGGCGGCGGGCAGGGAACCCCGCTGTCGCAGCAGTTCCCGCAACGTGCCGCCGCTGACCAGGTCGAGCACCAGCGCGAGCCGGCCGTCGACGGTGGTGAGCAGGTCGTGGACGGCCACCAGGTTCTCGTGCCGCATCCGCAGCAGGATGCCGCGCTCCTGCAGGAACCGGGCGGTCGCCTTGGGCGCGTCGGTGCCCAGGTCACGGAGGATCTTGATGGCGTACTCGCGACCGGTGGCGGTGGCGCGGGCGCGCCACACCGTCCCGTGCGCACCGCGCCCGATCTCCTCGATCAGCTGGTACGTCCGCGTGACGACGTCCCCATCCGGTGTGAGCACCGTCGGGTTGAGCGGTATCTCGGTGGGTGGCACCGGGGCAATTTATCGACGCGCGAAGAGATCACGATGAGATTTGCACAAATGTCCCCCAGGTGTGGGCGTGTCGTGTCGCGTCGAAACTTTCAGAGGAGGCGGTGTTTTTGGATTTTGCCCATGTGGTTACGGGGGAGAGCGTCGAGGAACACGACTTTGCGGGGGCGTTTGTGTTTCGACAACGTCGTCGCCACATGGGTGATCAGGGCATCCGCGGTGACGGGATCGGCCACGACGAAGGCGATTATCTCCTCGCCGAGGTCGTCGTCCGGGCGGCCCAGCACCGCGACTTCCCGCACGGCGGGGTGGGTGAGCAGGGCATCTTCGACCTCACCGGCACCGATTCGGAATCCGCCGCTCTTGATCAGGTCGCCTTTCATGCGACCGAGAATTCGGTGCACGCCATTCGCATCGATTGTCGCCGCATCGCCGGTTCGGAACCATCCGTCGGCCGTGTAAGCATTTCGAGTGGCGTCGGCGCGGTGGGCGTAACCATTGAAGAGCGTGCGACCGCGGACCTGGAGTTCGCCCACGGCCTGGCCTGGTTCGGGCGCCACGCGCGTCTCCACGCCGGGCAGTGCGGTGCCGACGGCGCCCGGCCGGCGCGGCCCGTCCGCTCTCGCGCTGACGGTGATCAATGTCTCGGTCATACCGTAACGCTCGACCGGTCGGTGGCCGGTGAGCGCGTGCAGCGCCGCGAAGACCGGCCCGGGCAGCGCCGCGGAGCCCGAGACCAGCAGGCGCGCCGGGCGCAGGGCCCGCGCGCAGGCCGGGTCCGCGGCCACCCGCGACCAGACCGTCGGGACGCCGAAGTAGAGCGTGGCACCGGCGGCGGCGTAGCGGGCCGGCACGGGCCGGCCGGTGTGCACGAGCCGGCAACCGGTGCGCAGCGCGCCGAGCACGCCCAGCACCAGCCCGTGCACGTGGTACAGCGGCAGGCCGTGCGCGAGCGTGTCGTCGGGGGTCCACTGCCAGGCCTCGGCGAGCGCGTCGAGGTCGGCGGCGATCGCGGCGGCGGAGAGTTCGGCGCCCTTCGGCGGGCCGGTGGTGCCGCTGGTGTAGAGGATCAGCGCGGTTTCGCCGGCCGTTGCCGGCGCGGACGGGACGGGGAGATCGGTGCTCGACCCGCCGTCGAGCAGGACGGTGGCCCGGCTGTCGGTGAGGATGTGGCGCAGTTCGGTCGGGCCGGAGTCGGGCGGCACCGGCACCACCGGAACACCGGCGTGCAGGCCGGCGACGATCGCGACCACCGTCTGCAGGGTGGGGTGCGCGACCACCGCGACGGGGCCGGCGCCGGTCAGCCGGTCGGCGAGGGCGGCGGCCCGCTCGTAGAGATCGGCGTGGGTCAGCGTCTCGCCGTCGACGGTGATCGTGGTGTCGGCCGGGTCTCGCCGCAGGACGTTGTGCACCCGCCCATCTCAGCAGGTCGGCGTCGCGGCGCACATCCGCTGCGCCGCGCGGCGGCCGAGGTCGACGGCCTGTTCCGAGGTGAAGCCGTCAACGGCGATGCGGATCTCGGTGATCAGGTCGCCCTGCCGGATCAGGATCCGCCAGGCCGGCGGGCCGCCGACGGTGCGGGTCTCGCGCATGAGGAGCGACTCGTCGCCCCAGGCGCTGTCGACGATCATGAACGTGCCGACGTTCTCGGCGTTGCCGCCGATGGGAACGGTGGCGCACGGCCCGCCCTTGCCGAACATCGCGCGCGCTTCCGAGATCAGTTTCGGGGCGACCTGCGCCGGCTGCCGCGACAGTTCCTGCACGGCGTACATCTCGTTCGGGTACCTCAGCCACCGCTGGCGGAAGCCCAGGTGGTCGACGCGCTTCCCCCACGCGGCGGGTGACCGGCCGCAGTAGGAGAGCATCGTGGCGAGCGAGCCGCGGTCGTCGACCCGCTCCTCGTTACCGGTGACGCCCGCACCGAGGTCGCTCGCCGACAGCATGGCCTCCGGCGGGATCGGGCCGGTGCTCGTCGGTGTGGTGACGGCGGAGGTCGACGGGGTCGCCGACGGCGTGCGGCGTGGCTGGGCGGACCGGGGCGACGCCGAACTCGGCGTCACCGTCACGGGCGCGGCGGAACTGGGCTCGGCCGGCGCCACCGGACCGGGCGCCGCGGGCAGTTCCGCCGCGTACGGCGTGTTGCTTGCGCTCAGGGTCAGGCCGACCGACGACACCACGGCCAGAACGGTGAACGCCACGACGGCCAAGCGGGGACGAAAAGACTTCGTCACACCATCTAGACGCGGCCCTGCCTCGGAACGGTTGTCGTCCGGGGCCGGAAGTTATCGAACTGTCGATTTGGCGTCGGCCACGTGCCCGGAGGTCGCGGTGCAGACCACGATGTCCGGCTGGCGACGGGCCGGTTCGGTCTTGGTGCGGTCTTTCAACAGCGGTTCCCGATCTTTCGGCACAGTGCCCCCTCGGTTAGACCGACCGTGTCGATGGCACTGTATGCGTATCCGGTTGCGTGCTTTCCGTAATTGTCTCGGAATTGTCACGGTGTCCACCGAAGAGTGGACGGCCGTACCGGCGGCCGTCGTCCGTTCGCTCCCAGCGAACAGACGTTGGTTCGCACTCTAACTACATCAGCGGGCTAGGTTCGATTGGTGACACACGCTGAATCCCAGCCTGTTCTGCCCCGACCGCCTGCCGACCTTCCCCGTACCGTCGGCGAGTTGCGTGCGAGCGGTCACCGGTACCGCACGGTGAAGGCGGAGCTCCGCGAGAACCTGCTGGCCCGCATCCGTGCCGGGCAGCCCAGGTTCGAGGGCATCGTCGGTTACGACGCCACGGTGCTGCCCGAACTCGAGCGCGCCCTCCTCGCCGGCCACGACCTGGTGCTGCTCGGCGAGCGCGGCCAGGGAAAGACCCGCGTCATCAGGTCGCTGATCTCCCTGCTCGACGAGTGGACGCCGGTGATCGCCGGCTCCGAGCTCAACGAGCACCCGTTCCACCCGGTGGGCCCGGCCTCGATCCGGGCGGCCGCCGAAGACGGCGACGACCTCAGGGTCGCCTGGTTGCACCGCTCGATGCGGTACGGCGAGAAGCTCGCCACGCCCGACACCAGCGTCGGCGACCTCATCGGCGACATCGACCCGATCCGGGTGGCCGAGGGCCGCACGCTGGGCGACCCGGAGACGATCCACTTCGGCCTCGTGCCCCGCACCAACCGCGGCATCTTCGCCGTGAACGAGCTGCCCGACCTGGCCGAGCGCATCCAGGTGGCGCTGCTCAACGTGCTGGAGGAGCGCGACATCCAGGTCCGCGGTTACCAGTTGCGGCTGCCGCTCGACGTGCTGCTCGTCGCCAGCGCCAACCCGGAGGACTACACCAACCGCGGCCGCATCATCACGCCGCTGAAAGACCGGTTCGGCGCCGAGATTCGCACCCACTACCCGCTCGACCTCGACTTCGAGATCGACCTGGTGCGTCAGGAAGCGGCGCTGGTCGCCGAGGTGCCCGACCACCTGCTCGAAGTGGTGGCCCGGTACACCCGCGCGGTGCGCGAGTCGCCGGCCGTCGACGCCCGCTCGGGCGTGTCGGCCCGGTTCGGGATCGCCGCGGCGGAAACCATCGCCGCGTCGGCGCTGCGCCGGCACGCCCTGCTCGCCGAGGCCGAGGCGGTGGCGCGCGTCGGCGACGCGGTCACGGTCACCAGCACGCTGCGCGGCAAGGTCGAGTTCGAGAGCGGCGAGGAGGGCCGGGAGACCGAGATCCTCGCGCACCTGCTGCGCACCGCCACCGCCGAGACGTTCCGGGCCCGGCTCGCCGGCATCGACCTCAGCGGTTTCACCGGTCTGGTGGCCGAGGGCGAGGTGATCGAGACCGGTGAGCTGGTCGCGGCCGCCGACGTGCTCCAGCAGGTGGGCACCGTGCCGGGCCTGGCCAAGGTGCTCGAACGGCTCGGCTTCGGCGACGCGCCGACCGCGGGCGAGGCGGCGTCCGGCATCGAGTTCGTGCTCGAGGGCCTGCACCTCAGCCGCCGCCTGTCGAAGGACCTGACCGACGACGGCCGCACGGTCTACGGATCGCGATGACGATCAACCGGTACGGTGCCTGGCGGGGCGGGCCCGACCCGCTCGCCCCGCCGTACGACGTGCGCGCGGCCGTCGACCAGGTCGGCGCCGAGGTGCTGGCCGGCGGCAGCCTGCGCGACGCGCTGCGCAACCTGCTCCGGCGTGGCCCGGAGGGCGGGCGCGGGCTCGACGACCTGCTGGCGCGGGCGCGAAGGCTGCGCCGCGAGGCGATGCGGCGCGGCAACCTCGACGGCGCCGTCACCCGGGCACAGGCCCGGCTCGACCAGGCCCTTGCCGCCGAGCGCGACGAGCTCGCCCAGCGCGACGACGACAACGCCCGGTTCGCCGAGGCGCAGCTCGACAACCTGCCCCGGTCGACGGCGCGGGCGGTCGAGGAGCTGGCGAACTACGACTGGGCCAGCGCCGAGGCCCGCCAGATCTACCAGCAGATTCTCGACGGGCTGCGCAACGACGTCCTGGAACAGCGGTTCGCCGGCATGAAGCAGGCCCTGCAGAACGCCGGGCCGGAGGCGGGTGCCGCCGTCAAGCAGATGCTCAGCGACCTCAACGACCTGCTCGGCCGGCACGCCCGCGGCGAAGACACGGCCGACGCGTTCAACGAGTTCATGGAGAAGCACGGCGACTTCTTCCCGGAGCAGCCGGGCTCGATCGACGAGCTGATCGACACGCTGGCCCGCCGGGCCGCCGCGGCCGAGCGGCTCATGCGCTCGCTCACCCCGGAGCAGCGCGAGGAACTGGCCGGCCTGATGGCGCAGGCGCTCGGCGGCGCCGACCTGTCCGGCGAGCTGGCCGCGCTGTCGGCCAACCTGCGCACGCTGCGTCCCGACCTGAACTGGGACCAGCGGAGCCGGGTGCGCGGCGAGGGCGAACTCGGGTACGGCGAGGCGGCCGGCGCTCTGGGCGACATCGCCGACCTCGACGACCTGCTCGACCAGATCGGCCAGCAGCACCCGGGCGCCACCCTCGACGACATCGACGTCGAGTCGGTGTCGCGCCAACTCGGCCGCGACGCCGCCGACGAGGTGCGCCGGCTGCAGGAACTCGAACGGGAACTGCGCCGGCAGGGCTGGCTGGAGCGGGGCGCGGAAGGGCTCGGGCTCAGCCCGAAGGCGCTGCGCCGGCTCGGTGGCACGGCGCTGCGGCACGTGTTCGCCCACCTCGAATCGGGCCGGCGCGGGCAGCACGACCTGCGCAGCGCCGGCGCGGCCGGTGAGCTCACCGGCGCGTCGCGGTCGTGGGAGTTCGGCGACGAGCAACCGCTCGACGTCGTGCGCACGGTGGCCAACGCGGTGCGACGGCCGGGTCCGGTCCGGCTCAAGGTCGACGACTTCGAGGTGGCCGAGACCGAGCGGCGCGCCTCGGCCGCGGTGGCGCTGTGCGTCGACCTGTCGTTCTCGATGGTCGCCGAGGGCCGGTGGGGCCCGATGAAGCAGACGGCGCTCGCCCTCTCGCACCTGGTGGCGACGAAGTTCCCGCAGGACGCGCTGCAGATCATCGGGTTCGGCCGGTACGCGATGACGCTGTCGCAGGGCGAACTGGCGGCGGTCGATCCCGACATGGTGCAGGGCACGAACCTGCACCACGCGCTCAAGCTGGCCGGCCGGCACCTGCGCAAGCACTCCGACGCCGAGCCGGTGGTGCTGGTGGTCACCGACGGCGAGCCGACCGCCCACCTCGAAGCGGACGGCGAGCCGGTGTTCCACTGGCCACCGCTGCACGAGACGATCTCGCTCACGGTGCGCGAGGTCGACCAGCTCACGAGGTACGGCGCTACGTTGAACGTGTTCATGCTGGGCGAGGATCCCGGTCTGCGCCGGTTCGTCGACGCGGTGGCGCGGCGCAGCGGTGGCCGCGTCTTCACCCCCGACGTCGACGACCTCGGCCAGTACGTGGTCAACGACTACATCCGGGCCAGGCGGGGCCGGCGCGGCCGCGCCGCCTAAAACGGCGCGGCCGCGCCGCTTGAGACGGCGCGGCCGGGCTGCCTAGCTGAGGATCACCAGGCGCTGCGTCGCGCGGGTCATCGCGACGTACCGGTCCACCGCACCTTCGATGCCGGTGCCGAACCGCTCCGGGTCGATCAGCACGACCAGGTCGAACTCCAGGCCCTTCGACAGTTCGGGCGTCAGCGACCGCACCCGTCCCACGCCCTCGAACGTCGGGTCGCCGATGACACACGCGAGTCCCTCGGGGTTCGCAGCGAGCCAGGCGTCGAGGATCGGGCCGAGGTCCCGCACCGACCCGTGCGTCACCGGTACGCCGTTGCTGCGGATCGACGTCGGCACGTTGGCGTCCGGCAGGGCGGCCCGGATCACCGGTTCGGCCTCGGTCATGACCTCCGCCGGCGTCCGGTAGTTGATCGTCAGCGTCGCGATGTCGACGCGGTCCAGGCCGACGCGCGCGAGCCGGTCCCGCCACGACTCGGTGAAGCCGCGCCGGGCCTGGGCCCGGTCACCGACGATCGTGAAGCTCCGGGACGGGCACCGCAGCAGGAGCATCTGCCACTCCGCGTCGGTGAGTTCCTGCGCCTCGTCGACCACGATGTGCGCGAACGGGCCGGCGAGCAGGTCGGGGTCGGCGTCGGGCGGCCCGGCCCCTTCGACCAGCACGTCGCGCATGTCCTGCTGGGTCAGCATCACCAGCAGGCCCTCGCCGTCGTCGTAGGAGTGCGCTTCGAGCAGGTCGTCGACCACCGTGGCCATCCGCGCGCGTTCGGCGGCGACGGCGGCCCCGCGCACCCGCGCCCGCCGCGACGCCTCCGGATCGCCGAGGCGCTGCCGGGCCGCGTCCAGAAACGGCAGATCGGCGACGGTCCAGGCTTTCGGTGCCGGGCGCTGCAATTTTGTGACGTCGTGAGCACCCAGCCACGGCGCGCACCGGCGCAGGTAGGCGGGCACGGTCCACAGGTCGCCGACGAGGTCGGCCGCTTCGAGCAGCGGCCACGCGCGGCTGAACGCGGTGGCCAGGTCCCGGTTCCGCTCCAGCGACCGGCGCAGCAGGTGCTCCGGTTCGTCGCCGTCGTACTTGTCCAGCAGGATCGTCAGCAGTTCCGCCCAGACCTGGTCGCGGGCCTCGTTGTGCGGGGTGCCGGGGTCGGGCGCCTCGAACGCCGCCGCCCAGTCGTCGGCGGTCAGGAAGACCTCGGACTCGTGGATGGCCACCCGCATGCCCGTCGCCGGCGGCTCCTCGTAGAACCGCACGGCCGCCTCGATCGCCGTCACCAACCGGGCCGACGATTTCAGCGCCGCCACCTCCGGATCCGTCTCGGCGACCGCGGCCGCTCCCTCGACGACCAGGTCGCGCAGGGTGCAGGTCTGCACGTCGTCCTCGCCGAGGTTGGGCAGAACGTCCGACACGTAGGCCAGGTACGGCTCGTGCGGGCCGACGAACAGCACGGCACCCCGCCGGTGACCGAGGCGCGGGTCGGAGTACAGCAGGTAGGCGGTGCGGTGCAGGGCGACGACCGTCTTGCCGGTACCCGGCCCGCCGTCGACCACGAGCGCGCCGCCGGACCCGGCCCGGATGATGGCGTCCTGGTCGGCCTGGATGGTGCCGAGCACGTCCCGCATCCGGGGCGACCGGCTGTCGCCCAGGCTGGCGATGAACGCCGACTGGTCGTCGAGGGCGGCGCGGTGCCCGTCGAACCCGTCGGCGGTGAACACCTCGTCCCAGTAGTCGGTGATCCGGCCGCGGGTCCACCGGTACCGGCGCCGGCTGGTGAGGCCCATCGGGTTGGCGTGCGTGGCGCCGAAGAATGGCTCGGCGGCCGGCGACCGCCAGTCGACCAGCAGCCGGCGCCCGTCGCTGTCGGTGAGCCCCTGCCGCCCGATGTACACGGGTTCGTCGTCGGCGCCGACCATGTGCCCGAGGCACAGGTCGACCCCGAACCGGCTCAGGGTGCGCAGGCGCGCGGTCAGCCGGCGGACCTCCTCGTCGCGGTCCACCGCCTGCCGCCCCTTCCGGGCGGGCGACCTGCGGGCGGCCTCCAGCCGGTCCGACAACTCGGTGACCGTCCGCTCAAGGCTCTCCGCGATGACGGCGAAGTGCTTCTCGTCGCGGGCGATCAACGCCGGGTCCGACTTGGGGGCGAGATTGTCGGGAAGCTCGAACGCGCTGGTGGTCAGCTGATTCACGTCAGCGAGTTTGCGCCAGAACCCGGGTCTTGCCGCAAGACCCCACCTGTGTTATACGTTGAATACGGAAGGGAGATCTCCCTTCCATTTTTTGTGCCCCGCGCCCGGTCAGTCGTCCAGGAGCTGGTGCCGCAGCGAGGCCAGGGCCTTGGTGATCAGGCGGGAGACGTGCATCTGGGAGATGCCCATCTCGGCCGCGATCTGCGACTGGGTCAGGTTGCCGTAGAACCGCATCGCCAGGATGCGTTGCTCGCGTGCGGGCAGGGTGGCCAGCAACGGCGGCAGCGCCACCCGGGCGTCGACCTCGGCCAGGTCGGTGTCCTCGGTGCCGATGAGGTCCACCAGCGTGCTCGCGCCGTCCTCGCCGCCGGCGGGCGCGTCGAGGGACAGGCTGTGGTAGGCACCGGCGGCCTCCAGGGCCTCGATCGTCTCCTCCTCGCCGATCTCCAGGTGCTTGGCGAGGTCGGCGACGGTCGGTGACCGGCCGAGCCGCTGGGTGAGCTCGTCGGTGGCCCGGTTGATCTGCAGGCTCAGCTCCTGCAGCCGGCGCGGGACGCGCACGTGCCAGGTCTTGTCGCGGAAATGCCGCTTCAGTTCGCCGGCGATGAACGGAACGGCGTAACTGGAGAAGCTGACCCCGCGGTCCGGATCGAACCCGTCGGCGGCCTTGATGAGCGCCAGGTTCGCGACCTGCACGAGGTCGTCGAACGGCTCGCCGCGGTTGCGGAAGCGGGCCGCGAGGTGCGTGGCCAGCGGCAGCAGGTCTTCGATGATGCGGGCGCGGAGTTGGCCGTACTCGGGGCTGCCGGGCTCCAATTTCGCCAACCGGCCGAGCATGGATTCGGAGCTGTTGGCGTCGTCCCGGTTTCGGACGGGCTTACCGCCGCCGGCTCTGTTGTCCGCGGCCGAGTCACCGGCCACAGTTTGCTCCTCCTGCACGCGCAGATCCTCACGGTTCCGGGATCGGTCGGGGTGACCGTTGACATTCCCAAGCGGCCCGTTCCTCACACGCGCGCTTCCCGTGGCGTCCGTAATAGCGGCATTGTTCACTCGACCGTCGCGTCCGGGCGACATGCGGGTCGGCCACGGCGGGTATGACCACGGGCATGAGCTCCGAGGTACACGACCACCGACCGCTGTTCCACGACCCCCGCCTGGACGAGCTCGACTTCGCACATGTTCTGGACAACCTCGGCGACTACCGGGTCGACTTCGACGACGAGGACGAGCCGCTCCTCCTCGACAAGGACGGCAACGTCGTCGAGACGTGGCGGGAGGACTACCCGTACCCGGAGCGGATGTCCCGCGAGCAGTATGACCGCGAGAAGCGGCAGTTGCAGATCGAACTGCTGAAACTGCAGAAGTGGATCAAGCTGAACGGCCAGAAGCTGGTCATCCTGTTCGAGGGCCGCGACGCCGCCGGCAAGGGCGGCACCATCAAGCGGTTCACCGAGCACCTGAACCCCCGCGGCGCCAGCGTGGTGGCGCTGGAGAAGCCCAGCGAGCGCGAGTCCACCCAGTGGTACTTCCAGCGTTACCTGGCCCACCTCCCGGCGGCGGGCGAGATCGTGCTGTTCGACCGGTCCTGGTACAACCGCGCCGGCGTCGACCGGGTGATGGGCTTCTGCACCCGCACCGACTACCTGGAGTTCATGCGCCAGACCCCGGATCTTGAACGCATGCTGGTCCGGTCGGGCATCCACCTCGTGAAGTTCTGGTTCTCGGTGTCGCGCGACGAGCAGCGCACCCGGTTCGCGATCCGGCAGATCGACCCGGTACGCCAGTGGAAGCTCTCCCCGATGGACATCGCCTCGCTCGACAAGTGGGACGACTACACCGAGGCCAAGGAGGCGATGTTCTTCTACACCGACACCGCCGACGCGCCGTGGATCGTGGTGAAGAGCAACGACAAGAAGCGGGCCCGGCTGGAGGCGATCCGGCACGTGCTCGCCCAGTTCGACTACGACGACAAGGACACCGGGGTCGCGATCGCGGCCGACCCGAAGATCGTCGGTCGGGGCCTGCGCGAGATCGACGACGATCTCAGTCGCATATCGACCTTCCCCAACCTGTAGCGGGACCTTCGGCGTGGCTCAAACCTGCTACAAGTGGCAAGGTGAGCGACCAGCCTCAATATCCTCCGCAGTACCCGTACGGACAGCTGCCGCAGTATCCGTCGATGTCGGGCGACTACCAGGTACCGCAGCCGGTGTTCCAGCTCGCCCCCGACGGCCGGCCGTTGTCGAACGCGGGCGCGCGGCTCGGCGCCCGCGTCATCGACGGGCTGATCCAGTTCGTCCTGCTGATCGCGGGCGGGTTCGTCGTCGGCATGGCGGTGAAGCTGATCAGCTACCTCACCGGAGACCAATCCCCGGTCCTGGTGGTCGTCGCGGTCGTCGGCATCACGGCGGTCGTCGTCGTCTCCCAGTACGCGTACGAGGTGGAGGTCCCGCTGCGGTGGAACGGGCAGACGCCCGGCAAGCGGATGCTGAAGATCGCGATCGCGCCGCTGGAGCCCGGTGCGCGGCTGAGCCGCGGGCAGTTGGCCGGCCGGTGGGGCCTGGTCCTGCTGTTCAACCTGCTGGCGAACTGCTACATCGGGCTGATCGACCCGCTGTGGTGCCTGTGGGACAAGCCGTACCGGCAGTGCCTGCACGACAAGCCGGCCAAGACGGTGGTGGTCAGGCTAGCCGCCTGACCTGCTCGGCGGTCAGTTCGATCGTGGCGGCCGCCACGTTCTCGGCGAGGTGCTCGGGCGAGCGGGTGCCCGGGATCGGCAGCACCACCGGCGACCGGTGCAGCAGCCAGGCGAGCGCGACCTGCGTCGGTGTCGCGCCGGTCTCGGCGGCGACGGCGGTGAGCCGGGCGTCGGAACGACCGCCCGCGACCGGCAGCCAGGGCACGAACGTCGTGCCGACGTCGGTGCAGTACTCGACCACCGGCTCGTGGGTGCGGTCGGCCCAGTTGTAGAGGTTCTGCACGGCCGTGATCGGCACCACCTTCTCGGCCTCGGCCAGCTGCTCCCGCGTCACCTCGGAAAGCCCGACCCCGGCGACCTTGCCCTCGTCGCGGAGTTCGCGCAGCGCGCCGAGCTGGTCCTCGAACGGAACCTTCGGATCGACCCGGTGCAGGTAGAACAGGTCGAGCCGGTCGACCCGCAGCCGGCGCAGGCTCAGCTCGGCCTGTTGCCGCAGGTACTCCGGGCGGCCGAGGGGCACCCACGCACTCCGGCCCGGCCGCGACTGCCCGGCTTTCGTGGCGATCGTCAGCTCGGCCGGGTACGGGTACAGCGCCTCGGCGATCAGCTCCTCGTTGTCGCCGAGCCCGTACGAGTCGGCGGTGTCGATGTGGGTGACGCCGAGGTCGACGGCCCGGCGCAGCACGGCCCGCGCCGCCTCCCGGTCGGGCGTCGGCTCCCAGGCGCCGGGGCCGGTCAGTCGCAGTGCGCCGAAGCCGACGCGCATCTTCTCCATGCGTCGGACTCTGGCTGAACGGGCTACGGAAGCCGAAGATTTTAGTGTGGGCTAAATGGATAGGGTTGACGCATGGCTTTGCGGCTCGCCCGGACCAACGAGGAAGCCCACCTCTTCATGGACCTGCATCCGTGTGAATGCGGCGAGATCAGGTTCCCGCGCAGCAGCTCCGTCATCGACACCGGTGACGGCGACCTGGCCAGCCACTACACCGGCACCTGCCCGCAGGACGGCCGGCAGCGCGAGTTCACCTTCCGCCTGCCGCAGCAGATCCTGCCGCCGCCCGCCGACGGATCGGTGCGCTACGGCGGCCCCGAGGTGTCGGAACTGCTCGATCCCGGCGAGTGGCTCAGCGTCGCCGACGCCTACGCCCGCAACGTGCCGGCCGACACCGCGGCCCTGACCGCCGACGGCCTGGCCCGGGCCAAGGCCATGCTGAACCGGGCCGCGGCCGCGATCGACGAGGTGCTGAAGTTCGTCCCCGCCGGCGCCGACCGGGTGCCCGAGCAGGCGTTCGTCACCGACCGCGGCCGGGCCGCGTACGCCAAGGAGCCCGGCCGGTTCCGCAGCCTCCGGCTCGAAGCGGTGCGCAGCACCTACACGAACATCGCCGCTCAGCTCTGAACTTCATCCAGGTACACGGCGTTCGACCCGACCAGCGCCGGCAGCGCGGCGACGAACTCGGCCAGTACGGCGTCGGCCGCGATCGGAACACCCGTGGCCCGCGAGTTCGCGGTCGCGAACGCCTCGCACACCGCCCAGATGCTGACGCTGATCGTTCCCCACTGCCACAGCTCGTAGACCAGCGGCGACACGGTGATCACGGGCTCGAACCCGTACAGCCCGATGCCGTACCGGTCGGGCGCCTCGGGCGTGTTGCCGAGGGCGATCAGGATCGGCACCGCCTTGTGCTTCTTCGCGAACGCCTCCGGGTCGCTCGGCTCCACCAGCAACCCGTCGTCCAGGAGCTGGTCGATGACGGCGTCGGCGTCGTCGACCTTCGCCGCCGCGGCGATCTCCGCCCGGCCCCAGGGCGCGCCGAGGTTGCCCGGTCGCCGGTGCGCGGCCGCCCACACCAGGAACGGCTCGGGGTCGGTGAACGAGACGCGGCTGCGGCCGATCCGCACGGTCCGGTACCCGGGCGGGTGCTCGGAGCCGGTGTAGTGGCCGACGGGCAGGATCATCGCGCCGCCTCCGGGTAGATCGGCTCGACGTAGACGACGCTCATCGCGAGCAGGTGGTGCAGGTTGGCGAGCAGGTCGCCGGCCAGTTCGTCCGGCTCGTCGGGTCCCACCGCTTCGCACGCCTCCCACAGGCTGCCGGCCAGCTGGCACGCGTCCCACAGGTCGTAGACGTCGCGGGTCACGTGGACCATCGGCCGGTCGAAC
The DNA here is from genome assembly GCF_016863635.1 of Virgisporangium aurantiacum. Classification (GTDB taxonomy): domain Bacteria; phylum Actinomycetota; class Actinomycetes; order Mycobacteriales; family Micromonosporaceae; genus Virgisporangium; species Virgisporangium aurantiacum. The sequence goes on along the minus strand of NZ_BOPG01000084.1, from coordinate 62,164 downwards.
AGCCCGATCGCGAACAGTTCCGGCCGCTCGGCCGTGTTGCCCAGCCCCAGCATCCGGTGGCCCATCCGGTGCGAGCGGGCGAACCCGCTTCCGGCGGCCGGGTCGACCTCGACGGCCAACCCGATCTCGATCAGCGTGTCGAGGAGCTCGTCGACGTCGGCACCGGCCGCGTCGGCCACCGCGGCCCGCGTCCAGGGCCGGTCGCCGACCTGGTCGGGCAGCCCGTGCGTGAGCGCCCACGCGCCGAAGTGCCGGTCGTTGAGCCGGATCACCTCGGTGCCGAGGCGCACGTCACGGGTGTGCGTGTCGCCCACGTACCGGGTGCCGAGGAACTGGCCGAGCGGCACGACGATCGCTGTCATGCCGTCACCAACGTGCGGAGCTGGTGACCGAAGTCGTTGATGTCGTCGGCCAGCGGCACGAGGTGCCGTTCGCGCACCGCGTCGGCCGCCGCGCCGGGCTGCCCGGTCATCGCGTCCTCCGGAAGGAAGAAGATGGCGTCGGCCGCGGGCGGGGACACCCGCACCACCAACAGGCCGCCCGACGGCGCGGCGAAGACCAGGTGGTCGGTGGAGAGCCACGGCCGCCGGTACAACGCGTCGGCGGCAAAAAGATCAAAAGGACGAAAGTGCTGGTGGACGCCGAACAGCGGCCGCTCTTCGAACAGCACGAACGGGCAGCCGGGAATGCCGTGCTCGCCGACGATGTACGCGCCGTTGGTCGCGCCGAGCCAGGCCCGGTACACCGGTGGCAACGTGCGGCCCAGCCCGGTTTCGAGCATCGCCAGCCGCCCCGGGTCGAGTCGCCCGTACGGTCGGATGTCGCTGTCAGCCAAGGAACACCTCCGGCAGGCTGGTCTCGGACGGCAGCTCGAACCCGAACACCTGCCGGCTGATCTCCTCGGCCTGCTGCCGGCTCACCGGGTTCGGCGACCCGCTCGACCGGGCGCCGGTGGCTTCCCAGCGCCGGGTGCGCGGGCCGTCCGGCAGCATCGCGACCACGAGGAGTCCGGTCGGCCGGTCGGCCTGGTCGGCGAGCGCGTAGTACGCGAAACTCGGCCCGGCCGCGACGGGGGTCCGCTGAACCGGCACGGACACGGCCGCCCGCCCGGTCGCGGAAGCCTGCGCGGGAACGGCGGCTGGTTGGACGGGCCCGGCCGGATCGGTGGCCGACAGCAGCGCCGCCACGCCGAAGCCGGTGGCCGGGACCGCACGCTCCGGCTGTTCGGGGACGTCGGGCCCCGGCTTCTCGATCGCCTCCGGTTCCGCGACCGGCTCCGGCTTCTCGATCCGCTCCGGTTCCGCGATCCGCTCGGGTCCCGCGATCGGCTCCGGTTCTGCGATCGGCTCTGCGACCGGCTCTGCGACCGGCTCCGGTTCCGCGCCGGGCTCAGGTTCCGCGGTCGGCCCGGGCTCGGCGACCGGCTCGGGCTTGGCGACCTGCTCTGCGATCGGCTCCGGTTCTGCGATCGGCTCGGGCTCGGCGATCGGCTCGGCGACCGGCTCGACGACCGGCTCGACGACCGGCTCGGCGACCGGCTCGGCGACCGGCTCGGCGACCGGCTCTGCGACCGGCTCTGCGACCGGCTCCGGCTCGGCGGTCGGCTCGGGTTCCGCGACCGGTTCTGGGATCGGCTCGGGCTCGGGGTCCGGCGGGCGGGGTGGACGTTGCGGTGGAACCGACGGGGCCGGCCGCACCGGCGACACGGCCCGGACGGCGGCCGCCACCAGGTCGGGCACCAGGGCTAGCGTGCGCGGCTCGGCCGGCCGGTACACGCCGACGTAGTGGAAGTCGTGGGTGCTCAACAGCGTCAGCGCGTGCGGGTTGCCGTTGTGCGCGGACCGGAACTCGGCGCGGGCCCGGCGGCGGTCGGCGTCGCGCAGGTCGGACCGGCCCTGGTCGGTGGTGAGGTCGACGTCGGGCGCCGCGTCCAGCGCGATCGGGTCGACGCCGTCGGCCGCGTACGGGGTCAGGTCGGGCCGGCCGGTGAGGTCGATGTAGATGCCGGTGGCCGTGGCCTTCTCGGCGAGCGCCGGGTCGAGGTCGCGGATCACGGCCAGCCGGTCGGGCGGCAGGCCGATCACCTGGCCGGCGTACGCGGGCAGCCCGGGGACGCTGGCCGGCATCGCCTCGCCGGCCACGGCCAGCCGGTGCAGCCGGTCGGCCACGTCGGCGGCGACCGTCGCGGCCGCGCCGGCCTTGCGGCTCGAACCGGTCAACGTGCTCGTGAACGCGTCGGCCAGCCGCTCCTCGAAGTCGCGCTGCCAGCCCCGCTGCGGCGCGTTCAGCCGGGCCGGGTCGGCGGCCAGCACCGTGGCGACCGCCTTCGGCGTCAGGAGCGGGGTGGCCAGGGCGAGCAGGGCGGCCGCGAGGTCGGGCGGCAGCGTCGTCCAGCGTCCGTTGGCCTCCGCGGTGCCGGGCCGCACGCCGAGGTCGTCGATGAGCGCGGCGATCTCGGCCCGCAGGCCGACCTTGCCGTCGGTGTCGGCGCTGGGATAGGCCGCGATGAGCTGACGGAGCTCGCGCAGCCGGGCGCCGTCGTGGACGGTCGGCCGCGCGGGGTCGAACAGCCCGGTGACCGTTGGGGGCGGCGTCGCCGCCAGCGACCCGACCGGCCGCCCACCCGCGTCGAGCAGGATCGACCAGACGCGGTCGACGTCGGCCACGTACGGCGGGCCCTCGCCCGACACCTCGCGCGACGGGTTGTCGAGCCAGAACACCCCGCCGCCGCGGTTGGCCGCGGTGAGCAGGTACGGCCCCGGGTTCGGCGCCTGCCAGGTGACCATGACCAGCGCCGTTGCGCCGGAACCCGCGTCGAGCAGCCGCTGGGCGACCCGCGCGAGGCCGGCCGGGCCCGTTCCGTCGGCGCAGAACGACGCACCGAGCAGCCACTCCCGGTGCCCGGTCTCGATCGACCGCTGGTCGCCAGGTGTCGGGACCACCACCGGCGCCGGCCGCGGCACCGGGTCCCAGCCGCCGGCCTCGGTGACCGCGATGCCCAGCGCCGGAAGCAGCACCTGACAACTGCGGCACGGCGGCCGGAGCGCGCCGTGCGGGCGGCCGTTGGCGTCACCGATCTGCCGCACGGTGAGCATCGCGCCCCGGAACGTCTCGAACACGTAGGTGCGGAGGTCTCCGGGCCGGCCCTCGGCCGTCCAGCGCTGTTCGACCTGGTAGAGACGGTTGGAGACGAGCGTCGACTCGACGCACTGCCCGAGGCCGGCCCGCTGGCCGCGCCGGTTGAGCGCCGCCAGCGTCTCGGACAGCATCGCGGTGGCGAGCGGGTGCCGCCCCAGCGGCTCGCGCAGGCTCGTCTCGGTGGTGATCACGCCGTCCGAAAGAATCAACGCCGCGGCCGTTCCGTGCCCCCGGGCCACCTCCGCGCGCGGACCGCGCAGCGCGCCGCCGAGCCCGCGAGCGGCGGACACCAGCGCCGCAGGGCTCTCCGGACCATCGAGCGATGCCGGAGCCAGTTGCCAGCTCATCGTGCCGCCGCCGGTGAGGCCGGCGGACCGCTGGAACGAGGACGGGTCGACCACCACGCTGCCTTTCGACCTGGTAACCATACTGAGCGAAGGCGACTTCGGTGCACCGGAAGGAATCAACCGTGATGAGTCGAGCCGATGCGGCCGAGGCGGTACGGGAGCATTTCGGCTGTGCCCCGGCCGAACTCGGGCTGGCCGAGTTCGAAGAGGCATTCGTCGCGTGGCGGCAGGTGGCCTGGTCCGGCCCGGTTCCCGCGGTCACCACGCAGCCCACCGTCGTGGTCGACAAGGAGACCGGTGAGCTGACGCCGTGGGGCGCGCTGCCGGCCGACCTGGTCGCCACCCAGTACGCCGCGCACCGGGCCGCCCGCGACCGGTTCCCGCCCGACGTGCGGGCGGCACTGGAAACGGCCGGTTGGTGGCCGGCCCGCGACCGGGCCGCCGTGGTGACGGCGTGGCTGGCCACCCCGCAGGTCGCCACCGCGTTCGCCGGCGTCGACTTCACCGGTGCCGCGCTGGCGGCGCTGACCGAGTTCGGCGGCCTGCGGATTTCGCAACGGGGGGTGGGTGAGTCGGCCGACGGCGGGTTCGCCAGCCGGTTCTTCCCGATCCCCGACCGGGTGGGCGCCGACGGGCTCCGGTCGTTCATCGCGCGCACCGGAATCGCCGTCGCACCGGTCGGTGACCATGAAGACGGCCCCGGCGACCTCGTGATCGACGGCGACGGCCGGGTGTTCCTGCTGCACTGGGCCGACGACTACCTGGTGGCCGACTCGTTCGACGCGGCACTGGTGTGGATGGTGCGCGGCGGGCCGCTGCTACCCCTCGAGTAGCGGCACCACGCGGTCCTGCAGGGCCCGGAACGTCACCGTGCCCAGGACCTTGCGCTGGCGCTTCTCCGACGGGTGACCCAGGTGCACCTGCTCGCCGTCGAACCAGAGCACGTAGCTGGAGTCGGGCTCCTGCGGATCGCCGTACGCCGTCTGGTCGTGGAGGAACCACAGCGTGCCCCGCCCGCCCATCGGGTACGCGCCGATGAACAGGTCGGCCAGGTCGGCGGCGAACTCCCGGAACTCGGGCGGCCGCAGCCAGCCCGACACGTCGAGCCGCAGCACGCCCTCGTCGACCGTGGCCCGGCACTCGCAGTGCGGCAGGCCACGGAGCTCCTTGAACACCTCGGACCGGGTGTTCTCGGTGACCGGCCCGTACGGCCGCAGCCGCCCGACCCAGCCGTCGAAGTTCCATGGGTCGGGAGGCTCACCGACAAGCTCGACCCAGGCGTCCTCACCAATTTCCAAGCGGCCAACCACCAGCACGCGCCGGCCTCCTACGCCCCGCCCTATGAATCGCGCCCCAGTATCGCAGGCGACGGCCGCACGGGATGCCCACCGAGCGGCCGTTGTGGATACGCTCGGCCGGTGTCCGAACCGCGCGCCTATCCGGCCACGGCCGCCGCACTGCTCGTCAAGGGCCGGGTGCACACGCACTCGTCGGTCCGCGGCGACCTGCCGCCCGAACTGCACCCGATGATCCGCCGGGTACTGGCCACCCTGCCGGTGCCGCGGCGCGAGCGGTACGTGGGCTGGTGCGCCGAGCCGGTGCTGCTCTCCGACCAGCTGTTCGCCGCGGGCGCCGACCTGCCGCCCGGCCTCGACCTCACGCCGGCGCAGGCGCAGGCCGCACTGCGCGGCGCCCGCCTGGTGGTGACGCGGGTGCGCGAGGACGGCGACCCGACCCACGGCGCGGTGCAGCCACCGTGCCGCTCGTGCGCCGTGCTGCTGGATCTCTTCGGGGTCGAGGTGGACGCATGAGGGCGCTGCCGCTCGACGTCGAGGCCGCTCTCCGGGCGGTGGGCTGGGACCCGCAGACGCGCGACGAGCCGCGGGCCCACCGGTGGGCGCTCATGCTGGCCGGCTACGCCACCCCCGACGGGCGCAGCCACCCGATCGTGCCGCCGGCGATCGAGGTGTTCGCCCGGTACGGCGGGGTCGAGATGCCGGCCGGCGAGGAGGGGCGGCAGGTGGCGCCGGGCGGGTTCCGGCTCGACCCGGGCCGGGTGCAGGCCACCGTCGCCACGCTGGCCGCACTGGGCAGCGCCCTGCACACCAAGCTGACCCCGATCGGCGACGAGGGCGGCGGCACCGGTCTCCTCGCGATCGACGGCGACGGACGGGTGTTCGTGGTCGACCACACCGGCGAGTGGTTCCTCGGCGACACCATCGAAGACGCGCTGACCGCGCTGGTGCTGGGCATCCAGCCGGCCCGGATCAAGCGCGACGGGACCTGGTGATCACGGGTCGACCTTCTGGCCCTTCCCGATCACCACGATGCCGTTGGCCGACACCGTGAACCGCTCGCGGTCACGGTCGAGGTCGACGCCGATCTGCGCCCCCTCGGGCACCATGACGTTCTTGTCCAGGATCGCGTTGCGGACCACGGCGTTGCGTCCGATGTCGACGCCCTCCATGAGCACCGACCCCGACACGGTCGCCCACGAGTGGACCTTGACGTTCGGCGACACCACCGAGTTCTCCACCAGCGACCCGGAGATGACCACGCCCGGCGACACCATCGAGCCGACCGCGCGGCCCACCCGGCCCTCCCAGCCGTGCACGAACTTCGCCGGCGGCCACGGGCGGTAGTCGGTGTAGATCGGCCACTCGTAGTTGTAGAGGTTGAACACCGGGTGGATGTCGATCAGGTCCATGTGCGCGTCGTAGAACGAGTCGAGCGTTCCGACGTCGCGCCAGTAGCCGCGGTCGCGGTCGGTGCTGCCGGGCAGTTCGTTCTCGCGGAAGTCGTACACGTTGGCCAGGCCGCGCTCGACCAGCATCGGAATGATGCTGCCGCCCATGTCGTGCTTGCTGTCGGAGTTCTTGGCGTCTTCGGTGATGACCTCGACCAGCAGGTCGGTGGAGAAGACGTAGTTGCCCATCGAGGCGTAGATCTCGTCGGGCGCGTCGGGCAGGCCCACGGCGTCGGTGGGCTTCTCGCGGAACGCGCGGATCTGCCGGCCGTCGGGCCCGACCTCGATGACGCCGAACTGGTCGGCCGTCGACAACGGCTGCCGGATGCCGGCGACGGTGACCCCGGCGCCGGACGCGATGTGGTCGGCCACCATCTGCGCCGGGTCCATGCGGTAGATGTGGTCGGCCCCGAACACGATGACGTAGTCGGGCTTCTCGTCGTTGATGAGGTTGAAGCTCTGGTAGATCGCGTCGGCCGACCCGGCGAACCAGCGGGGCCCGAGGCGCTGCTGCGCCGGCACCGGTGCCACGTAGTTGCCCAGCAACGTCGACATCCGCCAGGTCTTCGTGATGTGCCGGTCGAGCGAGTGCGACTTGTACTGGGTGAGCACGACTATCTTCAGGTACCCGGCGTTGGCCAGGTTGGACAGGACGAAGTCGATCATTCGGTAGATTCCGCCGAATGGGACTCCGGGCTTCGCCCGGTCTGCGGTGAGCGGCATCAAACGCTTGCCCTCGCCGCCGGCGAGCACGATCGACAGCACCTTCGGAGCCATGAAATGACGCTAACCACCTTCGGAGGTTGGCACCAGCGGGACGCCGCAACTTGCGGGCGAACCCTTTGCGAACCCCTACGGACCGGTCGGAGGTGGAACCTCGGGCGGACCGCGCGTCGGCGACCAGGTATGTTCGTGGCAACCCGCCCACTCGCCTCCCCCGTGGTAAGTGGGCGGGCCCTATTGTTTGCGTCATGCGTGTTGACCTGCTGACCCGTGAGTATCCGCCCGAGGTCTACGGCGGTGCCGGGGTCCACGTGGAGTACCTCGCCGAGCGGCTGCGGCCGCTGGCCGACGTCCGGGTGCACTGTTTCGGCGGCCCGCGCGACGAGCCCGGCGTGCTGGCGTACGGCGACCCGCCCGGCCTCAGTGGCGCCAACGCCGCCCTCCGCACCATGGGGGTCGACCTCGAGATGGTCGCCGGCTGCGCCGGAACCGACGTGGTGCACTCCCACACCTGGTACGCCAACTTCGCCGGGCACGTCGCGAAGCTGCTGCACGGTGTTCCACACATAGTCACCACGCACAGCCTGGAACCGCTCCGGCCGTGGAAGGCCGAACAGCTCGGCGGCGGCTACGCGCTGTCGTCATGGGTCGAGCGCACGGCGCTGGAGGCCGCCGACGCGGTGATCGCGGTTTCGGAGGGCATGAAGCGCGACGTGACGACCGCTTACCCGGCGGTGGATCCGGCCAGGATCCGGGTGGTGCACAACGGCATCGACACCGAACAGTACAAACCCGACCGGCAAACCGACGTCGTCACCCGGCTTGGAATCGATCCGGAAATACCCAGCGTGACGTTTGTCGGGCGAATCACGCGGCAGAAGGGACTGCCGTACCTGTTACGCGCTGCGAAGTCGCTTCCGCCGGAGGTGCAACTGGTGCTCCTTGCGGGCGCGCCCGACACACCGGAAATCGCGGCAGAAGTAGAGACATTGATCGATGAATTGCGAGCCACCCGGGAACGTGTGGTATGGGTCGCGGCGATGCTTCCCAAGCCCGAGGTCATCCAGGTGCTCACACACAGCACGGTGTTCGTGTGCCCGTCGATCTACGAGCCGATGGGCATCGTGAACCTCGAGGCGATGGCGTGTGAAACCGCCGTGGTGGCCACCGCCACCGGTGGCATTCCCGAAGTCGTCGCCGACGGCGAAACCGGCCTGCTGGTACCGATCGAACAGGTCGCCGACGGCACCGGCACACCGCTCGATCCAGACCGCTTCGTCGCGGATCTCGCGGCGGCGATCAACGAGTTGATCGCCGATCCGGCGAAGGCCACGGCCATGGGCGAGGCGGGGCGCCGCCGGGCGGTTGCGCATTTCTCGTGGACGGCCATTGCGGAGCAGACGATGGACGTGTATCGCTCCGCCGCGCGGTAGCGGTGATTCGCCCGGCCGAACCACCGCTACCGGAACGGGTCAGGACGACTCGATGACGCCCATCTGGCGCAGGCGCCGCAGCCAACCCGTGGCGGTGTGGCGCGGGACGCCGAAGTGGTTGGCCACCTGCGTGGCGCTGCGGGTTTCATTCCACGCGGCGAGCACTTCCTCCTGCGCGGGCATGCGGCGGTAGGCGCGGCCGGCCTTCGCCGGTGCCTCGGCGGCGGCAGCGCTACGACGACGGCCGCGGGTGGCCTTCTTCGGTGCCTCGGCGGCGGCTTTGCGTCCCCGCCGTCCCCGCGTGGCCGGTGCCGGTGCGGCCTGCGTGGCGACCGGTGCGCTCGGTGCGGCGGTGAGCGCCGGTGCGGCCGATCCCGGTGCGAGCGCGGCCACCAGAGCCGCGAGGTCGATCACCGGAAGTTCCTGCGGGGCGAGTCCGGAACCGCCGGCGCGAACGGTGAGTTCGGTGACCCGGGCGGCCCCGCTCGTGGTGTCGACCTGAATGGTCGTCTGCGGACCGGATTGCCCGCCGGACGGCGTGATAGTGACCGTGTATCCACTCATTGTTGCTCTCCGGTGTGTCGTGAGCGGTTCTCGATAATCGCCCGAAGTGTGTCATGGAATCTGTCTAAGTAAACCCCAGGGTGGTGGTGTTCTCACTGGCAGACCCCGCCGGTCTCAATCGCCTCCGTCGTATCCGCAACATGCAATCCTGGCTCCGGACCACCCGCTAGCGCATAAATGGTATTCCGAATCGCGACAATGCCAAGCCCGTGCCGGGGAGTGGGTAACGGCGGGAGTGCTTTCCAGGTAGCCGTTCCAATGTCGAACACCTCGGCTTCGCCGAACGTGGCGCGTGCTTCGCCGCCGACCGCGACGATCTGGCCGGCGCACGTGGCGGTGGCCGCGAGACCGCCGCGTGGGGTGGGCAGATCGGGCAGGCGGGTCCAGGCGCCGGAGCGTGGATCGTACGCCTCGAACGCGGCGAGATTCGTGTCGAGCCCGCCGGTGCGGCCGCCGACGGTGTAGACGAGCCCGCCGAATCCGGCACCACCGAGGTGTTCGCGGCGGGTGGGTGGGCCGGGGGCGGTGGTCCATCGGTCGGTGGCGGTGTCGTAGACGAGCATCTCGGCGGCCAGCCCCGACGGTCCGATGCCACCCGCCACATACACCGTGCCGCCGGCCGCCACCGCGGTCGCCGCGGCGCGCGGCCGGGGCATCGGGGCGAGCCGGCGCCACTCGGCACCGTCGAGCACGAATGTGGTGTCGGTGGGTCGGTTTTCGGGAAGGTACCCGCCGAACACGTAGACCCGGTTGTCGATCGCGACCGACATGGCGTGGTTCACCGGGAGCGGCAACGACGGGCCGGCTTCCCAGCGACCGGTGGCGGTGTCGAGGATCTCCACTGTGGACACCGTTGCCCCGTCGGCGCGGTAGCCGCCGGTCACCACGATTCTGCCGCCCATGGCGGCCGCCGCGACCTCCGTGCGTTGCGACGGCGCCGCGGCCAGCGTGCGCCAGGCGCCGGCGGCCACGGTGGGAAGATCGGTGGGACGATCGGCCGCCGGCTCGTCGTCCCCGCCCGTGCACCCGGACGCGACGAAAACCGTGAGAAGCGCCAACAGCGCATACCGGACCCGCATCCATTCAGTGTCCACCCATGTAAACGGGATGCCGACGGGGTAGAAGTAGAGCCATGACCACTGTGGGAATCGACGTCGGCGGCTCAGGGGTCAAGGGCGCGCCGGTCGACGTGTCGACGGGAACCTTGACCGGTGAACGCTACCGGCTCGACACACCGCGTCCGGCCGACGTGACGAACCTGGTGGAGACGATCGCCGCGGTTGCCGCCGAGGTCGGGCCGGCCGAGCACTGGGGCATCACGTTTCCCGGCGTGATCCTGCACGGCGACGTGCGCACCGCGGCGAACCTCGATCCGTCGTGGATCGGTGTGCGGGGGGAACACCTCCTGTCGGAGGCGGTCGGCGGGCCGGTGACGCTCCTCAACGACGCCGACGCGGCCGGCCTCGCCGAGGTGCGCTTCGGCGCCGGGCGCGGCCAGGACGGGGTGACGCTCATGCTGACGTTCGGCACCGGCATCGGCAGCGCGTTGTTTGTCGACGGCACACTGGTGCCCAACACCGAACTCGGGCACCTCGAACTCGACGGGTTCGACGCCGAGGAGCGGGCCTCCGATCGCGCGCGGGAGACCGAGGAACTCGACTGGGCCGACTGGGCGGAGCGCGTCCAGCGGTATTTGTCGCACGTGGAGAACCTGTTGTGGCCCGATCTCATCGTGATCGGCGGTGGGGTGAGCAAGAAGACCGACAAGTGGTTGCCGCACGTCGACATCCGCACGCCGATCGTTCCCGCGACCCTGCAGAACCACGCCGGAATCATCGGTGCCGCCGTGGCGGCGGCGGCCCGAACTTAGTGCACTATCTACTGTGGATGGTCAGGAACCGCCGCCCGGGTATCCGGGTGGCGTGTCCTGATCGCTGAAGGCCTCGCGCAGGTCGCGCAGCGACGCCTTGACCGCCTCGTCGACTCCGGCCGATGCCAGCACCGTGTCGAGCGCGGCGGCCCACCGGTCGATGGTCTCGAGCCGCACGTCGGTGTGACGGGAGCGGGTGCCCCAGTTGACCCCGATGAAGGCGCCGGATTCCCGCTCCCATCGCGGCACGCTGTGATGGCCGAAGCCGGGGGGCACGAACGGCCCGTGCTGGATCGGCCCGCCCGCCCGGCGCATCGGGGGGAGATTCGGAGGCCCCTGCGGTCCCGGATACGGATAGGCGGCCGGGCCGCGCCCGTCGTGGACCAGAACGTCGATGCGGTTCGGACCGGAGCTCTGCTCCAGCGGTTGCTCGGGTTGAGCGCCCGCGGCGCGTACCGCGTCGGCGAAGCGGAGCAGGTCGCCGCAGGTCGAGCCGATCACGTCGAAGGTCAGCCGGATTGCCATGCGTCATATTGTGACCGCAGCTTGCCACCGGGGTCGTAGGTCGCGGCGAGCCGCTGGAAGTCGTCCCAGCGCTCGTAGCGGGCGGCCACGGCATCGAGCGGCGTCGTGAAGATCTTGCCCCAGTGCGGCCGCGGCGCGAACGGCGCGAGCACCTCCTCGACGGCCGCCACCACCGGGAGCACCGCGGCGGTGTCGGGGATCCAGGTGAAGTGGATGCCGATCGTCTCGCGCCGGTAGCTCGGGCTCAGCCACAGCTCGTCGGCCGCGACGCTGCGGAGCTCGGAGATCTGCAGCACCGGCGCGATCCGGTCGCGGATCCCGTCGACGGCCGTGAGCGCCGCGACGGCGTGCTCGCGCGGAACGAGGAACTCCGACTGGAGCTCGTCGCCGGCGCTCGGGGTGAACTCGAGCCGGAAGTGCGGGAGCCGCTCGTGCCAGGGGCCGGGCGCGCCGAGTTGCGCGGTGCAGTTGTCGGCCGGCATCGAGCGGATCGGGTGCAGCGGCCCGGTTGCCGGAACCGCCCCGAACCAGTCGCCGCCGGGCGGCGCCGGCTCGTCGGTGCGCTTCTTGCGCCACACCTGGTCGACCACGGGGCCGGACCACGAGGTGAACAGGCTCGTGCTGTACGCGTCCCGGAGGATCTCGTCGAAGCTCTCGACGAGCCGCGACCACGGCAGCCGTTCGAAGACGAACTGGCGCACCTCGAACGCGGGCTCGATCGCGAGCGTCACGTCGACGACGACGCCGAGCAGGCCGAGCGCGACCACCGCGCCGTCGAACCCGGCCTCGCCGCGGCGCAGCGTCACCAGATCACCGTCGGCCGTGACCATCCGGAGCGCCCGGACGGCGGTAGCGAGGTTGCCGTTGCGGTCGCCCGAACCGTGCGTGCCGGTCGCGACCGCGCCGGCGATCGAGATGTGCGGCAGCGAACCCAGGTTGTGCAGGGCGTATCCGGCGGCGTACAGGTGGCTGGCGAGGTCGCCGTACCGCACCGCGCCACCGACGGTGACGGTCGCCGCTTTGGCATCGATCGCGATGGACGGCCGCAGGCCGGCGACGGACACCAGGTCGCCGGTGGAGTCGGCGATGCGGTTGAACGAGTGGGCGGTGCCGATCGCGCGAATGTGTTCGGCGTCGGCCATCACAGTGCGTAGTTCGTCGACCGTGGACGGGCGGTGCCGGCGGGCGGCCCGGAACGTGATGTTGCCGGCCCAGTTCCGGCCGGCGTCGTTGCTAGGGGCGGTCACGCGTCCAGTTTCGCAGGCCATCGCGGTTCGCGAGATCGCGTCTAGCGGGCGATCTAGCGCCCATCGGATGTGACGATGCAGCGCTTGCGGGTGGCGGTGGTGACGCAGGAGGGCCCGGTGGGCACCTGGGTCGCCGGCCAGGGTCGCCGGCGGACCGGGCTCGAGGTCGGCGTGATCGACCTCGCGGGCCCCGCGGTTGCCGCGCGACTGGCGGCGGCCGAGGCGTTCGTGCTGGTGACGCCGGAGGACGAGGCGTCGGAGGCGCTGCTGCGGCGGGCGGCCGGGTCCGGGTGCGTCGGGTGGCGGGCCAAGCCGGTCGCGTTCGTCGGTTCCGGCCGTGCGGTCGAGACGCTGCGCGCCGTGTTCGCGGGGCTTCACGTGGTGATCGTGACCGTGGTGGTGGCGGCGTTCGACGCGGCCGCCGCCACCGCGATGTTCGAGCAGCTCGAGTGGTGGGGTCGCGCACTGCGCGACCCGGTGAATGGAGGAACTCATGAATCTGGCCATTGAGGCAACCGGCCTCGTGAAGGTGTTCGGCAAGAACCGCGCGGTCGACGGGCTCGACCTGCGGGTGCCGGCCGGTTCGGTGTACGGCGTGCTCGGCCCGAACGGCGCCGGCAAGACGACGGCCGTGAAGATGCTGGCCACGCTGCTGCGGCCGGACGGCGGGCGGGCCACCGTGTTCGGGCACGACGTGCTGAAGCAGCCCAACGAGGTGCGGGCGCGGGTGAGCCTGACCGGGCAGTACGCGTCGGTCGACGAGGATCTCACCGGTCTGGAGAACCTGGTGCTGCTGGGGCGGCTGCTCGGTCACCGGAAGCGCCCGGCGCGGATCCGGGCCGACCAGTTGCTCGACGCGTTCGGCCTGACCGACGCCGGCAACCGGCAGGTCAAGACGTACTCCGGCGGCATGCGCCGGCGGCTCGACATCGCCGCGAGCATTCTCAACACGCCGGACCTGCTGTTCCTGGACGAGCCCACCACCGGTCTCGACCCGCGCAGCCGCAACCAGGTGTGGGAGATCGTGCGGGCCGTGGTGGCACAGGGCACCACCGTGCTGCTGACCACCCAGTACCTCGACGAGGCCGACCGGTTGGCCAGCCGGATCGCGGTGATCGACCACGGCAAGGTGATCGCCGAGGGCACGCCGGGCCAGCTCAAGTCGTCGGTCGGCGCGGGCACCGTGCACGTCCGGCTGCGCGACGCGGGCCGGCGCGAAGAGGCCGAGCGGGTGCTCGGCCGGGTGCTGGCGGCACCGGTGCAGCGCGACGCCGACGCGTTCGGCCTGACCGTGCGGGTCGGCACCGGCGGCAGCGAATCCGGTGCGGCCGAGCAGGCCTCGCGCACCCTGTCCGAACTGGCGGCGGCGGGCATCGTCGTCGACGACTTCTCCCTCGGCCAGCCGAGCCTCGACGAGGTCTTCATGGCCCTGACCGACACTGTTACGAAGGAGCCCGTGGCATGACCACCGCGACCGTCGACATCGAAACGGGCCGGGACTACAAGCCCGCGCCGGAGAGCCTTGCCGCCGTGATGGCGCCGGGCCAGCGTCCGAAGCGTCCCAATGCCCTGTCGGCATCGGTGACGTTCGGCTGGCGGGCGATGCTGAAGATCAAGCACGTCCCCGAGCAGCTGTTCGACGTCACCGCGTTCCCGATCATCATGACGCTGATGTTCACGTACCTCTTCGGCGGTGCGCTGGCCGGTTCGCCGCGGGAGTACCTGCAGTACCTGCTGCCGGGCATCATGGTCACCAGCGTCGTGATGATCACGATGTACACCGGGGTCGGCCTCAACACCGACATCGAGAAGGGCGTCTTCGACCGCTTCCGCACCCTGCCCGTGTGGCGACCGGCCGCCCTGGTCGGCATGATCTTCGGTGACCTGCTCCGCTACGTCCTGGCGGCGACCGTGATCACCGGCGTCGGGCTGGTGCTGGGCTACCGCCCCGGCGGTGGGCTGCCCGGCGTGGTGGCGGGGATCGTCCTGCTGGTGGTGTTCTCGTTCGCGTTCTCGTGGATCTGGACCCTGCTCGGCCTGATCCTGCGCACCGAGAAGTCGGTGATGGGAGTCAGCATGCTGGTGCTGTTCCCGCTGACGTTCCTGAGCAACGTGTTCGTGCAACCCACCACGATGCCGGGTTGGCTGCAGGCATTCGTCGACGTCAACCCGATCACCCACCTGGTGGCCGCCGTGCGGGCCATGATGGACGGCGACTGGGACAGCGGCGAGACGGTGTGGGTCCTGGTGGCCTCGGTCGTGATCACCGCCATCTTCGGGACCCTGACAATGCGCGCCTACAACCGCAAGTAACCGTCCCAGACGAACGTGGCCTCCCATCGCGGAGGCCACGTTTCGCTGTCCGTTGCTACGGGTTGTTGATGATGTTCAGCACGCTTCGTGCGGCGAACACCCGGCCGTATCGTCTCCCGGTCCGTTCCTCCAGGACACCTAGCTCCATGAGTCGTCCGATCGCCGTGTTGGCGGCCTGGTTGGAGACGTGGAAGCGTGCGGCGGCAATCTTCACGGTGATAAGGGGATATCCGATGAGGTCCTCGGTGATTCGCGCTGCCACGCCTCGGACACCCGCGTCCAGCAACCGGTTGAGTGCGCTGTCGCGCCAGTCGTGCAGAGCATCGATTTTCTCAACGCCGCGAATCGCCTGAGCCCGGACTGCCTCTGAGAAGAACCGGATCCACGGCTCGAAGTCGCCGGTGGCACTGATGGCCAGGAGGTGATCTTGATATTCGCGTCGACGGCTTTCCAGCCAGGGCGAGAGATTCAGGATCGGGACGCGCAACTCGCCCCGATGGGCCAACTGGAGGACGCAGACCAGGCGGCCGAGGCGGCCGTTGCCGTCGTTGAAGGGGTGCAGCGTCTCGAACTGATAGTGGCCGAGCGCCATTTTGATGACGAGGGGAATGGTGTCTTCGGCCATGAGCCAGTCGGCCCATGCGTCCACGCCGGCACGGAGTTGGTCGCCGGGTGGCGACGGAACGAACCGCGCATCACCCACGCGTCCACCGCTGCCACCGATGAAGACCTGACTCGTTCGGATGCGGCCGGAGTCATGCGAATCGCCGCGTGTGCCGCGAACGAGGATCTTCTGGAGGTGTTCCAGCAGGCCCACGGTGATCGGTTTGTCCTTGACCCATTCGAACGCCAACTCGGCTGCCTCGACATAGTTGTGGACCTCGGCCACCGATGCCGACAGCTGGTCGCGGTTGAGGAAGTCCGCTTCGAGCACGTCATCGAGGGCGGCGTAGGTTCCCTCCAGGGCGGACGTGCTCACGGCTTCCTGGCGGATCGCCGGGCGGGCCAGCAGCCCGGCGTTCGGAAGCCTGAATGCCGCCTGGTCAAGGCGGGCGACAGCGACGGCGGCCTCCGTCACCGCGTGATACGTCTCCTGGGCCAGTTCGAGCTTGCTGGGTAGCGGTTCGGGCAGATATGCCGAGCATTCGTAGGGCTCGTTGTAACGCGGGTCCCATCCACTGATGCGGACAAGTGACCCCACAGGTGACGATTGGAACGTTACGTCGTCCATGATCTCAAGTAGAGCATAGGAAACTTGAAAAGCTCGACCAAGATCTCAAGTTGGCGGAGATGGCGAGCCAAGATCGCAAATTTCTCGTCGAATGCTTGAAATTGCAGGGCTGAAATTCAAGTGCTGCGTGGGTCAGGGTGCGGACGTGAGGGTGTCCCAGGCGGCCATTGCACAGGTGATGACGGTTTCCAGATCGGCTCTCGTGGCGCCGTCACGGGCTTGGATCGACAGGCCCTGCACCACGGTGGTGTAGTAGCGGGCGACGGCGTCCAGGGTGTCGGGTGACGTGGTCAGGTCGCCGTCGGTTCGGGCCTGGGTCAGCCGGGCCTTGATTGTGGCGTGCATGTCGCGGCGGCGGTCGGCCAGGAACTCGCGGACCGGGTGGTTTTCCACGGCGCCGGTTGGTGCGGCGAGAATCAGCATGCAGTAGTGCGGCGTGTCCGGGCCGGTGATCTGGTCGGCGGTGGCGCGGAGCATGGCCTGGATCGCGGCGCGGGCGGTCGGGTGTTCGCGGAGCGCGCGCCGCGGTGGCTCGCCCGACGTCGCGCCGTAGAGCGCCATGACCTTGCGGAACAGGTCTTCCTTGCTGCCGAAGCAGGCGTAGATGCTGCCGGACGCGATTCCCATGGCCTGGGCCAGGTCGTTGAGCGACGTCCCCTCGTAGCCGCGCTCCCAGAACAGGTCCAGCGCCTGGCGCAGGGCGATGTCCGGGTCGAAGGTGCGCGGCCGGCCGCGAGTCGCCATCGGGATCCTCACTTGTTTGTCGATCGACCAACTTTACCTTGACCGGCGGCGAAGAGCCGTGACAGGGTTTGTTGGTCGTTCGATTAACAAAGGAGACAGAGACGATGCGTGCGCTGCAGCAGAGGTCCTTCGACGGCCCGCGGGATCTGGGCCTGGTCACCGACGTACCGGTGCCGAGCCCCGGCCCGGGCGAGGTCCTGGTCCGGGTCACCGCGGCCGGGGTCAACTTCGTCGACGTCGCCCAGTCGCGAGGCACGTTCGCGGGCGGCCCGCAGCCGCCGTATCTGGCCGGCATCGAGGGCGCCGGCGAGGTCGTCGCCGTCGGTGCGGGGGTGACCGGCCCGGAGCCCGGCGACCATGTCGTCGGTGCCGCGATCGCGGGCGGCGCGTTCGCCGAGTACATGGTGCTGCCCGCGGCGGCGGCGGTTCCCGTTCCGGCGGGCTGGGCCGACGAGCAGGCGCTGGGCCTGGTGGTGAACTGGCCGACCGCGCTCGCGGCGCTCAGACCACTGGGCGGCATCGCCGCCGGCCAGACCGTGCTGATCCACGCGGCGGCCGGCGGGACCGGACAGGCCGCGGTAACCATGGCCAAGCACTACGGCGCGACGGTGATCGCCGCGGCGTCGCCGGAGAAGCACGAGGTGGTGCGGGCGCTGGGCGCCGACCACGTCGTCGATTCCCGCGAAAGCGGAGCCGACCTCGCCGCCGAGGTCCTGCGGCTGACCGCCGGCGCGGGCGTCGACCTCGTGCTGGAGTCGGTCGGTGGCGCCACCTTCGACGCCAGCCTGGCCGCGACCAAGCGGGTCACCGGCCGGGTCGTCGTCTACGGCCTGGCCGGCGGCGAAGCCGCGATCACCAACTGGGACCTCGTCTACCGGCACCAGGTCCACGTGGTCGGCCTGAACATCGGCGTCCTGATCGGTGCGGCGCCGCAGATCTTCGGAGAGCTGTTCGGGCTCATCGCCGCCGGCGTGCTCGGCCCCGGCCGGCCGACCGGCTACGACCTGGCCCAGGGGCCGAAGGCGCTCGCGGAACTGGAGGCGCGGGCAACTGTCGGAAAGCTGGCCCTGAAACCATAACGTCTGCCAGAGTTCAGCTTTGGAATCTATCCAGCGCGATCCCCCCGTCGTTTGATCGATTGACACCGATGGAGGAGTAGCAATGGGATCACGAGTCCGGATACTGGGTGCCGCCGTCGTCTCGGCGGTGGCCGTCCTCGCGTTCACGCCGACCCCCGCGTTCGCCGCCACCTACTCCGCACCGCTGCGGACCGCCGTGGCCAACCTCGCCGTCGCCACCGAGGTGCGCACCGGCTACGACCGCGACCTGTTCCCGCACTGGATCGACGCCGACGGCGACGGCTGCAACACCCGCTACGAGGTACTGATCGCCGAGGCCACCACCAAGCCGACCGTCAGCGGCACCTGCACGCTCACCGGCGGCCGCTGGTTCTCGTACTACGACGGCGCCACCTGGACCCTGCCCGCCGACCTCGACATCGACCACATGGTGGCGCTCGCCGAGGCATGGGACAGCGGCGCCCGGACCTGGCCGACCAGCCGGCGGCAGGCGTACGCCAACGACCTCGGTGACGGCCGCTCGCTGGCCGCGGTGACCGACAACGTCAACCAGTCGAAGGGCGACAAGGACCCGGCCGAGTGGATGCCGTCGGTGACCTCGGTGCACTGCCGCTACATCACGGAGTGGGTCGCCACCAAGATCCGCTGGCGGCTGACCGTCAACACCGCGGAGAAGACGAAGTTGACGTCAGTCGCCGCCGGCTGCACCAACACCACCCTCACCATCACCTACGCCTGGTAACGCGAGAAGGTCGACCCGCACGCCGACCAGCCGCACCGGCCGGTTGAGCTCGATCTTTCCCAGCACCACGACGGCGGCCGCCGACACCACATCAGGGTCGGCGGTCGCCCCGTCGCGCAGTTTCATGCTCCGGAGGTTCGTGAAGAACGGCGTGAACCGCACCTTCACCGCCACATGCGTCACGAGCCGACCATCGGCAACAACGTCACGGGTCAGGGCCGACGCCATGGCGGAAACGTGCGACGCGACCTCGACGGGATCGGTGATGTCGACCTCGAACGTGGTCTCGCGGCTCTTCGAGCGCGCGATCCACGGTTCGGTGGTCAGGGAAACGTCGCCGTGCCCGGCCGCCGCGAGCGGCAGCCACGACGACATGCGCGGTCCGAACACGGGCAGCAGCACCGCGGCGTCGCACCCGGCCAGCTGACCCACGGTGGAAATGCTCAGCGCGTCCAATTTCTTTGTGGTTCTGGGCCCGACCCCCCATAGCGCCGACACCGGCCGCGCGAACATCAGCCCGGGCCAGGAATCAAAGGTGATCCGGAAGATCCCGCCCGGCTTCGCGTACTGCGCCGCGATCTTCGCCTGCAGCTTGTTCTCGCCGATGCCGATCGACGCCGACAGCCCGCTCGCCGCGAACACCGCCGCGCGTACCTCGCGCGCCAGCAGGAAAGGGTCGGCGACCGCGCCGCCGAAGTACGCCTCGTCCCAACCCCACACCTCCACCGGCACGTCGAAGGTGCGGAGCGCGGCCATCACCGTGACCGAGGCCGCGTCGTAGACCGCCGGGTCGGTCGGCAGGAAAACCGCGTCGGGACAGCGCCGGGCCGCGGTGCGCAGGGGCATTCCCGAGCGGACGCCGAAAGCGCGCGCCTCGTACGACGCGCTGGCCACCACCTGGCGCGGCCGGGCCGGGTCGCCGTTGCCGCCGACAACCACCGGCAGCCCGGTGAGTTCGGGGTGCCGCAACACCTCTACGGCCACAATGAACTGATCCATGTCGAGATGGAGCAGCCACGTCATGTGTACCAGTGTGGTCGTATTGTTGCGGCCGTGAGGACCGTTCGCCTCGGCGTCGATTTCGGGACATCGAACACCGTCGCCGTCCTCGAACTGCCGAATCGCGAGCCGCGGCCGTTGCTGTTCGACGGCTCGCCGCTGCTGCCCAGCGCGGTCGCGGCCGACGCCGGCGGCCATCTCGTGGTCGGGCGCGACGCGCTGCACACGGCCACCATCGATCCGGGCGCCTTCGAGCCGCACCCCAAACGGTGCATCGACGACGAGACCGTGCTGCTCGGCGACCGGTCGGTGCCGGTGGCCGACCTGATCGCGGCGGTGCTGCACCGGGTCGCCGGTGAGGCCGCGCGGGCCGCGGGCGGCGCACCGACCGACATCGTCCTCACCTGCCCCGCCGGGTGGGCGACCGGTCGCCGCGACCTGCTCCGCCACGCGGCCGCGACGGCGTTGCCCGACGCCCGCCTGGTCGAGGAGCCGGTGGCCGCCGCCAACCACTTCATCGCCGTCGGCGGTGACCTGGCGGTGGGCGACACGGCCGTGGTGTACGACTTCGGCGCCGGCACGTTCGACGCGTCGGTGATCCGCCGCACCGCCGCCGGCATCGAGGTGCTCGCCACCGAGGGTCTCAACGACTGCGGCGGGCTCGACATCGACGCCGCGATCGTCGAGAGCCTCGGTGCCGCCCTGGGGGAGAAGCCGGGCTGGAGTCGCCTCGTCGAGCCGAAGACCACCGCCGACCGGCGCGCCAGCCGCCAACTCTGGGACAACGTGCGCCAGGCCAAGGAGATGCTGTCGCGGGCGGCGACCACGCTGGTCCACGTGCCGCTGGTCGACGTCGAGGTGCCGATCGGCCGCGAGCAGCTCGACGCGGCCGCCGCGCCGGTGCTCGACCGGACCGTCACCGCGGTGCGGGCGGCGTTGCGCACCGCCGAGGTTCCGGCGGCCGGCGCGATCTTCCTGTGCGGCGGGTCGAGCCGGATGCCGGTCGTCACCACCGTGCTGCACCGCGCGTTCGGCATCGAGCCGACGGTCGTCGACCAGCCCGAACTCGCCGTGGCCGAGGGCAGCATCCAGAGCCCGGCCGCGGTCGCCGCACCCGAACCGGGCGACCCGTCGTGGCCGACCGTCGACCTCACCAAGCGCCCCGCCCCGTCGTCCCGGCCCTTCTGGGTGGACCCGCGGGTCCGGATCGGGGCCGCGGCCGCCGCCGTGCTGCTGGCCGCGGCGACGGTCACGGCCTTCGCGCTTCAAGGGCGATCGGACGACGAGCAGCACGGCGCCGCGTTCGCCGCCGCCTCGGCGTCGGGGCGGGCGTCGGTGTCGCCGTCGGTGAGCTACGCGGCCGGGATCGACCCGTGCCTGGTCGGCACCTGGGTGCAGGCAACCGACGTCCGCACCAACAAGATCGACGGCAAGGACGTGCAGTTCGTCCTGGTGAGCGGCCGGAAGACGGCCACCTTCGAGGCCGACGGCCGCACCGGTGTCGTGTTCGACCAGGTGATCGGGACGGCGACGGTCAACGGGAACAAATGGGAAGAGATCGTCAACGGGTGGGCGAGCGGGCGCTACCGGGCCGGCAACGGCACCCTGATCTACGACTCGTGGTCGGTCGGCGGCACCTGGGAACTGCGTCGCAACGGCCGGCGCAACACCGGCGGCGCCCTGAGCATCAGCAACGAGGCGGAGCGGTACGTGTGCGCCGGCGATTCGCTGAGCACCGGGTCGAGCTTCTCCTCGGAGACCATGACCAGGGTGAAGTAGTAGGTATACGTTCGGCGGCGTGACTGATCACTTACCGGCGCTGCCGGAGAACTGGGACCGCTGCCTCGCCGTGGCCGCGCACCCCGACGACATCGAGTACGGCACCGCGTCCGCCGTCGCGCGCTGGACGGCACAGGGCAAACAGGTGACCTATCTGCTCGCCACCCGGGGCGAGGCCGGCATCGACGGACTGCACCCGGACGAGGCCGCCCCGCTCCGCGAGGCCGAGGAACGGGCCGGCGCCCGCGAGGTCGGCGTCGACATCGTCGATTTCCTCGATCACCGCGACGGGGTGGTCGAGTACGGCAACGAACTCCGGCGCGACATCGTCCGGGTGATCCGGAAGTACAAGCCGGAGATCATCGTGTCGGGTGCGTTCAGCGTCAAAATGAGCGCCGGCATGGCGAACCAGGCCGACCACCGCGTGGTCGGGTTGGCCACGCTCGATGCGGCGCGCGACGCCGGCAACCGCTGGATCTTCCCGGAACTGGTCGACGAGGGGCTGGAGCCGTGGGGCGGGGTGCGGTTCGTCGCCTACGCGGGCGCCGAGCGGCCCACCCACGGGGTCGACGTCACCGGCGAGCCGTTGCGGAAGGGCATCCTGTCGCTGGCCGCGCATGACGAGTACACGAAGGGCCTGGGCGTGCGTGGGCCCGAACCGGGTCCGTTCCTCACCTGGATGGCCCAGCAGTCCGGCAAGGCGCTCGGTGTCGAGGCGGCCGTGCTGTTCGACGTCTTCGCGCTTACCTTCGACGGCCCGCCGCCCTGGGTGGCGTAATATTTCATCGGGCGTAGAATTCAACGCATGATGAGATCGGCAGACGTCTGTATCGCGGGCGGCGGTCCGGCTGGACTCATGCTCGCCCTGCTCCTGGCCCGACAGGGCCGCTCGGTGATCGTCCTGGAGAAACACGCCGACTTCCTGCGCGACTTCCGCGGCGACACCGTGCATCCGTCAACCCTCGACGTGTTGGCCGACCTCGGCCTCATGGACAAGCTGGCCGCGCTGCCGCACCGCCTGGTGCGGCAGCTGCGGTTCACGTTCGCCGACCGAACGGTGACCGTCGCCGACTTCAGCCGGCTGCGGTGCCGGCACCCGTACGTCATGTTCCTGCCGCAGTGGGACTTCCTGGAGCTGCTCGGCTCGGAGGGGACGTTCACGCTGCTGCGCGAGCACGAGGTCGTCGGGCTGGTCCGCACCGGCGGCGCCGTCGGCGGGGTCGTGGCCCGCACGCCGTCGGGCGAGGAGGTCGAGATCCGGGCGCCGCTCACGGTCGCGGCCGACGGGCGTCACTCGGCCGTGCGGCGGCTGCTGGACCTGCGGCCGAAGGAGTTCGGCGCGCCGATGGACGTCCTGTGGTTCCGCCTGCCGCGCGAATCCGGCGACCGGGACGGCGTCGACGTGCGCGTCGGGTCGGGCCACCTGCTCATCAGCATCGACCGCGGCGACTACTGGCAGTGCGGCCTCGTCGTTCCGAAGGGTGGCTACGAGGCGATCGGCGCGGCCGGGCTGCCGGCGTTCCGGGAAACGCTGGCCGGGCTGGCACCGTCGCTGCGCGGCCGGCTCCACGCCATCGGGCAATGGGACGACGTGCGCAAGCTGACCGTGCGCGTCAACCGGTTGCGCCGCTGGTACGCCGACGGGGTGCTGCTCATCGGCGACGCGGCGCACGCGATGTCGCCGGTCGGCGCCGTCGGCATCAACCTGGCCATCCAGGACGCGGTGGCGGCGGCCCGGCTGCTCGCCGGTCCGCTGGCCCGCGGCCGGGTGACCACGCGCGACCTCGCCCGGGTGCAGCGCCGCCGGGTCTGGCCGACCCGGGTGACGCAGCTGGGGCAGCGGGTGGCGCAGCGGGCCGTGGTGCGGCGGGCGCTCGCCACCAGCGGACCGGTGCGCAGCCCGGCACCGACCCGGCTGCTGGACCGGTTCCCGGCGCTCCAGGCGGTGCCGGCCCGGATCGTCGGGATCGGGGTGCGGCCCGAGCGGGTCTCCTGATTCCTCGTTCCTGTCACAGGGGTGACGTACGGTGCTCCGGTGGATCTGATCGGTCGTGAGCACCCGGTCTCGGTCCTGCGCGCGGAGATCACGCGGGTCACGCAGAGCCACGGCGGGCTGGTGTTCGTCACCGGCGAGGCCGGCATCGGCAAGACCACGCTCGTCACCGGCGCGGTCGACGCCGCGCGCGGCGAGGGCGCGCTGGTCCTCAACGGCTCGTGCTGGCAGTCCGACAGCGCGCCCGGCTACTGGCCGTGGATGCAGGTCGTGCGCGGGCTGCGCCGGGCGGTACCCGCCGACGAGTGGGCCGCGGTCGCCGATGCGGCCGGCGACGGGTTGCGGGTGCTGCTCGGCGAGGGGGTGGGCCAGTCCACCGACACGTTCGAGTTGTACGACGCGGTCACCACGGCGCTCGTCTCGGCGTCGCACGGCCGGCCGGTCGTGGTGGTGCTCGACGATCTGCACTGGGCTGATCCGGCGTCGGTGCGCCTGCTCGAGTTCGCCGCCCAGCACTCGTGGTTCGAGCGGCTCCTGGTCATCGGCACGTACCGCGACGTCGAGGTCGAGTCGCCCGACCACCCGTTGCGTCCGCTGCTCCTTCCGCTGCTCGGCCGCGCCACCACGGTGAGCCTCTCCGGGCTGGCGGAGGCCGAGGTCGGCGCGCTGATCCGGCGCACGGCCGGCCGCGAGCCCGAGCCCGATCTGGTCGCGGAGGTGCACCGGCGCACCGGCGGCAACCCGTTCTTCGTCGAGCAGTCGGCCCGGTTGTGGCACAGCGGCGGCTCGGCGACGGCATTGAGCCCGGGCGTCCGCGATGCCCTGCACCGGCGGCTGTCGATGCTGCCGCCGCCGGTGGTCGAGGTGCTCACCGGCGCGGCGGTGCTGGGCCGCGAGTTCCACCGGGAGGTGCTGTCGGCAACGGCGGGCCCGGCCGACGTCGACCGGCTGCTGGAACAGGCGGTCACCGCGCGGCTCGTCGTCGTCCTCGGGTCCGGTGGTTTCGCGTTCGTGCACGACCTCGTCCGCGAAACCCTGTACGACGACCTGGCCGCCGCCGACGCCCGCCGACGCCACGCGGAGGTCGTGCGGGCCGTCGACCGCACGCCCGGGATCGCCGGCCGGATCTTCCCCGCCGACCTGGCCCGGCACGCCTACCTCGCCGGTGCCGACCTCGACGCCGATCGCGCGGTCGCCCTCCTGCTCGCCGCC
This sequence comes from Virgisporangium aurantiacum, assembly GCF_016863635.1. Classification (GTDB taxonomy): domain Bacteria; phylum Actinomycetota; class Actinomycetes; order Mycobacteriales; family Micromonosporaceae; genus Virgisporangium; species Virgisporangium aurantiacum. The sequence continues at coordinate 37,479 of NZ_BOPG01000084.1, read as the reverse complement.
GCGCAGGACGCGGGCAACCGCATCGCGATCGAGGAGGAGATCACCCACCTGCGCCGCGCGATCGAGCGGGCCGAGAGCCTTCCGCGTCGCCTGGTCACCGTCAACCTCGACCTCGGCGCCGCGCTCATGATGTACGGCGACACCGAGGAGGCCTGGCGCCGGTACTACGACGCGGCCGCCGTCGCCCGCGACCTCGACGACGACCTGCTGGTCACCCGGGTCGCCCTCACGTTGTGCCGCAGCGAGCCCGAACGCGCGCCGTCCGGCGGTCGCGCGATGATCGCGGCGCTGGTGGCCGAGGCCTACCGGCGGTTGGTGGGCCCGGTGCCGGCGGCCGAGGAGGCCGAGCTCGCCGCGGCCGGTGCCGCGGCCGGTGCCGCGGCCGGTGCCGCGGTCGCCGCCTCGGCGCCCGGCGTCGCCGGGGTCCTGCCCAACGGCTCGCTGCTGTCCTTCGCACCCGGCCAGGCCGCGGTGGCGAAGCTGGCCGACGAGATCACCGACCGGTTCGTCGCGCTGGCCCGCGCCGGCACCGACGACGACGCGCTGCGCTTCGGCCTGTGGGCCCGGCACAACACGATCTGGGGCCTTGGCACCGCGCCCGAGCGGTGCCGGCTCACCGACGAACTCATCGCGCTCGCCCGGCGCACCGGCGACCCGGTGATGGAGCACCTGGCCACCTCGTTCCAGTGGGTGGCGCTGCTCGAACTGGGCGACCCGCGCTACCTCGACCGCTTCCACGCGCACTCGGCGATGGCCGAGCGGATCGGCATGCCCACCGCCGCGTTCGGCGCGCTGATCGACCAGAGCATCATCCTCACGATGCTCGGCCGGTTCGACGAGGCCGAGAAGTGCCTCAACCAGGCCGACGAGGCGTACTCACACCGCCACCCGTACTTCCAGTTCATGGCGCTGCACCTGCGCTGGGCGCTGCTGACGACGCAGGGCCGGTTCGTCGAGACCGCCGACCTGCTGGTGGCGCTCGCCGGCAGCGAACACCCGGCGCCGAACCTGCTCGCGGCGGTGGTGGCCCTCCAGCGGGGCGACGCGCCGTCCGACACCGGTACCGACAACCTCCAGCACACGCTCGACTTCCGTCCGCTGATCCTGCGGGTCGCGGCGCAGGCGGCGGCGGCCAACGGCGACGTCGCCCGGTGCGAGCGGGCGCACGAGGAGTTGCTGCCGTACTCCGGCCAGTGGCTGGTGTCGATGTACGGCTGCGACATCAGCGGGCCGGTCGACCTGTGGCTCGCGGTGGTCGAGGCCGCGCTGGAACGGTGGGAGCCGGCGTTCGAGCGGTTCGCGGCGGCGCTGGAGTCGGCCGAGCGGCTGGGGGCGCGTCCGTGGGTCGTCGAGGTCCGGGTGCGGTACGCGGCGGCGCTGCGGGCGCGCGGCGGCCCGGGCGACGCGGCGGCGGCAGCGGAGATGTACGCCGCGGCCACGGCCGAGGCGGCCGAGATCGGTCTGCGTCATATCGCCGTGTCGGCGCCGGCTTCTGTTTCGGTGGAGCCGCCCGGTGCTGTCGCTCATTTCCGCGCCGACGGTGCGGTGTGGAACCTCGGCTACGCCGGCCGCACCGTCCACTTCCCCGACGCCAAGGGCCTGCACGACCTCCACGCCCTGGTCTCCCGCCCCGGCGTCGCGGTGGCGGCGGTCGACCTCCTGAACCCCGCCGGCGGCGACGCGGTGCGGGCCGCAAGATCGATGGGCGGCGACCCGATCCTCGACGACGAGGCCAAGGCCCGCTACAAGTCCCGCCTGACCCAACTCGACGACGAGATCGACCGCGCCACCCTCCGCGGCGACGCCGCCCGCGCCGCCAAACTCGACCACGAACGCGACGCCCTCCTCACCGAACTACGGGCCGCCGCCGGCCTGGCCGGAAGAACCCGCCGCCTGGGCGACGAAGCCGAACGCGCGAGGAAGACGGTGACCGCCCGAATCCGCGACACCCTCCGCAAACTCGACGACCAGCACCCCGAACTGGCGGCCCATCTCCGGCAGTCGGTCTCGACGGGCGCGACGTGCGTGTACCAGCCGGGTTCACCGGTGCGCTGGACGCTCTAGATCCATGCCTTCCGCGAGCACAGTGCACCCGCGGACTGGTGGGCCGCCGGGGACTCGAACCCCGAACCTATGGATTAAAAGTCCACAGCTCTGCCATTGAGCTAGCAGCCCGAGCCTGTCAGGGTACCGGGCGAACCGCGTCCCCTTGTAACGGGTTTACATTCTGCCGCTCAGGCCGCCGCCAACTCGGCCACTTTGGCTGCTTTCGGGTTGACCAGCCACTGCCCGGCGACGTGCACGGTCGGCACCGTTTCGTTGCCGTCGGCGACGGCGCGGACCGCCGCCGCCGCGGCCGGGTCTTCCCAGATGTTCACCTCGGTGAACCGGATCTTCCGCTTGCGCAGCCCGCGCCGGAGCATGAAGCAGAAGGGGCAGCCCGGCCGGGTGTAGACCACGATCTCGCCAGCCATGCTTAGACGGTACGTCAGGTGGCCCAGGTCAGCTGGCCGGCCGGGGTCACCGTGGCCCGGCAGGTGAAGACCGGCACCTCGGGGTGGCCGGCGAAATGGCGCAGCCGCCCGGCGGCGTGGAACGTCAGGGCCGGCACACCGTAGACAAGGGCATCGGCGACGTCGCTGAGCATCTCGGCCACCGAGGGCCAGGAGACCACGTCGACGAAGCTGCCGGCGTCGTCCCATTCGCCCACGCACCCGTGGAGCGGGCCGCCGCGCAGGTCGACGAACAGGAAGCGGCCGTGCCCGTCGGCGGCGATGGGGAGGAACGCGCTCTGGAAGCCGCGGCTGGGATCGCCGCCCTCGCCGTCCACAATGGACTCTCCGCGCCGCAGGTGCAGATCGAGCCGGTACCGGCGGGCCTCCAGCGCGTCGGCGACGGACAGCGGCGTGTGTTCCATCGGGATCAGCCGCTCGGCGCCGCTCGCGTCGCCGGCGATCCGCCACCACTCGGCGAGGTCCGGCGGCAGCGGCCGGCCGATCGCGCGCTCGACCTCGTCGAGATCAAAGGAAGAGGACGCCGACAGCCCGGCAGCCGTTGCCGGGGCGGAGCCACCCAGCCAGTCCACGATCCGCTTCCACGACTCCTCCACCGGCGCCACGCCCCCGATTGTCGTCGCTAAACGCCCTTCATGGCGTAAAACGCACGATTCGCTCTGAGCCGAAAGGAGCCTTAACGAATCAGTCTCGGCCTTACGGGCCTTCCGCGCCGTGTGGAACGCTGTCCGCCATGGTCCTTGAGGTCGCTCAGTTCGATATCACCGCCGGGCAGGAAGAGGAGTTCGCGTCCGCCTACAAGACCGCCCGGCAACTGCTCGCCGACACGCCCGGCTGCCGGTCGGTCCGGATGACCCGGGGCATCGAGACGCCCACGCGCTTCATCCTTCTCGTTGAGTGGGACTCGGTGGAGGCGCACGAGGTCAACTTCCGGCAGTCGCCGAGCTTTCCCGAGTGGCGTCGGCTGATCGGGCCCTATTTCGCGAGCACCCCGCTGGTCGAGCACTACTCAGACATATAGCCATGGAACTTTCGCTCACGGGGGCGACACTCGGCTACGGGCGGGCCGATCCGGTGCTCGCCGAGGTGTCGTTTGAAATCCAGCCCGGGCGGCTGCTCGCGGTCACCGGACCGTCGGGAGCCGGCAAGACCACGCTGTTGTCGGCGCTCGCCGGCCTGCTCGCGCCGCGCAGCGGCAGCGTCACGGTCGACGGCGCGCCGCTCGCCGGCCGCGACCAGGCGGTGGCGGCGGGCATCGTGCTCATCCCGCAGGACAACGGGCTGGCACCGATCCTCACCGCGCAGGAGAACCTGCAGGTGGTGCTGATCGCCCGGGGACGCATACCGGCCGAGGCCCGCCGCGACACCGCGATCGCGCTCGACAAGCTCGGCCTCTCCGGTCAGGCCGATCAGCTGGTCGAGGAGCTGTCCGGCGGCCAGCAGCAGCGCACGGCGATCGCGCGCGGGCTGGCGCTCGGCGGCACGGTTCTGCTCGCCGACGAGGTCACCAGCGAACTCGACGCCGGGAACCGGCAACGGGTGCTCGAACTGCTCCGGGCCGAGGCCGATCGGGGTGCCGCCGTGGTGCTGGCCACCCACGACCCCGAGGCCGCGGCCGCGTGCGACACCGAGATCCGCCTGAGCGAGGGCCGCGCCGCCGAGCTCCGCAACGGCCGCGCCGCCGAGATGCGCGACGGCCGCGCCGCGGAGGGCCGCGCCGCGGAGGGCCGCGCCGCGGAGGGCCGCGCGGCCGCGCCGGGCCGTGACAACGGCACCAGCGCCCGGACATGATCCGCATCGTCCTCGCCGCACTCCGGCGACACCCCTCCCAGGCGGTCGCGGTGGCGGTGCTGGCGGCCCTCGCCGCCGCCATCGCCGCGGTCGTGCCGGCCTACCTGGTCGGCGCCGCCGAGGTGGGCACGGTCGCCGCGGTCGAGTCGGCGTCGCCCCGCCTGCGCCTGGTGATCGCGCAGAAGAAGGACGTCGCGGGCACCGACGTCGCCGGCGTGATCCGGTCCACCGCCGATCCGGTGCGGGCCACCCTCGACCGGCCCGGCCTGACGACAGTGGCGAGCGTGCGCACGTCCGGCACGGTCCGCACCGACAAGGATGTCAGCCTGGCGCGCGACATCGCCTACCGCGACGGCGTCTGCGAACACCTCCGGATCACCGGCGCCTGCCCGAAGGCCGACCGGGAGATCATGGTCAGCAACCGCGTCGCCGGCGATCTCGGCCTTGACGTCGGCGCCCAGGTCACCTTCACGCCCAACCGCGGACAACCGGCCCGGTTCACGATCAGCGGCCGCTACGAGGCCGGCGACACCGACGACCCGTACTGGGTCGGCGGCACGCTGATCCGCTCGGAGCCGGTGTTCGCCACCGCCGGCACGATCAGCCTGCTGGCGGTGTCCGACCTCATCGTCACCGTCGAGGGCATGGTCACCCCGGAGCTGTTCACGCACGTCGAGGCGGTGGCCGACGCGCGGGCGGTCACCGCGGACCTCGACCGGCTCATCGCCCGCGACGGGTTCGACGTCATCACGTCGATCGGCCCGCTCGCCGACCGCGTCACCGCCAACCGCCGGGTGATCGCCGCCGGTGTGCCGGTCGCCGGCCTGCAACTCCTGCTCCTGTGCTGGTTCGCGCTCGGGCTAGCGGTCCGCCACGCGGGCGCCGGCTGGCGTCCCGACGTCGGCCTGCTGAAGCTGCGCGGCGTGCCGCCGGGCCGCGTCACCGCGCTGGCCGTCGGCCGGTCGGCGGTGCCGATCGCGGCCGGGGCGGTGGTCGGCGCGATCGCGGCGCTCGCGCTCCGCGGTCCGGTCGAAAATGCTATTGGACGCGCGCAGGCGCGCCCGGCGCTCGTCGTCCCCGACGGTCTGGTGCTCCTCGGCGGGGCCGGCGCCGCTCTCCTGGCGGTGATCGGTTCGCTGGCGATCGCGTTCGTCGCCGAGCGCCGCATGCTCCGCGAGCCCGTGGTCGACCTGCTGCGCCAGGTACCGGCCCGGCAGGGCGGCTGGCGGGCCGGTGCCGCCGAGGTGCTGGTCGCCGCGCTCGCGGTCGCCGCCGTCTACCAGGTGCGCTCGGCCCCCGCCGACGATCCCGCGGCGGCCGGGCTCGCCCTGTTCGTGCCGGTGCTCGTCGCGCTGGTGGTGGCGCTCACCGGCACCCGGTTGCTGGTTCCCACGGCGGCCGGGGTGGCCCGGCGGGCGTTCGGCGCCGGCCGGCTGTCGACCGGTCTCGCCCTCCTCGACCTCGCCCGGCGTCCCGGCGCACGCCGGCTGGCGGCGCTGCTCGTCACCGCGTCCGCCCTGCTCGTGACCGCGACCACCGGATGGGCCACGGCGGCGTCCGCGCGGGCCGACCGCGCGGCCGTCGAACTCGGTGCGCACACGGTGCTGACGGTCGGCGCGGAGAGCGCGGCGCACCTGATCACCGCCGTCCGCGCGGCCGACCCCGGCGGCCGGAACGCGATGGCGGTGGTGGTCGGCCGGACGAGTGGCTCGTCCGACGCGTCGCCGGTGGTCGCCGTCGACTCGCCGCGCCTGGCGGCCGTCGCGGCGTGGCCGCACAGCGGGTCCGGGAAGGGCGCTGTGGCCGGCATTGGGGCCGATCCGCGCGACCTGGCGGCACGGCTCAGGCCGCCGGCCGGTCAGCCGGTGATCGCCGCGGGCGGCGCGGTCGAACTCGACCTCACCGTGCCCGCGGCCGACCCGCCGCCGCAGGTGACCGTCGAGGCGGCCCTGGTCGACAAGCGGGGCACGCGCATCACGGCGGCCCTCGGGCCGGTCGGGCCGGGCCGGCACACGGTCCGCGCCGACACGCCCGGGTGCGCCGACGGCGGCTGCCGGCTGGTCGGGTTCGTGCTGGTCGGCGACCGCGAGGGCAGCGAGCCGGTGGTCCTGCACCGGCTCGGCCAGGCCGATCCGCCGGCGACGCTGGTCGACGGGACGGGGTTCGCCGACCTCGGCCGCTGGCGGCAGCCGCTGACCTCCCGCAAGCCGTGGCTGCTGGTCAGCAACTCGGGCGACGGGCTGGCGCTGCGGATCGACCAGGTCGTTCCGATCCCGCTGACCGACAGCGTCACGCTTCCCGGCGGCACCGGACCGCCGGGCGTGCCCGACGCGTTGACCGTCGAGGTGGCCGACGCGCCCGTTCCGCTGCCCGCGGTGGTCAGCGGCGCGCTGGCCGAGACGCGCCGGGCCGGCGGCCAGCCGACCCCGCTGCTCGGTGGCGGCGGCATCCCGCTGCGGCAACTCGGTACACCGGCGGTGCTGCCCCGGGTCGGGCCGACGGGTCTCGTCGTCGACCTCGAGTACGCCGACCGGCTGCTGGTGGGCGTCGACGGCGCGCGCGAGGTGTGGTTGTCCGAGGCCGCGCCGGCCGGGATCCGCGACCGGCTGCGCGCGCAGGGCCTGCAGATCATCCGCACCGACACGGTCGCGGCGGCCACCGGGCGGTACGCCGCCGAGGGTGGCACCGCGGTGTTCCGGTTGAACCTGGTGGTCGCGGTGGCCGGCCTGCTGCTCGCCGCCGCGTCGGTGGTGCTGGTCGCCGCCGTCGACCGGCCGGTCCGCAACGCCGAACTGGTGCGGTTGCGGATGCAGGGGATGTCGCAGCGCACCGTGGTCCGGTCGGTGGTCGGCGGGTACGCGCTGGTGGCCGCCGTCGCCACCGGTCTCGGGGTGCTGGCCGCGGTCGCCGCGTTGCGGTTGTCGGGCGAGCGGCGGATCTTCGACGACGGCTGGGAACTGCTCACCCCCACCGGGCCGGGCTGGCTCGCGATCGTGCTGCTGGCCACCGGTCTCGTCGTGGTGAGCGCCGGCGCGGTCGCGCTGGCCTCGGCGCCGATGGTGCGCGGGAGTTCCGCACGTGGGGGTGACCGGTGACCTCGCTCATCCTGGCGTTGCTGAGCGCCCGCCGGGCGCAGGCGCTGATCGTCACGCTGCTCGCGCTGCTGGCCACGGCCGGCGCGGTGGCCGGACCGGCCTACCAGCGCACCGCCGAGCGGGCCGTCATCGGCGCCGAGGTGGCCACGTCGATGCCGCTGGAACGCAGCGTGCAGATCTCGAGCGGCCCCGGCCGGTGGGCGCCGCGCGAGTTCAGCGTGCGGATCGAGCCGCAGGTCGCCGTCCCCGGCTTCACCACCGTGTACGCGGCCGAGTTCAACGCCGCCGCCCAGTTCGGCAACCGCCAGGCCATTCCCCGGTTCTCGTACCGCGACGACGTGTGCGCGCACGTGATCATCCGGGCCGGGCGGTGCGCGTCCGGTGCCCGCGAGGTCATCCTGGGCCGGCGCACCGCGGAGGGGCTCGGTGTGGGCGTCGGTTCCGAGGTGCGGTTCGCGTCGGCGGTCCTGGTTCCCGACGGCTGGCGGGCCGGCGACTCCTGGACCGAGCTGACGCTGGTCGGCGTCTACGACCCCGGCGACCCCGACGAGCCGTACTGGGCCGGCCGCCGGTACTTCGGCGGCGCCGACCGGGCCGCACCCGAGCCGGCGTTCGTCGCCGAACCCACGCTCGAACTGGTGGCGCACGACGCGGTCGCGTACACGGCCGACCTCGTCGCCGGGCCCGACACGTTCAGCGTCGAGCGCATCGCGACCCTGCGGTTCGACCTCGACCAGTTGCGGCAGCGGATGAACGCGCTGCGCGCGAGCGTCAACACCGACCTGCCCGTGCTGCTCGACCGCATCGACGACAGCCGGGCACTGGTGGGCCGGGTGGTGCCGATCGCGGCCGTGCCGCTGATCCTGCTGTGCTGGTTCATCGTCTACCTGACCGTCGCCTACGCCACCGAGCAGCGGCGGCCGGAGTTCGGCCTGTTCGCGCTGCGCGGCCTGCCGCTCGGGCAGCGCTGGGCGCTGGCGTTGGGCCCGACCATGCTGCCGGTGCTGATCGGCGCGCCGATCGGGTACGTGCTGGGCCACGTCGCCGTGTCCGCGTTCGGCCGGGCGACGTTGCCGGTGAGCGTCCCGGTTCCGGTCGGCACCGACTACCTCGGGTACGCGGCGGTGGCGGTGGCCGGTGCCCTGCTCGCCGGCGCGTGGGCGCAGCGGCAACTGTTCCGCTCGTCGGTGGGCCCGCTGGTCCGGCGGGTCCCGCCGCGGGTCCGCACCGCCGGTTCGTTGACGGCGGTGCTGGTCGCCGCGGCGCTGGCGGCGGTCGCGGTGGCGCAGTTGCGCGTGTCGGGCGGCGAGTTGACGGGCGTGTCGCTGCTCGGGCCGGCCCTGGTGGTGCTGGCCGTGGCGCTGGCCGTGGCGCACCTGCTGGGGCCGATGAGCCGCCGCGCCGGCAGCCGGGCGCTGCGGAAGGGACGGCTCGGCCCGGCCCTCGCGGCGCTGCGGATGGCGCGCCGGCCGGGTACCCAGCGGCTGCTCGCGTTCGTCACGGTCGCGGTGGCGCTGCTCGGTTTCGCCGTGATCGCCGCGAGCGTGGCCGCCGACCGGCGGGCCGACCGCGCCGGTACCGAACTGGGCGCGTCGCGGGTGGTGCCGGTGGCGCCGGTGCCGGCCGCGACGCTGCTCGACGCCACCCGCCGGGCCGATCCCGACGGGCGGTTCGCGATGGCGGCGGTGACGATCGACCCGCCCGAGGGCCCCACGGCGCCGCGCGTCCTGGCCGTCGACAGTGGCCGGTTGGCGGCGGTGACGGCGTGGCCGGACGGCACCTCGATCCGGCCGGCCGACGTGGCCCGACGGCTGCGTCCCGCCGCCGCCGAACCGTTGGTCGTCTCCGGAACGGCGCTGCGCATCGACGTCACCGTGACGTTTCTGAACGGATCGCTGCCGTCCCTGCCGTTGCGCGCGTACCTGACCCCGGCCGACGGTCGCACCGAGAAGCGGGTCGAGCTGGGCCAGGCGCAGCCGGGCCGGGCGACCTACACCGGCGAGGTGACCGGCTGCGAGTCCGGCTGCCGCCTGGCGTCGATCGAGATCCGGCAGCCGGGCCAGGTCGACTTCACGGCGCGGCTGGTGGTGCACGGGATCACGCAGGGCGGCCCCGACCGCGAGCTCGTCACGGGCGAACAGCTCGGCGGCTGGGTGGCGAGCCGGCAGTCGCGGCCGGCCGACCGGCTCACGATCGCGCGGGCGGCCGACGGCCTGACCGTCGACGTCACCGCCGGAACCACCGGGACGCTCGACGCCCGGCTGCGCCCGCCCGACGCGCCCTACCCGGTGCCGATGGTGGCCGCCGGCCCGAAGCTGACCGACGTGGTCGGCGTCGACCAGCGGCGCGAGCCGGCGATCGAGGTCGGTCGCGTCGACCTGCTGCCCCGGCTCGGCTCCGCCGGCCGGCTCGTCGATCTCGAGTACCTGAACCGGTTGGCGCGCAGCGTCGGGGTGGCGACCAACGCCGAGGTGTGGCTGGGCCCGGCGGCGCCGGCCGACGCGGTCGAGCGGCTGCGCGCGGCCGGGCTCGTGCCGGGCACGGAACGCAGCCTCGACGGGCTGGTGACGGCGCTCGGCCAGCAGGGTCCGGCGTTGGCGTTGCGGTTCCACGTCGCCACCGGCGCGCTGGCGCTGCTGCTGGCGATCGGCGCGGTGCTGCTGGTCGCCGCGATCGACCGGGCCGACCGGTCGATCGAGCTGCGGGCGCTGCGCGCGCAGGGGTTGCGCCGGCGCGATGCCGCCGTGTACGCGCGCCGCGGTTACCTGTGGGTGGTGGCGGTCGCGGTGGTGGCCGGGATCGCCGCCGCGCTGGTGGCGTGGATCGCGGTCGGGCCGTTCGTGCCGCTGTTCGCCGACCGGGCTCCGGACGGCGCGCTGTTCTGGCCGCGTCCGCTGGCCTTGTTGTTGCCCGCGCTGGTGAGCGCGGCGGTGCTGGTGGTCGCCGCGTTCGCGGCGGCGGGCGGCCGGAGAGGATTCCGATGAACGGGTTGGCTGTGGCGTGCCGGCGGGTCGTGCACATCTACCGGGCCGAGGCCGGTGACGTGGTGGCGCTGGCCGGCGTCGACCTGTCCATCGGGCCGGGCGAGATGCTGGCCCTGGTGGGGCCGTCCGGCTCCGGGAAGTCGACGCTGGTGGCGCTGCTCTCCGGGCTGATGCGCGCCTCGGCCGGGCGGGTGAACGTCGGAACCTACGATCTCGGCAAGCTCACCGAGGCCGAACTGGCGCGGTTGCGCGGCACGCTGATCGGCGTGGTGCTGCAGGGCGCCGCCCGCAACCTGCTCTCGTACACGACGCTGCACCGCAACATCTGGCTGGCGCAGCGGCGGGCGGCGCGCACGGCCGGCATCGAACTCGACCATCCCGACCGCATCCTCGACCTGGTCGGCCTGCCCGGACAGGGCCGCGCCCGGATCGACGACCTGGCTCCGGGTGCCCGGCAACGCGCGGCGCTGGCGGTGGGCATCGCCGCCGGGCCGGGGCTGCTGCTGGTCGACGAGCCGACGAGCCAGCTGGACAGCACCGGCCGCGACGAGGTGCTGACGGCGCTGGAGACCGTGAACTCCGAACGGGGGACCACGATCGTGGTGGTCACCCACGACGCGGCGGTCGGCGCCCGGCTCGGCCGGGCGGTGACGATCCGGGACGGACGCGTGGGCGCGGAAGGCCGCGACGGCCAGGATTTCGCGGTGGTGGCCGGCGACGGGACGGTGCAACTGCCGCCCGACGTGCTCGGCGCGTTCCCGCCCGGAACCCTGTTCACGGTCGAACGGGAGGACGGCGCGGTGACCTTCGTCGTTGGTGGCACGCAGCCGCGCGAATAGGGTTCTGGGCATGACGGACGAGGTCTCTGACAGCCCCACCGCGTGGGTGGCCAAGCACATCAAGCGGTACGAGGCGTCCGACGGCACGTACATGGGCGTGCCCAGCCTGCTGCTCACCACGCGCGGCCGCCGCACCGGACAGCTGCGCCGCACGGCACTGATGTACGCCGAGGACGCCGGTCGCTACATCCTGGTGGCGTCGAACGGCGGCTCGGGCACCCATCCCGCCTGGTACCTGAACCTCGTCGCCGATCCCGACGTCGAGGTGCAGGTGCGCAGCGAGATCTTCCGGGCCCGCGCCCGCACGACCGACGGCGAAGAGCGCGACCGGCTGTGGAAGATCGCGGCCAAGGGCTTCCCCACCTACGACAAGTACGTGGTGACGGCCCGCGAAAAGGGCCGCGAGATCCCCCTGATCGTCCTCGATCGCGTGTAACGGGTCGGCATGGCTGACCGCCGGGTGGTTTCGCTGGTGCCGTCGTTGACCGAGGCGATCGCGGTCACGTTGCCCGGCGCGCTGGTGGGTGCGACCGACTACTGCACCCATCCGCCCGGCCTCGACGTGCCGCGGGTGGGCGGCAGCAAGTACCCGCGCGTCGACGAGGTGCTCGCCCTGCGGCCCGACGTCGTCGTCATGAACATGGAGGAGAACCGGCGCGTCGACGCCGAGGAACTCGAAGCGGCCGGTGTGACGGTGCACGTCACCTACCCGCGCACCGTCGCGACGGCGCTCGACGAGTTGGGCACGATGCTGCGGGCCCTGGGCGCGGCCGGGGAACCGGACTGGCTCCGGCAGGCGCGCGCCGCCTGGGCCGCGCCGGCACCCGCCGAGACCCGCACGGCGATCGTTCCCGTGTGGCGGCGGCCGTGGATCGTGGCCGGCGGCGACACGTTCACGTCGGACGTGCTGCGCCGCCTCGGCGTCCACAATCTTTTCGATGACCCCGACGACCGTTACCCGCGCCCGGGCCTTGAGGAGCTACGAGCGCTGGCGCCCGATCTCGTCGTCCTGCCCGACGAGCCGTACCTGTTCACCGCGAGCGACGGGCCCGAGGCGTTCGCGGGCCTGCGCTGCGTGCTGGTGTCGGGCCGCGACCTGACCTGGTACGGCCCGTCTCTCGCCGACGCGCGGACGCGTCTCGAACGGGCCCTTCACGGGGCGTAGCGGTAGCCCATCCCGGGCTCGGTGAGCAGGTGCCGCGGGTGCGCGGGGTCGGCTTCGAGCTTGGCCCGCAGCCGCGCCATGTACTGGCGCAGGTAGTTCGTCTCGGTGGAGTACTGCGGGCCCCACACCTCGTGCAGCAACTGGCGCTGGCTGATCAGCTTGCCGGGGTTGCGCAGCAACAGTTCCAGCAACTGCCACTCGGTCGGGGTGAGGCGCACGGCGCCGCCGTCGACCGAGTGCGCCGCGAGGTCGACCGTGAACCGGCCGATGCGCACGGTCGGCGTGTCGGCGGCCGCCCCGGCGACCCGCCTGGTCACCGCGCGGATGCGGGCCAGCAGTTCGTCGATGCCGAACGGCTTGGTGACGTAGTCGTCGGCGCCGGCGTCCAGCGCGCCGACCTTGTCGGAACTGTCGGCCCGGCCGGACAGCACGATGATCGGCACCGTGGTCCAGCCGCGCAGGCCGCGGATCACCTCGACGCCGTCCATGTCGGGGAGGCCGAGGTCGAGCACCACGAGGTCGGGGTGGAACGACGCGGCGACGCGCAGGGCCGCCGCGCCGTCGGCCGCCACCTCGACCTCGTACGAGCGCACCCGCAGGTTGATGCGTAACGCCCGCAGGATCTGCGGCTCGTCGTCGACCACCAGAACGCGCGTCACGCCAAGGCTCCGGGGAGGGTGAGCACCATCGTCAGGCCGCCGCCCGGGGTCGCCTCGGGCCGGAGGCCGCCGCCCATCGCCTCGGCCAGGCCGCGCGACAGCGCGAGCCCGAGCCCGACGCCGGACTCGTTGTCGCGGTCGCCGAGCCGCTGGAACGGTTGGAACATCCCGTCCCACAGCTCCTCGGCCACACCCGGGCCGTGGTCGATCACGCGAAGCTCCACTGTGGAGCCGAGCGCCGACCCCGTGATGACCGGTGGCGCCGACGGCGGGCTGAAGCGCAACGCGTTCCCGATCACGTTCACCAGAACGCGTTCGAGCAGCCCGGGATCCGCGCGAACGGCGGCCAGATCGGTGGGAATGTGCACGGTGACGCTGCGCGCCCGCTCGCCGAGTTCGTCGAGCGCCCGCGGCACCACCTCCTCGAGCCCCAAAACCACCGGCGTCATGCCGAGCGCGCCGGCCTGCAACCGGCTCATGTCCAGCAGGTTCGCCACCAGGCCGGCCAACCGGTCGAGCGACTCGTCGGCGGTCGCCAGCAGTTCGGCCCGGTCGGTCTCGTCGAACGCCACGTCGGGGCTGCGCAGGCTGGTGACCGCGGCCTTGGCCGACGCGAGCGGGGTGCGCAGGTCGTGGCTGACCGCGGCGAGCAGCGCGGTGCGCATCCGGTCGGCCGCCGCCAGCGGCCGGGCCGTCGCCGCCTCGTCGGCGAGCCGCTCCTGCCGCAGCGCCAACGCCGCCTGCGCCGCGAACGCCTCGACCACGCGCCGGTCACCGGCCGCCAGGCGCCGCCCGCGCAGCGCGATCGTCAGGGTCTCGTCGGCGGCCACCTCGGCGTCGGACTCGCCGGGCGTGCCGCACGGGGGATCGCCGACCGAGGCGACCACCCGCCACGACGCGCCGGGCACCCGTTCGAGCAGCGTCACCGAGGCGAGCGCGAACGTCTCGCGCATCCGTTCCAACAGGGCTTCGAGGGGACGCGCACCGCGCAGCACGCTTCCCGCGACCGTCGCCAGGGTCTGTGCGTCGGCGCTGGCCTGCGCCGCCTGCCTGGTGCGCCGGGCGGCGAGGTCCACCACCGCCGACACCGCGGCCGCGACCAGGAGGAACACGCCCAGCGCCAGCAGGTTGTCGACCTCGGCGATCGTGAACGTGTGGGTGGGCGGGGTGAAGAACCAGTTCAGCAGCAGCGACCCGAACACGGCCGCCACCAGCGCCGGGAACATGCCGCCGGCCAGCGCCACCCCGACCACGGCCACCAGGAAGATCAGGATGTCGTTGGTGAGCGACAGGTCGGGCACCACGTGCAGGATCAGCGTCAGGACCGGAAGTCCCAGCGCTGCGAGCGTCCACCCCAAAGCCCGGCGGCGGCGCGACAACGCCGCCGGAACCCGGGCCCCGCGCCGCCCGGCCGCGGCCCGTTCGTGCGCGACCAGATGGACGTCGATCGCGCCGGACCGGGCGGTCGTGGTGACGCCGACGCCCGGCGACAGCAACTGCGCGAGGCGACCGCGCCGGCTCGCCCCGAGCACGATCTGGGTGGCGTTGGTGCCGCGGGCGAACGCCAGCAGCGCCTCCGGCACGTCGGCGCCGATCACCTCGTGGTAGGTGCCGCCGAGGCTCTCGGCGAGAACCCGCTGGCGCGCCAGGTGCGCGGGGTCGGCGCCGGCGAGGCCGTCGCTGCGGGCAACGTGGACGGCCATCAGGTCGGCGCCCCTGGTGCGCGCGGCGATGCGGGCGGCCCGCCGGATCAGCGTGGCACCCTCCGGGCCACCGGTCAGCGCGACCACGACCCGTTCCCGCGTCTCCCAGGGCTCGTCGATCCGGTGCTCGGCCCGGTAGTCGTCGAGTTGGTCGTCGACCTTGTCGGCCAGCCACAGCAGTGCGAGTTCGCGCAGCGCGGTGAGGTTGCCCGACCGGAAGTAGTTGCCCAGCGCGGCGTCGATCTTCTCCGGCGCGTAGACGTTGCCGTGCGCCATCCGCCTGCGTAGCGCTTCGGGGGTCATGTCGACCAGTTCGACCTGTTCCGCGGCGCGCACCACCTCGTCGGGCACGGTCTCCCGCTGGGTGGTGCCGGTGATCTCCCGGACGACGTCGTTCAACGACTCCAGGTGCTGGACGTTCACCGTCGACAGGACGTCGATGCCGGCGTCGAGCAGGTCGCGCACGTCCTCCCAGCGCTTGGCATTGCGGCTGCCGGGGATGTTCGTGTGTGCCAGTTCGTCGACCACCGCGACCCGGGGACGGCGGGCCAGCACCGCGTCGAGGTCGAGTTCCTCGAACCCGCTGCCGCGGTACTCCAGCGTCCGGCGGGGGACGATCTCCAGCCCGTCGAGCATCGCGGCGGTGTGCCGGCGGCCGTGCGTCTCGACGTACCCGACCACGATGTCGGTTCCGCGTTCCGCCCGGCGGTGCGCCTCTTCGAGCATCGTGTACGTCTTGCCCACCCCGGGCGCCGCGCCGAGGTAGATCCGTAACTGTCCGCGTGCCACCGTGATCCTCCCGCACGCAAGCTTCGCTCATCCGTCGCTCCTGCGGCACCGTCGCAGATGCGAGATAGAGGCTTTGTACCTTTCTGTCCTATCCTGCGGCCATGGGCGCATGGCATCGGATCAGGCACGCGGTGACCCCGCACTCCCACTCCCATCGGGACGTCGACACCTCGGCCGCCGGCCTGCGGGCATTGTGGATCTCGCTGGCCGTGCTCGGCGTCACGGCTCTTCTGCAGGCCGGCGTGGTCGCGATGTCCGGTTCGGTGGCGCTGCTCGGCGACACGCTGCACAACGTCGCCGACGCGTTGACGGCGGTGCCGTTGGGCATCGCGTTCGTCGTCGGCCGGCGGGCCGCGACCCGCTCGTACACCTACGGGTTCGGGCGGGCCGAGGACCTGGCCGGGATCGCCGTCGTCCTGGTGATCGCGGCGTCGGCCGTCGCCGCCGGGTGGATCGCGCTCCGCCGCCTGGTGGACCCGGTCGACCTCGACCACCTGCCGGCCGTGGCCGTCGCCGGGGTGCTCGGGTTCGTCGGCAACGAGGTGGTGGCCCGCTACCGCATCCGGGTCGGCCGGCGGATCGGGTCGGCGGCGCTGGTCGCCGACGGCCTGCACGCCCGCACCGACGGCTTCACCTCGCTCGCGGTCGTGGCCGCGGCTCTTGGTGCGTGGGCCGGGTGGCGCTGGGCCGACCCGGTCGTCGGGCTCGCGATCACGGCGGCGATCGTCGTGGTGCTGCGGTCGGCCGCCCGCGAGGTCTACCGGCGGTTGATGGACGCGGTGGACCCGGACCTCGTCGACCGGGCCGAGCGGACGCTGCGCGACATCCCGGGCGTGCGCGACGTCACCGCCGTGCGCATGCGGTGGATCGGCCACCGGTTGCACGCCGAGGCCGACGTGGTGGTCGACGCCGACCTCACCGTGGTGGCCGCCCACGAGGTCGCGGCCGACGCGGAGCACCAGTTGACCCACGCCGTGCCGCGCCTCGTCGCGGTCACCGTCCACACCGACCCGGTCGGCCACGCCGGCGCGCACCATCACGTCGAGCTCTCGCATGCGCGCCGGCCAAGGGTCGGTTAGAAGACGGCGTTGAGGCTGTTCCAGCCGGAGCCGATCATGATGCCGAGACCGTTGTTCAGCCAGTTGCCGTGGCCGTCGCTCGGGTAGAGGTACATGCCGCCGGCCGGGTTCACGCCGATCATGTCGACCTGGTTGTCGCCGTTGAGGTCGCCGGGCGACATGAACCTCGTGAAGACGTTCCAGCCGGTGCCGATCAGCACGCCGTAGCCGTTGACCCAGCCGCCCGCGCCGTTGCTCTGGTACAGCCGTAGCTGGCCGTTCGGGGTGCGCCCGATCAACGCCTGCAAGCCGTCGCCGAGCCAGGTGCCCGGCGTGACGACGGTGTCGAACATGTTCCAGCCGGTGCCGATCTTGATGCCGATACCGCCGTTCATCCAGCCGCCACTGCCGTCGCTGGTGTACAGGTACAGGTCGCCGCCCGCGGTGCGGCCGAGCAGGTTGGGTCGCCCGTTGTTGGTCCAGTTCGAGGTGACCATGATGTCCCGGAACACGTTCCACCCCCACCCGATGCGTTCGGCCGAGCCGGTGGTGAAGTTGCCCTCGCCGTCGCTCCGGTACTGCACCAGGTTGCCGTCGCCCAGCATCCCGAAGATCGACTCGGTGCCGTCCCCGTTCCAGTTCCTGACCCGGAACAGCTTCGCGAAACTGCCCCACCCGGTGCCGATCGACGTCACCAGCCCGCCGAACGCCTGCATCGACGGCAGGTTGACCAGGCCGGTGCCGTAGTAGAGCAGCAGCTGGCCGCCCGGGGTGCGCGCGATCAGGTCGCTGTGCCCGTCACCCGTCCAGTCGAGGTTGTTCGGGTCGGGCCGGGTCAGGTCGGCGGTGATCAGCGAGTTGAACAGGCTGAGCTGCGCGTACGCGCCGTACGAGGCGCCGCACGTGGTCGGTCCCCAACTCGTCACGCCCACCTGCTTCTTCACGCCGGCGACGGTGGCGACGATCGGACCGCCGGAGTCGCCGCCGCACGTGTCGATCCCGGACCCCGGGCTACCGGCGCACAGCATCGTGGCGGCGTCGAACCCGGCGCCCAGCCCGGTCGAACAGGTGGAGTCGGACCTGATCGGCGTCGTCGCCGCCCGCAGGATCCCGGAGTCGCTCTGGCCGCTGGCGGTGATGCCGTAGCCGACGATCTGGGCCGAGGTCCCGTCGACCTCACCGGACGTGCTGCCCTGCGCGACCATCGGGATCGGCGTGTACTGGGACGGCAGCGGCTTCTTCAGCGTGAGCACCGCGACGTCGTTGCGCGGCACGTTGCTGCTCGACCCGTACGACGGGTGCACCCACGTCGACGCCACCGCCGCGACGAACCCGCCGTTGGTGTCCGCGAGGTTGTTGCGACCGGCGATCACGTACGTCGTGCCGAGCGGCAGGTCGACGGTGCAGTGGCCGGCGGTGAGAATCTTGGTGCTGCTGAGGATCGTGCCGGTGCAGGTGGACTGCCACCCGTCGAGCCCGCCGTTGCCGTTGTCCTCCCAGAAGATGCTGCGGATGCCCACGATGTACGGGTGGTCGACGGCGCTCGCCGGCGCACCGCCGGTGATCGAGCCGCCGGCGACGGGCTCCTGGAATGCCGGGCCGCTCGGGCCGAGCGGGTACGACGTCTTGCCGATCGGCTCCGTTCGCGGCGGTCTCCTGTCCTTGGTCTGCGCTTCCTTCTTTCCGACCGTCCGGTCGGGCCCGTTCTCTTCGGCTCCGGCCGCCGAACCCGGCCCGAGGGCCGCCCCACCCATCACGATCAACGCGGCCAGCACTCTGGCCCCCCGCATGCCTGTCGTCACTGGGATCGATCCCTTCCGCTACCCGACGTCGAGACGTCATCCCCATATCGGCGGCAGGGCCCGACCGGTTTACAAGATTGCCGGGAACTCACCGGCCCCACGGAGCGACTTGTCACCGGGACGGGCTCCACAGCAATCGAGGAGATGTGATGCGTACACGGACCGGGGTGCGGGTTCTGCTCGCCGTCACCATCGGCGCGCTGTCGACCGTGGTGGCCGGCGTCGGCACGGCGTCGGCGCACGTCACCGTGAACCCGAAGGAGGCGACGCAGGGCGGCTACGCCAAGCTCGCGTTCCGGGTGCCGAACGAGAAGGACAACGCCTCGACCACCAAACTCGAGGTCGTGATCCCCACCGACAAGACGCCCATCGCGTCGGTGTCGACGCGCCCGGTGCCGGGCTGGACGGTGACGGTCGAGAAGACCAAACTGGCCACCCCGTTGAAGATGCACGACAGCGAGGTCACCGAGGTCGTCTCCAAGATCACCTGGACGGCGGCCGAGGGCAGCGCCGTCGCGCCCGGCACGTTCCAGGAGTTCGAGGTGTCGGCCGGGCCGCTGCCCGAGGTCGACCAGATCGTCTTCAAGGCCCTACAGACCTACTCCGACGGCGATGTGGTCCGCTGGATCGACGAGGGCGCCGAGGCCGACAAGCCGGCGCCGATCCTCAAGCTCACCAAGGCCGCGGCCGCCGCCCCCACCCCGGTAAACGTGGCCGCACAGACCCCAGCCGACGACGATGACTCCGGCCTCGGCCTGACGTTCGGCATCGCCGGACTGATCGCCGGTGTGGCGGCACTGGTGGTCGCCCTGCTGGCGTACCGCCGCCGCCCAGCCGCGTAGCCCGCCCCCCGATTCAGCGGATCTTGGACTCCTGACGGGCCTCTGGCACCGCACGGAGTCCAAGATCGCGCGCAGCTCAGGTGAACAGCGTCGACGGGGGTTTGGGTGACTCGCGGGCGTCGGCGTCGGTCACCGGGCGGGCGCCGGCCACGAAGCGGTCCAGGTCGGCGCCGCTCAGCAGGCTGGCCGGGAACTGGTCCCGGCCGGCCTCCTTCGCCAGGGCCGCGAGCGGGAGCGCCGGGCCGGCGACCGCCACCAGGTTGGCGAAGTAGCGGCCCTTGAGTACGCCGGGCTCGGCGATCAGACACGTTTCCGGAAACACCTTCCGCAGCGTCGCGATCTGGCTGCGGGTGTAGGCGAGGTCGTGGCCGTCGGCCAGGTTGACGGCGTACCAACCCGGTGGACGCAGGACGCGGGCGATCTGGGCGGCGGCCTCCACGGTGCCGAGGCTCGCGGGTACCCGGGCGGCGCTGTAGACGTCTGCGATCACCAGGTCGAAGCGGGCGTCGGCGGTGGCCTCGACCGCCGTGCGGGCGTCGGCCGCGCGGACGCGGACGTTCGCGCCGCGCGGTAGCGGCAGGACCCGCCGCACCAGGTCGGTGAGCGCGGCGTCCTTCTCCACGACACGCTGCGGGGAGCCCGGCCGGGTGGCGGCGACGTACCGCGGGAGGGTGAGGGCGCCGCCGCCGAGATGCAGGATGTCGACGGGCCGGCCGGCTGGCGCGGCCGCGTCGACCACGTCGGCGAGGCGACGCATGTAGCGGTAGCGCAGATTCCTCGGGTCCTCGGTGTCCACATAGGACTGTGGCAGCCCGTCGACCGACAGTGTCCAGCAGGTGGTCCGGTCGGGGTCGGGCGCGAGCGTCGCCTCGCCGGAGTCGACCGGTTCGGTGATATTGCGGCTACGCCTGGCCATGGGCCAACAGTATGCGAGAACCCTGAGAGATCTCGGGGTTGACATCCCGGCCGCAGCGGCCGCAATCTTGCTCCATTGTCCTAGTGTCGTAGAACAATAGGGGAGTGGGATTGATCGAGTTCCACCTGGACGGCCACTCGAAGGTCGCCACCTACATGCAGCTCGTGCAACAGGTCAAGCAGTCACTGCGTACCGGGATGCTCGGCGCCGGCGACCAGTTGCCGAAGGTGCGTGACGTCGCGGAGGCGTTGGCGATCAACCCCAACACGGTGTCGAAGGCCTACCGCCAACTGGAGATCGAAGGGCTCGTGGAGGGCCGGCCGGGCGTCGGCACGTTCGTGAAGCGGTCGCTCGCCGGGCCGTCGCTCGCGAACCAGGCGTCGCTGCGGCGCGGGCTGGAGGCGTGGCTGCGCAAGGCCCGCGGCGCCGGCCTCGACCGCGAGGACATCGTCGCCATCGTGGAGACGACGATGCGTGCCACGTTTCAACAACCGGAGAACGAACAACGGCAACACGACGCCGGACGGGAGATAGCGTGACCGGAAACGCAGTGGAGACGGCCGGCCTCGGCAGGCGGTACGGGAAGAACTGGGCGCTGCGCGACTGCACGTTGCAGTTGCCGGCCGGGCGCATCGCCGCGCTCGTCGGCCCGAACGGAGCAGGCAAGAGCACGCTGCTCCACCTGATGGTCGGGCTGCTGCAACCGTCGGCCGGCACGGTGACGGTCTTCGGTGACTCGCCGGCCGGAAGCCTCGCGCACGTCGGCTTCGTCGCGCAGGACACGCCGTTGTACCGCGACTTCTCCCCGACCGAGCTCATCGAGCTGGGTCGCCGCCTCAACCGCTCGTTCGACGTCGCCCTGGCTAAGGAGCGGCTCGCGCACCTCGGCATCGCGATGGACCGCGCGGTCGGCAAGATGTCCGGCGGCCAGCGGGCCCAGGTCGCCCTGACGCTCGCGTTCGCCAAGCGGCCGCGGCTGCTCCTGCTCGACGAACCGGTCGCGAGCCTCGACCCGTTGGCGCGTCGGGAGTTCCTGCAGTCGCTGATGGGCGGCGTCGCCGACGAGGGCACCACGGTGCTGCTGTCGTCGCACCTGCTCGGCGACCTGGAACGGGTCTGCGACTACCTGATCGTGCTCAACCACAGCCAGGTGCAGGTGGTCGGCGGCGTCGACGAGCTGATCGCCGACCACCGGGTGCTGATCGGCCCGGCCGACATCGAGGCGCACGGTCTCACCGTGGTGCAGGAGCGCCGCACCAACCGGCAGGCGACGCTGCTGGTGCGCGGCTACGACCCGAACGTCACCCCGATCGATCCACAGTGGACGGTCCACGACGTGAACCTGGAGGACCTCGTGCTGGCGTACCTCGCCAACGAAGGAGCATTCTCGGGACCGGTGGGGGTGCGGCCGTGATCTGGTTGGTCTGGCGGCAGCACCGCAAGCAGTTGCTGGCCGGCGTCATCGGCCTGGCGGTGCTGGCCCTCGTTCTGGTCCCCACCGGCCGCTCGTCGCACAAGGCCAGCGCCGCCTACTCGAAGTGCCTCGACACGTTGGGGAACGCCGACTTCATCCCGATGGAGAAGGCGGAAACCTGCGAGAAGCTCGCCAACACCCTCAACGACAAGTACGAGTCCTGGGCGTTCGCCGGGATCCTGTTGCTGGTGCTACCACTGCTGATCGGCCTGTTCTGGGGCGCGCCACTGGTGGCCCGCGAGGTCGAGCAGGGCACCCACCGTCTCGTGTGGACACAGGGCATCACCCGTCGGCGGTGGGCGGTCACCAAGTTCGGGCTGATCACCGTGACGGTGGTGGCGCTGAGCGCCGTCTACACGTTGCTCGTCAACTGGTGGATGGAGCCGCTCAACAACACGGTCTCGGAGCGGTTCGGCTACATCTTCTTCGACCAGCAGGGCGTGGTGCCGATCGCGTACACGCTGTTCGCCGTCGCGATCGGGGTCTTCGCGGGCACGGTGCTGCCGAAGATGCTGTCGGCGATGACGACGACGCTCGTGGTGTTCCTGCTCGTGCGGATCGTGGTCGCGGTCCTCGTCCGGCCCAACATCCAGGGCGAGGAGACGAAGACCGCGCTCGTCGCCAGCACCGAGCGCATCGTGCCGAACCCGGGAGGGGGTAGCTGGATCACGACGACCGGCATGCACCGGGCCGACGGGACCCTGGCGCAGTCCGGCGGCATCGGATACTGCACTGCCGCCCCCGGCAGCCGGGGCGGCGGCCCGTGCGGCGACATGGGTGAGGGCGCCTACAACCAGTGGACGTACCAGCCCGGCGACCGGTTCTGGCCGTTCCAGTGGGTGGAGCTCGGCATCTTCGTGGTGCTGTCGGTCGCTCTGCTGTACGCCGCGCTACGCCGGGTGCGCCACCGTCTCTCCTAGGTTGCGGCGCAGCCAGTAGAGCGCCGTGCGCCGCGTCTCCTCGTCGGTGGCCGGGTCGAGGACGCTGAGCGCGAACTGGCCGAGGTCGTCGACGATGCGCTCGACGTGGTAGTAGTCCAGGGTCGGCCGGTGCACCTCGTACCGGCCGTAACCCTTGTGGAACAACGCTTTGCGGTGCTCCGTGACGGGTTGTTCGCCCCACGGGCCGGCCAGCAGGAACATGAGGTCGCGTTCGCGCGGGGCGAGCACCGGCGCATCCCAGTCCACAATGGACAGTGAACCGTCGGCTCCCGCCAGCACGTTGCCGGTGTGGATGTCGGCGTGACACAGCACGCGTTCGGTGCCACCGGCCGCGGCTCTCAACTCCTCCGCGCGTTCGAGCAAAGATCTTATGAGACGGTCGTGAGCGCGCCACAGTTCGCTGAGTTCATCGTCGGCAGCGACCCGTTCGTCGAGCGAACGAAGAAGGCCGATCGACGGTGGGTCGAACGTCTCCGCCGGTACGTCGGGCGGCGCGCCGGCCGCGTGGACGGCGGCCAGAATGCGGCCGTACGCCTCGTACTGCTCGTCGCTGAACCCGGTGGCCCAGCAGTCGGTGCCGTCGACGAACGGGTACAGCAGCACCTGGGTTCCGCCGTCGGTGGTGAATGGCGCGCCGATCGGCGCCACCACGGCGGCGATCCCGTTCCGGTGCAGATACTGGGGAACGGCGACCGACGTCGGCACCGACCGCAGCTTCACGAAGTAGCGCCCGCCGTCGCCGGCCGTGAGTTCGTAGGTGCTCGCGTTCGGGTCGAGGCCGCCGGTGCGCCGGCGCACGCCCGTCGCCTCGATTCCCCACCCTTGCGACACGAGGTCGCCCAGATCCTCAAGCAGTATGTTGGTCAAGATACTGGAGGAGTTCGTGGGCGGCCAGTTCGATGTCCTTGTGCCGCCACTCCGACGCCCGGTACACACAGGCGATCAGCCCGGTGCGGTGGATGCGCCGCAGGTCGCCGTACACGAACGCGTACCGCGCCTTGGTCTCGTCGTTGGCACCGTCGGTGAGGCCGAGGTGCCACTCCGCGTACTCGTCCCACGAGTGGTTCTTCAGGAACGCGTTCTGGGCCTCGGCGTCGGGTTGCACGTCGCCCCAGTCGCTGTTCAGAACGTACTGCCTGGCGTCGATCAGACGCCGGGCCTTGGCCACGGCCGCGTCGTTCAACAGATACTTCGCCATTCTGCCCGGTTACCCACCCGGTGCGGGCGGGTAACCGGGCAGCGCCGGTTACAGCCGGACGATGGTGACGTCGTCCACGGCGGCTTCGACCAGGCTGGCCGTGCCGGCGTCGGCGGCTTCCACCACCACGCGCACGGTCTGGCCCGCGAACGCGGAAATGTCCACACTGGACGATGTCCAGGCGGCGGACCGGTTCGAGGCCGCGCCGGTGACCGTCAGCACGGTGGTCGACGTCGACCCGACCACCCGCACGCGGACGAAGTCGGCGCTCGACGCGTTGTTCAGGTGCGCCAGGTAGTACTGGAACGACAGCCGCAGCGTCGCACCGGCCGGCAGCGCGATGGTGGGGCTCTGCACGGTCGTCGTTCCGCCGTCGAGGTCGTTCGCACCGGCTGACGCGCCGGCCGCGGCGCCCGTCACGAGCGCGTTCACGCCGCTCACCGTCGCGTCGAGTTGCGTGGTGGTGGTGCCCGACGAGGTGCCGCCCGGGTTGCCGCGTTCCCACATGCCCGTCGTGGCGGTGTCGGTGGACGCGGGGTTCACGGTCCAGCCGGTGGCCGTCTCGAACGTGTCGCTGTAGATGGTCGTGCCGGTCGGCGGTACCTCGCTCAGCGTCCACACGGCGTGGGCGATCGCGTCGGCGTTGCGGTCGAGCGCGGTGTCATTGATGTTCGACGAGGTGTCGCACGACCGGTGGTAGCAGACGTCGAACGCCTGCCCCGCCGTGCCGCCCCAGCGCGACGCCTGCGAACTGGACTTGATGCCCTCGGCACCGGTGAACGTGCCACCGGCGGGGATGCCGACCGCGATGAACGGGCCGTAGTCCGAGCGCCCGTCGAAGTCGGTGTCGTCCATGGTGACGCCGAGCGCCGTGAACTTGGCCCGGATCACCTGCTCGATCTGGGTCGACCCGGCCGGTCCCGGTCCCGCGCCGGTGCCGGCCGAGTTGTCGCCGTCGTAGACGAAGTAGCCCGGGTTCGGTGAGCCGACCATGTCGAAGTTCAGGTAGCCCTTGATCTTCGTCCGTTCGGCGGCGGGCAGGTTGTTGACGTAGAACTGCGACCCGCGCAGCCCCAGTTCCTCTGCGCCCCACCACGCGAACCGCAGGTGCTTGCCGGGCGCGAATCCGGTGGCGGCGACCGCCTGCGCCACCGCGAGGATCGAGGCCGACCCCGACCCGTTGTCGTTGATGCCCGGCCCGGCCGTGACGCTGTCGAGGTGCGCACCGGTCATCAGGACCTGGTTCGGGTCACCGCCGGGCCAGTCGGCGATGAGGTTGTAGCCGGTGGCCCCGCTCGTCGTGAAGCTCTGCACGACGGTGCTGAAGCCCGCGGCGTCCAATATGCCCTTGATGTAGTTGACCGACGCGAGGTAACCGGGCCTACCGTGCGCGCGGTTGCCGCCGTTGGCGGTGGCGATGCTCTGCAACTGGGTGAGGTGTGCCTTGACGCTGGCGAGCGAGATGTCCGGTGGCGCGGCGTTTGCCGGCGATGCGGCGACAAGGGTCGTTGTGACGACCGCTAAACCGACTGCGACTGTGGCTCTGGCAAGATTCATGGAGCCTCCTCGATGGACGCGGTGCGCGTACCGTAACCGCGCACGCACCCGCTGAGGAAGCTGTCGAACAGGTCATCCCATCGATATGCGCAAAGTGCTGGTGACCTCGAGCCACGCCGACTCCGGCCCGCGCACCAGTCGCAGCGCCACGTGCTCGCAGCCGGGGCAGCGGGCCACCAGCCCCGGCGCGTTCGGGCCGCCGTAGACCCGCAGTTCGGCCACCACGTTCACCTGCCGGCAGTTCGCGCACGGCGCCGTCGCGGTGCTCAGGTCGACCGCGAAGATCTCGGCGAGCCCGCCCAGCATGTCGTTGCCGTCGAGGTGGTCGCTCATCATCCGAACCTTTCGGTCTTTACCCGGCGG
Source organism: Virgisporangium aurantiacum (assembly GCF_016863635.1). Lineage (GTDB taxonomy): Bacteria > Actinomycetota > Actinomycetes > Mycobacteriales > Micromonosporaceae > Virgisporangium > Virgisporangium aurantiacum. The sequence goes on along the minus strand of NZ_BOPG01000084.1, from coordinate 11,790 downwards.
GGATCGTGGCCGAGTGCCACCAGCATGTCGGCCACCGTTTCGACGAAGCCCGTCGGCCCGCAGACGAAGCACATCGGCTGCAGGTCGGCCGGCCAGCCGTGCGAGTTGACGTCGGCGAGCGTGATGCGTTTCCGCTCCGGTTCCCGGGTGAAAACATAGGAGACATCGAGGCCGCGGTCGTCGCGGGCGCGCGTGCGCAGCTCGTCACCGAAGATCAGTTCGCTCTTCGATCGTGCGGAGTAGATCAGGCGGAACGGCGCCCGGCTGCCCGCCGCGGCGCGGGCCCGGATCATCGCCATCAGCGGCACGACGCCGGAGCCGCCCGCCACCAGCAGCACCGGTTCCGGCTGCGTCGGCCGCCAGACGAACCAGCCGCCGACCGGTCCGCGCACCTCCACCGGGTCGCCCACCGCGTAGGTCTTCGTGAGGTAGTCGCTGACCTCGCCGTCGTCGACGTGCTGCACGGTGAGTTCGAGGCGGTCGCCGTTCGCCGGCGCGGCGAGCGAGTAGCTCCGCTGCGCGCGGTAGCCGTCGGGCGCGGTGAGCCGGACGTCGACATGCTGGCCCGCGACGTGGCCGGGCCAGTCGGGGACGTCGAGCACGAGGGTCCGTGCCGTTGCGGTCTCATCGTGGACGGACGTCAGCGTGCCCACTCGCCATGACGTTCTCAATCGCCCTGGTACCTCTGCTCGCGCCACGGGTCGCCGTACTCGTGGTAGCCGACGCTCTCCCAGAACCCGGGTTCGTCCTCGAACGCCAGCCGGAGGCCCCGGATCCACTTCGCCGACTTCCAGAAGTACAGATGCGGGACGAGCAGCCGGACCGGCCCGCCGTGCTCGGGGGTGAGCGGCTCGCCCTCGAACTCCCAGGTGATCCAGGAGCGGTTGTCGAGCAGGTCGTCGAGCGGCAGGTTCGTGGTGTAGCCGCCGTACGAGTAGGCCAGCGCGTAGTCGGCGGCCGTGTCGATGTCTTCGAAGAACGTGTCGAGAGGCACGCCGCGCCAGGTGGTGCCGAGTTTCGACCACTTGGTGACGCAGTGGATGTCGGTGGTGATCTCTTCGCTGGTGAGGCTCATGAGATCGGACCATGACCAGCGGTGCGCCTGCCCGGCCTCGGTGGTGATGGTGAACTCCCACTGTGCGGTGGTGACCCGCTGCGTCGGGCCCGCCGACAGCACCGGGAAGTCGTGCGTCAGGTACTGGCCCGGTGGCAGCCTGTCGTCGGCCGACCGGCGGCGACCCGAGAACCCGGGCGAAACGATGCTCACGTCACTGTTCTTATCACGCCCCTTGACCTCAACCATTGTTGAGCTTGGAGGCTGTAGTCCGGCGAAAATGTCGGTGGCTGCTGATAGGACGTTCGCATGAGCATGGAGATGGCCGCGTGGAATTCGCTCTACAGTGCGATGACCGCGCAACAGGACAGGCGCCCGTTCTCGCGGGCCACGCTGCGGCGCATCGCGGCGTTCGCCCGGCCGCACAAGCGGTACCTGGCGCTGTTTCTCCTGCTCAGCATCGTCGGTGCGCTGCTCGCGGTGGCCACGCCGGTGCTCGCCGGCCGGGTGGTCGACGAGATCGTCAGTGGTGCGTCCAGCGACACGGTGGTGCTCCTCGCGGCGGTGATCGCGGTCATCGCGGTGGCCGAGGCCGCCGGCAGCGTGGCCAACCGGTGGCTGTCGGCGAGCATCGGTGAGGGGCTGATTCTCGACCTGCGCACCACCGTCTTCGATCACGTCCAGCGCATGCCGGTGGCATTTTTCACGCGGACGCGCACCGGCGCGCTGGTCAGCCGGCTCAACAACGACGTCATCGGTGCACAGCGTGCGTTCAGCGACACGCTGAGCGGCGTGGTCGGCAACCTGGTCATGCTCGCCCTCACGCTCGCGGTGATGCTGCGCATCTCGTGGCAGATCACGGTGCTCGCGCTGGTGCTGCTGCCGGTGTTCGTGCTGCCGGCGCGGCGCATCGGGTCCCGGCTGGCCGGGCTCGAGCGCGAGGCGGCCGACCACAACGCCGCGATGGGCACCCAGATGACCGAGCGGTTCTCCGCGCCCGGCGCCACGCTCGTCAAGTTGTACGGGCGGCCGGCGCAGGAGTCGGCCGAGTTCGCGGCGCGGGCCCGCCGAGTGCGCGACATCGGGGTGCGCACCGCGATGGTCCAGTGGATCTTCATCACGGCACTGACGCTCGTGTCGGCGCTCGCGCTGGCGCTCGTCTACGGGCTGGGCGGCTGGTTCGCGCTGCAGAACCGGCTCGACGCCGGCTCCGTGGTGGCGCTGGCGCTGCTGCTCACCCGCCTGTACGCACCGCTCACCGCGCTGGCCAGTGCGCGCGTCGAGGTGATGAGTGCGCTGGTCAGCTTCGAGCGGGTGTTCGAGATCCTCGACCTCAAGCCGCTCATCGAGGAGAAGCCCACGGCCGGGCCGGTGCCCGACGAGCCGGTGTCGGTCGAGTTCGACGACGTCTCGTTCAGCTACCCGGCCGCCGACAAGGTGTCGCTGGCCTCGCTGGAGGAGGTGGCCGTCCTCGACGCCCGGGGCGGCAGCCCGGTGCTGCACGACGTGTCGTTCACCGTCGAGCCGGGGCAGTTGGTGGCGCTGGTGGGCTCGTCCGGTGCCGGCAAGTCGACGATCGCCTCGCTGGTGCCGCGTCTCTACGACGCAGAGGCGGGCGCGATCCGCCTGGCCGGGGTCGACGTACGCGACCTCACCGGCGACTCGATCCGGGCCACGCTGGGCATGGTCACCCAGGACGGCCACCTGTTCCACGAGTCCGTGCGGTACAACCTGCTGTTCGCCAACCCCACCGCCTCCGAAACCGACCTGTGGGACGCGCTACGCCGATCCCGGCTCGACACCCTGATCAAGTCCCTCCCCGACGGCCTCGACACGGTGGTCGGCGAACGCGGCTACCGCCTCTCCGGCGGCGAACGCCAACGCCTCACGATCGCCCGCCTGCTCCTGGCCCGCCCGAAGGTCGTCATCCTCGACGAGGCCACCGCCCACCTCGACTCGACGTCCGAGGCGGCCGTGCAGGCCGCCCTGGGCGAAGCCCTCGCCGGTCGCACCGCCCTGGTGATCGCCCACCGCCTCTCCACCGTCCGCGCCGCCGACCAGATCCTGGTCATCGAGAACGGTCGCATCGCAGAACGCGGAACCCACGCCGACCTGCTCGCCGCCGGTGGTCGGTACGAAGAGCTCTACCGCACCCAGTTCGAACAACCCCTCCCGGTATAACCGCGCACGCCCCGGTGGGCCGTGCGCAGGGCTCAGGCCGCGGATACGGCGGTGAACACGGCCGCCACCCGGGCTCGTAGGTCTCCGGGGCTGGGCGGGTCATCCGTTCCGCGGATCAGGTCGTCCGCCACCACGCCGTCGAGCAGTGCTACCAGGAGACGGGCCTTTCGCGCGTCGCCGATCGTGGTGGTGGCTTCGGCGACGAAGTCGCCGGCCAGGCGGGCGGCTTCGTCGCCAAGATCGCGCCTTGCCTCGGCATCCAGCATCAGCACGAGCCTGGCCCGCGTGCGTACCCGGCCCGGCCCCAGCCACCTGCCCAGCACCGCGACAGCCTGGTCGAGCACATCGCCCGCCGGGGCCGGAGCCGTGTCGGCGCGGTCCAGGTCCGCTATTCGGTTCAAGGCCGCCGCCAGCAGTGACCTGCGCGTCCGGTGGTGATAGCTGCACGTGCCCTGCGGCAGCCCCGCCCGTGCGTCGACCGCGCGGTGGGTCAGCGACCGCAAGCCGTCGCGGCCGAGGACATCGATCGCGGCGTCGGCGATCAGCACCTTGCGATCCGCGTCACCAATGCTCATTCGATCATGCTACAGGTGTAGCGTTCCGGCCAAGAAGGAGGGCAGAGGCATGCATGCGGTGATCGTCGGAGGAGGGATCGGTGGGCTGGCTGCGGCGATCGGCTTCGGTCGGGCGGGGTGGCGGGTCACCGTCTACGAGCGTCAACCGCAGTTGACCGCGGCCGGCGCCGGCATTTTGCTGTGGCCCAACGCGGTTCACGCTCTCGGCGCGCTCGGGCTCGGCGAGGAGATCCGGAAGAACAGCGTCCCGGGTGACGGCGGCGTGCGGCGTAGCGATGGGACCTGGCTTTCGCGGATCCGTGCCGCGGATATCGAGGAACGGCTCGGCGTCCCCGCGATGACGATCCACCGGGCCACCCTGCACCGCGCGCTCGAGAACGCGCTCGACCCGCAGACCGAGGTGCACACCGGCACCGAGGTCACAACGATCCCCGACGAGGGCGATCTGATCGTCGTCGCCGATGGCATCAACAGCGTTCTGCGCAGGGAACTCGCCCCGCAGGTCGCCGTGCGCGACAGCGGGCAGGTCGCCTGGCGGGCGATCGTGCCCGTCGACACCGTCGGGCAGCCGGGTGGGGAGACGCTCGGCCGGGGGTGGCGGTTCGGCACGGCGCCGGTCGGCCACGGCCAGACCTACTGGTACGCCGCCGGGCCGGGCCCGCTGCGAACCACCCCGAGCGAAGATCAACTAGAAGAGCTGACGAAGCGTTTCCAGAACTGGCACGACCCGATCTCCGCCCTGATCGCCGCCACGCGACCCGGGCAACTCCTGCACCACCAGCTTGCCGACCTCGACCCCGTGCCGCCGATGGCCTACGGGAACCGCATCGCCCTGCTCGGCGACGCCGCCCACGCGATGACCCCGAACCTCGGGCAGGGCGCGGCGCAGGCCCTGGAAGACGCGGTCACCCTGGTCGCGGAGGCCGGCGCACAGGACGGGCTCGCCCGATACGACGCCGCGCGGCGGCCGCGCGCGGCACGCTACGTCCGCAACTCGCGGCGCGCCGGGGTCGTGCTCAATGCGAGGGGACGCGTGACCAGCACGCTGCGCGACGCCATTCTCCGCGCGACGCCTCACCGGGTGGCGCTGGCGAACGCCGTGAAGACCGCCGACTGGCGTCCGCCGACGTTACCGGTGGCGGAGCGCCCATAGTGCCGCCTCGGTGCGCGAGGTCGACCGGGTCTTGCGCAGCAGGTTCGACACGTGCACCGTCACCGTGCGGATCGAGATGCCGAGCGAGCGCGCCACCTGCTTGTTCGACATGCCTTCGGCCAGGCACGACAGCACCTCGAGTTCGCGGGCGGTCAGCTCGGGCAGCTCGGCGGTGACCGTCTCGGCGGCGGCCCCACCGGCGGCCAGCCACTCCAGCAGCCGGTACGGGTTGCCGTCGCTGTGCCGCATCCCGGCCGCCACCACCTCCGGCGCCACCGCCCGACCGACCCGGTCGGCCAGCACCGTGGCCACCTCGTCGGGGCCGAGCGGGCCGAGGTGTTGCCGTACGGCGCCGGGCGTGCCGGCCAGCCGCGCGATGGTGCGGGCGACCATGTCGGGGGAGACCGCCGCGTCCGGCGGCTGGCTGGTCACCACGAGCAGGGCGGGCAGATCGGGGACGACGGCCAGCTCGCCGATCAGGTTGAGGCTCGCCGGGTCGAGGGCGTGCAGGTCCTCCACGACGAGCACGCCCGGCCCGGATCCGACCAGGGCCCGCACCACCGTGACGGCGAGTCGCAGCAGGGCACCGGGCGCGTACCGCTCCCGTGGCGCGTCGGGGTGCTGGGCCAACCAGGCCAGCGCGTCGTCCGGAACCGGCAGGTCACCGGTCTCGCGTCCGGTGAGAACGGCGGCGAGCCAGTCGTACGGTGCCGGCGTGTGCACCCGGGCGGTGCCGCTGAGCACCACCGAGGGCGCCGGGGCGAACGCGTCGAGGGCGGCCGCGACCAGGGCACTCTTGCCCACCCCGGTGGCACCGGTGATCATCACGGTGCGCGGGCCGCGGTGACCGCGGCCGTTCACCCGGGTGCCGTCGGACGACCATGCGTCGACGAACTCGCCCAACTGGGCGGCCCGCCCAACCATGGTTCCCGGCCTCATGCGTTCACGATACGTAGTAGTTCGTAGAGACAACTCGGCCCGCCGTTTGGCAAGGTGTTGCCCATGGGCGTCACTCTGCACGCGGCCGCGGTCACCGACCTTGGGCTGGTCCGTTCGAACAACGAGGACTCTTTTCACGTCGGGCCACGCGTGATCGCGATCGCCGACGGCATGGGAGGCCTGCCGGCGGGTGAACTCGCCAGCGACGTTGTGGTGAAGGCGCTGGCCAAACTCGATCGCAAGCCGGCCGACGTCGACCCCCTCGAGGCCCTCACCGAGGCGGTCAAGGAGGGCAACAACAAGGTCGCCGAGATGGTCGACGACCACCCCGAGCGGGAGGGCATGGGCACCACGGTCACCGCGCTCATGCTCGTCGCCGACAAGCTCGGCCTGGTGCACGTCGGTGACTCACGGTGCTACCTGCTGCACGACAACACCCTCGAACAGGTGACCCGCGACGACACGTTGGTGCAGTCGCTGGTCGACCGCGGCGCGCTCACGCCGCTGCAGGCCCGGTCGCACCCGCAGCGGTCGCTGGTGACCCAGGCGGTGCAGGGCCGGCCGATGACGATCTCCGGCGGCACGCTCGACGCCCGCGACGGCGACCGGTTCATGCTGTGCAGCGACGGCCTCAGCGACGTCGTCACCGACGAGGCGATCGCGCTCGCGATGGCGTCGTACCCCGAGCCGCAGGAGTGCGCCGAACAGCTGGTGAAGCTCGCGGTGCAGGCCGGCGGGCCCGACAACATCACGGTTATCGTCGCCGATGTGACAGCCGGTCCGCGGGAACGGCCGCCGGGGCGCTAGCGTTGCGGGCATGGGTCTGTCCTCACGCCTGAAAATCCGCATGCGCCGGTTCCTCCAGCGGCCGGGTCACACCGTCGACCTGACGCCGTTGGAGAAGCACCTGCCGAAGATCGACGCGCTCGAGGACGAGCTCCAGGAGCTCACCGACGAGGAGCTCACGGAGCGGGCCGGCGAGGCCGACGGCTACGTGGAGATCTGCGCGATCGGCCGGGAGGCGTCGCGGCGCGCGCTCGACCAGCGGCCGTACGACGTCCAGCTGATCGGCGCGATGGCGATGCTCGACGGCCGGGTCGCCGAGATGGCCACCGGTGAGGGCAAGACCCTGGCGGCGACGATCGCCGCGTACGGGCACGTGCGGGCCGGTCACGGCCCGGTGCACGTGATCACCGTCAACGACTACCTGGCCCGTCGTGACGCCCAGTGGATGGAGCCGGTCTACACGCTGCTCGGCCTCACCGTCGGGTGGGTGAACGAGAGCTCGTCCCACGACGAGCGCAAGGCGGCCTACGACTGCGACGTCACCTACGTGTCGGTCAGCGAGGGCGGTTTCGACTTCCTGCGCGACCAGCTGGTCACCGACATCGACGAGCGGGTGCAGCGTCCGCTGGCCACCGCGATCGTCGACGAGGCCGACTCGATCCTCATCGACGAGGCCCGGGTGCCGATGGTGCTCGCCGGCGGCGTGGCGCAGGCCCGGAACACCCGGCACGCTGCCGCCGCGAAGCTCGTCCAGATGCTGCGGCCCGGTCGCGATTACGAGATCGCCGACGACAACCGCAGCGTCGCGCTCACCGACACGGGCCTGGCCCGCATCGAGAAGAAGCTGGGCGGCGTCGACCTCTACGACGGCGCCAACGCCGAGCAGCTGTCCCTGATCAACGTGTCGCTGCACGCCAACGTGCTGCTCAAGCGCGATGTCGACTACATCGTCCGGGGCGACAAGGTCGAACTCGTCGACGAGATGCGCGGCCGGGTGGCGCAGCGCCGCCGCTGGCCCGACGGCCTGCAGGCGGCGGTCGAGGCCAAGGAGGGCATCACCGCCACCGCCGAGGGCGAGATCCTGAACACGATCACGGTGCAGGCGTACGTGGCGCTCTACAGCGTCGTGTGCGGCATGACGGCCACCGCGGTGATCGTCGGCGACCAGCTGCGCGAGTTCTTCAAGCTCGAAGTGGCCATGATCCCGCCGAACACGCCGTGCATCCGCGACGACGAGGCCGACCGCATCTACGCGGCACAGGCCGAGCGCGACGAGGCGCTCGTCGCCGAGATCAAGGCCTGCAACGACGTCGGCCGGCCGGTGCTGGTCGGCACGCTCGACGTGAAGCAGTCCGAGGAGCTCGCCGAGCTGCTGCGGGCGCAGGGCATCACGGCGAGCGTCCTCAACGCGAAGAACGACGACGAGGAAGCCGCGATCATCGCCGAGGCCGGCGCGCTCCACGCGGTCACCGTCTCGACCCAGATGGCCGGCCGCGGTGTCGACATCCGGCTCGGTGGCAGCAAGCAGGTCGACTACGACGCGGTCGCCGAACTGGGCGGCCTGCTCGTGCTCGGTGCCGGGCGGCACGACAGCCGCCGGGTCGACAACCAGCTCCGCGGGCGGTCCGGCCGGCAGGGCGACCCGGGCGGCTCGGTGTTCTTCGTGAGCCTCGAAGACGACCTGATCGTGCGGCACGCACCCGAGGCGATCCCGCCGATGCCGAAGATGAGCATGGAGGGCCTGGTCGAAGACGATCAGGTCGACTTCGCGGTCGAGCACGCGCAGCGGGTCGCGGAGGGCGTGGCCCACGAGATCCACCGCAACACCTGGCGCTACAGCGTGGTGATCGAGGAGCAGCGGCAGCAGATCGCCGACCTGCGCGAGCGGCTGCTGAGCACCGAAGACGCCGCCGACCTGCTGATGGACCAGTGCGTCAAGGCCGACGACATCGATCGCGACGTCCTCGTGCAGGCCGGCCGGTCGATCGCGCTGTACCACCTCGACCGGTCCTGGACCGACCATCTGGCCGAGCTCGCCGACGTCCGCGAGGGCGTGCATCTGCGTGCGCTGGGCCGCCTCGACCCGCTCGACGAGTTCCACCGGGCCGCGGTGCCGCTCTTCAACGACCTGATCCCGGCCGTCGAGCAGAAGACGATCGAGACGTTCGAAGAGGCCGAGATCGACGAGGCCGGCTGGCACCCGGAGGAGTCCGAAATGGTCCGGCCGAGCGCCACGTGGACGTACCTGGTGCACGAGAACCCGTTCGGCTCCGAGCTCGACCGCCTCATCGCGGCCGTGGGCCGGCGCTTGAGTTCTTCACGCTAGGTAGCGATTGTTAGGCTCCCGGTCGAACATCTATACCGATTTGCGACCACTTCACGCCGTGCCGGAGATTTCAGTGGCGTTAACTGGACTACATCGTGTAATTCTTGTTGTGTGATACACCACAGCTCAGTCACGGGGGTCGCGCCATGATCGGGGCGGTTGATGATCTGGTGATCGAAGCACTGTTCGTTTCGTACCTTCAGCCGTCCCAGACGCCGACGGCTGATCTGATCGAGGCCGCGGTCACCCAGACGCTGCTGCGGCTCGGCAGCGACGGATGCGCCGCCGCCGTCGCCACCGAGTTCGGTGACCACCCGGAGATCGCCGTGCTGCGCATGTGCTGGGTCCGCCGCACGCTGGCCGCGATCGCCGCGCTGCCGGAAGTAACGGCCGTGCGCCAGTAGCTTGACCCGCGCTCCGCCAGGTTAGGCCGTCAAGGCCTAACCTCCGTTTTCCAACACCGCCGACATCTCGTCGGCGGGCAACGGCATCGACAGGTGCCAGCCCTGCAGCACGTCACAGTTCATCGCCTTGAGCTGCGCGAGCTGGTCGGGCGTCTCGACGCCCTCGGCGGTCACCGCCAGGTCGAGCACGTGGGCCAGCTCTATCAGCGTCTTCACGATGTGCGTGTCGACCGGCCGGCCCAGGCCGTCGGTGAACTGGCGGGCCAGCTTCAGCCCGGCCACCGGCAACGTCCGCAGGTAGGCCAGGTTCGAGTAGCCGGTGCCGAAGTCGTCGATCGCGATCCGGATCCCGGCCGCCGCGAGCTCCCGCAGCGCCTCCACCGGTTCGCCGCCACCGGAGAGCATCGCGCTCTCGGTGAGCTCCAACTGCAGCAACGTCGCCGGCAGGCCGCTCTCGTCGAGAATCGAGAGGACGTCGCCGACCAGCGCCGGGTCGTACGTCTGCGCGGTGGCCACGTTGACGCTGACGTAGAACGACCGCTCCGGGAACCGCCGCCACCACTTCGCGCCCTGCCGGCACGCCTCGCGCAGCACCCAGGTGCCGATCGCGCTGATGATGCCGGTCTCCTCGGCCAGGTCGATGAACTCGTCGGGCGAGAGCGTGCCGCGCTCCGGGTGGTCCCAGCGCAGCAGTGCCTCGACCCCGCAGGCCCGGCCGGTCGCCGTCGACACCAGCGGCTGGTAGAGCAGGCTGAACTCGCCCCGTTGCACCGCGTCGGGCAGCTTCTCCACCAACGCGTACCGCGCCACCTGCGCCTCGTTCAGTTTGGCGTCGTAGCAGGCCCAGCGGCTGCGGCCGGCGGCCTTCGCCCGGTACAGCGTCAGGTCGGCGGCCTTGAGGATCTCGGCCGGCCCGCTCGACCCCACCGACTGCACCACGATGCCGATGCTCGCCGAGACGCGCATGCCGTGCGGCCCGGAGCGGACCGGCAGGTCGAGGCTGTACAGCACCTGGTCGGCGAGCGCGGTCAACTCGTCGAGGGTGGCCTTCTCGGCGAGGATCACGAACTCGTCGCCGCCCATGCGGGCCACCTGGTAGCCCCGGTTCGACACCGTGCGCTCCAACCGGCGCGACACCGCCACCAGCAGCTTGTCGCCCACGTCGTGGCCGAGGCTGTCGTTGATGCGCTTGAAGCCGTCGAGGTCGAGGTAGCAGAGGCCGACCTGCGCGTCCAGGTCCGGGTTCGCGAACGCCTCGGCGAGCCGCTCGGCGAAGTGGGTGCGGTTGGGCAGCCCGGTGAGCGGGTCGTGCAGCGCCTGGTGGCGCAGCCGCTCCTCCAACTCGTGCCGGTCGGTGACGTCCTCGATCATCGCGACGGTGTTGGTGGGGTTGCCGTCGGTGCCGCGCAGCAGCGTGATCGTCAGGTCGGTCCAGACGACCGTGCCGTCCTTGCGGAAGTAGGCCTTCTCCATGCGGAGGTGGTCGCGGTCGCCGCGCACGAGGTCGGCGTACAGGTCGCGGTCGCTCTGCAGGTCGGCCGGGTGCAGGAAGTCGGGCGTTTCGAGCCGGTACAGCTCCTCGAGCGGGTAGCCGAGCAGCCGGGCCAGCGCGATGTTGGCCTGGATGATGCGCCCTTCCAGGTCGGTGAGGACGATGCCCATCGCGGCACCCTCGAACAGCGCCCGGAACCGCGACTCGCTGGTCCACAACTGGTGCTCGACCTGGGCGTGCGCCGCGGTGATCGCGTGCGCCAGGTGCTCCTGTTCGCGCAGCGTACGGCGGCGCAGCGCGGCCGCGTAGCCACCGGCGAGGCCGGCGTGCAGGTCGGCGATCCGGCTGGCCCGGCGTTCCACGGAGCCGAGCCGCGGCGGGTTGCGCAGCACCGACAGCGACGCGGTGAGCACGCCGGGATCGGTGAGACCGGCCTCGGCGAGCGCGGCACCGATCCGGGTCGCGGCCGCCGGATCGAACGGGTCGTCGTGCACGGCCCGCACGAACGCCGCGGCCAGGTCGCGGAGCAGCGCGTAGAGGCCGTCGGGACCCATCGGCGCGAAACCGATGCGGCGGACCGCCTTCAGCCACCGCTGGGCGAACTTCGCGACGGCCGGATCGAGCTGGTCGGCCGGTGCCCCGTTCACCGGCTTCGCCGCCGGCACCGCGCCGTCGATCGCCACGGCCTCGGCCGGCTTGCGTCGCTGTGCCTTCGTCACGTTGTCGGTTCGCCCCACCCGGCTAGACCTTGCGACCTACGCCGGCGTAGCCGGCGAGCCGTTCCGGATGTGGATCGGGCTCGTCGGCGTGCTCGGGACGCCATTGGCCGACGAAGACCAGGCCCGGCTCGGCCAGCTCGAACGACCCGAAGTACGCGGCG
>NZ_BOPG01000083.1 GCF_016863635.1 Virgisporangium aurantiacum | reverse complement strand
CCAGCCCGACCATTGTCAAGGGCATAAGTGTCGGTAGTCGTCGTGGTCATGGCTCTCCGTTCAAGGGATTGGAACCCACCGAACCGCTCGGCGGGCAGCATTCATTGGCCGGGACATAGGCCGGCGTATTCGGCGCGGTATATGTGAGACGAGGACGGTGCCGGGCAGGCACGGCGGACGAGGAGGCTTATTCCAGGACAGCAGTCCAGGCATCACCGACTTGACGCCAACGTGGCTCAGTCGTACTCGTGTGGACAACGCGAAGTGCTCGTACGGCTGCCACCATCTGCACACGCGGAAGAGGAGATGCCGTTGTTACCTGGCATAGAGCATCCGCATGGACTTCCGACCCGCCGATCGTGACCCTCAGGAGCCAACGATCCCCGACGGGACGAAGGAACAAGCGCTTCGTGCCTCGCGGCGTACCAAGGGATGTATGCCGCTCGACCTCCTCGCTCAAGCGCTGAAGCATATTGCGACAGTTCCGCGCTGGATCGCCACGTCCACCAGACGCGATGTACCGATTTCCCACCGTCATGAACCCGCCGACGTCAGGGCTCCGAGGAACCCACCGCGTTGCGGCGCGACGCAGGGACGCTGGCGAACCGGAAGCCGAATCACCCTGCCTACCACTGCCGCACATACCGAGACAGGCGCAGCAGCGCCGAACCGGCGCGCCTTCACGGATGAACCCCTGCGCATACCATCCCACCCAACAATCGAGTGTTCTGGCCAGGAATATGCCTGCCACATCCCGCCGCACGCCAGAACTCGTTCGGTGTTGAGCGTGGTGCCAGAACCCGAAATGATCGACCCCAACAGCTGGGGATCATCAGAAACGACTTCTCCTCGCCGAGTGGGGAGAACCACCTCTGCGCCGCGCTGACGGTAAGCGCCATCGACGTCGACCACTACAGGCTGAGAGTCTTCTCCCCGCCATGCGGGGAGAAGCAACTATGAACTTCCAACTCAACCCGGATTGTGGATACCGTGCACGTAGGAAGCTGCCAACTACTTCGCCGGAGAGATCGGATGGCCAGAAGCGCACGTAGCTACCACGAGGAGGCCGAGCAGCTACGCGCCCACGGTTGGACCTATCGGGAGATCGTCGCTCGATGGCGGGATCGGCATGGATTCAATTCGCGCGTGGCGTTCCGGCTCGCGCATGGCATGACCCAGGCCGACGTGGCACAACGTTGGAACGAACAGTGGCCTGATTCGGACGCTCCAAAGACCGGCAAGCACATTTCATACTGGGAGATCTGGCCCGGCCCGGCTGGCCGGGCACCATCGGCCGAGACGCTGGACCGGGCTCGCATTCCTATACCGGTGCAGCGCTGGCGATCTGCTTGACGGTGCCGACTACAGCCACCTTGACTCCGCCTGCCTGTCGGCCGCAGGCGTCGGTGACCTTGATCCCGCCAAACTAAAACGGCAATCACCCGTGGCAGGAAGCACCACTTCACGCGTCACCGACCCGGTCGTTGCAGACCTGGAGGAGTTGACTCACACGTATCGAAAAGCCGACTACCGCGACGGCTCGCGACGAGTGAGCGCAGACGTCGTAGCTCACCTCCGTTCGATGCTCGACGCCAGCAACCGCACCGTCAGCAGCAGCACGCACCGCCGGATGCTGAGCGCGACCGGCGATGCTGCCCAGCTCGCCGCGTGGCTCGCGATCGATGCGCAGCGCTACGACCACGCCCGCGGGTACTGCCAGCTCGCGATGTCCCTCGCCGAGAGGGCCAACGACCGCACATTACTCGCCTACGGGATCGGCATCGTCGGCTACATACACCTGCACGCCGGCGACGGGCAAGCAGCCCTCCGGGAACTGAACAACGCAAGGGACATGGCGGGACGCGGGCTGCCTCCAGCCGTGGGATCCTGGCTACGCGAAGCCACCGGGGAGGCCTACGGCCTGCTCGACCAGTCAAGTCGCGGACTCGCGGCACTCGCCCAGGCCGAGCGCGCCTTCGACCGGATAACGCCCGAGAACACCCCGGCCTGGCTCAGCTTCTTCAACTCGTCCTGCCACGCCGCGCGACTCAAGGGCCGCTGCTTGACACGCCTCCACCAGCCGAAGGACGCCATACGCGCCTTGCACGAGGGATTGACGCTGCTACCAAACAGCTTCGTCCGGGAGCGCTCGGGAACGCTGATCGACCTCTCCCTGGCCTACATCCAGCTGAAGGAGATCGAGCAGGCGTGCGACGTGGCACGCCAAGCCGACGGTTTAGCCCGCCGAACGGAGTCCCTACGCAACCGGCAACGTCTCCGAACGCTCCTCGTCGAGCTCCTGCCCTGGACCTCGCTCGACTGCGTCCAGCGCCTGTACCGACAGGTCCTGCTTAACTAGAGGGCGTGCCGAGCGCCAACCAGCCCCACTGCCTGTGACCCGCCGGGCCTGGGCTGAGCTCATCCTGCTCTCCGCACTGTGGGGTGCCGTCTACCCGCTCATCGAGGTCGCACTGCGTGATCTCGAACCGAGCGTTGTCGTCCTGGGCCGAGTCTCCTTGGCGGCGCTGCTCCTCGTCCCGCTGGCGATCCGACGCGCGGCGCTCCGACCGCTGTGGCGCCACCCACGAGCGATCATCGAGACGGTCCTTGTGCAGTCGACGGCCCCGCTGCTGCTACTGACCCACGGACAGCGCTACGTCTCTTCCGGACTGGCTGGAATCCTGGTCGGCGCACAGCCTCTGTTCGTCGCTCTCCTGGCGATCCGGTACGCACCCGACGAACGCCCCCAGGGTCGCCGCGGCATCATCGGCATCGCCGCGGGACTGGCCGGCCTCATCATGCTCTTCGGCGTCGACCTTCGCGGAGGCTGGCAGACGCTCCTAGGCGGCGCGCTCGTCCTGGCCGCTGCGCTGGGCTACGCCGCCGGCGCAATCATGATCCACCGCCGGCACGCCGATGCCCAGCCCCTCGGCGTCGCCACCTCCGCCATGCTGGTCACCACGGCAGCCACCGCCATTCCCGCGAGTTTCGCGCTGCCTCCCCGTCCCCCGAGCATCGAAGCGAGCATCGCCCTGCTCGTCCTCGGACTCCTCTGCACCGGCGCCACCCTGGTCCTCTTCTACACGCTGATCGCGCGAAGCGGACCCGCCAGGGCGGCTCTGGCCTTCTACCTCTCCCCTGCCTTCGCCGTCGCGTTCGGCGCGGCCTTTCTCCATGAAGGTGTCAGCCCGACCGCGCTGGTGGGACTGGTAGCCATCATCGCCGGCTCAATCCTCGCCGCCCACCGCACCGAGCCGGCGCCACCGTGACGCCGACTGCCAGGCTGGGACTCACGCATCATGCTTCACCAACCGTCGCACTGGCCCTGGCAGCAGGCTTGGCAGACCCTGTTCGACCGGATCCACGCCCCGTCACCAGCCGCCTAAACCCCGCGCCTTCAAGCCTCAGCACGGAGAAAGCCGGACCGTCCGGCAGGTCATCCACGCCCCCCAGAGCCAGACCATCCGCCACCATCAATCACCCGGACGCGGACAGCCCTCGGACCAAGATCACCGGTGGATCGCGGCTAAGCTCAGGCGTCGTCGTGGGCAAGCGAGGACGACAGCTTGCGGTAGGTGTCGGCCTGTTCCAAGAGGGTCTCTGCCTTCTGCTCCAGGGCGCCGACCGCGTCGGCGCCAGCCGCCCAGCGCAGTGGCGGCTCGTCGGAGCCAACGAGTTCGATCAACGCCGCCGCGAGCTTTGCGGGGTCGCCGCCCTGCCGGCCGCTCATGCCGCTCCACGCGGTCACGGTCCGCCGGGTCCGCTCGGCGTAGTCATCGATGCTCGGCTCGGCAAAGCTGGTCGACTCCGGGGTGAGCAGGTCGGTGCGGAAGAACCCGGGCTCCACGATCATGGTGCGGATGCCGAACGGTGCGATCTCCGGAGCCAGCGATTCCATCCAGCCCTCAAGGCCGAACTTCGCCGCCGCATAAGCCGAGGTGAACTCCGCGCCGAGGAAGCCGGCCACCGACGAGATCGACACCACCAGTCCGGAACGCTTGCCGCGCATCACCGGCAGCACCGCGCGGGTGACATTGAGCGGGCCGAACAGGTTCGTCTCGACCTGAGCCCGGAAATCCTCGGGAGTGATCTCCTCGAAGAACCCGGCAATGAAGTTGCCGGCATTGTTGACCAGCACATCGATGCGCCCGAACCGGTCCACCGCAGCTTGGACGGCGGCCTGCGCGCCGGCGAGGTCGGTCACATCGAGCCGCACTGTCAGCAGGTCGTCGGTCCGGTTGCCGGTGACGCCGACAGCCTGCGCGACCTTGCCCGGATCGCGGCCGGTCGCGACCACGGCGTACCCGGCGGCCAGGGCGGCCTTCGCGATGTCCATGCCCATGCCCCGGCCGGCGCCGGTGACGAGGAGAACCTTCTTCTCAGCCATGCTGCTCACGTCCCTGTCGAGTAGGAACACCGCACCGAGGCAGATCCGACCGTGCCGAAAGACCGGGAAGCGGCGACGTCATCCAGGGAACCACTTCCCTCGAACGCGAAGAAGATGCTGCTGGAGGGTGTACTGATAGCCCACCACTCGCCACCGCGATCCGACCTAGCCTGGAAAGCGTGGACAACCGCGACGAGGTGAAAGCCTTCCTCAGCTCCCGCCGCGTCCGGATTACCCCCGAACGGGCCGGCCTGACCAGCTACAACCGCAACCGTCGGGTCCCCGGCCTACGCCGCAGCGAGGTAGCCGACCTCGCCGGGGTCAGCGTCGAGTACTACGCCCAACTCGAACGCGACAACCTCGCTGGCGCCCGCGATTTTGGCGCGACGAGGACCGTATCGCCGCCGACAACGTCGCGGCAACTCGGCTCATATATCGTTCTTCGTCAGCTCGAGGTCCTGAAAGGTCAACTCGGCCCATACCGGAGTAGCTCGATCGTTTCAGACTTTACCCTTCAGCTCGAGGAACAGCTTAGGCGACGAGCATGGATGTTCCGCGGATCAGGCACGGGCGCAACAACGACCAACCATGCGGATTCATGGTAGAGCCCGAGGGTGCTCCGCTATACGAGCGGGATCCTGAAGCCTGGCAAGCTTATTTGGCAGAAGGGAATGCGAAGCAGCCGAGGAAAAGGGTCAGTGCCGACGTAATTGTCTGTGACTCAGCGGGCCGAATACTCCTGGTGAATCCCAGCTACAAGCCAGACTGGGATGTTCCCGGTGGCATGGTCGAAGCCAACGAGCCACCCCACGCGGCGGCTCGCCGGGAGCTGAGGGAAGAACTTGGACTGGATGTCCAGGTCCGGCAGCTCCTGGTGATCGACTGGGTGTCACCGCACGGGCAATGGGACGACCTGTTGTCAATGGTGTTCGACAGCGCGCCCATCTCAGACGAGCAGATATCGAGCATTCAATTTGACGACACCGAGATCTCCGCATTCGAGCTCTGCGACCGGGACCAGGTCGAGGCTCGTCTACGTCCGTACGTATGGCGACGCGTCCTGGCGGCGCTGGAAGCCAAGGAATCAGGTATCCCCTCCTACCTGGCTGATGGCCGACGGTTGTAAGAATGCGGCCCCAGGGCGCTGCGTCAACCTGGTGCGACCACGAACAACCTTCTCGCCGACGCTGCTGCGCGCATCGAACGGCTCCGACGTCGTCACCCACCTTGACGAGATCGGGAGCCCGCCGAGTCGACCGCCATTGACGCACCTCAGCGGCCCGCTGCAGTGTCGAAACCCACCTACTGGCCAGCTGACCCGCTGACCCTTTGCGTCACGGTGGGATCAGATGGTCGGCGGTGGCCGGTGGGTCGGAGAAGCCGAGCGCCGTTTGCTCGACGGTCCGGTCGGCGGCGGTGAGCCGGCCCTCGTGCTGGCGCAGGTGCTCCTCCCAGGTGGAGACCGTGAACTGTTCGACGAACCGGTCCCGGCGGTCGGCATCGCGGTAGAGCTCCCACCTGGTCGCTCCTGTGCGCAGCCGCGAGCGGCGCAGGTGCCGCATCGCCGCCAGCCAGGCCTGCTCCTTCTCCGGTGCGATGGTGTAGGTGACGGTCACCTGGACGGGTCCGGTCGCGGGATCGGGGTCGAGACTGACCCGTGCCTCGGACCAGTAGACGACCGGGTCCGGATCGGTCTCACCGGCGTCCGCTACCGGCCAGACCAGCCCAACCCCGACGGCACCGAGTTCGAGGACAGCCGCCGCGACGAAGGTGGCGGTGAGGCCGGCCTGCTCGGCGACCACGCCCCACGCCAACGCGCCGAGCGCCTGGCAGCCGGTGAAGACCATCGTCCAGATGGCCATGCCGCGGGCCATCACCCACCGCGGCAGGAACAACTGCAGATCGGCGACCAGCCCGGAGATCGTGGCCGTCCAGGAGACACCGGCCAGCACCAGCACCCCAGCCGCCACGACGACGTTCGGCACGAGAACAAGCAGGGCCAACGCCGCCGCCAGGGCCACCCCGGCGACGGACAGGGTCGCGTTTGTCGACAGGAACCGGTTGACCCGGCCCAGCACCAGCGCACCGACGATCGCGCCGACACCGAGCGCGGCGAACAGAACCCCGTAACCGCCGGCACCGACGCCGAGCCGCCGGCTCGCGACCAGCGGCAGCAGCGCCCACATCGCCGCCGCGGGCACAATGAACACCGACAGCCGCACCAGGATCCGCCGAACGGACGTGTCGTGCCACACGTACCGACCGCCCGCCCGTAACGCCGGCGAGAACCGTTCCCGAGTAACGGCGGTCACGGTGGGCGTGCGGCGCCAGAACAGCAGCGCGACCGCCAACGGGAGCACCGACAACGCGTTGAGGGCGAACACCGTCGGCACCCCGGCGCTCGCGATGATCAGCCCCGCCACGGCGGGCCCGGCCGCGCGGGACAGGTTGATGCCGACCATCTCCAGCCGGGCGGCCGCCCGGATCTGGTGACGCGGCACCAGTTCCGGTGTGCTGGCCTGCCAGGCCGGAAGCTGGACCGCGCCGCCGACGCCGAGCAGGAACGTGAACACCAGCAGCAGCACCGGCGGCATCAGCCCAGCCAGAGTGAGCGCGAGCAGCGCAACGCCGACGACCAGGAAGTACACCTGGACGACGAACAGCAACCAGCGCCGGTCGAAGCTGTCTCCGAGCACCCCGGCCGGCATGGCCAGCAGCATGATCGGCAACGTGTTCGCCGCCTGCACCAGGGCCACGACGGCGGCGGCGTTCGGAACGTCGACGAGCAACCACTGCGCGCCGAGCGTCTGCATCCAGGTGCCCATGCCGGAGATCAGCACACCGATCCACAGCCAGGCGAACACCGGCCGCCGCAGCGGCGCCCACGGCGAAGACTCCAGACCGGCAGGGAGTGACGTCACGACCAGCGGAACTGCATCGCGTCCTCGTGCTTGTCGGTGTCGCGCATGGCGTCCAGCACGGCCATGTCGTCGGCGGAGATCTCGAAGTCGAGGGCCGCGTTCTGCTCGATGTGCGCGGTACTTGTCGCCTTCGGCAGCACCACGGCACCCTTCTGCAGCAGAAAGCGGATGCACAACTGCGGTGCGCTGACGCCGTATCGCGCCGCGATCTGCTCGATCTCGGGATGGTTGACGATGAGGCCGTGGGCGAACGGTGAGTAGGCCTCCACGACGATGTCGTGCTCGGCGCATGTGCGAACGGTGTCGGACGGGTCGAGCCCGATGAACCAGCGGATCTGGTTGACCATCGGCTTGACGGTGCACGCCGGCAGGAGGCTGTCCAGGTCGTCGGGGTCGAAGTTCGACACGCCGATGGCCGGACCCGTCCGCTGGCCAGGAACTCCTCCATGGCCTTCCAGATCTGCCGGTTCTCCTCGCGGCAGTCCTTGCCCATCTCGTCCCACGGCCACGGCGCATGCACCAGGTAGAGGTCGAGGTAGTCCAGGCCGATCTCGGCCATGGTGGTCTCGAACTCCTCGACCGCCGTGTCGTAGTCCTTGGCCTCGGCCGGCAACTTCGAGGTGATGTAGAGATCCTCGCGTGCGATGCCGGAGTCACGCACCGCCCGGCCGACGGATGCCTCGTTGTCGTAGGCGCGGGCCGTGTCGATGTGACGGTAGCCGAGGCGCAGCGCGTCGGCGACGGCGTTGTAGCACTCGTCGCCGTCCTTGAGCAGCCACGTCCCGAACCCGATTTTCGGGATCCGGTCACCGTTGCTCAGGGTCAAGGTGTCGGTCAGCATGACGGTTTCTCCTCGGGTCGGGATGTGCGTCAGCGGCGGCGGGCCGACGGTTGCAGGAACGGGCTGGCCCAGCCGTTGTCGGCCGGGTTGAGGGTAAGGCCCGGCGGGACGATCGCGTCGATGCCGTCGAGGACGTCATCGGTGAGGACCGTGTCTGCGGCGGCCAACTGTGATTCGAGGTGTTCCATGGTGCGCGGGCCGATGATGGCGCTCGTGACGGCGGGGTGGCGCAGGACGAACGCGATGGCGAGCTCGATCAGGCTGATTCCGGCCTTGTCGGCCAACTGAGCCAGGGCGTCGGCGGCGTCGAGCTTGCGTTGGTTCTCCGGCAACGACATGTCGAAGCGGACGGCAGGGCGGGCAGCCGCAGTCGGACCGGAGTGCTCGTCCTTGCGGTAACGGCCGGACAGCCAGCCGCCGGCGAGCGGGCTGTAGGACAGCACACCCATGCCGTACCGCTGGGTCAGCGGGAGGATCTCGTGCTCGATGTTGCGGGTCAGGATCGAGTACGTCGGCTGCTCGGTGACGAACCGTTCCCGACCCCGGTCACGGGCGACGTACTGCGCGTCGATGAGCGCCGACGCGGGGAACGTCGAGTGGCCGATGTACCGGACCTTGCCGGCACGGATGAGGTCGGTCAGCGCACCCAACGTCTCGTCGAGGTCGACGGCCGGGTCGTAGCGGTGCATCTGGTACAGGTCGATGTGGTCGGTACCGAGCCGACGCAACGAGTTCTCGACCGAGGTCATGATCCAGCGGCGAGAGCCGCCGCGGTGGTTGGGGTCGTCGTCGAAGGGCATGAAGAACTTCGTGGCGAGGACGACGTCCTCACGGCGTCCCTTCAACGCCTTTCCGACGATGACCTCCGACTCGCCCTGCGAGTAGACATCGGCGGTGTCGACGAAGTTGATCCCGGCGTCGAGGGCCCGGTGGATGACGCGGACGCTCTCGTCGTGGTCCTTGGTGCCCCAGTCGCCGAACATCATGGTGCCCAGGCACAGTGTGCTGACCGAGACGCCGGTGCGCCCGAGTGGACGGTGTTCCATTCTCATGCTCCGTTCGGGATGACGTCGTCGATGAGCCGGATCGCGTTGAGGGTGCGGGGATAGCCGATGAACGGCAGCAGCTGGGTCGCCTTTCAGGAGGTCGGGACCAGGCGGATGGTCACCGGGACGGCCTTTGCCCCGACGACGGTGCCGACGATGGCCGGGCCGTAGCGGTCGTACTTGGCGTGGTAGGCCTTATCGATCGCCGGATGGACGTCGGACGCAGCGGATTCGAAGCTGACGTCGCGTTCCACTCCGCCGGCGCGGATCCGACCGACGCCGCTGGCCGTCGCCCGCCGGTACCACGGGTTGTCCGGGCCGTGCGCCGACCGCACGTACACGTCGCCGCCGGCGCGGACCACCCACATCGTCACGAACGGGCGCAGCGTGCCGTCGTCGCGCCGGGATGCGAGCTGGAGTTCCTCGGCGTCGCCGACACGGTCGAGTTCATCATCGGTCCAGGTCACGGTCATGGCTGGATCAGGACCTTCAGGGCGGTCCGGTCGGCCATGGCGCGGTAGCCGTCGGGTACCTGGTCGAGGTTGACCGTGCGGTCGAACACCTTGCCCGGCTGCACGCGGCCCTCGAGGATGTCGGGCATCAGCTCCTCGATGTAGGCGCGCGCCGGTGCCACTCCGCCGGTCAACGTGATGTTGCGGAAGAACACGCCGAAGTCGGCGGGCACGTCGGGGTACTGGGGCGCGCCGACCCGGCTGACGGTGCCGCCGGCCCGGACGACGCCGAACGCGGTCTCGATGGCGGGCTTCAACCCGACGCACTCCAGCACGGTGTGGGTGCCGTCGCCGCCGGTCAGCTCCCGGACCCGCTCGACGCCCTCGGCGCCGCGTTCGGCGACGACGTCGGTGGCGCCGAACTCGCGACCGAGATCGGTGCGGTCCTTGTGCCGGCCCATCAGGATGATGCGCTCCGCGCCGAGCCGCTTCGCCGCGAGGACCGCGGACAGCCCCACCGCGCCGTCACCGATGACGGTGACCGTCGTGCGCGGGCCGACTCCGGCGGTGACCGCGCAGTGGTGACCGGTCGGGAACACGTCGGACAGGCTCAGCAGCGACGGCAGCAGCGCCGAGTCTTCAGCGACCGGCAGCTTGACCAGGGTGCCCTGGGCCTGCGGCACCCGTACGGCCTCGCCCTGGCCACCGTCGACACCGTTCGAGCCCCAGCCGCCGCCGTGCCGGCACGAGGTGTGCAGGCCCTCCCGGCAGAAGTCACAGGTGTTGTCGGCCCACACGAACGGCGCCACCACCAGATCGCCACGGGACAGGCCGGACACCTCGGCGCCGGTGTCCTCGACGACACCGATGAACTCGTGCCCGATCCGCCGGCCCTGCTCGCCGGCCGGCATCGAGCCGTAGGGCCACAGGTCGCTGCCGCAGATACACGACCGCACCACCCGCACCAGCGCATCGGTCGGTTCCCGTAGGACCGGGTCCGGAACGGTCTCCACCCGGACATCACCGGCACCGTAGATCATGGTTGCTCGCATCAGCATTGAATCCTTTACACACATGGGATACCGCCCACGCGGAATGCGTGGCACGGGTCTTCACGTCCGGGTCTGTGCGGGTACTTCCCGCGCGACGGCGGTCTACTCCACCGACCGGCGAGCCGGCCGCTCATGTGGCGCCGTGCTCCAGCTGGCCAGCAGGTCGAGGGCCTCGCGGGCGGGGCTGCCGGGTTCGGCGGTGTAGGCGTTGAGCCGTAGACCCGGATCGGTGACGAGCTCCAGCGACTCGTAGGCCAGGGTGAGCTCGCCGACGACCGGGTGCTGCAGGCGTTTGACGCCGCTGCGGTGCAACCGCACGTCATGCGCCGCCCACCAGGTCCGGAACACCTCGCTGCGGGTGGACAGCTCACCGATCAGATCGGTGAGGGCGCGGTCGTACGGATCGCGGCCCGCCTCGGCCCGCAGCAACGCCACGGAGTCCGCGGCCACGGTCTCCCAGCCGACGTAGAAGGTCTGCGCGGCCGGGTCGAGAAAGAGGAACCGGGCCATGTTCGGCACCGGCGCCGCGGTATCGAAGAGCGGCGCGAACACCGCCCGGCCCAGCGCGTTCGCACCGAGCACGTCGAGGCGGCCGTTGCGGACGTACGCCGGCGCCATCGTCATCGCGTCCAGCAGCAGATGAACTCCCGGCCGCAGGGTGGGGCCGGGCCGGCGCCGTCTCCGTGCCGTGGTGGCGCTGGTGTTGGCCGCCCGGGCCAGGTCGAACAGGTGGACGCGTTCGGCTTCGTCGAGTTGCAACGCCCGGGCCAGGGCCTCCAGGACGCTGTCGGAGACACCGGCCAGGTTGCCGCGCTCCAGCCGGGTGTAGTAGTCGACACTCACCCCGGCCAGCAACGCCACCTCCTCGCGACGCAGCCCGGCCACCCGACGGTGACCGCCGCCGTAGGCGGGCAGACCCGCCCGCTCCGGGCTGAGCCGGGCGCGGCGGGTGGTCAGGAAGTCACGGACCTCGGAACGACTGTTCACGCCCTTGACGCTACGACCAGCCCGGACGGTCAGGGAGGGTCTGCCATTACCTGGAACAGCGGACACTGCCTGGGACACACGGGCAGGCCGGCGTGCGACGTGCAGGCCCAGCGGCCCGGCCACAGCTCTGGTGCGGCGAATCCCTCGGGAGTTGACCCCTGCACAAGGTCTTGGCACACGTCAGACCTGCGAACGCGAGGCGATGAAGTCCGCGTCGGCGACTGTGCTCGACACTACGCGGCGCCGCAGATGCCCGGCGCCGCGGCGGTGATCGTGCCTGGCGTAGTGGCCGAGCAGGAGGTCGTGGCCCAGGTCGTTGTCGAGGTCGCGCCAGATGGCGTGGATGTGGTTGCCGGCGGCGACCGCGTTGTCAGACTCGACGAGCAGGCGCCGGGTCGAAACCCGGAAGTAGTAGGAGGTGTCCGGGCGCAGGCCGCCGGCCCAGGCGAACGTCAACCCGTCGGCCGGCTCGGCCTCGACGGCGAGGCGGTACTGCCGGGCCAGTTCATCCGGGCCAGTGCCGACGAAATGCAGCAGCAGGTCCCGGGCCAGCGCGAGGTCGTCGGTGCTCAGCTCGGCACCGTTCAAGCCCGACGGTGACGCCTTCTCGAAGCGCAGTGCCCAGCGGTCGTCGTCGGTGGTCTCGTAGGTCTCGATGCCGAGGTCGACGTGGTCGGGCAGCTCGACGTCGCCGACCTTCGGCACCTGGCGGGTGGTGAAGTCGGCCGGGGCCACGTCGTGGATGTGTGTCGTGGCGCGTTGTTCGGGGCTCAGGCGGCCGAGCAGGTCGAAGGCCATCCGCTGGCTGGCGCCGAGCGGGTCGAGTACGCCGGCCGGGAACGGTTGCGCGCCCAGCACCGTGGGGGTCACGGTCAGGTACTCCTGGCCGACGACGGTGTAGTTGAGGCAGAGGTGGTGACCCATCACCCGCCAGCCCCAGGTGTCCTCGAACGCCGGTCTCCCGAACCAGCTGAACAGGTAGTTCTCGGGATCGCGGAAGTCGGCCGCGTACACACCGAATCCGCGGTCGATCACCTCGGTGGCGCGGAGGACGTTCTCCGTGGCCATCACCGCCAACGCCTGGCTGTACCCGCGGATGCTGAGCCCGGCCCGCATCAGCGTGTGGGCGAGGGCCTTCTGGTGCCGGTCGAGTTCGAACAGCGGGACGCCGGTGCGGTCGGGCTTGGGAATGAAGTCCCAGTCGACGCGGGCCGGGTCGTCGAACGGGAACTGCGCGCGCGACTTCTGGTCGGCGGTGAACGATCCCAGCAGCGACCAGGTGGTGAACAGCATGTCGCGGATCGCCGTCGGCGCCCGGTAGGTCAGGTGCGGATCGGATGTCACCGGTGAACCCCCTCGTGCGGGTCGGGCGTCAGCGTGTACTTGGTCTGCAGGTACTCGTGGATGCCCTCGGCGCCGCCTTCCCGGCCGAGGCCGGAGAGCCGCCAGCCGCCGAACGGCGCCGCCGCGTTCGACACGACGCCGACGTTGAGCCCCATCATCCCGGTGCGCAGCCGCTCGATCATGCGTTGCCCGCGTGCGAGGTTCTCCGTGTACACATACGACACCAGGCCGTACTCGGTGTTGTTGGCGACGCGAACGGCCTCGTCCTCGTCGTCGAACGGAACGACGGCCAGCACCGGACCGAAGATCTCCGCGCGGAGCAGGGCACTGTCGGGCGGAACGTCGCCGAGCACGGTGGCAGCGTAGAACGCTCCGGGTCCTTCGACCGGCGCGCCGCCGGTGCACACCGTCGCGCCCCGGCCGACCGCGTCGCGGACGAGGTGGTCCACCTTCGCGACCGCGCGGTCGTCGATCAGCGGACCGATCGTGACGCCCTGGGTGGTGCCGCGCCCGGTGACGAACGTGCGCACGCGCCCGGTGACCCGGCGCGTGAACTCCTCGACGATCGAGCGCTGCACGATGAAGCGGTTCGCGGCGGTGCACGCCTGCCCGATGTTGCGGAACTTCGCCGCGATCGCGCCGTCGACGGCCCGGTTCAGGTCGGCGTCGTCGAAGACGACGAATGGCGCGTTGCCCCCGAGTTCCATCGACGTGCGGAGCACGCCGTCGGCCGCCTGCGCCAGCAGCCGGCGACCCACGGCCGTGGAACCGGTGAAGGAGAGCTTGCGCAGCCGCGGGTCGCGCAGGAGCGGTTCCGCGACGGTGCCCGCGTCAGCGGTCGTGATCACGTTGAGCACGCCGTCCGGCACCCCCGCCTCGGCGAGCAGCGTGGCGAGGAACAGCGTCGTCAGCGGCGTGAGTTCGGCCGGCTTGACCACGACGGTGCAGCCGGCCGCAAGGGCGGGTGCAATCTTGCGGGTGGCCATCGCGAGCGGGAAGTTCCACGGCGTGATCAGCAGGCACGGCCCGACCGGGTGCCGGGTGACGATCATCCGGCCGGTGCCCTCCGGGTTCGGGTCGTAGCGACCCTGGATCCGCGGCGCCTCCTCGCTGAACCAGCGCAGGAACTCCGCGCCGTAGGCGACCTCGCCGCGCGCCTCGGCGAGCGGCTTGCCCATCTCGATCGTCATCAGCAATGCGACGTCGTCCGCCCGCGAGCGCAGCAGGTCGAACGCGCGCCGCAGCACTTCCGCGCGCTCCCGGGCCGGTGTCGCCGCCCAGCCGGGAAACGCCCGGTCGGCGGCGTCCAGCGCCGCGAGGCCGTCGGCGACCGAGCCGTCGGCGACCTCCGCGACGACGGCGCCCGTCGCGGGGTCGTGGACACCGAATGTGGCGCCGGTCGAGGCGGCTCGCCACCGTCCACCGATGAACAACCGGTCGGGGACGGCCGCCAACAGGTCGGCCTCGTTCACGACGGGAGCATCGCCATGAGGTCGCACTGCACCAGCACGCCCCCGTCGAGCAGCGCCGCCATCGCCTGGCGGGCCGGGCGGCTGGCCGGGTCGGGGAACATCGCGAGCCACTCCCGGTTGAGCGCCGCGCGGTCGCGGGGGTCGGCGAGCCAGAACGTCATCTTGATGATGTCGTCGGTGCTCGCGCCGGCCGCGGCCATCAGCGCGCGCACGTGCGTGAAGACGTTCGCGCACTGCGCGTCGAGACCGGCGGGCAGCTCGCGGGTGGCCGGGTCACGGCCGGTGAGCAGGCCGGAGACGAGCAGGTTCCCGATCCGGCTCGCGGCCGGGATGGGGTTCGCGTGGGCGAACCCTTCGATCTCGACGCTGACCCTCATGCGGGCTCCTCGACGATGCGGTTCTCGATGGCGCCGAGACCGGCGATCTCGGCCCGTACGACGTCGCCGACCTTCAGGAAGCGACCCGTGGGTGCGCCGATCCCGGACGGCGTGCCGGTGGCCAGGATGTCACCCGGCATCAGCGTCATCACCTGCGTGAGGTATGCGATCTGCGCGTAGATGTCGTAAATCATGTCGCCGGTGGTGAAATCCTGGCGGATCTCGCCGTTGACGGTCAGCGTCATCCCGAGCGCGAGCGGGTCGGCGATCTCGTCGTCGGTGGTCAGCCACGGCCCGATCGGCCCGTGGGTGTCGAACGACTTGCCGAGCGTGAACGTGGGCGACCGCTTCTGCAGCCAGTCGCGCACCGAGAAGTCGTTGCAGATGAGGTAGCCCGCGATCACCGAGCGGGCCGCCTCAACGGGCACGTGCCGGCAGCGGCGGCCGATGACCACGCCGAGCTCGATCTCGTAGTCGAGCTGGTCAGAGACGACCGGCTTGTGGACATCGTCGTGGGGCCCGACGACGCAGGACACCTGCTTGTTGAACCAGAACTGGCTGGTGGGGATCGGAATGCCGGCCCGCCGCGCCTCCTCGGCGTGCTCCCGGTAGTTCATGCCGATGCCGAGGTACTTCTGCGGGTCGTCGACGGGCGCGTCGAGGGTGACGTCCGCGAGCGGGTACGTGGGACCGTCAAAAGCGCGGATCGCGTCCCTCAGCTCGGAAAGGTCGGGGAGAAGAGCGCGCAACGAGATCCCGAAACCGTCGGAGATGTCGGTGACGCGGTCGCCGTCGACGCGGCCGAGCCGGGCCGGGCCGCCGGCGACGTGGAACCGGGCGAGTCTCATGAACCCTCCGAGGCGAGCGCCGGCCACGCGCGTTCGCCCAGCGGCGTCATCTGGAAACTGACGAACCGCCACGCCCCGTCGTCGCAGCGCCGCAGCACCTGCGTGGCGACGCCGTCGAGCGTCCGTTCGCCGCCGTCGCGGGTGCGCAGCCGGTTGGTGAGCGGACCGGTCACGACCGCCACGTCGCCGAACACCCGGATCGTCAGCTCGCCCCGGACGACGTCGAGGTACGCCTGGTTCGTGGCGACGTGCTCCAACAACTGGGCCTTGTCGTGAGTCACGCCGGGGGCGTGGATGTGCACGAGCGACTCGTCGAACAGGTCGTCGAGCGCGGCGAGGTCACCGGCGATCAGTGCGCGGCGCCGGCGCTCCTCCACGGCGAGGATTTCGGCGTTCATACGAGTGCGTCCGGGGACCGGAAGCCGGTGGTCTCGCCCGCCTCGTGTCCCGGCCGGGGCTGCCCGACGAGCGCGTGGTACCGGCTGAAGATGCCGTCGGCCTCGGCCAGCGGCAGCACCTCCTCGACGTTCGAGAACGGCCTGCCGTCGGTGCGTTCGGCGACGATCCGGCGGATCACCTCGTAGCCCTCGCCGCGGTTGGCCAGCACGATCCGGTTGACCGTCGCCAACCGGGCGCTCTCGTACGCCCGCAGCGCCTCGGCGGGGTCGTCGATCGTGGCCAGCCTGTCGGCGATGACCCCGGCGTCGACGAGCGCCTGGCACCAGCCGTTCCCGCCGCGCGGGTACATCGCGTGCGCGGCGTCGCCGGCGAGCGCGACGCGCCCGTCGACCCAGCTGTCGAGCGGTTCGTGGTCGATGAGCGGCATCAGGTAGACCTCGCGGGCGTTGCGCATCATTTGCTGCACGTCGAGGAACGGAAGCGTGCAGGTGTCGTAGTGGTGCATGATCTCGTCGACGCCGCCGGTCTGGTTCCAGTCCTCCACCGACGCGTCCCGCACCGCTTCGACGACCCAGTTGACCAGGGTCAGGCCGGAACCCTCGAAGTCGTCGGCGATCGGGTAGACGATCATGCTGGACACCCGCGGGTCGCCGATGTGCAGGATCGTGTGGCCGCCCTTGAACGGCTCCATCAGCGTGGTACCGCGCCACATCGTGATGCCGGAGTACTTCGGCTCGGCGCTCTCGGGGTGCATCTGCGTGCGCACGGCCGACTTGATGCCGTCGGCGGCGATCACCACGTCGGCGGTCACGTCGCTTGCCGCGCCGTCGAAGTGCAGGGTGACCGAGTCGGCGTTCTGCGTGTAGCCGGTGCACCGGGCACCCAGCACGACGGAGTCGGCGCCGAGGCGCTTCAGGACGGTCCGGTAGAACAGCATCTGCAACGCCCCACGACGGACGAACCGCTGCTCGTGCAGGTAGCCCATGTGCACACCGCACAACTCGGCGTAGATCTCCTGCCCGTGGTTGTTGTAGAAGATCGACTCCTGGGCGTCGACCGACACCGCGCGGAACTCCTCCAGCAGGCCGAGCTCGTCGATCTCGCGCGTGCCGTAGACCTTGGTGTCGATGCCGACGCCGAGTGGCTTGAGTTCGCCGACCGCCTCGTAGATCCGCGGGCGGAAGCCCCGTTGGTGGAGCCGCAGCGCGGTAGCCAGTCCGCACGGGCCGGCACCGATGATGGCGATGTCGAGCATGTGTGTCCTCCCGTGAGGCGGGCGTGTACGAGATCGTACACGATTCCGGTATCTAACTCCGGGCTCCGCGAGCGGTCAACACTGGTAGACCATTCTTAGCATTTCCACAGGATGTCGCTCCGTTTGCCGGTGCACCGCAGGTGGTTGACCGTCGTACATCAAGACGTATACGATTTCGCGCCATGCTGGTCGACGCCCCCGCCACCCCGCATCACCTGCCCGTGACCCTGCTCCGGTTCGGCACCCGGTTCGCGCTCGTCGGCGTCTGGCTGCTGTTCGTCGTCGTCTACGCGCTGCTGCTGCCCGACACGTTCCTGACGTCGGGCGCGTTCCGCACCATCTTCGGCAGCCAGCAGCCACTCGTGTTCCTCACCGCCGCGCTGCTCTGCACGATCCTGGTCGGCGAGTTCGTCGACATGTCGGTGGCGTCGAACTTCGGGCTGGCGGCGATCTCGGTGACCGTCCTCAACGTCAACCACGACTGGAACGTCTGGGCGGCGTCGCTGCTGGCGGTCGCGGTGTCGGCAGCGGTGGGCGCGCTCAACGGCTGGCTCGTGGTCAAGCTGGGCGTCAACACCATCGTCGTCACGCTGGGCATGGGCACGTTCCTGCTCGGCATCGCCCTCTGGATCAGCGACCTCACGCCGGTGAGCGGGCTGCCCGCCTCGTTCAAGCAGATCGCACTGCTCGACGTCGGCGGGCTGCCGATCAGCTTCTTCCTCGGCCTCGTGCTGATGGTCGCCTTCTTCTACCTGCTGCGCTTTACGCCGCTCGGCCGCAACATGCGTTTCGTCGGGGAGAGCCGCGAGGTGAGCCGCCTCGCCGGCGTCCGCGTGACGCGGGTGCGCATCGGCGCGTTCACGGCCGCCGGCCTGATCGCCGGCGTCGGCGGTGTGCTCGCGGCGGCGGCGACCGGCGGGTTCGACCCCAACGTCTCGAACGCCTACCTCCTGCCGATGTTCGCGGCCACCTTCCTCGGCACCGCGATCATCGAACCCGGCCGGTTCAACCCGCTCGGCACCCTCATCGCCGTCTACTTCCTCGCCACCGGCGTCCTCGGCCTGCAACTGCTGGGCGCGACGTCGTGGGTGTCCAACGTCTTCTACGGCGGGGTGCTGGTCGTCGCCGTCACCATCACCACCCTGCTGCACGCGAGATCCCGATCCCACTGAAAGGAGTCCCCCATGAACCCGCGCATGGTCGCCACCGTCGGGACCCTCCTGATCGCCGCCGCACTGACCGCCTGTGACTCCGGAACCGACGCCGACGCACCGGCGTCGACACCCGCCGGCGAAAAGACCGGGCTCGCCGCCGAGGTCGACAAGCTCACCAGGCCGCTCGACGCGTACCCGGTGCCTACTGCCAAGATCGACAACGCGCGCTCGCTCGCCGGCAAGACCGTCTACTACGTGCCGATCACCATGCAGTCCCCGCAGTTCAAGGTGACCCTGTCGACGCTGACCAAGGCGTTCGACACCGTCGGGATCAAGGTCCAGTCCTGCGACGGCAAGGGGACGCCCACCGACGTCAGCGCCTGCATCACCCAGGCGACCGACCGGAAGGCCGCCGCGATCGTCACCGACGCGGTGCCCTACGTCATCGCGGCCAACGCGTTCGGCGCGGCGCAGGCCGCCGGAGTACCGGTGATCATCAGCAACCAGATTCCCGACAACGCCCGCCCGGCCTCCAAAACGCTCGCCTACATCCCCGCCGGCGGCGGCCCGATGCAGGAGGCGCTGGCCAAATGGGTCACCGTCGACTCGGGCGGCACGGCGAAGGTGCTGATCAACCAGGGCACCGACGGACCGGCGCCGGCCGTCTTCGTCGGCCAGGGCAAGGCGGTCTACGAGCAGTCCTGCCCGAACTGCAAGATCACGATCAACCAGGTGAGCTCGGCGAACTTCTCGCTGATCCCGTCGTCGACCAGTTCCGCGCTGCTGAAGAACCCGGACATCACCTACGTCGAGTCGCAGTTCGAGCAGTACCTGCAGCCGACGCAGACCGGAGTGCAGCAGGCCTCGAAGATCGGCTCGGTGAAGGGCCTGACCGGTTCGGTGCAGCTCGGCGGGCTGCAGGCGCTCGCGTCCAAGAATTTCCTCAACGCGGCGGCCGGCCAGGCCTCGGCGTTCCAGGGCTGGGTCGACGCCGACGCGGCGATGCGCCTCATCCTCGGCACCGAGCTGCCCCAGTACACGATCCCGGTGCGGCTTTTCACCCGCGAGTCGATCGGTTCGGTGAAGCTGACCGCGGAAGCCGAACAGTCCGGTGAGTGGTACGGGCCCACCACGTTCACCGACGAGTTCAAGAAGATCTGGGGCGTTTCGTGAGCGGTGCTCCACGCCTGTCGGTGGAGTCGTTGTCGATGACGTTCGGCACCGCCCGCGTGCTGAAGGACGTCTCCCTGCAGGTGCGCGCCGGCGAGATCCACGGGCTGATCGGGCAGAACGGGTCCGGCAAGTCGACGCTGGCCAAAGTGCTCACCGGCATCCACACGCCCGATCCGGGCGCGCGGGTGGCGGTCGACGGAACCGACCTGCGCCTGCCGGTGCGGCCGGGCGAGATCCGGACCCGGGGCGTCGCCGTGGTGCACCAGACGCTCGGGCTCGTCCGCGACGCCAGCGTCGTGGAGAACATGCGCATCGGGCGGCTGACTGCGTCGCGGTTCCTGCGCCGGATCGACTGGCACCGCGAACGGGCCGCCGCCACCGAGGTCTTCGAGCGGCTCGGCCGGGTCGTTCCGCTCGACGCGCCGGTCGGCACCCTCCGGGAGGACGAACGGGCGACCGTCGCCATCGCCCGGGCGCTGCAGGACGTGCACGCCGGCACCGGCCTGATCATCTTCGACGAGTCGACACGGGCGCTCAGCCGCCCGGCGCTGGAGCACTTCTTCACGATCCTCGACGAGATCGTGGCCACGGGCACCGCGGTCCTGCTGATCACCCACCGGCTGGAGGAGGTCGTCGACGCGGCCGACCGGGTGACGGTGCTGCGCGACGGCGCCGTGGTCGAGGGCGGCCGCGAGCTGGCGGGCACGAGCGAGGCGGACCTCACGGCCATGATGCTCGGTCGCAACCTCATCGACCTGGAGAACCGCGGCACCGCCGAGATCGCCGCCGGCGCGGCGCCGGTGCTGATCGAAGCGGTGACCGGCCGGCGGGCCCGGAACGTCTCGTTCGCCGTGGCGCCCGGCGAGGTCGTCGGGCTCACCGGGCTCGGCGGTTCCGGTTACGACGACGTGCCGTACCTCATCAGTGGCGCCTCGCCCGCCTCCGCCGGCACGGTCTTCTTGTCCGGCGCGGAGCTGCCGCTCGCCGGCCTCACGCCGTCCGCCGCGATCCGGGCCGGGATCGCGCTGGTGCCGGAGGGCCGCGAGCACTCCGGGCTGGCCATGGCGATGACGGTCACCGAGAACGTCACGTTCCCGCAGACCGCCCGGGCCGGCCGGGCCCTGCTGCCGGTCCGCCGTCCGCGGGAGAAGGCCCTGGTGGCCGACTGGATGACCCGGCTCGACGTGCAGCCGCGCGAGCCGCGCATGGTGGTGGGCACCCTGAGCGGCGGCAACCAGCAGAAGGTGCTGCTCGCCAAGTGGCTGGCCCTGGGCCCGGCGCTGCTCGTGCTGCACGAGCCCACCCAGGCCGTCGACGTCGGTGCCCGGCACACGATCGTCGCCACCATCCGGGCGGCGGCCCACGCCGGCTGCGCCGTCGTCGTGGCCGGGTCCGACGAGAACGAGTTGTCGCTGCTGTGCGACCGGGTCCTCGTCTTCGCCGACGGCGAGATCCAGAAGGAGCTCAGCGGCGAGCTCACCCCCGACGAGATCGTCCACGCCATCTACGCCACGGGGACGCGTGCGCCGTTGCGGCGCCGCCTTGAGAAGGGACTGACATGACCGTCGTCGACATCAACATCCATCACCTGCCCGAGGACCTGTTCACGAACCAGAAGATCCTCGACGGCTTCCTCTACAGCGCGCCGCGCGGCTTCGGCGAGATCGCGCGGGTCGAGACGATGGACAGCGGCAAGAAGCACCTGATCCTGGAGAAGCCGGCCGGCTACCAGAACCTCAACTACGTCGAGGGCGACTACTCCGCCGAGGCCAAGCTCGCGGCCATGGACGACGCCGGCGTCGACTACGGCATCATGCGGGTACCGGTCTGGCAGGAATGGCTGGCGTTGGACACCTGCAAGGCGGTCAACGACAACGCTTTTTCGATCGTGAAGCGGTCCAACGGGCGGCTGTTCGCGACCGCCTGCGTGCCGCCGTGGGGCGGCAAGGAGAACACCTACGAGCTCGAACGCTGCGTGAACGAACTCGGCGCGGTGGGCGTCCAACTGGCCTGCCACTACGGCCAGCTCTACCTCGACGACGAGGTCTTCGAGCCCTATCTGAAGGTCATCGAGCGGCTGAACGTCCCGGTGATCGTGCACCACACCCCGCTGCCGGTGGAGTGGCGGTCGGTGATCGACTACACCAACCTGCGGCGCGAGTACGGCCGCATCGTCGACCAGGCCACCGCCGTCGGCCGGGAACTGTTCAGCGGCATGTTCGACCGGATGCCCGGGCTGCGGTTCGTCCACACCATGCTCGGCGGGAACTGGTTCGCCAACACCGCGCTGCTCACCCCGCACGCGTCGGGCAAGAACGAGTCGCTGCAACGGCTCGACCCGACCGGCGGCGAGAAGATCCGCGGCTACCTGGCGAACAACATCTTCTTCGACCTCACCCACCCGCACTCGTGGGGCAAGGACCAGGTCGAGTGCGCGCTGAAGGTCAACGGCGCCGACCACTACCTGTTCGGCTCGTCGTTCCCGGTGTTCTATTCGTGGATGAGCCAGGGCGTGGACTTCGTGAAGAACACCCTCGAGATCAGCGACGCCGACCGGGACCTGGTTCTCTCCGGGAACGCCAAGCGGATCTTCGATCTCCCGATCGGCTGAGGGACACACGTGGACGAGTTCCTCCATACCGACCGCACCAGCGGCCGGGAGGCGGCGGTCGACCTCCCGGAGGACAGCTACCTCGGGTATCTCTTCGAACCCGACGACCCGAAGGTCGCCCGGTACCGGGGGATGACCTACGAGGAGTTCGGGCGCGACCGCGTCTCGGCGCCGTTCGTGCAGGACCTGCTGGCGTACTGGAAGGGGTTGTACGAGGAGCCGTTCGTCGGCGTCACGTCCGACGGGGTGGCGCGGCGCGGCCTCTACCCGCTGCGTCCGGCCGAGGCCGACCCGGCGCCGGTCGAGGCGGCTCGTGCGGCGCTCGACCTCCTGACCGCGGCGGAGCGCGACCGGTTCACCTACCCGGTCGACGCGCCCGAGTGGCGGGCGTGGAGCAACCCGGAGTTCGTCGTCCACCGGGTCGGGTTGCGCCTGGAGGACCTCGAACCGGACGTGGCCGACGCGATCCTCGCCGTCGTGCGGGCGTCGCTGAGCCCAGCGGGGTGGACGCTCGTCAGCGGGGCGATGTCGCTGAACGGGTACCTCGGTGAGCTGGTCGGGCTGCCCACGGTGATGAACGACCGCAGCTACTGGGTCTCCCTCTTCGGCACGCCGTCGCCCGACGGGCCGTGGGGGTGGCAGCTGTTCGGGCATCACGTGGCCGTCAACTTCGTCTCCGTCGGTGGCCGGCACGTGATCGCGCCGGTGTTCATCGGCGGCGAGCCGGCGCTGTCGGACGGGCGTCCACCGCTGTTCGCGGCCCGGGAGGCCCGCGCCCTCGAACTCGCCGCCTCGCTGACGGAGGAGCAGCGCGCCGACGCCGTCGTCTACCATTCCGTGCTCGACCCGGCGATGCCGGCCGACCGGCTGCACCCCGCCGACGAGCGGCACCTGGCCGGCGCGTTCCGCGACAACCGCGTGATCCCGTACGAGGGCATCCGCGCGACGGGGCTCACCGATGTGCAGCGAGGGCTGCTCCGTGGCATCGTCGAGGACTTCCACCTGCTGCTGCGACAACCGCACCGGGACGCGACGATGGCCGACTACGACGCGCACGTCGACGAGACGTGGTTCTGCTGGTACGGCGCGACCGACGGGTCCCAGCCGTTCTACCTCCGGATCCAGAGCCCGGTGGTCCTGGCCGAACTCGACCACCATGCCGGGGTGTGGCTGACCAACCGGCTCCCGGCGCGTTTCCACGTGCACACGATCCTGCGCCTGCCGAACGGCAACGACTACGGCCGCGCGTACCTCGAACAGGACACCCATGCCTGAAGATCTGCTCGCCAAGCTCCGGGCCGCACCCGTGGCCGGGCTGTCCGCCCAGCTCCGCAAGCGGGGGCTGAACAACGTCACCGTCGACGGCGTGCGGCCGCTGGTGCCCAGCACGAAACTCGTCGGCCCGGCCCGGACGTTGCGGTTCGTGCCGAACCGCGAAGACCTGTTCGACGCGCACGGCGCCGGCTACAACGTGCAGAAGCGCACGTTCGACACGGTCGAAGCGGGCGAGGTCATCGTGATCGAGGCCCGGGGCGACACGACCGCGGCGACGCTCGGCGACATCCTCGCGATCCGCGCGCACGCGCGCGGCGCGGCCGGGATCGTCACGGACGGCGCCGTGCGCGACGCCGACGCGGTCGCCGCCGTGGGTATCCCGGTCTTCACCGGAGGCGCCCATCCGGCGGTGCTCGGCCGGCGGCACGTCCCCTGGGACAGCGGCATCACCATCGCCTGCGGAGGCACGACCGTGCAACCGGGTGACATCATCGTCGGTGACTCCGACGGGGTGATCGTCCTCCCTCCCCGGCTGGCTGAGGAGGTCGTCGACGCGGCCCTCGCCCAGGAGGACGAGGACGCATGGATCGCCGAGCAGGTGGCGGCGGGCAACCCGGTCCGGGACCTGTTCCCGATGAACGCCGAGTGGAGGGCGAGGTACGAGTCATGGCGCCAGAAGCGGTGAAGAGCGTTCAGACGGTCAGCAAGTCCCAGCGGGCCTACGCGTGGATCAAGGGCCAGATCACGAGCTCCCAGTTCACCCCCGGGTACCGGCTCGTACTGCCGGCCATCGCCAAGGAGCTCGACATGAGCGTCGTGCCGGTGCGGGAGGCGATCCGGCAGCTGGAGGCCGAGGGGCTGGTGACGTTCGAGCGCAACGTCGGCGCACGGGTCTCGATGGTCGACGACACCCAGTACCGGTACACGATGCAGGTCATCACGATCGTGGAGAGTGCGGCCACGGCGCTCGCCGCGCCCCGACTCACCGCCGACGACCTGCGACGCGCCCGGGCCGTGAACGACGTCATGGTCGCGAGCCTGGACCGCTTCGAACCGCGCACGTTCAGCGTCCTGAACCAGGAGTTCCACGCGATCCTCTACTCGAAGTGCGGCAACCCACGCCTGATCGAGATGGTCGACGCCGAGTGGACGCGCCTGAACCACATGCGGTACTCGATCTTCGAGTTCGTCCCGGAACGGGCGCGGGAGTCGGTCCGTGAACACGAGGAGATCGTGACGCTGATCGAGAACGGCGCACCGGTCACGACGATCGAGGACGCCGTGCGGCGTCACCGCAAGGGCACGCTCGCCGCGTTCCTGACGCACGAGCACCCGGACGAGACCCCGGCGCTGTGACGGGCTCGCAAGCGACTGAGGAGAATCGATGCTGCCCGCCGAGACGATAACGGCGATCGCGGAGGAGCTTGCCGGCGCCGGTCGCGCGCGCAACCTGATCCCGCGGATCACGGCCCGCTACCCGGACGCCACCGTCGAGGACTCGTACGCGATCCAGGGCGTGTGGCGCGACCGGAACCTGTCCGCCGGGCGCCGGCTGGTGGGTCGCAAGATCGGCCTCACCTCGAAAGCCATGCAGGCGGCCACCGGTATCTCCGAGCCCGACTACGGGGTCATCTTCAACGACACCGTGTGGGAGAACGGCGCCCTGATCCCGTTCGACGCGTTCTCCAACGTGCGCGTCGAGGTCGAGATCGCGTTCGTGCTGTCGGCGCCGCTCGCCGGTCCGAACTGCACGCTCATCGACGTGCTGCGGGCCACGGAGTACGTCACGCCCGCGCTGGAGATACTGAACTCCCGCATCGAACTCGAGGGCCGCACGATCGTCGACACGATCGCCGACAACGCCGCCTACGGCGGCATGATCCTGGGCGGCACGCCGCGCCGGCCCGACGAGGTCGACCTGCGCTGGATCCCGGCGATGCTGTACCGCAACGAGTCCATCGAGGAGACCGGTGTCTCCGGCGGGATCCTCAACCATCCGGCGACGGGCGTAGCGTGGCTGGCGAACAAATTCCACCAGCACGGCGCCCGCCTGGAGGCGGGTGAGATCATTCTGGCGGGCTCGTTCACCCGTCCGGTGTGGGTCTCACGCGGCGACACCGTGCTGTGCGACTACGGCTCGATGGGGACGATCTCATGCCGCTTCGTCTGAACCCGCCGATCCGCGCCGCCCTGGCCACGGCCACCCGTCCCCTGTTCGGGATATGGGTGTGCTCGGGCAGCCCGGTCGTGGCGGAGATCTGCGCCGGCAGCGGGCTCGACTGGATCCTCATCGACATGGAACACGGCCCGAACAGCCTCCCGTCGGTGCTTGCCCAACTGCAGGCCGTGTCCGCCTATCCGGTCGCGGCCGTGGTCCGCGTGCCGAGCACCGACGCCGTCGTCATCAAGCAGGTGCTCGACCTCGGCGCCCAGACCCTGATCGTCCCGATGATCTCCTCTGCCGCCGAGGCGCAGGCCGCCGTCGCCGCCGCGCACTACCCCCCGCGCGGCGGCCGGGGGATCGGCTCGGCGCTCGCCCGCTCGGCCCGCTGGAACCGGGTCGAGGGCTATCCGACCGACGCCCACGAGCACGTGTCGCTGATAGTGCAGATCGAGACCGCGGCCGGCGTGGCGGCGTCCGCCGAGATCGCGGCCGTCGACGGCGTCGACGGCGTTCTGGTCGGGCCCTCCGACTTGGCCGCCTCCCTGGGCAGGCCCGGCGAACAGGCCCACCCGGAGGTGGTCGCGGCCGCGCTGAGCGTCGTTGCGACAGCGCGGGCGGCCGGTGTCGCCGTCGGGGTGAACGCGTTCGACCCCACGGTGGCCGACGTGTATCTGGAAGCCGGGGCGTCCTTCATGCTCGTCGGTGCCGACGTCACCCTGCTGGCGCAGGGCTCCGATGCCCTCGCGGCCCGCTACCTCGACACCCCGGACGCCGCCGGTGCGGCCGGCCCCGCGATCCTGGAGACGTGACCGGCCCCGGGGCATCGTCAAGTCGTGATGCTCGATGACGCCGAACTCGTGTTGAACGCGAAGTCCACAGCGTCACTCCTCAGCAGATCGGCCCCGTCTCCGTGCCGCCGGACCGCGCTGAGCATTGCTGACGATGGATATGGTCGTGGCCGGGATCGGGAGGTATGCATTGCGATGATCGGGGTGCGACTGCTGGGGCCGGTCGAGATCGACGTCGATGGCCGGACGATCGACGCGGGGCCACCGCAGCGGCGGCTCGTCCTGGCCGCTTTGGCGGCACATCCAGGGCGACCGGTGACCGTCGAGACGCTCATCGACCGCGTCTGGGACACGGCTCCGGACGGTGCCCGCCGGACGTTGCACGTGCAGGTCGCCCACATCCGACGCATGCTGCGGCAGGCCGATCCCGCTCAGGCCGACGACGTGCTGCGCCGCCGCTCCGGCGGCTACGTGCTCGACCTCGCACCCGACCACGTCGACACGGGTCGCTGGCATCAGCTGTTGAACCGGTCGCGGGAGCCGGACCGCACCGACGCCGACCGGGGTCGGGTGCTGGGTGAGGCGTTGGAACTGTGGCGCGGCGAGCCGCTCGCCGGTCTGTCCGGAGAGTGGGCGGCCCGCACCCGTGAGGCACTGCGCCAGCAATACCTTCAGTCGGTCGTGGACTGGGCAGATGCCGTCCTGCGCAGCGGAGTGCCGGGCCCGGTCGTCACCCGGCTGACCGAGGTCGCCGGCGAGTACCCCCTCGCCGAGCCGGTCGCGGCGATGCTCGTCCGCGCCCTGCACGCGGCGGGGCGCTCGGCCGAAGCCTTGGTGCACTACGAGGCGGTGCGTCGGCGCCTGTCCGAGGAGTTGGGTACGGATCCCGGCCTTGAGCTGCGGGAACTGCACCGGACGGTCCTGCGCGGTGAGCCGGTGACGGCGGCTGTCGGCACAGGCCGTCTCGACCGTCCGGTACCCATGCAGCTCCCGGCGGACCTACCGGTTTTCGTGGGCCGGCAGGAGGAACTGGCTGCGCTGGAGATGACGGCGGCGGCGGAGAGAGGGGCGGTCGCCATCTCCGTCGTCACGGGACCGGGCGGCATCGGCAAGACGTCCCTGGCCTTGCACTGGGCGCATCGCAACCGTGCGCGCTTCCCGGACGGGCAACTCTTCGTCAATCTGCGCGGGTTCGACCCGTCCGGTCAGCCGGTGACACCGCAGACGGCGATGCGCGGATTCCTCGACGCGCTCGGGATTCCGGCCGCGTCGATCCCGGCCGACGCCGACGCCCGTACCGGCCTGTACCGGAGCCTGACCAATGACCGGCGGATGCTCGTCGTGCTCGACAACGCCCGCGACACCGAACAGGTCACCGCCCTGCTGCCCGGCTCGGGTAGCTGTGTCGTCGTGGTCACCAGCCGGCACACGTTGACCGGGTTGGTCACCGGGCACGGTGCCCGGGTGCTGCCGCTCGACGTCCTCACCGACGCGCAGTCCCGTCGGCTGCTGGCCGTCCGGATCGGTCCCGACCGTGTGACGGCCGAGCCCGCCGCCGCCGACGGCATGGTGTCCGCGTGCGGCGGGTTGCCGCTCGCGGTGGCGATCGCCGCCGCCCGCGCCGAGATCAACCCCCGGCTGGCGTTGGCCGTCGTCGCAACAGAACTGGCCGACACCACCACCCGACTGACCACCCTCGACGAGGGAACGGGTCTGCGCGCCGTCCTGTCCTCGTCGTACGACGCCTTGAGCGACGCCGAGGCCCGTCTGCTCGCCCTGCTCAGCCTTGTTCCGGCGGCGGACTTCGGCCTGGCCGCGAGCGCCGCGCTGGCCGACTTTCCGGTGCCCCGGCTGGCCGCACTGTTGCGATCGCTGGAGCGGCAGTCTCTGCTCAAGCAACACACCGCCGGCAGGTGGCAGATGCACGACCTGATCCACCTGTACGCCACGGAGCAGGCCGACCGTCGGCTCACGGGCCCGGAACGCCGAGAGGCGTTACGGAGATGGGTCGGCTTCTTCGTCGCCGCGGCGTATGCGGCCGGTCACCAGATCGTCCCGAACAGGTTGGTGCCGGGCTTCGATCCGCCCGACCTGGCCGTCGCGCCGGCCTTCACCGACGAGAAGGCCGCGCTGACCTGGCTCGTGGCGGAGCAGACCAATCTCATCGCAGCTCAGCAGCTTGCCGCCGCCGAGGGGTGGCATCCGGCCGTGTGGCGGCTCGCGGCCGACACGGTTCCACTACATAAACGCCGGGGCACCGCAGAAGACGAGGTGGCGATGTGGCGGGCCGCGCTGGAAGCGGCCCGGATCGCCGGCCACAGACCGGCTCACATGACCGCACAGCGCCTGTTGGGCGTCGCTCTTGCCTGGGCTGGTCAGCATGACCTGGCGATCGAACACATCCAACGGGCCCTGGCCGCCGCGGAGTACGCCGGCGACGTGCCGGCGCAGGCCCGTACGCATCGTGTGCTCCAGTACGTACTCGGCGAGCACGGCGATGCCGCCGCGGCCGCAGAGCACACCCGACGGGCCATTGAGCTGTTCGGACCGGACGAGTCGTCGCCACGACGCGCGGACCTGCTCAACGACCTCGGCGGTCACCTGACCCGACTGGGCCGGTACGAGGAGGCCCGAGAACACCTGCAGTCCGCGCTGGCCCTGGCCCGGCCGGACGACGCCTACAGCCGAGCTACCATGATCGACAACCTCGCCCGGCTGGAACAAGCAACGGGTCGGTACGAGGCGGCGACCGGCCTCTACCGGCAGGCGGTCGACCTGTACCGCAGCGTCGGCCACGACCTCTTCGAGGCGCAGAGCCTCGAAGGACTCGGCGAGGCGCTGCTGGCGCTCGACCGGACCGAGGAAGCCCGAACCTGCTGGGGGCAGGCGCTCGACCTCTACCGCCTATATCACCGGCTCGTTGAAGCAGCCGAGATCAGCCGACGGCTCGACACGGTCACAGCCGGCACAATGGCGTCGACCACCCGATGCGATGGTCCTGGTTGAGCACGGACCGGTGCGTCGCCTGCAGTTCACTGCCGGGTTCGATTCCGAGCTCGTCGTGCAGCGTGGCGCGCGCCGCCCGGAAGACCTCCAGCGCGTTGGCCTGCCGTCCGCTCCGGTACAGCGCCAGCATGAGCTGGCCGCGGAAGCGTTCGTGGTACGGGTGTTCGGCGACCAGCTCCGTCAGCTCGGCCACGACGTCGGCCGCGGCACCCAGTTGAAGGTCGGCTTCGATGCGTTGCTCGAGGACGCGGAGGCGTCGCTCCCGTAGCCGTTGTACGTCACCGGTGAACGCGGCCACCTCGCCGAGGTCGGCGAACGGGTCGCCCCGCCACAGTTTCAACGCCCGCGCCAGCTCTCGCCGGGCCAGCCGGGGATTTCCGGCGCTGAGCGCTGTATCGCCCCGACCGGCCGCCCGGTCGAACGCGTTCAGGT
The DNA here is from genome assembly GCF_016863635.1 of Virgisporangium aurantiacum. Taxonomy (GTDB): domain Bacteria; phylum Actinomycetota; class Actinomycetes; order Mycobacteriales; family Micromonosporaceae; genus Virgisporangium; species Virgisporangium aurantiacum. The sequence continues at coordinate 73,941 of NZ_BOPG01000083.1, read as the reverse complement.
CGATGTCGGCGGTGTCGAACTGGAGGCGGTAGCCCGAGCCGGTGCGCACGATGGACCGGGCGCCGAGCACCCGTCGCAGGTCGAACAGGTACGTGCGGAGATTGCAGGCCGCTGACCGTGGCGGCGACTGGCCCCAGATGACGTCGACGAGATCGACCACGCTGACCGAGGTGCAGACACGTCGGGCGAGCGCCGCGAGGAGCAGTCTCCGCTTACGCGACCCGATCGGCACCGACGTCCGGTCGTCGAGCAGTTCGACGGTTCCGAGCAGGTTGATCCTCATGACCCGGAGCCTCACAGGCCCACCTGAGGGAGCTTCCTAACAAGTTGTTAATGGCGACCGCCCGGGTCATCTCCGGGGCGGTGCGGTGCTCTGCCGGACGACGAGCCTGGTGGCCAATTCGAGTCCCGTCTGCGGGGCCCGTTCGCCGCGGGCCAGGGCCAGCGCCAGTTCGGTGGCCGCCGCGGCCATCTCGGTGAGCGGTTGGCGCACTGTGGTCAGCTGCGGGTCGACGACGGTGGCGAGGGGCAGGTCGTCGAATCCGACCACGCTGACGTCGGTCGGGATCCGCAGGCCCAGCTCCCGGGCCGCGCGGTAGACGCCCAGGGCCTGCAGGTCGTTGCCGGTGACGATGGCCGTCGGGCGGTCAGGGCGGCTCAGCAGGTCCAGCGCCGCCGCGTGGCCGGCGTCCACGGTCACGGCGGTGCGCACCACCACGGCGGGTCCGGCGGACTCCATGGCCGACCGGTAGGCGTCGAGTCTGGCCTGGAAACAGAGAAAGCCTTCGGGACCGGCGATCGTGGCGATGCGCCGGTGTCCGAGGTCGAGCAGGTGACGGGCGGCGGTGCGGCCACCGGTCCAGTTGGTGGCGCCGACGAATGGGCTCTCGGCCGGTGGCTCGTTGACCGGATCAAGGACGACGAAGGGGATTCCCTTGGCCCGCAACTGTTCCCGCTGTTCCTCGGACAGTTGGGCCACGGTGACCACGCAGGACGGGCGCCGGGCGACGGTGTCGTCGATCCAGTAGCGGATGGCGCTGCGTTGGGGACCGAACTCGGTGAGCACGACGCCGACGCGGTGTTCCCGGGCGACCCGCTCGACGCCGCGGATGATCTCCAGACCCCACATGTGTTCCAGCTCGTCGAAGACGAGTTCGACCATCCGCCGGCCCAGGACGGGCCGGGGCTTGCGGTAGCCGGTCTGGTGGATGAGGGCCTCGACGCGGGCGCGGGTGTCCGACGACACCCCGGAGTGTCCGTTGAGAACCTTGGACACGGTGGGGACCGATACGCCGGCGGACTCGGCGATGTAGGCGATGGTGACCGGCCGGACCGATTCGTCGTCAGTCACTCCGTGCTCCCTCGTAGTCGAACCAGTCGACGTGGACGGTGCCGGCCGTGGCGTACACGCCGATGACTCGGCCGGTGAAGCCGCCGGCAACCTCGGTCGACAGGTACCGGCCGTCGAGGGTGGCGAGGTAGTAGTCCTCCCCCACCCGGCAGATGCTGGGATCCGGATGGGATCGGGGATCACCGGGTTGGCGATGTCAGTCCGCAAGCTGCTGTCCGATTTGGTGAGAAACTTTCCTGACCGGCTGCACACAGCCTAAGGATCGTTGCACGGTCGGTCAACGCATTGACGGTCGTCGAGGTAAAGCGTACGGTTCCGGGTCAGAAACTTTCGGCTCCAGTTTCTAGAAACTTCCCCGTGGCCGAGCGCTCCGGTGCCGCTCCTCCCACAGCTCACCACGCCAGGGGTCCCACCCCTCCCGCCGTCCCCGAGGAGTGTCCTGATGAGTGTGCGCAGACTACGAACGTCACGCAGACGGGTCGGCGTCATTGCCGCCGCCGTCGCGGTACTCCTGCTCGGCGGCGTGATGATGGCGGTCAACGCCGGCGCGGCGGCCGCGGGATGCCGGGTCGCGTACACGGTCGCGTCGCAGTGGCAGGGCGGGTTCACCGCCAACGTCGCCGTCACCAACCTCGGCGACCCGGTCAACGGCTGGCGGTTGGCATGGACCTTCCCGTCGGGCCAGCAGGTGACCCAGGCGTGGAACGCGAGCGTCAGCACCTCCGGCGGGCGCACCACGGCCACGAATGCCAGCTACAACCCGGCCATCCCCACGAACGGAAGCGTCTCGTTCGGGTTCAACGGTTCGTGGGCCGGCAGCAACGCCGCACCGACGTCGTTCGACCTCAACGGTGTGACCTGCACCGGCAACGTGGGCCAGCCCTCCCCGTCGTCCTCGTCGTCGACGCCGCCGCAGCCGGGTGACGCGATGGCCACCGTCGCGGCGATGCAGCCCGGAACGAACATCGGCAACACCCTCGACGCCATCCCCGACGAGACGTCGTGGGGCAACCCGCTCATCACCCGGGAGCTGCTGCGCCACTACCGGTCACAGGGATACCGCAGCGTCCGGCTCCCGGTCACCTGGACCAACCACCACGGCCCCGCACCGGACTACACCATCGACGCCGCCTGGCTGGCACGCGTGCGCCAGGTGGTCGACTGGGCCCTGGCCGAGGACCTGTACGTGCTGCTCAACCTCCACCACGACTCCTGGCAATGGATCAACACCTATCCGAGCGACAAGGCCAATGTCCTCGCGAGATACCGCGCGCTGTGGACGCAGATCTCGACAACGTTCCGCGACCACCCGCAGCGGCTGACGTTCGAGAACATCAACGAACCGCAGTTCGCCAACAGCACCGACGACCAGAGCTACCCACTGCTGCACGAACTCAACGTCGACTTCGTCAACCTCGTACGCCGCACCGGCGGAAACAACGCCACCCGCGTGCTCGTGCTGCCGACCCTGTTCACCAACGCCGACCAGCCCAAGCTCGACGCGCTGCTAGCGACCATCAACGGGCTGAACGACCGCAACCTCGCCGCCACCATCCACTTCTACGGATTCTGGCCGTTCAGTGTCAACAACTCCGGCTTCACCCGCTACAACGCCGAAGTCGAACAAGATCTCATCGGCACGTTCGACCGGGTGTACAACACGTTCGTCGCCCGACGCATCCCGGTCATCATGGGCGAGTGGGCGGTGCTGAATTACGACCACAACCGGCCCGGTGTGCAGAACCGCGGCGAACTCCTGAAGTTCTTCGAAGCGGTCGGGTACCAGGCGCGCATCCGTAACGTCACCACGATGCTGTGGGACGCGGGACAGTTCCTCAACCGTCAAACCCTGCAGTGGCGCGACCAGGGCCTGTTCGACCTCATGAAGGCCAGTTGGACCACCCGGTCGGCCACCGCCTCGTCTGACCAGGTGTTCGTGGCTCGCAGCACCGCCGTCACCAACAGGTCATTGACCCTGAACCTCAACGGCGCGTCGTTCCAGGGTCTACGGCACGGGAACACGAACCTGGTCGACGGAACCGACTACACCGTGTCCGGATCCACGCTCACCCTCACCGCGAGCGCACTGACCCGGCTACTCGGTGACCGGTCGTACGGCGTGAAGGCCGCTGTCGAGGCGCGCTTCTCCCAGGGTGCGCCGTGGCAGATCAGCGTCATCAGCTACGACACCCCCATCGTGGCCAATGCCAACGGGACGACGAGCGCGTTCGCGGTTCCCACCCAGTTCCGCGGCGACATCCTGGCCACCATGGAGGCGAAGTACGCCGACGGCACTCCTGCGGGTCCGCTCAACTGGACCACCTACAAGGAGTTCTGGACCCACGTCCAGCCCGACTACACCGCCGGCACCCTGATCCTCAAGCCGGAGTTCTTCGCGGAGGTCACCGACGGCGCCCGCGTGACCCTCACGTTCCACTTCTGGAGCGGCGCGCAGGCGACCTGCCACGTCACGAAGTCCGGCACCACGGTCACCGGCACCACCACCTAACGCCGCGACGATCGCGGTAGCCGAACGCGCGGCGGACCTCATCCGCGGCAACACGCGGTGAGGTGGGCGCGTCCCGCAGGTGGATCTTCAGCAGATTCAACGCGGCGTCGGTCGCCTTGGCCGGACCGAGTCTGGTGACAAGACGGTGCCGTCGTGCTGAACGCCAGGACCGGCCTGAAGTATCGCCGCCCTTCGGCGGTACTCGCCTGGAGGCATGCCGTACTCCGCCTGGAAGACCCGGTTGAAGTATCCGGCGTCGCGCAATCCCCAACGCGCCGCGATGGCACTGACGGGCTTCGCGGCATGGGCAGGGTCGATCAGGTCCTGTCGGCAGCGGGCGAGGCGGCGGGCTCGGATCAGACCGGCCACGGTGGTTCCTTCGTCCTGGAAGAGCTTGTGCAGGTGGCGTGGGGAAATGTGGTGTCGGGCCGCGATGAACGGTGGTGCGAGGTCGGGGTCGCCGAGGTTGCTTTCGATGTAGGCGCGGATGTGCAGCACCAGTGCGCTCCGTCGCGATTCGGGCGCAACCGCGGCGGCCCGGTCTATTCGTGTCGCGAGTGTTGCCGTGATCAGGTCGAGGACCGAGGTGCCGATTCTCGCTCCTCGCTGCCCGTCATAGGCGTCCAGGTTCCTGGCCACCTCACGGACGACGCTAGTGATCAACGCAGCACCCGGCAGCGTTGAGTCGAAGGTCATTCCGGCGAGCGAATTGATGTCCTTGTCACGAAGCGGCAGCAGCGCCCGGGGGAACATGACGATGGCCAGATCGAGCCGTTGCGCTGCGATGCGATGTGGCTGGCCGGTGTCGACGAAGGTGAACGTGTTCTCGTCGAGGGCTGCTTGCTGATCGGCCTGTTCGACAGCGAATCGCCCGGACAGCGGGACGTCGATCTTGCACAACTCCGGATCGGACTGACGAAGCTGCGTCACCCCTCGTGCGGCCCTACCCCCGGTCCAGCTGATCCTCAAGATCCGCAACGCGCCGGCGTCCGCCATCCCGACCTGGTCACGGTCTTCCAGCACCATGCCTGCGGGATTCCCATAGGAAACGACCGAGTCGCCGACGAAGCTGACGAATGACTCTGCCCGCTCCGACGGCGCCAAGTCGGCCGCGCGCCAGACCGTGGGCACTCTCAGTGCATACCACTCCGCTGTCGCCGTGTCACCCCTTCTGTCCTATTCGTACAGACCGCTCGGCCCGATACGGGCAACGGTGTGCGCCCGAATCCAATGGTCGAGCACTGCGCTCCAACGACCGCGCGAGGTGCTCGTGCTGACACTTGAGCGCGGCATCGAGGCAGGCCGGCGCGATCGGATACAGACTCCGGCTGCCTGGAGCCTCCAGAGCCACGAGGAGGATTGGATGTTGTCTCTGCTGCCTTGTCCAGACCCGGTCTGCCGCGCGCCCGCTGAGATCACTTACAGGGTCACTCTCATGTCGACCCACGGCCCCGTCCCGCACGTGAAGACACAGTGCATACGCAGACACATCTTCGTGATGCCACTTCCGACCGGACTCGCAACCCCCGGTACTTCTTCCGAGCCCAGCTCGGTGCAATCTGTCCATTGACAGACTTCATCATCCGCTGAGGATGAAGGGCGAGGCAGCGTGACGCCCCTTCTCGATCTTGTTCTGTTTCCGCAGTGCGATCTGCACCTGGTCCTGACCGGCGGCCATGAGCTCAACCTGCGGGCCGCGCGGCGCGTCAGCGACGACGCCGACCCGCCACCGGTCATGGACCTCGAGCACCGGTTCTCCGTCGCCGCCGCGGCAGCGAGGTCGCCGCCGAGATCGATCCCCCATCAGGGCGCGGTCCGCACCAAGCGCGGCACCGGGCGCGACGAGGGCTCCAGCGGCCCGGCGTTCGACTTCCTCATCGACCACCCCGGTAGCGCTGCCGTTACCGAAACCGGTACGTCCGCCCGGAAAGGGGGCACTGTGATGCGAGACGACTTCCGTTGCTCGATCCGGATGGAGCCGGCCTACCGTCGCGGTGAGCCGATCCTCCTCTGGTTCGAGATTGAGAACGTGAGCGACCGGGACCATGCGCTCCTGGTCTGGGATACACCCCTTGACCGGGAGGTCTTCGACTTCGTGGAGGTCCGGCACCGCGACCGGATCATCCCCTACGACGGGCGTCTGGTGAAGCGTGGCGACCCCACGCCCGATTCATACCGCACGATCGCTGCCGGTCAGACGATTGTCGAGGTCATCGATCTGTCGACGTCGTTCGCCTTCGACGAGCACGGGTCGTACACCGTGACTCTTCGGCCGCGGTTCCGGGACGCTGTCGCAGATGCCGGTCGGGTTGTCACGGCGCGTGCCCGGCAGGAGCATGAGGGCTTCTCCCTCGATCCGATCTCGACTGGCTTCGACCTCCTGCCCGACGGGGAGCCCCGGCTCACGGCCGGCGAGCGGGCGCGCCACGAGCCACCGCCCGCCGGCGCGCTTCGGCTCACTCTCGGTCCGAACGGGCGCCGCGACGAGGCGGTGTTCGGCTTCCCGCCGCCGTTGCCCCCGTCGGTGGAGCAGATGTTCCGCGACACCTACGCCGCACACCAGAACCTCATCGTCTGGTTGGACGCCGCCATCAGAGCGCTGACGACGTGGAGCACGCCTGCGGAGAACGCACTCTATGCCGACTGGTTCGGAGCCGGAGACGCATCCCGCTATGGGATCGTGCAGAGTCGCGTCACCAGAATCCGGACGAGGCTGAACGACGAGCACGTCTACGACCTCAGCCAGACCGACTGCGCGCCCGACTGGTGGGCATACACCTACCACGGATCGGACACCCTGTGGCTGTGCGCCGGTTTCTTCAACGCGCCGCCGACGGGCATGGATTCGAGATTCGGCACGCTCGTGCACGAATGGAGCCACGCCACGGCCAGAACCGAAGATTTCGCCTACGGCCAGGTCGATTCGCGAGAACTCGCCCGCAACAGCCCGGAACTGGCCATCGGCAACGCCGACAACTACATGTACTTCGTCGAGGCGCTCGCCCTGCGGATGCTGACCGCGCCGATGGTCTGGCCCAACGGCAAGGCATACCTGTTCGTCTCCGGTCGGTACTACCGCTACGACATCGCCACGGATCGGGTCGATCCCGGCTATCCGCTGCCCATCGCCGGGAACTGGCCCGGCGTGTGGGATGACCGGGTGGACGCGGCCGTCGTATGGCCGGGCGGCAAGGCGTACCTCTTCCGGGGTTCGGAGTATGTGCGCTACGACATCGCCGCGGATCGGGTCGATCCCGGCTACCCGCTGCCCATCTTCGGGAACTGGCCAGGGTTGTGGACCGACCGGATCGACGCCGTACTGGTGTGGCCGAACAACAAGGCGTACTTCTTCCGAGGGACGCAGTACATGCGCTACGACATCGCCGCGGATCGAGTCGACGACGGCTATCCCCTGCCCATCGCCGGGAACTGGTCCCGCTTGTGGACAGATGCCATCCACGGCGCGGTGGTGTGGCCCAACGGCAGGGCGTACTTCTTCCGGGGTTGGCAGTACATGGGCTACGACATCGCGGCCGACCGCATCCACGCTGTGTACCCGCTCGCGATCGCGGAGAACTGGCCACGCCTTTGGCACGATGGCATCCAGGCCGCGGTGTTCTGGCCCAACAGCAAGGCGTACTTCTTCAAGGGCTCGCAGTACATGCGCTACGACCTTGCCGCGGATCGGGTCGACGACGGCTATCCGCTGCCCATCGCCGGGAACTGGCCCGGCGTGTGGGATGACCGGGTGGACGCGGCCGTCGTATGGCCGGGCGGCAAGGCGTACCTCTTCCGGGGTTCGGAGTATGTGCGCTACGACATCGCCGCGGATCGGGTCGATCCCGGCTATCCCCTGCTCATCTTCGGAAACTGGCCCGGCCTGTGGTTCGACCGGATCGACGCCGCGGTGGTGTGGCCCAACGGCAAGGTGTACTTCTTCCGGGGTTCGGAGTACATGCGCTACGACATCGCCGCGGATCGGGTCGACGACGGCTATCCCCTGCCCATCGCCGGTAACTGGCCCGGGCTACGGTTCGACCGGATCGACGCCGCGATAGTTTGGCCCAACGCCAAGGCGTACTTCTTCCGGGACGACAAGTATGTTCGCTACGACATCGCCACCGACCGGGTCGACGAAGGATACCCGTTTCCGATCGGCCCGAACTGGCCCGGCCTACCCGGCCGGGTCCGCTGAGCCGGGCGCGTCCCGCGAGCCGGTGGCAACCCTGGTGTAGGCCGGTCGGCGCGTTGCGGCATGTTGCTCGCGTACGGACGAGTCCGGTGACGACCGGCTTCGAGGCCGACGATGCCGCGAGCGTACGACTTGCAGCCCGGGCGAAACGCCCAGCGTGCGGCCTCAAGCAGCGCGCTGGTATTCGTGAGGAGGTCGCGGACGCCGAACCGGCCGTCGCGGCCTGGCTGCGCCGCATCGGTCTGCGCACCGGTTGACAACAAAGCGGTGTCACGTGACGACGCGGAATGTGGCGTCGCTGCGTCCCGTCGCGTCGGTGATCGGGTCGAGGCGCAGCAGGTAGTTGCTGTGCCGGATGTACCGGTCGGCGTGGTTGTAGGACTGGAAGGAGCTTGCCGACGCGTCGGCGAGCCCGGCGACGCGTCGGAACGTGGCGTCCGCGGCGAAGGTCGCGGTGCCGTCGTTGGCCACCAGTTGGAAGTCGTAGTTGACGTGCCGCAGGTAGTACCCGGGGAAGTTCACCGACTCGACGGACACCGTGCCGCTGGCGCCGTTGAGGCCGGGCACGAGGCGCCATTGCGCGTCGGCCGCCGGGCTGACGTTCGGGTCGATGCGGACGTCGTAGTTGACGTGCCGGACGTACCGGTCCGCGAAGTTGTACGACTGGAGCCGGTTGACCGGCGTGGTGCCGCCCCAGCGGGCCAGCACGCGGGTCTGCTCGGCGGCGGTCAGGTTGAGGATCGTGCCGTGCCGCTTGCGGGTGCCGCCCATGGCGTAGGAGCCCGTCGCGGGCAACCGGAATGCGGCCGGGCTCGACGGGTTCGTCGTGAGGACCGGGAGGTAGCCGCGGCCGGACGAGTACTGGTCGAGGTAGAGCGTCCATTCGTTGCGGTTGTTGAACTTCGTCCACATGGGACCCTCGACCTGCGCGCCGGTCAGCCCGATGCCCGACAGGTTGCCCAGGGCGGTCCAGGTGCCGAGGATCGCGTTGCTGCCTTCGAGGGTGATCTGGCCGTCCCCCGACGCCCGCACGTAGCGGTAGGTCCCGGACGTCTCCACGATCTGGGTGTCGATGATCTCCTGGCTGCCGGGCCGCGTGATGTACGGCTGCGCCGTGGTGATGGTCCGGAAGTTGGTGGTGCGGCCGTAGTAGACGCGGTGCTTGGTGGCGCCGTTGTTCGGCACGTTGGTGGCCCAGTAGACGACGTAGTCGTTGGTGGCCGGGTTCCAGATCGCCTCCGGCGCCCACGCGTTGCGCCCGTCCGGGATGGCGCCCGCGACGTTGAGCAGCCACGGCGCCGACCACGTGGTGAGGTTGGTCGACTCCCAGACCACGAGGTTGCGGCTGCCGTTGTTGATGGCCGTCGACCAGTCCTGCCCGCAGCCGATGCACAGGTCGGTGGCGACGATCCAGTACCGGTCCCCGGCCAGCGACCGCACCAGTGCGGGGTCGCGCACGCCCCGGGTGCCGACGGTGGACAGCAGCACCGGCGAGCCGTTGTTGAGGTCGGTCCAGTGGAGACCGTCGGTGCTGTGGGCGAGGTAGATCTGCTGCCCGGTCGAGGACTCCCCGGTGAAGTGCGCCATCAGGTAGCCGGTGAACGGGTCGAGCGCGAGTGCGGCTTTCGGCATCACGACCGTCCACGACGCGACGAGAGCGACCAGTGCGGCGATAACACCAAGGCGGCGGGCCATGCCCGGGATTGTTATCGCTAACATCGGCGTATGTCAACCCCTGCCGTGGCACCTCTGGGAGTCCAAGATCGCGGGCGGTTAGGCTGCCGGGATGCGGGTTCGGCTTCTCATGCTTGCCGCAGCGGCGGGGTTTCTGGGCGTGGCGTTGGCGATACGGGCAGTCTCGGCGGGTGCGCTGTACAGCAACGGGCGCCTGGAGCAGTACTCCGGGACCGCGCTGTACGCCTCGATGATCTACGTCGGCGCGCTGTTCCTGTGGCCGCGCCTCACGCCGTGGACGGCCGGCGGGATCGCCCTGGCCTGGTGCTGGGGGGCGGAGTTCTTCCAGCTGACCGGCATCCCGGCTGACCTGTCCGAGCGGAGCCTGGTGTTCCGGCTGGTGCTCGGCCACCAGTTCGACGCCGTCGACCTGCTCTGGTACCCCGTGGGCATCGCTCCCCTCGTCGTCCTCCATCTTCTTTTGAAGAATTTCCGGGGACGTCGTCGGATCGGGGCCTAGGCGTTCGTTGCAGGGGTGAAGTTCCCGACCGGAGGAGATGATCCGATGCAGTACCTGTTGTCCGTGATCCACGACAGCACCAACCTGGCGACCCCGGAGGAAGAGGCCGCCATCGACGTGTTCAACGAGCGCCTCCAGGCCGACGGGCAGTGGGTCTTCGCCGGCGGCCTCGGCGGGCCCGACATGGCCACCACCGTCGACAACCGGGGCGCGGAGACGCTGATCACCGACGGGCCCTTCCTGGAGTCGAAGGAGTTCCTCATCGGCTTCTGGATCATCGAGGCACCCGACCTCGACGCGGCGCTCAGGCTCGCCTCCGACGGCTCGAAGGCGTGCAACCGCAAGGTCGAGGTCCGGCCATTTCTGTGAGTGATGTCGCCGAGGCGGTCACCCGGGCCCACCGCGAGGAGTGGGCGCGGGTGGTCGCCACCCTGACCAAGCGCTTCGGTGACCTCGACATCGCCGAGGAGGCGGCCGCCGAGGCGTTCGCGACCGCCTTCGAACGGTGGGTGGCCGACTGCATACCCCCGAACCCCGGTGCCTGGTTGACCACCACCGCCACCCGCAAGGCCATCGACCGGATCCGGCGCGAGAGCAAGCGCGACGACAAGCAGAAGGAGGCTCAGATCTTGTACGACGACGACCCGCCCGAGCCTCTCGGCGCCATCGACGACGAGCGGCTCCGGCTCATCTTCACCTGCTGCCACCCGGCGCTCGCGCCGGAGAGCCGGGTGGCGCTGACGCTGCGCATGGTCGGCGGCCTCACCGCCGCCGAGATCGCTCGTGCGTTCCTGGTGCAGGAGACCGCCATGGGCCAGCGGATCACCCGCGCGAAGGCCAAGATCAAGGCGAACCGCATCCCGTACCGGGTGCCCGCCGCGGAAGATCTTCCGGGACGGGTGTCCGGCGTGCTCGCCGTGCTCTTCCTCGTCTTCAACGAGGGCTACCTGGCGACCGGCCCCGACACCGATCCCCTCCGGCACGACCTCACCGCCGAGGCGATCCGGCTCACCCGTCTGATCCGCACCCTCCTGCCCCACGACGGCGAGGTCGCCGGGCTGCTGGCTCTGATGCTCCTCACCGAGGCGCGGCGCACCGCCCGGGTCTCGGCCAGCGGCGAACTGGTCGCCCTCTCCGAGCAGAACCGGGGCGCCTGGGACGCGGCGCTGATCGCCGAGGGTCACCGGATGGTGCGCGAGCGCCTGGCCGCCGTGGCCGCGGGCGAGGCGGCGCCAGGCCGCTACCAGATCCTCGCGGCGATCAACGCCGTGCACACGTCCGCCCGCGACGTGCGCGACACCGACTGGGCACAGGTCGTCGCGCTCTACGACCAACTCGTCCGCGTCGACCCGTCGCCGGTCGTCGCGCTCAACCGGGCCATCGCGGTCGCCGAGCTCGACGGGCCGGAGGTGGCGCTGGCGATCGTCGACCGGCTTCCGGACACGCTGGCCGGCTACCACGCGTACCACGCGACCCGCGCCGAGTTGCTGCGCCGGCTGGGCCGCGGCCGGGACGCGCGGGCGGCCTACGACCGGGCCATCGAACTGGCGGGCAACACGGCGGAGCGGGCCCACCTGACCCGCCGTCGCGACCAACTGGGATAAATTCGTCCTCCTGAATGAATGGGAGGTGCGATGGAACGTCCGAACTGGGTGCCCGACGGGGTCGACGTCGACCGGCCGAACGCGGCCCGCATGTACGACTACGCGCTCGGCGGGTCCCACAACTTCGCGGTCGACCGGGCCCTCGTCGAGCAGGCCGAGGCGGCGATGCCGGGCGCCCGGCAGATCGCGCACGCCAACCGGGCGTTCCTGCGCCGGGTCGTGCAGTGGCTGGCGGGCACCGGCGTCCGGCAGTTCCTCGACATCGGTTCGGGCATACCGACGCTCGGCAACGTCCACGAGGTCGCGCAGCGGGTGGCGCCGGGCGCGCGCGTGCTCTACGTCGACACCGATCCGATCGCGGTGGCCCACAGCAGAACGATGCTCGTCGACAACCCCGGCGCGGACGCGATCCAGGGCGACCTCCGGAAACCCGACGAGATCCTCGACGTGGCGCGGGACCGGCTCGACTTCTCGCAGCCGGTCGCGGTCCTGCTGTTCGCGGTGCTGCACTTCATCGGTGACGACGACGACCCGGCCGCGATCGTCCGCACCCTCCACGACGCCGTGCCGGCCGGGAGCTACCTCGCCCTCTCCCACGGCACCCCGCCGACCGACAGGGGGTCCGACGCCGAGACCGTCCGCCGGATCTACACGAAGACACCGACGCCCCTGCACCTGCGCACCCCCGCGCAGGTCCTTCCGCTGATCCACCCGTTCGAGCCGGTCGAGCCCGGCCTGGTCGCGGTCAGCGAGTGGCGTCCCGACGACGACGAGAAGCCGCAACGCGAACTGCTCGGTGCCGTCGCCATCAAACCGGTTGCCGGCGGTGCGACCGGGGGCTAACGTCGCCCGCACAGCAAGATCACTCGCGGACGAGGGAGTTTGATGAATATGGCTGCCACCAGCCGTCTTCAGCATGCCCTCGTCCGGGCCGCGCGACGGTAGCCGCGGTCCGGGTCGTTCCCATTCGACCAGGAGTGTCACGTGTCTTCTTCGTTCATCACCGGTGCCGATCTGGCCACCGACCGCCTCGTCCTGCGCCCGTGGACCACCGGCGAGGTCGCCGCCGTCCTCGGTGACACCGCCCGGCCCGCGCACTGGGCCGGCGACTTCCCCGCCGAGGGCGACCAGGTCATCGCCGGCCTGTTCGCCCACCATCCCGGGTGGCTCGGCCCCTACGGCCACCGCCAGATCATCGAGCGCGACAGCGGCCTGGTGGTCGGCTCCATCGGCCTGTTCTGGCCGCCCGACGACGGCGCGATCGAGATCGGGTACGGCATCGTGGCGAGCCGGCGCGGGCGCGGGTACGCCGCCGAGGCCACCCGTGCCCTGACCGCGCACGCCCTCACCGCGCCGGGCGTCCACACGGTCTTCGCCACCGTGGACCTGTCGAATCCGGCCTCCGTCAGCGTGTTGGAGAAGGCCGGCTTCGATCGGTCACATACCGACATCGAGGCGAACACCGCCCGGTACGACGCCGCGCGGCGATAATGCCGTGAGATTCCGGCGCCCGGTCATGGCCGGGCGCCGGGAGTCACGTCGACGACCACCACGTGGCCGGCGACGCGGCGACGAAGCCCAGGGACTCGTACAGCGGCCGGCCCAGCCGCGACGCCGTGAGCGTGACCGGCACGTCGACCAGATCGGCGAGGGAGCCGAGCATCACCGCGCGTCCGACGCCCCGGGAGCGGAACTCGGCCGGCGTCCCGACCCAGTAGTGGCTGCCGAGTCCGTTGTCGACGACCGTGACGCACGCACCGGCGACCTCGCCGTCGATGCGCGCGACGTACACGTCCACACCCGGTTCGTCCAGCAGCGCCATCGGGAACATCTCGCCGGCGCGGTGGGGCTCGAACCGGGTCAGCTCGAAGCCGGCGATCACCGCGCGCTCGGCCGCTTCGAGATGCTCCTCGTCGCGCACCCGGACGACGTCCATGTCCGGTTCGGGGGCCGGCCCGGCCTGGCGCAGCATCACCGGCATCTGCCAGTTGCGCAGGCCGAGGTGGCTCAGGTCGGTCGAGCTGAACGGGTCCTCGATGTCGACCGGCCCGGCGGCCTGTTTCGCCAGGTCGGTGATCTCGTCTGTGTCGACGCCCGCCTCCTGGATCAGGACGCGCAGGCCGGCCCGCTCGTCACCGGCGACGGCGAGGAAGCCGGGGCGGCGGATCACCTCGTGACCGCTGAGCGGCCGGTCGCGGCCCAGAACGCCGCGGAGTTGCGGGCCTGACGCAGCGGCGCCTCGGCGGTGGTTGTCACAGGTCCTCCTCTAGAGATGACGCGCCAACCAGTCGAGGATCACCTCGAACCGGGAGATCCGATGACTCGGTAGGCCCGATCGGGAAAGCTCGTGCCCCTCCCCCGGAAAGATGATCAACTCTACCGCGGTTCCGGCCCGTTTCAGGGCGAAGAACAGCCGCTGTGCCTGCTCCAGCGGGCAGACCAGGTCCTGCTCGGAGTGGATGATCAGCGTCGGAATGCCGATGTTGCCGGCATAGGTGAGCGGACTGCATTCGGGCCATCTGCTTGCGTCCAGGTCGTTCACGATGCACCAGCCGTGATCGGAGGTCGCGGCAAAACTGTCGAACGCGTACATACCGCGCTCGGTGACGGCCGTACGGAAGCGGCCGCCGTGGTGCGCGGCGAGCCACGCCGTCATCGTCCCGCCGTAGGAACCCCCCATCACGCCCACCCGGTCACCGTCGAGGTCGCTGTCCAGCAGTGCCGCGTCCAGGAGCGCCAGCAGGTCGGGTGCCACCGAGGCGGTACAGAAATCGCGCGCGCCGGCCTGGCCGTGGGCTCGCCCGTAGCCGGACGAGCCGCGCGGGTTGCCCATCACGACGGCGTAGCCCGCGCCGGCATAGACCTGCGCCTCGTCGAACAGTTCCCAGCCGTACTGCGTGTGCGGCCCGCCGTGGACGAGAAGGACCACGGGATGCGGCCCGGAGCCGGCCGGACGCACGATCCACCCGTGCACGGGATATCCGTCCGGAGCGGTTGCCGTCACCTCTTCCATCGGGGCCAACCGCACGTCGCGGAGAGAATCCGCGAACCCGGTCAGCGTCCGTTCGGTGCCGTCGGCCTCCCGCACCACGATCTCGCCGGGGCAGGTGTCGCTACCGACGGCCGCGACCACCGCCGTCAGGTCACGGGTGACCGTGAATCCGTACGCCTGCCGGCGTCCTCCGACAAGCGTGCGCGCTGGGCCACCGTCGTAGGGAGCCAGCACGAGGTCGACGGCGCCGCGATTCTCGTTGGCGTACACCACTCCGTCGGCGACCGTGGCGATCGGCTCGGCCGCCCACCGGAGCACGTGGGTATCCGCCGGGTCCGTCAGTTCCGAGGGGGCACCGGAACCGTCCGCGGGAACGATCCAGACGCTGTACGACCGCAGCGACGGAGCCTCGCCGTCGACCTGCGCCAGGTCCAGCGCGACGAAGCAGACGTTCCTGCCGTCGGGCGTGAACAACGCGGTCCTGGCGCGCAGCCCGCCCGAGGTCAGGGCGCGGAGATCGGTGCCGTCGGTGGCGCAGGTCCAGACGTCGACCCGGAGGTCGTCACCCGCGCCGTCGTGGCGGGCCGCGACGAATACCAGGCGCTGCGAATCCGGGCTGAAGGCCGCGCGTCCGTGATCGAAGGAGCCGGCTGTCACCTGAACCGGAGCCGACCCTTCCGTATGCGGATCGATGACAAAGACATGCGCCGGTCGGTCCACGACGAAGCCCGTGCCGTTGGCACGGTAGGTGAACGAGGTGACCCGCCGCGGAGGCTCCCGGTCCGGGGTCACGCCTTCCGCGGTTCCGTAACGACCCGGTTCCGGCACCCGGGACCTGAACGCGATGTACTTCGAGTCCGGACTCCACAACGGCGAGGAGACGCCGAGTGTCGCGTCGGTCAGGCACCGGGGCTCACCGCCCCCGGTCGGCATGACCCACAGCTGAGGCACGCCGCCCTCGACGGTCCGACAGAATGCGAGCCATCGGCCGTCGGGCGAATATGCGGGATCCGCATCGGCCGGGCCGTGGGTCAACCTTCTCGGTTCGGCGGAACCGTTTGCCGGTACCGTCCACAACTGCGATCGGTACTCGTCCGGGCTCAGCTCGAGATGGTTGAGCGAAAACACCATGTCCGTGCCGTCCGGCGAAATCGTGGGGGTGTCCGGGACCCGGAACTTCGCGATGTCATCGGGTCGCATCAATGCATGATAGGTGCCGGGGTCAGTGGCCGAACGCGTCCGAGTCGGCGCCGGCGGCGTCGCCCCGGTCCAGCGCCGAGATCGCGGCCACCTCGTCGGCCGACAGCGCGAAGTCGAAGATGTCGAGGTTCTGCTTCAGCCGCGTCGGGTCGCTCGACTTGGGGACGGCGGTCAGCCCGAGGTCCATGTGCCAGCGGAGCACCACCTGCGCCGGCGTGCGGCCGTGCCGCTCGGCCAGTTCCCGGACGACCGGCTCGCGCAGGACGTCGTTGCTCTCGCCGCCGATCGGCGACCACGACTGGGTGACGATGCCGTGCTTCCCGTGGAAGGCACGGTGGGACTCGCGGGTCACGGTCGGGCTGAGCTGGATCTGGTTGACGTCGGGCACCACGCCGGTCTCGTCGATGACGCGTTCCAGGTGGGCGGGCTTGAAGTTCGACGTGCCGATCGCGCGTAGCCGGCCGTCCTCGAGCAACCGGGCCAGCCCCCGCACCGCGTCCACGAACTGGTTCTGCTGTGGGTTGGGCCAGTGGACGAGCAGCAGGTCGATGTAGTCCAGGCCGAGCCGATCGGCGCTGCGCTCGAACGCCTCGGCCACCAGGTCGACGCCGTGCCAGCGCTTGTTGAACTTGGTGGTGACGAACAGGTCCTCCCGCGGCACGCCCGAAGCCTTGAGCCCGCGACCGACGCCGCGCTCGTTGCCGTAGTTCTCCGCCGTGTCGACGAGCCGGTATCCCGACCCGATCGCGGCGGCCACCGTGACCTCGGCGGCGTCGTCGTCCATGGGCCACGTGCCGAGACCCAGTCGCGGCATCTCGGCGCCGTTCCGCAGGGTCACCGTGGGTGCGCTCGTCATGGGTCCATCCAACCGCATCGACCGGCGTCCCACCCCAGCGGGACGCCGTGTCCGTGACCGCCCGACCCCTGATCCCCGCGCCGATCTTGCAGTTGTGGTGCCAGGTTGCGCCCGGTCTGGTCTGATATGGCAGTCCCACGACTGCAAGATCGACTCGCTGTCGGGCGGCTACAGAGCCAATGGGCGATATGACAGGCCTTCGTTCACGACCTCCTCGTCGGAGAGGTCCGGAAACCTGTGGAACATGATGTCGGCCCAGTTCGGGTTGGGCTTGAGCCGTTGCAGTTCCGCGAAGCGGCGATCGCCCTCCTCTTCGGACCCGGCGCCCCACCGAATCATGCGCACCAGCGCCAGGCACCTGGCATGGAGCTCGCTCTCCTCCACGGGTCTGCCCCTCCTCGGTGGCGGACGATCTCGGCTGGCGCCTCGCCGATCTGCTGGCGATCAACAGACACTCGGTTGCCGTCATGTCGAACTCGAACCAATGCTGAAGGTCAACCGAGCGGATTGAAGCGAACCGTGCGCCGGGGGAAATCGTTGGGAAAGATCTTCATTCGCAGACGGCGGGAGAGAACGGCCTCGAGCCACTCGACCGCTCCGCCCTCGTATTCCTCCCACAGCGGACCGCGAGGCTCCCCGAGCGCCACACTCCACTGATCGGGATCGTCACGCTGTCCAATGACCCAGTAGGCCACGTCGCCATTGTCGGACCGGCCGAACGACAACAGTTCGGCGGGATCCCGCGGTAACGAATGACCCCTCTCGGCCAGATACTCGAGCGCCCACGTGGTGCGTTCGTGTTGGTGCTCCAGATCCAGGCTCTTGTGTGAGGACCCCGGACAGAACACGCGGAAGAATCCACCGAACGAACCCGGTCCGTACGTTTCCACCAACCCCTTGTAATCCGCTGGAAGCGGCGCGCCCAGGCGAGACTCGACCGCACCCCAGTCGACTGCCGTCGGCGCATGATCGGGCGGAGCCACCACCCGCCGGAAGGCGTCCGGATCGAACAAGCCTGCCCCCTTGACCGCACCACTGTCAGGATCCGTAGCCGTCGTCCCGAACCTCGTCGAGCGTTATCTCACCCGGCTTCTGCCTCCTCGTCAACCGACCGGCCGAGGAGGTCGAGATGAGGCGTCACACCCACCGCAGCCAGCCGTTCGGACAGCAGACGCATCTCCGCGTCGGTGCCGGTGACGCCCTCGCCCACGAGCCGCGCGACGGCGTCCCGGGCCTCGACGAGCCCGACACCGTTCACCCGAAATACCGCCATCAACCGCACGCGCAACGGGTTCGCCTCGGCCCGGTCGACCCGGACCCGGACGAGCCCGCACTGCTCGATCAACATTGAACGCAGTTCGTCCGGCATGTCGTCCCAGCCGTCAACCACCTCGGCATGGCCGCAGTTGTCGCACCAGCGGTCGATCGACCAGACGAGGCGGCCCTTGAACGCCGACTGGGAGATGGCCGATCTGAGGTTGCCTCCGCAGGTGCCGCACCGCTCAACCACCTCGGCCGAATACCCGGCTAGCTCGTCCATGTATCGCTCGACAATTCCTCTCGGAGCTCTGGGGTGGTGCCAAGACTCGCCGACCGCTCTCGCGAATTTCCGAGCACGGTCGGCAACGCGGGCTCCTAGCCTTGCACTTCTTGCGCAAGGGCGCCGATGTCGAGCTTCCGGTGCTGAGCCAGCCGGGCCAACATCGCCCCGAAACTCGGAGGTCGAGTCATTTCACCAGCCTGACACGGTCGCCCGAAGACCTCGACGACCGGGCACGGATGAACATCAACTCGCCCGATGATGTTGCTCTGTGCCAGGTCGTGGCCCGCGGCTCAGCGCGCCCGGCTCACGCTCGAGCTTGGCGTACACCCGGGGCAGAAGATCCGGGTCGAAAGGCGCCGGAGGATGCGCGAAAGCGCCTGACGCGCCTCCCGTCCCCGCACCGTGGCGAGGCCCGGCACCACCCGGTCGGCCGGCGCGTAGACGGTGTGCACGGGCTGCCGGCGACGCGGCTGGCCTGGATAGATGGCGGCCAGGGCCGAGCCGACCGGGGCGAGCAGCCGGTCGGGCTCGTCGGACACACCGGCGGGCAGCCGCGAGTCCCCGGCGCCCCGCGGGTGGCGTCCATGATCGACGGAAATCCAATTGCCGCACCGGTTAGCGTCGGAGCATGCCTGAGCTGACCCTGCCGTTCACGACCCGCCCGTACCAGCCCGGTGACGCCGCCGCGCTCACCGCGCTGTACAACGAGGTGGAGCAGGCCGCGGGCGGGCACCCCGGATACGTCGAAGACGAGACGCAGGGTGTGCTCGACGCCGTGGTGCGGAACCTGGAGAGCGATTCCCGCCTGGTGTTCTCCGACGACGGTGACCTGATCGCCGCCGGCATCGTCGCCACTCCACCGCCCGACGGGTACCGGTTCGACTCGTTCGGTGGCGTGGTACCGAAGTGGCGCGGGCGCGGCGTGGGGCGTGCGGTGCTCGGCTGGCAGATCGCCCGGGCGAGGGAGATCCATCAGGCGGCTGGCTCACCCGACGGCTGGGTGATCGAGACGAACGCGGCCGTCGGCGACGATGCCGTGCGGCTGTTCGAGCGGTTCCAGTTCGCGCCCGTGCGGTACTTCTTCGAGATGGTCGCGCCCGCGAAGGACCTCCACAAGGCGGTGCCGAGCGGGCTGCGCGTGCAGCCGTACGAGCCGCGCTTCGAGGGCGCGCTGTACGAGGCGCACATGGACGCTTTCAGCGACCACTGGGGCTATCAGAAGCGCGAACTCGACAGCTGGGCCGGCTTCACCGTACGGTCCGACTCCTTCCGGAGCGACCTGAGCCGCCTGGCGTTCGACGGCGAGGATCTGGCCGGCTACGTGCTGAGCTACGACGACGCCGACGACGACCGCGTCTACATCGGCCAGGTGGGCACCCGGCGCCCGTGGCGGCGACGCGGCCTGGCCGGCGCCCTGCTGGCCGACGTGATCGCCGGCACCGCCGCTGCCGGCAAGGGCTTCGCGTACCTGTCGGTCGACGCCGACAGCCCCACCGGCGCGGTGGGCGTCTACGAAGGCGTCGGATTCGAGGTGGAGACCCGCTCGGTGGCCTACCGCACCGACCTCTAATCGGCCCTCTGATCGCGATCCTCGGCGGCACCCGACTCGTGTGAGGATTCACGTTGTGCCCCAACCCGTTCTGCGTACCGGTCGTCTCCTGCTCGTGCCCCTGGCCGACCGCCACCTCGATCTGGAGGTCGAGCTCGACTCCGATCCCGAGGTGCTCCGGTTCCTGTACGGGCGTGCCCGGTCCCGCGCCGAGGTGACCGAATCGCACGCCGCGCGCATGGCCCTCGGCCGCCGGGTCGACGGTCTCGGTCACTGGATGGCGTTCGGCACGCGCAACGGTCGGCGCGGATCCGCCGCGCCGGAGCGCGAGGAGGACGGCGACTTCGTCGGCCTCATGATGCTGCCGCCCGCGCACGGCCCCGACCAGCCCGACGACCCGACCGTCTGCGACCTTGGTTACCGTCTCGTCCGGCGGTGCTGGCGTCAGGGTCTGGCCAGCGAGGCCTGCCGTACCCTCCTACGGCACGCCTTCGACACGATCGGGCAGCGCCGCGTGATCGCACAGACCATGGCCGCGAACGCGGGTTCCCGCGGCGTCATGGAAGCCATCGGGATGCGCCACGTGCGCACCTATCACCAGCAGTGGGAAGACCCGCTGCCCGGCACCGAGCTGGGCGAGGTCGAATACGAGATCACCCGCGAGATGTGGCTGGCGAGAGAGTGAGTCAGGTTCGCCGTCGTGCCCGACCGGCCGCCTGTATGCGATCGACGCCTGTCGCCTCCGTTCAGAGGATCGGACCACCCGGACACTTAGAATGTCAGCGTGGACGGCTTGCTGCTGCAACGATTGGCGGCGCATCGGGGCGTCGCCGTACCGGTCGAAGAACACCTTCCCGCGGCGGCCGAAGAGCTCGGATGGCGCCTCACCGACCTGCTGGCGATCAGCGGATCGGCAATACCCGCCGAGCTGATGCCCGCCGACCCCACCGCGAAGCGGCAGATCCGGAACCTCCTGGAAAAGCCCGGCACTCTCACCGCCGACGAACTGGCGTCCGTCCGCGCCTACGCCCGCTCCCTGCCGGCAGCGCCCGAACCACGCGGACAGACGGTGCCGCCCGTCGATCCGATCACCTTCGGCACCGCACTGTGGCGCCTCATGCTCGTCCGAAACCTCAACATCGAAACCGTGTGCCGCGTCATCGGCTGGCCCATGGTGCTGCTCAGCCGGCTCGTCCAGGGACAGTTCCCGCCGAAACCGGAGTGGCTGCGGTACCTCGGCGACGTGCTCGACCTCCGCCCCGATGACCTGGCCGCGATCGCCGGGGTGCCCGCATCGTCCGGAGAGGACGCCGCACCCCTCCACCGGACACCGGTCGGCGGCCTCGTCCTCGACCTGATTCCCCTCTCGGCAGAGGCGATCGACCAGTTGGCGTACCGCTACCAGCCGAGGCGGGCCGCCCCCTCCGTGCCGTAGCATTCGACCTGCCGCGTCTGGTTGCTGATCGCTTCGAGGTCGCACGCTCTCAATCTTGGCCCTGAGTGCCTTCCTGCGAAATGGGACGACTGCGCAGCCGACCACGTCTGGCGTATTCGGCGGCCCGCGCCACCTGGCCGGCGTCCAACCGGCGGGCGTCCCAGATCAGCTCGGCGACATCCGCTGCCGAGGGCCGCACCGGCGGAGCGCCGGACGGCAGCTCCATCCTGAGCAACACGGCCAGGTCGACGGCGGGGATCGCCAACACGATCGCGAACCCGATCAGCAGCTCCGAAGTGAGCTCCTTACGTCCATGCCCGATCACCCCGATCGTCGACGCAGACAGCGGACCGACGCCACCCACGTCGTAGAGAATCTTCGCCGATGCCGACCAGGTCAAATTTCTGT
This sequence comes from Virgisporangium aurantiacum, assembly GCF_016863635.1. GTDB lineage: Bacteria > Actinomycetota > Actinomycetes > Mycobacteriales > Micromonosporaceae > Virgisporangium > Virgisporangium aurantiacum. The sequence continues at coordinate 52,108 of NZ_BOPG01000083.1, read as the reverse complement.
TGTGGAGCATCCGGACAAGAACGCCGCCGGCGTTCGGCTCATACTGCTCATGGGCCTTGAGCGCCGGTGGACACCGGTTCATGACAGGGTCGGCCAGCGACCGTACGTAGCTGCGGAGTTCCTGGCGCCGCTCGGCCCGCAACCGAATGGCGTCGTAGGCCAGGCCATCCATGTGATCAGCTGCCCGCTCGTCCCAGGCGGCGAGGTCGTCCGGCACCGGCAGGCCGGCGAGGACGAACACGTCGGCGACGTGTAGGCCGAGTGCCGGCGCAATCCGTCGGAGCAGCGACGCTTCCGGCGCGGAGCCCGCGAGTACGTTCTGCAACGCGGGCTCCTCGACTTGCGCTTCTTGCGCAAGGGCGCCGATGTCGAGCCTCCGGTGCTGAGCCAGCCGGGCCAACGCCCCGAAACTCGGAGGTCGAGTCATTTCACCAGCCTGACACGGTCGTACCGCGGATGAATTCTGCCCTCACCAGAGGGATTGCCACGTACCGCTACCAGCCGAGGCGGGCCGCTCCCTCCACGCCGTAGCGTTCGACCGCGACGGCTCTGGCACGCGCCAGAATCCGGCGTTCGAGTTCCGGCATACGTGACAGGTCACCGCGAAGCAGGTCCGACGCACACGATTTGAGATTGGCGGCCAGCAGGTCCGCATTCTCTTCGTTCGGCAGCGCATAGAGTTGCAGGCTTTCGACTTGCCGCGTCTTGTTGCTGATCGCTTCGACATCCTCGAGGTCGAAGTAGTTCAGCGTGGCGGCCGGACGAACCGAGGCCCGCTCCGGGAAGTCGCCGTCTACGAGCCGTACGAGCCACACGGTCAGCGGATCTCGCGGATACCAGTCCACCTCGACGCCGAGGACCGATCCGAGATAACGCACGGCGAACCCGCCCGAATCGAACCGGGTCGGGTCGGCCCGGTATTCGAATTCCTCCACCAGAAACCGGAACGAGCGCTCGCAGGTGTCGGCCGCTTCGCGAACAGTTCGGCTTGTCATGACGCTGGCCATCCCATGAGATGGAGAGGATACCCGCGGTACGTATCCAGCGGGTATTCCTCGTCATCGCGAGGGCTGGATCAAACGGGTCGTTCTCCCACGCCTGGTACCACTTGGCGTTGATGCCCTCGGCACGAAGTGCCCGCACCGCGTCCTTCACCCGACCCATCGTCCGCCCGATGACGATTACCTTGCTCGGATCGGCAGAACTGCGGATGTGATCCGCAACTTCACTCGGAGTCGACCCCGCTGGACAGTTGTGGACGAGGACCGACCGACCGCCAGCGACCACGTAGTAGGTGTGGAGGTCGTCGACGGTGAGGTTGTAGACGCGGGCATGCGCATTCGGGCCTGCGTGCCGGCGACCTGTACCAGCCGCCCGTCCGACGTCTTGAGCCACTGCCCCGTGCGCAGCTCGCGGGCGTCGATCCACCGGCCCGCCACGGTGTCCGCGCGGCCGTCGTCGTCGACCCAGACCGGGTGCCCGTGGGTCGCGGTGATCACCGCGCCGCGGTCGCCTACCTTGACATCGATCAGCGTCTTCTCGCCGTCACCGACGATCGTCGCGGTGACCGTCCGGGCGCCTTTCTCGCCGGTCTCGGGATCGGCGGCGGCAACGCGGTCACCGACCCGCACCTGCTCAATCGGCTTCGTCGAGCCGTCGGCCATCAGCACACGCGTCCCGGCGGCGAAGCTGTTCCCCTGCCCGCAATCACCGCGGGAGTTGCTGGGTTTGGTGCCCATCGGGTCGGTCAGCACGGTCGGCTGGTTGAAGACGTACCTGTACGGGTTCGTGTCGCCCGATGCCAAACCGATCGGGTCCTTGCTCGGGAACCGCCCGGCCGTGGCGGAGTAGTACCGGGACCGGTAGTAGTACAGGCCGTCGGTGCCTTCGTCCTCCCGGCCGGTGAACCGGGTGGGGTTCCCGGCGTCGTCACCGGAGACCGTCGTGCGGCCGAACGGGTCGTAGCTGTACTCCGCGCCCACGGACGTCGCATCGGCCACGGCCACCGTGCTGCCCAGTGCGTCGGTCAGGGTGGTCCCGCCGCGACCGGTGCGCCGGCCCAGGCCGTCGTAGCCGTAGTCGACGGTCAGGCCGGCCTTGGCGTACCGGGTCAGTTCGTCGCGGGCGTGACCGTGCCCGCCGTCGAGTCGGTGACGGTGCGGATCCGGTTACCGGCGTCGTAGCCGTACGCCACCTGACTCTCCGCCGTGGAGCCCGTCACCCCGTAGCGGACCAGCGTGAGACGGTCGAGGTCGTCGAACTGGAACGTGGTGACTTTGCCACGGGCGCTGGTGCGCACGCTCGGGTTGCCCGTCGGGATCGCCGGCGTAGTCGAAGGGGTTCGTCCTCCCGGCTCCGCCCCAGCGGCGCGCCGTCGGCCCGCCGGCGCCCGAAGACCGCCTCCTGCTCCGGCACCGCGTCCCGGTCCCACAACCGGGTGGCCAGCCGGATCGACCGCACCACCGCGTACGTGCCGCCGGCCGCCCAGCCCGGCTCGCCGGCGTCGGCCCACACCAACCGGTCCATCAACATCCGGTCCGCCGGATCCGGGTTGCCGGCGCCGTCGCGGAAACCCAAGAGATTCCGGGACGTGGCGACGCCGGACGCCGTCACCCCGTTCTCCGGCCGGAAGCCGTCGAGCCGCCACCGTTGACGCAGCGCCCCGCCACCCGCCGCGGCGATCCCGTCGACCACCGCCCGCACCCGCTCCGGGGTCTCCGCGCAGACCTGCAGCAGCAGGTCGCCGTGGCACTGCGCGGCGTCGAGGACGTCGTGTGGGAACGCCGGCATCGGGCGCAGGTACCGGGGCCGCCGCCCGGCGAGCCCGAACCTGCCGTCGAACATCGACGCGCCGACCGCCAGCGTCACGGTCGCGGCCGGCGCCTCCCCGGCCTCCATCACCCGGCCGCGGCGTTACCGGCGACGTCGTACGCGACGAAACACGCCGACGCCGGCGGCGGAGTGACCACACCCGGCTGGTGCGGCAGGTCCGTCCGCGCGGGCCGCTCCCCCGCGGACGGCGGGGCGTCGTCGCCGCAGCCGGCAAGTCCGGCCGCGGCGACACCAGCCGTGACCCGTATCAGGGAGCGCCGTCTCACCGACCCGCACCCTAACCGGCACCACGATCGGCGTCGATGGAGTGCGCGAAGACGGGACACCAACGGGACACCCGCCATGGCGTGCGCTCGCCCCGGTTTGCGGATCTTGGACTCCCCACGGGCCTATGGCACCGCAAGGAGTCCAAGATCCGGAAAACGCGGGCAGATGCGCGGCGCGGTGGGCGCCCGCGCCCGCGGGCGCCCACCGCACGGTCAGGTCGGGAGGCCGATGGCGTAGACGTTGGTGTGTTGGACGGTGTTGTCGTTGGAGGCCATGTAGATCAGGCCGCCGGTCACGGCCAGCGGTGAGCCGAGGTAGCCCTGCTCCAGGCCGAGCTGGTGGAACCCGATGTCACGGCAGACGATCTGGCCGCACCCGGCCGCGTTGAAGGCGTACAGGCCGGCGTCGACCGGGAAGCCGGACGCGGGGCCCTTGCCCACGAACACCACGCCGTTCACCACGACCGGCGAGGACGAGAACCCGGCGGCGAAGTTGACGCCGGTCCACAATGGCGCGCACCGGGCCGCGCCGCAGCCCTTCGCCGGGTAGGCGGCGACGACCCCGATCGTGTTCGGGTCGGGGGTGTCCTGCGTGGTGGCGTAGACGACGTTGCCGACCACGGCCGGCGTGCCGAGCGTGCCGCCGTCACCGGTGTCGTACGCGCGCAGCGGCTTGCACACCGCCGCGCCGCAGCCGGCCGCCGCGAACGCGAAGAGGTGGAAGTCGGTGTTCTCGCCCTCGCCGAAGAGCGTCGTCGATCCGACGAAGACCGTGTCGCCCGCCACGGTCGGCGAGCCGGTGCGGTCCGCCGGGCCGCCGATGTCGGCCGTCCAGGCCGGCTTGCACACGGCCGCCGGGCCGGCGACGCAGCCGGCGATCCGGAACGCCAGCAGGCGCCCGGTGAACAGGTCCGGCGTGGACAGGAACGTGCTGACGTACACGAAGCCGTTGCCGACCGCCGGTGCCCCGAACAGCTCGTTCGGCTCGCCCACGCCGGTCCACAACGGCTTGCACACCGCGGCCCCGCAGCCCTGGAGCGCGAACGCGTACAGGTGGCCGGAGAAGTCACCGACGTACGCGACGTTGCCGGCCACCGCCACCGACGAGTCGATCGACGCGTCGGCAAGCTGGCCCCGCCACCGCGGCTTGCACGTCGCCGCGCCGCACCCGGCGGCCGGGAACGCGTAGAGGAAGTGGTCGGCCGCGGCGATGAGGACGAGACCGCCGGCCACCGCCGGGGTGCTGGTCATGTCGTTCTCGGCCTGGCCGCGCCACAGCGGCTCACACGTCGCGGCGCCGCACCCGGCGGCCTTGAACGCGGACAGGCGACCGTCGAAGTCGACGACGTACATGACGCCGTTCGCCACGACCGGGCCGCCCTCGGTGAGGTTGTTCTCGCCGACGTGTGCGACGAACCTGGTCTCCAGCTTGCCCACGTTGCCGATATTGAACGTGCGCTCGGCCGGGTTGGTATTCAGATGACGTTCGGTCTGGCCGAACTGCGGCCACTGGTCGAGCGGCACCGGGGCAGCAGAGGCCGAGACCGGTGCGGCACCGACCGTGAGAAGGATTGCCGCGACGACCGCCGACCGTCGCAGGGATACGAAAGACATGGCGCCTCCTGGTGTGCGGACATTGGCACCCCGGGAGTCTGGCGCGGGCGTCGCGCGCGCACGACGTCCAATAAAACGAAACTGCCCGGAACTGCCGCTATCTGCCTGTCCCGGAAACACCCACAACGACGACGGCGCAGGTGAAGCGACGCAAGACAGTTATCGCGCTCGATGCGCGGGGCGACGCCGGCGCGCGTCCTCCAGCACCGACCGGGCCTCGGCGATCGCCGCCCGGTGGCCCGTCCCGGTGAGGATGGCCAACGCACGATCTGCGTCATCGACGGAAGCACGCAGCCGGGCGAGGACGACCCGCGCCTGCCCCTCCTGCAAGCCGTACCCGGTCCGCGCCGCGATCGCCAGCGCGTCACCGGCCGCCGTCCGCGCGGCCACAGAATCGCCGGTGCCGAGAGCCGCCGCCGCCAGCCCGAGCAGCGCGATCGCCTCCGGGTACCCGGCCTCGATCTCTTGCGCGATCCGCAACGCCGACGAGTGCGCCTCGACGGCCGCTGCCCACCGGCCGGCGCGGCGATGAAGCCCACCCAGCGTGTTCAGCGCGTTCGCCTCGTCCTGCCGCTCGCCGATCTCCCGGGCCAGGGCCACGGCGGCGACAGCGAGAGCGTGCCCCTCCTGGAGTTCGCCGGTGTCGGCGCGCACCTCGGCGAGGATCCGCGTCGCCTCCGCCTCGGCGCCCCGGTTGCCGGTCTCCCGGTGCAGCGCCAGCGCCCGGTCGAGGTGCGCGCGGGCGCGCTCGGACCGGCCCAGCGCGTGGTACACCTCGCCGAGGTTCGCCAGGTTGATCGCCTCGCCGGGCCGCGACCCGGTGCGCCGGGCCAGCTCCACCGCCTCGCCGTACCGGTCGGCGGCCTCCCGCAGCCGGCCCATCTGGAGGTAGAGCGCGCCGAGGTTGCCCTGCGCCGTGGCCTCGCCGGCCAGCCAGCCGGTGCTGCGGCACAGCGCGATCGCCTGCGTGTAGTGGTCGGCCGCCGCCGGGAACCGACCGAGGTGCCAGTAGGTGCTGGCGAGGTTGCCCAGCGCGCTGGACTCACCGTCGACCCAGCCGGCCCGCCGGGCCAGGGCGAGCGCCTCGCGGTAGCTGTCGACCGCCGGGTGGTACTGGCCCTGGCACCGGTCGACGGCGGCGAGGCTCAGGTGCGCCGACGCCTGCCCGGTCAGGTCGCCGGCCGCCGTCGCGGCGGCCAGCCCGGCCCGGGCGACGATCAGCCAGTCGACCACGTTCATCCGCATGAAGAAGTAGCCCCGCAGCAGGTCGGCGAGCAGCCACGCGACGTGCGGCAGGCCCGACGCCGCCTCCTGCACCACCGCGATCAGCGTGGGCCGCTCCGCCTCCAGCCACGCGGAGGCGTCGGTGTGACTGGAAAATCCGAAAGCGGAGCTCACAGGCAATGGCAGCCGCGACTTCTCCGGGTACAGCTGCCGCGCCGCCGCCTCCACCCGCTGCAGGTACCACTCGAAGAGCCGGCCCCGGGCGGCGGCGCGCTCCGCGGGCGGGTCCTCCCACTCCGTCCGCTCGACGGAGTACAGCCGCAGCAGGTCGTGGAACGTGTACCGGCCCGGCGCGGTCAGGTCGACCAGGTGCGCGCCGGCCAGCCGGTCGAGGAGCGCGGCCGCGTCACCGGCGGGCCGGTCGAGCAGGCGGCCGGCGGCCTCGGCCGTCACGTCCGGCCCCGGCGCGAGGCTCATCAGCCGGAAGACCCGCCGCGCGTCCGCCGGGAGGGCCGCGTAGGAGACGTCGAACGCGTGCCGCACCGCCGACCGGTGATCGCCGCCGGACTGCAGTTCGGTGAGCCGGGGGCCGGCACTGAGCCGGGCCACGTAGTCCGCGACCGTCAGGCGCTGCTCGTTGAGGTTCGCGGCCGCCACCCGCAGTGCCAAGGGCAGCCGGGCGCACGACCGCACGAGGTCGTCGAGCGCCGTCACCTCCGGATGCTGGTCGAGCAGCGTCACCAGCAGGTCGCGGGCCTCCGTGGCGCCCAGCACGCCGAGCCGCAGCCGCCGGGCCCCCTCGCGGGCGGCCAGCCCGGTGAGGTGGCTCCGGCTGGTGATCAGCACCAGGCAGCCGGCGGCCGCGGGCAGGAACGGCCGCACGTGGTCCGGGTCGCGCGCGTTGTCGAGCACCACGAGCATCCGTCGATCGGCCAGCAGGCTGCGGAACAGGGCGGTCGCTCCCTCGACCCCGGTGGGCACGTTCTCTGCGGGTACGCCCAGGGCGCGCAGGAAGTCGGCCAGGACCTGCAGCGGCCGCTGCGGTCGCTCCACCGCGAAACCCCGCAGGTTGACGTAGAGCTGCCCGTCCGGAAACGCCGCGCGGACCCGGTGCGCCCACCGCACGGCCAGCGCGGTCTTGCCCACGCCCGCGCCGCCGACGAGCATCACGATCCGGGGCGCGCCCGCGGATTGCCCGTTGTCGGCGGCGTCGCGGGTCAGCATCTCGTCGAGCGTGCGGAGCTGGTGGTCGCGGCCGGCGAACTGCGCGACGTCCGGTGGCAGTTGGGCCGGAACCGCGATGCCCGGCGGGGTTGCGGTGGTCGCGGGCGGTGCGGCCGCCGCGGTCGGTTTTTTATGACGCGTGACAGCACGGCCGCCGTTCCGCGCCGGCGGTACGTCGTGACGCAGCACGCGCAGGTGGGTCTCCTGCAGCAGCGGTCCGGGCTCGATGCCCAGCTCGTCGGCGAGCCGGGCGCGCAGGTCCTGGAACAGCGCCAGCGCGTCGGCCTGCTGCGCCGAACCGGCCAGCGCCAGCATCAGCCGCGCGTTGAGCCCCTCGTGCAGCGGGTCCTCGACGATGGCCGGGCGCAGCTGCGCCTCGGCCTCCTCGTGGTCGCCGTGGTCGATCGCCGTGTCGGCGAAGGCGATCGCGACCGCGACGCGGTGCCGCCGCAGCGCGTCGACGGCGGGATGGCGGCGCAGCCGACCGTCCACATCGGACAGAGCCGGCCCCCGCCAGCACGCCAGGGCCCGGTTGAACTGCTCCCGGGCGGCCTCCAGGTCGCCGGCGGCCAGCGCCTTGGTGCCCCGCCGGGCCGACGACTCGAAGCGCAGGGCGTCGAGGCGGTCCTCGTCGACCGTCAGCCGGACCCCGCCGGGCGCCGCGGCCAGGATCGCGGGGTGGCCGTGGCCGGCCCGACCGGGTTCCAGCAGCCCGCGCAGCCGCGCGACGTACGCGTGGACGAGGCGACGGGCCGTCCGGGGCGGGTCGGCCGGCCAGACCGCCGCGATGATCTCCCCGTACGGCACCGTACGGCCGGGTTGGATCGCCAGCAGGGCGAGCAGGTGCCGCACCCGTTCCGACGGCAGTTCCACCGCTCCGTCGGGCCCCGTGACGGCGAGCGGACCCAGCACGGCGATCCGTGGCAGCGGACCGGCGGTCGCGGACGGGCCGGGGTCGATATCCCCGGCGCGGGCGACCAGCGCGAGCCGGTCGGCGTCTGACAGGGCCAGCGCCTCGGCCAACCGGTGCAGCGACGGCAACCGCGGGTGTGCGACGCGGTCCTGCTCGATGTCGCGGACCGCCCGGACGCTCAGCCGCGCCTTGCCCGCCAGTTCGCGCTGGGTCAGGCCGGTGCGGAGCCGGAACGTCCGCACGAGCGCGCCGAGCGTCGGCTCTCCGGTTCCACGCATCCGTCTCCCTCGATCCCGCCGCAGTGTCGCCAGTGTCCACCGCGACGGCGCGCCGGAGTGTCGGGAATGCGCGCCGGTTGCACCGTCCGGCCCCGTATCCACACCGGGACACGGGGCCGGACGACCGCCGGATCAGCCGACGGGTTGGGAGTTGATCGAGATGTCGTAGTCCTGCGAACCGGCGGTGCTCTTCAGCACGCACGCCTCGAAGAGCAGGTTGCCCGACGGCTTGACCGTCTGGCTCACCGACCGGGCCACGGTCTGGAACACGACCGTCTCCGCCGACTGCGACGAGACGGTGAGCACCTGCCAGGTCAGGTTCGTGTTGGCGTTGGTGAACCCGAATATCTGCACGCCGTCGGCGCTCGTCGGCGCGATCGGGCCGACGCAGATCCGGGCGCCGCGGGTGATCGTGCCGAACGACCGCTGCTGGATGACGGTCACCGCCGATGTCGAGTCGGCGGACGCGAACGGTGCCGCCAGCACCGTGGACCCGAACAGAACGGCCCCGGCGAACGCCGCCGCCGTGAATACTCGCTTCATGCCTACCTCCGCAGGTCGTCGGTGCGTCTCGGCCGGCGCACCGGATCGGTAGGGACGCTAGGCCCGCACGGCCGAGCCCAACCCGGCGTCAACCCGGAGCCGCCGACCGTCGCCGCGTCCCGCCGCCGGCCTGGGCTCCCGTCGATCGCGCCCGGCCGGCGGGCGGCAGGAAGCGGCAGCCCCGGTGCGGCAGGACGCCCGCGCGGCTACCGGTCGACCCGGCCGGTGCTGTCAGGTATCCGCACGATGTGCCGGCCCGGCGCGCCCACCTCGGCGTAGAGGTCCCGCGCCCGGCGTAGGTGCGCCCGCGCCCGGTCGGGTGCGGCCGCCGCGCCGCCGAGCACGGCGTACGAGTCGGCCAGCCCGAGCCGGTCACCCGTCGCCACCTGGATCTCGCGGGCCCGGTCGGCGTGCCGCCGGGCCGCTTCCGGGCGGCCCGCGTCGAGGTCGACCGCGGCGAGCGCGGTCAGCGCCCGTCCCTCCAGCACGAGGAACCCGGCCGACCGGGTGAGCGCCACCGCCTCCTCGGCGACCGCCGTCGCCTCCGGTGCGGCCCGGCGGCGGTGGACCGCGGCCAGGCCGATCAACGCCCGTGCCTCGGAGAACCGGTTGCCCGTCTCGCGGGCGAGGTCGCGGGCCCGGTGGTGGAAGTCGGCGGCCCGGTCGACGTCGCCGAGGTCGAGGTGGGTGGCGCCGAGGGCGTTGCAGGCGTCGACCTCGGGCCGCCGGTACCCCGTGTCGCGCACCGCGTCGAGCGCCGTGCGGGCCAGGTCGAGGGCGAGGTCGAGCCGGCCGGCGTCGCGGTGGACCTCCGCGAGGGCGCGGAGCGTGTCGCCGGCGTTGCCCTCGTCGCCGAGCTCGCGGTGCAGGGCGAGCGCCCGGGTCAGCCAGCCCAGCGCGTCGTCGAGCCGGCCGAGCCAGTGGTGGGTCTCGCCCAGGTTCGCCAGCGTGTGCGCCTCGCCGCTGCGGGACCCGATCTTCCGGTACAGGTCCAGCGCCCGCAGGTTGTGGTCGGCGGCCACGGCCAGGTGCCCCAGCTCGGCGTGCTCGATGCCCAGGTTGCCCAGGTTGGCCGCCTGTCCGGCCACCCAGCCCGACCGGCGGTTGATGGCCAGCGCCCGGCGGTGCGCGTCGAGCGCCTTCACGAGCTGCCCCGACCGCAGGTACGCGTTGCCGAGGTTGCCCAGCACCGCGGCCTCCGCCTGCACCCAGCCGCCCTCGCGGCTGTACGCCAGCGCATGGTGGTAGTGGCCGATCGCCGTCTCGTAGGTGCTGCGCAGCAGGTTGGCGTCGGCGAGGTTGATCTCCGCGGCGGCGCGGGCCCGCGCGTCGCCCTCGGCCAGGGCGGCCGTCGCGCCGGCGTCGGCCACCGTGAGCCAGTCGACGGCGTGCAGGCGGATCTGGAAGTACCCGCGCAGCGCGTCACCGAGCAGCCAGGCGGCCGGCCGCGGACCGCGCGCCGCCGCCTGGATGACCGCGGCGACCAGGTTGGGCCGCTCCCCGTCCAGCCAGGCGAGCGCGTCGCGGTGGTCGTCGAAGGAGATGGCCGACGGACCGGCGGGCACCGGCAGCCGCAGCTTCTCCGGGTTCAGCCGCCGCGCCGCCGCGTCGACGGCCCGCAGGTAGAAGCCGAACAGCCGGTCGGCCGCCCGCGCCAGCTCCTCCGCGCCATCCTCCGCCCGCGCCCGCTCACCGGCGTACGACCGCAGCAGGTCGTGGAACGCGAACCGGCCCGGGGTGTGCTCGGCGAGCAGGTGCGCGGCGGCCAGCCGGTCCAGCAGCGCCTCGGCGTCCCCGCTCGGCGCCGGCAGCAGCGCGGCGGCCGCGGCCGGCGACACCTCCGGGCCGGGCACCAGGCTGAGCAGCCGGAACAGCCGCCGCGCGGCCGGCGGCAGCGTCCGGTACGACACCTCGAACGCGGCGCGGACCGCGGCCCGGTAGTCGCCGTCCGACTCGAACGCGGCCAGCCGGTTGTCGCCCTGCAGCCGGGTGAGGTACTCCGCGATGCCGACCCGCGGGTGGTTGAGTAGGTTGGCCATCGCCACCCGCAGCGCCAGCGGCAGCCGGGCGCACGCCTCGGCGAGGGCCACGGCGGCGGCGGGCTCGGCGTGCACCCGGCGCCGGCCGAGGAGCCGGACCATCAGCGCCGCGGCCTCCTCCGGCGTGAGCACGTCGAGCGTGAGGCGGTCGATCCCCTCGTGCGCGACCAGCCCGGTCATCCGGTCCCGGCTGGTGACCAGCACCAGGCACCCGGGGCTGCCGGGCAGCAGCGGACGCACCTGGTCGGCGTCGCGGGCGTTGTCGAGCAGCACGAGCATCCGCCGGTCGGCGAGCAGGCTCCGGTAGACGCCGGCGGCCGCCTCGACGTCCACCGGGATCTGTTCGGCCGGCACGCCCAGCGCCGGCAGCACGCGGGCCAGCGCGTCCACCGGCCGCAGCGGCGGCCGCGACCCGGAATCGTGGCCGTGCAGGTTGATGTAGAGCTGCCCGTCCGGGAAGTGCCCGCGCACGCGGTGCGCCCAGTGGACGGCGAGCGAGGTCTTGCCCACCCCCGCCGTACCGGCGATCGCCGAGATCACCATCGCCGTGGCCCGGGCCGGCGGCCGGTCGCGGACCAGCGTGTCCAGGTGGCGCAGCTGGGCGGCGCGGCCGGTGAACGCGGCGACGTCCGCCGGCAGTTGCGCCGGCCGTACGGCGGCCGGCTCCGCGCGGCTCGTGTCCTCGCCGCCCGCTCTACTGTCGCCCGCTCTACTGTCGCCCGCTCTACCGCCGCTCGCGCTCCGGTGCGGGTCCCCGAGATCCTGCCGCAGCACCCGCAGGTGCGCCGCGGCGATCTCCGGCCCCGGCTCCACCCCGAACTCGTCGACCAGCCGGGCGCGCAGGTCGGCGAACTGCGCGAGCGCCGCCGCCTGCTGGCCGGACCGGGCCAGCGCGAGCATCAGCCGGGCGTGCAGGCCCTCGTGCCACGGCTCGTCACCGACCACCGCCCGCAGCCGCGAGACCGCCGCCTCGTGCCGGCCGAGCGCGGTCGCGAGATCGGCGAACCGCAGCGTCGCGGCCAACCGGCGGCCGGCGATCGCCACGGCGGGCGGCAGCTGGCGCAGCCCGGCGTCGAGGTCGGCCAGCACCGGCCCGCGCCAGACGTCGAGGGCCTCCCCCAGCCGGTCGAACGCCGCCTCCGGCCCGCCGCCGGACCCGGCCCGGGCCACCAGATCGTCGAAGCGCAGCAGGTCGAGCTCGTCGCCGGCCAGCCGGAGGATGTAGCCGGCCCCGGACCGGACCAGCCGCCCCGCCTCGTCGCGCGGGCGGTCGGGGTCGAGGACCGCACGCAGGCTCGCGAGGTACCCCTGGATCAGATCGGCGGACGTCTTCGGCGGCCCGGCCGGCCACAACGCGTCGACGAGCTGATCGCGGGTCACCACCAGGCCCGGCTGGATCGCCAGCAGCGCCAGGAGGCACCGGAGCTTGGGCGCGCCGACCGTGACCGGCTCCCCGTCCCGCACGACGGCCAGCGGCCCCAGCACGCCGACCGACACCAGCGCCGGGCCGTCGGTCCGCCCACCCAGTAACGCGAGCAGGCGGCCCCGATCGGCGTCCCGCAGCCCCAACGCCGCGGCCAGCCGGCGCACCGACGGCGCCCGCGGCCGCGCCACCCGGTCCTGTTCGATGTCGCGCACCGTCCGGACGCTCACCGACGCGGCGCGCGCCAGGTCGCGCTGGGTGATGCCGGCCCGGAGCCGGAACCCGAGCATCAGCTGGCCGATGGTCCGGGGTGTCATGCCGAGACCCGCTTCCGTGTTCCCCGTACGCCTTGTTGATAGCGCGTCCGGGCCGGCGCCCGCTCCCGTCGGCGGCAAGGCGACAGAAGCCTTGCGCCCTGCCTACCGGCGCGTGAGGACCGTGTCGAGCCAGGTGAAGACCTCGTCCTGCATCTCGCGGACGAACACGTGCCCGAGGCCCGGCCACACCTTCGTCGTCAGCCGGTCGCCGGCCCGCTGCGACTCCCACACCGTGCGCATCCGGGCGAACGCGCCGGTCACGCCGGCGGGCGTGAACAGCGGGTCCAGTTCGCCGTCGAAGAACAGGGCGGGCTTCGGCGCCGCGATGCTGGCCACGTCGGGGATGTCGAGGTACCGGTACAGGCCCGGGTGCAGCAGGTAGTACGCCGACTGCCCGCGCAGCGTGTTGTTGCCGGGCACCATCATGTCCTTCAGCGTGGTCATCCAGCACGCCGACGCGGCCGCCGCGATGTCGTCGGACAACGCCGCCACCTGCCAGGCGCGGTAGGCGCCCATCGAGAAGCCGACCGCGGCGACCCGGTGCCGGTCGACCTCGGGCAGCCGGGCCAGCAGCGCGGCGGCGCGCACGTCCTCGTGGGCCACGAGACCGGCCAGCGACGAGCCGAGGTTGAAGAAGTTGGCGGCCAGGGCCTGCTGCGTCTCGTAGCTGATGCCGGCCCGGTCGCCCCAGCCCAGCGCGTCGACGGCGAGCACGGCGTACCCGCGCGCGGCGAGTTCGTTGCCGACGAACCGGTCGCTGAAGTACCGCGTCGACCAGGCCTGCGCCGACGCCAGCCGGGTCTCGTCGTACCACGGCCGGATCAGCTTCTCCTTGCCGATGTCGAACTTCGACCCGTGGTCGTGCAGCAGCAGGACACCGGGAAAAGGTCCGGCTCCGTCGGGTACGAGCATCGTCGCCCGCACGCGGCTGTTCTCGGTGACGTTGAACAGCAGCCGCCGCTGCACATATCCCTCGGCCGGCACCTCGTCGACGATCTCGGGCCGCAGCGGCATGGTGTCGGGCGGCTGGCACAGCAGTTCCTCGACCCTGGCCCGGGCCAGCCGCCGCCACGCGCGGAAGTCGCGCACCGGCGCGTTTCCCCACGCCAGCGGGTACCGCAGCCCGGCCTTGACCCGCTCGTAGAACGCCGGCAGGTTGCCCTCGAGGACCGACGGCGACTCGATCGGCGGGTCGACCGGCGGTCGCGGCTCCCGCGGCACCGCCGACGTTCGCCCAGCTACCGCCGGTGCGAGCGCCGCCAGCGCGGGGATCGAGGCCAGGGTGCGTCGCTTCATGGTCCACTCTCCGGGCTTTTGTTGGATCGTCATCCGAACTATATCGATCTCGGACGATGTGAGCCATCGGCGGTAAGGAATGCGGCTCCGCCGTCATTACCTGTCGACGGCCCACCTTCCCGAGAAGGACCAGACCTTGATCAAGAAACTCATCCTGCTGGCCGCGGTGGTCGCGACCGGCGTGACGCTCACCGTGGTGACGACCCACGACAGCGAGGCCACCACGGCACCGCCGCGCCCGGGCGTACCCGCGCCCGCGTCCGGGGCCGCCGGGCCGCACACGGTGACGCTGGGAACCGGCGACCGCGTCACGGTCGCCGCCCCGGACGGGACGAACCTGTCCGTGCGCCCCGGCCCCGGCCGCACCGGCATGCGGTTCGCGGTCGTGCGCACCGGTGCCGGCACGTACGTCGTCCCCCGCGACACGCTGGCGCGCTTCCGGGACGGCACGGTCGACCGCACCCGGTTCGAGATCGCCACCACCCGGGTCCCGACGGTCGCGCCGCGCGTCGGCGGGGAGACCCACCAGCTGACCATCCGCTACCTGGACCTCACCGGTGCGCCGACCCAGGACGCGGTCGCCGTCGTGTCCGGTTGGGACAACGCCATGGCGGAGTGGCCCGCCGTGAACCCGGACGGCACCTCCACCGTCAAGCTGCCCGCGGGCCGCTACAACCTGGGCGCCTACCTCGGCTCCGGGCCGAACACCACCCTGCTGGTGCAGCCCGTGGTCGACCTGACCGGGGATCTCACCGTCACGCTGGACGCCCGGGTCGCGGGGGCGGTCACGCTGACCGTGCCCGAACCGTCCGCGCGGGCCGGCTTCGTCGACGTCGGCTACAGCTTCTACCCGACCACCCAGACCTGGCCGGCGGGCATGTACCTGACCGGCGACGAGGAGGCGCCCGTCCGGATCGGGCAGGTCGGCCCGCCGGCGGCCCCGGGCGAGTTGGTCGGCAGCGTGGCGGCGCAGTGGGGGAAGCCCGACGGCACGGGCGACTTCACCGACAGCCCCTACCTGTACAGCGTGGCGGAGACGTTCCCCGGCCGGCTGCCCGGCGGGTTCACCCGCGCCTACCGGCCCGGCGACTTCGCGACCGTCCACCAGCAGTTCGCCGCCTCCGGGCCGAAGCAGTCCGCCCGGCACCTGATGTTCCCGGCCGTCTCCCCGAAGCCGGCCGGCACCAGCGCGCTGTCCGTCCCGACCACGCTGCCCGGCTCGCGGGTGGAGTACGTCCAGGCCGGCGTGCGCTGGTCGGAGCAGCAGTGGACGGGCGTCACGGACGCGAGCGGCGCCTTCCGGTCGCAGAAGCGCCTGTACCAGCAGCCGACCGCCTACCGCCCGGGTCGCACCTACCGGGACCAGTGGAACGCCGGCCCGACCGGCCCGGCGTTCGGGCAGGAGGGCGAGGCGGCGTGGCAGTGGGCGAGCCGCCAGGGCGACCGGATCGACGTCGGCCTCCCGCTCTACGGCGACCGGGCCGGGCACGCCGGGTCGTTCGTGCCGACCGACGAGTCCCGTTCCGCGCTCTACCGCGACGGTGAGCTGGTCGGCGAGTTCCCCGCGTCCGGCGGTGGATCGTTCACCGTGCCGGCGGAACCCGCCGGCTACCGCCTGGAGGTCGCCGACACCCGCAGCACCGACGACCTGACCACCCGGGTCAGCGCGGCGTGGACGTTCCGGTCCGGTCACACCGACGGGACGGCCCCGGTCCGGCTACCGCTCCCGGCGGTCCGGTTCACCCCCGCGCTCGACGCCGACAACGCCGCGCCGGCGAACCGCGGCTTCGACCTGCCGGTCGCCGTCGAGAGCCAGCCCGGCGCACCCGCGGCGCGGATCGTCGGCCTGACCGTGGAGATCTCCTACGACGACGGCGCGACCTGGTCGGCGGTGCCGGTCCGGCCCGCGTCGGGCGGCTGGACCGGCACGGTCCGGCATCCCGCCGGCGCCGGGTTCGCGTCGTTACGGGCGACCGCCAGGGACGCCGCGGGAACCACGGTGACCCAGACCCTCGTCCGCGCCTACCGGATCAGGGCCTGAGGCCGGCGGGTCGGTGATTCCCTCCGGGGAATTGTCGCGGCGCGGGCGGCCGAGCACAGTCGTGGTCGCTGAGAAACGACCACGACTGCGGAGGATCGAGATGACGGCGACGCTGCCCGCGTCCGTGCGGAGCTACCACGTCAACAGCGGTGACGGCATCGACGGCCTGTCCGTGCGCACCCACGAACCGCGCCCGCCCGGCCCGGGCGAGGTCGCGGTCGCGGTGCGCGCCGTCTCGCTCAGCTTCCGCGAACTGCTGGTGCTGCGCGGGCAGTACGTGCTGCCGGTCAAGCCCGACGTCATCCCGGTCTCCGACGGCGCCGGGCAGGTCGTCGCCGTCGGGCCCGGTGTCCGGGGCGTGCGGCCGGGCGACCGGGTCACCGCCACGCTGTTCCCGCACTGGCAGGACGGACCGCTGGACGCGTCGCGCCTGCCGCAACTGGGCGGCTCGCTCGACGGCCTGCTCACCGAACTGGCCGTCCTCCCCGAGCAGGCCCTGGTCCCCGTCCCCGAGCATCTTTCCTACGCCGAGGCGGCGACGCTCCCGTGCGCCGCCGTCACGGCGTGGAACGCGTTGACCGGGGACGGCGT
The DNA here is from genome assembly GCF_016863635.1 of Virgisporangium aurantiacum. Classification (GTDB taxonomy): domain Bacteria; phylum Actinomycetota; class Actinomycetes; order Mycobacteriales; family Micromonosporaceae; genus Virgisporangium; species Virgisporangium aurantiacum. The sequence continues at coordinate 35,507 of NZ_BOPG01000083.1, read as the reverse complement.
CGGGGTCCGGCCCGGGGACACCGTGCTGACCACCGGCTCCGGCGGCGTCTCGCTGTTCGCGGTGCAACTGGCCACGGTTCTCGGTGCCCGGGTGATCGCCACGACCGGCCGGACCGAGAAGGAACAGCGCCTCCGCGACCTCGGCGCCGACCACGTCGTCAACTACCGGACCGATCCCGACTGGGACGCCGCGGTCCGCGACGTCACCGGTGGACGCGGGGTCGACCGGGTCGTCGACACCGCCGGGACGCTGGAGCGGTCGCTGAAGTCCCTCGCCATCAACGGACACGTGGCGTTCGTCGGGTCGGTCTCCGGCACCTGGGCGCCGCTCGACCCGCGCCTGGTGTTCGGCGTCGCCGCGACGGTGCGGGCCCTGGCGGTCGGCAGCCGCGCCCAGTTCACCGAGCTCATGGACGTGGTGACCGCGCACCGGCTCCGCCCGGTCATCGACCGGATCTTCCCGTTCGAGGACGCCGCCGCCGCGTTCCGCCACTACGAGTCGACCAACCCGTTCGGAAAGGTCGTCATCGAAGTCACCTGATGGGCACCCGGACGAGCATCTTGCCGGTGTTGTCGCCACGCAGGACGCCGAGGAACGCGTCGACGATGTTCTCGAAGCCGTCGAGGACCGTCTCGTCCACCGCCACCCGGCCGCTCCCGACGTGCGGAACGAGGAACCGCTCGAACTCCTCGCGTGCGTCCATGTGGTTGCGGACGAGGAACCCTTCGATCCGCAGGCTCTTGCCGACGACGTCGAAGAGGTTGTACGGCGCCGCCGGTGGCGAATTGCGGGTGTTGTACTGGGCGACGGCCCCGCACCAGGCGACCCGGCCGTGGTCGCGCAGCGCGCCGATCGCGGCCGCGAGGTGGTCGCCGCCGACGTTGTCGAAGTACACGTCGATGCCGTCGGGCGCGGCGTCGGCGAGGAGGTCCGCGACCGGCCCGGCGCGGTAGTCGAAGGCCGCGTCGAACCCGAGCCGTCCGGTCGCGTGCCCGGCCTTGGCGGCCGATCCGGCGCTGCCGACGATGCGGCCCGCGCCCAGCAGCCGGGCGATCTGCCCGACGGCGCCACCGACCGCACCCGCCGCGGCCGACACGAACACGTCGTCGCCGGGCCGCAGCCGGGCGACGCGGGTCAGGCCGACGTACGCGGTGAGGCCGGTACCGCCGAGGATGCCGAGGTAGGCGCTGAGCGGAACCCCGTCGGGCGGGTCGATCCGGCGGAGGTCCGCGGCGGTCAGCACCGCGTGGGTGCTCCAGCCGTGCCGGTGGAACACGGTGACGCCGGCCGGCAGCGCCGGGTCGCGCGACTCGACGACGTGCCCGATCGTGCGACCCTCCAACCCGGCGCCGAGCCGCCAGCCGCCGAGGTCCATGAACTGGCGCATGTACGGGTCGACCGACAGGTAGGCGTTCTCGACCAGCACCTGCCTGGCGAGCAGGTCCGGCACCGGTTCGGTGACGAACGTGAAGTCGTCCGCGCGCGGTTCGCCCGCGGGGCGGCGGACGTGACGGACGGCGGTGAGCGTGCGGGACACGGGATCTCCTGACTCCTTGACGCGACGACGATCGCTGCGTGAGCACCGTGACACGTGAGGAAACCCACGGGCAGACGCCCGCGTCGATCGATCGCCGGCAGCCATGAACGGCGCTCATGGACCGTAGGGTGACGCGATGGAGCTGACCCCGCAGGACCTGCGCCTGCTGCTCGCCGTCGAGCGCGCCGGCACGTTCACCGGGGCTGCCGGCGAGTTGGGGCTGACCCAGTCGGCGGTCTCCCACGCGGTGCGCTCCGCCGAGCGTCGGGTGGGCGTGGTCCTGTTCGAGCGGGGTCGTGCCGGTGCGCGGCCGACCCCGGCGGGCCGGCGCGTGCTGGTCCACGCCCGGCAGATCCTGCGCCAGTTCGACCTGCTGCACACCGAGGCGCGCGACGCGGCCGCCGGCACGACGACGGGGCCGCTGCGCATCGCGGCGTTCCGCAGCGCCGCCATCCACCTGCTGCCTGCGGCGCTGGAGCGGCTCACCGCGCGGTATCCCGGCCTGAGCCCGCAGGTGCTGATCGTGCCGGAGGTCGGCCGGGGCACCGCTGGCGAGGTCGCCGACGGTCGCGCCGACGTGGCCATCGCCACGCTCGCCTCCGACGTGACGCCGTCTAAGGGCCTGCTCGCCGGCGAGTTGCTGACCGAGCCGTACCTGTTCGTGCACCCGGCCGGGCATCCGGCCCCGCGCGGCCTGCCCCTGATCGACTGGCCCGAGAACTGCTCGTCCTACACCCGGGCCTGGTGGGCCCGCCAGGACTGGCTGCCGCCCGCCACGCTCGACGTCGCCGACGACGGGGTCGTGCTGTCGATGGTCGCCCAGGGCATCGGCATGGCGATCCTGCCGCGGCTGACCCTGACCGACCCGCCCCGGCGCGTCACCGTCACGCCGCTGGGCGACCACCCGCCGACCCGCCGGATCGTGCACATCACCACCGGCCCGACCCGCCAGTCCCTGGCCGTCCGCGAACTCGTCCGCGAGCTCCGGGCCGTCAGCGCGCCAGTTTCCGGTTGAGGTACCGCTGCTCCGGCCGGCTCGCGGTCAACCGGGCGGCGATCCGGTACTGCTCCGTCGCCCCGGCGCCGTCGCCGGCGAGGTCGAGCAGGTGCCCGCGCACGGCGTACAACCGGTGGTGGCGTTTCATGGCGGGGTCGTCCAGCAGCGGTTCGAGCATGGCCAGGCCGGCCGCGGGATCGTGCGCCATCGCGACGGCGACCGCGTGGTTCAGCGTCACGGCCGGGCCCGGCGCGACCCGGCTCAACATGTCGTAGAGCACGCTGATCTGCAGCCAGTCCGTCTCCGCGTACGTCGCGGCCTCGGCATGCACGGCGGCGATCGCGGCCTGCAGCTGGAACCGGCCCACGTGGCCACGGGGCAGGGTCCGCTCCAGCAGGTCGACGCCCTCGGCGATCAGGTCGCGCCGCCAGCGTGACCGGTCCTGCTCGGCGAGCGGCACGAGGTCACCGGCGGTGTCGACCCGGGCGGGCGACCGGGCATGGGTGAGCAGCATGAGGGCCAGCGCGCCGGCGACCTCGGCGTGGTCGGGCAGCGCGGCGTGGAGCTGCCGGACGAGCCGGATCGCCTCCTCGGCGAGCACGACGTCGACGAGCGCCTCGCCCGACGTCCGCGTGTATCCCTCGGTGAACACCAGGTGGCACACGTCGATGACCGCGGCGACCCGGTCGGGCAGCTCCTCCTCCGACGGCATGACGAACCGCGCGCCCGCCTGGCGCAGCACCGTCCGCGCCCGGGTGAGCCGCTGCGTCATCGTGCGGGCCGGGACGAGGTACGCGGCCGCGATCTGCTCCACGCCGAGGCCGGCCACCGACCGGAGGCAGAGCGCGACCTGCGACGGTCGCGTCAGCGCGGGATGGCAGCACAGGAAGAACAGCCGGAGCGTGTCGTCCGTGGTCTCCTCCCCCGTCGCGTCCGGGCGCCGGGCCGCGTCCAGCGTCTCGCGCCGGGCCCGGGCCGAGTCGGCCCGGGCCCGGTCGATCAACCGGCGGGAGGCGACGGTGATCAGCCATGACCGCGGCGCGTCGGGCACCCCGTCGACGGGCCACTGGGCGGCGGCCGCCTCGGCGGCGTCCTGCAGCGCCTCCTCGCAGTCACCGAGATCGCCGTACCGGCGCAGCAGGGCCCCGAGGACGTGCGGCGCCTCCCGACGCCACACGTCGTCGAGGACCTGACCCGTCACTGGTCGTCGCCGCCCGGCCACATCAGCGGTCGCAGCTCCACCGTCTCGTCCGGCCCGGAGAACCGGGCGGCGACCTCCTCGGCCCGCGCCTGGCTGTCGACGTCGATGAGGAAGAACCCGGCGAGGTGCTCCTTCGCCTCCGAGTACGGCCCGTCGCTGGCGAGCGGCTCACCGTCCCGCCACCGGTACAGGCGGGCGTTGGCCGGGTCGCCGAGCGCCTCGCCGCCGAGCAGCTCACCGTTGGCGTGCAGCTCGGTCATCACCTGCTCGAACTCGGCGTTGAGCCGCTTGCGGACGTCGGCGGGCAACGCCTGGTGCGCCGCGAGGTAGTCACTCGTCGGGTGACCCCAGGGCTGCGGGTTGGAGTGGATCATGATCACGTACTTCATCGGCTTCTCCTGTCGCGCTCGACGGTCGTTCCGTCGCTCACGTGGTACGTCGGAGCGCCCCCGCCGATGTCTACATCCTCGTCCTCAGCGCGCCGGTGCGCAGCGCAGATAGAACGGCCCGTTGCCGGCGGTCATCGTCGTGCCGGCCGCCTCGAGCTGCCCGGTCACCGTCCACTCCGCGGTCGGCCGGAACCCGTCGTCGTCGTCCGGCGTCGTGCAGAGCACGTTGGTGAAGCCGAGCGCCCCCAACTGTTGCGCCGCGACCGCCGCGTTCCTGCCGACCACGTCCGGCACGACCACCCGCGGCCCCACCGGCGACCAGGACAGCTCCGGTGCGGCCGGAGCCGGCGACGGTGAAACGGTCGGCTCAGCGGCGACCGGTGGGTCCGGGTCGTCGTCGCCGCCCACCATCCACGCCAGACACGAAAGGGCGAGAATCACCAGGACCGTGAGGGTGACGCCGATCGTCAGGCGGTACGTCCGCCGCCCGCGCCCGAGTGAACCCGTCACACCGCGCAGTGTGCCGGACGCGGACAAGCGACGCGAGCCGCATCATCGACCGACGGTGACGCGCCCTACGCACACGCGATGCAACGGCGGGCGAACGGCCGCACGGCGAGCCTTTCCGCCGCGATCGGCTCCCCACATCCCTCGCAGACACCGTAGGTCGCGGCATCCACCCGCCCCAACGCGTCGTCGACCTCGACGATCCGCTCCCGGGCGGCGGCCAGCAACGCGGTCAACTGGGCACGCTCGAACCCGATCGTGGCACCCTCCGGATCGTGCTCGTCGTCGGCATTCGAATCGCGCGACGCCGCGAACAGCGCCTCCAGATCCCGGGCCAACGTGGCCGCCTCGGCCTCCGCGCCCGCCCGCAGCCGCAGCAACTCATCCCGAACCACGTCCGCAGCCTAACGACCGCCGGCGGCCGTCGACGGCATGTCGATCGCTACGTCCATGTCGATCTCGAACGGCGCTACCAGGTGACCTCGTCGAGCGCCGGCCACGGCGGACCGTCTCGCAGAGCGTTGAGGAACGCCAGTCCTGATCTCCTCCCGCCGCTGGGATGTTGGTCGCCGCGGCTCCAGCGGTGGGTTGCGATGATCGCCAGGACGACGCCCCGGCAGAGGCCCACCAAGTCTTCGTCAGCGTTCGGATAGCGCTCTACAACCTGTTGGGGCACCCATGCGATGTCGTACTCGACAGGCCCTTCGGCGGTGTTTTCAAAGTCGATGAACAGCGGCCCGTTCCTCGTGTCGAGGACGTTCCACGGGTGCGGCTCGCCGTGCAGTAGTTGCTCGGGAGCGCGCCGGTCGACGATCGACCGGCCCAGATCGCGCAACGTGTCGGCGAGCAACGCCCGGTCCGCATCGGCGAGTTCGGGAGTGACGTCACGGTTCGCAACGTCTCGTTGGGTTGCGGCGATGCGATCCATGACGTGCGGTGTCGTGAAATCGAGTTGCCGCAGGCCGGCATGAAGACGCTTGAGCGCCTGCGCGTAGTCGGCCGGTGGAAGCCCTCGAGACTGCACCGGCTCGAAGTAGGTCCACATGGTGATTTTGAAGCCGTCACGCACGAAGACGCGTGGCCCGACCCGGGCCTCGAGCGCCGCAACCGGACTGTCCGTCTGCGCGAGCCGTGTCACGAGGTCGACTTCCAGCTCCGCGCTCGCGAAATGTGTCAAGGGCGTGACTCGAGCGACGATGTCGCACGGCGTCAGGCGGACGACGAGCCGGTTGGAGTCGCTGAGAACGACCGCGTCGTCGACCGTCAAGCCGAGCGATGAGACCGTCGATATCGCGGCATCCACCGCACGTCGCGCCCTCGCTGCCTCCACCTGCTTGTGCCCTCCCACCGTCCGCAGTAGCACACCCCACTAAACCGTGCCGGTGAGGCGTTCCAGGTCGTCTTCGAGCTGGTTCACCAGCCAGGCCGGGCTGCCCTCGACGGCGGCCCGGAGCACCTCGACCGCCTCGGCGGTGGCACCACGCTTGGCCAGCAGCGCGGCCAGCGCCCGCGCCGAATGCCGGTGGCCGGACTCGAGCGAGCGCCGGTACCACTCCTCGGCCGCGGCGTCGTCGCCCTGCTTCTCGAACATGTACGCGAACGGCGACATGGCCTCGACCACACCGGCGTCGATCGCGCGCCGGAACCAGCCCTCGGCCTCCACGTAGTCGCCGGACCGGAGCAGGTCCATCGCCACCGAGTAGATGGAGAAGGCGTCGCCGGCCTCGGCACCCTCGCGACTGACCGCCGCGGCGTCCCCGGACCGGCCCACCCCGAACAGCGCGGCGGACAACTCCCGGAACGCCGTCATGTCACCGGCGTCGATCGCCCGCCGGTACCACCACTCGGCGGTGGCCAGGTCGCCGGAGTCGGCGTACATCTTCGCGAGGGGACGCGGAGCCGTGACCTCCCCGGCCTCGGCGGCCCGCCGCAGCAGCTCTTCGGCCTCGGCCGGTTCGAGCACACCGGTGAAGGTCAGGGCGACCATCGCGGCGGTGTGACCCGCGTCGACCCCCCGCCGCAGCAGCTCGACGGCGTCGCCGACGTCACCGTGCCGGTTGAGCAGGAGCAGGAGGTGGAAGATGCCGGTGCGGTCGCCGGCCTCGGCCGCCTGCCGGTACCGCCGTTCGGCCGCGGCGAGGTTACCCCGTTCCTCGAGCAGTTCGCCCAGCTTGCCGGCTGCTCGCGCGTCACCGTCGTCGGCGGCCGACCGCAACCGGCGCTCGGCCTCGACCACCTCGCCGGCATCGGGGTCAATCGTGGACATCGACGGACAGTACAACGACGGATTTCGAACCGGACGCCGGCCTGCGGGCAATGACGGACGAACGTTCATGGACGCGACCGAGAAAGGGGTGACCGCCCGTGGCGGTACCTATGGCGCTGGAACGCGAACCCGTCGTCCCGCAGGCGGACAACGAACTCATCCGACGATCACTGACCGAGCCGGACGCGTTCGCGGGCATCTTCGACCGTCATGCCGCGACCATCCACGGCTACACCGCCCGGCGGCTCGGCCACACGGCCGCCGACGACGTGACCGCCGAGACGTTCCTGGTCGCGTTCGACCGCCGCGGCCGGTTCGACCTGACGCAGGTGGACGCGCTGCCCTGGCTGTACGGCATCGCCACGAACCTGATGCACCGGTGGCGGCGGCACGAGGTGCGCCTGTACCGCGCGCTCCAACGCACCGGGCGGGACCCCGTCGACGACCCCGACGGCGACCGGGTGGTGGCGCGGGCGGCGGCGTCGGCGGCCCACCGGCGGCTCGCCGCGGTGCTCGCCCGGATGCCGGTGGGCGAGCGCGACGCGCTGTTGCTGCTGGCGTGGCAGGACCTCTCCTACGCGGAGATCGCGACCGCGCTCGGCATCCCGGTCGGAACGGTGCGGTCGCGGCTGAACAGCGCCCGCAAGCGCCTTCGAAACGCCCTCGGCGACCTTGACCAGAAATGGAGCTGACCATGAACGACCTCGATGAACTGCGCGGCCTGCGTGCCGACCTGACCCCCGCGGACCCCGCCGCGCTGGCCCGCGCCCGCGCCGCCATGTTCCACCCACGACCCCGCCGGGTCCGCCGTCGCTGGCTGCTCCTGCCGGCCGCCGCCACCGCCGCCCTGGCGCTGGTGGCGGGCGTCGGCGTGTGGGGCGGCGGGCCGGACCGCCCCGCCGCCGGGCCGCCGCCCCGGACGCAGGACCGGATCGAGGACCCGCTGACGCCGGACCTCGTTCTGCGCGGTGCCGCCACCCGGGTCGCGCAGGAGCAACCGCTGGCGGCCCGCAACGACCAGTTCGTCTACGTCGAGTCGGCCGTCGGCGGACCCGAGGGAATGGTCACCCCCGCGAACACCACGTTCGTCCGGTCCACGCGGAAGATCTGGCTCTCGGTCGACGGAACCCGCGACGGCCTGCTCATCGGAAAGGTCGTACCGGGCCGCGGCGAGGAGCGGATCACCCTCGACGGCTGCGGCGACGGGAAGGGCTGCACACCGATCCGCAACTTCCACGACAACCTGCCCTCCGACGTGGCGGCCCTGCAGGCGTGGTTCGACCAGCAGATCGCCGCGCGGAACAAGGGCGCCGTCGCCAAGGAGAAGGTCGCCGACCGCTACGCCTGGGCGATCGCCTCCGCCCTGCTGGGCGAGGCGTACGTGCCGCCGGCGACGCGGGCGGCCATCTTCACCGTGCTGTCGCGGACCACGGGCCTGTCGGTGGTGCGGGACGTCGTCGACGCCGCCGGTCGCACCGGGGTGTCGGTCGGTATCACGTCGGAGTACGCGCGGAGCGAGATCATCTTCGATCCGTCGACCTATCAGTACCTCGGCCAACGGGTCGTCGGCCTCGAAGACTCCCAGTTCCTCCGCAAGGGCCAGGTCGCCAGCGAGTCCGCCCAGCTCAAGATCGCGATCGTGGACCGTCCCGGGCAGATTGCCTGACCCCGGCGCCGCGCCGCGCGTCAGGGCTTGCGGCCGACGCCCCCGAACGCGTCGATGTCGAGCGGCGTGTCGACGTTGTCGTCCGGCCGCCACCGCGGGCACGGCACCACACCCGGCTCGACCAGTTCGAGGCCGTCGAAGTAGGACGCGATCTCGTCCGGGCTCCGCAGCTTGTACGGCGCCGCGCCGGTCTCGTTGTATTCGTCCTGCGCCTCGCTGATCTCGGCGCTGATGACGCTCGTGCCGTCGTTCAGGGACAGGTAGCTGCCGGACGGCAGCGGTTCGAGCAGTTCGCGGACGATCGCCCGGGCCTGGTCGGTGTCGTCGACGTGCCCGAGCACGCCGCTCAGGATCAACGCGACCGGCCGGTCGAGGTCGAGGATCGTCCGGGCCGTCGCGAAGATGGCGGCGGGTTCGCGCAGGTCGGCGTCGATGTACTTGGTGACGCCCTCCGGCGTGCCGATCAACAGCGCGCGGGCGTGCGCCAGCACCAGCGGATCGTTGTCGACATACACGACGCGCGCCTCGGGAGCGATGCGCTGGGCGACCTGGTGCGTGTTGTCGGCGGTCGGCAGACCGGTGCCGACGTCGAGGAACTGGCGGATGCCCGCCTCGCCGGCGAGATACTCGATGCTCCGGGTGAGGAACTGCCGCGACGCCCGCGCCACGTCGACGACACCGGGGAAGACCTTGCGGTACTGGTCGCCCGCTTCCCGGTCGACCGCGAAGTTGTCCTTGCCGCCCAACCAGTAGTTCCAGATCCGGGCCGAGTGTGGCACGGAGGTATCGAGCTTCGGATCGATGTTCGGCGCATCCACGGTCACACAGTACGGTGCGCGCATGGGTTTGTACGACACGCGGTGCGCGGTCACCGGGATCAGCCTGTTCACGGCCGACACCGTGATGGTGGGCCTCGACCGGGACGGCGACGGCCATCATCCGATCACTCTCGGTATCGCGGGCGGATACAACGGCTACGGCGTCATCGACGAGGTCGTCGAGGACCGCAACACCGAGCTCGTCATGGCCTACTGCCTCGACCGGGCGCGCGACGGCCAGCTGGTGTTCGACCGCCACTACAAGCGGGACTTCGGTGTTCCCCCGCGCGACATCGCGGCGCTGCTGGGCTACTTCGAGCGGAACTTCTGCGACTCCTCCGACGAGCAACCGGCGCTGTCGCTGCACGGTCGTCCCATCGTCTACTGCATGATGTCGAAACTGGTGTGGGACGCGGTGGCCGGGGCGTTCGCGCCCGAGCAGGGGACGGCGGACGTCTGGTTCAAGGAACTGTTCGGCGGCTCCCCGATCGCCACGGCGATCTACCAGCCCGCCCTGCCCGAGGTCGCCGACCAGATCCGGGACATGTACGCGGTCGACACGTTCCTGCGCGCCCACGGCATCGCCTGGTCGACCCCGGACCTCGACGTACACGGCGCCGTCTACGACGACGACGAGACCGAGGCGTTCGTGACCGGGGCGAGGTCCCGGTTCGCCGACGTGCCGGCGATCCAGAGCGCACTCGACCGGTACGTCGAGGAGCAGGCCCGGCGCGCCGACGACTGATGTCCACGCTGATCGAGGTCGTGACGGAGATCGACGCCGCCGTCGACGTGGTCTTCGATCTGGAACTGGACATGGACGTCCACGCCGCTTCGCTGGCGGCCAGCGGGGAGACGGCCACCACGAGCACCGGCCGACGGCGGGTCGCGCTCGGGGACGAGGTCACGTTCCGGGCCCGCCACTTCGGGGTCGTCTGGCGCATGACCAGCCGGATCACCGCGTACGAACCGCCGCGCCGCTTCGTCGACGAGCAGGTCCGCGGCCCCTTCCGCGCTCTCCGCCACGAACACGTCTTCGACGACCTCGGTCCCGGCCGGACGCGGATGACCGACCGCATGACGGTCACCGCGCCGTTCGGTCCACTGGGGATCCTGGTGACCCGGATGCTGCTCGCGCCGCACCTACGACGGCTGCTGAAGCGGCGTTCCGCCCACGTCAAGCGTCTCGCCGAAAGCCGGACATGACGCCAGAAATCCGAAACGGCACCGCTGCAACGGAACTGCAACCGCCGTCGCCAGTATTCCGGTAGGCCACTCACCGGAAGGCGGTGCCGATGATCTCACGGCGGCTTGCCGGGCCGGACTACCTGGCCAGACTTGCGGAGCTGCGGGGCCGGCACGGCGGGGTCTTCCCGGGCCGATCCGGTCAGCTGTACGTCGCCGACCCGGCGATCGCCCGGGCGGTGCTCGGCAACGCCGGCGGCCGGTTCCGCGAGCACTCGGACTTCTTCCGGATCCGCGGCGGAACGTTCGGGCCGCGCTCCGCGCAGATCGAGGTCGGCCGGGCCGTCCGGCAGCTGCTGCACCGGCACCACCGGGCGTCGGCCGGGACGTTGCCGGAACTGGTGGACCGCCACCTCGTCCCCACGAGCATCTGGCCGGACGCGGGCAACCGTCTGCTCTTCGACTACACCCGCCGCGTGCTGGTCGGCGCGGATCCGTCGCCGCTGCTGCTCGACACCGTCCGCGAGGTCGTGGAGCGGGCGGTGCTGGCCGGCGCCCGCGACCGGTACTCGATGCTGGCCCGCGCCCGGTTCCGCGCCCGCGTGATGCGGGTCCTGGCCACGGAGCTGGCCGCCCGCCGGGAAACCGGGGCAAGCGAGGATCTCTTCGACGTGCTGGCCCACCACGCTCCCCCGACCACACCGAACCGCGACCTCGCCGAGGTGTACCTCTCCGGCCTGTTCGCGATGGTCGGCTCGGTCGGGTTCCTCTTCGGCTGGGCGATGTTCCTCGCGGCGACGCACGGCTTCGACGAGCCGGCCCGGGTGGTCCGCGAGGCACTGCGGCTGTGGCCGGTCGCGTGGTTGTTCGCCCGGCGTCCGGCGCATGCCGGCGAACTCGGCGGGGTCGCCGTGACGCCGGACGACGACGTGCGCGTCTGCGGATACCTCGTCCACCGCGACCCCGACCACTGGAGCGCGCCGGACGAGTACCGCCCCGAGCGGTGGGCCACCGGCACCGGCACCGACGCGTTCATCCCGTTCGGCTGGGGGCCGCACGCGTGCACCGGCGCGGCCGCGTCGCTGCGGATCGTCGAGTCGCTGGTCGGAATCGTCGGCGACCGATACCGGCTCGACGTCACCGTCACCGATCCGCGGCCACACGTGGCCGCCGCACTCGCGCCGCCGCGCTTCACCCTGCGGCTGGCGAGAACCGCGAGAACCGGTTGACCGAGAGGAGGTGAGACCCATGGCGAAGCTGTTCCGTGCCGCCAAGCGGGCGATGAACATCTACGGCAGTGACAGGCACTACATCTGGTACCTGTACCACAACATCTAGGCGGTCGGCGGGGAGCGGGCACGCCCCGCTCCCCGGCGCGTCATGGAGGATCGATGACTGCGGACCCTGATCTGCTCCGGCACCTGCGCGGGCCGAGCGCCGAGTCCGGCGGGGTGTTCTGGCAGAACGACCACCAGCTGATGGTGTTCGACGCCGACACCGCGGTGCGGGCCAACGCCGACAACTTCGCCGACCTCACCATGCCCGACCGCTTCGTCGACGTGCTGCGCCGCCGGCCGAGCCCGGCGGTCTCGTGGAAGCAGGTGCGGGCGACCTTCCTGGCCCAGCTGCGCCGGCTCGCCGCCCCGGCCGAACTGGCCGCGCTCGACGAGCGGATGACGGCCGTCCTGCGCGAGCGGCTCGACGAGCGGCTCGACCTGCCGTGGTTGGCCCACGAGGTGAGCTTCCGGTCGTTGGTTCCGCTGGTGATCGGCGGGCTGCGGGCGTCCGATCAAATAAAGATCACCCGGGACGCGCTCACAAAATTGGACCGGCTCATGCGCCCGCCGAAGCGCGACCTCCCGATGTGGCTGTCACCCCGGCTGGTCTCGATCGGCGTCCAGGCCGGCCTGGTGATCCGCCGTGAACTGCGGCGCCGGGCCAAGGCACCCCGACGGCTGGACCTCACCGACGCGATCGCCACCGACCTGCTCGCCGACCTCGGCATGGACCGGGCCGTGCACTCGATCGCCGCGGTGCTCACCGCGATCGCCGGGCCGCCCGGCGCCGCGGCGGCCAACGTCATGTACGCGCTGGTGACCCGCCCCGACTGGGCCGACCGGCTCGCCGCCGAATTCGCCGCGATCACCCCCGACGAGCTGTACCGGACGGGCACCCGCTGCGCACCGCTGGCGCACCGCTTCGTCAAGGAGGTGCTGCGCATGTGGAGTTCGCCGACGATGATGACGCGCAGCGCCCGCTGTCCGCTGCGGATCGCCGGCCACGACCTCGACGTCGGGCAGCAGTACGTGGTGAGCCCCGCGATGGTGCACCACGACGAGCGGCACTGGCGCGACCCGGAGACGTTCGACCCGGACCGGTGGCTGCCCGACGCCCCGAACGGCCTCACCGGCGCCCAGCACTATGTGCCGTTCGGCTGGGCACCGACGGCGTGCATCGGTGCCGGGCTGGGCACCATTCAACTGGTGCTGCTGTGCCGCCTGTTCTGCACGGAGTTCCGGGTCGAGGCCGCCGACCCGTCGGCGCTACGGGTGGCCGTCGGCTCGGTGGCGCTGCCGATGGACTTCACCGGACGGGTGACGCGGCGCTCCCACGCCGTCGCCCCGTAACCTGCACTCTTTCTCCACACCGGCCCTTTAGTGTTCAGCCATGTCCACCCTGACCCGCGTCCGGCTCTGGCTCGCGCTGTTCGTGGCGGGGCTCGTCGTCAGCGGCGTCACCGCGTTTCCGCTCGAGGCCGAGACCCGGCTGCTGGCCCGCACGCTGGACGGGTACTGGTTCGACCGGGTCGCCGAAGGCGTCGCGCAGACCAACCTCGACTACCCGTTCATGGCCTACGGAACGGACTGGCTCGCCTTCGCCCACCTGGTGATCGCCGTCGCGTTCTGGGGCCCGATCCGCGACCCGGTGCGCAACGTGTGGGTCGTGCACTGGGGCATGATCTCCTGCGCCGCCGTGGTGCCGCTCGCGTTGATCGCGGGGACCGTGCGCGGGATCCCGTGGGGCTGGCGCCTCATCGACATCTCCTTCGGCGTGATCGGGATCGTGCCGCTGCTGTTCGCCCTGCGCGGCATCCGCGAACTCGCCCGCCATTCCCCTCCGGAATGATGACGGCATGGCGATCTACTGCGAGGCACAGACCCGGTACGACGGGGCCGACCCGGCCGTCTTCCTCGCCGGCGGGATCACCGGCTGCCCCGACTGGCAGGCCGAGGCGCGGCGCGAGCTCGACTCCCTGCCGATCGCGATCCTGAACCCGCGCATGGCGGACTTCCCGATTCACGACCCGGGCGCGGCCCCCGCGCAGATCGCGTGGGAGTTCGAGCACCTCCGCCGCGCCGACGTCGTCCTCTTCTGGTTCCCCGACAGCGGCCCGGTCGTACAGCCGATCGTGCTCTACGAACTGGGCGCGCACGCCACCGCCGGCAAGCCGATCGCGGTGGGCTGCGACCCCGGGTACGCCCGCCGCGTCGACGTCGTGCTCCAGCTCGGCCACGTCCGGCCCGAGGTGGTGGTGCGCGACAATCTCGGCGCGGTGTGCGCGGACGTCCGCACGCTCCTCGCCCGTTCCGGCACGTGAGCAGACGCAGGCGCCTCGGCCGCCCGGACATCGCCGCGCACACCGGGCGGTTCGACGTCCGGCCGGCCGCCGCGCACGACGTCGGCGTGACGTTCCTGGGAGTCTCGACGCTGCTGGTGGACGACGGCCGGACGGCCATCATGACCGACGGCTTCTTCACCCGGCCCTCGCTGCTCAGGGTCGGCCTCGGCCGGATCGCCCCGGACGACAGCCGGATCGACGCGGCGCTGACGCGGTTGCGGCTGTACCCGCGGCCGGCCGCGGGCGGGCTCGCCGCCGTGATCCCGGTGCACACCCACTTCGATCACGCCATGGACTCCGCGGTCGTCGCGCGGCGCACCGGGGCGGTGCTCGTCGGCAGCGAATCGGCGGCCAACATCGGACGCGGCGCGGGCCTGCCCACCGACAAGATCAATATCGTGGACCCGTCCCGGCCCGTCACCTACGGCGACTTCACCCTAACGTTCGTCGCGTCGGCGCACTGCCCACCCGACCGGTTCCCCGGAACCATCGCCGCGCCCGTCGTCCCGCCCGTGAAGGCAGCCGCCTACAAGTGCGGCGAGGCGTGGTCGGTCCTGGTCGAGCACGCCGGCGGACGGACGGCCCTCGTCCAGGGCAGCGCCGGGTTCGTCCCCGGCTCGTTGGACGGCCGACGCGCCGACGTCGTGTACCTCGGCGTCGGCCAGTTGGGGGTGCTGGACCGCGACTACATCACGGCCTACTGGCGGCACACCGTCGAAGCGGTCGGTGCCCGTCGCGTGGTCCTCGTCCACTGGGACGACTTCTTCCGCCCGCTGGACCGGCCGCTGCGGGCACTGCCCTACCTGGGCGACAACCTCGACGTCACCATCGACGTCCTCGGACGTCTCGCGGAAGCGCAGGGCGTGGCGCTGCGGATGCCCACCGTCTGGCAACGGGAAGACCCCTGGGCCTGATCAAATCGGTTGCCTCGTCGGCCGGTCCGGAGAACTGTGGGGCCGTGATCGACGCGGCTCACCTTCTTGCGGCCTATGACGAGCAACTTCGCACCGATGCCGAGACACCGAGCGCGGTCTCGGCCACCCGGCTCGGGCCGCTGCGTCTCGTCACCTTCGCGGGTGGCAGCGGCTTCGTCACCTATCGCGATCTCGGCGGGGCCGACGCCGACGCGATCCGGCGGCTGGTCCCCGAGGCGCTCGCGCACTACCGGGCCGACCCCGGGATCGAGCGCGTCAAGTGGAAGGCCCGCGGGCACGACCATGCGCCGGGCCTGCACGAGGCGTTGCTCGCCAACGGGTTCGTCGCGGGCGAGCCTGAGTCGATCATGGTCGGCGAGGCGCGGCTGCTCGCCGTCGACGTCGCGCTGCCCGCGGGCGTCACGCTGCGTCGGGTCACCGGGGAGGCCGACGTCCGCGCGATGAGCGCGATGGTCGACGAGGCCTTCGGCGACCCGGTGAGCGACGGCATGGCGAACGCCCTGCTGCGTCGCCTCGCCCGCGCCGACGGGATGGAGTTGTGGGCCGCCGAGGCCGACGGCCGGTTCGTCGGCGCCGGCCGGCTGGAACCGGTGCCCGGAACCGCCTTCGCCGGCATCTGGGGCGGCGCGATCCGCGCGGACTGGCGCGGCCGTGGGATCTACCGGGCGTTGACCGCGGCGCGGGCCCGGTCGGCGCTGGCGCTGGGCAAGACGCTCATCAACAGCGACTCGACCGAGGACTCCCGCCCGATCCTCGAGCGGTCCGGCCTGCTCACGGTCTCGACGATCGCGCCGTACACCTGGCAGCGGTAGGTCAGAGCCAACCGGAGCGGACCAGCACCTGCCGCCCGTCGACGGTGACGGGTGCGTCGGGGTGCGGCGGGTTGCCCAGTTCGCCGGCGCGCACCCGGTCGAGCAGCCGGCGCGTCGCGTCGACGATCTCGGGTGCGGCCCGGCGCAGTTCGGCCGCGTCGTCGGGGCCCGCCGTCCCGGCCGGGAACTTCGCCTCGGCGAGCAGGGCGGGCAGGTCGGCGAGCCGGGCCGCGACCCAGCCCAACGGATCGGCCGACAGTTCGCGGAGGAAGACCCGGTGGCCGGGATTCCAGTCGGTGAACACCGGGTGGTGGTGGGTGCGGTCGAACGGCTTGCCGCCCACGGCCTCGAGGAGATCGGCGCGCCACACCGGCCGGTCGACGCCGATGGGCGTCGCCGCGTAGATCGTCCCCCGTGGCTCGCCCCGCTCGATCACCCGCAGTTCCAACCGGACGCCGTGCTCGGCGCCCTCCTGCCCGGGGTGCGGCTCCGGGTCGACGAAGTACAGATCACCGACGACCACGGCGACGCGGTCGAACCCGAAGACGTACAACATCGCCTCACCCTACAACCGGCGGGCCGCGTCCCGACCCGCCGGTTTTCGCGTGGGACGGTCAGCGGACCCGGTCGTAGAGCAGGCAGATCGCCCCGCTCTCGACGGCGGTCGTGTCGACCAGCGTCCATCCGCTGCCGGGCTGGCCGTCGTCGAACAGGCGGGCACCGCCGCCGACCAGCTCGGGGCAGAGCGTGATGCTGAGCCGGTCGACCTCGTCGGCGTCGAGCAGCTGCCGGATGACGCTGCTGCTGGCCAGGACGATGATGTCGCCGCCGTCCTGCTGGCGCAGCTGCTTGACGGTGGTGGCCGGGTCGCCGTCGGCGAGGCGGGCGTTGTCCCACTCCACCTCCGTCAGGGTGGTGGAGAAGACCACCTTCTCCACCGCGTTGAGCCACCGGGAGAAGGTGCGGTCGTTCGGGTCCGCGTTCCCGTCGCCGGCGACGGCCGGCCAGAAGCCGGCGAAGCCCTGGTAGTTCTTGCGACCCAGCAGCGCGGTGGTGGCGGTACCGGTGACCCGCACCATGTGCGAGCGGGAGCCGGGCGCGATCGCGTGCGGGACGATCCAGCCCATGTCGTACTCGCCGCCGGGGCCGGTGACGCGGCCGTCGAGGGAGAGCGAGATGTTCGCGACGACTGTGCGGTTCGTGCTCATTTGAACTCCTTAAGCCGGTTTCTGCTTGCCGGATAAGGTTCTCCTGCCGGGCCGGTGCGTGTCGTCGTCAGACCTGGTGACATCGGGTCCGGGATTGGGGGTGTGTCGGGGGATGGTGGGTCCGCGCCTGGTGGGCCGGGCGTCCGAACTCGCGGCCCTGCGATCGGCGTACGAGCGGGCCCGGTCGGGAGGTCCGGCGGCCGTGCTGGTCTCCGGTGAGGCGGGGATGGGCAAGTCCCGGCTCGTCACGTCCGCGGTGCACGACCTTCCCGGCGAGCCGCTGGTGCTGGTCGGTGGGTGCCTGGAGTTCGGTGCGCAGGGCTCCCCGTTCGTGCCGTTCATCGCCGTGGTGCGCGACCTCGTGCGGCGACTCGGCCGGGGCGAGGTGACGCGCCTGCTTCCCGCGGGTGGTTCGGCGCTCGGCGACTGGTTGCCCGACCTGGGCCCGGCACCGGCCCGGTACGGGCGTACCCGCCTGCTCGAAGAGGTCCTCTCGCTGATCGGGCGGGTCGCGCAAACGCGGCCGGTCGTCGTGGTCGTGGAGGACCTGCACTGGGCCGACGAGTCCACCCGCGAGCTGTTCGCCTACCTGGTCCGCAACCTGGCCGACGCCCCGGTCCTGCTCGTCGGCACCCTGCGCACCGGCGAGCTCGCCGCTGGTCATCCCAACCGCCAACTCCTCGCGGAGCTCGGTCGCCGGGGCGAGGTGACGCGGATCGCGCTCGAACCGCTGGATCACCGGCACGTGGCCGAGCTGCTCGCCACCGCCGACGGGCAGCCCGCGGATCCCGCCCGCAGCCGGCTCATCCACCGGCGCAGCGGCGGCAACCCGCTGTTCGTCGAGGCGCTCGGCGACGCCGACGACACGGCGGCGGAGGACCTGCGCAGCCTGCTCCTGGCCCGCATCAGCGGCCTGCCCGGTCCCGACCGCGATCTGCTGGCGGCCATGGCGGTCGCCGGGGCGGGCCTGCCCGACGACGTGTTCGGCGAGGTCTGCGCCCTGCCGTCGCGGCACCTGCACGACGCCCTGCGCGACCTTGTCGAACGGCGACTGGTCGTGGTCCACGACGACCGGTACGCGATCCGGCACGACCTGATCCGCGAGGCCGTGTACGCCTCGCTCGTGCCGGGCGAGCGCCGCCTCCTGCACGCCCGCTGTGCCGCCGCCCTCGCCGACCGGGAGCCCGACCACCTCGCCCTTGCCGAGCACTGGATCGCCGCCGGAGAGGTCGACTCGGCCCTGCCGGTCGCGTGGCGGGCCGCCGGACACGCCGCCCGGCTGCACGCGCACGACGAGGAACTGCACATGCTCGAACTGGTCCTCGCGCACTGGGGCCGGGCCGCAGACCCGGGCGGGCTGGTCGGCGCCGACCACGTCGACGTGCTGGAAC
Source organism: Virgisporangium aurantiacum (assembly GCF_016863635.1). Lineage (GTDB taxonomy): Bacteria > Actinomycetota > Actinomycetes > Mycobacteriales > Micromonosporaceae > Virgisporangium > Virgisporangium aurantiacum. Next base: position 16,975 of record NZ_BOPG01000083.1, on the reverse strand, counting down.
GCGCCGCCGCGGCCGCCTTCGCGACCGGCCGCTCGGGCCGCGGTCTCGAGCTGAGCACGGCGGCGCTGGACCAGGTCGACCCCGCGACCGATCCGGTGCGAGCGGCGACGCTGCTCGGCCTGCACGGCCGGTTGCGGCAGCGCATCGACGGCACCGGCATGCAGGACCTCCAGCGCGCGATCACGTTGCTGCCACCGGACTCGGCGGCCGACGTCCGCAGTCGCCTGCTCTCCGCGCTCGCGGTCATCGGCATCGGGGCACACCGGCACGACGACAGCCGCCGGTACGCCACCGAGGCCCTGAGCCTCGCCGACCGGCTCGACGACGACGGCCTGCGGGCACCGGCCGTGCTCGTGCTCGCCGTGCTCGTCCTGCACGACGTGTTCCACGGCACGGCGGGCGACACGGAGCTGGCGAGCCGGCGGTTCGCCGACGCGCGCCGCTTCGCCGACGCGGTCGGGGACGAGCACACGTTCCTGACGTCGTTCCAGTGGGAGGCGTTGATGCTCGGCGCCAACGGCCGGTACGAGGCGGCGGCCGAGCTCGCGCTCACCGGACAGCGGGCCGCCGACCGCCTCGGCCACGCCCGCTCGCGCGGCAGCATGCTCGCCATGACGCGCGCGATGCACCTGCGTCACCTGGGCCGGTGGGACGAGGCCGCGGAGGTGGTCGACAACGCCCTCGCCGACGGACCGCCGCCGCTGTACGCCGCCTCGCTGCGGCTGGTCGTCACCGACATCGCCCGCTGTCGCGGCGAGGCCGACCGGTTCGAACTGCTGCTGCGCCAGCTGGTCGAGTTCGGACGGCACGCACACGCCGCCGACGAGGTGCTGGCCGAGATCGCCGTCCAGCGGATCGCCTGGGCCGCCGACCAGGGCGACCACGAGCTGGCCGACCGGATCCTCGGCGAGCACCTCGGGCCGGCGCGCACCGCCTGGTTCCCGCCGGAGGCGATGCGGCTGGTCCTGGTCGGAGCGCGGGCCCTGCGGGCGTGGCGCGCCGCCGCGCCACGCAACCGGCGGGTCGCCGACGCGGTCAGCGCCAGATTCGCGGAACTGACCGACCTCGTCGACGCCGTGCACACCACGACGACCGAACTGGCCGCACACCGGCACACCTTCGACGCCATCGCCACGCCGGACGCGCTGCCCGCCTGGGACCGGGCCGCCGACGCCTGGCGCGGCCTGCGCAACCGGTACCAGTTGGCACTCGCGCTGACCGACGCCGCCACCACCGCACTCGCGTCGAACAACCGCCCCGGCGCCGCGTCCCGACTGCGCGAAGCCCACGCGATCGCCGCCGACCTGCGCGCCAAGCCACTGCTGGCCCACATCGACGACCTCAGACGCCGGGGCCGGTTGGCGGACGACGTCACCGCTCTCGCCACCAACGACTTCGGCCTGACCCGCCGCGAACTCGACGTGCTGCGGGTGCTGGCCCGCGGCCGCTCCAACGCGCAGATCGCCGCCGAGCTCTTCATCAGCGGCAACACCGTGGCGACCCACGTGGCCCGCATCCTCACCAAGCTCGGCGTCACGACCCGCACCGAGGCAGCCGCCCGAGCCCGCGAAGCGGACCTGCTGCACTGACCGGTCAGGCCGGGGGCGGGCTCACGCGGTGCACGTTGTCGATGGCCACCGACCACCGACCGTGCTCCTTGACCAGGCCCATGGTCACCTCGTAGTGGATGTCCTTCCCGGTCTCCGGGTAGTTGACGTGCGCCTCGAGCACCGCGATGCCGGAGTCGCAGCCGTACACGGTCTCGCTCTTGATGTCGTAGCGCCAGACCCAGCCGGGGACGGCGAAGGCCGCCTCGGCGTTGGCCATGATGGTGTCCCGGCCGTAGGTCGCGACGCCGTCGGCCCAGAAGATCATGCGGGGGTTGAGGATCCGTTCGTACCGCGCGGCGTCGCGGAAGTTGTACGCCTCGTTGTCCTCGACGACGGCGGCGTGGAACTCCCGCGCGCAGCGGCGGTTCCGCTGTTCCTCGGAGTCCGCCGAGGCCGCGGTCGGCACGGCGACTCCCGCGCCGGCGACGGCACTGGCGGCGAGACCGGCGAGCGCGAGCAGGAATGTCTTTCGCATGGTTCCTCCGGATGGGTCGTTGATACGCCCACCCTCGCGCGGCCCGCTCCCCGGACGCTCCCCGCACGCTCCCCCGGCGTCAGCCCCCCGACCGCTTCTGTTTCCTGGTCTCCCGCCACTTCTTCCAGGCCAGGATGCCCATGGTGACCACGCGCACCCCCTGCTGGAAACCGGTCATGTCGACGTCGACGGACATGTCCTCACCCACTCCGACGTGTTCGAGGACCTCGTCGCCCTGCTCCATGTACTGCCCGGCCTTCTCGGCCCGGTCCAGCGCGTCCTTGACCCCGTCGCGACGCTTCTTGACGGGACCGTTGGGGTCCTGGTCCTCGGGGACGGTCGATTCCCACTTGTGCTTGTCGTTGACCTTGAACCGGTACTCGGCCCGATCGCCGCACTGGCAGCCGTTCTCGTCGTAGGGTGTGCGGTCGGTCGGGCCGCCGGTGCCGCAGTTGTGCACGAGCAGCGGCGTCCCGCCGGCGAGCACGTAGTAGGTGTGGATCTCGTCGACGGTGAGGTCGTACATGACCCGGTCGCCGGTGTAGTTGGTCACCGACTCGACGACCGGTGCGGCCTGTGCCGTCCCGGCCGTCGCCGCCTGCCCGCCGAAGAGGACGGCGCCGACGAGCGTGCCGGCCGCGACGAACTTCCTGGCCGTGTCGTTCCAGAACGGGTGCTGCTGCGTCGTCTCGACCGTGCGCGTGCTGCCGTCCGGGGTGCGGACGGCAAGGTCGGTCAGGTCGCGGTCGCGGTTGATGTGCTGCTTCGTGACCGTGCGGGCCTCGGTGCGGCCGGTCGCGGGATCGGTCGCCACCACCCGGTCGCCGACGCGGACGTCCTTGATGGCCTTGGTGCTCCCGTCGGCCATGAGGACCTTGGTGTCCCGGGCGAAGCTGTGCGTCTCGCACTTCGTGGGGCGCTTGCGGGACCGGCCACCGGTGAGCCCGCCGAGGGCGGCGCTCTCGGCGACCCCGCGCAGGTCGACCTTGCCGGTCAACATGAACTGGGTGATCGCGTCGCCGGCGGCACCGTCGGCCGCGCCGGCGAACATGCGGCCGCCGAGCGAGGACATCCCGGAACCGAACCGGCTGAGGCCCGCGCCGACGAGCTTGCCGCCGAGGGCTCCGCCGAACAGACCCGCCGCACCCTGCAGGGCACCCATCCCGAGCGAGCCGAAGGCGTCACCAGCATTGTGGATCTTGCCCTGGGCGGCGTCCTTGCCGAGGTTGATGATGGCCGCGGTGCCGATCATGCAGGCGACGACCAGGGTGCCGCCGGAGGCCGCGGTGCAGGCGATCCCGGCGACGACCCCGAGGCCGATCGCGACCCCCTCGATGATGGCGTTCTTGTTGTCCTTCACCCACTTCTCGGAGGCGTGCCAGCCGTCCTGAAGCTTGTTGCCCGCCACCTTGAGGCCCCGGCTCGTCTTCGCCACGACCCACTTGCCGCCCTGCTGGAGCTTGTTGAGACCCTGCTTCAGCTTTCTCTTGGCCCAGCTGCCCTTGTCGGCGATCCACTTCTTCGCACCGCCGATGAAGCCCTTCACCTTGCGTTTGACGATGTTGTAGCCCTTTTTCAGGAGCTTCTTCCCCTTGTTGTACAGGTGTTTCAGGAGCCGCTTGCCCTTGTTGGCCAGCCCCTTGAGCGTCTTCTTGATCTTGCTGCCGACGCTCTTCAGCTTCTTGCCGACGGCCTTCAGCCCGCTCTTGAGCTTGCTGACCCCGCGCGAGACGGTCGAGGTGACGGCGTGGTAGCCCGACTTCAGCTTGCTCAAACCCTTGCTGCACCAGCCGCAGCTCGGCCAGTGGCCGATCGGGTCGGTCATCGTCATCGGGTTGTCCTCGGCGTACGCGAACCGGTTCGCGTTCACCGAGTCCGGCACCGGGTCGACGTCGACGGCGTCGCGCGTGTCGAACTGGCCGGAGAGCGTGTTGTACCACCGGTTCCACATGTTCACGCGACCCGTGGCGAAGTCGGTCCAGCCCGACTGGAAGCCGAGGTTGCCGAGCATGCCCGCGCTGCCGAGCACCTGGCCCAGCGGGTCGTACGTCGTCGACCCGGGCAGCGTGGTGCCGGTGGCGGTGAACTGACCCACCACGTCGGTGTGCAGGTCGACCCACGCGTACGTCTGGGTCGTCCCCGACGCGACACCGACCAGGTCGTCGTCATCGTCGCGGGTGTACCGGGCGGTGCCGTCGGCCGCGAGGGTGTTGTCCAGGCCGCTGTAGGCGAACCCGTCCCGCACCACCCGACCGAGCGCGTCGTACGCGTAGGTCTGCGTTCCGCCCGCCGCGTCCTGGCTGGCCACCTGACCGAACGCGTCGGTGCGCGTGGAATACGTGCCGGTCAGGTTCGACGCCGACTGCAGCGTGCCGCGCGCGGTGTACTTGAACGTGGTGTTGTCACCGGTGACCAGTTGGTTGCGCTGGTCGTAGGTGAAGGTCTTCGCGCCGGCCGAGGTGCGGTTGCCGGACTTGTCGTAGGAGTAGTTCGTGACCGCGGACCCGCTGTTCCACAGCACCAGCCGGTCGGCCCGGTCGTAGGCGTAGGTGTTGCTGCTCTGCCCCACGAAACCGGTCGTCGTCTTCGACGTCACGTTGTCGTTCGCGTCGTATCCGTACGTGATCCGCGCGATCGACGCGCCGGCCGACGTCTTCAGCTCGTCGCTGGTGAGCCGGTGCAGGCTGTCGTAGCCAAGCGACCGGAGGTTCCCGTTGTTCCCGTAGGTGATCGTCGACGGCTGCGACAGCGGCGTGTAGCCGAGTCGCAGCTGCACGCCGGTGGTCGGGTTCGCCACCGTCGCCAACCGGTTCGCGGAGTCGTAGGTGTAGCTCGTCGTGCCGGCCGCGTCGACCCGGGACGTCATCGACGACATGCTGTTGTAGCTGAACGTCGCCGCGCCCGACGGGCCCGTCGTCGTCAGCACCAGGCCGCGGTCGTCGTAGGTGAACGTGTTGGTTCCGCCCGGTGCCGACGCCGACGTGAGCCGGCCGCCCAGGTCGTACCCGAACGTGCGGTCGGCGGTCACGGCCTCCGCGCCGGCGCCGGCCTGTTTCGTCATGTTGCCCATGACGTCGAAGGTGTTGGTGACCGACACCCCACCCGGCAACCGTTGCGACACCGGGTCGCCGTTCGCGTCGTACACCAGCGTGAACGTGCGGTCGGCGGCGTTCGGGTACGCCGTCGTCGCCGGCTCGATCTGCGACTCCGGCAGGCCGAGACTGTTGTAGGTGAAGACGAACGGGTTGCCCCGGCCGTCGGTGAACCGCGTGCGGTTGCCGGCCGCGTCGTACCCGAACGTGGTGGTGATCGAGTCGGTCGCGCTGACCGGCTGCGTCTCCGACACCACCATGCCCGTGCCGTCGTAGGCGAACGTCGTCCGCGTGCCGCGCGCGTCGACCGCGGCGAGGAGGTTGCCGGCCGCGTCGTACTCGCTCGACTCCGCGGTCAGCTGCACGCCGGCCGCGTCGTACCGGCGGGTGGCCACGTCCCGTCCGGCCATGTCGTAGGTGACGGTCCGGAACGTGCCGTCCGCCGCCGTCTCGCGGACCGTGCGGCCCTCCCCGTCGTAGGCGTACGTGGTCACGGCGCCGGCCGGGTCCTTGCCGGTGACGACCTCGCCCACGGCGTTGTAGGTCGCCTCGGAGGCGGTGCCGTTCGGCCACACCTGCCGCGACGGCCAGCCGCCCGTCCCGTACACGTTGGTGGTCGTGTACCGCTGCCCCGACTGCCGCACGATGTCGGTGTCGGTGATCCGGCGGCCGAGGAAGTCGTACGTGCTCTCCGACCGGGCGCCGGTCGGATCGGTCTCCGACAGCAGGTTGCCGACGGCGTCGTAGGTGTAGGTCGTCGTGCCGTTGTTGGGCGCGGTGACCTTCGCGAGCCGCCCGAACTGGTCGTAGGTGTAGGTGGTGACGTTGCCCGGCGCGTCGGTCCGGGACACCAGCTGGCCGTTGACGTCGTACGTCGCGGTCGACTCCGGCACGATCGCCGTCGTCGAACCCGGCGGCGTGTAGCTCGGCAACCGCATCGACACCGGCCGGCCGGCGGCGTCGTACCGCGTGGTCGACACGTTGCCGAGCGGGTCCTTCACCTCGGTCCGCTGGCCGAACGTGTTGTATCCGGCGTAGGAGACCGGTCGCGCCTGCAGCGCGGCGCCGCCGTTGGCTTCCGTCGACACCGCCGGCGAGATCGTCGCGACGGCTTCGCCGTCGGCGTCGAGTTCGTGGTTGGTGGCCCGGCCGAGCGGGTCGACCGAGACCGTGACCAGACCGGCCTCGTCGCGCGCCCAGCTCTCGCGCACCATGGCCGCGCCCGCCGCCGGAACCGTGCCGCCGAAGACGCCGCCCACCTCCGACGGTGTCAGCGCCCGGGAGTACGCCTGGACGTCGCTGAGCGCACCGGCGAAGAACCCGCCCCGCCCCTGCCCGAGCGTCATCGGCCCGGTCGCGGTCCACGGGACGAACGCCGCCGGCAGCGCCTGGGTCGCGACGAGTGTGCCGTTCACGTACAGCCGCAGCTGTCGCGCGGCGGCGTCGAACACGCCCGTCACGTGGCTCCACGTGTTGAGCGGAGCGGCCTGCGGCGAGCGCACGGTCACCGCCGACGCCGCCGCGTCGTCGCGGTCGGCCATCGACAGCGACCAGACGCTTGCGTCGACGCCGAGGGTGAGCCCACTCGCCGACTTCCCGTCCTGGGCAAGAAGGTTCCGGGCACCCGTGGCGCTGGTCGGGTTCACCCACGCCGCCACCGTGAAGCTGCGCGCGGTGTCGAGCACCGGGCCGGTGGTGGCGATCGCGGAACTGGTGCCGTTGAACGTCGCCGCGCCGCCCCGGTCGGTGGTCCAGGTGACGCCGGTCGCGGCGCCGGTGCTGTTGCCACCGGTGTCGCGGGCCGTGGTCGCGCCGGCCGTCTCGGCCAGCCGCCACCGGGCCATCGGCGCGAGCGCTCCATTGTGGACGGTGTGGGCGAGCGGCCGGCCCAACTGGTCGTGCAGGGTCTCCGACCGTGACACCAGGCCCGACGGGTCGGAGACGGTCTGCGCGACCACGTCGTCGTCGCGGTTGTACTCGTGGGTGGTCGTGCGGCGCAGGCCGGCCGGGTCCACAGTGGACGTCGTGGTGCGGTTGGCCGCGTCGACCGCGAACGACACGGTCGTCACCCCGTTGTTGGTGACCTGCGACAGCAGGTTCCCGGCCGCGTCGTAGGAGTTCCGCTCCGTGACGAACGTCGCCCCCGACGCCGGATCACGCCGGGTGATCGTGGCCGTGAGCCCGTTGTCGGTGTACGTGTACGCGGTCACCCAGCCCATCGCGTCGGTCACCGAGCCGAGCCGGCCCGACGGGTCGTACGCCTTCGAGGTGAGCACGAAGTTCACCGGCGAACCCGGCGCGTTCGGGTCACCCGTGTAGGCGACGAGCGTCGAGGTGAGCAGGTTCCCCTCGGCGTCGTACGTCGACGCGGTCTGTCCGCCGTCGGGTTCGGTCTCCAGGACGATGTTCCCGTAGGCGTCGTAGCCGTACCGCGTCGTCTTCCCGGCGCTGTCGGTCACCGTGTCCTGCTGGCCGCGCGCGTTGTAGGTGGCCGACTCGGTGCGCGACGCGTCGCCGCCGGTCGGGTCGGCCACGGTCTCCGAGACGACCTGACCGTCGGCGTTGTAGACCGTCGTCGTCACCGCCGTGTGCACCGCACCGGTGACCCGGTTCGTCGTCGGCGGCTCCGACTGCTTCACCACCCGCCCGAGCTTGTCGTACGTGTAGCCGGTCGTCAGGCCCGCCGGGAACGTGCTCGTCACCTCGGTCTCGGTGAGCAGGCGGCCGAGGCCGTCGTAGGTGAACCGGGTGACCTTGCCGGCCGGATCGGTCACCGTGGCGACCTCGCCGCTGCGGAAGTACACCACGCGCTGGCGGACCCCGCCCGGTGTCGTCACCGTCGTCGGCAGGCCCGCCGGCGCGAAACCGCCGTCGGCGGCGGCCACCGTGGTGCCGTCGGTGAACGTGGTGACCGTGGTGCGCCCCAACGGATCCGTTGCGGAGACCCGGTTCCCGGCCGCGTCGTAGGCGTACGTGGTGAGGTACGTGGCGTCGGTCGCCGACGACGAGCGGCCGTCGCGGGTCGTCAGCAGGACGTCGTTGCGCGGATCCGGATTCAGTACCGTCGTCGTCGAGTCCGGGTAGTACGTGTAGTAGACCGTCGAGCACCGGTTCGCCGACTGGTCCTGGCACGTCGTCTGCGACACGGTGTTGCCGCGCACGTCGTGCTCGTTCGTGGTGACGTTGCCGTTGGGGTCGGTCACCGTGCGGAGGAAACCGCCGACGTCGTAGCCGTACTGGGTCTTGTTGCCCAGCGCGTCGGTCGTCGAGATCTGCCGGCCCGTGCCGATGTCGTAGACGTTGGTGATGGACCTGTTGCCCGGGTCGGTGACCACGACCGTCTTCACCGGCACACCCGTCGACGCGGCCCGCGCGGCGAACTGGCCCTGCACCTGGGCCGTCGACAACTGTCCACGGTAGACGGCCACCTCACCGATGCTGCCCGGGAAGTAGCCGACGGCCGCCGCCGACCTGCTCGGCGTCGTCGCGTTCCACTTGCCCGCGCCGACCGACACGTGGTCGCCGCCACCGGCGACGAGCGCCGCCGACAGCGCCGCGCCCACCGCGACGCCGTCGAGGTAGAGCGTCTGGGAGTTCGTGGACGCGGCCAGCGCGACGTGGTGCCAGTTGCCGTCGTTCACCTTGCCGGCCGAGGCGAGGACCCGCGTCGGGTCACCGGTCCAGTAGCCACCGCGGAGCTTGCCGTCGATGCCCACGTACAACGCGGGGACCTGCGCGGTGGTGCCGGCGGTATCGGTCACCGCGCCGTTCTGGTACCCGAACAGCACGCCGCCGGCGGTGCTGTTGGCCGGCATCCTGAACCACATGCTCACCGACGCCGGCCCCGTCACCGGGTTCGACGCCGCGGGCAGCCGCACGTACGACGACGTGCCGTTGAACCCCGCCACCGTCGAGTCGCCCAACGGGCCGCCGGTCACCCCGAGCGTCACCGCGTTGTAGGAGGCGACGTTGCCGTTGACCTGGTTGACGGCGTCGACGGTGCCGTTCTCCGCGAACCGCCAGTAGTCCACCGGACCGGCACCGAGCACCGCGCCCGAGTACACCTGTCCGGAGCCGGAAACCGTTGGTGCGCCGACCTTCCAGACACCGCCGTTGACGTCGGTCGCCTGGGTCAACGCACCCGTCTTCGGGTCGTAGGAGACCGTCGCCGACGCGTTCCCCGACGGGCGCACCACCGACGTCAGCGGGCGCGCGGTCGCCCGCGCGGTGCTGTTGAGCGCGGCGACCTCGTCGGCGGTCAGCGGCTTGTCGAAGTAGCCGACCTCGCCGATCGTGCCGGTGAAGAACGTGGCGTAGCCGGTGTTCCCGGTGCCGTTCTTTCCGTTGTCGGGCCAGGCGCCGCCGAGGAACCCGGCGCCGAGGTAGCTGTTGGCGGCGCTGGCCGCGTTGTACATCTGCACCAGGCCGCTCTTCGAACCGACGAGGCTCCCGTCGACGTACAGCGACTGCGTGTTCCCCGCCGCCGACAGCACCACGTGATGCCAGTTCCCGTCGGTCACCGCACCGGTCGTGACGATCGGGCCGACGCCGCCGGTCCAGAACTGCCCGTACAGCTTGCCGCTCGCGCCCACGTACAGCGAGGGCGTGTAGTTGCTCGTGGTCGTCGCGTTGGTGACCGGGCTGGCCTGGTAGCTGAACAGCACGCCGCCCGGCATGGTGGTCTTGAACCACATCGAGACGGCCTGGTAGCTGCCCTCGGCGACCAGCTTCGACGGCAGTTGCACGCGCGACGACGTCCCGTTGAACCCGGCCGCCGTGGCCGTCGAGCCCGCCAGCGCGCCGGGCTGGCCCAGCGTCACGTTGGCGTACTGGCCGTTGTCGGTGCCGCTGTTGTCGAGCACCGAACTCGTCGCCACCGTGCTGCCCGCGGCGTCACCGAGCCGCCAGTACGAGCGCGGACCGGTGTTGTCGACCGTGCCGGGGTACCGCGTGCCGTTGCCGTAGGAGTACGTCGTGCACTCGGTCGACGACGTCGGCGCGCACACCTTCGTCAGCAGGTCCCCGGTGTAGGTGTAGGACCACGTCAGCGCGCTCGACGCGTCGCCCGCGGTCACCGGGTCGGTGACGACCGTCGCCACGTGCTGCCCGGTCGCGCCGGTCGGCATCGTCCACGTGAGACTCAGCGACCGCCCCGACGCCGACGTCAGTCTGGTCGCCCGGCCCGACGCGTACGTGAGCGTCGTGGCCCGGCCCTGCGCGTCGGCGACGGACGTCAGCCCGGTCCGGCCGGTGGCACCGGTGGCGGTGGTGAACAGGTAGGTGGTGCCGTCCTTGTCGACGAGCCGGTAGCCGCCGGTCACCGCCGCGAACGACGCGAACCGGCCCAGCGGCGGCGCGAACGTCCCGTCGGCGTTGCGGCCGAACGCCACGTCCTGCCCGCCGGGGTACGTGACGACGACCGTGCGGACCGCCCCCGCGGCGTCCCGCTGTTCCGTCGCCCGGGAGTCGATGATCGTCGCCCAGCCGGCGCCGAAGGCGCCGTCGAGTCGCGGGTCCCGGCTGTTGTACGACCGCTCGATCGCCAGCGCCGGACCGACGGTGGCCACACCGGCGTCGGTGGCCGACGTCGTGTAGTTGCCGACCTGCGGGTCGAATCCCCTGCCGTCGTTCTGCGACAGCTCCGAGGTGATCGGCGGCTGCGGAACCTGCGTCGACAGGGCGTTGAGGGTCTGCGAGGTGCTCACCGCGCCGGTGCCGTCCATCGCGCCGACGGTCCACGAGTAGCGCTTGCCCCACTGCAGCTTGCCGGACGGCACCGTCCACGCCCGCGACGTGATCCAGCCGGAGTCGGCGATCTTCGTGCCCGCCGCGTCGTACACGAGGAAGTCGTAGGCCATCGCGCCGGCCGAGGCGTCCGGGTCGTGCGCGGCGACGAGCAGTTCCGGGGTCAGCGTCGGCGGCGAGTACCCGGACGGCGGGTACTGGTCGTCGACCTGTGGCGCCACCCCGGCGAGGAGCGTGGATGCCTTGTCCCGCAACGGTTCGGTCGTCGTGGCCGGACGCGCGACGCGCGGCGGCGCGACGTACGGGTCCAGGGCGTCGACGCCCCGTCCCGGCGCACGCCCGGCGCCGCCGTCCGCCGTGGTTGCCTCGGCCGGGAGGTGCGTCGGAACGCCCGCGGCTCGGCTGACCGCCGGTGGGCCGGGTTCCGGTGGTGCCGCGTGGCCGGGCCGGGCCGGCAGCCACGCCAAAATGTCCGGTACCGGGAAACCCGACACCTCTTCCACCGGATTGATGATGATTGATGACGCCAGAACTACCACGGCCGCAGCCGCCAGACGCTTGGTCCAGCGAAGTCCACGCCGACGCGATCCCCGTAGTCGCACTTCGGCCGCCCTTCAGCGGTGTATGTAGATGTGTCGATATAGTGACGCCTCATCGCTGCGCAGGCAACAAATACTTTCCGTCAACATCGTCGACCACGGAGAATCCACGCCACCCGGCCACCGTTCGCAATCTTGGACTCCCCACGGGCCTATGGCACCGCAAGGAGTCCAAGATCCGCGAATGTGAGCGCCTAGGTGACGGTGCAGGGGGTGGAACCAAGCCGGATGTCGGTGGGCCGGGCATTGCCACCGGTGTACGTGCCCTGGAAGCCGAACGCCACGGTGCCGTTCGTCGCGAGGGTCGCGTTGTAGGTCTCGTTGGCGGCGGTCACGGCGGTGCCGGTCTGGGTGATTCTGGTCTGCCAGGCGCCGGTGACGCGCTGGTTGCCCCCGAACGTCCAGGACAGCGCCCACCCGTTCAGGGCGGGTCCGCGGTTGGTCACGGTCACGTTCACGACGAAGCCGGTGCCCCAGTCGTTGACCTCCCAGCGAACGGCGCAGCCGCCGGGCGCCTGGGAGACCGATGCCGACGATGACGGCGCCGACGAGGAGGCGGACGGTTGCGTGCCGACCGGCGGGAAGCGCAGGACGCGGTCGTCCGACTGGGCCGGGCTGCCCCGGCCGTCGCGGTTGCTGGTGGTGACCCACAGCCATCCGTCGGGGCCGACCACCACCGTGCGCAGCCGTCCGAACTGGCCCTGCAATTCGGCCACGGGCGTGCCGGCGCCGCCGGCGGCGGTCAGCGGCACGGCCCACAGCCGGGTGCCGCGCAGCGCGGCCGCGAACAGCGTGCCGTTCGCGATCGCCGCGCCGCTGGGCGACGCCTCGGCGGTGGTCCACTGGACGATCGGGTTGCGGAAGCTCGGGTTGTTGCCGATGCCCTCAACGGTCGGCCAGCCGTAGTTCCCGCCGGCCACGATCTGGTTCACCTCGTCCCACGTGTTCTGGCCGAACTCCGTGGCGTACAACCGGCCCTGGGTGTCCCACGCCAACCCTTGCACGTTGCGGTGGCCGAGGCTGTACACGAGCGAGTTGGTGAACGGGTTGCCGGGCGGCACGGTGCCGTCGGGCCGCATCCGCAGGATCTTTCCGTTGCGGCTCTGCTGGTTCTGGGCGTTGGCGGTCTGGCCGGCGTCGCCGACGCCGGCGTACAGCATGCCGTCGGGACCGAACGCGATCCGCCCGCCGTTGTGGATCGTCGCCTTCGCCAACCCGCTGACGACGACGGTCTGGTTCTGGATCGCGGTCAGCGGGAACCGGACGATGCGGTTGTCGTTGGCCGCCGTGAAGTAGGCGTACACGAGGTTGTCCTGGCTGAACGTCGGCGACACCGCCAGGCCGAGCAGTCCGCCCTCCCCGCCGGGCACGACGCCGGGCACGGTGCCCAGCACGGTCGGCGCCGCACCGGTGCGCACCTGGAGCAACCGCGCGCTGTCCCGCTCCACCACCAGCGCGCTGCCGTCGGGCAGGAACGCCATCCCCCACGGCACGGCCAGTCCGGTGGCCACGGTGTTCGGCCGGGTGAAGTCGTAGCCGCCCGCGGCCTGCGCGGCGGAGGGCAGGGCGGGACGCAGCACCAGCGCACCGACGAGCGCGGCACCGGTGAGCGCGGCCAGGGTGGCCCAGGACGGGCGACGGACGAGGAACATGAGGACTCCCGGTAGGTCGGAGGGCGGATCCGACTCACCGACCAGCGTCCCAGCAACATCGACGTCGATCAATAACTTTCGGAAACCTTTCGCAAGTAACGGAAGGGTAACTAGTTGCGTGCGCATTGAACCGAACATCGACGATCTTCGTTCTCGCAGGTGGCCGCGGAGCGGCCCGCCGTGCTACCGCACGCGCGCACCTCCGACGAGGGGATCGACCTCTATGTCAATGAACCGCACGGAACCACCCCGGCTCGAACAGTTCGGGCGCGGACCGGTCGAGCCGGTTCCGCACGACGCGATCCATCACGCGATCGCCGGCTGGGCCGACCGGACGCCCGACGCGATCGCCGCCGAGCACGACGGCCGCGCGATCACCTACGGCGAGCTCGACCGCCGCGCCGACGCCCTGGCGCACCTGCTCACCGCGCACGGCGTACGACCCGGCGACACCGTGGGCCTGTTCCTGCGCCGGTCGCTGCCGATGCTCGTGGGCATCCTCGCCGTGCTGAAGGCGGGCGCCGCGTACGTGCCGCAGGACGTACGCACCGCGCCACCCAGGCAACTGCGCCAGGTGGCCCGGGCCGCCGGCATCCGGGTCATCCTCACCCTGCGCGGGCTGGCAGACCGCGTTCCCGCCATGGAAGGACGCACCGTCCTCGCCATCGACACCGACGCCGCCGTCCCCGGGACGGCGGCGTCTTTCGTTCCGGACCGCGCGGCGAAACCCGACGACGGGTGCTACGTGCTGTTCACGTCGGGCACCACGGGCACGCCCAACGGCATCCTGGTCACCCACCGCAACGTCACCAACATTCTGCTCACCGCGCCGGGAAACCTCGGCATCCGGCCGGGCTGGCGGGTCGCGCACCTGTTGAACATCGCGTTCGACATGGCCGCCTGGGAGATCCTCGGGTGCCTGGCGAACGGCGGCACGCTCGTGATCCGCGGTCAAAGCATCGCGGACGCGGCGGAGCGCGCCGACGTCGTCATCGCGACGCCGTCGGTGCTGGGCACGATCGACCCGGCCCGGTGCCGCCGGATCAAGGTGGTGGCAGTCGCCGGCGAGCCCTGCCCGCGCTCCCTGGCCGACCGGTGGGCGACGCGGTGCGCGTTCTGGAACTGCTGCGGCCCCACCGAGACCACGATCGTCAACACGATGCACCGGTACGACCCGGCGAGCGGGCGGCTCACGATCGGGCGGCCGACGCCGAACAACACCGTGTACGTGCTCGACGGGCACGGCCGCCCGTGCCCGATCGGCGTCGTCGGCGAGATGTGGGCCGGCGGCGACTGCGTCAGCGCCGGCTATCTCGACAACCCGGACCTGACCGCGGAGCGGTACGTGCCCGACCCGTTCCTCGGCGGCGACCGCCGGATGTTCCGCACCCGCGACCTCGGGCGCTGGACGGCCGACGGCGACCTCGAACACTGGGGCCGCACCGACGACCAGGTGAAGGTGCGCGGCTTCCGGGTCGAACTCGACTCCGTGTCGTCCGTGCTGGAATCCGTGCCCGGCTGCACGCGGGCGGTCACCCTGAAAGTCGACGACCGGACCCTGGTCGCGTTCGTCAGCCCGGCGTCGGTCGATGCGGAGGTCGCCCGACGCGCGGTGGCGGACGCCCTGCCCTACTATTGCGTGCCGTCGGAGGTGCACGCGTTACCGGACCTACCGACGACCGCCCGCGGCAAGGTCGACAAGACCCGCCTGCTCGCGTTGGTGGCGTCATGACCGACATGCTCACGCGGTCCGCCGTCGATCACCCGCCGTCCACCGGGGTGCGACGGATCCTCAAGCACCCCGCCCTGATGCACCACAACCGGCTCGCCGCGGGCGTCTGGGCGGTGAACCTGGTCCTGCTCGCGACCGTGCCGTTGAATCCGGGCACGCTGTCGTACCTCGCCCTCGGCAACGTGGCGCTGGCGGTGCTGATCCGCCAGCAGTACGTCATCAACCTGTTGTTCCGGCTCGCGACCAGCGCACCCACGACCTGGCCCCTGCGGGTGCGGTGGACGCTGGCGAAGGTGTACCACTTCGGCGGCCTGCACGTCGGCGGCGCGACGGCGGCGACGGCGTGGTTCCTGGGATTCGTCGTCGCGGCGACGCTGGACCCGTTGCCGGTGGCGCAATTGGCGGTCTGCTACACGCTTCTCGTCCTCCTGGTCGGCGTCGTGGCGACCGCGCTGCCGTGGTTCCGCGGCCGGTTCCACGACGCGTTCGAGAAGACCCACCGGTTCGGCGGCTGGGCCGCGCTGTGTCTACTGTGGACACAGACGCTCCTCGCCGGTGACCGTCCGGCGATGGTCGTCCTGTCGGTGCTCACCGCGAGCATCGCGTCGCCGTGGTTGCGGCTGCGCCGGGTGTCCGTCCACATCGACCGCCCGTCGTCGCACGTGGCGCTGGTGCGGTTCGACCACGGGGTCACGCCGTTCGCCGGCTCGTCCACGGCGGTCAGCCGGCGGCCGCTGCTGGAGTGGCACTCGTTCGCGAACATCCCGGAGCCGGGTCGCAGCGGGTTCCGGCTGACCATCTCCCGGGCCGGCGACTGGACCGGCCGGTTCATCGACGACGCCCCGGAAACGGTGTGGGTCAAGGGAATCCCGACCGCCGGGGTCGCCAACATCGAGACGCTGTTCACGCGCGTGGTCTACGTGGCGACCGGCAGCGGCATCGGCCCGTGCCTGCCGCACCTGCTCGCGCAGAAGGTGCCCGCGCTCTTGGTGTGGGCGACGCGCGATCCCCGGAAGACCTACGGCGACCGGCTGGTCGACGACATCCTCGCCGTGCAACCCGACGCGTGGATCTGGGACACCGGCGACCGCGGCAAGCCCGACATGGTGCGGATGGCGCTCGACGCGTGCCGGGAGTTCGACGCCGAGGCCGTCATCTGCATCTCCAACAGAAAGCTCACCTGGCAGGTGGTGCGCGGCGTCGAGGAACGCGGCATCCCGGCCTACGGCGCGATCTGGGACTCGTGAGGAGAGAACAATGAACGTCAAAATCGATCGGGACGGCGGTGTGGTCACCGCCCACCTCCACCGGCCCGCCGTACGCAACGCCCTGAGCACCGACCTGCTCGACGACCTCCTCGCCGCGCTCCAGCCGCTCGACCGCGACCCGGACGTCGGCTGCTTCGTCATCACCGGCACCGACCGCTACTTCGCGGCCGGCGCCGACATCGGCGAGATGGCGCCCCGGTCGTTCGCGGACATGTACCGCGACGACTTCTTCGCCGGATGGGACGCCTTCGCCGCGCTCCGCACCCCGAAGCTCGCCGCCGTGGCCGGGTACGCCCTCGGCGGCGGCTGCGAACTGGTCATGATGTGCGACGTCGTGATCGCCGCCGAGGACGCCCGGTTCGGGCAGCCGGAGATCAAGCTCGGGGTGATCCCGGGCATCGGCGGCACCCAGCGGCTCACCCGCGCGGTCGGCAAGGCCAAGGCGATGGACCTGATCCTCACCGGCCGGCCGATGGCGGCGGCGGAGGCCGAGCGCTGCGGCCTGGTGTCCAGGGTCGTGCCGGCGGAACGCCTGATGGACGAGGCCCTGGCGGCGGCCCGCACGATCGCGTCCTACGGAAAACTGGCGACGATGGCCGCCCGCGAGGCGGTCGACCGCGCCCAGGAGGTAGGCCTGCGCGAGGGCGTCCTGTTCGAACGCCGCACCTTCCACGCCCTCTTCGCCACCCACGACCAGACCGAGGGAATGCACGCCTTCCTCGACAAACGCCCGCCGCGGTTCACCGGCGAGTAGCACCGATGGCGGGCGGGACACCCGGTTGTGCCGGGCGTTCCGCCCGCC
>NZ_BOPG01000082.1 GCF_016863635.1 Virgisporangium aurantiacum | reverse complement strand
CCCGCCCGACCATTGTCAAGGGCGTAGATGTCGGTAGTTGTTGTCATCGAATACTCCAGTTGGTGCGTTGTCACGGATCCGGTGACAATCCGGGGCCGGTGACCGCACGCGGGCAGCCCGAATTGACCGGCAAGCACCCGAATCCGGTGCCGGTCAAGGGGTGTCAGCGAGCGTTGTCAGACCGCCGTTGTCGGGCCGGAAATTGTCGGCGCGGCTGTCAGCGAACCTTCCCCGTTCAGATCCGCCGGCTGCCGGCATGGTGAAGCCCGCCGGAGCGATCACCACGCCGAACAGCGTTATCGCATCCATCACACGCTGCAACGGTTCTATTCGCGACGAAGCAACCCCGGTCGTTTTCTGTTGCTTCGCGGGCGTCCGGCGGCCCGGTTCTGCTGTCTATTCGCGCCGTCGCGGGCGCCCGGCGTTTCCCACCAGGATGAAAGCAACACCATCCACTCCGGGAAACGAACGGGAGAAGGAAATGCCACTGGCGGGTTCCACCGTGGTGCGCCGGCAACTCGGGCGCTACCTGCGGCGGCTGCGTGACGGGGCGGGCAAGACCGACGCAGACGTCGAAGAGGCGGGCCTGGCATCGAAGGCCAAGCTGTGGCGCATCGAAACCGGCAAGGTGACGGTCAAGCCCGGCGACGTGCGCGGGCTGTGCTGGCTCTACGGCACCGACCCGAGAACCATCGACGCACTGGCGACGCTCGCCACCGGCACCCGCGGCCAGGGCTGGTGGGACGACTACGGACACCGATGGTCCGGCCTGCGGCTCGGGTTGGAGGAGACCGCCGACGAGATGCGCACTTACAACGCTGAGCTTGTACACGACCTCCTGCAGACGCCCGACTATGTGCGGTCGCTCTGCCGGGCGGCCCGACCCGACACCACCGACGAGTGCATCCGGAACCAGGTGAAGCTCCGGGCCGAACGCCAACAGCGGCTGCTCACCCGCACGCCGCCGCAACGGCTCGTCGCGGTGCTCGGTGCCGGCGTCCTGACGCGTCCGGTGGGCGGTCCGGCGGTGATGGCGGACCAGCTCGCGCACCTCCGCGACCTGAACCGGCGCGACAACGTCGACATCCGGGTGCTGCCGTGGGAAGCCGGCGCCCATCCCGCGATGCTCGCCGGCCCCTTCATGATCTTCGACTTCCACCACGCGGCCGACCCGGCCGTCGTCCATGCCGAGACCCACGCCGGCGCCCGCTACCTGGAGAAGCCCGACGAGGTCGCCGAGTACCGCCGGGTCTTCGACCTCATCTACCGGCGGACGGCACCGATCGAGAACTTCCAGCCATGACGTCGACGAGTTCGTACACCGCGCAGCCACCGGACCGGTAGCGGAAGACGGCGAAGTCGGCCAGCCGCGGCGAAACCGGGGATCGCGTCTCGTCGACGAAGAGCCACGTGACGCCGTACCGGTTCCGGAGGTCGCCGAGCGTCGCCGCCGAGGTGGCGGTGAACGCGGCGTCGTTGGCCGCCAACAGATCCGGTTTCCAGAACGGAACGTCGCCGGCCGGAACGCCGAGTTTCCCGGCCCGGTCGTGTGCCTTCGCGGTGAACCCCCAGCCCTCGACCAGAACCCGGCGTTCGGTGAAGGCCGCCACCGAGAAATGCAGATTGAGGCACTCCGTGGCGGCCTCGGCCAGACAGTGCACGTTCGTCGCGACGAGGTCGTCGGGGCGCGAGTGGTCGCGTAGCCACCGGCCGGCCTCCAGCGTCCCGCCGGTGACGATCGGCTGGGACGCCGACGCGTCGCGCCAACCGTGCGCCGACGACTCGCGCAGCATGCGGGCCACGTTGCTGTAGGCGGTGGCCATGCACAACCCGGCCAGGAGGCAGACGACGAGCGCGCCGCTCAGTCCGCGCGGTGTGCCGGCCCGCAACCGGCCGGAGCGCGCGAGCGCGGTGACCACGACGACCGTCACCACGGCGACGATGACGACGGCACCGGCAGCGGCGAGGTACGGTCGGGCCAGGGCTGCCGCGAGGCCGGTCGGCCCACCCGAGTTCGCCTCCGTAGGCGTGGCCGCCGCACCGGCGTCCCGGACGATCTTCATGATCAGTATTCCGGCCAGCGCGGCGCCGGCCAGCGAAGCGCCGCGCCGCCAGTTCATCGACCGGTCACCGAGGAGCGCGGCGAGCCCACCGACCGCGGCGAGCGCGAGATAGGGCCGGGCCGACTGCAGGAAATAGCTCTGGCTGCCACCGCCCTGTGACAGCAGGGTGACCGCGCCGAGGCCGGCGACGCCGATGCCGAGCAGCAGCAGGATCTCCGGCGCGAGGAGGCGCCGTCGGGGCAGCAGACCCGCGCAGCCGGCCCACATGCACACCCAGCACCCGACGGTCAGCAGCGCGAGCATCCCCAGCCGCCCCGGACTGCCGTCCGTCCCGAAGCTTGTGCTGACGGCGGCCGCGGCACCGCGCATCGACGCCAACGGCTGCCAGCCGAGCCCCTGGCGGGCACCCCGGAACAGAACCGCCTGCGCGATCAGCAGACACGCCAGGGTCGACGCGGCGGCCAGGACGGCCGGGATGTGCGGGCGGCGATGGACGAGGAGGTGAACCGCGACCACGACCAGGACCCCGGCCAGCAGCAGCGGCAGGAACGTCGCCTTGGCACCCATGACGGCACCCGACAGCCCCACGAAGAGGGCCCAGGTGCGCGGGCCCCGGCCGTGACCGCGGAGCAGGTCCACCAGGAGGATCACGACGGGGACGAACAGCAGCGCGCCGAACGTCTGCGTGGGGCTGGTCCAGAGCTGCAGGCGCAGCGACGAGCCGTCCTCGAACGGGCTGAAGGCGAAGTACGTGGTGAAGTAGTTCGGCTGCCAGCCGTACGGGTCGGGGGCGAGTACGAGCAACGTGCCCACGACGGCGGCGACGCCCGTCCACCAGTGCCCGAACAGTTTCCGCGCCAGAACCGCGACCAGCACCACGAATGCCGCGAGCATCGGCAACGGCGACAACCGCAGCAGCAACAGCTGCGGTTCTATCCCGGTGACCCAGCTCGTCGCGGCCATCTCGGCGTACACGAACCAGTGGTAGTAGAGCGGCTCGCCGTGGACCCAGGGAGAGGTCATGGGCATGTGGTGCCTGGCCTCGCCGATCAGCGCGAGGTGGAACGGAGAGTCCATGTCGGGCGTGCCGTAGGCGGGCCAGGCCAGGCCGTGCACCCGGAAGAACTTGCTGCTCCAGAACACGAGGAGCGCGACGAGGCCGGCTACGGCCCAGGACCACAGCGCCGGCGGTCGCGGCGCGTCCGGCGGACCCCGGAAATACCGGCGCAACCGTGGAACCGCGAGGAACACACCGACGACGCCGACCGGCCAGGCGAGAACCAGGAGCGGCTGGCCGACGGCGCGGGCCGGAATGTACGTCAGCACCTCGCCGGCGTAACCCACCGCTGTGCCGGCGGCGACATCGGCCACGAATGAACCACCACCGCGGTGCGCGGCGCGCCACACGAGCGTTCCGGGCAGCACGACACAGAGCACGAGGTACGCGGCGAACACGGCCGTGGTGGCGATCGGCACGCCGTAGAAGTTCAGCAACAGCGCGGCCCCGACGGTCACCAGCACCGCCGGAACCCACCCGGACGCCGCCAGGGTCTGTGCGCTCACGTGGCCTCCGGTTCGTCGGCGGCGCTGACACCACACTCAACGAACCTGTTCGCGAAAGCGAACGCCCCGGGCCGGAGCCCGGGGCGTTCGGTCAATCACGTGGAGCGGAGATCACATGAAGTCGGCTGCGGACACGGAGGGCGCGACGCGCTCCCACGAGCTCCAGTCGGCCTCACTGGTGTTCACGTTGACCACCTTCTGCGCCCGGCGGTAGATCGCGCCCTGGTAACCGGACACGAACACCTCGAGACGCCCGTCGCCCATCGCCGTCACGACCGGGGCGCCGCTGATCGGCCAACCGAGGTCGACCCAGCTGGACCACGCGTCGGCGCCGGTGGTCTGGACGGAGTAGACGAGGTGATCGCCGCTCCGGCCGAAGACCTGAACCTTGCCGTTCGCGTTCGTCGCCACCTCGATGTTGGCGAGCGACATGGTCATCGAGATGCGGGTCCACGCGCCGAAGGCGCCGGTGCTCGACTGCACCTTGTAGGTGACGTATCCGTTCGCGTCGAGCACGAACACCTGCAGCGTGCCGTCGGTGTTCGCGACCGCCACCGGGTCGCTGTAGATCGGGCCACCCAGGTCGGTCCAGCTGTCCCACGCACCGGTGGTGGAGTTCTGAACGGCGGTCCACAGCTTGGCGGTGGGACCGCCGCCCCGTGCGAAGATCTGCGCCTTGCCGTCCTTGTTGACCACGATCGGCCCGGTCGGTTCTCCGGGACCGCTGCCCGGCTCACCCGGCGTCGCCGGTCCGGCGGTCGTGGTCGTGGTGGCCGTGGCGTCGGCACTGTTCGAGTTCGCCGCCTTGGCGACCACTGTCACCGTGTAGGCGGTTTCGGGCGTCAGCCCGGTGATCGTGCAGCCGTAGACGGCGCCGCTGACGGTCGCACAGGCCTTGCCACCCGGGGTTGCCGTCGCGGTGTAGAAGAGCACCGGAACGGTCGGGTTCGCGGCCGGGGTGTCCCAGGCGACGGCGATCGTCGAGCTGGTCGGCGTCGCGGTGACACCGGTCGGCGTGACGGGCTTGGCCGCCTCGGCCGGCGTTGTCGCGGTGGTGTCCGCCGACGTCGCCGAGGAGGTCCCGCTGCCGGTGTTACCGACGGAGTACACCTTGAAGATGTACGCCACCCCGTTGGTCAACCCGGTGACCGTGCAGGTCGTGGTGGTGCTCGTGCAGGTCTTGCTGGTGGCAGCGGCCGGGGACACGGTCCAGGCGACCACCCGGTAGCTGGCGACCGTGGCACCCGCCACCGGAGCGGTCCACGCCACCACGGCCTGGGTGTCTCCCGCCACGGCCGTCGCGCCGGTGGGCACGTTCGGCGGCGTGGTCGGCACGATCAGGTTGGACGTCCCGGCCGTCGAGGTCTGGGAGTCCGTGCTGGTCGCGGTGACCGTGTAGTAGTAGGCGCTACCGTTGGTCAGCGCGGTACCACCCGTGTCACACGTCGTCGCCGTCGCAGGGCTGGGCACGCAGGTGGCACCGACAACGACCGATCCGGCCGCGGTGTACGCCACCACCGTGTAGCTCGCGATGGTCGCGCCCGCGGTGGTCGGCGCGGTCCAGGTCACGGTCGCAGTGGTGGCGGACGTGGCGTTCGCGACGACGTTGGTCGGCGGACCCGGCTTGACGGCCGGCGACACTGCGGAGGACGCGGTGCTGGGCAGCGAGTTTCCGGTGGTGCCCGTGCCGTTCGCCACGACCTTGACGGTGTACGGCGAGCCGTTGGTCAGCCCGGTGATCTTGCAGCCGGACACGAGGGCGCTCGGGGTCGTGCACGTCTGCGCCGTGGCGTTCGAGCCCAGGTAGGCCGTCGCGGTGAAGTTGGCCAGGACGGCACCGGTGTTCGCCGCCGGTGTCCAGATGACGTTGACCTCGCCGCTGTTCCCGGTCGGCGTCGCGGTCACACCGGTCGGTGCGGCCGGCAGCGCGGGAGTGGTCGTGGCGCCCGCACTGGCCAGGAGGGTGGACGTCTTCAACGCGGTGTTGCCGGCGAGGTCCATGGCCTGCACGGTCACCGTGTAGGGCGTCCCCGCGGTCAGGCTCGAAATGGTGCACGTCGTCGAAACCGCACCGAGGACCGTGCACGTCGAGTCCGCTGTCGTGTCGGCGTCCGGGCCGTCCGCCGACGCGATGTAGCTACCGACGTCGCTGGGGTCACCGGGTGCCTGCGCCGGTGTGGTCACCCACGCGATCGCCAGCGAATTCGGGCCGGGTGTCGACGTGGGAGCCGCGAGGGCGCTGATTGGCGCCGGCACAGCCCAGGCCGGCTGGGCCATCACCAGGGAACCGGCCACCATTCCCAGCGCCGCGACAGTGCCGAGCAGCCCGCGTCTGGGCCCTGCCCGGCGGCCGCGCGACTCGGATACTTCGATCATTGCGTCTAACCCCCCGTTGCGAGGCGCCAGCTTCGGTGCCGACGCGCCATCCCCTAGCAATGTATGGCGAGGGTGGACTTTTCGTGGCAAATTGGGTAACGAGGTGCGAGTCGGTCTCTTCATTTCGCCCGGTCACCTCCGGGGGCACGCGTGATGAGCTGGAGTTTCCCGGCGTTGTCAGGCGCGGAGGCAGATGCTCAACCGAAGGAGACACAACCAGGTCTCGTGACGGGTGAATGGCGCGATCGTTGACCGGTCGTGACCCTGCCCACCGATGAACGCTCCCCGATCATCGCCCAGCGCGTCGGTCCCACCGGCGAACCGGCGGCACCCTCCGCCCCGGCGACCCGCGCGGGCCGGCTGCGGTGGCTCGCCGGCTCCGGCTGGCCGCCGGCGGCACTGCTCGTGCTCGCGACAACGGCCCTGCTGTCGTTCTACGGAGTGGGTGTCGGCACGACCGCCGCGTTCGCCGCGTACATCGTCGTGTGTGTCGTGCTTCCCGGCGCCCTGGTCTGGCGCGCCGCGACGCCCGCGGGCCGGTGGTTCGGCGCGGACGTGGCCGCCGGGGCCGCCGTCGGATACGCCGGTGAGGTGGCGGTGTACATCGTCGGCCGCTGGCTCGACGTGCCGTTCCTGGTCCTCGCCTGGCCGGTCGGCGTCATCGGCACTTTCCTCGCCGTTCCGCGGTTGCGCCGGTACTTCCGCGGCGCACCGGACGCACGGCGGACACCGGTGTGGTATTCGTGGTGCCTGGCCGCGACCGTCGCGGCGACCGTGCTCTGGAGCGTGAAGTTCTTCCGCTGGTACGGGCTCACGTGGCCCGGCTACGCGAACGTCGACACCGACTCGCCGTTCCACCTCGCGCTCATCGGCGAGGCGAAGCACCACATGCCGATGCAGGTACCGTGGCTGGCCGGTGAGCCGCTCTACTATCACTGGTTCGTCTACGCCGAGATGGCCGCGACCAGTTGGGTGACCGGCATCGAGCCGCAGGTGTTGCTTCTGCGGTTGGCGGTGCTGCCGATGCTCGGCGCGTTCGTGGTACTCGTGGCCCCGTTGGCGATGCGGCTGTTCGGTGCGTGGTGGACCGGTATCGCCGCGCCATTCGTCACGCTGTTCGTGCTGGCGCCCGACCCGTACGCCTGGCCGCTTCCGACGTTCCACATAACCAACGCCTTCGGCCCGGTCGACGACGGTTCCGTGCTGCGGTTGACGGTGTGGACGGGCCCCACCCAGACGTTCGGCGCGCTGCTGTTCGTGCCGGTCGTGCTCGTCCTCGTGGATCTGCTCCGGCGGCAGGCCACCGGTGTCGCCGCGTGGGTGTTGTTCGGGCTGATGGTCGCCGCCGTCGCGGGTGCGAAGGCGACCTATCTGCCGTTGCTGGTGGCCGCGCTGCTTCTGGTCATTGCCGGTCGGGCGGTGGCCGCCCGCCAGCTGCACCGGCCCGCGACCGGCGCCGTCGGCATCGCCCTCGGGATCGGCCTGTGCGCGCAGGTGGTCCTGTTCGGCGGGACGGCGCAGGGCGGTCTGTACGTCGGCGCGCTGAAGAACCTGAACCTCGCCGGCATCACCGGTACCGGAGTGCTGGCCGGGCCGGGACTGTGGCGACCGCTGCTCGTGCTGGCCGTGACCGCGTGGTGCTGGATCTGCGTGTGGGCCGGCATCTCCGGTCTCGTGCGCCGACGTCAGGTGCTGGAGCCGGCGGTCCTGCTGCTGATCGGTCTCGGCGTCGCCGGCGCGGGGGCGATGCTGCTGCTCGCGCAGCAGGGCGACAGTCAACGGTTCTTCTTCGAGGCCGCCCGGCCGTACCTGTCGGTTGCCGCGGTCGGCGGGCTCGCCGCGGTGCTGCGACCGGGGGCACCCGCCCGCCTCCGCGTGCCGATGCTGCTCGGTGCGGTGTGCGCCGGTGCGGTCGTGGTGCGGCTGACCCGGAGCCTTGACCGGACCACGATGCCCGCGACGTGGAACACGTCCGGCCCGACGCACCTCGTCGCCGAGCTGCTCTGGCCGTACCTGGCACTGGCCGGATGCGCGGCCGTCGCGATCGTCGCGCTGGCATTCTTCCGGCGGTCGGTGCCGCTGCTCCGGGGCACCAGCCATGCTCTGGTCATCGCGCTGCTGGCCGGCTTCGGCGTGGCGGCCACGGTCCAGAACTACACGCGTCTCGGCGCCGACGGCGCCCGCCAGGGCTGGCGCGGCGACGCGCTCCGGCAGCGACCGGCCGACCCGATGGTGCCGGGTCCGATCATCACCGAGGGCACCCGGGAGGCCGGACGGTGGCTACGGGGCCACTCCGATCCGGACGACCTGATCGCGACGAACGCACACTGCCTGCCGGCGCGGTACCCGACGTGCGTCAACCTGCACTTCGCCATCGCCGCCTACACCGAGCGTCGGGTGCTCGTGGAGGGTTGGGGATTCACCCACCGGGCGCACCAGGTGGCGAAGGAGCGCGGAACCTGGATGGGGTTCGTGCCCTACTGGGATCCGGAGAAGCTCACCGCCAACGACGCGGTGTTCCGGGCGCCGGACGTGGCCGGTGCCGCGTTGCTCCGGAGCCGCTACCGCGTGCGTTGGTTGTTCGTTGACGAGACCGGGCCGGTGCCGAACATGCCCGGCGATGTCGCGGAGTTCCGGTTCCGATCGGGCCGCACCGCGGTGTACGAACTGGTCGAGCCGGCGAGCGATAGGTAGAGGACGTCCACGTGCAGAGACGAACGACGCTTGCCGCCGGATTGACGGTGCCGTTCAACCGGACCCGGCCGGTCGGGCGGGAGACGCAGTATCTGGTCGCGGCGACGAACGACGGCCCGCTCTCCGGCGACGGACCGTTCACCCGGCGCGCGACGCGCATGCTGGTCGACCTCGTCGGCGCGCCCGCCGCGCTGCTGACCACCTCGTGTACGCACGCGCTGGACATGACCGCGATCCTGCTCGACGTGGGCCCGGGCGACGAGGTCATCGTCCCCTCGTTCACGTTCTGCTCCGTCGCGACGGCGTACGCGTTGCGGGGAGCCACCCCGGTCTTCGTGGACTGCCGGCCGGACACGCTCAACGTCGACGAGCGGTTGATCGAGCGGGCCGTCACCGACCGCACGAGGGCGATCGTCGTCATGCACTATGCCGGCGTCAGCTG
Organism: Virgisporangium aurantiacum; assembly: GCF_016863635.1. Taxonomy (GTDB): domain Bacteria; phylum Actinomycetota; class Actinomycetes; order Mycobacteriales; family Micromonosporaceae; genus Virgisporangium; species Virgisporangium aurantiacum. The sequence continues at coordinate 99,002 of NZ_BOPG01000082.1, read as the reverse complement.
CGAAATGCGCGAGATCGCCGCGATCGCGGCGCGGCACGGCCTGGTGGTCGTCGAGGACAACGCGCACGGTCTCGGTGGAACGTTCGGCGGCCGGCCGCTCGGCTCCTTCGGCGCACTGGCCACCCAGAGCTTCCACGAGACCAAGAACGTCCAGTGCGGCGAGGGTGGTGCGCTCGTCTTCAACGACGAGCGCTACCTGGAGCGGGCCGAGATCATCCGGGAGAAGGGGACCAACCGCAGCCAGTTCTTCCGCGGCATGGTCGACAAGTACCGGTGGATGGACATCGGGTCGAGCTACCTGCTGTCCGATCTGCTCGCCGCGTTCCTCACCGCCCAGCTGGAACGGTTCGACGAGAGCCAACGCGACCGGATGTACGTGTGGCGCACGTACCACGACGAACTCGCCGACTGGGCGGTTCAGCAGGGCGTGACCCAACCCACCGTGGCCGACGACCGCACCCACCCGGCGCACCTGTACCACCTCTTGATGCCCGACCTGCGGAGCCGGCAGGCGATCATCGCGCACCTGGCGGAACGGGGAGTGCAGGCGACGTTCCACTACCAGCCGTTGCACTCCTCTCCGGCCGGGCGGAGGTTCGGCCGGACCGCACCGGGTGGCTGCCCGGTGACCGAGAACGTCGCCGACCGGCTGGTCCGGTTGCCGATGTTCGCCGCGATGACACCGAACGAGCTCGACCACGTCGTCGCGTCGGTGCAATCGTTCAAGCTGCACGGCTGACCCGTGCTGGGGCGGATCGTGCGAGACCGGCGGGTCCGGTACCTGTTCGCCGGCGGGATCGCCGCCGCCGTCTACTACTCGTCCTTCGCCGGTGGCTGGCTGCTCTCCGGCGGGCGGGTGCCGTACCTGCTGATGGCCGTCGTCGCGAACGCCGTGACCACGGTCGTGACCTATCCGCTGTACCGCACGGTGGTGTTCGGTTCCGCCGCGCCGTGGCTTTCCGGCTTCGCCCGCTTCTACGTGATCTGCCTCGGCGCGCTGGCCTTCACCGCCATCGGCCTGCCGGCCCTCGTCGAGATCGCCCACCTGCCGGTGTTGGTGGCGCAGGCGATCGTCATCCTCGTGGTGCCCCTGGTCAACTACAACCTGAACCGGTACTGGACCTTCCGCCACCGACCGGCTCCACCGGTCGTTGTCTCCTGTGGACCGACCAGACCGAACCGGGAGTGAGGACCACAGTGGACGACGAGATGTACCACACCGTTGCCGGTGTACTTGTGCGGATCGCGGGCGTTCCGGTCGACCGGTTGGCGCCGGACACCCGGCTCGACGCCCTGGGACTCGACTCGCTCGCGATGCTCGAGGTCGGCCTCGCGATGCAGAAGGAGCTCGGCGTGGAGATCGACGACGCCGAGGTGGCCGGCGCGCAGACCGTCTCGGACCTCGCCGCCGTCGGGCACCGGGCCGCGCGCTCCACCGCCGGCTGACCGTGCTGCGGGCCGCGACCGACGGCGACGTCGAGGCCGTCCGGCGCTGGCGCAACCACCCCGACGTACGCCGGCACTTCATCCACACCGCGGAAATCACCCCGGAAGAGCACTGGAACTGGTGGACCGCGGTGAGCGTCGACCCCGCCTCGACGGTGCTGGTGTACGAAGCCGACGGCGTGCCGGCCGGTGCGGTCATCTTCCGGGACCATGACCCCGTCGCGCGCACCGCCGAGTGGGGCTTCTTCCTCGACGTGGACGGCCTCCGCGACCGTGGCGCCCTGCTCACCGCGTGGATCGGGCTGGAACGGGCCGCCATCCGGTACGGGTTCGACGTGCTCGGACTGGCGGTGCTCGGTGGCCGGACGCTCGCCTCCAACACCGCCGTCCTGGAGCTGCACCGGCGCTGCGGATTCCGCGAGGTCCCCCAGCGCCGGTACACGACCGAGATCGACGGGCACGCCCGCGAGGTGATCTGGACCGAGCTCCGCTCAGGCCGGTGACACGGCCGGCCAGGTCAACGCGGTCGAGCCCCAGGCCAGGCCGCCGCCGAACGCGGTGAGGAGCACGAACTCCCCCGGCCGCAGGTCGCCGGCGGCGGCCGCGTCGCACAACGCCAACGGAATCGACGCGGCGGAGGTGTTACCGACCCGCTCGATGTTCACGACCAGCCGGTCCCGGGACACATCGAGTTGATCGGCGACCGCGTGCAGGATCCGGACGTTGGCCTGGTGCCCGACGATCCGGTCGACCTCGTGCGGGGTCCGGCCCAGCCGCTCCAGCACAACGCGGGACGACCGGCTCATGTGACGGACGGCGGCGGCGAAGACCCGCTTGCCGTCCATGGTGAAGTACATCTCCTCCGGAGCGGGAGCCTGACCGCCGGACCGCTGCCGGGAACCGCCGCCCGGAACCATGATGAGTTCCGCGAGCTCGCCGTCGCTGCCGAGGTCGAAGGCGACGAGTGCGCCGGGCTCGTCGGCGTGGCCCGCGCGGAGCACCACCGCGCCGGCTCCGTCGCCGAACAGCGGGCCAGTGATGCGGTCGTCGGAGCGGACGACGCTGGAGAACACGTCCGCGCCGATCATCAGCACGCTTTGGACGAGACCGCCGCGGATCAACGCCGCCCCCGTCGCGAGCCCGTACACGAAACCCGCGCAGACCGCGTTGAGGTCGAACGCCGGCACGGTGCCCTGTCCGAGCCGGGCAGCGACCGCCGGCGCCGTCGCCGGCATGGGGTGGTCCGGCGTGGTCGTCGCGACGAGCACGGCATCCACCGTCGGGATGCCCGCGGACGCCAACGCGCGCCGGCCGGCCTCCACCGCGAGATCGGCGGTGGACGTGCCCGGCGCCACGACGCGCCGCTCGCGGATGCCCGTGCGGCTGTGGATCCACTCGTCGGTGACGCCCAACCGAGCACCCAGCTCCGCGTTGGTGACCCTGGCCGGCGGGAGGAATCCGCCGATCCCGGCCAGGACGGCTGCTTCGGTCATGTGTTGTGCAACGACCAGCGTCCCGGGTGGGGGCGGCTCGTTGAGCGCAGTATGTCCGTATCCGTCGTCGTCCCCTGCTACCGCTCGGCGCGCACCCTGCCGGCTCTGGTCGCGCGGCTACGGCAGATCCTTCCGGAGGCGACGGCGGCGTACGAGATCATCCTCGTCGTCGACGGGAGCCCGGACGGCACGTGGGCCGTCGCGCACGACCTGGCGCAGCGTGAGGTGCCGGTGCGGGCGATCCGGCTGGCGCGCAACTACGGGCAGCACAACGCGTTGCTCGCCGGTCTACGGGCGGCCCGGTTCGACACCGTCGTCACGATGGACGACGACCTGCAGCACCCGCCGGAGGAGATCCCCCGCCTGCTGGCGGAGCTGACCGACGAGGTCGACCTGGTGTACGGCATCGCGCGCGACGAGGAGCACGGCGTCCTGCGCAGCATGGCGTCACGCTCGGCCAAGGCCGGCATGTCCGTCGCGCTCGGTGTGCGCGGCGCCGTCCAGACCAGCGCCTTCCGGGCGTTCCGGAGCTTTCTCCGGGACGGGCTCGACCTCGTGAACGGCCCGCACGTCTCGATCGACGTGGCGTTGTCGTGGGGCACGACACGCATCCGGGCGGTGGAGGTGCGGATGGCGGAACGGGCCGAGGGCACCTCCGGCTACACCTTCCGCGTTCTGCTCAGACACGCCGCCACCATGGTGCTCGGGTACTCGACCGCACCGCTCCGGCTGGTCACCTACCTGGGTCTGCTGGTCGGTCTGGCCGGCCTGGCGTTGTTCGTGCGGCTCATCTGGCTCTACGTCAACGGCGCGACCACGGTGGCCGGCTTCACCACGATCTCGGCGATGGTCGCGCTGTTCTCGTCCGCGCAGATGATCGCCATCGGCGTGCTCGGCGAGTACGTGGGCCGCATCCACGCCGGCGGCATGGGTCGGCCGGCCTACGTGGTGCGGGAGAGCGTCGAGGGGTCGGACCAGCCGGTCGGTCCGACCGTCGGCGTCCAGCGAACGCCGCCGACTAGCTGAGCGGGAGATCGACGCCGAGAAGGTCGCACAGGGCGACCGCACCGGGCCGGGTGACGCGCACCGCCCGACCGCTTCCGACCCGGGCGATCCATCCCCGGCGCAGGAACGTCTCCGCGATCAGCGCACCCGCGAGGCCGGCGAGGTGCGGACGTCGCTCGGTCCAGTCGAGGCATTCCCGCGTCAGCGGCCGGCTGCCCCGTAGCCGCTCGGGTGCCACGCCGAGCTCGATCGTCAGCCATTCGCGGCCGGCCGGGGTGAGGGAGAGCCCGCCGGTCGGGTCGAGAAGCTTGCGGGACGCGAGTGCGTCGGTCACCGCGACGCCGAGCCGCCCGGCGAGGTGGTCGTAGCAGGTGCGGCCGCGGGCCAGGGCCGCCGCCGCGTTGACGCCCCGCAACGTGCGCGGCGGTTCCGCCGGCGCGGTCGCGGCCAGCAGGTCCTCGACCAGCCGGGCCACCGCCGGGCCGGCCAACTCGACGTACCGGTGCCGGCCCTGCCGCCGCTCGGTGACCAGCCCACCGGCGTGCAGCCGGTTGATGTGCTCCGACGCCGTGGGCGCGGCGACGCCGGCCACCCGGGCCAGTTCGCCCGCGGTCCAGGCCCGCCCGTCGAGCAGCGCCAGGCAGAACGCCGCCCGAGTGCGGTCGGCGAGCAGGCCGGCGAGGCCGGCCAGTGCCTGGGCGTCGGGCAACATGGGCCAATCGTGCCAGCCGGACGGTTCGGCGCGCGCCGAACCGTCGCGGGCCTAGCGTTCCCCCATGGACGACGCATATGCCGTGTTGACCGACGACGAGCGGTACCGGATGCCCGCGGTGGGTCCGGCGGAATCGGGCATCGGGTGGCTGCGCGCCACGGTCGCCCGGTTCAGCGACGGACCGGCGCACCGCAGGCGCCGGGCGTACGCCGTCGCGATGCTCGCGGACCTCGACCCGCGCGCGCTGGCCCGGGACGCCGCCACCGAGACCGCGGCACTCCTCGAACGGATCGACACCCCGGGCACCGACCTGATGACGGCGGTGGCGCGGCCGGTGCCGGTGACGGTGCTCGGCCGTGCTCTCGGCGTCCACGATGATGATCTTGCCGCGCGGATCGCGGCCGCCGCGCGGGCCTACCAGCCCGACCACGACGGCGGCCCGGCGGCCGACCGGTGCGCCGACGACGCGGTGGACGCCCTCGCGGCCGGCGACGCGAGCGAGGAGTCGGCCGCGCGGATCGGGCTGCTGGTTCAGGCGTGCGAGGCGACGGCGGCGCTGGTGCGCGACGGGATGCGGGCCGGGTCGGTCGAGGCGGCGTTGCGCGGCGGCCCGCCGGTTCCGCGGACGCGGCGCGTGCGCGCCGGCGTGGTGGTGCCGGTGGATCTGAGCGAACATCCGTTCGGTGCCGGTCCGCATGCGTGCCCGGGACAGGAACACGCGCTCGCGATCGCATCGGCTATGGTGAATCTGCTATGGCCAAAGGCCTTTTTCTTCCGTTACTGATCAGTTAACTTACGGAGCATGGTTGTTGCAACGACCATGCAAAAAACTCCGATCCGCGGACGCGCGGCCGATCAGCGCGGGCTCGACGCGCTCCGTCGACGGGCGGCCGGTGGACGCGGCGGAGCACTGCTGATCCGGGGCGAACCGGGCACCGGAAAGTCGACGCTGCTGCGGCACGTGGAGTCGACGGCCGACGGCACCGTCCTGCGCACCGCCGGCCTGGCCGAGGAGGCGGCGCTGCCGTACGCCGCCCTGCACCGGTTGCTGCAGCCGCTCGCCGGTGCCGGGCTGCCGCCGCTCGTGGAGCGGGCCATCTCGGGCGGCGGGTGCCCGCCCGCCGACCGGTTGCGGCTGTCGACGGCCGTGCTGCGCCTGCTCGCCGCCGCCGGCCCGGTCGTGTGCTGCGTCGACGACGCCCACCTGCTCGATCCGGCGTCGGCCGACACGCTCGGGTTCGTCGCCCGGCGGGTCGGGCCGCACCGGGTCGCCGTCGTGTTCACGGCCGGTGGCGACGGCGCGGCCGACGACCCGGTGCCGGGCGTGCCGTGCCGGTGGATCTCCGGGCTGGCCCAGCCCGCGAGCCGCGCCCTGCTCGCCGACCTGGTGCCGGGCGGCCTGCCCTCCGACGTGGCCGGCGCGCTGGTCGACCTCGCCCGGGGCAACCCGCAGGCACTGGTCGACCTGGCCCGGTCGCTCACGCCGGCGCAGCGTCGCGGCGAGGCGCCGCTGCCCCGCGGTCTCCCCCTCGACAGCACGCTGCGCCGCGCCTACCGCGCCCGCCTCGCGCTGCTCCCGCCCGACACCCGCTGGCTGCTGCTGCTCGCCGCGGCCGACGACCACCTCGACGCCACCGAACTCGTCCGGGCCGCCCACGCCAGCGGCACCGACCTCGCGGCGCTCGCACCGGCCGAGTTGTGCGGCGTGCTCCGGGTGCACGGCGATCGGCTGACCTTCCCCCAGCCGATGGCCCGCACGGTGACGTACGACGAGGCGCCGATGGGTCAGCGGCAGGCCGCCCACCGGCTGCTCGCCGAAACGCTCGACCCGGGGCGGCACCGCCTGCGGTGCGCGCTGCACCGGACCGCCGGCACGGCCGAACCCTCGACCGCCGACGGCGACGAACTGGCCGCCGCGGCCGCTTCCGGCCGCGGTGCCGCCGACGCCCTCGAACGCGCCGCCGACCTCACCAGCGACCCGGCGGTGGCCGCGGCCAGGCTGGTCGCGGCGGCCCGGCTCGCGTGGACGGCCGGCCAACCGCACCGGGCCCGGATGCTGCTCCGCCGCACGCCCCACGGCCCGGCAGCCGACCTCCTCGCCGGCGAGATCGAACTGCGCGCGGGCGCACCGGCCGGCGCGTTGCGGACCCTGCTCGCGGCCGCCGACCGGCTCGCTCCGGCGCCGGCTCTCCGGGCCCTGGCCTTCGCCGGCGACGCCCTCTGCTACGCCGGCAACCACGCCCGGTTCCCCGGCCTGGCCCGCCGCGCCGCCGCGCTGTTCGACCCGCCTCCGCCCGGCGCCGGGATCCGGCCCGCCACCCCGCCCCGGCCCGGCGTCTCCCGGGCCGATGAACTCGCCGCCCGGTATCTCGGCGGGATGGCGGCCATGCTGCGCGGACGCCATGCCGACGCGGTCGAGCAGTTGCGGCGGGCCGCCGAACTCGGCTCGTCGACGGCCGACCCGGCGGCGCTCACCTGGGCCGCCACCGCCAGCCTCCTGCTCGCCGACGACGCCGGCGCCGACCACCTGGCCGGCCGCGCGGCGGAGGCGGGCGACGTCTCGGCCCGGCCGCGGGCGCTGGAGATCCGCGCCTACGCCGAGTACTGGCTGGGCCGGCTCGACGCCGCACAGACCACCGCCCGCGACGGCCTGCGCGAGGCCGAGGCCGCCGCCCAGGACAACACCGCCGACACGTTCGCCGGGTTTCTCGCGGTGCTCGCCGCGCGGCACGGGGACGAGGCGGCCTGCCGCCGGTACGCGGCGACGGCCACCCGGCGACCCAGCGCCGATCTCATGAACCGGCCGCAGGCCCTCAGCGAGTGGGCGCTGGCGCTACTCGACCTCGCCGCCGGACGCGCGACCGACGCGGCCGCCCGGATCGGCACGATCGCCGACCCACGCACCGGTCGGGGGCAGCTCGCCGTGTACATGATGGCCGCGCCCGACCTCGCCGAGGCCGGCCCGACGGACACCACCGCCTTCACCCGGTGGGCCGACGCCACGGGTGACCCGCTGCGCCGCGCGCTCGCGGCCCGCTGCCGGGCCCTGGCGCAGCGGCGCGGCAGCCCGGAGGCGGCCGAGTCCTTCCGGGAGGCGCTGCGGCTGCACCGCGCCGCCGGCAACGACTTCGAGCGGGCCCGCACGGAGTTGCTGTTCGGCCGCGACCAGCGGGGCCACGCCGCGCTCAAGGCGGCCCTGGCCACGTTCGAACGGCTGGGCCTCCACGCGTGGGTGGCCAGGACGACCGACGCGCTGCGCGCCGCCGACGCGGATCCGGCGGCCGAAACCCTGACGGCACAACAGATGCTGATCGCCCGCATGGTGGCCGCCGGCGCGACAAACCGCGAGGTGGCCGCGCGGCTCTACCTGAGCACCCGCACGGTGGACCACCACATGCGCAACATCTTCGTCCGGCTGGGCATCCGGTCGCGCATCGAGCTGGCGAAGCTGTTTTCCTAACCGAGCTTCTCGTACGCCACCAGCGTGAGGAACTCCGGCAGCTCGTCGCCCAGGGTGACCTTTTCGAACACCTCGCGGGTCTCCGCCGGGCGGCCCTTCTCCCACACGTCGTCGCCGACCGCGCCGCGGATCTTCGCCAGCTCCTCGTCGAGGTAGCGCAGCACGAGTTCGCGCGTCACGGTGGCGCCGTTGTCCAATGTGGACCGGTGCCGGATCCACTGCCAGATCTGCGATCGCGAGATCTCCGCCGTGGCGGCGTCCTCCATGAGGTTGTTGATGCCGGCGGCGCCGCGCCCGCTGAGCCAGAACGAGATATACTGGAACGCGACCGCGATGTTGCCGCGCAGGCCGGCCTCGGTGATCGCACCCGGTGTGGCGCCGGCGTCGAGCAACTGGGCGGCGGTCACCGACACGTCGGGGCGCTGGCGGTCGATCTGGTTCGGCTTGTCGCCGAGGACGTCGTCGAATGCCTTCAGCGCCACCGACACCACGTCGGGGTGCGCCACCCACGTCCCGTCGAATCCGGCGCCGGCCTCGCGGCGCTTGTCCTCCTCCACCGCCTCGATCGCGCGCTTGTTCGCCTCCGCGTCCTTGCGCGACGGGATGAGCGCGGCCATGCCGCCCATCGCGAACGCGCCGCGCCGGTGGCAGGTGGCCACCAGCAGTTCGGCGTAGGAACGCATGAACGGCACGGTCATCTTGACGTCGGTGCGGTCGGGCAGCACGAAGCCCGGCTCGTTCCGGTACGACTTGATCATCGAGAAGATGTAGTCCCAGCGGCCGGCGTTCAGCCCGTACGAGTGCTCGCGCAACTCGAACAGGATCTCCTCCATCTGGAACGCCGCCGGCAACGTCTCGATGAGCACGGTGGCCCGGATCGACCCGTGCCCGACGCCCAGCGCGTCTTCGGTGAACGTGAAGACGTCGTTCCACAGCCGCGCTTCGAGGAAGTGCTCCATCTTCGGCAGGTAGAGGTACGGCGCGGATCCCTTTGCCAGCAACCGCTTCGCGTTGTGGAACACGTAGAGCCCGAAGTCCATGAACGCGCCCGCGATCGGCCCGTCGTTCACGGTGAGGTGGTTCTCGGGGAGGTGCCAGCCGCGCGGGCGCACCAGCAACGTGGCCGGATTCTCCTTGAGCGCGTACCGCTTGCCCTCCGAGGACTCGTACGTGATCGTGCCCTCGATCGCGTCGATCAGGTTGACGTGCCCCTCGGCCTGGTTCTTCCACGTGGGGCTGTTGGCGTCTTCGAAGTCGGCCATGAACCCCTTGGCACCGGAGTTCAACGCGTTGATGACGAGCTTGCGGTCGGTCGGGCCGGTGATCTCGACGCGCCGGTCGGCGTAGTCGGGCCGCGGCGGCGCCACCTGCCAGTCGTCCTCCCGCACGTCGTGCGTCTCCAGCAGGAAGTCCTCCGGCGCCATTCGCTCCCGCCGCGCCGCCAGCAGTTCCGTGCGGCGGGTGTTGAAGCGGCCGTGCAACTCGCCCAGGAACGCCAGCGCCTCGGGGGTCAGGACCTCGGCGCGGGTCCGCTCGTCGAGTTCGGGCAGCGACGTGTATTCAACGGTCACGGTTGCACTCCTCGGATCGACGCGTCGAGCAGGGTCATCGGATGGTAGACCGGCACGGCATCCGCCATATGCGCCGTGATCTGCAGCGCGCACCCGGGGTTCGCCGCGGCGATCGCCTGTGCACCGGTGGCCGCGAGGTTGGCGGCCTTGCGGGCGCCCAGTTTCGCCGCCGCCTCCGGCTGGGTGAGGTTGTAGATGCCGGCCGAGCCGCAGCAGATCTCCCACTCCTTCGGCTCCACGAGCGTGAGGCCGGGGATCCCCGTCAGAAGCTCCCGTGGCGGCTTCCGCACCCCCTGCGCGTGCGCGAGGTGGCACGCGTCGTGGTACGCCACCGTCAGCTCCAGCGGATGACGGGCGGCCTGCGGCGGATCGGAAGCGAGCACCTCGTGCACGTCTTTCACCTTGGCAGAAAACGCCCGCGCCCGCTCGCTCCACTGTGGATCGTCGGCCAGCAGGTGCCCGTAGTCCTTCATCGCCGAGCCGCAGCCGGCCACGTTCACGGCGATCGCGTCGAAGTCCTCGTACGCCTCGATCGTCTCCTTGGCGAGGCCGAGCGCCTCCGGCTCGAACCCGCTGTGCAGTTGCAGCGCGCCGCAGCAGCGCGGCCGGCGCGGCGCGTGCACCTCGTACCCCTCGGCGGCGAGCACCCGCACGGTCGCGGCGTTCACGTCGCCGAACAGCACGCGGTTGATGCAGCCCTGCATCAGCGCGATCCGCCCGCGCTTCTCGCGGCCGGGCGCGGGCGGGGTCACCGTGGCGAGGCGGCGGGTGGTCGCGCTGATCGGCACGCGCGGCGCCAACGTCATGAGGGCCTTCATCTTGGACGCGGGGAAGCGCCGCCCGATCAGCGCCGCCAACCGCCGTCCCACGCCCAGCCGGCTGTCCGCCGCGAGCGCCGGCACCACCGCGCGCAACCGGCCGGGGTGGGTGAACAACGCGAAGATCGCCCTACGGTAGCGGCGTTCCGCGGGCGTCCGCGGACCGTTGCGCTCCAATTGCGGACGCACCTGCTCGATCAGCCGGTCGTACTGCACGCCCGACGGGCACGCGGTGACGCACGCCATGCAGCCGAGGCACCGGTCGAAGTGCTGGAGCATCGGCAGCGAGAGCTTCTCGCCCTCCTCGTGGCCCACCCGCATGAGCAGGATCCGGCCCCGGGGCGAGTCCATCTCCTCGCCGAACGCCACGTAGCTCGGGCACGTCGGCAGGCAGAATCCACAGTGGACGCAGTCCTTGATGAGCTCGGGCGACGGGGGCCGCTGGGTGTCCCAGGCGGTCATCAGATCCCTCCCACGAACGTTCCGGGCCGGAACACACCGGCGGGATCGAAGCGGGCCTTGACCCGCCGCATGACCGTCAACGCGCCCGGATCCGGCGCGGGCCACGGGTCCACGCCGTCGGGTACGACACCGTCCACGATGGAGCACGCCCGCGGCGCGAGGGCCGCGCGGACCGTGGCCACCCACTCGGCTGTCGGCGGGCCGCCCAACCAGAACAGTCCGAGCGCGGCCCGGCCGACCGCCTCGGCGCCGGTGTCGCGGGCCACCGCCAGCACCCGGGCCAGGTCGGTGGGGCGGCCGGACACCTTGAGGGTCAGGCCGTCGGGACGGCGTTGGCGGGCGCGCTGCGCGGCCCAGGTCTCGGCGTCGTCGCTGACGACCGCGATGTCGTCGAGCCCGTCGAGCAGGTCGCGGGCCGCCTCGGCGCGCTCGACGGCGGTGTGGCCGCCGAAGCGAACCAGGAGCTGTCCACTGTGGCCGGACCACGCGACGTCGAGGCAGCTCGCCTCCAGCGGGCGGGCCGCGAGCGCCTTCGCGGCGGCGGCCAGCCGGTCCGGGTCGGCGGAGGCGCCGGTGACCGTCGCGGTGCGCAGCGGTTGCGGGTGCAGGCGCACCGCCACCTCGGCGATCAGCCCGAGCGTGCCGTACGAGCCGGCGAACAGCTTCGCGAGGTCGTAGCCGGCGACGTTCTTGATGACCTTCCCGCCGGCGCGGGCCACGGTGCCGTCGGAGAGCACCACGGTGATCCCGATGACGAGGTCGCGCACGGCGCCGTACCGGTGCCGCGCCGGCCCCGAGTCGGCCGTGGCGACCAGGCCGCCGATCGTTCCGCCGCCGGGCGGGTCGAGCGCGAGCCACTGGCCGGCCGTGGCGAACGCCGCCTGCGCCTCGGCGAGCGGCACACCGGCTTCGAGGACGGCCGTGAAGTCGCCGGGGTTGTGTTCGAGGATCCGGTTCAGCCGGCGCGTGCTCAACGGTTCGCCGAGAACCGGGATCCCGTGCGAGCCCGCGCCTGTCGGGTGCACCGGACCGTCGACGGCCTTCAGGAGGGACGCGGCTTCGTCCACTGTGGATGGTTCGAGCATCAGAAGCGCTCCGCCAGTCCGGCCTTTTCGAGGGGATGCTGCCGGTACGGCCCGGGCACCTCGCCGCACAGCCGCGGCGTCGGCATCACCTTGCCGGGGTTGGCCAGCCGGGCCGGGTCGAACGCGCACCGCAGGCGCTGGAACGCGTCGAGGTCGGCCTCGGCGAACATCTTCGGCATGTGCTTCTTCTTGTCGACGCCCACCCCGTGCTCGCCGGTGATCGAGCCGCCGGCCTCCAGGCACACGTCGAGGATGCGGCCCGACAGCTCCTCCGCCTTCTCGGCCTCCCCGGCCACCCGGCCGTCGTAGCAGACCAGCGGGTGCAGGTTGCCGTCGCCGGCGTGGAAGACGTTCGCGACGGTGAGGCCGTAGGTCTGCGCGAGCTCGTCGATGCGGGTCAGCACGTCGGGCAGCTTCGTGCGGGGGATCACGCCGTCCTGCACGAAGTAGTTGGGCGACATGCGTCCCATCGCCGGGAACGCGGCCTTGCGCGTCTTCCAGAAGAGCGCGCGCTCGGCCTCGTCGCGGCTGACCCGCACGTCGTCGGACCCGCACCGCCGGCAGATCGCGACGACCTCGTCGAACTGGGCGACGCACTCCTGCTCGGACCCGTCGAGTTCGACCAGCAACGCCGCACCCCGGCCCACCGGGTAACCGGCGTGGGCCATCGCCTCGGCGGCGGCGATCGTCACCGCGTCCATCATCTCGATCGCGCCCGGCACGACGCCGCCCTGCACGATCTCCGACACGGCCTCGCCGGCCTGGCGGGTGCTGTCGAAGAACGCGACGAGCGTGCGGGTCGACTCGGGCACCGGCACGACGCGCAGCCAGACCTTCGTCGCGATGCCGAGCGTGCCCTCCGCACCGACGAACGCGCCCAGCAGGTCGTAGCCCGGCGCGTCGAGTTCCGGACCGCCGAGTTCGATCTCTTCGCCGTCCGACAGGACGACGGTGAGGCCGGTGACGTAGTTCGTCGTGAAGCCGTACTTGAAGCAGTGCGCGCCACCCGAGTTCTCGGCGACGTTGCCGCCGATGGTGCACACGATCTGGCTCGACGGGTCGGGCGGGTAGAAGAAGTCCGGCGCCACGGCGGCCGACACCGACACGTTGGTGACGCCGGGCTCCACGCACACCCGCCCGTTGTCGAGGTCGATCTCCAGCACCTTCGTGAGCCGGGAGAGGACGATGAGCACGCCGTCGGCCACCGGCAGGGCGCCGCCGGACAGCCCCGATCCGGCCCCCCGGGGAACCCACGGCACGTTGGCGTCGGCGCACGCCATCACCACGGCGCGGACCTGCTCCCCGTCGCCCGGAAGAACCGCAACGGCGGGCAGGGCGTGGTACTGGAGCAGTCCGTCGGACTCGTAGGTGCGGAGCTGGTGCTCATGCGTGAACAGCCACTCATCGCCCACGATGTCGCGCAGCTTCTGGATCAGAGGTTCCACAGGGCCCCCGGTCGGGTTACGGCGGCATTGGTCTGACCATAGGACCAAGCCGGTGACAGGGTCAACACTCGTTGTACCCTCGCCTGGATGTCAGCACCCGCGTTCCGGCCGATCAGCACGCCGCGCGCCTTCGAGGCCATCCTTCTCCAGCTGAAGGAGGCCATCGGCGCGGGTCATCTGCGGGCCGGATCCCGCCTCCCGTCGGAGCGGGAACTGGCGTCACAGTTCGGGGTGTCGCGCGCATCGGTCCGCGAGGCGCTGCGGGTCCTCGAAGCGTTGGGCCTGGTGGGGACGCGACGGGGCGCCGACAACGGCGCCGTGCTGCTCAGCGAGCCCGGCAACGCGTTCACCACCGTTCTCGACCTGCTGGTGGCGTTGCGGCACGTGCCGCTGGCCGACGTGGTCGAGTTCCGCGTGATGCTGGAGACCAACGCGGTGCGGCGGCTGGCGTCCGACCCCGGATCCGCCCTGGAGACGCTGCGGTCGCTGCTCGACCGGATGGCCGACCCGGCGCTCGACCAGGCCTCGTTCCACCAACTCGACGCCAGCTTCCACGTGACGCTGGTGCGCTCCGCCGGGAACCGGCTGGTGAACCTGGTGGAGACGGCGGCGGACAGCACACTGCGGTCACTGATCGCCGACGTGGCCCTGGTGGCGAACGACTGGTCGTCGGTGCGGCCCCGCCTCATCGCCGAACACCAGGCGATCTACGACGCGATCGCGGCCGCCGAGGCCGGGTTGGCGGAGGAACGGACGGCGGCGCATGTCCGCTTCTGGGGCGACGCCGTGATCGCCGCTTCACACGATCTGTCGTAGGTACGGGTCTCGCGACCTTGGACGCCGTCCCGAGGCGACCAACGGTTGGGCGTCCAAGATCGCTTTTCCCGAGGTGCCGCGCGCCCGGCCGCGCGGCCGCCTCAGCTCGGGGGCACCCGCGGCGGCTCAGCTCAGGGTCACCCAGGTGACGAGCGCGAGGCCGGCGCCGGTGATCGCCGCGGCGCCGAGGAACGACACGACGACCGCCGCCAACTCGAAGAGGGCCTGCCTGATCTTCACGAGGGCGACCATGACGGCGGCGGTCGCCTTGACCATGAAGACCCAGACCATCACAAGACCGACGGCGGCCGCGACGAAGTTCGGCCGGAGCGGTGCGGCGGCGTCGCCGGAGGCCGTGACGCAGCCGGTGAGCAGCGGCATGGCCGTTGCCGACACGACGACACTCGGCCATATCGTGGCCTGCTTCGGTGTTCGTGGCGGCCGTAAGCGTGGCATGTTGCGAATCTGCTCGTTACGTTCGGTAACCATGCCATCAGATTCGCACGCTGAAGAACGCTTCTGACAGCCAGTTCTGGAGTCTTTTCTTATATTCGGCGGGTTGCGGTTTCGGGTGTACCGAAGTGGCCGATTTCAGTTCGAACGATCACTTGCGAAAGGACGGTGAGCGGGAATCATGTCGTCCGCATCGTGGAACACGAATCGTCCGGTGTTTCCGTGCATTCGTCGGCCCGCCTGAAGTCAAGGTGGACCGATCAAACTTCACCGAAGGTGTGAGTTCCACTCGTCGATCGAGTCGGATCATCGACAATATTCAGGTTCCAGCGTGATCCACTGATTCCTGATCGCACGCTCCGATATCGAGGCCGTTAGCCGGAACACCCGTGCTGGTGCACCGTCGATTGGCGTACGCGAGTGAAAATCACGTTGCTTTGTTCTCGGGCCTTTGGGTGGTTTACTGACTCGATGAACTGAAGTTCAGTAGGCCCTGGAGTGAAGTCGGATGTCGGGTGTTGGCGAGCCTGAGCAGGCACTGGCGAGGCGCCTGCGGTCGCTCCGTGAACGCCACTGGCCCGACCTCCGCATAACCCAACCGCAACTTGCAGAAGCCTTCGGAACCGACCGTCCACTGAGCCTGTCGTTGATCTCGTCCTGGGAAAATAGAGAGCGGCCGGTCAAGCCGCCCGTCACCCGCCTCCGGCAATACGCCGGCTTCTTCGCCACCCGGCGCTCGGTTTCCGGGCAACGGCCCCGCTTGTTGGCCGAGAGCGAGCTGACCCAGGCCGAGAAGGCCGAACGCGAGAAGCTGTACGAGGAACTCCTCCGGCTGCGCGATTCGGAGGATCCGGCCGAGGCCGAGTCGGCGCCCGCGCACCGGCAGCCGCTGGCATCGGCGGGCGACATGATCGGCGGCGGCCCGTACTACTTCCCCGACCGGCGGCCGGTCACGATCGTGTGCGCCCGCCTACCCGGCAAGATGCTGGAGCGGATGCCGTACACGGACAACAAGGATCCCGACTACGTGCGGTCCTACACGTACGCCGACATCGATGCGTTGATCGAGATGTTCGGCCATGTCCGCGCGGTGAACCCCACAATTCCGGTCAACATCCGCACCGCCGACGATCTCGACGCCGACGACTACACCACGCACCTGGTGCTGCTGGGCGGCGTCGACTGGAACCCGTTCACCGAGGAGATCGTCCGCCTGGTGCAGCTTCCGTTGCTACCGGGCTCGCGTACGGCCGAGGACCGCCACGGCTACTTCGAGGTCGTGCAGAACGGCGCGACCGGTGAGCGGTTCACGCCCGTCCTCGTCGAGGAGAACGGGGTGCCGGTGCTGCGCGAGGACCTCGCGCACGTGTTCCGGTCGGTCAACCCCTACAACACCCGGCGCACGCTGACGCTGTGCAGCGGCATGTTCGGCCGGGGCACGTTCGGCGCCGTTCGTGCCCTCACCGACGTCCGCTTCCGAGACCGCAACGAACGGTTCATCCACAACCGGTTCGGCGGGTTCGAACGGTTCAGCGTGCTCGCGCGGGTCAGAGTGACCACCAACGGCGACGCGGTCACACCGGACTGGACGATTCCCACCACCGTCCTGCACGAGTGGCCGCCGTCCGGTGGTGGTTCGTGACCGCATCGTGCGCACCCACCGCCCACTCCCCGCTCCTGCGGAAGGTCGTTCCCGGCCCGCGGATGCTGGCCCGCCTCGACGCGATCGTGGTGCCGAGCGGCCGGTCGGCGAGCCGGTGCGAACACGCCGCGGAACTCGCGCGGGAGCTCGACTGCGTTCTGCTCGTGCTCGCGAGCCGCGACTCCCTGGGCACGGAGATCCGGGCCGCGATCGGCCAGCACGACCGGGGCAACCAGTACATCGTCGACGTGCCGCCCGACCTCGGCGAGCGCCTGCCGCAGTTGGCCACCACCGACCTGCTCGCCGGCGAGGGCTTCCACCGGAAGACCGACGTGAGCGCGAAGCGGAACCTCGGGCTGGCCCTGACGTACATGGCCCGGCTCGGGCGGATCCTCTTCCTCGACGACGACATCCGGATCCCGGAGACCGCCGACCTCCGGCGGGCGGCCTGGCTGCTGCGCACGCACGACGCGGTCGGCATGCGGGTCGAGGGCTACCCGGACAACTCGGTGGTGTGCCACGCGAACCGGGAGACCGGCGGGCGCCAGGGCACGTTCGTCGGTGCCGGTGCCCTCGCGGTCGGCTCGGACCGCGTCAACTCGTTCTTCCCGGAGATCTACAACGAAGACTGGTTCTTCCTGCTCGACCACTCGACGCTGCTGCCGGTGGCGGTCACCGGGGTGGCGGTACAGGACCGGTTCGACCCGTTCGACGATCCCGACCGGGCGCGCGGCCAGGAGTTCGGCGACCTGTTGGCGGAGGGACTGTTCGCGATCCTCGACCGGGGCGGCCGGATCAGGCACGCCGACATCGCCTACTGGCGGTGGTTCATCGAGCAACGCCGGCGGTTCATCGACGGGATCCTCGAACGGCTCGAACTGAACGCCATGCCCGGTTCGGAGCAGATCGCCGCGGCGCTGCTGGCGGCCCGCGGGCAACTCGACGAGCACGTCAGCCCGGAACTGTGCCGCCACTACCTCGACGCGTGGCGCCACGATCTCGGTACCTGGGCAACGTTCCGCGCCAACCTGCCGCTCGGCCTGCCGATCGGGTCGGCGGCGGAGCTGTTCGACCTCCCGGTCTCAACGTCCGCCTTCGGGGGTGGGTTCGAACGCGAGGGTACCCACGCGTGGTTGCCGTGGTGATTCCATCCGGACGGGCTCGGAGTCGGGCTTCGTCCACCAGGCCACCGCCACGGCCACGGCCGCGCACAGCGGCAGCAGAACCGCCAGCGCGAGCCGCAGATCGGGGCGCGCGAGCGCCGAGGAAGCGAGCCCGAGGCCGATCGGCCCGGCCATGCTGGCCGCGTATCCGATCGACGACAGCAGCGCCACGGTCCGCCCCGAGTCGGACTTCCGTCCGGCCACGCTGAGCACGCCGGGGAACACGACACAGATCCCGACGCCCCAGCACACCGCGCCGAGATGCACGGCGATCCCCACGGGCGCGTACGCGGTCAGCACGACGCCGGCGGCGGCGGTGCCGGTGCCGAGCAGTACCGCCTGCCGGAGACTCACCTCGGGGTAGAACCGGTAGAGCCGGTTGGCGCCGAGCCGCCCGACCGCCATCGCCGCCACGAAGGTCAGGTAGCCGGAGGCGGCCGCACCGTGCGACTGCCCCCGTTCGTCGGCGAGCAGGACGGCCAGCCAGTCGCCGGCGGCGCCCTCGATGATCGCGCCGAGGAAGATGATCGCGATCAGGTGCGCGAGGTAGGGCTGGAACGGGCGGCGGCCCGTCGGGACCGGCCGGGGCGGCGCGTCGTCGCGGTCGACGAAGGTCGAGACCCCGAAGAGACAGGCGGCGAGGGCCAGCCCGCCGACCACCAGGCTCTGGTGCAGGACCGGCCAACCCCGCGACGCCGCGAGCACCCCCACGCCGGCACCGACCACGCAGCCGAGGCTCCACAGGCCGTGGAACTCGGTCATCAGGTGCCGCCCGGCCTGCCGCTCGACGACGGCGGCGTGCACGTTCATCCGGGCGTCCCACATGCCCGCGGGGACGCCCAGCGCGAGCAGCGCGAACGTCAGCTGCCACGGTGACGACGCATAGCTCGCCCCGAGCAGCGCGCCGATGGTGAGCGTGGACGCGACGGCGACGATCCGGCGATCGTCGAACGTGCGGAAGTGCCGGGCGGCGGTGCACATTCCCACAAAGGTTCCGGCACCCATCACGGCCAGCGCGGTTCCGAGCGCGGCGGTGCCGGCGCCGGAGGCGTCCTGAAGGGCCGGGAGGCGCGCGAACAGCGACGCCTGTACCGCGCCGCTGGCGAGGAACACCAGGGCGGTCCCCACCCGCGGGGTCTTTACGAACACACTCATCCCTCGGAAATACGAGCCGACCGGTGAAATGGGTCCGGGAAGTCGGCCGATCGGCCGATCCGGTTAGGGTGTTGCACCAACCGCAATGTATCCGAGCGAGCGGATCTTCGGAGGGCCAACTCCTCGACAGGCGGCCCGGGCAGAAACCGGTTACCGTCCCAGGATGACCGAGAATTCCACTGCCCGGGCCGATTGGGAGCAGCGCATCGGGGTGCGATCGAGCATCGCGGGCGCGCCGCTCCCCGACCTTCCGGCGCCCGCCGGTCTGGAAGCCGCGGAAGGCGTCGGGCATGTCCGCCTTACGTGGCAACCGGTTCCCGGTGCGGTCGGCTATCTCGTGCACCGCGCCGAATCCGGCGCCGAAGCCAGGCTCGCGCCCGTCGACCATCTCGGCGGCGACGTGCTGTCGGTGCCCGACACGTGGTACATCGACACCACCGGCAGTCCCGGCGTCACCTACGTGTACGCGGTTGCCGCCGTCCCCGAGGTCACCGCCCTGGGGCCGTTGAGCACCACCGTCACCGCCGCGTCCCGCGGGGACGGCGACCGGACCGTCCACTTGGGACTCGACGCGACCGCGAACGGAACGCCGCTGCACCGGCCGTGGCAGCCGATGATCGGCAGCGAGCGCCTGTCGCAACTGCTCTGCACCGACCGGTCGGGCGGCCGGGAGATCGGCACCGAACTGCTCGCCGCGCTCAAGCGTATCCGGGACGAGGTGGGCGTCGAAACCGTGCGCGCGCACTCGATTCTGCACGACGACCTCGGCGTCTACACCGAGCGCGACGGCACGCCGGTGCACGACTTCACCGGCGTCGACCGCGTGTACGACATGCTGATCGCCACCGGGCTGCGGCCCGTCGTCGAGATCGGGTTCATGCCGCGCGATCTCGCGCGCGATCCGTCGCAGACCGTGTTCGAGTACCGCGGCGTCATCTCGCCGCCGAAGGATTGGGACCGCTGGGGCGACCTGGTGCGCGCGCTCGTCGCGCACCTGCTCGACCGGTACGGCGACGAGGTGCTCGGGTGGGACTTCGAGGTGTGGAACGAGGCGAACCTCGACGTGTTCTGGTCGGGCACCCGCGACGAGTGGATGCGGCTGTACGACGTCACCGCGCGGGCGGTCAAGGACGTCGACCCGCGCATTCCCGTCGGCGGACCGTCGTCGGCGGCGGCCGGTTGGGTCGACGCGTTGCTTTCGCACGCGGCGACGAGCGGTGCGCCGGTCGACTTCGTCTCCACACACACCTACGGCAGCCCGCCGCTCGACCTCCGCGCCACGCTCGACCGGTACGGCCGGCCCGAGGCCCGCATCCTGTGGACGGAGTGGGGCGTGACCCCCACCCACTTCAACCCCGTGAACGACGGCACCTCGGCGGCGACGTTCCTGCTGACCGGCATGCGGTCGGCCGCCGGCCGGGTCGACGCGCTCTCCTACTGGGTGGCGAGCGACCACTTCGAGGAACTGGGCCGCCCGCCGCGCCTGCTGCATGGCGGCTTCGGGCTCATCACGGTCGGCGGCATCGCGAAGCCGCGCTACCACGCACTGTCCATGCTGTCGAAACTCGGCGACACCGAACTGCCGGTGACCGCGACCGGCGACGGCGCCGGCGGCCTCGTGCAGACGTGGGCCAGCCGCCACGACGACGGCCGCATCACGGTGCTGGTCTGGGTGTCCACATTGGACCAGTCCAAGATGGACGGTGACCCGGCGCTCGCCCGGCGCGTGGTCCTGACCGTCGACGGCGCGGCCGGGCGCACCGCCACCGTCACCCGCCTCGACCGGAACCACAGCGACGTCACGACGCTCGCCGCGGAGCTGAAGGTCCGCGGCTGGCCGACCGTCGACCAGTGGGCCGCGCTCCGCGCCGCCGACACGCTGACGACGGAACCGCTACCCGGCGACGGCGAGTTCACGGTCGACATTCCGCAGCCCGGAGCCGTCCTGATCGAGCTGTAACCGAGGCTATGTAGACAACCGCGAGAGGGGCTATGTAGAGTCCCGGGCATGACCGTCAAGATGACCGTCCCGGTGGCGAAGGTGCTCGCCGCCCTGCTCGCCGATCCGGCGGGCGAGCACTACGGGCTGCAGCTCATGCAGCAGACCGGAATCGCCAGCGGCACCCTCTACCCGA
Source organism: Virgisporangium aurantiacum (assembly GCF_016863635.1). Taxonomy (GTDB): domain Bacteria; phylum Actinomycetota; class Actinomycetes; order Mycobacteriales; family Micromonosporaceae; genus Virgisporangium; species Virgisporangium aurantiacum. The sequence continues at coordinate 78,141 of NZ_BOPG01000082.1, read as the reverse complement.
TCCTGACGCGGCTGCAGAACGCCGGCTGGCTCACGGCGCGGTGGGAGGACGAGGATCCCTCCGACGCCGGCCGGCCGGTCCGGCGCTACTACCAGCTCACCCCGGAGGGCGCCGAGGCGGCCCGCACCGGCCTGGCCGAACTGCGGGCGCAGACCTCGATCGTCGCCCCGATGACCGAAGCCCCGCCGGCATTGGGGCCGGCATGGTGACCCGGGCGTCGTTGTGGCTGGTTCACCGGGCCGCCGATCGGTGGCCGGCCGCGATCCGCGGCGAGCTGCTGCGGGAGTGGACGGCCGAGATCCGCACGATCGCGCGCGACCGCAGCCTGTCGACGTTCCGGCGGGCCCGGCTCATGCTCGGCTTCGGCATCAGCCTCGCGTTGGCCCGGCCCGGCGGCGAGCCGACGCTCCCGCCGCTCGGTTGGAAGCGGATCACCGGCGTGGTCGCGGCCGTCGTCGGCTACCTGCTCGTGCTCGCGCTGGCCGATCAGGGCTGGCGGACCGTCTACCAGTCGATGGCCGAGGGCGAGCGTCCGATCATCGACGACAGCAACCTGGGCGCCCGTCTCGTACAGGGTGCCGTGGCGCTGATTCCGGTGCTGCTGGCGGCCGTCACCGGATGGTGGCTGGGCCGCCGGTTCGCGGCCCGCCGGGTCCGTCCCACCACGCTCGGGCTGTGCCTGATCGCGGTGGTCGCGGGGTGGGTCGGGCTGGGCTTCGGCCTGGAACGGCTGGCCCTGTACAACGAGATGCCGAACGGCGTGCCGTACCCGTCGACCATGGCCTACCACTTCGGCAACCAGCCGTACGGCATGGTGACGAGCTGGGCCGTGTGGCTGGTCGCCTTCGTGCTGTTCGCCGCGAAACTGCGGTCGGTGGCGGGACGGCGTACGGGCTGGCGGCTGGTGACCGCGAGCGTCACCGCCACACTCATCGCGGCTCTGGCGGTCACGGCGGCGACGTTCGTCCAGTTCGGATCGTCGACGGCGCCGCGATCCCAGGCGTGGAAGTGGTTCGCGCAGTGGCTCGTACCGCCGCAGCCGTTCGAGTCGGCGACCGACGAGGGCGCGCACAGCTTCCACTCGGCGCGGGGTATCTGGAGTTTCCTGAGCTCCTATCCGCACGTGCTCCTCGCGGTCGCCGCGTTCGGCGTCGCGTTCCTCATGGCCAACAACCGTCAGGCGGTCTTGGCGAACGGGTTGGGGATCGAGTCCAGCAGCAGTCGCGTGTAGTCGTCCTTCGCCGAACGGATGACCTCGAGCGTCGGCCCGCTCTCGACGAGCTGGCCCTTGTTCAGCACCAGCACGTCGTCGGCGAGCAGGCGGGCGCTCAACAGGTCGTGGGTGATGTAGAGCATCGCCAGGCCGCGGCTGCGCGCCAGCTCGCCGAGCAGCTCCAGGATCTCGGCCCGGATCGACACGTCGAGCATCGAGATCGGCTCGTCGGCGATCAGGATCTCCGGTTCCGGCGCCAGCGCCCGCGCCGTCACCACGCGCTGGCGCTGGCCGCCGGAGAGCTGGTGCGGCAGCTTGTCGAGGAACTGCGCGGCCGGCGACAGGCCGACGCTTTCGAGCAGCTCCGCGGCGCGGTCGCGGACCGCGCGGCCGCGCAGCCCGCGATAGTTGACGAGCGGACGCGACAGCGCGTACGCGACGGTGCGGGTCGGGTTCAGCGCGCTGAACGGGTCCTGGAACACCATCTGCACGTGCCGCCGGTAGTCCCGCAGGGCGCGCCCGCGCAACCGGTCGACGCGCGTCTCGCCGAACGTGACCGTGCCCTCGGTCGGCCGCTCCACTCCCGTCACCAGGCGGGCGATCGTGGACTTGCCGCTGCCGCTCTGGCCGACGAGTGCGGTCACCCGTCCCGCGAACAGTTTCAGCGACACGTCGATCACCGCCTCGGTGGTGCTGGTACGCAGCCCCCGACGGGTCCGGTAGGTCTTCGAGACGTTCTCGACGGCGAGCACCGGAGCGTCCGCGACCGGCTCGACCACGGCGACGGCCGCAGTGTCCACTGTGGAGAAACCGCCCTTCCGGGCCGCGGGCAGCCGCTCCTGCTGCGCGACGTGACACCGCACCAGGCCGCCGTGGTTCTCCAGCAGCTCCGGATGCGTTTCGCGGCACTGGTCCTCGGCGTACGGGCAGCGCGGGGTGAACAGGCAGCCCCGGTGCTCGCGGCTCAGGTCCGGCGGCCGGCCGGGAATGTAGGTGACGTTCACCTCGGCGAGCCGCGGGTCGGCGTAGGAGCCGAGCAGCCCGCGGGTGTACGGATGCCGCGGATCGCGGAGCATCTCGGCCGCCGGCCGGTTCTCGACGAGCTCGCCGCCGTACATCACCATCACGCGGTCGGCCAGTTCCAGCACCGTGCCGAGGTCGTGGCTGATGAAGATGACCGCGAACCCGAGTTGCTCGCGCAGCGTGCGCAGCTCGTTCAGGATGCTGCGCTGCACCACGACGTCGAGCCCGGTAGTGGGCTCGTCGAGCAGCACGAGCTTCGGCCGCAGGGCGAGCGCCAGCGCGAGCGCCACCCGCTGCTTCATGCCACCCGACAACTCGTGCGGGAACGCCTTGAGCACCTCGGGATCCAGCGACACCATCCGCAGCAGCTCGGCCGGATCGGTCTTCGGCGCGTCCCTGTGTGCGTCGAACGTGTCGGCGAACTGGTCCTCGACGCGGATCACCGGGTTGAGCGAGTTCATGCTGCTCTGGAACACCGTCGACAGGTCGACCCAGCGCATCTCCCGCAACTCGTCCTGCGCCAGCTTGGTGATGTCGCGGCCGCCGAACTCGACCGTTCCGCCGCTGATCCGCGCCGGTGGCGCCAGCAGCCGCAGGATCGCATTGCCCAATGTGGACTTTCCGCAGCCGGACTCGCCGAGCAGGCCGACGAACTCGTCGTCGTCGACGGTGAACGACACGTCGTGGACCGCACGCACGGCCGGGTGGTCGCGCGGGGTGTAGGTCACCGACAGGTTCTGCACCGATAAGAGCGGCATCTCAGTCCTCCCGGAGGTGCGGGTTGCTCAGGGCGTCGATGCCGAAGTTGATCAGCGTGAACGACAGGATCAGCAACGACAACGCGAGACCGGGCGCGATCAGCCACGCCCACTGACCGGTGAGCATCGCGCCACCGAGGCTCGCCTGGTTGAGCATCGTGCCCCAGCTGACCGTCTGCGGGTCACCGAGCCCGAGGAACGCGAGCCCGGCCTCACCACCGATCGCGCCCAGCGCGGCGCCCATGAAGCCCACCACGATCAGCGAGGTCATGTTCGGCACGATCTCGCGGAAGATTATGCGCCACGTGCGGTCGCCGGCGAACCGCGCCGCCGTGATGTAGTCGCGGGTGCGCAAGGTGATGATCTGGGACCGTTTGATGCGCGCCCCGTACGCCCACCCGGTGACGCTGATGACGATGATGATGAGCCACAGCCCGCGCACCGGTGCGTAGGCGGCCAGCGTGATCATCAGCGGCAGCGCCGGAATCACGAGGCCCAGGTTGATGAAGAACGACAGGACCTCGTCGACCCAGCCCTGCTTGTAACCGGCCAGCAGCCCGATCACGAGCGCGATCACCGTGCAGATGACCCCGGCGACGATTCCGACGGTCAGCGAGGCGCGGGCACCGTAGATGAGTTGCGACCACACGTCCTCGCCCTGCGCGGTGGTGCCCAGCCAGTGCTCGGCCGACGGGCCGGCCGACCGGGCGAAGTCGTCGGCCCGCGGGTCGGCCGGCGTGATGAGTGGCGCGAACAGAGCCGCGAGCACGAACACCGCGAGCATCACGACACCGATGCGGCACTTGCGGTTGCGCCACAGGATCACGAACCAGCCGGGAATCCACTTGCGACCGACCTCGGCCGACTCGACCTGAAGACCTTCCGACTGCACCGCGTGGGTCGGAGCGGCCTGTACCGGAGTGCTCATGTGTGGGCTCCCTTACGAACGCGCGGATCCAGGAACCCGTAGAGGAGGTCGGCGCCGAAGTTGGCGATCAGCACGCCCACGGTGGTGAACAGGAAGATGGCCTGCATCAGCGGGAAGTCCCGGTTGGTCACCGCCTCCAGTAGCAACCGGCCCATGCCCGGGTAGTTGAACACCGTCTCCACCAGCACGGTGCCGCCGAGGATGCTGCCCAACGCGATCGCGAACCCGGTGACGTTCGGCAGGATCGCGATCCGGCCGCCGTACGTGAACGCGACCCGCCGGCCGCGCAGACCCTTCGCCACTGCGAGCCGCGTGTAGTCCTCGCCGAGGCTCTGCACCATGTTGTTGCGCATCCCGATGATCCAGCCGATCGGACCGGTGATGAGCAACGCGACCGCCGGCAGCACGCTGTGCTGGATCGCGTCGGAGATGAACACCCAGTTCCAGCCCGGCGAACTGCCCGGCCCGAAGCCGCCGTCGCTGGGGAACCACGGCAGCATGAACGCGAAGACGTAGATCAGCAGCATCGCGATCCAGAAGAACGGCAACGTGCCGACGAACGTCGACCCCAGCGTGATCACCGAGTCGACCCGGCTGTTGCGGCGGTGGGCCGCCCACGTGCCGAGCAGGTTCCCGATGACGAAGGCCAGGATCTGGGTGACGCTGACCAGAACCACCGTCCACGGCAGGGTCTGCCCGATCATGTGCGTCACCGTGTACGGGAAGTACGTGTAGGAGATCCCGAAGTCTCCCCGGAACAACGCACCCAGGTACTGGACGTACTGCTCGAACAGGTTGCCGTCGGGCGCGCCGAGCATCGTCCGGATCGCCTCGACCTGTGCCGGGTCGATCGAGCCGCCCTTGCCGACCAGCCGCTGCACGATGGCGTCGGCGGGATCGCCGGGCTGGAGCCGCGGAATGAGGAAGTTCAGGGTCACCGCGGCCCACAGCGTGGCGAGGAAGAACAGGAACCGCCTGGCGAAGTAGGCCATGACTACCCCGCAGGCTTCAGGTTCGTGATCCAGAGGAGGTTGTCCGTCGGCATGCCGTACGGGTCCTTCTCGTTCGGCCAGCCGGTGGCCTTCTTCGTCGAGTACTGGAACCAGCGCGCGCCGTACCACAGCGGGATCACCGGCACCTGCTCCATCATGATCTTCGCCAGGTCGGCGACGATCGGCTTCTGCGCGTCCTTGTCCTGCGCCGCGAACAGCTTGTCGATCAGCTCGTCGGTGCGCGGGTCGTTCCAGCGGACGAAGTTGCTGACCGCCTTCTGCCCGATCGGGGCCGACACGTCACTCGACAGCGCCTCCTGGTAGTTGCGGTACATGTTGCAGGAGCCGCCGTACACACCGAGCACCGCGTCGTAGTTGCCGATGGCGCGGTCGTTCTCGTACGACGGGAACGCCGGGCCGTCCTGGGTGATCTGGAACCCGAGCGCGGTCAGGTTCTCGATGATGATCTTCTGGGCGGCGACCCAGTCGGTCCAGTCACCCGGCACCGCGAACTTGAACGCGATCGGCTTGCCGCTCTTGTCGAGACGCTTGCCGTCGCCGCTCTTGGTGTAACCGGCGGCGGTCAGCTCACGGTCGGCCTTCGCGGTGTCGAACGGCTGGACGCCCTTGTTCGCGATGTCCGCCGGGATGAAGTCCTCCTGGTTCGGAATCTTGATGCCGGTCTGGCTGGCGGGCTTCACGTAGCCGAACTGGGCCTTGTCGGCGATCTCCTGGCGGTTGATCGCGGTGAGCAGCGCCCGGCGGAACGCGACGTCGTTGAACGGCGCCTTGGTGAGGTTCAGGTACAGGCTGATGTTCGCGTCCGCCGGGTACCAGTAGTGGTTGTTCTTCGGGTCGCGTTCGACGTACGTCTTCTGGATGTCGGGCACGAAGATGGCGTTGCTGTCGAACTCGCCGCGGCTGAGCTGGAGCTGCTTGATCTGCTGATCGGTCTGGTCGTTGTTGAACCGGACCTCGTCGACCCTGACCTTGTCGGCCTGCCAGTAGCCGGGCGAACGGGCGATCACCAACTGCTGGCCGTTGAAGGACTTCACCGTGAACGGTCCGGTGCCGACCGGGTTGTCGGCGTTGACGAACGTCACCGGGTCGGTCTGCTTCTCCCAGATGTGCTTGGGCACGATCTTCACGTCGTCGATCTCCGTGAACGCGCCGGCGCCGGGCCCGTTGAACTTGAACTCGGCGGTCTTGTCGTCGGGCGCGGTCACCGCGGAGAGGTAGCGCCACAGGCCGCGGAGGTCCAATGCCTTGTGCTGCTTCAGCATGTTGAACGTGAACTCGACGTCCTTGGCGGTGAACGCCTGGCCGTCGTTCCACTTCACGCCGTCGCGCATGGTGAAGACGAGCGTCGACGGGTCCTTCCACTCCCACTTGGTGGCGAGCCACGGCTTCGCCTCGCAGCCGTAGTTGTCGAACTGGATCAGGGGCTCGAACAGGTAGTTGATGGCTTCGAGCCGGGTGGCTTCGAGGTACGGGTTGTAGTTCGGCTGGGGGTTGCTGCCACCGCCGAAGCCGCCCAGGTTCAGGTAGTCGACCCGGCCTTCGGAACCGGTGCCCGACTGGTTCTCGGTTCCGGTGCAGCCGGCGGCTACGAGCATCGCGGCGGTGGCGACGGCGGCGATCAGCGAGCGCGTTGGGCGTCTCACGTTGCACTACCTCCTGTGTACGGCGCCGGGAGGGGCGCCAGGGGGATCAGGGGTGTAGGGCATCGCACCCGCGGCCCGTGGCCTCGGATGTGGTGCGGTCGATGTTCGAATCTGGGTTACGGGTCGGGGGTGCTCCCTGCACTGGCGCAGCCACAACTGCGGCGGATCACAAGCTCGGTGGGCAGCAACCGGTTCTCTGGCGGCGTGCTGCCGGCACGCAGCAACTGGCGCGCGGTCTCGGCCGCGAGTTCTCGGATCGGCTGCCGCACGGTGGTCAGCGCCGGTGCGACCAGGCCGGCCATCTGGACGTCGTCGAACCCCGTGATGACAACGTCTTCGGGCACCCGCACGCCGGCGCCGAGCAACCCGACGAGGACGCCGAGGGCGGTTTCGTCGTTGGCGCACACGATCGCCTGCGGGAGGGTGCCGCGCTTCAGGAGCTGGCTCGCCACCTGCACACCATCCTCTTGTCTCAAAGCCGCGCGTACCGGGCGCCGCCGTGGTGTAAGACAGGCCTCGCGATGGGCCGTGCGGAAGCCCTCCCAGCGCTCGCTGATGTCGGGCGAGCCGTCGGGGCTGCCGACGAAGATGAGGTCACGCAACCCGTGCACGGTAAGGAGATGCGTGGTGAGGTCGCGCATCGCGTCGTGGTTCTCGGCCCGGATCGACGCGATCGCACCGGGGCCCGTGCCGGCGAGCACCACCACCGGCAGCGTGCCGGCCAGCCGGCGCAGCGTGTCGTCGGAGACCGTGCCGCCGAGCACTGCCAGCCCGTCGACGCGGCGGGCCATCTCGACGACCTGTTCGTCGGAGTCGCGGCGCATGTGGGTGCAGAGGATGTGCACGGCGGCCTGTGACTGCACCACTTCCAGCTCGAACCCCTGGATCAGCTCGCCGAAGTAGGGGCCGGCGAGCCCGGGGAAGACGAGCCCGATCGTGTTGTGCCGGCGGGCGGCGAGCGCCCTGCCGCGGTGGTCGGGCTGGTAACCGTGCGCCTTGATGGACTCCAGGACCCGCTGCCGCATCTCCTCCGACACCTGTCCGGTGCCGTTGAAGACGCGGGACACCGTCGCGACGGACACGCCGGCCAGGCGGGCCATCTCGCGAACGGTCATCCGGTTGGAGTTGCTCAAAGGTTTCCCTCTTCCGTAACGTGCGTTTCACAGAAACCGGTTACAGGCACCATAAGCAGGCCCCGAGAAGTCCGCAACAGATGCGTCGGTTATGTCCATGCGACATATGGAAGGCCCCGGATGTCCCAGGTATCTCTCGCCCGTCGCCGGCTCCTGATCGACGGCAAGCCTCAGATCGTTCTCGCTGGTGAGGTCCACTATTTCCGGCTCTCCCCGTCCTACTGGGCCGACCGGCTCGACAAGCTGATCGAGGCCGGCTGCGACACCGTCGCCACCTACATCCCGTGGCTGTGGCACGAGCTTCCCGACCGTAGTGTCGACCTCACCGGGCGCACGCATCCGCAGCGCGACGTGGCCGGGTTCCTGGATCTGGCCCACCGCAAGGGACTGCGCGCTCTCGCGCGACCCGGCCCGTTCGTCATGGCCGAGCTCAAGAACGAGGGAATCCCGTACCGCCTGTACGACGACCCTCCGTTGACCTGGGACGGCGCGGTGGTACCCACGAGGACGCTGGACTACCTCGCGCCCGCGTTCCTCGAGGCGGCCGAGGGCTGGTACGCGGCGGTCATGCCCATGCTCGCGGCGCGGCTCGCGCCGAACGGCGGGCCGGTGATCGGCGTCCAGCTCGACAACGAGATCGGCATGCTGTCGTGGGTCAGCAACTCCCCCGATCTTCCCGCCGACTTCCGAACTCCCGCCGAGGAGCACTCGTTGGCGGTCCACGACGACCTCGGCCGCTACATGCGCGACCGGTACCGCCGCTACGTCGCGATCCTGCGCGAATCGGCGCTGCGGCACGGCGTCACCGGAATTCCGTTCTTCATCAACGTCCACGGCACCGACGCCGGACGCGGCCGCACGTTCCCGATCGGCATCAGCCAGCTCTTCGAGAGCTACCGTGGCGTGCCGCAGCTGACGGCGGGCTCCGACCACTACCTCGGCGACCTCACCGTCGAGAACGCGCCGGACCTCTACACGTCCAACGCGTTCCTGGCCGCGTCGCTCGACCCCGATCAACCGTTGACGTCGCTGGAGTTCGAGGCCGGCACCGGCGACTACGGCGAGGACCTGTCGAAGCTGTACCCGCCGGAGGCCGTCGAGCTGAAGACCCGCATGTGCGTGGCCCAGGGCAACCGGCTGCTGAACCTCTACCTCTTCACGGGCGGCCGCAACCCCCTTCTCGCCGAACCGGTCGGCGACGGCAACGACCGCATCGCGTTCACCGGGGAACGCCACGGCTTCGCCGCGCCGGTCGACCCGGAAGGCCGGCGCAACCCCACGTTCGGGGCCGTCCGCCACGCGTTCGCCGCCGTGCGCGGGGCCGCCGACCTGCTGGCAGACGGCGACGAGGAAGACGACGGCCTCGCGCTCGGCTTCGTACCCGACCACTACATGACGGAGTACCACCATCCCGCGTCGGCGGTGCGGGCCGCGCAGGTGGCGGATCTGGTGCGGTACCGGGGAATGGGACCGCGTGACATCCTGGCGCGGGCGCTCCTGTTGGCCGGATACTCGTTCCCGGCGGTGGATCTGCAGTCGTCCGCGGATCTCCCCGGCACGGTGGTTCTCGCGAGCGCCTCGACGCTGGGTCGTACCGTCCAGGAACGGCTGGCGTCCTATGTGGACGGTGGCGGACGTCTCTTGCTGAACGGCGTCCTGCCGCAGTTCGACGTCGACGGCACACCCTGCACGGTACTCGCCGACGCCCTCGGCGTCCGAGTCACCGGCCGGGTCGACGGCACGCCGCACTACTTCCCGTCGGTAACGGCGGACGGGCAGCCCGAGGTGCGCGTCGGGTACGCCCAGTTCCTGGCCGGCGGCGAGCCGCTGCTGCTGGTGGCAGGGTCAGACGCGGTGTGCGGCGTCGAGATCCCGGGCCGGGCGGTGCTCGTCACCGCCGACTACCCGTGCGACCTCGACTTCTGGCGCACCTGCCTGGCCAAACTCGGAGTGGAACCCCGCCTACGCCACGACGCCGCCGACCCGGGCCTGCTGGTAACGTCCACAGTGGACACTGCCGGCCAGCGCCTGCTGCACCTGCTGAACATCGGCCCGACCGACGCCACGTTCTCACTGTCCTATCGCGACAGCCTTCTGCTGGACGGCCGCCGGTTGTACCTACCCGCCCGCGCCGGCGCGATGCTCCCGCACGGCGTCCGCGTGGGCCCGGCAACCCTCCTGGAAACGACGTGCGAACTGATCAGCCGCACCGATGCCGAGGTGGTCCTCCGCCCGACCCAGGGCCCCCGCGGCGACATCGCGGTATTCGACCGCGAACCCGTTGCGGTCGACGGCGCCACAGTCGACGGCCGCGCGGTGACTACGACATCACCCAGACCCGCGCGAATCCGCTTCACCCCGGACTAGCGCATGCTCAGGTGGACGTGGTTGGTGTGGTCGCTGCTCGGGTCGCCGCGGCCGCGGTTGTAGGCGCGCCAGCCGCTCGACGGTAGCCAGATCCGCTTGAACCAGATTACGTACAGCACGCCCAGGCGCCGGGAGTTGTCGATGAAGTAGACCGACAGGTTGTCGCCGTAGGTGCGGTCGCCGCCGCTGGCCACGCCGCCGAAACCGTTCTTCTGGGCGGCGAAGTCGCAGGCTCGGCCGCGGGGGTGTTCGCCGCCGTCCTCCTGGGAGCGGTAGCAGGAGACGAAGCGGGTGAAGCCGGCCGACTGGGCCTGCCGCATCGCGTGCAGCGTGCGTGCGGTGATGCAGCCGTTCGTCGTCGGGTCGTCGACGGAGCAGCGTTCGGGTGGGAAGGTTCCGTTTCCCGGCGGCGGTTGGGCGGGCGGCGGCTTGCCGCCGCCACCCGAAGAGCCGCCACCCGAAGAGCCGCCACCCGAGGAGCCGGCCGGCGGTTGGGCAGCGGGCGGCTGGGCGGCGGGCGGGCCCTGCTCGGCGGCGCCGCCGTAACTGGCCAGCGCGCGTTCGGCGTCCGCTTTCTTCTTCGCCATCACGGCGAGTTGCTGCTCCTGGAGCTTGACCTCGGCATCGATCGCGGTCTTCTTGGCGGCCAGGTCGCGGCGGAGCGCGATCAGCTCGCGGAGCGTGCGCTCGTTCCGGGCCGCGACCACCCGCAGGCTGGCGGCCCGGTCGACGAACCCGCCCGCCGAGCCGCTGCCCAGCAGCATCGACGCGGTGGACGCCGAGCCGCCGGTGCGGTAGGTGGCGGCGAGGATCTCGTTGGCCTGCGGCTGCGCGGCCGCCACCTTCGCCTCGGCGGCGCCGAGCTGACCGGCCAGGTCGGCCTGCCGCTGCCGGGAGCCGGCCAGGGTGGCCTCGGCGTCGAGGTAGCCGCGACTCGCGGCTTCGAGTTGACGGTGGAGGTCGGCGGCGATGTCCTCGGCGGGGTCGGCACCGGCCGGGCCCGCGGACGGCACGGCCACGAAGAGGCACGCCGCCACGATCAGCGTCAATGCAGACCGGACGAGCACCATGATCACCCCAACCGAACGTAAACCTCACTCACAGGTACGTCACTGATCGGTAACGGGTTCCCTCGTCAGGCCGGCAACCGGCGGTTGATCAGGGCGATCACCCAACTCACCAGCAGGCCGAGCAGGATCAGGACGCCGGCCAGCACGAGCTGTGACCACGAGGCGCCACCGGCGAGCACGGTCCACATGCCGATGACCGCCGCGATGCCGCTGGCCAGCACCACACCGAAGATCGGATCCTGGCCGCCGTACACGCCGACCCCGGCGATCAGCGCCACCCCGAGCGCGAGCAGCAGCAGGTCGAACGGGACGGTGACGGTCGACCGCGCGTGGCCGGCCAGCAGCACACCGGCGAGGCCGGCCAGCGCCGACGACCCGCCGAGCCCGACCAGCGAGGTGACCAGCCGCGCCGACATCCCGGCGCCGGCCGACACGAGCCGGACCCGCACGGCGGGCGTCGCCAACGCGATGGCGCCGAGCACCGAGATGAACGCGAACAGCAGGAACCAGGTGACGTTGGCCGAGATCGCGGGCCCGCGCAGCGGCTCGGTCCGGCCCCCGGTGTAGGCGGCCGCATAGGCCTGCAGCAGCGCGAGCGCACCGAGCGACGCCGCCCAGGCCGGCACGCCGGTGAGTCCCACGAGCGCACCCAGTGCCAGCCCGCACGCCAGGCAGACGATGACCGCCGTGAGCGCCGAGATCCAGACCGGGGACAGGTCGTTCACCCCGCCGACGAAAGCCGAGGCGCCGAAGGCGGCCAGCGCCGGGATCGCCAGGTTCGGGGTGCCCATCCGCAGCGAGAACGCCGCGGCCGCCGCCATGAGACCGATGATCGCCCACTGCGCCCAGAGCGTCCCGTTGCCGAACAGCCCCGGCTCGGCGGCCCGGGCGATCGCGATCAGCAGCACCAGGACGACGAGGAGCACGCCTTCCCAGATCAGCTGCGGCAGCAACGGCCGGACCAAGGACCGGCGCCGGTCGACCAACGACATCGCGACACTCCCCGCAGTGAAGTCGATGGATCACGATGCGATGCACGGTAACCGAATGGGGCCGGTAGCGTGAGTTCTGATTCCAGCGCCTGATAGGAGCCCGCCATGAGCCTTGAACGCGGCACAGCGCCCGACCCGTTCGACATCCTGCCGGTCAAGCCGACCTTCGAGTTGACCAGCAACGACTTCAGCGAGGGCCAGCCGCTCGACAAGCGGCACGCGCACGACAGCGCCGGCGGCGACAACGCCAGCCCGCACCTGCGCTGGTCGGGATTCCCGGCGGAGACCAAGAGCTTCGCCGTGACGTGCTACGACCCCGACGCGCCCACGGGCAGCGGGTTCTGGCACTGGGTGCTCGTCGGGATTCCGGCCGACACCACCGAACTGCTCACCGACGCCGCGCGGTCCGGCCCGCTGCCCGGCGGGGTGATCCACGCGCGCAACGACTACGGGCAGGCCGGGTACGGCGGCTGCGCGCCGCCCGAGGGCGACGTGGTGCACCGGTACGTGTTCGCGGTGCACGCGCTCGACGTCGAGGACCTCGGGCTGGACTCGTCGGCGACGCCCGCCTACGTGGGCTTCAACCTGACCTTCCACACGCTGGCCCGCGGCATCCTGCGCGGCACCTACCAGCGCTAGTTACGACCGTTCGTTGTCGAGCGTCCGCCACTCCAGCGAGTGGCGGATGCCGTCTTCGATCGTGAACTTCGCTTCCCATTCCAGCTGGGTCGCGGCGCGCGTGCTGCGGGTGAACGCGCCCGCCGCGTCACCCAGCCGGGGTGGCGCCTCGGCCACCGGCAGCTCGCCGCCGATCACCGCGTTGAACGCGGCCACCAGTTCGCGCACCGTGGTGCCGTTGCCGGTGCCGAGGTTGATCGCCTCGTAGCCGTGCTTGCCGTCGGGGGGCAGGATCTCGTCGAACCGGACGACGGCCTGCACGTGGGCGAGGGCCAGGTCCCACACGTGGATGTAGTCGCGGATGCCGGTGCCGTCGCGGGTGGGCCATTCGACGCCGGTGATCGTGAACGTCTCGCCGGCCTCCCACGCCACGATCATCTTGCCCAGGGCGTGGGACGGATTGCGGGTCTGCAGGCCGGTGCGCATCTTCGGGTCGGCGCCGATGGGATTGAAGTACCGCAGCGAGACGGCCCGCAGCTGGCCGGCCGCGGCCACGTCTTCCAGGATCCCCTCGACCATGAACTTGGTTCGGGCGTAGGGACTGGTGGGCTCGATCGCGGCGGATTCGTCGACCGCGAAGTCGCTGCCCGGCTTGTACATCGACGCCGATGAACTGAAAAGCACCCGCTCGCAGCCGTTACGCCGTAGATGGTCGAGCAGATCCACCGTCTTCGAGACGTTCTCGCGGAAGTACCGCAGCGGGTTGTCGACCGACTCCGGCACGACGATGAGCGCCGCGCAGTGGATGGTGGCCGAGATCTCCGGGTGCACCGCGAAGATCTCGTCGACCAGCGCGCCGTCGGCGATGTCGCCCCGGTAGAAAACGCGCCCCTCGGTGAACTGCTCACGACCGGTGACGAGATTGTCGAGGATGATCGGCTGGATCCCCCGGTCGAGGAGCGCGGAGCACACGGTGCTGCCGATGTACCCGGCCCCGCCGGTTACCAGTACCTTCGTCACCGGCACATTGTGGCATGACGACCCGGTTACACCGGGATTTCGGACCGGTGCGTGGCATTGGTTATCAGCATGTACATTCTCGATGTGCTAGGCCTGCCCACCACCGTCAAAGCATGCCTGTTCGACCTCGATGGCGTGCTTACCCAAACCGCTGCCGTTCATAATGCGGCCTGGCGGGCGACGTTCGACGAGTTCCTTAAGGACCGTTCAGCAAAGACCGGGGAACCCTTCGTTCCGTTCGATCCCGAAGCGGACTACAACCGATACGTCGACGGCCGCCCGCGCGCCGACGGCGTCCGAACCTTTCTCGCATCGCGTGGCATCACGCTGACCGAGGGGACTCCGGAGGACCAGCCCGGCGCCGACACCGTCAACGGCCTGGGCAACAAGAAGAACCAACTGCTCCTGAAGATCATTCGCGAAAAGGGCGTCGACGTGTTCGAGGGCTCCCTCGCGTACCTGCGCGCCGCCGAGGCCGCGGGGCTCCGCCGCGCCGTCGTCTCCGCCAGCGCCAACGCCCGCGACGTGCTCCGTACGACCGGCCTCGACCAGTACATCGAGTACATCGTCGACGGCATCGTCGCCCGCCAGGAGGGCCTGCGCGGCAAGCCGGAGCCCGACACGTTCCTGGCCGCCGCGCGTCACCTGAACGTGTCGCCGGCCGAGGCCGCCGTTTTCGAGGACGCGCTGGCCGGCGTCGCCGCCGGCCGGGCCGGCAACTTCGGCTACGTCGTCGGGGTCGACCGGGTCGGGCAGGCGGCCGAGCTGAGCGAACAGGGTGCCGACATCGTCGTGCGCGATCTTTCCGAGCTCCTGGACGAGGAACAAGCGTGAACGACTACGTCCAGTCTCCCGACGACTACGTTCAAGGCGACGACTACGTCCAGATCCTCGACGACGAGGAGCGCCCGCTCCCCAAGTACGAGGTGGAGCCGTGGGCGGTTCGGGAGAAGAACCTCGACCTGGAGCAGCTGCCCTGGTCGGAATCGATTTTCGCGCTGTCGAACGGGCACATCGGCCTGCGCGGCAACCTCGACGAGGGTGAGCCGCACGGGCTGCCGGGCACGTACCTGAACTCGTTCTACGAACTGCGCCCGCTGCCGTACGCGGAAGCCGGCTACGGGTTCCCGGAATCGGGTCAGTCCATCGTCAACGTCACCAACGGCAAGCCGATCCGGCTGCTGGTCGACGACGAGCCGTTCGACGTGCGGTACGGCGACCTGCGCTCGCACGAGCGGGTGCTCGACCTGCGCGCCGGCACCCTGCACCGGGAACTGGAGTGGGCGTCGCCGGCGGGTGACGCGGTGCGCGTCAACTCGACGCGGCTGGTGTCGTTCACCCACCGGGCGATCGCGGCGATCTGCTACGAGGTCGAGGCGGTCGACGAGACGCTCCGGCTGATCGTCCAATCGGAGCTTGTCGCGAACGAGCAGCTGCCGACGACGCGGGCCGACCCCCGGGTCGAGAAGGCGCTCGAAGCGCCGCTCGTGTCGGAGGAGCACCTCGTCACCGGGACCTCCGGCGGCCTGCTCGTGCACCAGACGCGGGCCAGCGGGCTGCGCATGGCGTCGGCGATGGACCACGTGGTCGAGGCGCCGGGCAAGGTCGACGTGAAGACCGAGTCCTTCCCCGACTGGGTGCGCACCACCGTCGCGTGTGTGCTGAAGCCGGGCGAGAAGCTGCGCATCGTCAAGATGGTCGCGTACGGCTGGTCGAGCCGGCGGTCGCTGCCGGCGCTGCGCGACCAGGTCGGCGCCGCCCTCACCAGCGCCCGCTACGCGGGCTGGGACGGGCTGTGCCGCGAGCAGCGCGAGTACCTCGACGTGTTCTGGGACGCCTCCGACGTGCAGCTCGACGGCGACCCGGAGATCCAGCAGGCGGTGCGGCTGGCGCTGTTCCACCTGCTGCAGAGCGGTGCCCGGTCGGAGAACCGGTCGATCCCGGCGAAGGGTCTGAGCGGCCCGGGCTACGACGGCCACATCTTCTGGGACACCGAGATGTTCATGCTGCCGGCGCTCACCTACACCCAACCGGCGGTGGTGGCGCACGTCCTGCGCTGGCGGCAGAGCACGCTCGACCTGGCGAGGGAGCGGGCGCAGACGCTCGGGCTCAGGGGCGCGGCGTTCCCGTGGCGCACCGTGCGCGGCCAGGAGTGCTCGGCGTACTGGCCGGCCGGCACGGCGGCGTTCCACAACAACGCGGCGATCGCGGCGGCGGTGACGCGCTACGTCAACGCCACCGGCGACGACGACTTCGAGCGCGACACCGGGCTGGAACTGCTGGTGGAGACCGCGCGGCTGTGGCACTCGCTCGGGCACCACGACCGGCACGGCAAGTTCCACATCGACGGCGTGACCGGCCCCGACGAGTACACCGCGATCGTCAACGACAACCTCTACACGAACCTCATGGCCCAGCGGAACCTGGTGCACGCGGCCGACGCCGCCGGCCGGCACCCGGAGAAGGCCGCCGAGCTCGAGGTCAGCGACGACGAGACGAAGGCGTGGCGGGTCGCCGCCGCGGCCATGCATCTCCCGTACGACGAGGAGCTGCGGGTCCACCAGCAGCACGGGGGCTTCACCCGGTTGCAGGAGTGGGACTTCGAGAACACGCCGTCGGAGAAGTTCCCGCTGCTGCTGAACTTCCCGTACTTCGACATCTACCGGAAGAAGGTCATCAAGCAGCCCGACCTCGTGCTCGCGCTGCACTGGTGCGGCGACTCGTTCACGTTCGAAGAGAAGCAGCGCAACTTCGTCCACTACGAGCAGTTCACCGTGCGCGACTCGTCGCTGTCGGCGTGCACGCTTGCGGTGCTCGCGGCCGAGGTGGGCTACCTGAAACTGGCCCACGACTACCTCGCCGAGGCCGCGCTGGTCGATCTGCACGACCTGGCCGGAAACACCAGCGACGGCCTGCACGTCGCGGCGCTGGCCGGTTCGTGGCTGGCGCTGGTGTGCGGGTTCGGCGGCATGCGCGACCACGGCGGGCAGTTGTCGTTCGCGCCGCGCCTGCCGGAGCACCTGGAACGCATGGAGTTCTCGCTGCTGTGGCGGGGGCTGCGGCTGCGGCTGGAGGTCCGGCCGAACGAGGTGACGTACTCGCTGCGCAACGGCACCGACGGCAGCACGCTGCCGATCCGCCACCACGGCGAGCCGGTGACGATCACCAGCAGCCAGCCGACCGTAATGGCGATCCCGCCGCTGCCGCAGGACCGGCCGGCGGTGCACCAGCCGCACGGCCGCGCGCCGGTGAAGCGCGCACCGAGATAGTGATAAATGGAGCCCGGCGAGCCGGGCTCCATTTCTACGTGGAAACCCCCACGATCCGGCCGATCGTCCCCGGCTGCGCGAGAGCGTGCAGCATGTAGTGCGCGACGTCGGCCCGCGAAATCTTGAGACCGCGGCGCAGGTTCCGTTCGTACGCCGTCCGGTAGACCCCGGTCAACGGCTTGTCGGTGAGCTGCGGCGGGCGGACGATCGTCCAGTCGAGGCCGCTGTCGCGGATCACGTCCTCCATCCGGGCCAGGTCGGTGTAGTGGTCCCGGAACACGCGCTTGACGATCGGCGCCGCCAGGTGCCGCATCAGGAACCCGTCGCCGGGGTCGTGCCGGGGCGGGTTGGGGCGGTCGGGCGACGGCACGGTGCCGATCGGCGCGGCGCTGACCACGACGAGGCGGCGCCCGCCCGTCTCCTTCATCGCCGCGACGACGGCGCGCGTCCCCCGCTCGGCGACGCCGAAGTCGGCCTTGCCACGGGCGCCCAGGCCGGACAGCACCGCGTCGGCACCGGCCACCGCCTCGGCCAGGGCCGCCGGGTCGGGCGTCGCGAGGTCCACCTTCACCGCCCGCAGTCCGGCCGGCAGGTTGGCCGGATTCCGGACCGCCGCGGTCACGTCGTGGCCCGCGGCCAGGGCCTGTGCCACGAGTTGCCGGCCGATTCCGCCGGTCGCGGCGACAATTGTCAGGTTCACGGGGGTCTCCCTTGTCAGGTTTCCGGACGCTGGTCCGTCACCTCTTTGACGCACACCGACGGAGGATCATGACGTGGAAGAGCTCTTCGAGATCCACCGGCCGCGGCTGCGGGCCGTGGCCTACCGGATGCTCGGCTCGCTCACCGAGGCCGACGACGCCGTACAGGAGACCTGGATCCGGGTCGCCCGCGCCGACGCCGGCGAGGTGACGAACCCGGCCGGCTGGCTGACCACGATCACGGCGCGGGTCTGCCTGGACGCGCTGCGCCGGCGCGCCGCCCGTCCCGAGGAGCCGTTCGGGATGCGGATCCCCGATCCCGTGCTGACCGCGCCCGACGGGATCGACCCCGAGCACGAGGTGCTGCTGGCCGACGCCGTCGGGCTGGCCCTGCTGGTGGTGCTCGACACGCTGACCCCGGCCGAGCGGCTCGCGTTCGTGCTGCACGACACGCTCGGCGTCCCGTTCGACGACATCGGCCGGCTGGTCGGCCGGTCACCCAACGCCGCCGCGCAACTGGCCAGCCGGGCCCGGCGCCGGATCCGCGACGCGGCCGTGACGCCCGACGTCGACCTCGCCCGGCAGTGGAAGGTCGCGAACGCGTTCCTGGCCGCCGCCCGCGCCGGCGACTTCTCGGCGCTGGTGGAGGTGCTGGCACCCGACGCGGTGCTGCGCGCCGACATCGGGTCGCCGGCCGAACTCCACGGCGCCGAGGCGATCGCTCCGCAGGTGCTCAGCTACGCGCGGATGGCCCCGTTCGCGCGGCGGGTGCTGGTGAACGGCGCGGTCGGGTTCGTGCCCATGCCCGGCGGGCAGCCGTTCGCGGTCATCGCGCTCACCGTGCGGGGCGACCGGGTGACCACGATCGACATCATCGCCGACCCCGACCGGTTGGCCGGGTTGGCGGTGCCCGTCGAGTCCTAGGCTGGACCCATGGCGACCTGGGACGACGTGCGCCGGCTCGCGCTGGCCCTGCCGGAGACCGCCGAGGCCGAGATGGCCTGGAAGGTCAAGGACAAGGGGTTCGCCTGGGAGCGTCCGCTCCGGAAGAAGGACCTGGCCGACCTCGGCGCCGCCGCGCCCGACGGCCCGATCCTCTGCGTGCGGACGCCGGGCGTCGGCGCCAAGGAGACGCTGCTGGCCGACAGCCCGCACGTCTACTTCACGACGCCGCACTTCAACGGGTATCCGGCGGTGCTGGTGCGGCTCGGGGAGATCGACGCCGACGAGCTCGCCGAGATCCTCGAAGAGGCGTGGCTGGCGGTGGCGCCCAAGCGGCTGGCGAAGGAGTATCTGACCGACCGCGGTTAGGGCGGGCCGACGATGTCGCTCATCGTCTCGTGGAACCGCTCTTCTCTCAGCGACGTGTAAAGCTCGTCCTCGGTGTACACGAGCACGCCGGCCGCGCTGACGCCGACGAGCCGGCGGTGCTCGACCCCGCCGACCGCGCCCAGGAACATGTACGCGACCACCGCCGCCGCACCGAGCACCGGGCCGAGCAGCAGCGCCGGCCAGCGCCACCGGGTGTCGGGGATCGCGCCCGCCAGGGCCCCTGCCGTCGGGCGGCTTCATGGACCAGCGTCATACCGGCTTCGGCCACGAAGCCATCGTAGGTGGACGATGCCTACAGGACCTGGAACGCGGGCGACCGGCCGATCATCGGCTCGCGGCGGCCGGTGGGTGCCGTGGTGAGGACGACGTCCAGCCAGAACACGTACCAGCTGCCGCTCAACAGCCCGGTGACGGTGACGTCCACCTGCTGGCACCCGTCCGGCGCGGGCACCTGGGTCCAGACGGCCGGCGGCACCGAGCCACCCGGCCGGTTCTGCAGCACCGCCGCGACCTTGTAGTTGACGATGCGCGGGTCGCCGAGGCTCATCCAGGTCACGCCGGCCTGGCCGACGCCCGGGGTGGCGTTGAGCCAGTACATGGTGTCGGCGCGTAGCCGCCGCAGGCAGTACGGGCGGCCGCTGCCCGAGGGCTGCTGGTACACGGTCTGCGTCACCGTGTAGTCGTCGCCACCCGGGACGCCGGTCGCCGGGAGGGCCGGTGCCACCGGGGAGGCCACCCGGTCGCCCTGCTGGTACCAGAACCACTCCGCGCCGGCGCCCGGGCTCTCCGTCGCGTCGCCGTCCGACCCCGGGTCGGTGCCCAACCCGAGCAGCGAACAGCCGCCCAGCACGATGAGCAGGACGACCCCGAGCGACGCGCGCAGCACGCGGTGGCGCCGGCGCGGCCGACGCCCGCAAAGCGCGTCGGCCTCGTCGGACTCGTCGGGTTCGCCGGGGAGCGGTCGGGGTGCTGCCCTCCGCAGCCTCGGGGTGGCGGTCACGCTCAACCCATCGGTCCGGCACCCGGTCAGCTGAGAAAGCGAAACCAAACAGCTACCGACCCAGCCCCGCATCCCGGGCGCGCACGATGGCCTCGGCGCGGTCGGCCACCTGCAGCTTCGCGAAGACGTTGGACACGGTGTTGCGTACCGTCTTCGGCGACAGGTAGAGCGTGCCCGCGATCTGGCCGTTCGACCGGCCCGCTGCCAACAGGTCCAAAATCTCCCGCTCGCGGACCGTGAGCTGCGGAAACGGCTCAGCCACCGCAGACGCCGCCGCCCCCGCGAAGAACTCGGCGATGCGCAGCGCGAGCGCCGCTCCGAACACCACGCCGCCCGCCGCGACCGTGGTGATCGCCCGCACGATCTCCTCCTGCTCGGCGCCCTTGACCAGGTAGCCGCGCGCACCGGCGCGGAGCGCGGCGAACACCGTGCCGTCGTCCTCCGACATCGTGAGCACGAGGATCCCGACGTCGGGCGCCTCGGCGGCCAGTCGGCGGGTGGCCTCGACGCCGTTCAGCTCGGGCATCTGCACGTCCATCACGACCACGTCGGGACGCAGGCGCACCGCGGACTCCACCGCGACCACCCCGTTGGCGGCCGTGCCGACCACCTCGATGCCGTCGACCGACCCCAGCAGCATCGCCAGACCGTCGCGGAACACCGGGTGGTCGTCGGCAACGAGAACACTGGTCACTTCGCCACCTCCAGCAACGGAAGCACCGCCCGCACCAGGGTCCCGTGCTCGCCCGGGCACTCTATCCGGCAGTGTCCGCCCAGCTCAGCCACGCGTTCGCGGATCGAGACCAGGCCCACCCCGGCGGGCGTCTCGGGACGGATCCCGACGCCGTCGTCGGCCACCTCGACCACGAGATCGCCACCGGCCACGGCCAGCGTCACCGTGCACGCGGACGCCGACGCGTGCTTGACCACGTTGGTGAGCGCCTCCGACACGATCCGGTACGCCGCCACCTCGACCGCCGCCGGCAACCGGTCGAGCCCGTCGCCGCCGTCCACGGTCACGGTCGGGCCGGGCATCTTGTCCGCCTGCTGCCGGATCGCGCCGAGGAGGCCCACGTCGTCGAGGGCGGGTGGACGCAGGTCGTGCACCAGCCGCCGCACGTCGGCGAGTGCCGCACGGGCGTCCTCGCGGGCCTGGACCAGCATCCCGTCGCCGCGGACCGCGTCCTTGCGCAGGACGTTGCGGGCCGCGTCGATGCGCAGCGCGACCGCGCCGAGGCTCGGGCCCAACCCGTCGTGCAGGTCGCGGCGCAGGCGCCGGCGTTCCTCCTCCCGCGCCGTCACGATCTGGTGGCGGCTGCGCTGGAGTTCGGCGGCGAGGTGGCCGGCCCGGACCGCGGCGGCGGCCTGGCGCACGACGTCACCGAGCAGCCGTTCGTCGCGGGCGGACAGCGCGCGGAGCCGACCCGGCCGGCCGAGGACCAGCCGGCCGACCGCCTCGCCCCGGTAGGTGATCGGCAGCACCTGGGTCTCGCGCGGACGCGTCCCGTACGAAGCGACCAGCGACGCCGAACCGGCGCGATCGACCTCGACCGCGACGAACGGCGCCCGGAACGCCTCGGCGACCGTGCGGGCCACGGCGAGCAGTTGCTCCTCCGGCGCCGGCGAGCGCTCCAACTGCTCGGCCAGGCTCGCGACGACGCCGTACCGGTCGTCGCGGCGACCGAACATCAGCCGGCCGGCGAGCCGCCACAGCCGGTGCCGCAGCGGCCCGTAGACGGCGGTGACCACCAGCAACGCCAGCACCGCCGCGTCGCGTTCGGCCAGCGCGGTCGTCACGCCGAGCACGAGGGCGTCGACCGCGACCACCGCGATCGCCAGGGCGCCGTACCGGAGGGTGCCGCCGAGCAGTTCGTCGACGTCGGTGACGTCGGGCCGGACGATCCCGATGGCGACGGCCACGCCGGTGACGCACACGGCGATCGTGAGGGCGACCGACGTGAACCAGTCCGGCGTGACCACCGTCGAGAGCATCACCAGCACGTCGACGACCGCCGCCCACAGCAGCCAGCGCATCCGGACGCGGTTGGCCCGGTACCGCTTGATCACCACGGCGAACGGCACGAGCAGGCTGAGCGGCACCAGCGCCAGGGTCGCGGCGAACACCGGCTCCCAGACGCCGGGCGGCAGCGGGATCGTGGTGAGGTCCAGGTTCAGCGCGGCGAAGGCGGCCGGCAGGGCCGCGCCGGTCTGCTGGTCCTGCGCGATGTCGCTCGGCACCGCCAGCAGCGCCAGCGGGAACAGCGCCGTCGCGGCCAGGCTGACGATCGCCGCCACGCGCCACCACCGGCCGACCGGCAGGCGCCCGTCGGGATAGAGCAGGAGGACGAGCGGGAGCGCGAGCAGGAGGCTGGCGCCCAGCCGCTGGTACGCCCAGAACGCGAACTCCGCTCCCGGTCTGGCCGGTTCGCTCAGCGTGGCGTACGCCAGCCAGCTCGACGCGAAGCCGTCGAGGCTCCAGTGCAGGCCGGTGACGCACAGCACCCAGGCGACCGGGTGGGTGGGGATCCTGCGCAGGAGGAGAGCGCCGGGCACCGCGAGGACGACGCCGGGGATGCCGGCGAGCCAGCCCGCCTCCAGCACCAGGTCCCGGCGGTGGGCCGCGGGGACGCGGAGGTCGAGGACGGCCGCGGCCACGGTGGCGGCGACGGCCACCACGATCACGGCGCCGGCGATCTTCCTTTCGTGCCTCACTCAGGCATCGTCGCAGCTCAGGCGTCCCGCGGTCGTCGGGACAACGGTCCCGTCCGGGTCGGGACACCGGGCAGGACCCGATCCGGGGCGGCGAGCCCTGCCGGCCCGGGACGCGCCCCGCCGAAGGTTCCCGGTGTCAACGCACCGACTTCCGAAGGACCCGACATGACGATCTCGACCAACCCCGCTTACGCCCGCACCGACGTCCCCGCTCTTGATCCCGCACCTGTCGTGGACGCCGACCGCGCGGTGCGGCGGGCCGGCATCATGGTCACCGCCGGCACGCTCTGCTGGGTCGCCGGGCTGGCCACCGTCGGCAACGTGCCGGAGACCACGATCGGCATCACGATCGGCGACCTCAGCGGCCTGCCGTTCCAGATCGGCCTCTTCGCGCTGGTCGCCGCCCAGCTCAAGACCGGCGCGACCGGGGTCACCAGGATCGCCCGCGGCATGCTGCGCGTCGAGTTCGGCCTGCTGACCCTCGCGACGCTCTGGACCGTTTTACACGGCGCCGTCCCGGCCTTCCGGGACGACGTGTGGCTGGCCGTGCTCGACGCGTTCTGGCCACTCTCGATGCTGGGGATGGCGATCATCGGCGTGAAGGTGGCGATCGCCGGGCGGTGGCGCGGGCTGGCCCGCGGATGGCCGGCGGTGGCGGAGAGCTGGGCGCCGGTGACCGTACCCGTGTTCGTGATCGTCGGCGGCGCGGTCGCCCAGTGGGTGGCCGTGGGTCACCTGCTGATCGGGTACACGGCACTCGGCCTGATCCTCGCGTTGCGCCCGGAGCTCACCCGCCGCTGAAGTCACCCGGTGTGAACGCCTTCTTCTCGACCAGCACGAGCCAGTTGCCCGAGACGTCGCGACAGACCGCCTCTACACCGTAGGGGCGGTCGGACGGTTCCTGGATGAACGTCACGCCCTTGGCGACGAGCTCCTCGTACGTCTTGCGACAGTCGTCGACCTGGAGGCCCAGGCCGCCCATCTCACCCTTCTCCAGTTGCCCGCGGTAGAAGGCGGCCGCCTCGGCGGTCAGCGGCGGGCCGGGCACCATCAGGGTCAGTTCGAGTTCGGGCTGGCTCGGGTGCTTCAGCGTCACCCATCGGAAGCCATCACCCATCGAGATGTCGACGGCCGCCTCGAAGCCGAGCACGTCGACGTAGAAATCGCGGGCTTTGTCCTGGTCAAGGCAGTACACGGTGACGAGCGAAACGTTTGTGATCATGCAATGGACGCTACTACCGCGGTTGCTCTCCGTGCTTCTCCGAGATTGCTTCGCTGGTTCCGGAGTGGTCGAGGACGCCGCGCATGAACAGCCAACAGCCGGGTACATGGGGAGCGCCGCGGGCGGCCCACCGGTTCCGGTAGGCGGTGGGGCTCTCGCCCACCAGGCTGGTGAACCGCGACGAGAACGAGCCGAGACTCGCGAACCCGACCTCCATGCACACCTCGGTGACGGTCAGGTTCGCGTGCCGGAGCAGGTCCTGTGCCCGTTCGATGCGACGACGGGTCAGGTACCGGATGGGCGTCTCGCCGTAGGCCAGCTCGAACGTGCGGGCGAAGTGGTACTTCGATACGCCGGCGACCCTGGCCAGCGCGTCGAGATCGAGGGGCTCGCGGTAGTACCGGTCGATGTGATCACGGGCGCGGCGCAGGTGCATGAGCAACTGCACGGCGACGGCATGGGTCACGGGCCCTAGCTTAGAATTCCGACGGCCGGGTTGGAGTCCTCAGGAGGCGCACGCACATGTCCGATCCGGTCCGCGTCGTGGTGTTCGGCGCCACCGGCACCGCCGGCTCGGCCGTCGTGGCGCAGTGCCTGGCCGACGAGCGCGTCGCCGAGGTCCGCGCCATCACGCGCCGGCCGATCGGCATCGGGCACCCGCGGCTGATCGACATCCACTGCCACGACTTCAGCCACCCCGAGTCGCTGGCGCACCAGCTCACCGGCGTCGCCGCGTGTTTCTTCTGTCTCGGCACGTCGCGACGGCGGGCCGGCAGTGCCGTCGGTTACCGCGAGGTGACGCTCACCTACCCGCTCGCGGCCGCCGACATCCTGCGGGAACGCAGCCCGGAGCACACGTTCGTGCACCTGAGCGCCGCCGGTGCCAGCCAGCGCGGGCTCTTCCGCTATGCCCGGGTGAAGGGCGAGGCCGAGGCGCAGTTGGCCGGCAACGGGCTGCGGCGGCTGTTCGTCGTGCGTCCCGGATACATCCACCCGGAGCCGGAACGGCCGGCCGGTGCCCTGATGCGCGCGGTCTTCCCGGCCCTCAACGCGATCCTGCCGGGCCTCGCGATCACCGCCACCGACCTGGCCCGCGGCATGATCGAGGCCGCGCTCGGCGACGGCGAGGGCCGGGTTTTGCGCACCCGGGACCTGAAACGGCTCGCTACGCGGTGAACTCGGCCTGCCAGGTCCCCAGGTGCGGGTGGCCGGGCTCCGGGATCAGCGTCACCGTCACCGGGTTCAGGCCGAACCCGTCGACGTCTTCCCGCGTGAGCGGCCACGGCGGTCCCGGCCGTTCGACCGCTGGATCGCGGTACGTGGCGTGCACGATCAGGGTTCCGCCCGGCGCCACCGCGCGGGCCACCGCCGCGATCGCCTCTTTTCGAAGCCCGACCGGGAGCGACTGCACCGTGAAGTTCTCCACCACGAGGTCGAACCGCCAGCCGGCCGGCAGGTTCAGCAGGTCGGCCACCTCGTAGCGCACCGTCGATGCGGGGAACCGCTGCCGGGCCCGCTCCACCGCGCTCGGCGCCACGTCGAACGCGGTGGTGGCGAAGCCGAGCCCGGCGACGAACTCCGCGTCGTCGCCGAGCCCGGCACCGACCACGAGGGCGGTCTGCCCGACGCCGTCGAGCTTCTTCGCCTCCGCCCAGCCCTTGAGATGCGGGTCGGGCCCGTCCTGGTGCCAGGGGACGGTCAGGTCGCCGTCGCCGTAGAGCCGCTCGAACCAGCCGGTCGGGTCGTCGGACGCGAGCGACTCGGCGGCGAGGCCACGGGCCCGATCGCCGGGTGTGGGTGTTTCCATCCGCCCGAGGCTAACGCGCGTCGGTCAACTCCACGTCGCGCTTCGCACCGGAGACACCGGACGCGGTCTCCGGCGCGAACCACAACGCGACACCCGTGATCGCCAGTGCCAGCAACACGTACACCGACACGGCGAGCGTGGACCCCGTCGTCTGCACCAGTCGCACCGCGATGATCGGCGCCAGCGCGCCGCCGAGGATGCCGGCCACCTGGTAGCCCATCGACGCGCCCGAGTACCGCAGCCGGGTGGGGAACATCTCGGCGACGAACGCCGCCTGCGGTCCGTACATCGCCGCGTGCGTGACCAGCGCGACCACCACGGCCAGGACGATGACCAGCCGGTTGCCGGTGTCGAGCAACGGGAACAGCGCGAACGCCCACACCGCCGCCGCGACCGCGCCGGCCGCGTACACCGGCCGCCGGCCGACGCGGTCGGACAGCGCGCCGAAGAACGGGATCAGCACCAGTTGGACACCCGAGCCGACGAGCACCGCGGTGAGCCCGGCCTGCCGCGGCAGGCCGACATTCGAGGTGACGTACGTGAGCAGGTACAGCGTGAACACGTAGAACGCCACGTCGGTGCCGATGCGGGCGGCCATGGCCGTGAGCAGGCCGCGCGGGTGGGCGCGCAGCACCTCGACCAGCGGCACCTTCGCGGCGCCCTCCTGTGACTTCATCGCCTCGAACTGCGGCGACTCCGTGACGGCGACCCGGATCCACAACCCCACCAGCAGCAGGACGCCGGACAGCAGGAACGGCACCCGCCAGCCCCAGGACAGGAACGCGGCGTCGCTGAGCACGGCGTTCATCAGCCACAGGACGCCCGCGGCGAGCAGGTTCCCGGCCGGGACGCCCACCTGCGGCCAGGCCGCATCGCGTCCACGCTGATCTTCCTTGCCGTGTTCGAGCGTCATGACGACGGCGCCGCCCCACTCGCCACCGAGCCCGAGCCCTTGCAGGAACCGCAGCACCACCAGGCCGATCGGTGCGGCGACGCCCCACTGCGCGTAGGTGGGCAGGACGCCGATCAGCATGGTGGCGGTACCCATGAGCACGAGCGTCGCGACGAGCACGCCGCGGCGGCCGACGCGGTCACCGAAGTGCCCGAACACGATGCCGCCGAGCGGACGCGCCACGAACGCGACCGCGTGCGTCGCGAACGCGAGCAGGGTGCCGGTGAGCGGGTCGAACGTCGGGAAGAACAGCTTGCCGAAGACCAGGGCCGCGGCCGAGGAGTAGAGGAAGAAGTCGTACCACTCCAGCGAGGTACCGATGAGGCTCGCGGCGATCACTTTGCGTCGACTGCTGGTGGCCGTGGTCATGTGCACCCTCCCGAGCTGATGTGCCTCCGCTGTGATTGGCTATTCGTCCTTAAAGTATTTTGTTCAACAAAGAACAAGTCAAGACTGGGCGTGCAAGATCTTCAATGCGTTGTCGGCGGTTCCGGCCGTCCTAGCGGTTCCCGTACGCCGCCAGTAGCTGCGACTCCGCCGTGTCGAAGTACGCGGAGAACGCCGTCTCGGCCGCCGCGGCGTCGCCCGCCGCCAGCAGCTCGTACAGCGCGCGATTCGACTTCAGGTACGGCTCGTGGAACTCGCGCAGGTCGTCCATCACCACGAAGACCAGGCGCAGCTCGGCGAGCAGCCGGCGCACCGCCTCGCGCACCCGGTAGCTGCCGGCCAACTCCGCCACCGCCTGGTGGAAACGCATGTTCGCGCTGCCGACCGCGCCCCAGTCCGAGCGGGCGGAGGCCTCCTCGGCGGTCTCCACCGCGAGCCGGACCTGTTCCAGCGCGCCGGCCGGCGCGTTCGGCAGGTTCCGCACGGCGGCCAGTTCGAGGATCCGGCGCATCGCGTAGATGTCGCGGACGTCGTCGGCGGTCAGGGTGCGGACGAACACGCCGCGGCCGAACTCGTGGACCAGCACGCCCTCCTGGGCCAGCTGGCGGAACGCCTCGCGCAGCGTGTTCCGGGAGACGCTCAGCGCCTCGCTCAACGCCTCCTCGCTCAGCCGCTCCCCCGGCCGGAACACGCCCTCGGTGATGCGCTGGCGCAGCTTTCCGGCGAGCAGTTGGGAGCGGCTGCCGCCGGTGAGGGCGGCCCGGTCTTCGGCCAGCCGTTCGACCCAGGTGTCCGAGCCGTCGGGGCGGGCCATCAGCCCAGGGTCCGGTCGGCGGGTACCACCACGTACTGCCGGAGGTAGAGGTCGCGGAACGTCACCGGGCCGCGGGGGCCCGGGACGCGGTCGACGTTGATCCCGGTTTCGGGGACGCCGAGCAACTTGAACCCGTCGAGCCTCCGCGTCGACGCGTTCCAGAACGCGCCCGTGCCCACGTACGCCTTGAGGAACCTGTTCGCGACGGTGGCGTCCTCGGTGACGATCGTCGCGGCCAGGCCGGAGGTCTCCCGGTTGGCGATGTCGGCGGCGTCGAGTTCGCCGTCGGCCGGCGCGATGGTGACGGTGGCCTCGTTGTTGTCGTCGAGCGCCCACTCGTAGCCCAGCGGGTGCTGGTGCGGCGGCAGGGAGGCGGCGATCTTCGGTTCGCGGGCGGCCAGCTTCTCGACGATTCCCGGCACCGTCTCGTCCCAGATCGCCGTGTCGATCAGGAGCAGATTCAACCGGTTGCAGACGCCGAGCCGGTCGAGGCCGTCGCCGATCAGCTTCTCGGCGAGCGCTTTGTCGGCGGCGGGATGGAGGTAGATGACGCCACCGCCGTCGGCGTGCGCCAGCGTCTTGACGCCCGCCAGCGCCGCCCGGGCGGCCAGGGTGCGGGTGCTCTCGCCGCTGCCGCGCAGGATCACCAGCGGAATCTTCGTCGGCTCGGTCACCAGCGCCTCGGCCGATTCGCGGCCGGGCACGCGGAGCAGCTGCACCGCGTCACCCGGCAGGCCGGCCGCGGCGAGCGCCGGGCCGACGACCAGGTCGACCAGCGCGGCGGCCGAGCCGATCGCGGCCGACCCGGTGCGCAGCACGCCCGCGTTGCGCGACTTGACCAGCTGCGACGCGACGTCGACCGCGACGTTGGGCCGGGCCTCGAAGTTCGCGCCGATGACGCCGACCGGGCGGCGCCACTCCTCCACGACGAGCCCGCCGTCTTCGCTTTCCAGTGGCCGCACGGGTGCCCTGGTCGGCAGCGCCTCGGTGTCGGCGAGTTGCCGCAGCTGGCCGGCCATGTCGGTGAGGCGGGCCGGGGTGAGGCGGAGCCGGTCGAGCAGGCCGCCGGCCATGCCCGCCTCCTTGGCCGTGGCGCAGTCGACCTCGTTCGCGGCCAGCACCTGCGCCGCGATCCCGGCGTCGGAGAGCCGCTCGGCCATCGCGACGATGGCGGCGTCGATCTGCTCCTGGCCGGCGGCGGCGAGCGCGGGGCTGGCGGCGGCGGCCCGGGCAGCGGCATCCGCCACCGCCTGTGCGGCGTCGAGGGTCATGACGGGTCCCCACTCCGTGGTGACCCGCCCTGACCGGGAGGGCTCTGCCTAATGATGCCCTCGCTGCGCTCGGCCATGGCGGGCTCCGGGTTGTTCGGTTGGCGGATTGTTCCACAAAACCACCCGGCGCCCGCCGTGGTCAAGTCGCCTATGCGCGTAGGAGGTCGGCCAGCTCCCTTGCGGTGTCGGGGTGGTTCGTCAGCAGGGTGATCAGCTCCGGTGGGGTGGCGCCCTGAGCCGGCGGGTCGTCCTGCCACTCCGTCGGGCAGCCGAGCAGGGCGGCCAGGGCGTTCAGCGGCTCGGGGTGGGCGCGGAGGAGATCCGTCACCGGGCCGGCGGGTTGCGCCGCGACGGCCGGCTTCGGGGCCGGCCCCGCTTCCCAGGGCGGGGTCCAGGCGTCGACGGCCGGCAGGGTGGCCGGGAACGTACGGGCCGCCTCGCGGATCAGCACCGGCACCAGCTCGCCGGCCTGCTGCTTGAACGTGGTGATCAGCGTCGGCAGCCACGGCAGCAGTACGCGGTCGGGCAGCCGGGCGAACGCCTTGGACAACAGCTCGACCACGAACCCGCTCAGCACCGGCGCCGGTTCCAGTGCCTGCACGAAACCGCTCAGGTACTGCGGGAACGACGGCACCACCAGCGGGTTGCCGAGCAGGGCGTCGCACCGTTCGCGGAGTTCGGACAGCGGCAGCAGGCCCAACTGGTTGTTGGCGGCCCACAGCAGCGCCACCTTTGCCGGCGACTCGGGGTGCGACTGCTTCACCGCCAGTTCCAGTTGCGAGCGGTCGCAGCCGAGCGACAGCGCCAGGCTCTCCATGGAGAAGAGGAACCCGAGCATCGCGGCGACCTGGCGCACACCGGTGTCTTCGTCCACAAAGGACGTCGGCAGCAGCGTGCAGTAGTGGGCATAGCCCCGGGTGACGAACGCTTCGCACCATGCCGGCAACGTGGGCTCGGTGGCGCGGTAGTGCGCCAGCAGCCGACGGATGCGCTTGAGCACCTCGGGTGCGTCGTCGACGGTCCGCTCGCCGGCGAGCAGGTCGACGGCCCGCGCGCCCAGCTCGTCGACGAATCTTCTGCCACCGAGGAACACCGTCGCGTCTTCGACGGCCTTGAGCGCGACGGCGGCCGTGGCCTTCGGTTTCCAGACCTCGCGGCGCAGGCGCTGTTCGAGCACCTGCTCCACCGTGACGCCCTCGTAGCCCAGCTCGATGATCTGCCGCTGGTTGCGGGCGATGTCGAGGTCCCAGCTCTCCTGGATCGACTGCTCACCGAGCCCGCGCGAGCCCATGATCGGGCGTACGGCGTGGTCGGGCAGCAGGTACTTCAGCATCCACAACAGGTTGGATACCGGACGCAGGTGCGGCTCGGCGTTGAAGTCGAGCAGGGCGCGGCGCAGCGTGCGCTGCTGGAGGTTCAGTTGCAGCGGCGCGAGCCGGTCGTAGACGTCGCGGGCCAGCGGCGGCAGCGCGTCGTAGCCGACCTGGCCGACGCGGTCGCCGCCGAGCAGGATCTCGCACAGCCGTCGCACGTCGCGCCGTCCCGGGACGGCGTCCTTCTCGATGCAGGTGATCGCCGCGTCCTGGAAGTCGTACGGGGTCGGCCGGGCCCGGCCGCGCATCCCGGCGAGCAGGATCGACGTCTCGAAGATGGCGATCGCGTCGGCGGTGCTGGACAGGTAGCCGTTCTTCCGGGCCAGCCGCACGATCTCGACGCACCAGCCGAGCAGTTCCTCCTCGTCGAGCTGGTCGAGTGCCGGGGGTGCCGACAGGAACCCGGTGAGCTCGTCTTTCACCGGCTTGTCTTTCGCCGGTGGCGGGAGCGCCTTGGCCTTGCTCGTCTTGCCCTGCTGGCCGGCCAGGCGGAACGGCTTGAGGCCACCCCGCGTCACCGACTTCGCGTACGAGGCGGCGGCGATCGACACCGAGCCGGACGCCAACCCGAACTGCGCCTCGATCGCCGAGTAGCTCGACGGGATCAGCCCGTAGAGCCAGCGGGTGTTCGTGCGGGGTTCGATCTTCCACTGTGGAACGTCTTCGCGTGTGCCAAACTCCTCGACGCGGCTCGCCGCGTGGAAGGCGCCGCACACGTACAGGCAGTCGGCCTTGTCGACGCCCGACGTGGCCAGGTGCTCGCGCATGCGCGTCCACATGTATCTTTCCCGGTCCTCGTCGATGCGGACCTTGTGCGGACGGTCGGTGCCCAGCCGGCGGAACAGGCTGCCGATGAGCACCATCGCCTGCCGGTAGGTGGCGTAGTCGGCCCCGCCCAACGGTTGCTCGACGTACTGGTCCCACCACTCCGACCAGTGCCGCACCTTGCCGTGCCGTAGCAGGTGCTCCTCCAGCGCGGCGAAACCCGGGCGCAGGTCACCGATCTCGATGCCGACGGCGTCACCGTGCAGCGCGGCTTCCTCGTCGTCTTCCGGTGTTTCCGCCTTTTCCTCTTTACGGGGCTCCCACTGGAAGACGTGGTCGACCGACCGGTCGACGAGCACCAGTTCGACGCCCGGCGTGTCGAGTGCGTACGCGATCGCCTGGTACTCGGCCGACGCCTCGGTGATCGGAGCGACCACGCTCAACGGCGCCCAGTCCTTGGGGAACTGGTCGAGGTCGGACGCGAACGCCTGCACCGCGACCGGCAGCCGGCAGTTGCGCAGCTCGTCGAGCAGCGGGCGCAGGTCTTCGCACAGCTCCAGGTAGATGACCTTCGGCTGCTTCTCCCGGAGGCGCCGCACCATCGCCAGCCCGGAGGCCGGCGAGTGGTGGCACACCGGGAAGATCTCCAGCTCCTCGCGCAGCGCCCGGTCGACGTCGTCGACGATCCCGGTGAGGATGCCGTCGAGCGCGGCCGGACTTCCGCTGAACGCGGCCGCCGCGTCGAGAAGCTGAGTTCTGAGGGCGTCGAACGTCATGAAAGTGTGTCGATCGTCTGCTTGCCGCCGTCGAGGAACTCCGGCCACTCGCCGCCGTCGTTCTTGCTGCGCGGCTCGACCACGCCGTGCCAGTACTTGTTGAGGATCGCGAGATCCTCCGGGCTGCGCCGGGCCAGCGACCCGACCAGCGAACTCGCCAACGTGCCGGCACGCAGCGTGCGGTCGCCGAAGAACTGGCTGTGCAGGATCGCGTCTTCCAGCACACCGATCTGCTCGGCGGTCGACAGCGCCGACTCCAACTTCTCGTCGTCGCTGGTGGCGGCGTCGGCGGCGGCCCGCAGGTCGGCGAAGCTCTGCAACAGGATGTCGAGCAGCGTCGGCGGCACCTCGAGCTCGATCTGGTGCCGGCGCAGCAGTTCGACGGTGCGGAACCGGACGATCTCCGCCTCGGCCTTCTTGTTGGTGACCACCGGGATGCGCACGAAGTTGAACCGCCGCTTCAGCGCCGAGGAGAGATCGTTGACACCGCGGTCGCGGCTGTTCGCGGTGGCGATGATGGAGAAGCCGGGCTGCGCGTAGACGATGTTGTCGTCGTCGAGTTCCGGGATCGAGACGTACTTCTCCGACAGGATCGAGATCAGCGCGTCCTGGACGTCGCTGGTGGAGCGGGTGAGCTCCTCGAACCGGCCGATGACGCCCTTCTCCATCGCGGTCATGATCGGTGACGGGATCATCGACTCGCGACTCTGCCCGCGCGCGATCACCATCGAGACGTTCCACGAGTACTTGATGTGGTCTTCGGTGGTGCCGGCGGTGCCCTGCACCACGAGCGTGGAGTTGCGGCAGATCGCGGCGGCGAGCAGTTCGGCCAGCCAGCTCTTGCCGGTGCCCGGGTCGCCGATCAGCAGCAGACCGCGGTCGGACGCGAGCGTCACGATGCTGCGCTCGACGAAACTGCGGTCGCCGTACCACTTCTGGCCGATCTCGCGGTCGAGGCCGTCGGCCCGCTCGGAGCCGAGGATGAACAGGCGCACCATCTTCGGGCTCAGCCGCCACGAGAACGGCTTCGGCGAGTCGTCGACGGACTCCAGCCAGTCGAGCTCTTCCGCGTACTTCACCTCGGCCGGGGCACGCAGCATCTCAGTCATGTTCGCCGTTCTCCTAAGCGAGGAAGTTCTTGAGTTCGTGGACGAGCTTCTTGATGTGACCGGAGAGCACGGGAGTCCCCATGTCTTTGAACTTCTGGCGGAACCACGGGTAGACGCTCGCCTGGCCGCCGCTGCTCACCGACCCGACCGGTATCACCTTCACACCCGAGCGGTGCAGCGCCTCCATGCTGGCGAACAGCGGCTCGGGACGCCATTCGTAGAAGTCGGAGATCCAGACCAGCACGGTGTTGCGCGGGTCGGCGACCTTCGGCTGGGCGAGCGCCATCGCGACGTTCCCGTCGGTGCCGCCGCCGAGTTGCGTGCGTAGCAGCACCTCGAACGGGTCGTGCACCCACGGGGTGAGGTCGAGCGCCCGGGTGTCGTAGGCGATCAGGTGCACGTCGACCTTCGGCAGCCCGGTGAAGATGGACGCCAGGATCGTGCAGTTCACCATCGCGTCGACCATCGAGCCGCTCTGGTCGACCACCACGATCATCCGCGCCGGCGTGGTGCGCTTCGCCGTCTGCTTGTAGAACAGCTTGTCGACGTAGAGACGCTCGTCGGCGGCGTTCCAGTTGGTGAGGTTCTTCCAGATCGTGCGCTCGATGTCGAGGTTGCGGAACACCCGCTTCGGCGGGATCGACCGGTCGATGGTGCCGACGCTGCTCTGCTGCACCTGGGTGCGCAGCACCTGCGCCACCTCGTCGACGAACCGGCGGATGAGCGCCTTGGCGTTCTTCAGCGCCAGCCCGGACAGGTTGTGCTTGTCGCGCAGCAGCTGCTCGATGAGCGACATGCTCGGCGTCAACTGGGCGGCGAGCTTGTTGTCGCCCAGCACCTCGCGCAGCCGCATGCGTTTGATGAGGTCGCCCTCGATGCCGCCGAGCACCTGGCCGAGGCCCTCGTTCTTGCCCGGACCGGTGCGCAGGTGCCCCGGCTCGAACCCGAGCGCCTGCTCGAACCAGCCGGCGTCCTGCTGCCAGCGGGTCAACTGCCCGGCGCTGACGTTGCCCTGCCCGGTGTTGAAGACGTTCAGCAGCAGCTTCGAGACGAGCGCCGCCCGGCGCACCTCGTCGTTGCCGGGTACGTCATCGTCCTCTGTGGACTCGTCTTTGTGCTCCGCCAGCAGGCCGCGGAAGTCGTCGGCCAGGTCGGGGAACCGCTGCACGATCGTGTCGACCGACACCGTGGGGTCGAGCAGCGCCTGTGGAAGCTCGATGTCGTCGACGATCGCGACGCTCGCCGCCTCCAGCCCGGGCTGCTCCTCGGGGTCGAACAGCCGGGCGATCAGCCGCCAGTACAGCACCTGTCGCCTGTTGGAGTGTTCGCTCATTTGCGCAGCAACCGTCCGGCGCGTTCGCGCAGCGTGCCCACGGCGTCGTCTTTGGCGTCGGCCTTGACCACCTTCGGGTCGGGGTGACCGAGCGCCCAGTCGCCGTTGTGGTACTCGACCTCGCCCTTCTTCGTTTCGACGCGCACCGCCAGCGGCTGCACGGACCACCGGCCGCCGTCCCAACGCAGCAACCCGATGCAGGCCGACGACTTGCGCGCGAGGTCGGCGGTGACCGGCCCGGACGCGGGCAGCCGGCCGAGCGCCAGCGCAACCCCCTCGGGTGGGCCGCCGTCGCGGTGCAGCAGGTCGCCCTCGACGGTGTAGAACTCGATCAGAACGGGCTCGGCGATGCCGGCCGGATGCCGTTGCAGCGGCGGCGTCGCCGAAGCGACCGCGGTGGACAGCATCGTCTTGGCCGTGGTGAACGGATCGGCCGGCTCGGCCGGACGGGCCTTGTCGTCGTGCCAGATGAGGTCACCGCTGGGCAGCAGCGGCATGTCGGTGAGCGTCAACGAGACGCGCTTGGCGAGCGCCTGGGTGAGCATCGTGTGCTGGGTGAGCAGCTTCCACACCGCCCGACCGACGATGGTGTCGACCTTCGCCGCCGAGACGCTCGCGCGCACCAACCGCGGCCCGTCGCCGCCCTCCAGCACCCCGTGCACCTGGACCTGGACCGCGGTGGCGTGCTCGTGGATGTCGGCACCGAGCACCAGCAACCGGCCGGAAACCGGCGTGGGCTCGGGACGCTCCTGGCCGGGCTGCGACAGCAGCAACGCCCGGCACCACAGGTCGGCCCAGCGCCGCTTCGGCAGCTTCTCCATCGTGGCGATCGGGCTCGCCGCGCGCAGTTCGGCCGCGAGACCGTCGAGCAGGACGCCGAGCCGCCGCCGCGACGGCTTCTCCTTCGCGGGCAGCGCCAGCAACGCCTGCACGGTCTGCCCGACCGCCGACACCAGGTCGTGGTCGACGCCGCGCCACCCCGCGATCGCCAGCTCCCGCAGCCACGACCGGCTGCCGGCCAACAGGTTCAGGTCTTCCTCGGCTTTGTCGGCGGGAGCGGCCTCATACGGTGCGCGCTCGCGACCCAGGGCCGTGTCGACGCCGGCGACCAGCGCGTCGTGCACCGAACCGAGCAACGCCGTACGGGCCGCCGCCAACGCGACCAGGTGCTCGTCGGCGATCGACCCGGCGGTCACCTTGTCGACGGCCTCGGCCACCCGTTCACCGAGCGGCGTGACCGCGACCGCACCCGCCAGCGCGGTGAGCCCGGCCACCCGGTCCTCACCGAGCCGGGCGAGGCCGGAAACCAACGCCTCGTCGAACCCGGTGACCAGATCCAACGCGGCCGTGACGCCCGCGTCGTCGAACCCGCAGATCGCGGCCAGTTCCGTTCCACGCATTACTGCACCCCCGCCGGGAACCACTGCAACTCCGGCAACGGATCGACGCTGCCCGGCACCTCCAGGTACGCGAGGTGGTGCAGGAAGCGGCTGAACACCGTGGCAGCCAGAGCCGACTCCTGGTGCCCCTTCATGGCGCGGATGAGCTCCCAGGTACTGGCGCCCGGCTCGGCGTCGATGTTCAGGTAGCGGATGACGCGCTCGGACCCGTACTGCAACACTGCCTCATCGAGCAACGTCTGCAGGTGCTTGCACGGCGAGCCGCGCAGGCCGCCGCACGGCCGGTTGTTGTTGGTGCTGCAGCTGTAGACGTGCGTCTTCGCCGCGAACGACGAGACGTAGACGCGCTCGATGTCTGACCCGCTCGACACCACGCCCTGCAGGCGACCGTCGGCAAGCTCGACGAACGGAGCCTTCGCCAACTTCCGTGGCTGGACAGGCGGAACGACAGGCACCGAGCTGAGTTGTTCCCATGGATCCATGCGACCTCCAAAGGCGAGTCGCAAGATTTCTATCGCATGGGTGCGACACTTCTGAACCCGGCACCACATGATCGGCCGGCCGCACCACACGGCCGGCTCTTCCTTTGGCGCTCGCTCCGCTCGCGCGGGCCCCGGGGCCTCTGAGGCGCCGCCTTCCCTCGTCGCTCCGGTCGCTGCGCTCCCTACGCTCCTCAGTCCAGGCGACGCCGGCCCCGGGGCCGATCAAAAATTTACAGTGCTGCGGTGAGGCGGTCGGCGAGCAGGCGGGTGAACTTCGCCGGGTCCTTCAGGTCACCGCCCTCGGCCAGCAGCGCCATGCCGTGCAGCAACTCCGCGGTCTCCGTGAGCGCCGGGTTCTCCGCGTTGGCGGCGTGCGCCTCCCGCAGTCCCTTGACCAGCGGGTGACCCGGGTTGAGCTCCAGGATCCGCTTGGTGTGCGGCACCTCCTGGCCCATCGCCCGGTACATCTTCTCCAGCGTCGGGGTCATGTCGTGCTCGTCGCCCACGACGCACGCCGGCGACGTGGTCAGCCGCGACGACAGCCGCACCTCCTTGACCTCGTCGGCCAGCGCAGCGGTGATCCAGGGCAGGAAGTCGGCGAACTCCTCCTTCGCCGACTCGGCCTCCTCGGGCGAGCCGAGGTCGACCTGGCCCTTCGCGATGGACTGCAACGGCTTGCCGTCGAACTCGGTGACCCGCTCGACCCACACCTCGTCGACCGGGTCGGTGAGGATCAGCACCTCGTAGCCCTTGGCCCTGAACGCTTCCAGGTGCGGCGAGTTCTCGATCATCGAGCGGGACTCGCCGGTGACGTAGTAGATGTCCTTCTGGCCGTCCTTCATCCGCTCGACGTACTGGGCGAGCGTCGTGAGCTCGGCGGGGTCGTTCGTCGAGGCCACCGAGAGGACGCCCAACAGAGCGTCCTGGTTCTCGGAGTCTTCGAGGAAGCCCTCCTTGATGGCCCGGCCGAACTCCGTCCAGACCGTCTTGTACTTCTCGGCGTCGTTCGCCTGCAGGTCCTTGATGGTCGACAGCACCTTCTTCACCAGGCGCCGGCGCACCACCTGGATCTGGCGGTCGTGCTGCAGGATCTCGCGGGAGATGTTCAGCGACAGGTCGTGCGCGTCGACGACACCCTTGATGAAGCGCAGGTAGCTCGGCATTAGCGCTTCGCAGTCGTCCATGATGAAGACGCGCTTCACGTACAGCTGCACGCCGCGCTTGCCGTCGCGCATGTGCAGGTCGAACGGCGCCCGCGCCGGAATGAACAGCAGCGCCTCGTACTCGAAGACACCCTCACCCTTCATGTGGATGGTTTCGAGCGGATCGGTCCAGTCGTGGCTGATGTGCTTGTAGAACTCGTTGTACTCGGCCGGCTCGACCTCGCTGCGGGGCCGCGCCCACAACGCCTTCATCGAGTTCAACGGCTCGTCGGCACCGGACAGGCGGATGGGGTGCGCGATGAAGTCGGAGTACTTCTTGACGATCTCGCGGATCTTCCAATCCGCGGTGTAGTCGAAGAGGTGGTCGTCCTTGTCCTCCGGCTTCAGGTGGACGGTCACCGCGGTGCCCTGCGGCGCGTCCTCGATCGTCTCGATGACGTACGTGCCCTCGCCTTCGGACGCCCACCGGGTGCCCTCGGCCTCGCCGGCCCGCCGCGTGACCAGTTCCACCTTCGTGGCCACCATGAAGGTCGAGTAGAAGCCGACGCCGAACTGCCCGATGAAGTCCTGCGTGGTCTCCTTCGACTCCTTCAGCTTGCGCAGCAGTTCGGCGGTGCCCGACTTCGCGATCGTGCCGATCAGCTCGACCACGTCGTCACGCGTCATGCCGATGCCGTTGTCGCGCACCGTCAGCGTGCGTGCCTCGGTGTCGACGTCGATCGTGATGTGCAGATCCGACGTGTCCACGTCGAGATCCTTGTCGCGCATCGACTCCAGCCGTAGCTTGTCGAGCGCGTCGGAGGCGTTGGAGATCAGCTCACGCAGAAAGATGTCCTTGTTCGAATAGATCGAGTGGACCATCAACTGCAGCAGCTGGCGCGCCTCAGCCTGAAATTCGAGCGTCTCCTGGTTACTCACGCGAACCACAATACGAAACGTGTCCGATCACGTACGGCCGCACCGGCCCGGGAGCGACGCTACCGGTAACCTGGCCGGTCATGGGTGACCGCCGTAAGGCCACGCCGTACGAGCATGCCCTCGGTGTCGTGTCCGTCGCGTCCTCGCCGGCGGTGCTCGGCGACCGGGCGTTGGCCGCGACGTACGCCAAGGATCTTGCCAACGGTCTCGGCCTGCCGGGCGGCGGCGCGGTGGTCGACCGGGCGGTGCTCGCGACCCTGTCCGACGTGGTCCACGCGCTGTGGCAGCAGGGCTGGCAGCCCGCCGATCTTGCCCGGTTCACGCGTCGCGAGCACGGGCCGGCGGCGGCGAGCATCGTCGACGACGTGGTCGCGTTCCGGATGCGCGACTACCCGGCCGCGGTCGTCGACCCGCGCTGGGCGGCTCAGGTGCCCGACCTGTGGTGGGACCCGGATCAGGACTGGGTCGACCGCTGGGCCGACCGGCGCGGTGTCGACCGGGCCGCGGCCATCGGGACCGCTCTGCACGTCGTCGGCATGCTGCGCCGCCTCTCGCCGCTGCCCGTGCTGATCCCACCGCCCGGCAGCGCGCAGGCCGCCGCCGATCCCCGGGTGCGCGGTGGCCGGCCCGCGGACCCCCACGTGAGCACGCGGGCGCTCGAACGCATCCGTGCCCTGCTCGCCAAGGCGGAGTCGACGACGTTCCCGGAGGAGGCCGAGACCTACACGGCCAAGGCGCAGGAGCTGATGGCCCGGCACAGCATCGACGCCGCCCTGGTCGCCGCCGCCGCCCGCTCGTCGACGTCCTCCGAACCGGCCGGTGTGCGCATCGGCGTCGAGGCGCCGTACGAGATGGCCAAGTCGATGCTGCTCGACCGGGTGGCGCGGGCCAACCGGTGCCGGTCGGTGTGGTCGAAGGCCCTCGGCGCGTGCACCGTGTTCGGCTTCCCCACCGACCTGGAACTGGTGGAGTTGCTCTTCACGTCGCTGCTCGTGCAGGCCACCACTGCGCTGGCGGCGGAAGGCTCCCGCCGCGACCGGCACGGCCGCTCCAGCACCCGCTCGTTCCGGCTGGCATTCCTGACCGCCTACGCCACCCGCATCGGCGAACGCCTGGCCGGCGCCTCCGACCGGGCCGGCCGCGAGGCGGCAGCTGAGCTGGGCGGATCGCTGCTGCCGGTGCTGGCGGCGCGCGACGAGGCGGTGCAGGAGAGCTTCCGGGCCGCGTTCCCTCATCTGGTGTACCGCGAGGTGACCGTCAGCAACGCCGAAGGCTACCGCTCCGGCCGCGCAGCCGCCGACCGCGCCCACCTGAACCCCCGCCGCGAACTGGCGTAGGACCGCAACAATGCGGTTGTTCACCCGTGTCGGGGCACGGGTGAATCACCGCGTTGTTGCGGTAGCGGGCATCCCGGCCCGCAACTGCGAGGATGACCCACCCAGCCGGCGGATCGCAGCACCGTTGCCACCTCACCGGCGACGACGCACGGGCGCCGGGTTACGTCGGCGAGGCCGTAACGGAGGACCTTCGCACCGCTCAACACCGCCGCGTTGTCCCGCCGATGGTCACGAAACACCCGCTCACCCGCGTGCGCGGCTCTTCCGTCGAGTTCCACCAGCACTCCGAAGTCGATGTAGGCGACGTCGTCGTACCAGGACCCGCGCCTTCGTTGCCGACAGCCGTGGGGCAATCGATGGGCGCGTTCCACCGCACGGGCGTACCGCAGTTCGAGCATCGAATGGCAACCATCTGCCACATCGGAGAGTGCGTTGGTCAGCTCTCGCCGCCATCGCACGCGGTGCCGGGCCGTCAGCGCCTCCAACAGGCGCGTCGCCGTTGTCCGTCGAGACGCGACCGCCTTCACGAGCCAGCCAATCGCCGAATCGAGGTCGGGGCTCGTCTGGGTGAGGTCGAGGACGGTTTCCTCCAGTTTTGTACGTGGCGGTTCGAGAACCGGGTGCCGCAATCGCTCCACGTTCCTGGACCGGTGGAGCACGATCCCCGGGCGGGCGCGGACGCTTCGCCCGACCGGAATCGAGATGTGGACCACCTCGGCCGGCTCGCTGACCAATTTATGCAGTTCGGCGGCTGTTTCGTGACTCAGCACGGCACCTGTCCCCGCGAACAGGACGGCGGCCCACAACTGCGCCTCCCGGCCCACCGGCCCGCTGAAGGTGGCCAGGACACCCGGATAGACGCGTTGCCAGCGGGCGGCACCGACCTGGGCATCGATCGCCTCGTCGGTGAGGCCAGCGGCGAGAGCCTGCCGGCGGGTGAGGATGCCAGCCTGTTGATCCCACACGGGAGTCGAGGATCGGCCACTGCCCACAGCCCCGAAAGGCCCTGTGGACAACCCGGTGGTTATCCACAGGGAGTTGAAGTGCGTACCAAGTGGCCCGGCCCGCCCGGGCACCGGCGCAGAATCAGACGCATGAAGCTGGGAGTGCACTACTGGAACTACACGACCCCCGCCGACCCGGCCGCGATCGCGCCGACGCTGGCTGAGACGGCGCGGATCGTCGAGGAGGCGGGCGCGTCCTCGTTCACGGTGATGGACCACTTCTTCCAGATGGAAGGCATGGCCGACGTCGACGAGCCGATGCTCGAGGGGTACACGACCCTCGGCTACGTGGCCGCCAAGACCGAGCGGATGACGCTCGGCCTCATGGTGACCGGCGTGATGTACCGGCACCCGGGCCTGCTGGCCAAGATTGTCACCACGCTCGACATCCTGTCGCAGGGACGGGCGCGGCTGGGCATCGGCGCCTCCTGGTACGAGCGGGAGCAGCGCGGGCTCGGCGTGCCGGTGGTACCGGTGGCGGAGCGGTTCGAGCGGCTGGAGGAGACGCTCCAGATCTGCCTGCAGATGTGGAGCGACGACAACGGGCCCTACAAGGGGCGGCACTACGACCTCGCGGAGACCCGCAACTCGCCGCAGAACATCAGGAAGCCGAAGATCCTGATCGGTGGGGGCGGCGAGAAGAAGACGCTGCGGCTGGTGGCCAAGTATGCCGACGCGTGCAACGTGTTCGGTGGGCTCGACACCGCCGACGTGGCGCACAAGTTCGACGTTCTCCGCAGCCACTGCGAGGCCGAGGGCCGCGACTACGACAGCATCGAGAAGACCGTGCTGGTGACCCAACCGGCCCTGCTCGATACCGACGCGTGGCTCGCCGCAGCCGAGGCGTACGCGCGACTGGGCGTGAAAG
This sequence comes from Virgisporangium aurantiacum, assembly GCF_016863635.1. GTDB lineage: Bacteria > Actinomycetota > Actinomycetes > Mycobacteriales > Micromonosporaceae > Virgisporangium > Virgisporangium aurantiacum. The sequence goes on along the minus strand of NZ_BOPG01000082.1, from coordinate 36,371 downwards.
AACTGCAGACGATGCCCGACCGGCACCCGGTCGAGTTCGCCACCGGCATCGCCGAACAGGTGATGCCGCGCCTCACCGGGATCGGACCTGTATGAAACCTATCGGGTGGGCGTGACACCGTCCGTTAGGTTGGTTTCAGAGCCGACCCGGAGCTAGTAACGGGGGTGGTCGGCTCCTGCGGGAGGTTGGCCAACCTGTCCCTGACCTTGACCGCCGCCGGGTGGCCGAGGTCGTCGAGAATCGTGGCGGCGCGCCGCCACACAGTTTCGGCGGCGGCGACGTCGCCGGTGTCGGCGTACACGGCGCCCAGGTTCTCCAGGGTCGACGCCTCCTCGTAGCGGTCGCCCGCCCCGCGGAAACTGGCCAACGCCTGCTCGAAGCTCGCCACCGCCTCCGCGTGCCGCCCGAGTTGGTGCTGCACGAATCCGAGGCTGTCCCACGCGTGCGCCGCGTCGACGTGGTTGTCGCCGGCGCGGTGCAGGTCGAGCGCGCCGGTGCAGAACGTCAACGCCGACTCGAACTCGCCGCGCTGGGCGTGGATCCAGCCGATCGCGTTCAGGGTGCGGGCCTCGCCGTTGCGGTGCCCGACCTCGCGGTACAGCTCCCGGGCCACCTCGGCGTACGACAGCGCCCGGTCGAGCTCGCCGACCGAGTGGTTCAGCTGCGCCAGCGTGCCCTGCGTGTGCGCCCGCTCCAACCGGTCGCCGACCTCCTCGAACAGGTCGGCCGTGGTGCGGAGCTCGTCGCTGGCCTCGGCGATGCGTCCCAGCTTCACGTACATCCCGGCGAGCGACCGCCGCAGCCGGGCCTCCGCGCTCCGGTCTCCGGCGGCGCGCGCGGCTCCCAGCGCGGCCCGCAACGCGTCGACCGCCTCCGGCAGGTAGCCCTGCCGGTAGAAGAACACATACATGGCCAGCGCCAGATTCCACGCGGCGGGCGGCGGCCCGTTGCGCGCCGCGGTGCGCACGGCGTCGACAAGCAGTGGACGCTCGGCAGCGAACCACCGCAGCGCGTCTGCGGCGTCGGCGAGGGCCGGTGGCACCGCACCGGGCAGCAGATCGGGCAACGGGTCGTGGCCGCGCCGGCTGTGCAGCAGCCGCGATCCGGCGTCGGCCATGTGCGTGTAGTGGTCGACCAGGCGCCGCAGGGCCGGCTCCGCCTCACCGGCGCCAACGAGCTCCCGGGCGTACGCGCGGAGCAGGTCGTGCAGCCCGTACCGGCCGCCCGGCAGCGCCACGACGAGGTTCGCCGCCACCAGCTCGGCCAGCGCCTCCTTCGCCTGCTCGACCGGGTAGCCGGCGAGGCTGGCCACCGCCGGCAGCCCGATGTCGGGACCCGGGGTGACGCCGAGCAGCCGGAACACCCGGGCCGGCGCCGGGTCGAGCGCGCGGTACGAGCAGGAGAACACCGAGCGGAGGTCGGTGGCCGGGTCGGCCTGCTTGAACGGGGCGAGGCTGGCCGCGCGCAGCTCCGCCGCGATGTCGGAGAGCGACAGGTCGGCCCGCAGCGCGGCGCGGGCCGCCACCACCGCGAGCGCCAGCGGCAGCCGGGCGCACCGGGTGACGATCTCCTCGGCGGCCTCCGGTTCGGCCGCCAGCCGCCGGGCACCGATCCGCCGCACCAGCAACGCGTTCGCCTCGTGCGGCGGTAGCACGTCGAGCATCACGGGCACGGCGCCCTCGGTAACGACCAGGCCGGTCAGGTCGCCCCGGCCGGTGATCACGGCCAGGCACGACGGGGTACCCGGCAACAGCGGACGCACCTGCTCCGCGTCGCGGGCGTTGTCGAGCAGCACCAGCAGGCGCCGGTCGGCCAGCAGGCTGCGGTACAGGGCGGCCCGCTCGGCGAGGTCGCGCGGGACCCGCTCGGGCGCGACGCCCAGCGCGTCGAGGAACCCGTGCAGCGCCTCGGCCGCGCCCAGCGGCGGACCGCTCGGGTCGAACCCGCGCAGGTTCACGTACAGCTGGCCGTGGGGAAACGTGTCGCGGACGCGGTGCGCCCAGTGCACCGCCAACGCCGTCTTCCCGACGCCGGCCGTGCCGGCGATCGTGGTGATGAGCACCGCGCTCGCGCCCGCGTTCCGGGAGGTGGCCAGCGCCTCGTCGAGTTGCCGCAGCTGACCGGCCCGGCCGGTGAACGCGGGCAGGTCACCGGGCAGTTGCGCGGGCGTCACCGGAGCCGGGGGCGGGGCCGCACCGGCGGCCGGCACCGGTTCGGCAGCGGACTCGGCCGAGGACGTGGCCGTGAGGATCTCGCGCTGCGCCGACCGCAGCGCCGGCCCGGGCTCGACGCCCAACTGCTCGACCAGCGCCGCCCGCGCGTCGGTGTAGACCCGCAGCGCCGCCGCGACGTCGCCCTGCTGGTGCAGCGCCCGCATCAGCAGCGCCTGCGCCCGCTCGCGCAGCGGATGCGCGGTGACGAGCTCGCGCAGCGCGGGCAACACCGCGGCCGCGGCACCCAGATCGACCCGCACGTCGGCCAGCTCCTCGATCGCGGCGAGATGCGCCTCGTCGAGCGCCGACGCGTACGTGCGCAGCCGGGCACCGACCGCGATCCCGGCCAGCGCCGAGCCCCGCCAGAGGCGGCCGGCCTCCTCCAGCAGCCGCGCGCAGCCGGCCAGGTCGCCGCCGGCGCGCGCGTCGCCGGCCCGTTGCCGCAGGTCGTCGAAGACCAGCGCGTCGCAGCCGGCCGGGCCGACCGTGAGCTGGTAACCGTCGCCGCTGCGGCGCAGCACGTCGGGCGCGCCGGCCGCCGCGAACTCCCGGCGCAGGTTGGCGGCGTAGGTGCGCACGTTGGCCACCGCGGACTCGGGCGGGTCGGCCGGCCACACCTCGTCGATCAGGTCGTCGAGCCCGACGGCCAGGTTGGCGCGGGCGATCAGGAGGGCGAGGACGGTGCGTTGCTTCTTGGCGCCGAGCGACACGGGCTCACCGTCGCGGAAAACCCGCAGCGGGCCGAGCACCGTGAACGTGAGCACCGCTTATCTGACCAAACGGTGCCGCCCGTTGTCGAGTGACCTCAGTACGGGGCGAATCCGTACAGATGGGCGGCGAGATCGGCGGGAACCGTCCACAGCGCGTGCGGGAGTACGGCGTTTCCGCCGGTGTACGTCAGCCGCAGGAGCGGACCGTGGTCGAGCGCCACCTTCGGCTTGCGGGCGGTGCCCAGGCCGCCGAGCCCGAACAGCACCACCGGGTCGCGCGTGGTGAGGCCGTGCCGGGTGCGCTCGTCGTGCCAGGTCCGGTACGCCTCGGCCAGCCGCCACGGCGCCAGGTCGGTCAACCCGGTGTACAGGTTGGCGACCCAGGTGCCGGTGACCTCGGCCCGGTAGCTGCGGTGCGGCACGCCGTTGAGGATCCGCACCAGGTCGGGCTCGACCGCCACGCCCGCGGCGGCGAACGCGTCGGGCCAGGCCGAGCGGCCGACGGCCGCCATGACGGGAGCCGCGTCGTCGGGCCGGGCGACCTGCCAGCGCTCGGTTCTGGCGGCACCGGCGTGGTCGCGGTGCCACAGCCACGGCGTCAGGTCCCAGCGGTGCGGCTGGTTGGCCGAGATCAGGTCGGCGGCGCCGACCACCAGCCCGTCCTTGCCGGCGCGGGCGGTGAGCCACCGGGTGCGGACGTGCGGCCGGATGGCCGGGTCGCGCGCCAGCGCCACCACCACGCTGCGGAAATACCGGCCGCTACGGTCGCGCGGGAAGTGGAAGCACAGCGCCGCCGGATCGATGGCCGCCGCGGCCTCCACCAGGTTCGGCGGCAGGTCGGTGATCCGCACCTCGGCCGCGTCGGCGGCCGTCGTGCGGTGTTCGAACCGGCGACGCTCGCGGCGCAGGCGGGCCTTCGGGTCCTCCACCGGCGGCACGACCGTGAACAGGCCGGCCCGCCGGTGCCAGAGGATCAGTTCGTCGGCCGCCGCGCGGGGCTGCTCGAACAGCCGGAAGACCACGATGGGACGCGGGCCGTGCCCGCCGAGCCCGTCGTCGTTCTCCCGGATCTGCACCTCGTACACCAGCTCGCCGGGCGAGTTCAGGTCGTACCCGGTGCGTGGGTCGCGGGCAAACCCGGTGCCGGCCCCGCCCGCCCCGGTGCTGCGGCGCTGGCCGCGCACGGCGGTGACCACGGCGTCCCATGAGTCGTCGTCGGCCGTGCACCGCAGCGCGGCGACCGGTGCCTGCGGCGCTCCCGTCGCGTCGGGCGCCGTCGGCCGGAACACGCCGACGCGCACCGGCACCCCGGCCTCCGCACACAGCTTCGCCACCGGCTCGAGTACTCGCGCGTGTACGTCGTCAGTGCGCACGTCGAAATTGTCGCGGCAAGGACCGCCGCCCGTATAGTGGTCTCTTGATGGCACTGCGGCTCCGACGACGTTGATCGGGCTCGCACCCGCTCCCAGTAGTTGAGGGCAGGGTGTGGCCCCTATTTCGCGTCCTCGGAACCTTTCTCTTTTCTCGGAGTCTCTCCATGCCGCTGCCATCGCTGTCGTCGCTGCTCGCCGCCCGGGTCACCGACGCCCTTCCCGACCATGACTTCGACCCGCAGGTACGGCGGTCGGAGCACGCCGACTTCCAGGCCAACGGGATGCTCGCGCTGGGCCGGTCGCTCGGCCGGAGTCCGCGTGAGCTCGCCACCACCGTCGCCGCGGCGCTGCCCGCCGACGTGGCGCCGACCGTCGCCGGGCCCGGCTTCATCAACCTGACGCTCACCGACAACGCGCTGCTCACCCAGGCCGCCGGGCGGCTCGCCGACCCCCGGCTGGGCGTGCCGCTACCGGAGACGGGCCGGGTCACGGTGATCGACTACTCGCAGCCGAACATCGCCAAGGAGATGCACGTCGGTCACCTCCGGTCGACGATCATCGGCGACGCGCTGGCGCGGGTCCTGACCCGGCTCGGCGGCACGGTGCTGCGGCAGAACCACATCGGTGACTGGGGCACCCAGTTCGGGATGCTGATCGAGTACATGTCCACGTCGCCGGCCGCGCCGGCCTCGTCGGGCGGGATCTCGCGGTTGGCCGGGCTGTACCGCGACGCGCGGGCGGCGTTCGAGGCCGATCCGGGCTTCGCCGCCCGGTCGCGGCGACGGGTGGTCGCGCTTCAGGCGGGGGACGCGGAGACGGTGGCCGCGTGGCACGACATCGTCGACGAGTCGACGCGGTACTTCACCGACGTGTACGACCGGCTCGGCGTGCTCCTGGAACCGGCCGACGTGGTGGGCGAGAGCTTCTACAACCCGCGGTTGCCGGCGGTGGTCGACGACCTGCTGGCCGCGGGCGTCGCGGTGCACAGCGACGGCGCGGTGTGCGTCTTCTTCGACGACGTGCGCGGCCCGGACGGCGAGCCCGTCCCGCTGCTCGTGCGCAAGAGCGACGGGGGGTTCGGGTACGCGGCCACCGACCTGGCCGCGGTGCGGCACCGGGTCACCGCGCTGCGCGCCGACCGGGTGCTGTACGTGGTCGACGCGCGGCAGGCCCTGCATTTCCGGATGGTGTTCGACACCGCCCGGCGGGCCGGCTGGATCCCCGCCGGCGTCACCGTGACCCACGTGCCGTTCGGCCTGATGCTCGGCTCCGACGGCAAACCGTTCCGGACCAGGTACGGCGGAACCGCTCGGCTGACCGACCTCGTCGACGACGCCGTCGCCGGCGCCCGGGAGGTCGTGGCGGCCAAGAACCCGGCGCTGGACGCCGCGACCGTCGACGAGCGGGCCCGGGAGGTGGGCGTCGGCGCGCTCAAGTACGCCGACCTCGCCACCAACCGCGCCCGCGACTACGTCTACGACCCGGCCCGGATGCTCTCGCTGACCGGCAACACCAGCGTCTACCTGCAGTTCGCCCACGCGCGGGCGCGGTCGATCCTGGCCAGGGCCGGTGCCGACGGCGAGATCGACACCGGCCTACCGCTCGAACCCGCCGAACGGGCGCTGATCCTCGACCTCGACGCGTTCGGCGACGTGGTGGCCGAGGTGGGCGCGACGCTGGAGCCGCACCGGCTGTGCGGATACCTGTTCCGGCTGGCGCAAAGCCTCACGACGTTCCTCGAAACGTGTCCGGTGCTCAGGGCTCCTTCGCCGGTACGGGAGAACCGGCTGGCGCTGTGTCGGCTGGCGGCGGAGACGATGCGTGCCGGGCTGGACCTGTCGGGGATCGCGTCGCCCGACCGGCTCTGAGGATCCAGGCGGCGACGAGCAGGTACGGGGCGCACAGGAGCACGAACGCGCCCGAGTGCCCCGTCGCGCTCGCCAGCGCCGCGTAGCAGGCGTAGACGGCGATCGTGCCGACGTCGGTGGTCATGCCGGCGAGCGACGTGACGGTGGCCCGGGCCGGACCGGTGATGGAGTGCTGGAGACGCACGTCGGCCAGCACGGTGGCGAGCTGGAACCCGCCGAACGCCACCGCCACCAGCACCATGCCCGCCGGGTGCCGCACCAGCGCGCCCGCCGCCAACGCCGCGGCCGAGCCCACCAGCAGCGCGACGAACCCGGTGCGACCGAGCCGCTCGGCCCGCCCGGCGAACAGACCACCGACGGCCACCCCCGACCAGATCAGCAGTTCGAACAACGGGACGCCCGCCACCGGCACTCCGGTGCCGAGGATGAGCAGCGGGGTGTACTCCTCCAGCGAGCCCCAGATCGCGGCGACCACGGCGACCACGAGCACCGCGGCCCGCACCGACGGGACGCGGCGCACCTCACCGAGCCCCGCCCGGAGCGACTGCGTGACGGCGACGTGCTCCTCGTCGTCCAGAATGGGTTTTCTGTGCTCGGGGAACGCGGCCGCGACGCCCGCGGTGAGCCCGCCCACGACGGCGCTGGCCACGCCGACCGCCGGGTAGCCGCCGACCGCGAGCACCGGCGCGGCGAACGCCATCGCGAGCACCACGCCGATCGTTCCGGCGGCCGACGCCCGACCCATGATCGTGGCGTAGCGGTCGGCCGCGCCGGCGCGCTCGAGTTCCTCGTAGACGAGGGCCTCCAGGGCGCCCGAGGCCAGCGCACCCTTCAGGCCCCAGAGCAGGAAGCCGAGCGCGAACACCCAGTACGTCGGGAAGATCGCCCACGACACGAACGTGACGGCCGTGAACAGCGGCCCGACGATGAGCAGCAGGCGGCGGGACACGGCATCGGCCCAGGCGCCGGACGGCACCTCCAGCACGAGGCTGCTCCCCGCCCAGATGACGAACAGCGACGTGATCTGCCAGACGGAGAGCCCGGTGTCGGCGAAGAGCAACGCGTACACCGGGTACAGCAGAACGAGATCGTCGAGAAACGAGTACGCGTACAGAACGGCGGCGATGCGCCGGGCAGACGTGATCATGAAACCTTCCCACGGGAAACCAACGGACGTCGGACGGCCGACGCCCGCGGTGGCCCACGGGGACTTACCGGGCTAGATCAACATCGCCAACTCATGGGATCACCATACCGGTTCGCAAGAACTCGACAATCTCGCGGAAAATCCGGGCGGACGCTTGTGGGGTTGGTCACGGCGCGCCTAAGGTCACCTCACCCGCCACCACTCCCAAGGATCGCCATGCCTCGGAGAAGAACCGCTCTCACCTCCGCCGCGGTCGTCGGCCTCTCGCTGCTCGTCGCACCGACGGCGGCCGCCCAAGCCGCAACACCCACGAAGCCGATCGTCACCCGGGCCGCCCTCGACCCCGCGCTCGTCGCCGGCCGCGGTGCCGACGTCGACTTCCTCGAGCAGGAAGCCGAGAACGCCACCACCACCGGATCCGTCATCGGCCCGAGCCGGGCCGCGTACACCCTGCCGGCCGAGGCGTCCGGCCGGAAGGCCGTGCAACTCGCGCCCGGCCAGTACGTCGAGTTCACGCTGCCGGCCGCCACCAACGCGATCACCGTGCGGTACGCGCTGCCCGACGCGCCGACCGGCGGCGGCATCACCGCACCGCTCGACGTGACGGTGAACGGCAAGGCCAAGCGGGCCATGACGCTCACCTCGCAGTACGCCTGGCTGTACAACCAGTACCAGTTCACCAACGACCCGAACGCCGACCTGCTGCACCCGGACTGGTGGATCACCGAGTGCGCCTGCGTGCCCGCGCAGACGCCCGGGTTCCCCGGCATCAGCAAGCCGTTCCGGCCCATGCACTTCTACGACGAGCAACGCATGTGGCTCGACCGCACCTACAAGGCCGGCGACCGCATCCGGCTCACCGCGAGCGCTTCGGCTCCGTGGACCGTGATCGACCTCCTGGACACCCACCTCGTCGGTGCGCCGAAGGTGCGCGTCATCGCGTCGAATGTGCTCTTCTTCGGCGCCGATCCGACCGGCCGCAAGGACTCCGCCGACGCGTTCGACCGCGCGATCGCCTTCGCGCGACGCAGCGGCCTGAAGGTGTACGTGCCGCCGGGCACGTACCAGGTGAACCGGCACATCATCGTCGACAACGTGACGATCGAGGGCGCCGGCAACTGGTACACGGTGATCAAGGGCCGCGAGGTGGCGCTCGACACGCCGCTACCGGACGGTTCGGTGCACACCGGCGTCGGCTTCTACGGCAAGGCAGGCGGTTCATCGAATGTGCACCTCTCCGGGTTCTCGATCGAAGGCGACGTGCGGGAGCGCATCGACCTCGACCAGGTGAACGGCATCGGTGGCGCGATGAGCAACTCGACGATCGACGGGCTGCACATCCGGCACACCAAGGTGGGCATGTGGTTCGACGGTCCGATGACGAACATCCGCATCACCAACAACGTGATCGTCGACCAGATCGCCGACGCGCTGAACTTCCACACCGGTGTGACGAACTCGTTGGCGCGCAACAACTTCGTCCGTAACACCGGCGACGACGGCCTCGCCATGTGGGCCGAGAACGAGACCAACGCGGGGAATGTCTTCGACCACAACACCGTGCAGACGCCCACGCTCGCCAACGGCATCGCCATCTACGGCGGGCACGACAACACGGTGTCGAACAACCTCGTCGCCGACCCGCTGCGCGAGGGCAGCGGCCTGCACGCCGGATCGCGGTTCGGCGCCGAACCGTTCACCGGCCATCTCTGGTTCACGAACAACACCACCGTGCGCGCCGGCGGACTCGACCTCAACTGGAACCTCGGACTCGGCGCCATCTGGTTCTACGCCCTCGACGGCAGCATCGACGCCGACATCCAGGTGGTCGGTAACCACTTCCTCGACAGCACCTACAACGCCATCATGCTCGTCAGCGACTGGCCGGTGAAAGACCTCTACGCGATCTCCAACGTCAACTTCAGAAACACCCGCGTCGACGGCACCGGCACGTCGGTGGTCAGCGCCCGGGTGAAGGGTGCGGCGTCGTTCGAGAACGTCGACGCGCGCAACGTCGGCGCGGTGGGCGTCAACAACTGCGGTTCGTTCAACTTCCCGCCGACCGGGTCGGAGTTCGGCCTCACCGACCGGGGCGGCAACGACGGCGGTTGGTTGGCACCGTGGATGCTGCCCAACACGTTCACGTGCGACGACCGTCCCCCGGTGGTCGCGCCGCCACCACCCGCACCCTGGTAGCCGGAAAATGGGGGCGGGCCCGGCCCGCCCCCATCGGCTAGGCTGCTCACCAGCGCGTTGGGTGCGCGCCGCGACCCGCCGGAAGGCTCGAAGCCATCCCCGTCCTGATCGGGCCGTGCACCCGATCTGCCCGTGCGGGTCCGGGCACGAGCGAGGTGCTCCCATGAAGACGCTTCCCGACAATCCGAACATCGCGCACCTGCGGCGTCAGGCGAAGGACCTGCTCGCCGGCCTGCGCGACAGCGAGCCCGCCGCATCACTGGCCGACGCGCAGGCGTCGCTCGCCGAGCAGTACGGCTTCCGCGGCTGGCCGGAACTGAAAGCCGAGGTCGACCGCCGCCAGGGTGGTGCCGACATCGCCGATCCCGCGCTGGTACAGGCGATCTCAGAACGGTTCGGCCTGGGCGCGAACACCGGGGCGATGCGGTCGCTGGCCCGTCCCGATGAAATGGGACGCCGCTGGTTGCTCGACACCGCGTCGGGCCGCTGGGCGGTACGCACCGTCGACGGTGTCTACCCACCCACCGACGGCGAACCCGACGTCGCCCTCCAACGGGCGGCCGCCGCAGCGGGCGTCGTGCTGCCGGAACCCGTGCGCAGCACCGACGGCCGGGTCGTCGAGGAGATCCAGGGCAACCGGTGGCGGGTCTACCGGTGGCTGCACTCCGGACCGCCGCTGTCGGCACCGGTCAGCGCGCGCATCACCGCGGGCGTCGGCCGGATCCTGGCCACCCTGCACGGTCTGGCGCTGCCAGCCGACCGGATCTGCGGCTGGCACTCGATGCGGTTCACCCCGGTGGGCTGGCCGGAGCTGGTCGAGAAGGTGGCGGCCACCGGTGCCGGCTGGGCACCGGTCCTGGCCGGCGCCCTCGACACGCTCGAGCACCTCGACCGGCTGAGCGGCGCCGAGCCCGGGAGACCCGTCTACACCCACAACAGCCTGATCCCGGGCAACGTCCGCCTGGGCGAGCACGGAGCCCTGGTCATCACGGGCTGGGAGCACGCCGCCGGCCAGCCACCCGGCTGGGAGATCGGCGAGGCCCTCACCCACTGGGCCACGAACCCGAACGGCGGCGTTAACGTGACCGGCGCCCGCGCCCTGCTCGACGGCTACCGCGAGGTCGCCGGCACCCTGCCGCCGATCTCGTTCGCCGGCGCCGCCACCGGTCTCGCGAACTACGTCTTCGGTCAGATCGAACTCGCGATGAGCACGGGCGACGGTGAGCAGGTGCGCCTCGTCCGGCACCTGCTCACCCACCTTCCGAACCGGGCGGCCTTCACCACGCTGCGACACGTCGCAAGCGGCTGAGGTTCACTCGGCGGCCACCGCCGCAAGGATGTCGGCCCGTGCGGCACGCCGCGCGGGCCACACCGCCGCGACGACACCCACCAGCACCATGCCCGCGAGGCTGACCAGCACCAGCGGCACGGGCACGTCGACGACCCACACTTCCCGGGCCAGCATCACGTGCTGCAGCACCCCGCCGAGCGCCAGCCCGACGAGCACCCCCAGCACCCCGCCGTACCCCGTGATGACGATGCTCTCCAGCCGCACGGCCCGCCGCACGAACGCCTGCCCGGCACCCACCGCCCGCAGCACGCCGATCTCGCGGGTACGTTCCAGCACCGACAGCGCCAATGTGTTCACCACCCCGAACACGGCGATCACCAGCGCGGCGCCGAACAGCGCGTAGATCACCGACAGCACGAACTCGAACTCCGCCACCAGCCGCGAGATCACCTCCTCGCGGTCGCTGACCAGCACGTCGGGCCGGTCCTGGAACGCCTTCTCCAGCGCGTCGCGCGACCCGACCGCGTACACCGTCTCCACGTCACCCCGGTACCGCGACGGCACCAGCGACCGGTCGACGAACATGCCCGGCTGGCCCTCCCAGCCCGCGTACACACCGGCAACACGCACCTCACGGGAATCGTCGGCGCCGAACCGGAGGGTCACCCGGTCGCCCGGTTCCACGTGGAACTGGTCGGCGTACCAGCGCAGCAGCACCACGCCGCTGCCCAGGTCGCCGGAGCCGCGCTCGATCGGCAGGTGCAGCGTCGCCGTGAGGGCAGCGGGATCGACCGCGCTCATGCTCACGTTGCCGTGGTCCCAGTCGATCTGGGCGCGCGGCACCGCGAGCGACGCGGTGACGCCCGGCGTCGCGGCCACCGTCGTGGGCACGTCCGCCGGCAGTCGCGCGCCGTCGAGCGCGGGCTCGACAACCAGGGTGGACGCGGGAACCAGCCCGCGGATCGAGTCGCCGGCCACGGCCGTGAACGCCGTACCGACGACGGCGAACGCCGTCACCAGGGCGAGGCCCACCACGAGCGACGACGCCGTGGCGGCCGTGCGGCGCGGGTCGCGCACCGCGTTGCGCACCGCAAGCCGGAGCGCCGGTCCACGCGACAGCACCCGCGACAGCGGACGCAGCGCCGCACCCGCCATCAGCGGCGCGAGCACCAGCAGTCCGATCCACGCGACCAGCGCCCCGCTGACCGACAGCACCCGCATCGTCTCGTCGAGTTGCGTCCCCCCGTTCGCCGCGACCAGCGCCACCCCGGCCGCGACCAGCAGCAGCCCCACGACCAGCCGCACCCGCAGCGCCCGGCGCGGGATCGCCGCGTCGGACCGCAGCGCCGCGACCGGTGGCACCGCCGCGCCCCGCCGCGCCGAGCCCCAGGCCGACACCAGCGTCACCAGCACCCCGGCGGCGAACCCGGCCCCGATGCCGACCGGCGACACCGAGTAGACGACCGTCGACCCGGCCGTGCGGAACGCCGCCATCGCGAGCATGCCGAGACCCACGCCGAGCGCGGCACCCACGGCCGACCCGACCAGCCCGATCACCGCCGCCTCGGCGAGCACCGCCCGGCGCACCTGCCGCCGGCTCGCACCGACCGCGCGGAGCAGCGCGTACTGCCGGGTGCGCTGGGTGACCAGCATCGTGAACGTGTTGGCGATGACGAACACCCCGGCGAGCAACGCCACCGCCGCGAACGCCAGCATCACCTCGCGGATCGAGCGGGCGTTGTCGGCGGCCAGGTCGTCGCGCTCGGCGGCGAGTTCGGCGCCCGTGCGCACCGTGCGCACCGGCGCCGTGACCCCGCTGCCGGACGGGTTCCGGCTCCCGCCGATCGCCGCGGCCGCCGCGTCGGCGAGCGCCGCCTGCCCCGTGCCGGGCGCCGCCACCAGTTCGAGCCGGTCGAACCGGTCCCCGAAAAGCGCGTCGTGAAACGCCAGCGACGGCGTCGGCTCGGCGCCCAACGCGCGGTAGGTGAACAGGCCGGTGACCGTGAACCGCCGCGACGTCCCGTCGACGAGGATCACCCGGGCGGAGTCGCCGAGCTTGAGCTTTGCGGCGGCCGCCTCGGTCTCGCCGAGCGCCACCTCGCCCGGCCGCTCCGGCGCGCGACCCGCCGCGAGCGTGAACCGCTGCGACGGGTCCCAGTTGGTGCCGGCCCGGTCCGGCCAGACGCCGGCCAGCTTGCCGTCGGCACCGACCAGCGCGGCGTACCCGGCGTACACGCCCGCCACCCGCTCGACGCCGGGCAGGGCGGCCAGCCGGTTCCGGTCGTCGTCGGAGAACCTGGCTTCCGGCTCCCGCGCCTGCACCGCGACGTCGAGGTCGGTGCGGGCCGGCGCACCGGCGGCGGTGCGGGCGGTCGAGTCGGCGATCACCCAGGTGGCGACCATGAAGCCGACGCCGAGCACGATCGCGGCCAGCATCATGGCCAGCCGGCCCTTGTGCGCGCGCAGGTCACGCAGCATCGCGCGCAGCATCTAGACCACCCGCCCGTCCGCGAGGTTCACCACGTCGTCGGCGTAGCGGGCGGCGGCGGGGTCGTGCGTCACCATGATCACGGTCTGGCCGAGCTCGTCGACGCTGCGCCGCAGGAACGCCAGCACCTCGGCCGACGACGTCGAGTCGAGCGCGCCGGTGGGCTCGTCGGCGAACACCACGTCGGGCCGGGTGATCAACGCCCGGGCGCAGGCCACCCGCTGCTGCTGGCCACCCGACAGCTGCGCCGGTCGGTGGTGCAGGCGATCGCGGACGCCGAGCGCGTCGACGATCGCGTCGAGCACCGCGGGATCGGGCCTGCGGCCGGCCAGATCGAGCGGGAGCGTGATGTTCTCCAGCGCGTCGAGCGTCGGCAACAGGTTGAACGCCTGGAACACGAACCCCACGCGGTCGCGCCGGAGCGCGGTGAGCGCCTTCTCGTTCAGTGTCGACAGCTCGGTTTCGCCGAGAAAGATCTGGCCGCTCGTCGCGCGGTCGAGGCCGGCGGCGCAGTGCATCAGCGTCGACTTGCCGGAGCCCGACGGTCCCATGATCGCGGTGAAGCGGCCGCGGGCGAAGTCGACGTCGACGGCGTCGAGCGCGACGACGCGCGCCTCGCCGGCGCCGTACACCTTCGTGAGCCCGGCGACCCGCACGGCCGTGGCGGTAGTTGTCGTGGTCATGAACCGACCGTCGCGGAGACCCCCGGCCGGGCACGTCGGTCGATGGTCGATCGTCGCCTGCAACTTTGGTCGAATACCGCGCCCCGGCCCGGCGTGCCTACGCTCGTCCCGTGCGGGATCTCGGTCGTATCGGTGAGCGCGTCGCCATACCGGCGCTGCTCGCCGTCGCCGTGTTCGCCTTCTCGTTCCTGGCGCCCGGCCGGCCCACCGGCCGGCTCGACCAACCGACGCTCGACGAGCTGTACGGCGAGCGGATCATGGTGTTCGCCGGGTTCCTCGCGCTCGGTTGCGCCGTCGGTGCCTTGGTGGCGCGCCGCTGGCGGTGGCCGTTGTACGTGTTCGCGGTCCCCGCCTGGCTGATCTTCGGCTCGTGGGCCGGCCTGCTCACGGCGTCCTACTACGCGGCCGTCGCCCGGCGGCGGGTCGTACCGGTCTGCCTCGCGGTGATCGTCTTCACGAGTTACCTGGTCGCGGCGCTGACGGTCTATCCATTCCGCATCGAGTTCGCGATCTGGGCGGTCCTGTCGGCGGCGCTCACGGTCGGGCTGCCGACCGCGGTGGGGCTGTGGGTGCGCGAGCGCCGGCGGGTGTTCGCGGGCCTGACGGAACGGGCCGAGCAGGCCGAGCGCGAGCAGCAGGCCCGCAGCGAGCAGGCCCGGACGCTGGAGCGGGCCCGCATCGCGCGCGAGATGCACGACGTGGTCGCGCACCGCGTCTCGTTGATGGTTCTGCACGCGGGGGCGCTGGAGGTCAACGCGCCCGACGAGCCGACCGCGACGGCGGCCGCGCTCATCCGCACCACGGGACGCGACGCGCTGCAGGAGCTCCGGGCCGCGCTCGGCGTGCTGCGCTCCGGCGACACGGGGCAGGCGCCGCTGCCCACCCTCGACGACCTCGACAACCTGCTGGAGCAGAGCCGGGCCGCCGGGATCGCGCTCGACCGCACCGTGGAGGGTGCGCCGCGGGCGCTGCCTGCCACCGTCGAGCGCACGGCGTACCGGGTGGTGCAGGAGGCGCTCACCAACGTCCACAAGCATGCGGCCGACGCGGCCGCGTCGGTGGTCGTCCGCTATCTGCCCGACGCTCTGGAGGTCGCCGTCCGCAACGAGCCGTCGTCGGCGCCGTCCTCCCTGCCCGGCCTGCCCGGTAGCGGGGCCGGCCTGGCCGGGCTGCGGGAGCGGGTGGAACTGCTCGGCGGCACGTTCGAGGCCGGCCGGCGGCTCGACGGCGGGTTCGCGGTCTCCGCCAGGTTGCCGGCATGATCCGCGTTCTGGTGGTCGACGACGAGGCGCTGGTGCGCTCGGGCCTGCGGCTGATCCTGGAGGCGGCCGGCGACATCTCGGTGGTGGCCGAGGCGGTCGACGGCGCCGACGCTCTCCGTGCGGTCGAGCGGCACCGCCCCGACGTGGTGCTGATGGACGTCCGCATGCCCGGGATGAACGGGCTGGTCGCGGCCGAGAAGATCGGTGCCGCGGCGAAGATCATCATGCTGACGACGTTCGACCTCGACGAGTACGTCCACGCGGCGCTGCGCGCCGGCGCCGTCGGCTTCCTGCTCAAGGACACGCCGCCGCGCGACCTGGCGGCGGCGGTGCGCACCGTGGCCGCGGGCAACGCGATGCTCGCGCCGACGGTCACCAAGCGTCTGATCTCCTCCTACGCCGACCAGCGCCCGTCGCGGGCCGACGAGGCCCGGCGGCTACTGGCGAGCCTCACCGGGCGGGAGGACGAGGTGATCCGGGCGGTCGGGCGCGGGCTGTCGAACGCCGACATCGCCCGCGAGTTGCAGATGAGCGAGGCGACCGTGAAGGCGCACGTCAGCCGGTCGCTGGCGAAGCTCGGGCTGACCAACCGCGTGCAGGCGGCGATCCTGGTGTTCGAGTCAGGCTCTTAGGTAGGTCAACACGGCGAGGACCCGGCGGTGGCCTTCCTCGGCCGGCAGGTCGAGTTTCATGAAGATGTTGCCGATGTGCTTGGCCACGGCCGCGTCGCTGATGCCGAGCGCCTGCGCCACCTGGGGGTTCGAGCGGCCCTCGGCCATCTGACCCAGCACCTCGCGCTCGCGCGGCGTGAGCCGGTCGAGCGGGTTGGCGGTGCGCTGCCGGCTCAGGAGTTGGCGCACGACGTCCGGGTCGATCACGGTGTCGCCGCCGGCGACGCGGGTCACGACGTCGGCGAAGTCGGCCACCGCGCCGACGCGGTCCTTGAGCAGGTAGCCCACGCCCGCCTGGCCGGTGGGGCCGAGGAGTTCGGCCGCGTACGCCGTCGCGGCGTACTGCGAGAGCACGAGCACGGCCGCTCGTGGATCGCTGGCGCGGAGTGTGACGGCGGCGCGCAGGCCCTCGTCGGTGAAGCCGGGCGGCATCCGGACGTCGGTGATGACCAGGTCGGGGCGGTGCTCGCGGGCGGCGGCGACCAGCGCGTCGCCGTCGCCGACCGCCGCGACCACGGTGTGGCCGAGACCCTCCAGCAGGCTGACGAGGCCCGCACGCATCAGCGTGGAGTCCTCGGCCAGCACTACGCGAAGAGGCACGGAAGGTCGATCCGGATCATCGTGGGGCCACCTTTCGGGCTGCTGATCTCCAGGGTGCCATCCATGACGGCGACGCGGTCGCCCAGCCCACGCAGGCCGGTGCCCAGCGCCGGATCGGCACCGCCCCGCCCGTCGTCGATGATCGCCACCAGCAGCCGCCCCTCGGCGAGTCCACCGGTGATCTGCACGTGGCTCGCGTCGGCGTGGCGTACCGCGTTGGTGAGCGCCTCGGAGACCACGAAGTACGCGGCCGACTCGATCGGCGTCGGTAGCCGGCCCGGCAGCGCGAGGTCGACCTCGACCGCCAGCGGGCACCGCTCCGCGAGCTCCCGCACCGCCTCGACCAGGCCGAAGTCGGTGAGAATCTGCGGGTGGATGCCGCGGATGTGCTCGCGCATCGACGCCAGCGCCAGCCGCGCCTGCTCGTTGGCCTCGCCGACCAGGTTCGCCGCCTGGCCCGGCGTGCCGGCGAGCTCCACCTGGGCGAGGCCCAACTTCATGGTCAACAGCACGAGGTGCTGCTGGGCGCCGTCGTGCAGATCGCGCTCGATGCGACGGCGCTCGGCCTCGAACGCGTCGACCAGCCGGGTGCGCGACTGCGCCAGCTCGCGGACCTGGTGCTGCAGGTCGGCGTCGGTCGGCACCAGCAGCCACTTGGCCAGCTCGGCCTGCGCACCGGCGAGCACGCTGATGCCGTACACGGTGACGATCGTGCCCGGCACGCCGACCACGCCGCTGAGCAGGAACAATTCACCGATCGAGTTCAGCGAGCGCCCGATGAACTCGACGTCGACCGCGTCGCCGTCGAGCAGGTAGATAAACGGGATCGCCACGAACAGCAGGAAGAAGCCGAGGACCGAGAGCGCGATCAGGTCGACGATGCTGAGGGCCAGCCCCATCGTCACCGCGTAGGCCAGCTCCCGCCAGGTGGCCGCCTCGGTGACCCGCCGCTGCAGCCAGTCGAGGCCGAACGGCATCCGCAGGTGCGGACTCGGGATCGGTTTGCGCTCGATGATGCGCAGCCGCCACCGTTCCACCACGCCGACCGGTATCCCGATCAGCAGCAGCGCCGGCGGGACGGTGCCCAACGCGATGAAGGCCAGGAACCCCAGGAAGCAGCTGACGAGCGTACCGCCGACGTACACCAGGGCGCGCCACGGCCAGGACGACAGCAGGAACCGCACGGGGTTGCCGGCCATCGCCCGCCACAGGGTCGCCGGTTGCTGAGTGGAACTCATGCCCTTGACGCTACGAACCGGAAGCCGCCCGCGCGATGGAGTACGGCGGCGGCTCTGTGATCCACCGTCCGCTACCGGTGGGGTAGAGCATGCTCTACCCCACCGGCCTCGTCCCGCGATCCTGAACGGTCTGGGCGGTTGCGCCCAAGATCGTGGAATGCTCCCCCCGGAGCGGTCAATCGACCGGTCCCACGCACAGGACGAAGTCCTTCGTGGATCCCGGTGCGTCCTGCGACAGCGAGAAGGTCGCGTCGGTGGTGTCGCAGACCGAGTCGTCGAGCGTGCCATTCTTGCGGAGCAGCACCTTCTGGGCGCCCGGGTCGGTGCACTTGGCCTTCTCGACCTTGTTGTCGTCGGCCTCGTCGACGGTGAGGCAGTCGCCCTGCTTGTAACCGGAGAGGTCCCCGCTGACCTCCTGCTCGCCGCCCGGCTGCGCCGGACCCGACGGCACCGCCGACGCCTGCCCCGGCGTGGCCACCCCGGACCCACCTCCCGACGGCGACGTCGCGGCCGCCGGCCGGTCCGCCCCGTCGGCCGGCGTCTCCTCGGCGACGAAGAAGAAGTAGGCCGCCGCGCCACCCCCGATGCACAGCACCAACACGACGGCCAGCACGCCCAGCACGATCGGCAGCCCGCCGTTGCTGCGCCGGGCGGGCGGCGCGGCCGGCCCGCCCTGGCCGGGGACGGCGTACCCGGTGCCGGGCGCCGGGCCGGGCCCGAACCCGGCGGTGTCCAGGGGCGGGAACGAGTCGCCCCCGGACGGCGGCAGCACGGGCACGGGACTCGGCGCCGGCGGCGCAAACCCCGGCCCCGGACTCGGCCGGCCGTACCCCGCAAACTCCGACGCCGCCCCCGGACTGGGCCGGCTGGGCGCCGCGGATTCCGGCGCCGGCGGCGCATGCCCCGGCGCCGACCCCGACGGCGCATACCCCGGCCCAGGCTGGCCAGGCGGCACGGCTCCCGGCCCCGGGCTGGGCGGCGGGAACCCCGGCCCCGGGCTGGGCCGGCTGGGTGCCGCGGATTCGTGCCCTGGTGGCGGAAACCCCGGCCCCGGGCTGGGCCGGCTGGGCGCCGCAGACTCCGGCGCCGGCGGGGCATACCCCGGCCCTGGCGGCTCCTGGGCACGGTAGGACGCCGCATAGTAGGTCGAGCCCGACGGCCGGGGCGTCCCCTGCATCGACATCCGTAGTCTCCTGGTCATTCTGAGTTACACGCCCCGTTGCGCAAACCACGGGATTCTGAGAAGACCGGCCACACGCCCACCACACGCTGGCCACACGAGACTCAACGATCAACACCGCGCCGGGTGCCGATCTTGGACGCCAGTGGGTGCCATAACACCTTCGGGAGTCCAAGATCCGCAAATCGGGCGCCGGCGGCAGGCCAAGATCGCCGTTGGGGCGGGGCGCCGATATAGTACGGTCCGAAGTTCCACGCCTGTCGATGCAGAAGCCGCCGGGAGTGACGGTGAAGTACGGAGTCCTCGGGCCGCTGAGCGTCTGCTCGGACGACGGCGTGGAGGTGCCGCTCCGGAGCCGCCTGGAACGTACCCTTCTGGCCGCTTTGCTCGTTCGGGCCGGGCAGGTCGTCACGGTCGGACAGCTGGTCGAGACGCTGTGGGCCGACCGCCCGCCATCGAGTTACGCGTCGAACCTGCAGACCTACATCTCCCGCCTGCGCGACCGGCTCACCCGGACCACGATCGAGCACGCCAACGGCGGCTACCGTCTCACCGTCCCGGATGAAGATCTTGATCTTGCGCGCTTCCGGCAGGAGGCGAAAGCGGCTCACGCGGAGAGCGGCGAACAGGCGGTCGAGAGGTTCCGGGCCGCCCTCAAGGAGTGGCGCGGGCCGATGCTCGCCGGCATGTCGATCCCGCTGCTCGCCTCCGACATCGCGCACTGCGACCTGGAACGCCTCGACGCCGCCGAGGACTGCGCCGACGCCCACCTCGCCGCCGGCCTGCCGGTGACGAACCTCCTGCCGGAACTGCGGCAACTGATCGCCGAGCATCCGCTCCGGGAGCGCCTGCACGGGCTGCTGATGCGGGCGCTGTGCCGGGCCGGCCGACGCGCCGACGCCCTCCTCGCCTACCAGCACGCCCGCGACCTGCTGGTCAACGAACTGGGCATCGAGCCGGGCGCCGCGTTGCAGCGGCTGCACCAGGCGATCCTCAAGGGCGAGGACGACGAGCCGGCGCCTACGAACACGTTTCCGGTCTGCCAGCTTCCGCCGACACCGGCGGGGTTCGTCGGGCGCCAACAAGAGATCAGCAGGATCGCGAGGCTGCTGCGACCGGGCGCGATCGTCCCCGTCGTCGCCCTGTCCGGCCAGCCCGGCGTCGGCAAGAGCACCGCGGCCGTGGTCGCCGCGCACACGATCCGCGACGCGTTCCCCGACGGCCAGATCTTCATCAACCTGGCCGGCGCCTCGGCCGCACCCCGCGACGCGGCCGGCGCGCTCGCCGACATCCTGCGCAGCCTCGGCGTCCCCGGCCCGGCCATCCCCGACGACCTCGGCGCGCTGACGGCCACCTACCGGGCCAAACTCGCCGACCGCCGCGTGCTCGTGCTGCTCGACGACGCCGCCGACCCGGCCCAGATCCGTCCGCTGATCCCCGGCACCGGCGGCAGTGCCGTGCTGGTCACCAGCCGGCGACTGCTCGGCGGCCTGGTCGAGGCGCGGCACGTGCACCTCGACCCGCTCACCGATCCGGAGGCGCAGGAACTGCTCGCGCACATGGTCGGCGCCGAGCGGATGGCCCGGTCGCCCGCCTTCGCCGCCCGCATCGCCGACGCCTGCGGCAATCTTCCGCTCGCGCTGCGCATCGCCGGCATCCGGCTGGCCACCCGCGGGCTCACCGTGGAGGCGCTGGCCGAGCGGCTCGGCGACGAGCGGCGCCGGCTGGGCGAGCTCATGGTCGGCGACCAGCAGGTCCGGGCGAGCATCGCGTTCAGCGTTGCCGCGCTCTCGCCGCAGGCCCGGGCGGCGTTCGCGGCGCTCGGCCCGGTCGGCCCGCGCAGCGTCGCGGCGTGGCTGGTGTCAATGCTCGTGGACGCGACGAGCAGCGACGCCGTTGTCGAAGAGCTCGTGGAGGCGGGCCTCCTCACTCCCGACGGGGCCGGCCCGGACGGCGAACCGCGCTACCGGCTGCACGACCTGCTCCGGCTCTACGCCGAGGACCTGCCGAACGACGACCCGGCGGCGCGGGCGCGGGTCGTCACCGCCGTGCTGTGGGCGTCCGATATCGCTTCGCGCAATCTGCCGCGGACCGTGACCTGGGCCCGGGCCGCGACCACCGCGGGCCCGGCCCGGCTGCCCGACGGCCTGGCCGAGCGGCTGCGCGCCGCGCCCGGCGAATGGCTCGACGCCGAGGTCGACCTGCTGGTCGACTTCGTGCTGCAGGTGGCCGACGACGACGCGGCGCTGGCGCTGGCCGAGCGGCTGGCGCCGTTCCTGTGGGCGCGCGGATCGTGGACGCGGCTGCGCGAGGTGCTCGCGGTGGCCGGCCGGGCCGCGACGCGTGCCGGCGACCGCCGCGGGCTGGCCTGGGCCGACCTGATCAACGGGATCCTGCGGCTGGTGCGCGGCGAGGTCGCGGCGGCGGCCGAGCACTTCGCGCGGAGCCTGTCGCGGTACGAGCGGCTCGGTGACGCGCACGGGCTGGCCTGCGTGCTCAGCGACCAGGCCGTGCTGTACGGGTACCAGGAGTACGCCGAGCGGGCCATCGCCGCGGCCGAGCGCGCCCGGGAGCACTTCGCCGCCGCCGACGACCCGCTGGGTGCGGTGATCGCCGCGCCGGCGCTGTCGGCGGCGCTGCGCGGGCTGGGGCGGTTCCCGGCGGCGCTGGAGGTCGACCGGCGGGCGGTGGCGCAGGCCCGGGTGCTCGACGCGGCCGACATCGTGCTCGGGCGGTGCCTGAACTCGCTGACCGTCAGCGAACTGTTGAGCGGTGCGGCCGCGCAGGCGCACGACGCGGCCACCGAGGCGGTGCGGCTGCTGCGCCCCACCGGCGACCGGTACGTGTACCTGGCCGCGCTGCGGCAGTTGGCGACGGCCGCGGCCGGCCTGCGGCGGCGCACCGAGGCGATCCGGTTGCTGCGGGAGAGCCGCGACCTGGCCACCGAGCTCGGCGACCTGCTCGGCCGGACGAGCCTCGACCGCGACCTCGCCGTGAGCCGGATCGGCGACGGCGACCCCGCGTCGGCGGCCACCGGGCTGGAGCGCTGCCTGGTGGAGTTCGAGCGGATGGACATCCCGAGCGGCCAGGCCACCACGCTGACCATGCTGGCCCGGGCCTACGACGAGCTGGGCAAGGGCACCGAGGCGCGCAACGCCCGGCGGCGGCTGAACGAGGTCCGGCGCGACCCCAGAGATCTACGGACGCCGATGCTCACCGAGATCATGATGCAGCTCGCCGAGAGGGTATGACTTTTTGTCATACCCTCTCGGTAACGTTGCTCCGTGAACCGTACCGATCGTCTATATGCGCTGGTGGAAGAGCTCCGGCGGGTGCGTCCCGGTGCCCGGAGCGCGCGCCGGCTGGCCGAGCACTTCGAGGTCGACGTTCGCACGATCCGCCGTGACATCGGCGCGCTTCAGCAGGCCGGCGTGCCGATCTACGCCGAGCCCGGGCGTCGGGGCGGCTACGTGCTCGATCGCGCGTACACGTTGCCCCCGCTGAACATCACGCCCCGGGAGGCGATCGCCACCGCGGTCGCGCTGAGCGCGATGGCCGGCACCCCGTTCGCCGCGGCGGCGCGGTCGGCACTGCACAAGTTGGTCGCCGTCATGGCGCCGCACGACCTGGCGGCGACCCGGTCGATGGCCGGGCGGGTCTGCCTGGTCCAGCCGGCCGCCGCCACGGCCGGGCCGGTCGAGGTGCTGCGCGAGGCCGAAGAGGCGGTGTGGAGCCGGTCGGTGGTCACCATCGAGTACTACGACCGCAACGGCCGGCTGTCGTCGCGGGCGGTCGAGCCGATCGGGCTGGCCGGCGGTGGCGAGCACTGGTACCTCATCGCGTGGTGCCGGCTGCGCGAGGGCATCCGCGAGTTCCGGCTCGACCGGGTGGTTCAGTTCGCCCGCACCGAGGAGGTCGCCGCACCCCGGCTGGCGTCGCTGGCCGGGTTGAACGTGGGCGACCTCGGCACGGCACCGCTGCGTCTGGAAGGCGACAGCGTCAGAAATGCGGACAGGAGGGTGCCCTCACCTGGGGCGAGGATAGGTCGAACGGCCCCTGAAGCACACAGAAGGGACTTTCGCGTTGACGGTCAACACGAACCACGTCACCGCCCCCTCGGTCGACCAACGGCTGTCGCTCTGGACGCAGTGGCTGGCGCTCCGTAACGGCGACAACCGATCCGACGACCTGCTCGCCCCCACGCTCGTCGCGCACTTCCCGCACACGGCCAGCCGGCCGGAGCACATCGGCGACAGGTCCGACCTGCTCGCGTGGGCCGAGGCGGTGCGCTCGGCGTTCGTCGACTTCGAACTGTCGGTCCAGGTGGGGCCGGTGCTCGGCGTGCACATGATCGTCGGGCGGTGGACGCTCACCGGCATCACCCGCGTCGCGGGATCCTGGGGCCCGTCCGGAACCGTGGTCCGCTCGTCCGGCGTCGACATCGTGCGCATCGAGCACGGTCAGATCGTCGAGTTCTGGGTCAACCACGACTCGCACGACCTGGCCAGCGCCGGGTGACCTAGCCGGCCCCGGGCCCGCGCGAGCGGAGCGAGCGCAATCGGTAGAGCCCGTGTCGAACTCGGGGGGATTCGACACGGGCCCTTACGGTCTGGGTGATGCGTGAGCGCCAGGTCGACCGGCTCGTCCGGATGCTTCGGGAACCCGACGATTGGCGGCGGTACCAGGCGGCCAAGGGCCTGGGCACGCTGGTGCGGCGACATCCCGAGCTCGCCGGCCCGGCGGTGATCGAGGCCCTCATCGCGGAGCTCGCCGGCCCGCACTTCCTCGTGCGATGGGCGGCCGTGACGAGCCTCGGTCATGCGGCCGCCGATGCCGACCCGTCCACCCGGCACGCCGTGGTCGAGGCGCTCGTGCCCCTGCTCGACGATCCCACCCCGCTGGTGCGCGCCCGGGCCATGCTCACGATCGGCCGCATCGATCCGGCGCCCGCCCGCGACCTGCTGCTGGCCCGGCTGGGCGGGCGACGTCCGCAGGCGCGGGCCGCCGAGGCGCTGGGCGGCATGCGCACCGACGATCCCACGGTGATCGCCGCCCTGTGCGCCGTGCTCGCCGACAGCCAGGCGGGCGGTGCGGCCACCCTGTCGTTGGCCCGCATGGACTCGTCTGCCGCCGTCCGACCGTTGCTCCTGCATCCGTCGAACCAGGTGCGGGCCAACAGCCTGCGGGTCCTGATCCTCGTCGAGGCGCCCGGGTACGTCGAACTCTGCGCCGACGCGCTGGCCGACCCGAGCGTGGAGGTCCGGATCCGCGCGGTGGCCGGCCTGGCCGCCGGCGCCCGATGGGACCTGCTCGACGCCGCCGCGGCCGACCACGACCGGGTCCGGCTCGCGGTGGCCGACGCGCTCGTCCGTACCGACGATGCCGGGGCGCTGCTCCGCCGGCTCATGGCCGATCCCGTCGGGAGCGTGCGGCATGCGGCCCGGTGGGCATGGACGGCCCGGCTGGAGCGGGCACCGGTCGAGCACCTCCGGGCGGCGGTCGCGGATGATTCACCACTTTCCCGGGCCGTGGCGGCCCGCAGCCTCGCCAGGATGGGCGACCGCACCGATGTCGATCGGCTCCGGGCGCTCCTCGACGACCCCGACGAACAGGTCCGCTGGGAGGCGCTCCGGGCCCTGCCGGTGCTGGTGTCACGGCTGCGGCTGCGCACCGCCGGTCTGCGACGATGGCTGGCCGGCCCGATCACCCGGCTCGCCGGGCACGCCCCCGAGCGCCGGATCCGCGAAGCCGCGAAAAATGCTCTGGCGTCGCTGTCGATTTCGGACCGGCACGGCGTCTACGGGGTGAGAGGCGCACCGAACGCGGAGAGGAACCCCCATGCGGTACATGCTGTGGATGATCGGGGACGGACGGGATGAGCCCGCCCCCGAGGAGATCGTCGTGATGCCGGAGTTCGTGGCCTGGACGAAGGCGGTGGAGGAGCGCGGCTTCCCGCACCACGGTGCGCGGCTGCGGCCGCCGAACACGGCCGTCACGGTGCGGGTGCGCAACGGCGAGGTGCTGATCACCGACGGGCCGTTCGCCGACACCAAGGAGCACATCGGCGGGTTCGAGGTGATCGAGGTCGACGACCTCGACGTCGCGATCGAGGTGGCGTCGATGCACCCGGCCGCGCACCAGACCGTCGAGATCCGTCCGTTCCACGTGCACGCGGAAGGCTGAGTGATGAAGTTCATGCTGTTCGTCTGCGCGGAACCCGGTGCGCCGAGCGAGGGCGAGACCGGCCTGACCATCGAGCAGTGGCTCGCCGAAACCGAGCGGCGCGGTGTGCGTCTCGAAGGCGACATCCTGGCCGCGACCAGCGACGCCACCACGATCCGCGACTACGGCCGCCTCATCACCGACGGGCCGTTCGCCGACACCAAGGAGTGGATCGCCGGCTACGACGTCCTCGACTGCAAGGATCTCGACGAGGCAGTCGAGATCGCCGCGCTGCATCCGATGGCGCGGGCCGGGCTTATCGAGGTGAGGCCGTTCTGGTCGGAGTAGAGGAGAGCGACGGCGGCGCCCGCGGCGCGCGCGGCGCCGTCGACGAGGCGTTCCGGAACGAGTGGGGACGGGTCGTCGCGACGCTGATCCGCGTCACCGGTGACTGGGACCTCGCCGAGGAGTGTGCCCAGGAGGCGTTCGCCCAGGCGCTCACCCGCTGGCCGGTCGACGGCGTGCCGAGAAGCACCGCCGCGTGGCTCACCACCGCCGCGCGCAACCGTGCCGTCGACCGGATCCGCCGCCGCGCCGCGGAAACCAACCGGCTGCGGTCGGTGGCGATCACCGACGCCGTTCCGGACGAGCGCCGGGAGGAGGAGGACTCCGTGCCGGACGACCGGCTGCAACTGATGTTCACCTGCTGCCACCCGGCCCTGCCGATCGAGGCCCGGGTCGCCCTGACCCTGCGCACACTCGCCGGCCTCACCACCCCGGAGATCGCCCGCGCGTTCCTCGTCGACGAGAAGACGATGGCCCAGCGGATCGTGCGGGCCAAGCGGAAGATCCGCAACGCGGGCATCCCGTACCGGGTGCCGCCGGCCCACCTGCTGCCGGAGCGCACGTTCGGCGTGCTCGGCGTCCTTTATCTGATGTTCAACGAGGGCTACTCCGCCAGCACCGGTGCCGACCTGATCCGTCAGTCGCTGTCCGCGGAGGCGATCAGGCTCGTGCGGGTCCTGATCGAACTGCTTCCGGACGAGCCCGAGGCGCGCGGCCTGCTCGCGCTGATGCTGTTCCACGACGCCCGGCGGGCCGGCCGCGTCGACGCGAACGGCGACATGATCACCCTGGCCGAGCAGGACCGCTCGCGGTGGGACCAGGCCACGATCGACGAGGCCCTACGCCTGCTCACCCCGGGTCGTGGCCCGTACCGGATCCAGGCGGCGATCGCCGCGCTCCACGCGACCGCACCGCACGCGGACGACACCGACTGGCCGCAGATCGCGAGCCTGTACGGCGAACTGGCGAAGCTCGTACCGTCGCCGGTGGTGGAGTTGAACCGGGCGGTGGCGATCGCGATGGCCGACGGGCCGGCGCTCGGCCTCACCCTGCTCGACCGGCTCGCCGAGACCGGTGCGCTGGCCACCTACCACCTGCTGCCGGCGTCGCGGGCCGACCTGCTCCGCCGCCTCGGCCGCGACGCCGAAGCCGTTGCCGCCTACCGCGAGGCGCTGGAACTGGCCCCCACCGACGCCGAACGCCGGTTCCTGCGGCGGCGCATCGAGTCACTGACGTGATCACCGTCGCCCACCGCGCCGGCAACGGCGTCGGGTCGCTGCGGGAGGCGCTCGACGCCGGCGTCGACCTGGTCGAGGCGGACGTGCACCGGTACCGCGGCCGGCTGGAGATCCGGCACCGCAAGTGGCTCGGGCCGCGATACCTGTGGGACCGGGGCGAGCCGGTCCGCCGCCGTCGTGACGTCGAGATCCCGCTGCTCGCGGACCTGCTCGCGGTCACCGGGGAAATGGACGCCGACCGGCTGATGCTCGATCTCAAGGGCGTCCACCCGAATCTTGCCCCGACGGTGGCCGCCGCCCTGCGTGC
Organism: Virgisporangium aurantiacum; assembly: GCF_016863635.1. GTDB lineage: Bacteria > Actinomycetota > Actinomycetes > Mycobacteriales > Micromonosporaceae > Virgisporangium > Virgisporangium aurantiacum. The sequence continues at coordinate 9,399 of NZ_BOPG01000082.1, read as the reverse complement.
GGCCGTGCCCCGCGCCCCGGTCTGGATCTGCACCCAGCACTGGTGGATGTTCTCCCGCTTCACGGACCCCGAGGTGCGGGTGGTGCTCTCCGCCGGCAGCCGGCGCGGCCTCCGTCGCCTGCGCGCGACGCTCCGGTCGGGGCGACCGGCCGCCGGGGTCTCCGTGCGCCGCGACCTGCTGACCCCGGCCGTGGTGGCCGAACTGCACAGGTCCGTCCGGACGGTGCTGACCTGGCCGGTGGACACGCCCGAAGCGCTCGACGACGCCCGCCGCCTCGGCGTGAGCGGGGTGATCAGCAAGAACCTTCCGCTGCTCCGGACCATCACCCCGGGGGCAATGGGCGGGTAGCCACGCGGTGTGCCACCCGCCCACCTTCCGGTTGCCCGGTCCTGGGGGCTGGGCGGGTGCGCATCAGCCCTGCGCCAGGAGATCAGCGAAGGCGAGCAGCACCAGCGCCGCCACGAGCATGGCCACCATCAGGGCGAAGAACAGCGTCCGGACGGCCTGCTTGAACTGCTCGAACGCGTACCTGGCCTGCTCAACGGCGGCGGAGAGCAGCTTGGCGCAGGCGACCATCGTGAACAGCAGGAGCAGACCGTAGAAGACCGGGCGGAGATCCCCGGCACCGGCGGCGGCCTCGGCGAGCGTCGACGGAGTGAGGTGTTTCGGGTCGGAGGCGAACATCGCGAGTTCCTTGCGTCGTTTGGTTGATACGAGCCGGTTACTGCGTTCGCGATCGGGCAGTTGGTACTCCGGGTGGGCGGCGCGCGTGGCGGTGGCCGCTTCACCGTCGGCTTGGTTACCATCACTTGAACCACCTCCTTCACCTTGAATACGGTGACTAAACTTGAAGTTAGTATCGACCTTGTACGCACGGTCATGCAACGGTTTCGTTAAGACGATCAATAGGCATCCTTCACTTAGCGATAGTTAAGGTGACCCGAAAGTGGTTCCTCGACGCTCAGAACGGCGTTATAGTGCGGCGTCGCCGCTAACCAAACTTCACTTGAAGGGGTGAAAGCTCATGTCGGCCGATCCTGCCGCTGACCTGGCGCTGCGACTCCGGGCGCTCCGCGAAGAGGTACACCTCACCCAGGAGCAGTTGGCCCGCGTCCTGAGCGTCAGCGCGCCCGCGATCTCGTCGTGGGAGAACGGCGGCAAGGTCCCCCCGGTGAACCGGCTGGGCGCGTACGCGCGGCTGTTCGGTACCCCCCGGGCCACGGTCGGTCAGGCGCCCCGGCTGCTCACCGACGACGAGCTGACCGACGACGAGAACGCCGACCGCAAGCGCCTCGAAGCGGAGCTCATCCAGCTCCGGGAGGCCGCTCTCGGCCCGGCCACCGTCACCGCGACGGCCCGCCCGTCGCAGCAGCCGGCGAGCCCGAGCAACGCCCCCGCCGCCGGCTCCTGGTACTTCCCCGACCGGGCGCCCGTCACCATCGTGTGCGGCCGCCTGCCGGAGCGGTTGCAGAAGTCGCCGTACGCCGACCCGCAGAACCCCGACTACATCGACGCGTACACCTACGCCGACCTCGACGCCATGATCGAGCTGTTCGGACATGTCCGCGCGGTCAACCCGGCCAACCTGGTGCGCTTCCGGCGGTCGTCCGAGCTGGTCGAAGACGACTACACCACTCACCTGGTCATGCTCGGCGGCGTCGACATGAACGACATCACCGCCGAACTGCTGGACTTCTTCGACCTCCCGGTCCGGCAGGTGACGAACAGCGCCGAGGGCGAGGACTGGCAGGCCTGGTTCGAGATCATCGGCGGCGACGAGGAGACCCGGCACGAGGCGCTGCTCGCCAAGGCCGGCGGGCGCGAGGTGCTGCGCGAAGACGTCGCCCACTTCCTGCGCGCGCCGAACCCGTTCAACCGCCTCCGCACGGTGACCTTCTGCTACGCCATGTACGGCCGGGGCGTCTACGGCGCGGTCCGGGCCCTGACGGATCAGCGGTTCCGCGACCGGAACGAGGAGTACCTCAACGAGCGGTTCGGCGGCAGCGACACGTTCGGCCTGCTCATGCGGGTCCGGATGGCGCCGGGCGGCAAGGTGATCACGCCGGACTGGACCAAGGCGGACACCCGCCTCCACGAGTGGACCGAGGACCCGTCATGAGCATCGCCGAGCTGCACCACGGCAGCCACACCCACCTGCTGGCGCCGGTCGCCGACCGGCCGCCGCCGGCGCCGGTCGACGCGATCATCGTGCCCTCGTTTCGGCCGGCCGCCGCGCTCGACCACATCTTCACCCTGGCCACGGAGCTTCAGTGCCGGGTCCTCGTGCTCAGCAGCGGGGAGTCGCGCGCGGCCGACGTCATCGATCGGGCACCCGCGTCGATCCCCGGGGTCATCGCGATCGACGTCGACGGTCTCCACGACCGGTTGCCGTCGTTCCGCACCACCCGGATGCTCGACGGCACGATCTTCCACCAGGTCTCCGATCTCAGCTTCAAGCGCAACCTGGGCCTGCTGGTCGCGCGCACCGCGGGCTGGCAGCGGGTGGTGTTCCTCGACGACGACATCGCGGTCAGCGACCACTCGGGCCTGTCGAGCGCCGCCGCGTTGCTCGGCCGCTTCGACGTGGTCGGCATGCACAACGTCGGCTACCCCGACAACTCGGTGGTGTGTCACGCCCTCCGGGCGGTCGGTGGCGAGCAGGGCACGTTCATCGGCGGCGGGGGCATCCTGGTGGCGCCGCACCGCTCGTTCTCGTTCTTCCCGAAGATCTACAACGAGGACTGGTTCTACCTGCTCGGCCCGCACCGGCTGTCGACCGTCGGGCGGTCCGGTTCGATGGTCCAGCAGCCGTACGACCCGTTCGCGTCGCCCCAGCGGGCCACGTACGAGGAGTTCGGCGACTGCCTGGCCGAGGGTCTGTTCTGGAACCTCGACAACGGCGGCCGCATCGCCAACGCCAACCTGGCGCACTGGCAGGATTTCCTCAAGCGACGGCGGGGGCTGATCGACCGCATCACGATGATGGCGATGGGTCGTCCGATCGAACGTCGGGGCCCGGTGCTCGCGTCGCTGAACGCGGCCCGCGAGCGGCTCGCGCTGATCACGCCCGAGTTGTGTGTCGACTTCATCCAGGCCTGGCAGCGCGACCGGCGGGAGTGGACGGCGTTCGTCGGGCGGTTCCCCACCCAGCTGAGCCTGAACGTCGCGCTGAAGCGGATCGAAATCCCCGAGTCGGCCTGTGTTGCCACCAGTCTTGACGAATCGTGCGCCTTCGCCGCTGTTTGACCCATGGGAATTTGTCGATTGGACGACCATGCCCGAGTGTTGAGGGATGCTCGACCTCGCCATCGAACCCGCTGACGAGGGGGACCTTCCCCGGTTGACCGCCGCCCTTGGCCATCGCTCGTTCCTCGACAAACGGATGGAGTTCACCCGGCAGGGTCACGGTCTCCTGCTCGCGGCCTCGCGAGGCGCCCTCGCGGTGGGCTTCGTCTACCTCTGGCTGGGGCCGGCGCACGAGGCCGAACTGCAGCGGTGGCTGCCGGGCGTGCCGATCCTCAACCGGTTGTTCGTCGGCAAGCCGCACCGGCGGCAGGGCGTCGGCACGGCGATCGTCGAGGAGGCGGCCCGGTTGCTGCGGGAAGCCGGCCACAAGCAGGTGGCGCTCGGCGTCGACCCGCACAACGGCGTCCGCCGCCTGTACGACCGGCTGGGTTTCCGCGAGTGGGACCACGGGCTGGTCACCGGTCGGGCCGACGCCGACCTGGGCAGCGGGCGGGTCAACCGGCACCAGGAAGAGACGTTCACAATTCTCGTGCGCGACCTCTGAGGCGCGGTTCTAGGCTGTGCCGATGGAATTCAAGGACGAGCTCAGGCACTACCTGCGACGCGCGCGCGAGGCGCTGGTGTGGAAGCTCGACGGGCTCTCCGAGTACGACATCCGCCGGCCGCTGGTGCCCACCGGCACGAACCTGCTCGGCCTGGTCAAGCACACGGCCGGCACCGAGGCGGGGTACTTCGGCGACGTGTTCGACCGGCCGTTCCCGGAGCCGTTGCCCTGGACCGAGGAAGACGCCGAGACGAACGCCGACATGTGGGCGACCGCCGACGAGTCCCGCGCCGACATCGTCGACCTCTATCGCCGGGTGTGGGCGCACTCCGACGCCACCATCGAGGAGCTGCCCCTGGACGCGCCGGGGCGCGTGCCGTGGTGGCCCGGCGAGCGCAGCCGCGTCACCTTGCAGTTGATTCTCGTGCACATGATCGCGGAGACGAACCGGCACTGCGGCCACGCCGACCTCGTGCGTGAACTGATCGACGGCGCCGCGGGGATCAACAGCCAGAACTCCAACCTCCCCGACGTGGACGCGACCTGGTGGCAGGCCTACTACGACCGCCTGGAGTCGACGGCGCGAGAAGCCTCGCAACGCTGAGTTCCGCGGGCACTCCGTTGGGTGATTCATCCCCAATGTTACCGTTACGTGTTCGAACACTTGTACGATTAGAACATGCGATCGGACGTTGCCGCCGCCGCGGTCACCATCAATGACAGGGGGTCCTCACACGACATCTGCACCTGTGCGCCGCCCGATCTGCCGCGCCGGCGTCGCTGGGGTTGGCTGTGGCCGGGCACCGGTTTTCTCGACCGGCCGGGCGGCAGCGAGTACGCCAACCGGTGGCAGTCGTCCTGCGGTCAGGGCGGCTGAACCCCCGGCGTCCCGCGGGAGATCTACGCTGCCAAGGTGGCGAAGTACTTCGACGTGCATCCGGCGAACCCGCAACGGCGGGCGATCGCCCAGATCGTGGAGATCATTCAAAGTGATGGACTGATCGCGTACCCCACCGACTCCTGCTTCGCGTTCGGGTGCCGGCTGGGCAACCGTGCCGCGATCGACCGGATCCGGGAGATCCGCAAGCTCGACGCCGGTCACCACTTCACGTTGGTGTGCCGAGACTTCGCGCAACTCGGCCAGTTCGTACACATCAACAACGCGTCGTTCCGCGCGATCAAGGCCGCCACTCCGGGTAGCTACACGTTCATCCTGCCGGCCACGAAGGAGGTGCCGCGGCGCCTGATGCATCCGCGCAAGAAGACGGTCGGCGTGCGCATCCCCGATCACGTGGTGGCACAGGCGATCCTCGGCGAACTGGGCGAGCCGTTGCTGTCGAGCACCCTCCTGCTTCCGAACGAACCCGAGCCGCTCACCCAGGGCTGGGAAATCAAGGAGGCGCTCGACAACCAACTCGACGCGGTGGTCGACTCGGGCGAGTGCGGCACCGAGCCGACCACCGTCATCGACTATTCCGACGGCGAACCGGAAATCCTTCGCTACGGCGCCGGCGATCCGGCAAGATTCGAATGATGCGCGCCTATTCAGACGGCGATGCGGCCGCCCTCTACGACGTGCTGAACCCGTGGGGCGCCAGCGACGACTTCCACCTGCGTCACATGATGGCGGCGCCGAGCGTCCTCGACGTCGGGTGCGGCACCGGCACCCTGCTCGCCCGCGCCCGCGACAACGGCCATTCCGGCCGGCTGTGCGGGGTCGACCCGGATGAGGGAATGCTGGGCCGGGCCCGGGCAAAGTCCATTGTGGACGTCGAGTGGGTGCTCGCCGGTGCCGCCGACCTCACGTTCCGGGGCGAGTTCGCGCATGCGCTGATGGCGAGCCACGCGTTCCAGTGCCTGGCCACCGACGCCGACCTGCGCGCGTCGCTGGCCGCGATCCGGGCGGCACTCGTCGACGGCGGTACGTTCGCGTTCGAGACCCGCAACCGGCTGGCCCGCGAGTGGGAGTCGTGGACCCCCGACAACCCGTGGGACGTCGTCGACCCCGACGGCCGCGACCTACGCATGGTCTACGACGTCCGGGAAAGGGCCGACGGCGTCGTCACCGTCGCCGAAACCACCGCCACCCGCGACGGCGTACCGCTCCGCGTCGACCACGCCGACCTACGCTTCATCACCGAAGCCGACCTCGACGCCTACCTGACGGAAGCCGGCTTCACGGTTGCCGAACGCTACGGCGACTTCCGCGGCGGCCCGTGCACACCGTCGAGCGCGGAAATCGTGACGGTCGCCCGCGCCGCGCGATGACCCTCCCGTCGGTGACTCCCTGGCACGGCGTCGACCTGGTGGAGCCGCTCCCGGGCGGGGCGCGCAACCGCGTCTTCCTCGCCCGGCGCGGCGGGCGGCGGCTCGTCGTCCGCACGTCCACCCGCGCACCCGACGCGCTGCGCTGGGAACTCGACCTCCTCGACCACCTGGCGGCGGCCGGCTTCCCGGTACCCGTCCCGGTGCCCAGCGACGACGGGCGGCGCCAGGTCGACGGCGTCATGGTGACAGACTTCGTCGCGGGCCGGCCACCCCGCGACGTCGACGACTGGCGTCGCGTCGTCGAAACCCTGGAGACCCTTCACGAACTCACCGTCGGATGGCCGCAACGACCGGGTTTCGCGTCGAGCCGGGAACTGCTCACGGCGGACCGCGGCGGCGACGTCCGACTCGACACGATGCCGCCCGACGGCGTACGGGCGGTCCGCGCGGCATGGCGGCCGCTGGCTGCCGACCGGGAGTGTGTCGTCCACGGTGACGTGGGAGCGGGCAACATTCTCGTGGACGGGTCGCGGATGACCCTGCTCGACTGGGACGAGTCGCGGGTCGACGTGCCGTGGTTCGACTTCGCGTTCGTTCCGGAAGATGTCGAGGTTCCGGTGCCGGTCGGGCGCTCTGTGCTCGTCACCGCGGGGATTGCCTGGGAAGCGGCCACCTGTTGGGTGCCGGAACCGGAGTACGCGGCCCGGCGCCTGGCCGAACTGCACACCCGGGGCGCCGTCTAGGGTGTGCTCGTGTACTTCGATGTTGTCGACAAGGCGGTCATCGTCACCGGGGCTTCGTCCGGGATCGGGGCGGCCACCGCCCGCCTGCTCCACCTGGCCGGTGCCCGTCCCATTTTGGCCGCGCGACGGGCGGACCGGTTGCGCGACCTCAGCGCCGAACTCGGCGGCGCCCTCGCGGTCGAAACCGACGTCACCGACCGCGCCCAGATCAAGACACTGGTCGACGCGACGCTCGACCGGCACGGCCGCATCGACGCGCTGGTGAACAACGCCGGCGGCAGCCTGCACCGGAGCCTCGACGCGGTGGATCCCGACGAGTTCCTGCGCGTGCTCGACCTCAACGTGGTCAGCGTGCTGACGATGACGCAGGCCGTGCTGCCGGCAATGCGCCAACAGGGCGGCGGCCGCATCATCAACGTCAGTTCCGGCACGGTGCGCCGCGATCCGCCGGGCATCGGCGCCTATGCCGCGACGAAGGCCGCCGTGAACACGCTGACCGCGGTGTCCCGCAAGGAACTCGCGGCCGACGGCATCGTCGTGTCGCTGGTGATTCCCTCGCTGACCGCGACCGAGTTCAACGGCGGCCGCAACGCCGACCGCAGCCGTCTCCGGCCGGGAACGGTGTCGCACAGCGCGGAGTACGTGGCCCGGGCGATCGTGCGCGCCCTGCGCACGGGCGAGGCGAAGGTGGAGATTCCCCGCGGTCCGGAACGAACTTAGTTCGAGAACCGCCAGTGTTGCCCGATGACCGACCGGACCCGGTCGAGTTCGGGCGCGTCGCCGCCCATTGTGGTTTCCAGGGCGCGCATGAGCTGGTCGGCGCCGTCGGGAAAGCGTTCGCAGGTCTGGATCAGCGTGATGACGTGCAGGCGGGGGACCTGGTGCGACGGGATCTGGGTCCTGATGCGCGACGGGAGCTGGCGGATGAGGGTCTGGCGCTGGTGCTCCTCCTCGATGACGGGCAACGACAGGAGCACGTCGACGATCGCGTTCAGGCCGGACTCGCGGGGCTGCGTACCGGCCCTGCTGGCCGGGAGCCCGGCGGAGACCTCCGCCAGCAGCGCCCGAACATAGGACGCCGCGGCCAGGGCGGCGTACGGCTGCCACCGGTCGTTCTTGGACTCGTCGCAGTAGTCCGATATCCCGCGGACCACGTACCACTGCACCCCGTGCAGGTCCGCACCGACCGCGACGCCCGAGCCCTCCATCTCCGCCGCCATCACCCCGAACCGCGTGGCCAACTGGTCGCGGACCCGGGCGCTCCGAACCAGCCGATCGGCGCTGCCGATCGAACCCCGATGCACGATCGGTCCGTCGGGACGATCGGTTCGCCGCGGGTCGTTAACTGCGAGGGGACGCGCGAACAGCGGCGGCACCCTCCGCTCGGCAAGGTGGGCGAGCCACGGACGCGACCCGAGCGCCTCCTGGGCGAGGAGCTCCCGGTCGGCGGCGAGCAGCACCTTCGACATGCCTTCGACCGGCCGACGAAGTTGATCCCCGCCGGGCAGCGACCGGACGTGGTCGTAGTCGACGATTCCGTCACTCGCCGACACGATGTCACCCAGCCGAAGCCCATTCTGCGGGAAACCACCAGCAATGCCGCACAGGACAATGTGCCGAAGACTCGGAAAACTGCGGGCAAGACCTGCACAAATAGCTGCCGCTCCGCGGTTGCCGTCCTGAACCTGGCTCGCGATCACAACGGTATGACGCCCACCGTCACGGCTTGGCATTTCAGCAAGAAAATACAAGGTGGGGTCGCCCGGAACCGACACCGGCCGAACGTCGTCGGCCATGACGCGAATCGCCGCTGACTCCACCGGCAACGCCGTAACCAGGCCAATCGCTATTCCGGACGGCTCATCGGTCGCTCCGTCGCGCGACCTGCCGACCTGAACCCTGGTAAGGATCCGATCAAGTTCGAGCTCCCGGTAGACCAGCTCCCGATCCGCACCGGGGAACCGCCGTTCAAGATCGCGGTCATCTCGTGTCATCTTCCCACCCGTTTCTCAGCCGAGCCACTCCCATGATGACTGTCCGAGTCCGGGCCGGATTTTCAGGGATGTGCTTGTGAGACTGATGCATGTAAATTGAGTCCAGACCAATGACACCTTTCACTGGGCAACGTGGCCCGGCACACCACCCACAAGGAGGAGCCGGCATCGTGGAGATTCCCGATTCAGGCGTCGAGACGGTGCTGATCGATCTGGCGAATGTCCCGATCGCGGCTCTCGTCGACTACGACCTCGATGTTCTCGGCCCATCCCTGTTGGCCGTGATGGCCCAGGTAGACCGGCCACGGAAGAACATCGGAACGGGTCCGCCCGGACGCGCCGACTGACCGGCGAGATGGCCGAGCGCGCGGCTTCCGGGCCATCCGCAGCGGGCGCCCGGAACCACGTACTTTCCCAGACGCAGTTCCGGAGCCTGGCGCGCGGCGAGGGAGACGCTGAGTCGATCCGGCTTCTCCTTGCCGGCGAACGCAGCCGGCGCCTGCTGATGCTCATTCAGTTGCGGGTCGAACTGCAGAAACAGCCGATGGCGCTGCGTCCGATGCCGACCTTCGACGCGGCCTGGTCGGTGCTCGAGACGATCGA
>NZ_BOPG01000081.1 GCF_016863635.1 Virgisporangium aurantiacum | reverse complement strand
CCCGCTGAAGCCAGTTGGGCGCCGTCCGGGGAGAACGCCACCGACAACACGAAGCCGGTGTGGCCGGGATCGCCGAACGGTGATGTCAGAGACGATGCCGGCGCCGTCACCCGCGCCCCCGACCGCGATTCGGCCTACAGCGTAGTGCGACTAGCAACCGACTAACCACGAATGGTAACTGCACCCGATAAGTCGAAGGATCGCAAGCCCGAAATCGTCATCCTTACAAAGGCAAATACCGTGACCGTTAGGACGCAATACGTCTCGCCTGTACGGGTCGCGGGCCCGCCACCGGGTCACCTGCCTGGTTACCCCGGGTGAAAGCCCTGGACGCGGGCAGCAAAGTAGGTATCAACGACGTCCGAATGGTTCTGGCCCATATTTCTTGATCGAGGTGGTCCCGGCTATGCGGCGTGGAGGATCCGTTTGCGGAGCAGGTCGAACTTGGCCCGGCCGTACATTTGTCGTTTCATCATCTTGATGCGGTTGACGGCGCCTTCAACAGCTCCGGAGTTGTGCGGCAGTGTGAGCCCGTTGACCACAGCCGCATTGTCGGCGCGTAGGCCTCGGACGAACCGGTGCAGGTGGGGCAGGTCGTCGGCCTCGACCGTGGTCATCCACGCGTCGAGCTCTTCACCGCGGAGCTCGGTGAGGATCTGCGCGAACGTGGCGACCCGGGCTGCGGTGGTGTCGAGTTCGGGGCAGGCGGCGCGCACCTGTTTGAGTTCGACCTGGTCGTCGGTGTCGAGGTGGTCGGGGTGGCTCAGCAGCCAGGAGGTGATCCGGCGGACCTTCGGCACGGTCGGTGCCGGCGGCGGGGCGGTCTGCGTCCGGAAGGGTCCGAGGTAGTCGCAGACGGTGGCGTAGCTGCCCCGGTATCCCTGTTCGACGATCTCGCGGTAGAGGGCGGAGACGTTGGTGCGGCCGGCGTTCCACGCGTCGTGGAGGAACGGCTTGAACGGGTCGAGGATGCTGCACCGCCCAGCCCGTGCCGTAACGAGAAGCTCGTCGACGCTGGCGGCACGGTAGAACTTGCGGACGGTCTCCTTGGCCAGCCCGAGTTCACGCCGGATCGCTTTGATGCCTTTGCCTTGAGCTTTGAGGGCCTGCACCGCCGCGTAGCGCTCCTTCGTCCGCGCCACGATTGCGGATCCTTCCCACCGGTCCACGGCGGCAGCGTCCATAGCGGCAGCAGCATCGGGCTCGTCGGCGGCTTCGGCGGTCGGGGTGGCGTAGGCCGTGCGGATGCAGCCGTGATGGGCGGCCACGGTCTTCTCGACCTGCTCGGCCAGGTTCTTCCACAGGTGCCACCGGTCAGCGACCTGGATCGCCTGTGGCGCACCGGTTCGCGCCCCTTCGGCGTAGGCGCCGCCACGGTCGCGGCACACGACCGTGACGCCGGGATGCTCTTCCAGCCAGGCAGCGAACGTGTCCGCGAGCCGGTCGTCAAGGACATCGATCGGCCGGTGGGTGTCCATGTCGATCAGGATCGTGCCGTAGCGGTGCCCGCGCCGGAGTGCGAAGTCGTCGACACCCAGCACCGATACGGCGCCGATCAGCCGATCGGGCAGTGCCCGGACCAGGCGCAGCAGCACGTTGCGGCCGGCCGGAAGCCCGATCGTGGCGGCGAGGCGCGACCCGGCCCGGCCTGCCAGCGCCAGGCCGATGTCCACGAGCATCCGCGTCAGGTGCGGCGTCCGCCGGCCGTGGCGCACACTCACGCCAGGAATCTGCTCGGCGAACGTCCTGGCCGCACACCCGGACGCGTCACAGAAATACCGGCTCACCTGCAAGCGGACCATCAACCGACGTCCCACCACAGCCCCGTCCGCGATCCGGCGCTCGTAGCGGCTATGGACCCGCGTCGACCAGGACCCGCACCGATGACAGTTCGCACCAGCGCTGCGGCTCAACGCGTGCAGCCACACCACATCACCACGCACCTCGACCCGGCGAACGTCCACTGAGGACAGGTGCGGGAACAACACCGGGACGCATCGGCAGCCATCAGCGCACGACGAGCCATGATCACAGACCTGACCCCGCTCCGCAGCCCCGGACCATCTCGATCACGAAATGTGGGCCAGAACCACCTCTGACTCCCCAAGCCACGCCGGGCTATTTTACGCTCAGGCGTGGATTCTGCCCCCCCGTTACCTTTTTGATCGTCCCCAGCCGGGGACTCCTTGGTCGCCCGGCCTGGTATGACTTACTGCCCCTGTCGTTCGGATGATCCGGGGGGTGTTGTCGCCAGGTCGGGTGGCGTCGGCGGACCGCTCATAGGGACCCGGCCGCCCCTGCCCGGGGTAGGTCTCTTCGTAACGTGGGTGCCGGCAGTCCGACGCTCAGACCGGCGACCGAGGCGATGCTGCGGTGAGGAGGCGGTGCGTGCACGGCGGGTACGGGGTGTTCCTCGGTCTGGACGTCGGCAAGGACGGTCATCACGCCGTCGGGCTGGCACCGGACGGCAAGCGGCTGCACGACGCGGCGCTGCCGAACACGGAGGCCAAACTGCGGGCGTGGTTCGGCAAACTCGGCCGGTACGGCACCGTGCTGGTGGTCGTCGACCAGCCCGCGTCGATCGGCGCGCTGCCGGTGGCGGTCGCCCGCGCCTGCGGGCACCAGGTCGCCTACCTGCCCGGTCTGGCGATGCGCCGCATCGCCGACCTGCACCCGGGCACGGCGAAGACCGACGCCCGCGACGCCTTCGCCATCGCCGACGCGGCCCGCACGCTGCCACACACGCTGCGCAGAGTCGACAGCGGCGACGAGGCCCTCGCCGAGTTGGAGGTGCTCGTCGGCTACGACGACGACCTCGCCGGCGAAGTCACCCGCGTCAGCAACCGCATTCGCGGGCTGCTCACCCAGATCCACCCAGCGTTGGAGCGGGTCCTCGGCCCGAAGGTCCAGCACCCGGCCGTGCTGGAGGTGCTCTCGCGCTGCGGCGGCCCGGCCGGGCTGCGCGCCGCTGGCCGGGCGAAGCTGGTCGAGATCGTCAAGCCACGCGCGCCACGCATGGGTGCCCGCCTGGTCGACCAGACGTTGGCCGCGCTCGACGAGCAGACCGTCGTCGTGCCCGGCACCGCCGCCGCGGAGAAGGTCCTGCCACGGCTGGCCGAGAGCCTGCGTGATCTGCTGCGCCAACGCGACCAGGTCGCGGCCGAGGTCGAGGGGATGCTCGATGACCACCCTCTTGCCGGGGTCCTGACCTCGATGCCCGGCATCGGCGTCAGGACCGCAGCCCGGATCCTCCTCGACGTCGGCGACGGCACCGCCTTCCCCACCTCCGGACACCTGGCCGCCTACGCAGGGCTGGCCCCGGTCACCCGCCGCTCCGGCAGCTCCATCCGCGGCGAGCACCCACCCAAGGGCGGCAACAAGCAGCTCAAACGCGCGTTCTTCCTGTCCGCGTTCGCCTCGCTTGCGCATCCACCCTCCCGGGCCTACTACGACCGCAAACGGGCCGAGGGCAAGAAACACAACGCCGCCCTCATCTGCCTGGCCCGCCGCCGCATCGACGTCCTCCACGCCATGCTCCGCACCCAAACCCCCTACCAGCCGAAACTGGCGGACGAACCCCGCCAAGCAGCTTGACAAAACCCATAGGGACACCCCCCCACGGAGAACTCACCCACCATCGGCTGCCGATAGCGTTCCTGGAAGCGCTCGCCCGCGGGTCGGGTTCACCGGGGATCACCCGGTTTCTCTTCTCGGAGACGGAGCGTAGCCGGTGACATCCTCACCCTGCCCAGCGACAACAGAGAGGACGCAGTCCTCTACCGGGAGACCTACCTCACCGACGAACCGGTCGAGGACCCATGGAACATGTCACGGCATCGCGAGATATTCGACAAGTACTGGCAAGCCGCGCTTGACCAAGCGGCGTTGACAGAGCACATCGCAGACCGCGCACAGTGATGCAGCGAGGCGGCGCCAACCTGGCCACGAAGGTGCCAGCGACGAGCAGGGCGTCGATGGACTCAGTTACAGCTCCGTCGCGACGGATGTCCTGACGCGCGATCCCGGCCACCGGGCGGGCTGAAGTCGGGAACGAAGACCCTGAAAGGGGAGTTAGGCGTCTCGGCGTATACGCGAGGCCGCTGGGCCCGGGAGAACGGCCCTCATCGAAGTCGTGCGCGCGAGCAGGGCCGTTCTCCTCTCACTTCGGCTCGTAGCCGGTCCGCTGCCATCTTTGAATCCGTCTCGTCCTCACTTGAGTCGGCATATCTGCGTGTGGCCCAGGTCTTGGAACCATCGGATGCAAAGGCGCGTTCGTACTCAACGCCATGCCAAGACGGGCATGGAACATGGTGTACCAACAATTAGATTCCCCGTCGGCGACGTGACGTCCTGTCAAACTTGAGCCAAGTTAATAAGCTCGCACACCTAAATTTCGTGCGCATCGTCCTCGGTGTCAAAGTCCAATACCGGGGTTCCAGTCATCGCGGTAGCGCTCGATCCGCCCTCGGCCCGTCCGATCACTTCTTCGATATGAGCGCTATACAACCAATTCAGCGTGCCTTCGCGCTGCAAGTCGCCGACTACTCGTACCAGCAGATCCTCGTCGTGGGCACGAACAGCGAGGTGGTAGTCGCTCGCCTGAAGCAGATGAACTCGGACCTTCTTCGGTATTGCGGATCCGACTGCCTCAACCCCCACTACTCCAGGTAAACCAGCGTCCTTCTTTGTCAGCAGATGGACACGGCCAATGACCACCGTCCGGGGTTGAGGTTCGGTGCTAACAAGCCGGGTGGCGGCCCTCTGGAGGACCGGTGTATCACGCCCGCTAAATACGAAGTCAATGTCAGATACAGTCAACCCCGCGCCCGATGGGTGCCACTCCACAAATATGTTCGCTTCTTCGGCATCCGTTGTCAGATTCACAAGGGCGTTCGCCAATTCGTACGACACCCCGCGCTCGACACCAGCGTCGAAGCCAGAGAACGATTGCGACGAGCGAAAGTGGTCTAGCGCTTCAACCGTTGCACCCAGGGCACTAACAATAGAGGCAGAAATTTCGTTGCCCTGCACATAGTCAACGCCAGGCAGGCCAATGGTGTGTTCCGAAGTCTGCCTTACCGGTATCGCTGTTTCCGAGGGCGCGTACGCGGTCACGACGTAACTGCCGGGTGCAGTTTGACCCATAAGTACCGCGTCAAGATACCGGCTGGCGAACTGGCCGTGCTTATTGCCAAAGTGGCGTGCCTTGGTAAGCAAGGCCTTAGCGCCGGCGACCAACGTAGCGCGAGCGGCCTGGATTAAAGCCTCGCCCTCACGCCACACAATTAGGCCAGACGGCGCGTCGCTCTCCTTGCGGAATCTGTATTCGTCCGTCACTGCAACACTGAGACGCGGAAGCAAGCGACCGCGCCACGTATCGAAATTTTCTCCGGCGATCTTGGCGAGCGCCTTGCGCATGAGTTCTTCGTACTCGGGGGCGCCTCTGTCGAGCGGAACAACCAGCGTTCGGGTGCCACCCGACGTATCGGACGGTGGCGAAAGCCTGTTGTAAATCGCTCGACGCCCACCTATCAACTGCCAACCCGCTTGCTCCAGCAACACCGTCAGACGCAGCGGGTCAACGTCGAGCGGCTGGACGCCGTCGCCGTTGACCCCAATCACAACTTTTCTCCTCTTTCGACCTTCTCAAGAATCTCGATGAGCGATTTCGCATTGAACACATTGGCCCGAGGAATCCGAAGGGTTGGCTTGGCGGCTTTCGGCACCTCTCGACCCTCAACGCTGATCCAATAGCAACAGTGATGCAATTTCATGAAATCATGCGAACAATCCGTCCAAAGCTCCTGCTTCGGATTAACGCTCATTACAATCAGTATATACTTGTCCCACCGGCGCACCATGGCGAGACGCTCAAAATACTCCCGCTTGTGAAACTGATAAGCGAACGTGGTTGGGGTGGACTCCGGCGCAATGCTTGTTGTGCTTTTGAGTTGCACCTTAATCTGAACTTCTTCACGAGGTAGCGCAAATGATCTCACGATTTCGAGATCCACTCCATACACATCTCGCGTAATGTTCTGAACCACGCATCCTGCGGTGGACGCGACGCCCTCAACGTAGGCAATCTGCAACTGTTCCATGCACGTTGTTAGCGTGCGGGGGTCGACGGCTTTCACGAGGTGGTTCGGTTCCTCGTCCGACATTGACGCCACCCACCACCTTCCGTCACGTGACCTCTCCATAGAGTAGCGGCGCCGGTGTCCGTCGCGTAGGCCCGAGAAGCTTGCAGGCTTCCACCCAAATGGATGGTCGGACTGTCTCACCGGCCGCCGGCAGCCGCCACGCAAACAAGCGCCACCAGCAGGAAGCCAGTAGCACTGGCTCGCCCGCGGGCTGGTTCAGCGCACACGATCCGACCGCGGGCCGTTCGTCCGGACCTCGGACGGGCCAGAGCGGTCGTGGCGCGCGCCGTGGAGGCGCCGTCCAGCGCGATGACGGTCGGATCGCAAGTAGCGCCGGCCACAAGATGGCGGTGCCTGTCGACCACGCCCCCACAGCTTGCGTTCGTAGTCTGGGCCCAACTGTCGCAACGCCAATGCAGTTCATGGCGCCGCTTCATGACCGGGAACCCGTAGACGAACCACAGTCCGGGCCGGCCCTCCACGGCCGATCCGGACTGCTCATGATTACCGAATTGGCTTCCCGCGCGGCGTGGCGATTACTATCGCGGGCCGCTGGATCCTTGACAGATGGTTTCGTCAGAGGCCGCTGGGGGCCTGCCGGCGCGGTTGCCGTTGCTGCGGGAGCACGCCGGACGTCGCGAGCGTGTCGTCGATGAGCACATGTTCCGGGTCGGGGACGATAGCGGACCGACGTTCCGGGTTCAGGTGTTCATCGCGTCCGGGTTGCGGCCGGTCGCGGTGGTGACCCAGCTCGACAACGAGGGGATGTCCCTGACGAACGGGGCCGAACGGTATGCCGCGGCTGTGTGGAAGCGGTATCTGCCGGCGGAGCTGCTGCCACCGATCTGGATTGCGCGGCAGCTAATGACCTACGGCACCTCCGAGATCCAGAAGGACCACGGGTTCAAGCATGTCGAGTTCGAGGTCACCGGCCATGGCGAGCTCGTCGCGCATTGGGGTCCCATCCTGAACGTCGACGAGATGAGCCAGCTGGTCGGCGGCCCAGTCGATTCCACACGCGGCGCCGGGTACATACGACGTGAACGGGAGGAAGACCCGACATACCGCTTCGTCCCGATGTCGGTCCTTTGGCTCGCCCGCCCTCGCCCTTTCCGGGAGAAGGCGTGCATGGCCACTGGTACACCGTGGTGGCGGCGGCTGGGCCGCCAGCTCGTGCGCCGCCGCACTGCCCAAACTTGTTGCTGGTATCACGGCGGGGACTGGCACAAGGTGTCGACGGTTGCGATCGACTTGGTCGACCGCGCCTACGTCGCCGGCGTGCCGCACGAGGACGTTGCGGACTTCGCGTTCGCGCAGGTCGACCGGTCATCGCTCACCGACTGGGAGGTGGAAGCCGTGTACTCGCTGCTGGCTTTCCCGATCGACCCGGGCCGCGGCCGCTGGCCACGCAACCGCGGATACGTCAACGGCCAGCACCGTGCCCAGGCCATGCTCGACGCCGGCGTCCGACGCACCCTGGTCGAACGGCTGGAGCAGACCTGAACGTGGACTCCGCTGACCTGAACCGGTCGATCGATTCGGGTCTTCGCTGACCGGTCGCGCTACGCCGGTCGGTCTAGCCGGACGTAGACGCCCGTTGCCCCGGGTGCAGTCGAACCGTGCGACGGGTTCGGTACCGGTGCCGACCGCGGCCCGCAGTTCGGCGGCGTTGGCAAGGGCGACGGGCCGCAGTTCGATGGTGTGCGGCCCGCAGGTGATGCTGTAGCCGGCGCGTTCGATTAGCAGGCCACCGGCGGGTGCCTCGGGGTCGGTGAGGGTTGCGATGAAGTCTTCGATCCGGTCGGCACGCACGGTCAGGCTCCGCCCGCGCCACGGTGACGATGTCGGTTTCTTGCCGAGCGGCTGCTCGACGTACACGCTGCCCTGGACCCGGATGCGGGCGGTCTACCGCCTGCTCGGCCTGACCCGCCGCTACGGAGACCAGGCGGTCAACGCCGCCTTGCGATAAGGCGCCGACCGCCCGACCCGTTCGCTCATCCGCGACCAGTTCAACGCCCATCTGGACGCTCGCCGCAGGCGACAGCATCGCGACACCACATCTGCCAACGGGCTCGGCTGGGTCAACGGTCGAGCGTACTGCTGTCATCGGTCCGCTGCACGTGGGCGCCGGTTACCGCATGTTCGCCTGCTCGTCGATGTCCCAGACCGCTTTCGAGACCTGACGTTCCATCGCTTCGAAGGCGTCTTCCAGGGCTGCGAACTCAGCGAACAACGCATGCTTGTCGTTCATGTTCTCCATCGCGGTCGCCCTTGCGATCCATGAGGCGACATCAGCCATCGTCAGCGGATAGTCGCGGCTCCGAAATACGGCATCGTCGAAGATCGCTTCTACGTCGTCGTCATCGACCTGCATCCACCGAATGGCATCGCCGGGGCGCATGCGGTTCATGCTGTTCTCCTCGATGTAACCAAGTCCGGATTCGATGTCTTCAAGACGTTCGAGCAGATGCGCGACCAGTGCCTCACGTACGGTCGCCAAATCGAGCCCAATGTCTTGCCGGAGCTGCCCGGCCGCTCGGTGGGGCAGGTCGAACGGGTCGTCGTGGCCACTGGAACCGTCTCGGAAACGTGAGAGTTCAGGACCGAATGGTCCGACAATGATCGAACCCGGGTTGTAGTGATCCAGCACCGTGCACGCGATGTCGAAATAGATCACTACCGCCGGATGGAGCACCTCGACGCGATGCTGGTCGCGGTGGTACGTCTCGTTCCGGTAGTCGTGCAGCTTCTTCAGCGCTGGCGCAACCTCGGCAGGCAGCAGGTGCCGCTCGACCAGGAAGTCAATCTTGTCACCGAACACGCGGTCGATCTTCTTGCGCTTGGCCGTCGGCGTCACCATCGGTGCCAGCCGCTGGATCTCAGTGGCGAGCTGGTCGCTGCTCGGCCCGCTGGTCGCGAACTGGCGCTGGATCGGGGTGCCGCTGTGCCGCCACGACTCCAGCCGGCGAAGCTGCTTTAGCTGATCGAAATGAAAACGCTCATGACGGAGTTCCGCTTCGACCATGCGGTGCATGATCAGTTCAACGGCACTGTCGAGGAGGATGAGCGCCAACCTGAGCTGGGGAATGCGTCCGATGACAATCAGGCGCTTGACCTCTTCAAACTGTACGATCACCAGCTCCAAGCGCTGCATCGTGGCCAGCCTCCCCGTGATCTCTGCCCGGCGGTCGAGCGTCCGCTCCTTCACGGTAAAGACCTGCACCGTCGCCGGCACTGGAGTTTCGGCCGGCAGTGTTACTGATGCCCAGACACCTCGGCGAACGGCTCAGGACGCGGCGATGGTGTCGAGCACGTACCGCGGGCCGGGGCGATCGCGGAGCGAGCCGTCAGATGGCCGTGGCGGGCCTGGATCCTGTGCCGGAACCTCGACGGCACGGTCCGTCACGTGGAGCGGACCCGGCGGTCCGGGCCAATGCCGAACGGGCGCCTCGGTCATGTTGGCGGAGGCCTATCCGAGCCGCCGGAGTCGTTGCCGTCCTTGCCTCGACTGCCAGCCGCAATCAAATCTCCTCGGCGCGCATCGCGAAGTCGAGGTCGCCGACGAACATCGCGATCCGTCCACGCCGGTCGATCAGCGCGTCGAACTCGGCGAGCGCCGGCCGGGCGTGCGGACCGACAGTGTGAAACGCCCGCCGGAGCGGCAGCGCGACGTCGCCGTAGGTAGGCCACGACCTCCGGTAGGTTCGACGCGACGCCAGCGAGGGCTTTCCGGTAGGGCTTCGGACCGGTCGATCGGCGGGGTCCGCCGGTGACCGGCCGGTGCACGACAAGGCCAACTACCGTGCACGCCGCCGCCCACAGCCGCAGCGGTCCGTCCAGACGCGCTGATCGGTACAAGGTCTTCTGCCCGTCGACCCAGGAACGAACGCATCCGCCTCACGTGGCACCAGGGATGATCACCGAAGTTCCAGCCGTCGGTTGGCTACAGAAACGAAGTCTCGCTCCCGCAGCCAATCGACAGATCACGCGATGTTGAGCACCTCTAGGACGTCAGCCGCTCCTGTGTCAGACACCTTGCGGCCGAAGTAGGTGTTCTGCGTCATGGAAACCTGGGCGTGCCCGAGCTGATCGGCGCCGGCGCGGGCCGACAGTCCGGCCTTGTCCATGAGCGTGGCGACGGTCTTGCGGAAGATGTGTGACGTGATGTCGGGGAGTCCGGCCCAGACAAAGGCGTCCTTGAGGTGATGGTCGACGTTCGACGGATCGCGGAGGGTTGCGACCGCGCTCGGGAAGACGAGCCGAAGCTCGCCCCAGGAAAGGTCGGACCTGGCCCAGCGCGCCTTCAGCAGTTGCTTGCACCAGGACGGGAGAACGAGCGTCCGGTATCCGGCATCCGTCTTCGGCTCCGGCTTGATGACAAGGCCTTGGCCCTTGATCCGGATGACTGTGCTCCGGACCTCGACGGTGCCCGCCTCCAGATCGATCGCATCCCAGACGAGCGCGAGGGCCTCACCGATCCGCAGACCCGTCGCCGCCATCACGTCGACCAGGTCGAGAAGGTCGCGCGAGATTGCCCGGTCGTCGTACGTCAACAGGGCCCGAAGTTGCTTGATCTCTTCGACAGCGAGCGCCTTCGCGACGCCCTTCTTCGGCTTGACGGAGATCGTGGCGGTCTCGCGTACCGGGTTCAGCTTCATCGCGTCGTGGCGGGCGGCGAACTTGCACACGTTCGAGAGAACGGTGCGCACGGTCTTGGTCAATGACGGGCCGTGGTTGTGCTTGACCGCGGTGAGGCACCGCTGGACGACTCCGATGGTCACCTCGCGGCAGCGCAGGCCGCCGAGGCTTGGGATGATCTGCTGGTCGAGGCGTTCCCGGTACACACGCTTCGTGCCGGGCGAAGCGTCCGACTCATCGAACTCCAACCACCACGCCTCGGCCACGACCTGGAGCTTGGTGTCGGGACTGATCTCGGCAGCGGTGTCCACCCACAGGCGGTCGCGGAGTGCTTCCTTCAGCGCCCGCCCGGCAGCCGCCTTCGATGTGGCCCATCGTTCGATTTGGCGTGTCACGCCGTCGTAGTCGCGGTACAGCGTTCGGGCTATGCAACGTTTGCCGCTGCCGTAGTACCGGATCTCCCCATGCGTGCCCAATGGAAGTGACGGCCTTGCCACCGGCGTAAGTTCCTATCCACCGGTCGTCGCCTGCCTTTGCGCACGTCACGACAACTGGATCACCCACATTTTACCCACATTAAACTGTGCAAAAAGCTGCACAATCATGAATGCCCGAGAGTCCGGCGAAATCACGTTTGGCCTGCTAGACAGCAGTGTCACGCGATCATGAAAGGCGCTGAAAACCACCGAAGATTAACCGGCAGGTTTTTGGTTCGAGTCCAAATGGGGGAGCTTTCACCAGGGCAAACGTCTCGTTGATCTATTGAGATCCGAGCAATTCCCATTTATCCGGGCGTCTCCTCGGCATGTCGTGCCTGTTGATCGTCGTGCGCGTGCTCGGCCACGGAGCGCGGTCCAATGCGTCGTGGATCACTCATCGACGGAACGCCGCGTCACCGGCGGTGACGACGGGTGTGCCCGGCATGAGACCGGCGAACGCAACAGCCGCCTCCGGTGAAGGAGATAGGCGTCGGTGATGG
Source organism: Virgisporangium aurantiacum (assembly GCF_016863635.1). Lineage (GTDB taxonomy): Bacteria > Actinomycetota > Actinomycetes > Mycobacteriales > Micromonosporaceae > Virgisporangium > Virgisporangium aurantiacum. The sequence goes on along the minus strand of NZ_BOPG01000081.1, from coordinate 105,488 downwards.
CCAGGTTCATGCCCTTGGCGCCCATGGTCGCCCTGGTCCCACGCCGGGGTGTGGCCGCACACCTGCACCGACCGGATGTGCCGACACAACGACGGCAGCCGCGCGCGTCGATATCGGCACTTCGGCCTAAGTGATTGCAAACTGTCATCACTTCTCCTAGGGTCAGGGGTGAGCAGTTGCAGATCGCCACCACTGGGAGGGCATGGTGCCGGGCCGGTTCGTGTACTGGATGAACGTGTCACTCGACCTCAAGATCGAGCGCGCGGCGGGCGAAGAAGGCGGCGGCGACTGGCTGCGCATCGGAGAACCGTTGCACCACGAGTTCAACGCCCGGGCCAGTGCGCTGACGCTCATGGTTCAGGGCCGAACGGTCTACGAGATCATGGAGACGTTCTGGCCGGCCGCCCGCGACGACGACACGCTGCCCGGCTACCTCCGTGAGTATGGCGAGATCTGGACGTCCAAGCCGAAGGTGCTCGTGTCACGCACCCGCACCGACGCACAGCACAACACCCGGATCGTCGGCCGCGACGGCGACGCGATCGGGGCGCTGGCGCGGCTCCGGGACGAGACCGACGGCGACATCGGGGTCGGCGGCGCCACGCTCGCCACGCAACTGCTCCGCGCGGGGCTGCTCGACGAGCTCCTGCTCTTCACCCACCCCGTCATCCTCGGTGCGGGCCGGCCACTGTTCGACGACACCGACAACACCGGCGAGCCCGCCGATGCCGAACTGGACCTGCTCGAGCATGGCTCCTTCGATCAGGGTGTCACCCTTCATCGATACGGGGTGCGGGCGCACACGACAGGAGAAGACACGTGACCGCCGGCGGCTTCTCGTCGAAACGGCTGGCGCGGGTGCGGGCGCTGCTCGAGCGTCACGTCGACACCGGTTTCGTTCCGGGCATGCTGGTGCTCCTCGCCCGCCACGGCGCGGTGCACGTCGAGGCGACCGGCAATCTCGCGTTCGAGGGTCCGGGGTCGAAGATACCGATGGCGACCGACACGATCTGTCGCCTGGGCTCGATGACGAAGCCGATCGTCGCGGCGTGTGCGATGACGCTGGTCGAGGATTGCACGCTGCGCCTCGACGATCCGGTCGACGAGCTCCTGCCGGAACTCGCGGACATGACCGTGCTCGCCGATCCCGACGGTCCGGTCGACGACACCGTTCCGGCGGCCCGTCCGATCACGCTGCGGGACCTGCTGACGTACACCGTCGGCACCGGCATTGTCCCGGCCGAGCCGGGAACGGTCCCGATCGCCGACGCGATGGGCGTGCTCTACGAGGCGTCGACGCCGCCCGACGAGTGGATGCGCCGGCTCGGCGCCCTTCCGCTCGTCCACCAGCCCGGCGAGCGCTGGATGTACGACACCGCCGCCACCGTCACCGGCGTGCTCATCGCCCGGGCCACCGGAAGATCCTTCGGGGACGCCCTACGCGAGCGGGTGTGCGATCCGCTCGGTATGAAGGACACCGCCTTCAGCGTCGCCGCCGGGAACCTCGACCGGTTGGCGACGGCCTACGAACGCGACAACGCCGCCACCGGTGAGCCCGTCGTCGAGGACGGTCCCGACGGGCGATGGAGCCGGCCGGCGGTGTTCGAACGGGGTGGCGGCATGCTCGTCTCGACCGCCGACGACTGGCTCGCCTTCGGTTCGGCCCTGCACGCGGGCGGCACCCACCGCGGCGGGCGGATCCTCTCCCGTCCGTCGGTGACGCTGATGACCAGCGACCACCTGTCCTCGGAGCTGAAAGCGGTCTCCGGGTTCTGGCCGGGCTATTTCGACGCCCTGGGCTGGGGTTTCGGGATGTCGGTCCGCACCCGCCGCACGCACCTCGGCCCCTCGGTCGGCGGCTACGGATGGCCCGGCTTCTACGGCACCGCCTGGTACAACGACCCCGCCGAGGACCTGACCGCGATCGTCATGATGCAGCGGGCCCACGCGGGCGACCAGCGGCTACCGATGTGGCACGACCTCTGGACCGCCGTCTACCAGTCGATCGACGACTGACAGAGCGAGCGGCGCGATCCCGAAAGAAACTTCGACGGGGTTTGTCGTATCGGGTCGGTTCTCTTCGTCGCCTTGACAGGAGACCGGCACAGAGCCGGTCGGCTTACCGCCGGAGGGCACCATGACCACCGTTCTGAACCCGACCCGCCCCGCCGTCAGCTCGCTGATCGTCACCGGAATCGCCGCAACCGCCGCAGCCGCCGTCGCCACCATGACCGTCGCCGCCACCGGCCACGCCGCCGGCATCAGCCTCGACCTGGCCGGCGAACCCATCCCCGTCACCGGCTTCGGCGTCCTGACCACCGTCTTCTCCCTCATCGGCCTCGTCCTCGCCGCCGTCCTGCGCCGCACCGCCACCAACCCCCGCCGCGCCTTCGTCCGCACCACCGTCGCCCTCACCGCGCTGTCGCTGGTGCCCGACGTCATCGTCGACGCCGCACCGCAGACCAAGGTGTTGCTGATGCTCACGCACCTGGTGGCCGCCGCCATTGTGATTCCGGCGGTCGCCCGCCGCCTGAACAGCACGCGTTGAGCGGGCGGCTGCCGGACTGGGCCCGCCGGATCGCTCAGTATCGCCCGCGCGGGCCCGATTGGTGCGGGTATGAAGGCTACCGGCGAGGGCCATCGGTTGACCCGCCCGTTGGCGCTCGCCGGTGGCCTGGTCGTGCTGTCGGCGGTGTGGTTCGCCGTCGGGCTGGTACGGCCGACGCCGACGTTGCTGGGGTGGCTGCCGGCGATGGTGAGCGTCCCGACCGCGGCCACCCTGTCGTGGCGGGCGGCCGGTCCCGCGGCGCCGCGGATGTTCTGGCGGTACGTCAGCGTCGGCGTGAGTCTCGTCGGGCTCGGCGCGGTGTTCAACGCCTATGACACCGTCGCGAGCGACAACCACAACCAGCACGTCTCCGGCACCACCTCGGCCGTGTATCTCGCGGGTCTGCTGACGATGATGGTGGGGCTGCTGCGCATTCCCGGTGTGCGGCACACCCGTGGGGCGTGGATCCGGTTCGGGCTCGACCTCGCGACGGTCCTCGTGACGGCGTTGACATTCGCCTGGCACCTCGTGGTGCCGCGCTGGGAGGACTGGTTCGGCGGCAGCGCCGGCGACACCTGGTCGGTGCTGACGGTCGTCGGCGGCGGGTTCATCTGCGTGCTGGCGTTCGTCAAGGTCGCCTTCACCGGCACCGGCCCGATCGACCGGCGGGCGTTGCACCTGCTCGCCGTGGCCGGCGCCGTCGGTGCGGGCGGCGGGTCGCTCGCGCCGCTGCTGGCGACCCGGCCGTGGCTCAACACCGGACACGTCGTCCTGCCCGCCACCTGCCTGGTGCTGTGTCTGGCGACCAACCGGCAACTGCACGCCGCCGCGGCCGGGGCACCGGCGCCGGGCCGGATGCCGGGCCGGCGGATGAGCGTCATGCCCTACACCGCGGTCGTCGCCACCGCGACCCTGTTGCTGTTCTCCGCGGTGCACCACGCCACCGACATCGTGATCGTGGCCGCCGGCGCGGTCACCGTGACGGTGCTCGTCGCCGTGCGGCAGGCGATGGCGTTGCGCGACAACGGCACCCTGCTCGAACAGCTCGACACCCGGCTGCGCGAACTCGACGCGTACCAGCGGCGGCTCGCCCACCAGGCCAGCCACGACGCGCTCACCGGCCTCGCGAACCGCACGGTGCTCCAACAGCGCGACGACGTCACCCCCACCGTGCTGCTGGTGGACCTGGACGGCTTCAAGGAGGTCAACGACAGCTTCGGCCACCGCGCCGGCGACCAGTTGCTCGTGCAGGTCGCCGACCGGCTGCGCACGTCGGTGCGCACCGGCGACCTCGTGGTGCGCCTCGGCGGCGACGAGTTCGCCGTCCTCCTCCCCCGGGCCGAACCGGGCGCCGGCGAGGAGACCGCCGCCCGCATCACCGCGGCCTTCGACGTGCCGTTCGTCGTCGACGACATCACGCTCGACATCGAGGCCAGCATCGGCATCGTCACCGCGACCGCCGGCGAGGACATCGACACGGTGCTGCGGCACGCCGACAGCGCCATGTACACGGCCAAGCGGCACCGCCTCCGGGTCACCCGCTACGACGAGACCCAGAGCCACGACACGGCCGCCCGGCTCACCCTGCTCGGTGACCTGCGCCGCGCCCTCGACGCCGGCGCCATCGAACTGCACTACCAGCCCAAGGTGTCGATCCGCTCCGGTGAGCTCGTCGGCGCCGAGGCCCTGGCGCGGTGGCAGCATCCGCAACGCGGAGCGGTGTCGCCGGCCGAGTTCGTACCGGTGCTGGAGGGCACGAGCCTCATCCACCGGTTCACCGACCACATCCTCAACCTCGCGCTGGGGCAGGTCCGCGAGTGGCTCGACGCCGGACACCGCGTACCGGTCGCGGTCAACGTCTCCACCCGGTCGCTGCTCGACACCGACTTTCCCGACACCGTCGCCGCCGCCCTGCACCGCGCCGGGGTCGACGGTGAACTGCTGTGCGTCGAGGTCACCGAGAACACCGTCATGCACGACCCCACCAACGCGATCGAGGTGCTGCGCCGGATCCGCGCGCTCGGTGTGCGGGTCGCCATCGACGACTTCGGCACCGGGTACTCCTCGATGGCCTACCTGAAGATCCTTCCGATCGACGAGATCAAGGTGGACCGCACGTTCGTCCGCGACATGGCCACCGATCGCAGCAACCACGTACTGGTGGGTTCCGCCGTCGACCTCGGACACAACCTCGGGCTCACCGTCGTCGCCGAAGGGGTCGAGGATCTGCCGACCGTCCAGGCGCTGCGCCAGCTCGGCTGCGACGTCGGGCAGGGTTACCACTTCGCCCGGCCGCTGAGCGTCGGCGACTTCGTCGCCTACATCACCCGCCGGGATCTGGCGACGAGCCGGCCGTAACTACCCGAACATCGCGGCGACCGACGCGACGAACGCGGCCACGTCGCCGCCGCCGACGAGCGCCGCGAGCGCCGTGTCGAGCTGGCTGTTCCGTTCGGTGTCGGCCACCACGCCGTGCGTCAGGGAGCCCACCACGACCGTGGCGGGGTCCTGCCACGCCGCCATCGCGGTGGTCAGATAGTCGTTGTATTTGCTCTTGTCGGCGTCGACGCGGGCCGCGATCGCGCGCTTCTGGACGCTGAACGCGTCCTGGCCCTCGGGCGAACCGCAGGCGGTGAGCCAACTCTCCGCCGCGGCGCGGTGCGGAGCGCCCTTCGGCAAGGTGAACGTGTCGCTGAGAAAGTTGAACACCCCAGCGGTACCGGGCGAGACCACCACGTCGTAGTCGGCCGTGAACCGCAGGCCCTTCGCCCGACCGAAGTAGGCGTCGGCCCAGTCGCCCATCACCGTGTACGCCGCGGTTCCCGCGACGACCTTGTCCAGCGCCGACTGCCAGTCGCCGCCGTACGTCTCGAGGTCGGAGACGTCCATGACCCGGCGGAACGTCTCCACCGCCGCCGTGACCTCGGCCGACCGCCACGTCGTGCGACCGTTCCACAGTCCCGTGTACCGCTCGGCGCCCAACTCCCCCAGCAGCACGTTCTCCAACAGGTGTTTCTGGGTCCAGCCCGGCCCGATCGACAGGGCGGTGAGGTTCTTCGCCTTCAGCGTCGTCGCGTCGGCGAGGAACTCCGCCCAGGTGCCGGGTGGCCGGGCGATGCCGGCGGCGCGCAGCGTCGCGGGGTTGTACCAGAGGAGATTGGACCGGTGGATCGCCACCGGCACCGCGTAGATCTTTCCGTCGACGGTGACCGCGTCGAGGAGTGCCCGGGGGAACTTGTCGAGCCAGCCGTTCCGCTCGTACAGGTAGGCCAGGTCCTCGACCTTGCCGGCGCGGACGTCGCTGGCCAGTTCCAGCCCGGCGTGGATCTGGTACGAGTCGGGCGGATCGTTGGCGTCCAACCGGCTGGCGAGAACCGCTCGCGCGTTGGTTCCGGCGCCGCCGGCGACGCTGGCGTTGATGAACTGGACGTTGGCGTTCTGCTGCTTGAAATAGGCGATGAGAGCGCTGTAGCCCTCGCTCTCACCCGGCCCGTCCCACCACGAGAAGACCTCGACCTTGTCCGGCTGATCCGACTCTCCCCCGCCGGTTCCGGACGAGCATGCCGAGACCGCGACCAAGGTCCCAAGGGTGAGCAACGCGCGGCGGTGCATCAACCGAGACTAGGCGGCCGCCGGGGTGCCGGTCTGAACATTCGCTTGACTGGCCGATTCCGCTACCGATTTGGACGGACGCAGGGAAACAGGTCCGCCATGGAGGAACGACCGGTGCACGACAGACGAACGGCCGACTTCGTGCGAAGTCGCGGCGCGCGCACGTTCACCAACCTCCGGATCAGTACCAAGATCGTGACCGTCGCCCTGGTGATCTCGTCGATCTTCGCCGCGATAGCCGTCGTCGGCCTCGTGAGCATCAGGAACCTCGCGGCGCAACAGGAGCACCAGTACCGCACGAACGTGCTGGCGCTGTCGCACATGACCGAGGCCCGCTCGGCCGTCGGTTCCCAACTCGAGGCCGTCGTCTCCCACATCCTGTCCGAGCCCGGCTTCTACCGGAACCAGTACGAGAACGCCATCAAGGAGACCGACCAGCGGCTGGACACCAACCTGGTCGCGCTGCACCAGGTGAACCTCGCGCGGTCCGAGATGCAGGCCCTGGAGTCGTTCGAGTCGCTGCTCGAGATGTGGCGCACGGCGCGCGACACGGCGCTGGCGGCCAGCCGGAGCGGTGACCGGCAGAAGGCGACGACGCTCCTCCTCGTCAGCTCCGAGTCGGTGGCGCGGAGCGTCAAGACCCGTGCCGACGCCGTGCTCGGCCAGCTTGTCGAGTCGGTGGCCACCGCGGCCCGGCAGTCGATGGCCAGCAGCAAGGCGACCGAGCGCTTCATGCTCCTGTTGCTGGTGGCCGGCGCCCTCATCGCGGTCACGCTCGCGTTGCTCGCCGCCCGGACGATGTCCCGTCCGCTCCGGGAAGCCGTCGACGTGCTGACCGCCGTCGGGCAGGGTGACTTCCGGAGACGGCTCGCGGTGCGCGGCAACGACGAGTTCGGGCAGATGGGTCAGGCCCTCAACGAGACCCTCGTGGCCCTGCGCGACGCGTTCGCGGGACTGCGTCACGAGGCGTACCACGACAGCCTCACCGGGCTGGCCAACCGCGCCCTGATCCGGCAGATCCTGACCGACGCGCTCAGCCGGCCGACCACGTCCGTCGCCCTGCTCGTCATCGACCTCGACGGGTTCAAGGAGATCAACGACACCTACGGCCACAAGGTGGGCGACCTGTTGCTGATCACCGTCGCCGACCGGCTCCGCAACGGGCTGCGGAGCACCGACGACACCGCCGCGCGCCTGGGCGGCGACGAGTTCGCCGTCCTGCTCGACGGTTTCGAGGACCCGGCCGGCGCGTACGAGGTCGCGGACCGGCTGCTCGCCAGCATCGGCGAACCGTTCACCGTCTCGGGCATCGAACTGCGGCCACAGGCGAGCATCGGCATCGCGCTCCGCCGCGAACACACCGACATCGACGACCTGATCCACGACGCCGACGTCGCGATGTACGCCGCCAAGGCGGCGGGGAAGAACAACGTGGTGCGGTTCGAACACATGACGGCGGCGCTGTAGACGCTTCCATTCACGGGGGTGGTCGGCGTAAGGTCGCCCCCGAAGCAGACGCACTCGCGGGAGCTCGATGCATCGGGCTGAGAGGACGGCTATGGCGCCGTCGACCGCATGAACCTGTCCGGGTAATGCCGGCGTAGGGAGCAGCAGTGAGCGAGTCGACCACCAGCCCCGCAGCCAGCCCTGTCACGGCGCAGTCCGAGGCGCCGCTCTCCTTGACCGAACCCCCGCCCCGCACGTTGAACCTGCGCGCCTGCCTGGGCCTGTGGGGCAACCTCGGCGTCAGCCTGCTGCTGCCGGTCGCGGCGATGTACGTGGTGCTGCCCGGGCGTCCGCTCGCGGCCACCATCACGGCGATCGTCGTCGGCGCGGTCATCGGCTCGGCGCTGCTGGGGCTCGGCGCGGCCGCCGGTGCCCGGGAGGGCGTGCCGGCGATGGTGCTGATGCGCGGCCTGCTCGGTGGGCGGATGTCGTACCTGCCGACGGTGTTCAACCTGGTGCAGTGCGTCGGGTGGGCCACGTTCGAGATCGTCGTCATCGCCGAGGCGGCCTCGCGCGTGCTCGACCTGCCGCGCTGGCCGTTCGTGCTCGCCGGCGGCCTGCTGGCCACGCTGATGGCGCTGCGCCCGCTCGCCGCCGCGCGGATCCTGGCGCGCTACGCCGTGTGGGCGGCACTCGCGGCGGTGGTGTACCTGTTCGTGGAGGTCGTCCGGCACCCGCTGCCGGAGATCAACGACTACGGCGCGGTGTCGTTCTGGGCGGCCGTCGACATCGTCATCGCGCTGCCGGTCTCGTGGTTCCCGCTGGCGGCCGACTACACCCGGCACGCGCGCGACGGCCGCTCGGCGCTGCTCGGCACGTCGATCGGCTACGGCGCGGCGACCGTGGCGATGTTCACGCTGGGCGCCCTGGCCCTGGCCGCGTACGGCGCGGCGGGGCTCGACGTGGTCGACGCGCTGCTCGCCGTCCCGTTCGGGATCGTCGCCGTGCTGGTCCTGGTCGTGGTCGAACTGGACGAGGCGTTCGCCAACATCTACTCGACGGCCGTGTCCGCGCAGAACTTCGCCGCCCGGCTCGACCGGCGGCTGCTGGCCGGCCTCGTCGGCGTCACCGCGACGGTGCTCGCGCTGACCTTCGACATCGCCGCCTACGAGCCGTTCCTGTTCCTCATCGGCGCGGTGTTCGTTCCGCTGGTGGGCGTCTTCGCGGTGGTGTACTTCGTGCTCCCCCGGGCCGGCTGGGACGTCACCACGCACGCGCCGGCCCGGCCGGCACTGCTGCTTCCATGGATCGCCGGGTTCGTCGCCTACCAGTTGACCCTGCCGACGTTCTTCGCCGGCACCGGCGCCGGCTGGACGGCGTGGTGGACCGCCCGGCAGGAGGACCTGGGCATCGACCCGGCCAACGGCTGGTCCGCGTCGCTGGTGAGCCTCGCGGTCGCGGCGGTGCTGACGGTCGCGGTGGAACTGCCCCGGACCCGGAACTACCGCCGCCGCGTCCATTCGTAGCCGGTGGTCTCGCTCCACATGAGGGTGTGCGGGAGCGACAGCGAGCGCGGGTCGAACGTCACCGTCCAGCGGCTGTCGTCGGCGGTCCGGATCTCGACCTCACGCGGTCCACTGAAACCGACCGCGGCGACCGCGCCCCGCGCGGACGCCGCGCCGCTCTGGTAGATCTCCACCAGGAACCGGTCGGCCTGGCGGCTGAGCGCGCCGGCCCGCGACCGGAGCCGGTACCGGTCGACGTGGAAGGTGGAACCGCGGGCCGTGTAGCGGACGGCGACGACCTCGAACCGTTCGTCGGCAGAAGCGGCAACGACGGCCGTGGCTCCCCGGTCGTACCCGGTGTCGTGCACCGCGTCGAACACCGGCCACGCGCAGAGCACGAGCATCGCCGCGACCAGCCACGCGGTGACGGCGTTAATGACCCGTCGCGGCCGGGCGACGTGGGCGGCGATCCCGAGGAGGACGACCGCCGCCGTCGTCACCCCGAGGAAGACGCCCGAGTCGGCGGCGGGCATGAGGTACACGTACCGCCACGGGTTCCAGCGGGCGACGATCGCCGCGACGATCACCAGGACCGCTACGACGGCGATCCCCCGGGCGCTCCGCGTTCTGGGAACCGGCACCGCCGCATTCTCGCCCGGAGTGGTCCGTACGGGTGACCCATAGAACACATGTACGATCCCGGGATGAGCGCCGACCCGGGGCTGCGGGAGGCCCGCCGCCGCTACGTGAAGGCCCTCGACGACCTTCGCCGGGCGCGTCAACGCTTCGTCGACGCGCGGGTGCCGATGGACCTGGCCGACCGGGAACCGCCCCGGTGGACGCCCGAGCAGCACGCCGCGGTGACCACCTACGCCAACGCCTGGGCGTGGTTCGTCGGCGCCAACGAGTCGTACTGGCACGAGCGCGACAAGGGCTAATCCGGACGGGGTACGACGAAGAGACCGACCGGCACCGCGACCCGCGTCGATATGCGCAGGCCGGCCCGATCGGACGCACGTGGGGTCCGACGCGGTCGGGCGCGCCTTCGTTGACTTCACCGAGAGTGCTTGGTGCGATACGCCGTCCCATTCGAACCATTCCGGGAGGACAGGCACATGCGTGCTTCCCGTCTGAGCCGGGTCGCGATCGTCGCAGCGTTGACCGTCGGGCTGACGATCGTCGGGCTACGAACGGTCCTGGCCGAGGCCGCCACGACGAACCTCATCAGCAATCCCAGCGCCGAGTCCGCGGGTCCCACCGGCAGCGCGCCGGCCGACTGGACGTTCAGCGCCTGGGGCACCAACACCGTCACCCAGTCCTGGAAGACCGGCGGCAAGGACGGCGCACGCAGCCTCGCCATCACCATGACGGCGCGCACCACCGGCGACGCCAAGTGGATGAGCGCGCCGATCCCGGTCAAGGCCGGCACCAAGTACGCGCTCGCGGACTGGTACATCAGCACCGTGACGACGACGCTGGAGGCCGTCTACACCGACGCCGCCGGCAAGGAGACGTACGTGTGGCTGGCCGACGTGCCGGCGAGCGCGGCGTGGAAGCAGGCGGCGGCGAGCTTCACCCCGCCGACCGGCGCGGTGCGCGTCTCGGTGTACCACGTGCTGGAAGCCAAGGGCAGCCTGCAGACCGACGCGTACACGCTCACCGACACCACCGTCTCGACGCCGCCGACCAACCCGCCGCCACCGGTCACCCCGCCGACGATCGCGATCAGCGCGCCGGCGAACGGCGCGACCGTCAACGGCACCGTGCAGGTCACGGCGACCGCGAGCAGCGACGCCACCGGCGTCACGTTCAAGGTGGACGACGTCGCGCTCGGCGCCGAGGACACCACCGCGCCGTTCGCGGCCACGTGGGACACGAAGACCGTCACCAACAAGGCGTACAAGCTCACCGCGACCGCGCGCAACGCGGCCGGCGGCCAGGCGTCGACCGACATCACGGTGACGGTGAACAACGCGCCGGTCGGCAACCCGCCGCCGCCACCGCCGCCGCAGCCGGGCAACCTGATCGCCAACCCCGGCCTGGAGACGGGTTCGGGCGCCACGCCCACGTCGTGGACGTCGTCGAAGTGGGGCACGAACACCACGAAGTTCACGTACCCGTCGGCCGCGCACAGCGGCAGCCGGGGTGCGCGTACCGACGTGACCGCGTACACGAGCGGCGACGCCGCCTGGCGGCCGAACCCGGTGACGGTCACCGCCGGCAAGTCGTACAAGTACACGGGCTGGTACCAGTCCAATGTGGACACCGAGGTCGACGTCGAGGTGACGATGACCAACGGCACCGTGCAGTACGCGTTCCTCGCCGCCGCACCGGCCTCGGCCGGCTGGGCACAGCTCAACGCGACGTACACCGTGCCGGCGGGCGCCTCGAAGCTCACCGTGTTCCAGCCGATCGCGAAGAAGGGCTGGCTCGTCAACGACGACGCGTCGCTCACCGAGTACACGCCCGCGAAGTTCGACCAGGCGCGGGTGAGCCTCACGTTCGACGACGCGTGGCGCTCGCAGTTCACCGCCGGCATCCCGGCGCTGAACAAGTACGGCATGAAGGCGACGTTCTACATGCTGACCGGCGAGACCGCCGACCCGCAGTACATGACCGTTGACCAGATGAAGCAGATCCAGGCCGGCGGGCACGAGATCGCGTCGCACACGATCGACCACCCGCACCTGCCGACGCTGTCGGCCGCCGAGATCGACCGGCAGCTGAAGGACTCGCAGGCGGCCCTGCGCGGCTGGATGGGACCGGGCGTGGCGAAGAACTTCTGCACGCCGTTCGGTGAGTACAACAGCACCGTGGTGAGCACCGCGAAGACGTACTACCGCTCGCACCGGTCCACCGACGAGGGCTTCAACACGAAGGACGCCACCGACGTCTACAACATCAAGGTGCAGAACATCCTCGGCACCACGACGCCGGCGCAGGTGGGCCTGTGGATCGACCAGGCGAAGCGGGACAACTCCTGGCTCGTGCTGGTCTACCACGAGGTGGGCGCGAACAGCGCGGTGGAGGACCCGACGTACTCGGTGACTCCGGCGAACCTCGACGCCGAACTCGCGCTCATCAAGGCGAAGGGCATCACGGTGAGCACCGTCGACAAGGCCCTCGACGCGGTCGTCCCGCAGCTCGGGTGAGGGTGGCCGACCGAATCGGAGCGGCGGCCGTGACGCTGGTGGCACTGTTCACCTGCGCCGCGGCCGCCGCGCCGCCGTTGTTGCCACCCGGCCCGGCGACCGTGCTCCGCGTCGCGCAGGCCGGGTACGCGGTCGGTACGGCGAAGACCGCGTACTTCATGGGTCCCTCGGCGGCATTCACGGTGACCGACGACGCCGGAGCCACGGTGCTCACCGGCACCACCGGACCGGACCGGGGGCGCTGGAACGCCGCGTACCCGTCCGTTCGTCCGATCGATCTGTCCAGTGTGGACACTCCCGGCCGCTACCACCTCGCTGTTCCCGGTGTGGCGCCTGTCGGGTTCGCGGTCGAATCCGACGTCGCCGCCCCGCTCGTCGCGTCGATGACCGGGTTCCTGCGGTCCCAGCGCGACGGCTCGCACGGCCTCGACCGGCGGGCCCAGGTGTACGAGTTCGCGGGCCTGGACGCGTCACCGTCCTATGTGGACGCGTCCGGCGGCTGGTTCGACGCGGGCGACTACCTGAAGCTGACCGCGACCACCTCCTACGCGCTGGTGTGCCTGCAGGTGGCCGACCGCGTCGCCGGCCCGGATCCGGCCAGGACGGCCGAGATCGAGCACGGCCTCGACTGGCTGCGCCGGATGTGGGACCCGGCGCGGGCCGTCCTCCAGGCCCAGGTCGGTCTCGGCGACGGCACCGCGGGGCTGGCCGGCGACCACGACGTCTGGCGGTTGCCGCAGACCGACGACGCCCGCACCGGCCCCGAACGGCTGCTCGCGAACCGGCCGGTGTTCGCGGCGAACCGTCCCGGCGAACCGGTGAGCCGCAACCTCGCGGGCCGTACGGCGGCGGCCTTCGCCCTCGCCGCCCGCCGGTATTCCGACACGGAGCCGACCCAGGCCCGGGAAGACCTCGACCGCGCCGCCGCCGTGTACGCCGCCGCCGGCGGAGACCGGCTGGTGACCGCGTTCCCCGCGGACTACTACCCGGAGACCTCCGGCGCCGACGACCTCGAACTCGCCGCGGCCGAGCTGTTCCACGCCGGCGAGGCACTCGACGACCCGCGCGCCGGGCAGTGGCACGCCGACGCGCGCCGCCTGGCCGCGCGCTGGCCCGACGACGCGGCCGACGAGCCGACGCTGCACCTGTACGACACCACCGCCCTGGCCCACCTCGAACTCGGCGACGACGACCTGGTCGCCGACGTCGGCCGGCGGCTGGACGTCGCTCGGGACAAGGCCGCCGCCGACCCGTTCGGCGCCGGCGCCTACTACACCGAGGGCGACGCCACGGCCCGCATGTTCGGCACGGCCGCGACGGCCGCGCTCTACGCCGGGGTGACGGGCGACCCCGACGCCGTCGACGACGCCTGGGCCCAGGTGCAGTGGGTGCTCGGCGTCAACGCGTGGGGAACGTCCTTCGTGGTCGGTGCCGGCGCCGTGTACCCGAGGTGCCCACAGCACCCCGTCGCGAACCTGACCGGCACCGCACCGGCCGGCGCCGTCGTCGCCGGCCCGGCCGCCGTGGCCGACTTCGCCGACCTGGCCACCCCCGACGGCGCGAAGCCCTGCCACGCCGGCGCGTTCGAGCGGTTCACCGGCCGCGGCGCGAGGTATGTCGACGACGTTGCGGCGTGGCCCAGCGTCGAACCCACCCTGGACGCCACCGCCACCGCCATCCTCGCCCTGGCCCTCCTCACCCGCTGACGCCCGTGGGTGCGCGGCGGCGCGTTACGCGGTCGGGTCGGTGGCCATGTCGCGGTGGAGCACGGCATCGCGCTTACCGCCGCGGCGTTTGGCCTGCAGGATCAGCACGCTCGCGAGCACCGCCGCCCCGCCCACCAGCTGCACCGGGCTCAGCCGCTCGCCGTACAGCACCGCGGCCACGGCCACCACCACCGCCGGCTCGAAGCAGGAGAGGATCGCCGCCGTGGAGGCGCCGACGGCGCGGACGCCCAGCAGCAGTACCACCAGCGGAACCACGGTGGACACCACGGCGAGCACGAGGATCCAGGCCAGGCCGGCCACGGGCGGGACGGCGAGCGAGCCCGTCACCGCGCCCCACCCGGCCAGCGTGACGGCCGACGTGGTGCACACGATCGCGGTGAGCATGAACAGGTCGAGGCTGGCCGGCTGGGCCTCGGCGGCGGTCAGGTACAACGCGTAGCAGACCGCGGCACCCAGGGCCAGCAGCACGCCGAGCGTGCCGGCCGTGCCCATCGTGCCACCGGTGTTGAGCAGCAGCACCAGGCCGGCGCCCGACACCCCCAGCGCCGCCATCCGGCGCCGGTCGGGCGACTCGCGCCGCAGCGCGACGGCGAGCACCATCGTCAGCGCCGGGTAGACGTACACCAGCAGCACCACCAGTGACGCGTCGGCCGCCGCCAGCGCGCCGAAGTACAGCGCCGCCTGCAGCGCGTACGCCAGCCCCAGCCCCACGCACACCAGAACCAACCGCGGTGACGGCACCGGGGTACGCCGGACGAGCACGATCGCCCACAGCACCACCGCCGCCACCCCGAACCGGCCGACGAGCGTCGTCGGTACGGAGACGCCCACCGCGTACGCCTCCTTGGCGAAGATCGCCGACAGGCCGAAGCAGGTGGACGACACCAGACACAGCACGACACCACGCCCGAACGAGGAACCCATGCCACCGACGCTAAAGGCCGACAGACAACAGGGGTAGCCTGTCTTTCCTTGATGATCTATAGGATATTCCTATGCTGACGCTGCATCAGCTCCGCTGCTTCCTGGCCACCCTCGAACACGGCTCGTTCACGGCCGCGGCGGCGTCGCTCGGTTACGCCCAGCCGTCGCTGTCCGAGCAGGTGCGGCTGCTCGAACGTCAGCTCGACACCACCCTGTTCCGCCGGGTCGGCCGTGGCCTGGTGCCCACCGAGGCGGCCACGGCGCTGCAGCCGCACGCCGCCGCCACCCTCGCCGCCGCCGGTGAGGCCGAACGCGCGGTCGCCCGCATACAAAAAGTGCTCACCGGCACGGTCCGGTTCGGGATCTTCCGCACCGCCCGCTTCTACCTGGGCGCCGACATGGTCGCCGACGTCCTCGGGAAGCACCCCGGCGTCCGGCTGGAACTGGTCGGCCAGAACTCGGCCGAGATCGTCGAGCAGATCCGCCGGGGCCGGCTCGAGGCCGCGCTGGTCGCGCTGCCGGTCGAGGACGAGACGCTGACGGTCACCCCGGTGCTCCGCGACGAGGTGGTGTTCGTGAGCACGGAGCCCGACCGGCGGAAGGCCCCGGTGACCGCCCGCCAGCTCGCCGGCTACAGCCTGGTGCTGCCCGACGTCAGCTGGCGCGAGCACGACACCACCCGCACCCGGCTCACCGCGATCATGCAGGAGGCGGGCGCCACGCTGCGGCCCCGGGTCGAGGTCGAGGACGCCGAGACGGCGCTGGAGATCGCCGCCAGCGGCCTGGCCGACACGATCATCTCGCGCGGCGTGCTGCTGCGCCTCGGCGACCGGCTCCCGCCGACGCTGGGCTGGGCGTCGTTCCGGCCGATGATGTACGAGACGTACGCGATCGTCCACCGTCCACCGGCCGAACTGTCGCCGGCGACCCGCGCGGTGGTCGAGATCGCGGCCACCCGCATGAGCGCGTTGGCCGCGGCCGTGCAGAAGAAGCTCAGGTGACGGGTGTCAGCCCGCCGGTCCGCTCGGTGATCCGCCGCGCGCAGTCCCGGACCATCGGGCCGAAATGGGCGACCGTCTTCTCGTTGAGCTCCGACGAGAACCCCAGCGCGCACACCACCAGCGCCACCCGCCCGGTGGCGTCGAACACCGGCGCGGCGATGCCGGACTGGCCGAGGTCGTACTCGCGCACGCTGATCCCGTAGCCCCGCTCCCGCGTCCGGTCGAGCTCGACGAGCAGCAGGTCGGGGTCGGTGATGGTCTCGGGCGTGAACGGCGGCAGCACGTGCTTGTCGATCAGACTCCGGTCGCCCCAGGCGAGGAACGAGCGCATGATGGCCGGCGCGGCGAACGGGAACGTCTCGCCGAGACCGACGGAGATGTGCACGCCCTTGCCGCGTTCGGCGCGCGCGATCACGGTGTAGCCGTCGCTGCTGTTGCGCGACACCGCGAACGCGAGGAAGCCGAGCCGGCGGCTGACGTCGTTGAGCTCCTCGCCGAGGACCGCGGTCAACCGGTCTTCGACGCTGGGTGCGATCGCCAGCAGCCGCGGACCGAGCGACCAGCCGCCGCGGTCGCCACCGGTGACGGTCCAGCCGGCCCGCTGCAGGGTGCCGAGAATGCTGTAGGCGGTGCTGCGGTTGAGCCCGAGTTCCTCGATCAACGCACCGGACGGGACCGGCTCGGGCCAGTCGCGCGCGATCCGTTCCAAGAGGCGCACGGCGTTGACGACCGCCGGTACGTCACCGGTCATGGGGCGCCCTCGCCTTCAGTCAGAACGTCGGATCGATGTTAGTGTCCTCGATACAGAACATCATGTCCTCCATGGAGGTCACATGGCGGCCCGCACGGTTCATCATTATCCGACGACGATCGCCGCGGCGTGTGCCGCTCTTGCCGCCGCCGATGCCGGCCTGGTCTACGGCGGCGGCACCGCCGTGCAGATCATGCTGAAGCACGGCACGTTGGCCGCCTCCGACGTGATCGATCTCGGTACCGTTCCGGGCCTCGGCGGCCTCCGCGAGACCGACACCGGCCTGCGCGTCGGCGCGCTCGTCACGCTGCGGCGGATGGAGACCGACCCGCTCGTGCGTGCCGTCGCACCGCTGGCCGCCGAGGTGTACCGGCAGGTCGCGCACCCGCGGATCCGCAACACCGCCACCGTCGGCGGCAACCTCGCCGACGGCGACCACCGCCTCGACCCGCCGGCCGCGCTCATGGTGCTCGATGCCCGGGTCGAACTGGTCTCCCCCGCCGGCACCCGCACGCTGCCGGTCCGCGAGTTCTTCGTCGGCGCCGACCGGACCGCGCTCGCCCGCGGCGAGATCATCACCGCGATCGAGATCCCCCGCCAGCCCGCCGGTTCCGGCGCGCACTTCGAGAAGTTCCGCAGCCTCGCCGCCGGCGACCGGCCGTGCGCGTCCGTCGCCGCGCTGGCGATCGGCGGCCGGCTGCGCCTCGGCCTCGGTGCGCTGGCACCCACGCCGGTGTGCACGGAGATCGCCCTGCCGCCGGAAAGCCCGGCCGCCACGGTGGCTGAGGCCGCGCGGGCGGCCGCCGGGCCACTCATCAAGCCCATATCGGACGCGCGGGGCAGTGCCGCCTACAAGAAATCCGTCGGTCTGGTGGCGGTGGCGACCGCCGCCACCAGCGCGTGGGCGAACCGATGAGCGGGCCGGCCGTCGGTGCCCGCTGGGCCCGCGTCGACGGGCGCGCGAAGGTCCGCGGGGAACTGCGCTACGCCGCCGAGGTGCCGGCACCGCCGTGCCTGTCGGTGGCGGTGCACCGGAGCACGCGTCCGCACGCCCGGATCGCCGGCATCGACACCGGCGCGGCCCGCGCGCTCGACGGCGTGGTCGCCGTGATCACCGGTGCCGACCTGTACGCGCTGGTCGGCGACCGGCTGTTCACCGGCCCGGCGTTCGCCGACCAGCCGTGCCTGGCCGTCGACAAGGTCCGGTACGTCGGTGAACCGGTCGCGGCGGTCGTCGCGTCGTCGATCGCCGACGCCCGCGCGGCAGCCGCGCTCGTGACGGTGGAGTACGAGGACCTCGAACCCGTGCACGACGTCGACGCGGCGATCGCCGGGGGCTCGTACGTCCACGACGAACTGCGGCCGTCGGCCGTCTTCGGCGACCTCGCGCACCTGAGCGGCCGGCGCGGCACGAACGTCAACTACGAGTACCGGTTGCGCTCCGGCACGCCGGCCCCGGCCGGCGGGTCCACTGTGGACGGCGACTTCTCGTGCCCGCCGACCCACCACGTCCCGATGGAACTGCCCTACGCCGCGGCCTGGTGCGAGGGTGACCGGCTCGAAGTGCTCGCCACCACGCAGACCCCGTCGTACGTCCGGCAATCGCTCGCCGACCTGCTCGGCCTGCCGCTGCACCGGGTCCGGGTGCGCACCGCCCCGCTGGGCGGCAGCTTCGGCGCCAAGATGTACGACCGGCTCGAACCGCTCGCCGCCGTGCTCGCCTGGACCCAGCGGCTCGCCGTGCGCGTGCCGGTGACCCGCGAGGAGGCGTTCCTGCTCACCACCCGGCACGGGTGCCGGGTCACCGGCAGCATGACCGCCGACGCCGACGGCAATCTCCTCGACGCCACCGCCGACGTGCGCTACGACACCGGCGCCTACGCCGACATCGGCCCGCGCATCACCGCCAAGTCGGGCATGATGGCACCCGGCCCGTACCGGATCGGCCGGGTCGACGTGCGCTCGCGCTGCGTCTACACCAACAAGCCGTCGGCCGGCCCGTTCCGCGGCTTCGGCGTGCCGCAGGTCACCTGGTTCCACGAGTCCACAGTGGACGAACTGGCCTACCGCACCGGCATCGACCCGGCCGAGTTCCGCCGCCGCAACCTGCTCCGCGAGGGCGACCTGTCGCCGTCCGGCACACCGATGCACAGCGCCGACTTCGTCGGCTGCCTCGACGCGGTCACCGGCGCGATCGGCTGGGACACGCCGTTCACGCGGGTCGACGGCCGGTTCCTGCGCGGCCGCGGGGTCGCCGTCGGGGTCAAGGCGGTGCTGACGCCGACGATCGCCAACGCCACCCTGCAGCTCAACCAGGACGGCACCGGCACGCTGCTGATCGGCACCGTCGACATGGGGCAGGGCAGCGACACCATCATGGCCCAGATCGCCTGCGAGGTCCTCGGCCTCGGCGCGGGCGCGATCCGGGTGGTGGGCACCGACACCGACGTCACCCCGTACGACACCATCACCGCCGGGAGCCGCTCCACGTACCACACCGGCAACGCCGTCCGGCTGGCGGCGGAACGCATGCGCGACAAGCTGATCAAGCTCGGCATGCAGGATCCGGCCGACATCCCCGACGTGCTGCAGCGACACTTCGGCGCCCGGGGAACGACGTTGACCACCGAGGCGTCCTTCACGACGTCGTGGCAGCCGTACGACCCGGAGACCGGCACCTCGCCGAAGGTGACCGAGCACTGGTTCGCCGGCGCCGCCGCGGCCCAGCTCACCGTCGACACCGCGACCGGCCGGGTACACGTGGAGCACCTCGCCGTCGCCGGTGACGTCGGCCGGGCGATCAACCCGACACTGGTGGAGCAGCAACTCGTCGGCGGCGCGCTGATGGGGCTCGGGCACGCCCTGTTCGACCGGCTCGTGTTCGACGAGGGACGCATCGTCAACGGGAACCTGCTCGACTACCAACTGCCGTCGGTGCTCGACATGCCCGACCGCCTCACGCCCGTCATCGTGGAGAACCCGCACCGCGACGGGCCGTTCGGTGCCAAGGGGGTCGGTGAGACGGCGGTCATCCCGCTCGCGCCCGCGATCAGCAACGCCGTGCGCGACGCCACCGGCGTCCGGTTCACCGAGCTTCCCCTGACGCCCGAACGGATCCTCGAAGGGCTGGCGCGATGAGAGCGATCGAGCTGACCGTCAACGGCCGGCGCCGGCGGCTCACCGTCGCCGACGACGCGCTGCTGCTCGACGTGCTGCGCACCGACTTCGGCGTCACCAGCGTCCGCGAGGGGTGCGGCGTCGGCGCGTGCGGCGCGTGCACGGTCCTGGTCGACGGGCACTCCGTCAGCAGCTGCCTCGTCCGCGCCGTCCGCTCCGACAACACCGACGTGACCACCGCCGACGGCCTCCCCGCCGACGACGACGTGGTCGACGAGTTCGTCGCCGCCGGCGCGATGCAGTGCGGATACTGCATTCCCGGCTTCGTCCTGATGGCGCACGAACTGCTCGCCGAGAACCCGAACCCCACGCACCGACAGATCGCCGAGCACATCGCCGGCAACATCTGCCGGTGCGGCACCTACCCGGAAATCTGCTCCGCGATCGGCGCGGCCGCCGCCCGTCGCCGGGGCACCGAGATGGGAACGCAGCCATGATCGTCTGGACCACGCAGGGAAAGCTGAACGTCCACCGCGCCGGCGAGGCGGGCCAACCGGTCGTTCTGCTGCACCCGCTCGCCCTGTCCGGCGCGGTGTTCGACCCGTTCGCCGCGCACCTCGCCGCCGCCGGACGCACGGTGCTCGCCACCGACACCCGCGGCCACGGCGAGTCCGGCTGGGACGGGAACCCGTTCACCATCGAGGATCTGGCCGACGACACCGCCGCGATGGTCGACACGCTCGGCGTCGGGCCGGTCGACGTCATCGGCCTGTCGATGGGCGGCAGCACCGCCCTGGTGTTCGCCGCGAACCACCCCGGCCTGGTCCGCCGCCTGGTCGTCGCCGACGCGTCGGCCAACTACGGCTCCGACCGCGTGCAGGTGTGGGCCGACCGCGCCGACCGCGCCACGACGTTCCCCCGCGAGGAACAGCTGTCGTTCCAGTGGGACCGCTGGTTCACCAGCTCGTTCCGCGCCACGAACCCGACCGAGGTCAACCGCGTCAGCCAGATCTTCCTCGCCACCGACTCGGCCGCCCACGCCGCGGCCGCCCACGCCCTCGGCGCCCTCGACGTCGCCGACCTGCTGCCCGAGATCGCCGCCGACACGCTGGTGCTGGTGGGCGACGAGGACTACGCGACGCCGCCGGCGATGTCCGAGGAGATCGCCAAGGCGGTCCCGTCGGCCCGGCTGGAGATCCTCGAACGGGCCCGGCACCTCAGCCTGGTCGAGCGGCCCGACGTGTGGCCGCTGATCGCCGATTTCCTGGAGTAAACAACCGATTCGCCGTCCGGGGCCGTCGTACATGCGAATGCGTGTATCTCGACCGGAAGGCTTTCTCGATGACAGTCCGGAAGTTGGGTTGGGTGCTGACGGCGGTGCTCGCCGTCGCCACCTTCGGCGTGCCCGCGGGCGCGGACCCCGGCGGCGGGGACCGGGGTGGGCGGGGCGCACCGGCCCCCACGTCGCCGACCGCGGTGCCGGTCGGTAAGACGTACCGCGTCACGCTCCTGACGGGTGACGTCGTCACCGTCACCGGCCGCGCGGCCGGCTGCCCGGCGGTCACCGTGCAGCCGGCGGCCAAGAGCGGCGCCCTCACCCGGCACTGCGGCCCGGACGGGCACGTCACGGTCGTGCCGTCGGCCGCCGCGCCGCTGATCGGCTCGGTGCTCGACCCGGCCCTGTTCGACGTGACGACGCTCGTGCTCAACGGCTACGACGACGCCCGCTCCACCGACCTGCCGCTGATCGTGCGGCCGGGCACCGGCCTGGCGCGGTCCGCGGACCTCACCGCCGGGCTCACCGCCAAGCGGACGCTGCCCAGCATCGCGGCCGTGGCCGGCCGCGCGCCCAAGGGCGGCGGCGGAGCCGACCTGCTGAGGTCGCTCGCCGCCGGCGCACCGGCCGCCCGGTCGGCCGGCACCGGATCGAAGGTCTGGCTGGACCGCAGGGTCCGCGCCACCTCACTGTCCTATGTGGACCACGAGCGGCTGGACGCCAACCTGCGCCAGGTCTCCGCGCCACAGGCGTGGGCCGCCGGGTCCACCGGTAAGGGCGCCCGCGTGGCCGTCCTCGACACCGGCGCCGACTTCACCCATCCCGACCTCGCCGGACGCGTGGTGGAGCGGGCCGACTTCGTCACCGACGGCGGCGACGCCGTCGACCACTTCGGCCATGGCACCCATGTCGCGGCCACCGCCGCCGGCTCCGGGGCGGGATCCGGCGGCGCCCGGCGCGGCGTCGCCCCCGACGCCGACCTGCTCGTCGGCAAGGTGCTCGACGACGAGGGGTACGGCTCGAACTCCCAGGTGATCGCCGGGATGGAGTGGGCCGCGGCACGCGCCGACGTGGTGAACATGAGCCTCGGCGGCTACGAAGCCAGCGACGGCACCGATCCGCTGTCACAGGCCCTCGACGCGCTCACCGCGAAGACCGGCGCGCTGTTCGTGGTCGCCGCCGGCAACGACGGTCCCTACGACGGGACCATCTCCGCGCCCGCGGCCGCCGCCTCGGCGCTCACCGTCGGCGCGGTCGACCGCACCGACACGGTCGCCCCGTTCTCCAGCCGCGGGCCGGTTCTCCGCACCCGCGCGGCCAAGCCGGAGATCGCCGCGCCGGGCGTCGACATCGTCGCCGCCCGCGCCGCCGGCACGACGCTCGGGCTGCCGGTCGACGACCGCTACGTCACGGCCTCGGGCACCTCGATGGCCACCCCGCACGTCGCCGGTGCCGCCGCGCTGCTCGCCGGCCGGCACCCCGACTGGTCACCCGCGCAGGTGAAGGCGGCACTGGTCGGCGCCGCCGACGCCGCCCGGACGACCGACGCCTACACGGTCGGCGCGGGCCGGCTCGACGCCGCCGCCGCGCTCGACGGCGTGGTCGCCGGGCAGGCGGTCGTCAACCTCGGCGGGTCGACCCGGGAGACGGCCCTGTCGTGGGCGAACACCGGTGCCCGGCCGGCCGACGTGCGGCTCGACGTCGCGGTCACCGACCACAATGGACGGTCGGCGCCGGCGGGCACGGCCCGGCTGTCGGCGACCCGGCTGTCGTTGGCACCCGGTGCCGCCGGCACGGCCACCCTCACCGTCGACCGCTCCGGACCGCCGGGCCTGTACACCGCGCTGGTGACCGCCCGTGGCGCCGACGGCGCCGTCCTCGCCCGCACGCCGGTGACGTTCGAGATCGAGGCACCGACGCACGAACTCACGATCACCAGCGGGTCGCTGCCGGGCGTGCCGGCCGGCGAGGGCTGGCTGACCGTCGCCGTGGTGAACCTCGACGACCCGGCGGTGTTCCAGACCGCCCTCTACGGGTCGCCGGGCGACTCCGTGTCGGTCAAGGTGCCGGCCGGCCGGTACAGCGTCATGGCGTCGTACATGTACTTCACCGGCGGCGCGGGCGACACCGCGGCGCTGGTCGGCGATCCGGACGTGGAGATCGGTGCCGCCACGACGGTCTCCGTCGATCCGGCGCGCGCCCGCCGGCTGAGCTCCACAGTGGACGGTGTCGCCACCGAGGCGACCGCGGTGGGCGTCACCTACATCCAGACCGCCCGGCGCGGGCCCGAATGGTCCGACTACGCCTTCGCCTGGGGCGAAGCGGCCCGCACCTGGAACGTCTACCTGGCGCCGAACGACGGCGCCGGCATCGGTCGCTTCCGGGCGATCGCCTCGTTCGGAATGACGGCGCCGGACAGCTTCTACGACATCCTGCACACGTGGGAGAAGGTCCCGGCCGACCCGACCCACCGCGTGACCGGCGCCGAGAAGGCCAGGCTGGGCCGGATCGACCACCGGTTCCACCGGATCGGCACCCCGACGGCGCACAAGCGGTACGGGTACAGCGACGAGGGCATCTACCTCGCCGAGGGCTGGACAGAGAACGTCCCGGAGACCCGCACCGACTACGTCACGCCGGGCTTCATCTGGACGGACGAGGCCTTCTACGCCGACGGGATCGTCACCCAGGAGGCGTCCCGCCGCGTCGAACCCGGTGGCCACGAGACGTTGACGTGGGCCCGGCAACCGCTCCGGTCGGACTGGTTCGACGATCCGGCCTTCTCGTCGAGCGGATGCACGCCGCTGGCGCCGACGCGCACCCGCGGCACGATCGTGGTCGAGCTGGTGACGCTGACCGACCAGCACCAGCGGTTCGACTGCCTGAGCGGCTGGCCGCAACCCGGCATGACCCGCTCGCTCCGCCTGTACCGCGACGGTTCCCTGATCGGCACGTCGCCGCAGAACTTCGGTGTCTTCCCGGTTCCGGCCGGCCCCGGCGACTTCCGCCTCGCGTTCGACGTCGAGACGGGACCCACGATCGGCACCCCCGCACGGATCAGTTCCGAGTGGGCGTTCCGCTCCAGCGGCCCGTCGGGCACCGGCACCCAGCCGTTGCCGCTGCTGTCGGTCGACTACGAACTCCCGCTGGACGCGGCGAACCACCCGGTGGCCGGCCGGCCGGCGCTGTTCGACGTGCGCCAGGCCGTCGGCGTGAAGGCCCAGCAGATCACGTCGTTCCAGCTGTGGACCTCGCTCGACGACGGCGCGACGTGGCAGCCGGCCACCGTCGCCCGCACCGCCACCGGCCGCTACTCGGCGGCGCTACCCACCCCGGCCGCCGGCCAGGCGGTCTCGCTCCGCGTGGCGGCCGCCGGCTCCGCCGGCAGCCAGATCACCCAGACGGTGACCGCCGCCTACCGCGCCTGATCCCACGCGATCTTGGACTCCGGACGGTGCCCTGGCACCGCGAGGAGTCCAAGATCGCGCGGGGGTCAGTTGTTCTCGGGGGACGTGAGATGCGCCTCCTCGGCGAAGGCGGCCAGCACCTCGGCGGGCAGGCTGAACGCCAGCGGGGTGCCGGGGTTCACCGTGAGCTGTTCGGCGCCGGCCGGCCACCGCGCCACCACGTCGAGGAACGGGGCGGTGGTGGTCGGAGTGCCGGGCGGGGTGTGCTCGGCCGCGCTGTAGACCTCGATGGTGGGGACGCCGTCGACCGGGGCGATGCGCCAGGTGCCACGGTCGGCCACCACCAGCACGTCGCCGTCGACGAGGCCGGTGATGTAGTCGTCGACGTACGCCTCGAGTTCCTGCTCGGCCGCGGCGTCGACGGCGGCGGCGTTGGCCGGGTCGGTGAGCTCCATCAGCTCGGCCATCTCCGCACCGGTGGGCACGGCGATCTCGCCGGCCGCGGCGCGGGCCACCGACTCGGGGTCGAGCCAGGCGTCGATGGGGGTGCCGAGGTTGAAGCCCAGTTGCAGGTCGCTGTCGGCCAGGCCCACCCGCAGGGTGTCGTAGTCGCTCTCGACGTAGCCGTTGGCGATGTGCCCGACGCACACCTGCAGCGTCTCGACCGAGGTGAACGCCAGCAGGTAGGTCACCTCGCCGCTGTCGAAGGTGACGTAGTCCTCCGCTTGGGCCTCGGTGGCCGTGTCCGGATCGGCCACCGTCTGCGGAAGGAACAGCGGCGCCGTCATCAGGGTGCGGAAGAACTCCTGCCGGTCGTCGCGGTCCAGGGCGGCCAGCAGCCGCGTCTCGACGTCGTTGGCGGGCCGCCACGGCGGCCCCTCGTCCGGCTGCCCAGGGGTCGGCCAGGGGGTCGGCTCAGTCACCGGCGCGATGATAGCCCCCCTTACAGTGGTCGGCATGTCCGCACCACGGGCCCGTAGCAGCGCCGAGGCCCATATGTTCATGGCGCTGCATCCGTGCGGGGCCTGCGGTGACGAGAAGTTCACCAAGGCGGTGCGGATGATCGTGGACGGCGATGCGCTGATCACCCGGTACACCGGCCCGTGCCGTACCTGCCATGCCGGTCGCGACTTCCGGTTCCGCATCGACGACGAGTTCGCCGATGCCGAGACTGCCGGCGGCGGGCGGACGCCGCCGTTGACCGCGGGCGAACCGGAATTCGGGCGGGCCGAGGCGTCCGAGATCATCGACGCGGGGCAGTGGCTGCAGTGCGCCGACCGGATCATCGCGGCGACGCCGGCGGCGATCCTGGGCGTGTCGGAGGACGAGTGGCGCCGGCGGCGGTACATGTTCAAGGCCGCCGCCGAGTCGGTCGGCGAGGTCCTGAAGTTCATCCCGGCCGGCTCCGACGACGTCCCCCCGGATTCCTTCTGGACCGACGACGGCCGCGACGTCCGCGACCGCGGCCCCGACCGCTTCCGGCGCGACAAGCTCGAACACCTCCGGCTGGCCTGCCTCGATCTCGCCGCCCGCTTCGCCGGCTAAGTGGGTCCGGACCCGTATTCTTGCCGATGTGAACGTCCCGGCCGCGCGAAGCCACAACGAGGCGATGATGTTCGTGCAGTTGCGCGACTGCGCGGGGTGCCGCGGGCGTAACCGCGACCTCACCGACACCGTCGACATCCGCGACGGTGACGCGTTCGCCGAGTACACCGCGTTCTGCCGCGACTGCGCGAACATCGACGTGTACACGTTCCGGTTGCCGGAGTCCGATCCGCAGGGGGGCGAAGCGGGGGTGGTCTTCGGCGGCGAGGAGCCGTCCGGCATCATCGACGCCGGCGAGTGGTTGGCGTTCGCGCACACCACCTCGGTGGGTGGTCCGGTGGAGCCCGACGGGCTCTCCGATCCGGAGCGGGCGCGGGCGGCCCTCGCGATGGAGGCCGCCGCCGCGGCGGTGCGGGAGGTCGTGAAGTTCATCGAGCCGGGCGAGGAGCGGTTGCCCCGGTCGTCGATGTGGACCGATCGGGGGCGGGCGGAGTTCGACCGCGATCCGTGGCGGTTCAGCCGGGCCAGGCTCGCGGTGATCGAGAAGGCCTACCGGGACGCGGCCGGGCGGCTCGCCGGCGGCCGTCCCATCTGGCAGTAGCAACGGGGATCACGAGGGGGGACGAGCGGTGGGGGCGATGGCGCTGCCCTATGTGCGCACCTACAACGAGGCCATTCTGTACATCCGGCTGCGGCCGTGCGGATGTGGCGAGACCGAGGTCCGGTGGCAGGACGTGGCCCTGACGCTCGACGGGGAGCCGGCCCGGTACTTCACCGGTGCCTGCGAGAACTGCGGGCGGCCGCGGGAGTTCACGCTGGCCATGCCCGAGCAGGCCCAGCCGCGCAACGACGTGGTGTTCGGCGAGGGCGCCACCCGCTCGGAGGTCCTCGATCCGGGCGAGTGGCTCAGCGTGTCGGACCTGTACGGCCAGCGCGCCGAGGAGGTGCTTTCCGACGGTGAGTTCGGCGCCGAGGACGTCAGCGTCGTCCACTACACGTTGTCCGCCCGGGTGTCGGCGGTCGACGAGGTGCTGAAGTTCCTGCCCGACAACGCCGACGTGGTCCCGGAGTGGTTCTTCCGGAGCGTGCCCGGCCGGGCGGCGTTCGAGGCGGCACCGGGCCGGTTCGGCCGCGACGCGCTGCTCGCCGAGCGGACGGCGTTGTGGGAGAACCTGGAGCGGTTCGTCAAGGACTACTACGGCGACGGCACCGGACCCACGGACAGCGATGCCGGCTGACACCGCCCGCGTCGACTACCGGGTGGGGAGCGAGTTCGACCCGGATCAACCGCACGGACGGTACGAGCTGACCCTCTTCGCCGACGGCGGCGCGACGCTGCGCCACCGGCACCGGGGCGTCCACCGGTCGTGGACCGCCCGGGTCGACGCGGTGGTCTGGCCGCGTCTGATCGGCGCGCTGCGCGGCAGCAGTTTCCCGCAGCTGCCCCGCCCCGGCACCCGGGGGCCGATCCAGGAACTCGAGGTCAGCGGCGTCGAGCCGGCCGGTGGGATCTGGATGCGGCGCGGCGACGGCGAAGCGCTCGGCCTCACCGACGCGTTGCGCGTCCTCGACTCGCTCGCGCACCAGGTGAGCAACGGCGCGATCCGGGGCGACGGCACGCTGCCCCGGATCGTGTACGGGGTCACGGCCGGCGGCGGCGAGGAGCCGACCCCGATGGAGGTGGCCGCGTTCGGCACGCTGGGGCTGCGGCACGTCGGCGGCACGGTGCGCGTCGACGGCACCGTCGCGGTGGTCGGCGTCCCGGACGGCGCGCCGGTGACCACGCTGCCGTCGACCGGCGCACCGCCGCGCGCCGTCGCGTTCGGTGAGATCGGCCTGCCCGGCGAGCCGCAGCCGGTGGTCGTGACCGGCGGCGACGACGGCGTCATCCGGTTGTGGACGCCCACCGGCACGCTGCTGGCCCGGCAGACCCGGCATCCGGCGCCGGTGACCGCGATCACCACCACCGTCGACGACGCCCACCTCCAGGTGTGGTCGGGCGACCTCGCCGGCGGGCTGCTGCAGCGCGGTCTGCAGCCGGACCGGCCGGTGCTGAACTGGCCCGGTTCGTCGGCCGGGATCACGGCGCTGGGCTGGGCGGGCACGCCGACCTACCAGATGCTCGTCGTCGGGACGGAGGACGGGCGGATCGCGCGCCGGTCGCTGTTCGACCCCGCGGAGATCGAGGTGTGGTCCGGGCCCGAGGGGCCGGTCACCGCGCTCGCGCTGATCGGCGCCGACGACGACTTCCTGATCGCGTCCGCCGGCACCGACGGGGTGATCCGGCTGCGCACCGGCCTCGAAGGCAAGCCCGAACCGGACCTGCCCGGCCACGGTGCGACCGTCACCGGGCTGGCGTTCGGGCTCATCGGCGAGCAACTGGTGCTCGGCTCGTGCGGCCTCGACGGCACCGTGCGCACCTGGGACGCGACGACGCGCGAGCCGCTCGCGCAGTGGCCGGCCGGCGACGACTGGCCGTCCGGTCTCGCCGACGCGCGGACCGGCGACTCGCAGCGGTGGGCCACCGGCGGCGCCGACGGCGTCGTGCGGATCTGGGCCGCCGACACCGGCGCGGAGGTGCTGGCGTTGGCGACTGGGGACGCCGCCGGGGACGCCGGTGCCGTCCTGTGCGTGGCGACCGCGCTGCTGCCCGGAACCACGCTCGTCGCCGCCGGCCACCAGGACGGCACGTTCCGTGTGTGGAACGCCGTCGACGGCACGCTCGTCGGCGCCGACCGGTCCTCCGACGATCCGGTGACCTCGGTGGAGTTCGGCCGGGACGGCCGGCTCAGCGTGTTCGTGTGCGGCACGCTGAATGGTTCGGTGCGCGTCCACGACCCGAAGACGGCCGGGTTGCTGCGCGTGCTCACCCCGCACACCGACCAGGTGCTGTCGCTGGCCGTCGGAACGGCCGGGCCGCGGGCCGAACCGGTGGTCGTCTCCGGCGGCGCCGACGGCACGGTACGGGTCTGGTCGGCCCGCACCGGGTGGCCGGTGCTGTGCCTCGACCGGCACACGGCCGGGCACACCGACCTGGTCACGGTGGTGGCGCTGGGTACGGTCGGCGGGCACGCGGTGGTCGCGTCGGGCGGCTACGACCGCACGCTGCGGATGTGGGACATCGACACCGGCCGGCCGCGGTGGCGGATCGCGACGCCGACGTCCACCGTGTACGCGCTGGCGATCGGCGACGCGGTGGTCGTCACCGGTGGTCTTGACGACTCCGTGCGGATGTTCACGGCCGACGCCGGCGCGTTGCGGATGGCCACCGCCCGGGTTCCCGGCCTGGTGACGAGCGTCGCGGTCGGTGCGTGGCGGGGTGCGCCGGTGGTGGTGGCCGCCGGGGCCGGGGTCGGCGTCCGGTGCTGGACCCGGCCGGGCGGCGAACCGGTGCCGGTGACGCCGCCGCCGTGGCCGGTGCTGTCGGTGACGCTCACCGTCGCGGGCGAGTTGTGGGCGATCGGCGCAAGCGGCGTCGCGGTGATCGAACCAGCCGTGATCGAACCAGCGGTCGTCGAGCCCGCCCGCGTCGTCGACCCGTCTCGCCCGGATGAGCGAGGATAGGGTGGTCGACCACCCCTGACCCGGCGGAGCCTTGACGAACATGACGCGCACCCTGAACGTCTCCACCACCCAACCCGGTGCATACCCGACGATCCGGGACGCGCTGGAGGCCGCGAGCGACGGCGACGTCGTCTCGATCGCGGCGGGTGACTACGCGGAACCGTTGCGGCTCGACAATCGCAAGATCACGCTGGTGGCGGTCGACGCGGGCACGGTCACCATCGGCGTCCGCAACTCCAACGACCCGACGGTCGTGTGCCGCGGCGGCGAGGTCACGCTGCGCGGGCTGCGGATCCGCTCGGCCGACGCGACCGCGCTCCAGGTGGTCGCCGCGCAGGTGAAGATGCTGAAGTGCGAGGTGGGCGGCGGGTACGGCGCCGCGATCTCGGCCACGCAGGGTGCGGCGCTCACCGCCACCGACGTCAAGGTGACCTCCGGCCAGTTCGGTGTGGTGTTCGAAGACGCCGGCGGCATGCTCGACAAGTGCGAGATCACCAACATCTCCGACGACGGCCTGATCGTCCGGGTCGGCTCGAACCCGACGATCCGTAACTGCACCATCGCCAACTGCGGCTACCGGGGGATCTACGTCTACCACGCGGCGAAGCCGAAACTGGAGCGCTGCGAGGTGACCCGCACCGGCGACGCCGGCATCGCGGTGGCGTCGCAGAGCGCGCCGACGATCCTGTCGTGCTGGGTGCACGAGACGCAGGGGGTCGGCATCCGCTTCGAGCGCGGCTGCCGGGGGTCGATCGAGGGGTGCCGGATCGAGCACGTGGCCTCGCCGGGCACGGTCATCGACGAGGGCGCGACCGTCACGGTGATCGAGGCCGGTGACGGCGTGCACGCCAGCCGCGTCGGCATCAACGCGATCGAGGGCGCCACCCAGCAGGACGAGGACCGGGTCGAGCGGCTGCTCGGCGAGCTCGACTCGATGATCGGCCTCGCCGGGGTGAAGGCCGAGGTCCGGGCGCTGATCGACGAGATCCAGGTCAACGAGTGGCGGCGCAGCGCCGGCCTGTCGGTGGGCGCGGTCAGCCACCACCTGATCTTCACCGGCGCGCCGGGCACCGGTAAGACCACCGTGGCACGCATCTACGGCCAGCTGCTGAAGGCGCTGGGCATCCTGCCGAAGGGCAAGTTCAAGGAGGTCACGCGGCGCGACCTGGTCGGCCAGTACATCGGGCACACCGCCGAGAAGACCACCACGGCCTTCGAAGACGCGCTGGGCGGGGTGCTGTTCATCGACGAGGCGTACGCGCTGTCGCGGCACAGCGGCATCGGCAACGACTTCGGCCAGGAGGCGATCGACTCGATCGTCAAGCTGATGGAGGACCACCGCGACGCGATCGCGGTGATCGTCGCCGGGTACACGGGCGAGATGATGGACTTCCTCGACGCCAACGCCGGTCTGGCGTCGCGGTTCGCGAAGACGTTCGAGTTCGAGAACTACACGCCCGACGAGCTGGTGCTCATCGCCCAGCGCATCGCGAAGCTCGACGACTACGAGCTCGCGCCGGGCGTCGACGTCGGCCTGCACGAGTGGTTCGTGCAGATCGAACGGGGCGAGAGCTTCGGCAACGCGCGCGAGGCCCGCCGGTTGCTGGAGGGCATGCGCAAGGCCCAATCGGGACGCCTGCGGGCGCTCGGGCGGGTGCCCAGCCGCGACGAACTCCGCTCCCTGGTCCTCGACGACCTCCTGGCCGCCGCCCGCTGACGCCTGCCGGTCCGGTGGACGCGTTACTGGGCCGGCGGGGTGTAGGCCAGCTGGACCAGGCCGGCGCCGCTGCGGCGGGTGATCAGCCACCCGCGGCCGGCCGGCATGATCGACGGCTTGATGTTGCCGATCAGCGGACCCTCGTCGGGCGGGCCGGACATCAGGATGCCCGGCGACGCCAGGTCGCGGATCCGCGAGATGACGGGGTCGAACATCGCCCGCCCGGCGCCGCCGACCCGGCGGGTGATGATGACGTGCAGGCCGATGTCGCGGCCCTGGGCGAAGTATTCGAGCATCGGCAGCAGCGGGTTGCTCGTCTGCGTCGCCACCAGGTCGTAGTCGTCGACCAGCAGGTAGAGGTCGGAACCCTTGTACCAGCTGCGGTTGCGCAGCTGCTCGGGCGTGACGTCGGGGCCGGGCAGGCGCTTCTCCATCACCTGTGCGGCCTCGGCGATCAGCGCGGTGCTCGTGGGACCGGCGGTGCCGTACCCGATCAGGTGCGGGGTGTTGATGAGACCGAGCAGGCTGCGCCGGTGGTCGATGATCATGATCTTGGCCTGCTCGGGCGTGTACCGCTCGACGATGCCGCGCGCCAGGCTGCGGAGGAAGCTGCTCTTGCCCGCCTCGACGTCGCCGAGCAGCAGGCAGTGCGGCTCCGCGTCGAAGTCGAGGAAGACCGGCTGCAGGTCGCTCTCGGCGATGCCGATCGGGATGGCGTTGCGCGACGGCGCGCGGGCCGGCGCGATCGCCTCGTACGGCAGCAGATCGGGCAGCAGCCGCACCGACGGCGCGTCCTGGCCGGTCCAGTCGTTGCGGACCGCCTGCACCAGCTTGGTCATGCCCTCGGCGGTGTGCGTCGGGTCCTGCTGGCCGTCGAGTCGCGGCAGGCCGGCGAGGAAGTGCAACGGGCCGGGGATCAGGCCGCGGCCGGGGGTGCCCTCGGGCACGTTCAGCGCCTCGCGCCGGTTGATCATCGAGTCGGTGGAGTCACCGAGCCGCATCTCCAGCTTGGTGCCGAACATGTCGCGGATCGCCGGCCGGAAGTCCATCCACCGGTTGCAGGCGACGATGAGGTGGATGCCGAAGCCCAGCCCGGAACTGGCCAGTTCGGTGATCGCCGGTTCGAGGTCGTCGAAGTCGTTGCGGATCGTCAGCCAGCCGTCGATGACGAGGAACAGGTCGCCGAACGGGTCGTCGCCGAAGTCGCCGTCGCGCTTGCGCTGGCGGTAGGTGGCGATGCTGTCGATGCCCTCGGTGGCGAACCGCCGCTCGCGCATCCGCATGATCGTGCGGGCCTCGGCGACCGTGCGGCGCACGACACCGATGTCGTTGCGGGTGGCCACGGTGCCCACATGGGGCAGGTCACGCATCGCGTTGAGACCGCCGCCGCCGAAGTCGAGGGCGAAGAACTGCACCTCCTGCGGCGTGTGCGTGAGCGCGAGGCTGGCGATCAGCGTGCGGAGCAGGTTGCTCTTGCCGCTGCGCGGCCCGCCCACCACGGCCGTGTTGCCGCCCGCGCCGGCCAGGTCGAGCACCAGCAGGTCGCGTCGCTGCTCGAACGGCTTGTCGACCACGCCGCCGATCGCGGTGAGGGAACCGACCATCTCGGGCGCCGACACGGTGAGACCGCGCTGGCTGTGCCGCACCAGCGGCGGCAGCATCTGGTCGAGCGTCGGCGGCTCGGACAGCGGCGGCAGCCACACCTGGTGGGCCGGCACGCCCTTGCCCTCCAGCCGCGCCACGAGCACGTCGAGCAGCGTCTCGCCGCGCACGTCGTCGTCATCCTCGGACTGTTCCTGCTGCGGCGTCGGGTTCTCGTCGACCGGCGGCGCCACGTACTGGCTCGTGTACGCCCGCACCGGCTGCGGGTTGCGGCGCAGCGACCCGACGTTGGTGTCGTCCCACTTGCGGTAGACGCCCGACACGTACGCGGCCCGGAACCGGATCAGCTCGGTGGTGTCGACCTTCATCAGGCCGTTGCCGGGCGAGCGGGGCAGTTCGAACGCGTCGGGGACGCCGAGCACGGCCCGGCTCTCCATCGACGAGAACGTCCGCAGGCCCAGCCGGTAGGACAGGTGCGAGTCGAGACCGCGCAGCCGGCCCTCGTCGAGCCGCTGCGACGCGAGCAGCAGGTGGATGCCGAGCGACCGGCCCACCCGACCGATCTGCACGAACATGTCGATGAAGTCGGGCCGGGCGGTGAGCAGCTCGCTGAACTCGTCACAGATGATCAGCAGGCTGGGCAGCGGGGCGAGCGGGACGCCGGCCACCCGGGCCCGCTCGTAGTCTCGCTGTGACGCGTAGTTGCCGGCCCGGCGCAGCAGCTCCTGCCGCCGGGTCAGCTCGCCGGAGATCGCGCCGAGCATGCGGTCGACCAGCGCGAGCTCCTCGCTGAGGTTCGTGATGACCGCGCTGGTGTGCGGCAACCGGTCGAGCGTGGCGAACGTCGCGCCACCCTTGAAGTCGACCAGGACGAAGTTGAGGTTCTCCGGGTGGTGGGTGATCGCCAGCGAGATCACCAGCGTGCGCAGCAGTTCGCTCTTGCCGGAACCGGTGGCGCCGACGAGCAGCCCGTGCGGACCCATGCCCTCCTGCGCCGACTCCTTCAGGTCGAGCTCGATCGGCCGACCGTCGGTGCCGACCCCGATCGGGATCCGCAACCGGTCGCGGTTGGGCCGGTTGCTCCACAACCGGTTGACGTCGAACTCGTACGGGTCGCCCAGTTCGAGCAGGTCGGCCAGGCCGATCTCGCCGCTGACGAAGTGGTCGCCGGCGACCGGTTCGACGTCGTTGCCGGACAACCGCAGCGGCGACAGTTCCCGCGCCAGCACCTCGATGTCCTCGGGGTCGCAGACGTCGGCCTTGCCGATGCTGGTGGTGCCGTCCATGGTGATGGCGGTCAGCGCGCCGTCGTCGGCCACCTCCAGCACCACCGTGGCGTCGTCGAGCAGCCGCGGCGGCGGGTTCGCCAGGTCGATGACCGTGACGCCGTCGACACCGCCCTCGGTCATGAGGTGGTCGGAACCCACGGTGGTTCCGCCGTCGATCACGACAAGAATATGGGGGGACGAGGTGGGGCCGGCGCCGACGTTGAACCGCGGCCGGTTCACGAGGGTGTCGTCGAGCATCGCCTCCAGCGCCGCGACCCCCGGTGCCACCAGCCGCATCGGGCCCACGCCGTCGTGCTTCTGGGCGTGCAGCGCCTGCGGCAACCACTTCGCCCACTCCCAGAACGGGCGCTCGGCCTCCGACACGCAGAACCCGACGATCGCGTCGTCGGGTGCGTGGAACGCCGCGTACTGGGCGACGATCGACCGGACCAGGCTCCGCGACGGCTCGTCGGACCCGCGCACGTAGATGCGGGCGAAGTCGCGCAGGGCGACCGCGACCGGCAGGTCGGGCACGATCGAGTAGGTGGTGACGAACCGCCGCAACGCCATCGCGCACAGTGGTTCGAGTTCGTCGACCGGGCGGGTCTGCGGCGGGATCAGCGGCGTCGCGATCTCCTGCGGCCCGAGCCCGATGCGGACCACACCGAAGTCACCGTCGT
Organism: Virgisporangium aurantiacum; assembly: GCF_016863635.1. Taxonomy (GTDB): domain Bacteria; phylum Actinomycetota; class Actinomycetes; order Mycobacteriales; family Micromonosporaceae; genus Virgisporangium; species Virgisporangium aurantiacum. Next base: position 70,646 of record NZ_BOPG01000081.1, on the reverse strand, counting down.
CGCGCCGGCGCTCCCACAGCCGGGCACCGCCGACGGCCGACCACAGACCCTCCGGATCCGGGTGCCGGTAGAACAACGCCTCGCGCTGCTGGGTGATCGTCTTGACCACCTGCACCCGCAGGTGACTCAGCGTGCGCATGTACTGGCGGCGCGCCTCGATCATCTCGGCCTTGTTGGGCCCGGAGGTCTGCGTCGCGAACTGCACCGCGACCATGCCGAGGATGGAGGCGCCGTACATGCCGCCGGCGATGTACGCGAGCGGACCGCGGGCGCCGACACCCATCATCAGACCCATGGCCGCCGTACCGGCGATCATGGGCAGGATCATGAGCATCTGCGACCAGCGCCGGTTGGTCGGCGGTGGGTTCTCCGGCGGTGGGTCGAGGATGACCTCACCGGACGGCACCACGGGCGCCGCCCGTCGGAGCGGTCGCTTGATGATTATCGTTGCCACAGGTCCCCCGCATCGACGAGCCCGCCGACGGCCCACCTGGCGACGACCGGGGCCGGCACTATCGCCGGCAATCATAGACGCACACGTCGGTTCCCGACCGCATCGACGGTCGGCGCTACGGCTGGGCTCGCAGGTCCGGGCCGTTGGTGGGGGCCCATGCTATGTTGGCCGCGTCCGTCCGGGGGAGGAGGAGGCACTGCATGACGGCCTCCGTAGGTGTAGGGCTGGCCCGGGTCACGGTCGCCACCCCGCAGCGTCGTATCGACGTCGCTCTGCCGGAAACGGTGGCCCTCGGCGAACTGCTCCCCCACCTGTTGCGGCACGCCGGTGAAGGCATGGCCGACGAGGGTCCGCAGCACGGCGGCTGGGCGCTGCGCCGGTCCACCGGATCCATGCTCGATCCCAAGCGCAGCCTCGCGATGCAGGCCGTGCGCGACGGCGAGGTGCTGCATCTCGTCCCGCGCCGCACCGAGTGGCCCGAGCTCGCCTACGACGACGTCGTCGAGATCATCGCCAGCGGCTCGCGCCGCGCGGAACGGTCATGGGGACGGCCGGCCACCCGGCGCTTCGCGCTCGTGCTCGTCGCGTTCATCCTGAACCTCGCGCTGCTCCCGGTCGCCATGGCCCGCGAGCCGTGGGCCGTGCCCGGCGGCATCGCGCTCGGGTTCGCCGCGGTCCTCGTCGCGATCGGTGTCGTGCTCGCCCGCGCCACCGGTGACTCCGGCGCCGGAGCCGTCGTCGCCGGCTGCGCCGTCGGCTGGGCCGCCATCGGCGGGTTCCTCGTCGCGGGCCCCGACGACCGGCTGCCGGCCGACTTCGGCGCCGCGCAGGTGCTGCTCGGCGCCGTCGCCGTCATCCTCGTCGGCGTGCTCGGCTACGTCGGCGTCGCCGCCTACGCCCAGATCTTCGCGGCCGCGCTCGCCGGCGGCATCCTCGCCACCGTCTCCGCGCTGCTGTGCCTGGCCGGCATGGACCCGCAGGGAGCCGCCGCCGTCTCGCTCACGATCGCGATCGGTGGCCTGCCCGGATACCCGCTGTTGTCGGCGTGGCTGGGCCGGATCCCGATGCCCGAGCTGCCCGAGCGGGCCGAGGAGATGCTCGAAGACCGGCCGACGCCGCGCCGGTCGGCCGTGTTCGCCGCCGCCAGCCGCGCCCACCAGTTGCTCAACGGGCTGCTCCTGGCCGCCTCGGTGGCCACGCTCATCTGCACGCTGATCGTTCTGGCCGAGCCGTCGCGGTGGGGCGTGCTGCTCGCGATCGTCGCGACCACCGCGATCCTGCTGCGGGCCCGCCTCTTCCCCACCCCGCGCCAGCGGCTGCCGATGCTCGTCAGCGGCATCGCCACGGCCGGCGTGCTGGCGTGGGCCTACGTCGACGACGAGTCCCCCACCAGCCGCATGATCAGCTGGATGGTGATCACCGGTGTCATCGCCGGCTTCGTGCTGGCCGCCGGCCTCGTCTTCAGCCGCCGGTCGCCGTCGCCCCGCCTGGGCCGCATCAGCGACATTCTCGACGTGATGGCCATCATGGCGTTGCTGCCACTCGCCTGCGGGGTGGTCGGGCTGTACCAGTACCTGCAGGGGATCTTTGCCGGGGTGGTGTGAGTCGTGGCCACGCGTCGGGACCAGTTCCAGTCGTACCAGTTCCTCGTCCAGCGGGTGCTGTCGGCGTTCGTCATGCGCGAGACCGATCCGCCGCAGTCGCCGCTGCGCCGCGGCGTCGGCGCCATCTTCGGCGGCGCGATGATCGCGATCATCCTCACCGCCGGCTTCGCCGTGTTCGGCCTGATCACGAAGATCGGCAGCGGCAAGTGGCAGGTGCAGGGCGCGGTGGTGATGGAGAAGGAGACCGGTGCGCCGTTCGTCTACAAGGACAACGTGCTGTACCCGATGGTCAACTACACCTCGGCGATCCTGGCCGCGGAGGTGCCGAACAAGGTGTTCCGGGAGTCGCGGCGGACCCTCTCGAAGGTCAAGCGCGGCACCATGCTCGGCATCCCGAACGCACCGTCGTCGCTCCCCGACGCCAAGAACACCGTCGGCGGCCCGTGGACGCTGTGCGCCGTCCCCGGCCTCGACGTCGCCGGCCGGGCCGCCACCTCCACGTCGCTGATCCTCGGCACCTCGCTGTCCGGTCGCAAGCTGGGCGACGACGAGGGCCTGCTGGTGCGCGATCCGGCCAGCAACACCATCCACCTGGTCGCGCACGGCCACCGGTTCGAGATCCGCGACCACGACAAGACGGTCGTGTCGTTGTTCGGTGCGCAGACCGCGCCGACGCTCGCCTCCGCGGGCTGGATCAGCGGCCTGCCCATCGGTTCACCGATCACGCCGATCCCGGTGGCCGACGCCGGCCAGCAGTCCAACATCACCGGGCGCAAGGTCGGCGAGCTGATCGTCGCGCAGACCGGCACCGAGCAGCAGTTCTACATCGTCATGAAGGACGGCCTGGCGGCGATCACCGAGCTGCAGAAGGCCATCTACGCCGGCCAGGTCGGCACCGAGCCGAAGTCCATCACCGTCTTCGAGGCCAACAGCGCGCCGAAGAGCGGCCAGCTCACGGTGCCCACCGGCGACGAGGCGCCGCCGGCCCGTCCGCCGAAGCTCGTCACCGCCGCGGCCATCGACGCCGCCTGCGCCCAGTTCCCCAACGCGAAGTCGACGCCGACGATCGCGGTCGTGCGCGGTGCCCCGCAACTGCTGGCGGGCAACCCCACCGCGGGCGCGACGCCGACGGGCGCCCCGCTCGCGGACCGCGTCTACGTGCCGCCGGGCAAGGCGGCGCTGGTGATGGCCGTCCCGTCCGGCTCGGCCAGCGTCGGCGCGCCGGGCATCGTCACCGACATCGGCATCCGGTACCCGATCGCCAGCCCCGAGGTCATCACGGCGCTCGGCTATCCGCCGACGCGTTTCGTGGCGATGCCGGCCAGCCTGGTCAGCCGGATCCCGTACGGTCCCACGCTCGACCAGCAGGCCGCCCGCACGCCCGTCGACCAGCGGGTCCGGCCCGCCGGCGGGTGACCACGGCGCGGGTACACGCCGACTACGCACCGACCGTTCGTCGGTTCCGGCTGGTCAGGCTTGCGCCGAGCGGTTACCGTGGATCCGGAAGATCGGTGTCTGTCGCATCGATGCCGTGGAAGCCCTCGTGAAGGGGTTGGAACACACTCCGAGCACGGGGGCTCGTCTGACGAAACGGGGTGTTCCTCCTTGGCGCCTACCGCCGTAACCGCAGCCGCAGTCAACAAGGCCGCCAACGCGGCCGATACCGCGGCAGCCGACATCCGGAAGCAGGTCAACACGACCGTGGGCAACATGTTTGCCCAGGCGTCGTCGTTCACCGGAGCAGCCGGAACCACCTTCCGGCGAGTGCTCGGTGACTTCTCCGAGGACATGGACAAGTTCGTCCTCCAGAAGCTCGAGGAGCTGAGTGCCGGTACCCGCACCGCGGCAACGAAGCTGTTCGGCACCGACGAAGCGAACGCTTCGGCGGTCGCCAACGCCGGCGCGAGCCCTTCGGGCGGCGGCGGCGTCACCTCGGGTCTCACCTGATCCCGACCGACTACGACATCGAGGGAATCACATGTCCGACGGCGATCTCGCGTACGAGCACTCACAGATCGAAGCCATGTGTGCGGAGCTCAAGCGGCTCGTGAACAGCATCGACACCCAGCTCGCACAAGACGTCGAAGCCGAGTTCAAGGTCCTCCTGCAAGACAGGAACTTCGCCGGTCTGGCCGCGGGTGCGTTCAACACCGCGTCCACGGCGTGGAACGGCAAGTGCGTGGAGTACAGCGGCACGCTTGACCGGCTGCAGCTGGCCGTGCACAACGCCAGCACCGACCTCAACAAGGAAGACTCCAGCCTGCAGAGCCTGTTCAACGCCTGACGGGCGCCACAACAGCTCAGCGACAAGCACACCACACGCCCCGCCCGCCGGTCCGGCAGGCGGGGCCAGTGTTTGTCGAGGCCCGGTTCCGTCAGGTGGTCTCGCGGTCGGCGAACAGGCGGACCGGCGGAGACGGCTCCTCGTCCTCGACCCGCTGCACCGGTTGCCGGGTGATCCGGGGCCGCCACCGGCGCCGCCGCCCGCGCGGCACGGCCGCTCCCAGCCCCACCAGCGCGAGCGCGACCAGCACCCCGATTCCGGCGAGCAGCCGGGCGAGGTTCCCGCTCGACGACCAGGACCGCTCCCGGGCGACGTCGCTGGCGTCGTCGCGGTCGAACCCCGGCAGCACACCCGGCTCCGCGTCGGTCAGCTGGTCGGCCAGCGCGCCGTACGGGTTGACGATGCCGTTGCCGTAGGCCGTGCTGTCGATCCCGCCGGGTGCCGGCGCCGCGGTGGCCGTCAGCCGCTGCGTCACCTCGGCGATCGACATCGTCGGCCACCAGCTGCGCACCAGCGCGGCGGCGCCGGCCACGAACGCGGCCGCGTACGCCGAGCCGTCGACGAGCGTCAGCCCGCCACCGCGCTGGGTGCTCACCACCGCGGCACCGGGAGCGACCAGGTCGATGAACGGCCCCCGACCGCTGTTCTTGGTCGCCATGGTGCTCTCCTCGATCGCGGCCACGCCGATCACGCCCGGCAGCGAGGCCGGGTACGGAACGCGGTTGCCGCCGTTCGTTCCGCCGTCTTCGCCGACCGCCGCGACGATCAGGACGTCGGCGGCGACCGCCGTCGCGACCGCGGCGGCCAGGTCGGGGCTGGGCAGGTAGGCCGCCATCGGAACGAGGATCACCTTGGCCCCGCGCGTCACCGCGAACCGGATGCCGTTCGCCAGCCCGGCGACGCCCGCCGAGGGGCCGCTCGTCTCGTTGTCGCTGACCCGCACCGGAAGCACGGTCGCCTGCGGCGCGATGCCGTGGAAACCGATGTTGGGTTGGGGCTGCGCGACGATGATGCCGGCGGTCTGTGTGCCCCGGCCGGCGCAGTCGGACGCGCCGTTGCCGCCGGGCGCGATGAGGTCGGTGCCCGGCTCTACGCGGCCGGCCAGCTGGGGGTGGCCGGCGTCGACCCCGGAGTCGAGCACCGCGACCCGCACGTTGGCGCCGCGGGTCAACGCCCACACCCGCTCGACGTTGAACATCCGCTGCGGCCACGGCACCGGCGCGAACGCCGTGCCCGGGTCGGTGCAGTTCGGTGCGGCCACCGCCGGCGCCGCCGGAACAGCGACCAGCCCGGCCGCCGCGACAGCCGCGACCGCCCACGCCCGTACCGCCGGACCTCTCCTCACACCTGCCCCGTTCCCCCGTTTTTGCCCTATTCCGCGATGACCTCGTTGCCTGCCGCCGCCGCCTGCGCGAGGAACTCGTGCAACTGCCGCGCGTTCACCCACTCCGCCTTGATGGACTCCCGGCGCACGGCCACCGGGCTCTCAACGTACCGGCTGCTCCACGGTAGCTTGGGCGTCAGCTCGGTGACGGTCTCGTCGCTGAGCTCCCAGTAGCCGCCGGGCCGGGTGGCCAGGTCGGGGATGCGGCCGGCGGCCTCGCTGAACGCCCGCAGGCGGTCGCCCGACCAGTGCGGCGGATCGTCGGCCCAGCCCTCCTGGTGCAGCCGGTCGAACTCGGTGAGGGCGTCGGGATCGGCCTCGCCGAGCAGCACGCGCGCGGTGTGCACCACGTCGTCGGCCTTCGGCAGGATGTCGACGCGCCAGTCGTCGATGTCGAACTCCTCGTCGTCCCAGTGTTCGACCATCCCGGGACGCCCAGCGATCCACTTCACGGGCGAAGCCTAATACCGCGACGCCCACCCGGTAGGGTCGACGCATGCCGCTACGACTCGCGCGGACGAACGCCGAGGCACACCTGTACATGGAGCTCAATCCATGTGAGAACTGCGGAGAGCGCGAGTTCGAGCCGACCGACACCATCATCCTCGCCGAGGGTGATCTGGCCAGCCGGTACAGCGGCACCTGCCCGCGGTGCGGTGTGTACCGCGAGTTCGTCTTCCGGCTGCCCGACGAGGTGATCATCCCCGATCCCGAGGAGCCGGTCTTCGGTGACGACAGCCCGTCCACGCTGATCGACGCGGGCGAGTGGCTGTGGATCGCCGACCTGATCGCCCGCAGCACCCCGGCCGAGCCGGAGGACGGGATGACACCGGCCGACCGGCAGCAGATCCGGCTCGAGCTGCGCACCGCCGCCGCCGCGGTCGGCGAGGCGGCCAAGTTCGTGCCGCCGGGCGCCGACACGGTGCCGGCCGACGCCGTGTGGAGCCCCCGCGGCCGGGCCGTCTACGACGACGAACCGGGGCGGTTCCGGCTGTCCCGCCTCCAGGTGGTGCAACGCACCTACCGGAACATCGCCGACCGGTTCCAGGACGCCAACGCATGAGTGAGCGCAGCGAGCGAATCATCAACTCAGTGTTTGGGTCATGCGTCGCGGAGCGCAGCGGAGCGACGGCATGACCGACCCGTTGGTCTTCCCGGTCGGGCTGCTGGTCGGCACGTACCAGGATCCGGGTGACGCCGACGGGCACCACCACGAGATCCGCCGCGGCGCGCAGATCCACGAGTTGACCGACGCGGAGTTCGTCACCTGGATGTTCGCGCACGGGGCGCCCGAGGGCGTCGACGGACCGTGGACCGAGCCGGCGCTGCTGCGTCACCTCGCCGCCCAGCGGCTGCCCCGGCCGGCCGAACTCGTCGACGGGCTGCTCACCCGGCGGCTGCTCGCCGAGGTGCCGCCCGACGACGCCGTCACCTTCGCCCGCACCCACCGGGTGGTACCGACCATGCTCGGCCTGGGCAACTCGTCCGACGAGCCGGGCCTGTACTCGATCGGGCTGCTCGGCCAGGAGCGGATCCGCGTGTCGCGCCTGGTGTTCGAGCTGTGGACCTGGGGTCACCTCGACGAGGACCTGTGGCACGCCTGCGAGACGATCGCCGCCCTGGAGAAGGCACCCGACGCCGCGCCACCGGCCGACGGACCGGGCGAGATCCTCGACGGGTTCCTCGGCACGCTGCACGGCCTCCTGAACGCCCAGGCGGCGTACGTCGACCCGGTGGAGCGGTCATGACGGCCTGGGTGTTTCCGGTCGGGCACTACCTGGGGCCGTTCGTCCCGGGACACGACGAGCCCGCGGAGTCGCACCGGATCCGCATCGGCGACGAACTGGTCAAGCTCGTCACCGAGACCGAGTTCATGGCCTGGGGACTGGCCCACGGTCTGCCCGACGCGGTGTCACCGGTGTCCGGTCGGGTCTGGACCCGGGCGGTCATGGCCGCCATCGCGGGCGGGCGCGGCACCACCGACCTCGCCGACGCCGTCGACGGGCTGCTGGCGCTCGGCGCGCTGGTGGAGGTGGGGCCCGACGCCGTCGATCCGGCCACGTTCGCCCGGAGCCACCGGCTGCGGCCGCTGTTGGCCGGCCTCGGCACCACGGCCGCCCGGCCCGACCGGTACCGGATCGGCGTGTTCGGCGAGGAGCCGGTCGCGGTGGTCGACGCGCAGGTGTTCGACCTGTGGCAGTGGGCGCCCCGCGTCGACACCCTGTGGGACCTCGACGAGTTGCAGGCCGGTACCGCACCGCTGCTCGGCGACGACGCCGACGGCGTACCCGGGCTGCTGCACCGGGTCCACACGCTGATCGCGAACGGCTGCGGCTACCTCGACGTGGCGGCCACGTCGACGTAGGCGGCGCTCACCGCGAGCAGCCGGTGCAGCGCCGCGGTCATCGCCGCCAGGGCGGCGTCGGGCGCCTCCGGTGCGGCGTCGGCACAGGCCTCCCGCAGCGTCGGAAACTCGGTGCCGCGCTCCCACACCGCGAGGACCGTCTCGTCGACGCTCACCGCCCGCTCGCCGACGCCCAGCGCCAGCCCGTCGTCGCCGTAGCGCCAGCCGATGCCGAACGTCAGCGGCACCACGCGGTGCCGGTCGGCGAACGCGTCGTCGACCTCGGCCAGCAGGCCGTCGCGCAGCAGGATCGGGACCGCCGACGCCGCCAGGTTCCGCGGCTCCGGTAGCACGTCGAGGATCCGGTCCCGGGTCCACAACACCGGTTGGGCGAGGTTGGTGAAACTGTGCGCGGCGAACCAGACCGCCGCCTCCTCCGCCGAGTCGAGCGGCTCCGACCCGCGCCCCACGCGCACCCGGTGCCGGGCCTGCCCGACGCTGTCGTCGTGCACCAGCCCGAGGTAGTGCCCGACCGGAACGATCGCGGTGGTCACGCGGCACCGCCCGGGCTCGCGGCCGGGTCGGCGCCCGGGCCTGCCGCCGGGCCGGCGACCGGGCTTGCGGCCGGGCTCGCGGACGGGGCCAGCGTCGCGTCGAGGCAGGCGACGTTCGGCGCCAGCAGCGCGTGCAGGTCGCCGACGACCGCGGCCACCAGGACGCGCGGGTCGCGGTCACCGAGCGGCAGCCCGACCGTCGTGGCCCGCACACACGCCGCGTACAGGTCCGGTTCGAGGCCGGCCCAGGACCACACGTAGAAGATCTCCGAGGAGAGGGACACCAGCGGTGATCCGGGGAAGCCGATCCAGAACGTGCGGCCGTCGGCGCCGCCGTTGCCGAGGCCGACCGCCTGCGGCAGCAGCCGCACCGACCGGGCGAACTCCTCCACCGGCCCGTCGAGCTCCCGCAGCAGGCCGACGCCGAGCAGCCGGTCGGCGATCCCGTCGACGTCGGTGTCCGCGGACCGGTCCGGCAGGTTGGCGCGCATCGCGGCGCGATCCCACCGGTCCAGGTCGGGCGCGCCCGGCACGCCGTGCGCCAGCGCCCACACCAGATGCTCGTCGGCGGACAGTTCCATCCGCCGACCGCCGATCCGCACGACGTGCTCCAGCGTCGGACCCGACGGCCGGTCGATCGGCAACATCCCGAGGTAGCGCCCAACCGGAAAGACGAGCCGCCCGGTCACGACTCGTACTGTTCGACCAGACGGGTCAGCTCGACCAGCACCCGGCGGCGCTCCGCGAGCGTCAGCTCCAACCGCTCCCGGCCGAACCGGGACGGATCGGCGGTGCGGACCGCGCGCCCGCGCTCGGACGTGAACGCCTCCACCGGCACGGCCGCCGCGCCCGGCGGCAGGAACTTCAGGATCTCCTCGGTGGTGGCGGCGGCGTCACCGGCCGCGTCCCACGCGTCGCCGACCTGCTCCGGCGACGCGCCGCCCGGCAGCTTCGTCGCCTCCGCGGCCGACTCGCCCAGCTCGTAGAACTCGCCCGGATCGATGATCGTGGACGGTTCCGGGCCGCCGAGAGCCGGCGGCGGCAGGTTCGGGTCGAGGACGACGAACTCGAACCGCCGCCGCGTACCGCAGGCCGGGCAGTCGCCCTCGTACGACGAGATGCGCTGCCCGTCGCGCTCGGCCGCCTCGTGCACGGTCCACGGGAAGTAGGGCTCGCCGCACCGTTCGCACGGATGCAGATCCATGTACATGTGACACTCGGCCATCGCACGCGCTACCAGCACGGGTTCCCCACCTCCGGGTCGCTCGACGGCACGCGCCGCCGCGCCGCCGTTATCCTGGCTGATGTGATCGCGCCACTTGCCCGGACGCCCGCCGAAGCCAACCTGTACATGGACATCAAGGCGTGTCCCAGTTGCGGTGGCAACGGATTCTCGGGCACGAGTGTGGTCATGCTACAAGACGGTGAAGTGTACGAACGCCACACCGGAACCTGCCAGGAGTGCGGCTCGCCGCGCGAGTTCGTCTTCCGGATGCCGCGCGACCCGGAGTTGCGGCTCGGCGCCGCCGACTTCGGCGGCCCGGAGCCGTCGGAACTGCTCGATCCCGGCGAGTGGATGACCGTGGCCGATGTCGCTACCGGCCGCGACGGCGGCCCGTCAAAGAGCGACCTGGCGTTCGCCGCCGCCGCTGTCGAGGAGGCGCTCAAGTTCGTGCCGGCCGACGCCGACGACATCCCGCCGCACGCCTTCCACAGCCTCATCGGACGCGAGGCGTACCAGCGCATGCCGGCCCGGTACAGCCGCGGCCGGTTGTCGGCCATCGCCGCTGCGCTCCGCGAGCAGGCGGCCGCGCCGTACCGCACCCCGCCGGACCTTCCGTAACTCACGAAGCCGCTGGCCTCCGCAACCAGGTGACCGGGCCGTCGAGGGGCACCCGGACCGACCACAACGTGACGTCCGGATCGGTGGCATCGGGATCCTGGCGCGCCGCGTAGAACGACAGCCAGAAGTCGCCCTGCTCGTCTTCCCAGGTGCGCGGCGAGGGCCAGGCCGGCGAATCGACGATCACCTCGCGCGGACCCGGAGCCGGCCAGTGCCGCGTGATCAGGATCTCGGCGTACGCCAGCGGATCCAGCCCGCCGTGCCGCAGCGCCCGGCCGAGTTCGGCCAGCGCGGGCGGATCGTCGAGGTCGATCGGCGTCTCGTCGTCGAGCAGGAGGAACACCCGCTGCGGAACCGACCCGGAATGGTCCTCGTCTTCCCGGGTGACCGTGACGATGCCGGCCACCCCGGGCGCCTCGGAGATCCGCAGCCAGCCCCGGACGACCTCCACGAACAGGATGCGTTCGGGCGTGCGCACCGACACGGACGGTCCGTCGGGAAACGCCTTGGCCCAGGTGATCTCCTCGTCGGGAGGGAGCACCAGGCCGGCGAGTTCCACCAGGGTTTCCGTGCTGACCATCGATTCCCCGTTCCGTGTGACGCGCACCGGTCACCAGCCTACGGCGGCGTCGGCCGATACGATGCCCGACGATGGTCGACGAGCAGCGGTTGGTGTTCCCGGTCGGGCAGTTCGGCGGCATGGTCCGCGGCGACGGTCCCGGCGACGTCCGGTTCAGCATCCGGCGCGGCGACGCGGTGTGGACGGTCGAGTCCGACCCGGGCACGCTGTGGCTCGACGCGCACGGGCAGCTCGAGACGCTGGCCACCACCGCGTGGACGCGGGCGGCGGTGCTCGGCAACCGGCGGAGCCTGGCGCCGGTCGAGGAGGCGAAGGCGTACGGGCAGCTGCTGGGCCTGAAGCTCGTCGCGGAGATCGATCCCGACGACCCCGAGGCGGTCGACTTCGCGCGCACCCACCGGCTGGTGCCCCGGGCGCACGGCATGGGAAACAGGTCGGACGACCCCAGCCGGTTCCTGGCCGGCTTCCCACCCGACCAGGTGGCCACGTTCACCTGGCACCAGTGGCGGCTGTGGCGGCAGAGCCACCTCGAACCGTCGCTCTGGGACGGCTGCCGGCGGATGGTGGCCGACGAGCAGGGCGCCGGCCGCACCCTCGACGCCCGCGACCTGCTCACCGGCGCGCTGCGCGGCCTGCACGTCATGCTCGGGCTCCAACTGGCGTATCTCGACGTGGCCCGGGGAGGAGGAGCATGAGGGACGAGGATCTGCTGATCTTTCCCGTGGGCCACGACCTGGGCCCGTTCTTCCCCGCCACCGGCGAGACGTTCGAGTACTACGAGGTCTGCGTCGGCTACCAGGTGTTCGGGCTGCGGACCAACTACGACTACGCCGTGTGGATGCGCGCGCACGGTCCGGTCGACGAGACGCCGCTGACCTACGCCGGCTACCGGCGCAACCTGATCAGCGACCGCATACCGGACGCGGGTGCGCGCGCCGCCCGCCTCGCCGCCGACGGGCTGCTGTGCCGGGTGCCGCCGACCGGCGCCGGTGCGGTCGAGTTCGCCCGGGCGCACCGGCCGATGCCGCTGGCGACCGCGATCGGTGACGTCGGACCGGACATCCCGGCCGGCACGTACGCGCTGGGCCGGCCGACCACGGTGTTCCACTACGCCGACGAGGTGGAGTACTGGTTCTGGCTGTGGGGCGGGCACTTCGACAACCTGTGGCTGGCCGTCGAGGCGTTCGCCCGCACCGACCTGGGCGCCGCGACCGGCGCCGGCGACCCGGAGCGGTGCCTCCTCCCGGCCCTGCACGCGGTGCAGGGTCTGATCAACCACTCACTGCTGTTCCTCGACGCGGCCTGGGACCGGCGGTAGCTCGTACACCCCGCCGTTGCCGGCCGGCCGCAGCGCACCCCGCCGGACGTGCTCCTCGCACGCCGCGGTGAGCTCCTCGACGCCGAACCGGATGCCGGTGCGGTCGGCCAGGAAGTCGCGCAGCGCGTACACGTCGACGACGTCGAGCAGCCCGTCGGCGGGCCCGGCCGGCCGGTCGGCGGGCGCGTAGCCCTTCCCCTGCAGGGTCAGCGGCGTGTCGTCGGGGGCGAACACGTCGTAGCCGTTGCCGTGGATGTCGTAGCGCAGCCCGCCCGCGCACTCACCGCGCCGGGCCAACCGCCCCATCCGGGCCAGCATCGCCACCTCGGAGATGAAGCGGACGTCGAACTCCGCGCACATCGTCGCCCGGGCCGCCGCGGCGAAGTCCAGTGCCCGGCCGACCAGGTCGAGGAGGTCGGGCGGCCGCACCGGTGCGGGCTCCGGTTCGAGCTCGCCGAGCCGGGCGGGCGCCACGGGCGGCGCCGGCTGGAGGTACGCGCAGAACGAGTAGATGTCCGGCGCCACGACGTCGACCTGTTCGGGTTCGCGGTCGGTCGCGATCTCGTCGAGGAAGACGATCTCGTCGAGGCCGGGAAGATCCGCGCGGACGGCGAGCAGCCCGCCGGTCGCGACGGCGATCACGACGTGGTCGCGGATGAGCCAGGCCGGTGCGCGGCGCGGGCCGAGGCCGAGGTCGACGTGCGGCTCGTCGGGGTGGACGCCGAGCAGCGGACGCACGGGCGACAGCTGGAACCGGAACCCGGGCACGTGCACCGGTTCCGGCGGGGTGGCGCCGTTGTTCTCGGCCAGCCAGCGCCGGTAGACGGGCGGCAGGTCCCGTCCCAGCCGCCGCTCCGCCGCGGCGACGGCGGCCGCGTCGACCGGCCCGGACGGCCGCAGGTCCACCGTCGTCCAGTCCCGGTCGCCGGTGAGCGGCGGCGGCGTGAACGGCGCGGCACCGGGCGGCACCGACCGCACGGTGGCCTCCCACAGGTCGGGGTTGGCGAACCGGACGTCCTCGAACCGCCAGGTCGTGTCGCCGAACTCGACGGTGTCGCCGAGCCCCAGCCACCGCGGTTCGAGGTCGGCGCCGCCGACATGGGCCATGAGCAGCATCCGCGGCGGCGCGTGCTGCATGCTCTGCACGCCGAACGCCACCGCGCCGTCGCTGCTGAACGCGGGCGCCGACGGGCGCAGCGTGACGGTCTCCACCGGGTTCTCCTCCGTCATGAGAGCCTCGTCGACTCGTCGAGCCACTGCCGGACGTCGTCGATCGGGCCCGCACCTGTCAGGTACGGCGCGAGCAGTTCCAGGTCGGGCAGCAGCCACCGGATCTCGTCGAGCGCGTCGGCCTCCGGGTCGTCGGTGCCCGCGTCATCGCCCGCACTGTCGCCCGCATTGTCGCCCGCCGCGCGCAACCGGGCCGCGACGGCCACCGCCTGCCCGGGGTCGAGCCGGAACGTCGCCAGCATGCGCCGGGCGACGCGATCGGGGTCCACCTGCGGGGCCTCGACCGGTTGCCCGGACCGCGCCAGGCTCGACGCCAGCATGGCCAGGCGGCCGGCGGCGTAGTGCCGCGGCATGCCGTCGCGCTCGGCCAGGTCGATCAGGTCGACCACCAGGTCGACGCTGTCGCGCAGGCCCTCCGGTGACGCGGTGTGCGCGGGGCTGGCGTCGAACTCGGCCCGTTCGATGAACGCCAGCCACCAGTGCCCGCGCAGCTCACCCGGTGCGCGGTCGCTGAGCCACAGCCACCGCCGCGCCGGTTCCACCGCCCGCAGTTCGCGGTACAGCTCCTCCGTCACCCGCATGTCCCTCAGTACCCGTACTGCTTGATCGCGCGCATCGGCACCGGCACCCCGGCCAGCGTGAACGCGTCGACGCCCACCTGGAGGTCCGTTCCGCACGGGCAGCTCGGCGTGTAGTGCCCGGTCTGGTTGTTGATCTCGGTGACCATGCCGCCGCGACCGAACATCACCATTCCGGCGCCGAGCACCGCCTCCCCGTTGTTCAGGGTCGGATGCGTGACGACCATGTGGATGAACTCGGCGATGCGCAGCTTGCCGTCCACCGACACCGACCAAATGTACTTTCCACCGGCCCGGACGGCGGCGCGGAACGCCGGAGTGCCGGCCTCGATCGGCTCCACCCCGACGGCGCGGGCGGCGAACGTCTCGGATTCGAGCCTGTCCGGGAAGATGTTGTCGACCGGGCCGCAGTACGGCGGCGGCTCCTCGCCGAACGCGTGGCCAAGCAGGCGCGCCGCCTGCGCCGGCACCGGTGGCGGCGCGGCGGGCGGGTCCATGTCCTGGGTGATCCTGGTGATCGTGATGTGGACGATCGTGGTGTCCAGCTCCGGGTATCTCGGATGCGGCTCCTCGCGCATCTCCAGCGGCGGGAACAACCGGTAGACGTCCGCCGGCATGGTGAGCTTGCGCCAGTGGTCCGACCACGCCACCAGGCCGGGCGCCGTCCTCATGCCGCTGTTCGGGACGTCGTCGGTGTAGAACTCGAACCCGATCGTGCCCTCGCGCAGCGGACCGCGGTGGGCCTCGACCGTCGGGTCCGGCATGCCGCGCACCAACTGCCCCCACAGCTCGCCGGAGTCGTGGATCTTCCGCATGACCGCGCCGTCCTGGTTCTTGTACGCGGTGCGGTGGAACGGCCCGAACAGAGCGGGTGACCCGGGCGGCGCGAGCCACTCCAGCATCCACCGGTTGCCCCGCTCCTCCGCGAGCGCGAGCACCTCCTCGCGGGAGTTGATCCGGTCCGGGGGCGCGTTGAGTTCGGCCGGGAGCTTGTCGACCATGCTCCGGTCGGCGGGAGCCAGCAGGCCGAGCCGGAACTCCAGGTCGTCGGCGTCGCTCGTGGCGGGGTCCAACCCCATGTCCCGGAGGTGACGCGCGACCAGGTCGCCGAACCGGGTCAGCTCGGCGCGGGCCGGATGACCGTACCGACGCGCGCCCGGCACCTCGGCCATCCGCCGGAACTCCGCGACCAGCGTCCGCAGCGCGTCCAAAATGGATTCGTCCGCCGGGCTGAGCCCCTTCGCGGACCGGTCGGCCGGGTCGCCGGTGAGGACGTCCGGCGGCGGCGGGTCGCTCCGCCGGCCCGGCCACCGGATCGCCTCGGTCGGCGGAGACGGGCGGCGCGGTGCCAGGTTCAACCAGCGCATCGCGGCGGACCCGAGCACGTCGAGGTGCACGAACTCGGGATCGAGCAGCTTCACCAGCTCGGCGAACGGGATCGGCGACGTCGGATGCAGCTCCCCCCACGGGTTGTCAAGCACCACGTTCCCGTCGTCGTCGATCGAGACGATCTCGTAGCCGTGCCGGGAGATCAGGCCGTAGGGCGGTGCGGTGCGCGTACCGGCGGCCCTCGTGGTGACCGTCACCGGGCTGCCGGCGGCGAGCAGGTCGCGGATCGTCTGTTCGACGTGCCGCGGTGTGACACCGAGGATGTTCAGGTACGACACGCGCGCCGGTACCCCGGTCAGCGCGGTCAGCAACCGGGCCCGTTCGATGGCGCTGTTCCCCGAACCGATCTCGGCGTATCCGGTCGGTGGCGCCGTCGTCCGGTCGGGAAGCGGCCCGACGTCGGGCTTCTGGCCGCGCAGGCGCGCGTCACGCAGGTACTCGGCGCGCATCCGCGCCCGGTGCTCACGCCAGGTCCGGTTCCAGGCGGCGCGCTGCTTCCGGTCCCAGAGCTGACCGAACCCGGTGAGGCTCTTCTCCAGGATCGGACCCCACGCGGCGTTGTTGTGCGGCCGGCCGTAGAGGACGGTGCCGTGCTCGTCGACCGGGAGGTCCGGGGTCACGACGAACTCGAACATCACGGCGGTCGGAACCACCCGGTTCCCGCGCACCTCGGTCCCGTGCAGCCGGACGGTGTACGTGCCGTCGGCGTTCCCGGTGATCACCCACCGGATGTCGTCGGGCCGCGTGCCGGCGACGGACCGGATCGTCGAGATGTCACCGCAGTCCGAGAGGACGCCCTGGGCCAGGTCGGTCCGGCCGGCCGTCTCCGTACCGAGCGGCATCCGGCGCCCGGACCGGTTCAGCGGATAGCCGTAGGTGGCGTCGAACTCGTCGTTCGGCGCGACCGGCGGCCGGTGGACCGTGAGCCGCACCGGGTCGCCGTCGACGGCCGGAAGCCGCGGCCGCCGCACCGGTCCCCGGATGCCGACGGGCTCCGGCGCCTCGGGTCCACCGATCGCCCGGAACGCGTTCACCAGCACCGCCGGAACGAGGCGCATCGAGCGGCCGTCGCCCACGTGGTAGGGCACGTTCCCGGACAGCAACGCGGCCGCCGCCCCGCGGGCGACCTCCGCGTACGTCGCCTCGGCCCGCCGGCCGTCCTCCCACACCTGTGCCGCCCGGCCCGCCGACGTCGACAGGTCGAAGTCACCGGAGACAGGGCCCAGTTCCACCCGCGGCCAACCGGACACCGCGTACGGGGCGAGGTCGATCACCCCGTTCAGGTCGACGTACACCCCGTGCTGGTGGACGCGGTGCGCGAGCGCCTTGTCGACGAACCCGATCCGGGTGATCGCCACGTGCGACAGCCGGATGACGCGGCCGGCGCTTTCCGGCAGCCGTGGCAGGACCGTCGCGCGGAACTCGCCGTCGACCGCCGCCGCGCGCAGCCGCTCACGCACGTGCTCCGCATCAATGCCGGTGCCGGCTGGTCCGGTGCCGAACACGCGCCGGTAGTCGGCGGCGCGGGCGAGCAGGTTCGGCCGGTCCGACGGGACCGGCGTGGCGAGCACCCGCCGGACGTCGGCGTCGGTGATCGCGGGCAGCCGCAGCGCGTCGAGGAACCGTCCGATGTCGGCCGGCACGACGTCGGCGTCGGGCTCCTTCTCCGTCGCCTGCCTGGTCCGGTACGCCTCGTACCAGTCCAGCAGGTCGGCGAGGGACCGGCGCAGGAGGAGCCGGCCGGCGCGGTCGGCGGTGGCGTAGGAGCCGATCTCCGCCCGGATGTCGTCCGGGTGCGGCGGCATGCCGAGCGCGGGCAGCAGGGCGGTGAGCCGGCCGTACAGGTCGGGCTCGTCGGTGGCCAGTCGCGCGGCGGCGGACGGCGTGAGGCTCCGCAGGAAGCCGTCGGCGAGCACCGCCCCCCGGATGCCGTCGGCCAGCCCGTCGGCGATGGCGAGCAGGGCCGTGGCGTGCCGGGCGAGCCGGTCCGCGCCGCTCGTGAAGCCGTGCATCGACAGCGCCCGGTGCGCCACCGAGAACACGTACGGGTCCGACCGGTTGGTCCACTCCAGCGCGTCGAGCATGGCCCAGGTCGCCGGCGCCAGCAGGCCACGGTCGCGGAGTTCCTTCCGGAACCCGACCGCGCGCGGGTCGGTGCCGTTGATGCCCAGGCGCTCCATGACCTCGACCGCCGTGAACAGCGTCCGCACCCACGGCCAGCCGGTCTGCGGCAGCGCCCGGAACGCCGCGCCCAGGTCGTTGAGCCGCTTCAGGCCGTCGGGGTCCAGGTGCGGCGCGGTGACCCGTGACGCCGGCCCGGCGGGCGCCGTCACGGGCGTGGCCGCCGGCGTCGGGGGACCCGTCAGCGGCGTCTTGATCGGCAGGTCGAGGTGGACGAACTCGTTTTGCAGGAGGACGAGCGCCTCGTCCCACGGGATCGGGGACTTCGGGTGCATGAAGCCCCACGGGTTGCGGAGCGTGACCTTGCCCTCGTCGTCGATCGCGACGATCTCGTACGCGTGACCGGCCATGAGCCCGTACGGCAACGGATCGCCGATCGGGGCACCGTTCAACGTCCGGTTCTGGTAGGACGCCTTGGACCGGGTGGACACGGTCACCGGGCTGCCCGCGGCGAGCAGTTCGCGGATCGCGTCCGGGATCTGGGTGGGCCCGGCCTGCTGGAAGGTGAGCGGCGACGTGCGGGCCGTGATCCCGGTGAGGGCGGTCAGCAGCTCTGCCTGCTCCACACCCAGGCCGCCGCTGCCGATCGTCGCGTACCCGCCGGCGGGCGCGACCATCTTGTCGGGCAGCGGCTCGGCGGTGGGGGTGACGCCCTTCTTCCGCTCCGCCTCCTCCCATGCCTGGCGGTGCCTGAGGCGGGAGGCGCGGTGCCTCGCCTGCCATTCGCTGCGCCGGATCCGGTCCCACAGCTGGGAGGTTCCGATGAAGGCCTTCTCGAGGATCGGGCCCCACGCGGCGTTGTTGCCCGGCCGGGCGTAGGCGAACCCGCCCGCGCCGTTGACCGGAAGGTCCGCGGTGACCGTGATCTCGATCTTCTCGCCGGTCGCGATCGCCCGGTTGCCCTTGATGACGGTCTTGAACAGCCGGACGGTGTAGGTGCCGTCCAGGTTCTCCGTGACCGCCAACCGGATCGTCTCGGGCCGGTGCCCGGCGACCGACTGCATCGTGATGACGAGCCAGCAGTCGCCGAGCGCACCCTGGCTGACGTCGGTGCGCTTCGGCGACCCGGTGCCCAGCGGCATCCGTCCGGACGGACCGTCCAGCGGCTGGCCGTAGGTGGGCTTGAGGTCGTCGGACGGTGCGAGCGGGGGGTGGTGCACCGACAGCCGGATGGTGTCGTCGACGGGCGCGGACGGGTCGTCGTCGGGGCCAGCCGCCGTCGAGGCGGACTGCGACCCGCCACCCGCCGCCACGGGCTGGGACGGGCCCGTCGTCGGCGCCGACCCGGCCTGGGGCTGCGGCGTGCGCGGTCGGGCGTCGACCGGTCGCAGCGCCTGCACCAGCACCGCCGGAACCGGCATCATCGACCGTCCGTCGGCGACGTGGTACATGAGGTTGACGGCCAGCATCGCGGTCAGATGGTCGGCCAACTGCGGGGTGATGTGCTCCGTGTAGGTGGCCTCGGTCCGCTGGATGTCCTGCCAGACCTGCGCGTCCTGGCCGGCGGCCGTCCGCATGTCGAGGTCCTCGTTGATCGGGCCGAGCTGCACCGGTTTCGTGCCCTTGAGCACGTACGGGTTCAGGTCGACGACGCCGCGCAGGTCGACGTAGACCCCGTCCCGCGCGATCCGCATCGCCAGGGCCGGGTCCACCGCAGTGATCTGCGCGAGCTGCGCCGGCGACAGGTGGATCACCTGCCCGGCCTGGTGCGGCATGCGCGGGAGGACGGTCGGCGTCAGCTCACCCTCGACGGCCGCCGCCTGCAGCGCCTCGCGCACCTGCGCGTCGGTCAGCCCCTTCGGGTCGGGTGCGGGCTGGCCGTCGGCGTGGCCGAGGAAGGTCCGGCGGTAGTCCTGGACGCGCGCCGCCGCGGGGGGACCGCCGCCGCCCTTCGGGTCTTTCGGGTCGGTGGCGAGCACGGCCCGCACGTCGGCGGCGAGCATCGGCGGCACCAGCAGCGAGTCGAGGAACGCGCCGACCTCGCCGCCCAGGATCACGCCGCCGTCCCGGAGCGGGCGCAGCGCCTCGTACCGGGCGACGATGCCGGCCAGCGACTCGCGCAGGGCGACCCGGCCGGCGCGGTCGGCCTCGGCGTACCGCCGCGCCGCCTCCTGGATGTGCGCGTCCTTCCACCACACGACGGCGTCCGGCGCCAGCGCGGTGAGCCGGGCGTGCAGGGCGGGTTCGGCGGTGGCGAAGTCCGTCACGGCCGGGCCCAGGTCGGCGAGGAAGCCGGCGACGATCGCCGACCGCCGCACCGGGTCAGACAGGTGCTGCACCGCTTCCAGCATCGCGACGGCGTAGTGGACAGTGCGGCTCGCCTCGTCGGGGAAGCCGTGCAGGCGGTACGCCTGGCGTAGGGCGGCGGCCACGTACGGGTCGTCGTGCGGCTTGCCGTCGAGCTGCTCGATCAGGTCGTCCGCGGCGCCCGTCAACAGGTCGCGCGTCCGGAGGTCCCAGCGCCGTTGCGACGCGTCCTCCTGGGACCCGTGGATCCCCAGCGCCACCAGGAGGCCGGCGGTGTCGAAGAGCGACCGCAGCCACTGCCACGACGCCCGGGGCTGCGTGTGTGCGTCGGCGGCCAGGTTGTTGAGGCCGTTCAGGCCCTCGTGGTCGAGGTGCGACCCCGGCGGCGGTGGCGACTGGGGCGGCTGGGGCGGGGTGGTTCCGCCGGACATGGCCCGGCTCGGCACCGTCAGCGTCCGCAGCGAGATCCCGTTGGCGACCATCGCGTCGGTGACGTCGACGACCGGAACCACCGGAACCCCGGCGAAGATCGCCGCCTGCCGCCGGTGCGGCCCGTCCGCCAGGTACAGGCGGTTCTGGAACCGCACGACGTGCAGCGCCGCCGACGGGCGGGACCAGTCCCACAGGCCGGCCCGCATCTGGTCGGTGAACCGCCGCAGCGTCGGGCTGTCGGCGTCGATCTCCCACGTCGGGACGATGGAGGCCGGCGGCACCCACTCGACCGGCTGGCCCGCGTGACCGCCGGGCTCCTCCAGGACCTGGTCGACGTCGTTGCCCCGGCTGTAGAGCGCCCGCACGATGTCCTTGCCGTCCGGCCGCGTCATGAACAGCCGGATGACCACCTTGACCTCGACGTCCTGCTCGGACACCAGCAGCCAGGCTGACTTCGGCACCAGCCGCTTCGCGGCCTCGGCGAACGCCGACACCGGCGGGTCCGCCGCCCCGTCCGCCAGCGGGTCCGCCCCGCGACGCAGCAGCGCGACGACGAACTCCCGCTGACGCAGGTACGCCGGCAGTTCCCGGTCCAGCCGCAGCCGCGCCATGGCGAGCTTCAGGCTCTCCCGGTCGGTCGCGGCCTCCTGGATCGCGACGACCTGGTCCCACCGGTTGGGCTGCCGGACGTGCTCGGTCTCGTGCACCATCGCGACGAGAACGTCGAGGTACGCCCGGCCGGTCCGGATGAAGACCCGGTCCAGCGACCCCTTGTAGAAGGCGCCGTGCGCGGTCTTCGTGTCCTTCTCCTCGCCCAGCTGCTCCAGCACGGCCTGGCGACCCGCCTGGCCGTCGACGGCCGCGGCGTGCTCGGGGTCGAGCGGAACCGCCCGGGCCGCGTGCCGGATCAGGTCGGCGGCGAAGTCGGCGGGCAGCAGTTCCTCGGCCAGCGCGCCGATGACGGCCTGGTCCACGACGTGCAGGTGGTGGCCGTCGACGCTGATCGCGAAGCGGGCCAGCTGTTCGGGTCCGAGCGGGTCGGCGACACCGGCGCCGTAAGCCGCCGTGTACTCCCGGACCAGCCGGCTCAGCTCGCGCAGGGCCGCGCGCAGCGGTGCCGGGTCACCGGCCCGGCGGGCCGGTTCCACCAGCGCGGAGACGGTGTCGGCCTGGGCCCGGATCGCCGCCAGTGCAACCGCCGCGTCGCCGCCGACCGCGTCGCCGACCGCCGCGCGTTGTACCGCCTCGACCGCCGCCCGGACCAGGTCCGGGATGCCTTCGGTGGTGGGCCGGCCGGGTGCGGGCGCGGGCACCCCACCCGGTTCGAGGACGGCGTCGACGTCGGCCTGCGGTGCCGGTCCGGCCGCGGTCGCGGCGTCGACGGTGTCGGCGAACGACGTGTCGCCGTTGGGGACGGCGGTGTGGTGCCGCCACAGGTCGCGCAGGTCGTGACGGCCCGCGACGGCGGGCGCGACCACGTCGGCCGGCAGCGCCGCCCGGTCAACGGCGAAGCCACCGTCCGGGAACTCCGGCACCAGCACACCGCCGGGCCGGGCCAGGTACCGGTGCACGCCGCCGGGCCCGGTCACCTCCACGAGGACGTCGATGTCGCGCAGCGTCGCCAACCCGAGCGCGGCGGTGATCGGGTCGAGCCCGCCCGCGGTGGCCGGTACCGTGCCGGACATCCGGGCCGCCGGGACGGGAGCATCGTCGTCGACGGCCCAGACCGCCCGGCCGGAACCCGCCGCCTGCTCCGCCCGGAGCTCGTTGAGCTCGTGCTGGAACAGCGTGAACGTGGCCTCGCCGACCGCGGGGTGCGGGAACGGCTCCGTGCTGGTCACCGTCTCCCGGCCGGTGACGCTGTCGATCGACAGCCGCCGCAGCGTGGCCTGGAAGATGACCTTCACGGTCGCCTTGGCGCCGGGACCGGTCTGCGCGTTGTAGCTCTCGTCGCGGTCACCGGCGACGGAGCGCTTCTGCTCGGCGGCGCCCGCACCGCGCGCGGCCCGGCCGATCGCGTTGTCGAGGCCGTACTCGTCGGCGTCCAGGGCGTACCCGCGGGTCGTCGGCGCCGGCCGGGACAGCTCGTCGGCCGCGCCCGTCACCCGCTGTCCGGCGTCGAACTCCTCCAGTTCGACCCCGGGCAGGTTCTCGTCGTCGACGCGCAGGTCCACCAGGATCGCCCGGACCCAGACCTGCAGCATCCGGCCGGGCTCGTCGGGCACGGTCACGTTGACGGTCGGGTGGCCGCCCGGACCCGCCATCCGCTCCAGGCCGGCGAGCCCCGACAGCGCGGACAGCTGGTGGTTGAGCTGGCCCTCCACCCGGGCCAGGTCGGCCTTGCCCAGCTCCCTGCGGAGCACCTGCCGGCTCAGCGCGGCCACGTCGTCGAGCAGGTTGACGTCGGGTGCGAAGAGCCGCGACAACGGCACCGCGCGCGGGTCGAACGGCCGGTTCGGGTCGACCGGCGGCCGGGCGGCGTCGACCATCATGACGGCCGGCACCATGTCGACGATCGTCGTCTCGAACTCGACGACCGACACCGACTCGGCGTCGCGCCCGATCGCCGCACGCGTGGCGGCCCGGCCGCCCCGGGCCAGCTTGACCGTGGTCTGGTTGCCCTTCCGGGTCGCCTCGATCCGCACCTTGAGCGGCCGTTCGACCAGATAGGCGCCGGTCAGCCCGCTGCCGAGCATGCGGATCCGCTGGCCGCTGACCGAACCGGTGCTGGTGCTGCCGCGGCTCGATCCGGCGCTCATCTCCGGGGTGTCCAGCGCCGCGCCGGACGACGCGGCGCTGCCGCCGTACGACCAGCCGGTCATGTCGGCGAGGTCGTGCGTGGCGTACCCGTAGCTCATGTCGTACTGCAGGACGTCGTCGCGGTACCCGATCACGCGGCCGGCGCCGAGAACGGCGTGCATCCCGACGGTGACGCGTTCGCTCAGGTACCGCCCGACCGGCACGTCGAACGACAACCGCTCACCGGCCGGCGACAGCATGTTGTCGAGGCGGTCGACCCATTTCTGGCCGGCCAGCGTGGCGTCCAGGCCCTGCGCCAGCCCGGGCAGCCGCGCGAGCGCGTTCGGCGACACCCGCTCGATCCGGTCGGTGACCAGGTCGACGAACTCGGCCGGCCGGCCGTCGACGGTCAGCGACACCGGTTCCACCGCGCCCTGGCTGCGCACCCCGGCCAGGTAGTCCGGCGGCCGCTTCGCCGCGACCTCGGGCAGCACCGGCGCGATCGGTCCGGTGTGGTCCATCAGCCCGGTCAACCGCGACACCGGTGCGATGCTCCGGTCGACGGCCGGCAGGTCGGCGAACGTCTCGGAGATCCGGTCGGCGAGCCGCTCGGCGAGGCCGTCGGCGGAGACGAAGTTCTCGTCGGGAACGTCGGGACGCGGGTGCCGCCGCACCTCGTCGCGGTAACGCCGCATGACCGCCACGACGGTCAACCGGTCGAGCTGGACGTGCCCGCCCGCGTACCGGCGCAGGGCGTCGGCGACCTGTTCCAGCGGCACCGGGAGCAGGTCCCGCGCGTAGAGGTTCAGCGCCTCGCGCTCCGAGATGGCGTACACCATCGTGCGGTCCCCGACGGTCCGCTCCTCGACCGACCCGTGGTCGAGCAGCCACGGGTTGTGCCGCGTTCCGGTGACGGTAAACGTCACCGGCACCTTGTACACGTACCGCGTCGCGTAGTCGAGGAGCAGGCGCTCCCGCCCGTACATCCGCGCGGTCGAGCGGGACCGGCCCTCCAGCCAGGTGCGTCCGAAGGCGACCCGGCCCGCCCCGTCCGGGTCCTCGGCCGCGGCGTCGACCCCGCCCGGAAGGTCGTATCCGCCGGTGACGAACGCGTTCACGTCGGTGGCCGCCACACCGCCGAAGCTGGCCGAGTGGGTCGACATCGCGGTGGCGCTCTCGCGCATCGACACGAACGCCGCGCCGACGAACTCCGAGGCACCCGCCCGCCCGCTGATCGTCAGGCTCGACCGGCTCGGCGTGAGCCCGCGCGGGTCGACCGCGAGGTCGGTGCGCCGCGGCGAGAAGAACCAGTGCGGCGACCCGACCAGGGACCGGATGTTCGCGAAGGACGCCAGGTGGGCGAAGCTCGCGGCGCCGGGCCGGCTCGCGTCCGGCAGCACCTCCTCGACCGCTTCCCAGACCCCGGACGCGTCGAGGTGCAGGATCCGGGCCCAGCGCAGGGCCTCCATCGGGGTGTCGGCCGGTTCGGTTCCCGTCACCGGCACCGGCGCCCGGAACGGAACCGCCGACGGAAGCAGGTCGACCGGGATGGTGATCTCGACCCGGCCGCCCGACGAGCCGATCCGCCGCTCGCTGCTGTCCTCGTCGAGGTAGTACGCCTCGATCGTGATCGGGACCTGGAACACCGCGGTGTGCCGGGCGTCCAGGACGCTGGCCCGGATGACCATGTCGCCGGCCGACGCCCCGGAACTGCGGGTGCCGGTCTGGCCGGTGTTGGCGTTCAGGCCGCCCGGCATCACGGCACCGGGCGTCGTGTCCTGGTCCATGCCGGCCTGAACCCGGCCGGTACGGGCCCTGGTCTGGCCGCTGGTCTCGGCGAACGTGCCCACCCCGGCATCGGAGAGGTACACGTTCTCGGCCGACGACGTGCCGACGAACCGCTCCTGGCCCATGGTCACCCGCAGGCGCAGCGTCGTGTGCCGGGTGACGCCGCCGCGGCGTTCCGACACGAGCGGCAGGTCGAAGCCGCTGCTCTGGGCCAGCTGGTCGAACCTCGCCGCGAACTGTGCCGGAGCGAGTTCCTGCATGACCGCCATGTTCGCCAGCTGGCTCAGCCGGACCCGGCTGTTGCCGGACAGCGCCGGTTTCCCGTTCTCGAGGGGCGGCAGGACGCCGTCGTCGCGGAGCTTCTCCTCCACGATCTCGCGCAGCGTCTTCGGTCCGATCTCCTTCAGCCGCCGCACGGACGCCGGGCCGGCGCCGGGGATGCCGGTCGGGCCACCCAACCAGTCCGGGAACTGGCCCAGCTTGCCGTCGGGAACGCCCGGAACCGGGTCGTCCCGCAGGACGACGGTGCCGTCGGGGTTCCGCGCGATGATGGCGGCGTCCTCGACGGGTACGCCGAAGTAGTACGCGTCGGGCTCGGTCAGGAGCATCACGACCGAGCCGTCGACCTTCTGCGGCTGTCCGTCGAACGGCAGGTCGCCGGCGATCTCGTCGAGCGGCTGCACGGTGACCGTGTGCTCGACCGTGAACTCGTATCCCTGGGTGTGACCGGCGAACCGCTGCATGTTGGTGCGGCTCGCGGTCTCGCTGGCGGAGATGCCGGACCGGCGGCCGAGGCGCGGCGAGTAGGTGCCCCGCGCGTACAGGTCGACGTCCTCGTGGGGCAGCTTCACCCCGCCGGCGTAGTCGAAGCCGCGGTTGCCGCCGGAACTGGTGCTGCCGGACGCGCTGGCGTAGTTGACCACCCGCCGCTCGAAGTGGTTCAGGTCGCTGGCCCGGCCGATCATGTCGACGGTGCGCACGAGCTCCGTCTTGATCGTCACCAGCGTCGCGGGGCGGCCGTCGACCTGGATGGTCCGCTGGAACCCGACCGGGTCGTTGACGGCGTCGAGCAACCGGGCCGGCAGCTCCTCCAGCACGAACGTGCGGACCTGCTCGCGGACGGTCCCGCGCAGGCTGTCCTGCCCGTACGGGAGCATCTGCAGCACCCGCTCGTTCAGCGCCTCCAGGTTGTGCAGCGCGATGACGCTGTGCTCGGGCAGGTCCGGTTCCGGTACGGCGGTCGGCTGCTCCTCCGCCAGCGAGGTGCGCTCGGCGTCCGGCACCGCCGGCTCGGTGTACGGGTGCGACACCCACAACGACACGCTCGACGCGTCACCCGGCTGCGGCTCGTCGACCCGGTCCCAGCCGCTCCACGTCGCGCCCGGCCCACCGAGCCGGACCTGCGTCTCCCAGTGCCCGCTGGCGTCGTAGACGTCGGACGGGCCGAGGTTGTCGACCACCGCGCCGGTCATGGCGAAGTCGTAGCCCGACCCCTGCACGGCCCACTGCCGGCGCAACTCGCCGCCGAGGTTGACGATCGCGTGGCTCAGCACCGCCCGGGTGACCCCGAGCGCGCCGTCGGCGTCCGGCTGGATCACGGCGACGACGGCGTCGGCGGCCGGGAACACCCCGCCGCCGCCCAGCAGCCGGTTCGCGGTGGCGCCGATCACGTGGCTGCCCTGGGGGAACATCGGGTTCTGGCTCTGCGTCAGCTCCGACCCGGTGGTCGGCGGGTTGAGCAGCTCGACCAGGTCGCGCTGGTGGAACCGGATGCGGACCTCGACGGTGCCGAGGCCGAGCGGGAACACCACGCCGTCGTTGATGACCACCCAGCGCCACTGCGACCGGATCATCCGCCACAGCTCGTCGGGCTGGAGCGTGACGTTCCCCTCGAGCCCGGCGATCGCCTCGTTGATGTTCTTCGTCAACGCCCCGATCAGCGGCGCCTTGCCGGCGGGCACGGCGGCGGCCAGCGCGCGTTGCTCGGGCAGGGCCTCCCGCGTCTTCTCCGCGAAGGCCACGAACGCGTCCCCGGCGGCGGTGGTGACGCCGGTGAGCTCGCTGTCCGGCCACGGCCGGGCGGCCACGTCGGGATCCGCGGCCGTCGTGCCGACGGTGCGGTACCCGGTGGCGGCGGCGCGCGCCAGCGCCTCGGCCTGTTCGTACCGGGCGGCGATCCGGAGGTGCCGCTCGGACTCGTCCTTCGCCCGATCGGCCTTCTGCAGCGCCCGGCGGCGCCGCTCGCCCGCCTGCAGATCGGCGCCGGCCCGCTGTTCGGTGGCCGCGGTTGCGGCGGCCGCGAGCTCGTCGCGCTGCCGCTGCTCGGCGTCGACCGCGCGACCCAGCCGGGCGGCGGCCCGCTCGCCGAGCGCCAGCGCGGCGCGGTCGAGCATGGCCGCGAGCTCGCCGGCCTCCCGCGCCAGGTCGGCGGCCGGCCGGGCCGGGTCGACGGTAAGGCCGAGGACGCGGTGCGCGGCGGCGGTCAGCGACTCGATCCGCAGGTCGGCATGTGTGTCGACCCGCGGGGCCGGTGTCGGGTCCAGCCCGACGAGCATCGCCTGGGCCGCCGCCGGCAACGCGGACCGGTTCCACCGGTCGGCCGGGTTGTCGGTGATGACGCGGCCGGCAAGCTCCCGCGCCGCCGTCCTCGTCTCGGCCGGCAGCGCCGCGGCCTGCCACACCTCGCCGAGCGCGACCAGGACCCGCTCCACCCCGCTCAGGCCAGCGCCGGCGGGACCGCCCGCCAGCGAGCCGAGCGTCGCCGCGGCCTCGGCCCGGATGCCGTGCACGTCGAGGCCGTCGGCGGACCGGGCGGCGAGCCAGTCGCGCACGCGGGTGACCAGATCGGCCGGCACCGTCGCCAGGTCGACGCGGATCACCGGCGCGATCTCGGCCAGTGTCGCCTCGGCCAGCGCGCCCGCCACCTGCCGCCGCGTGACGTCCAGCAGGTTCTCCGGCGGCACCGCGGCGAGCTGCGTCACGGAGAGCCCGGGCAGCAGGTCGGCGAGCACGTGCCGCCACTCGGCCCGCACCAGTGCGGGCGCCGTCGCGTGCCCCCGGGCCAGCACCAGCGCGGCGGCCAGGGCCGGGTCGCGGTGCCACGGCTCGCCGGGCGTCCCGCCGACGAGGTCGTTCACCAGGCGGGTCAGTCCGGCGGCGGCCAGCGCCCGCAGCCGCTCCCCCACCGCCGGCGAGTCGGCCAGCTGCTCGTTCAGCGGCCCGATCGGAACGGTCACCTGAACGCCGGCACCCGTCTCCACCGTCACGGCCTCGCGGAGCGGCACGCGCGACGCCGCGCGGGCCAACCCGCTGTCGACCAGCGCGGGCAGGGCGGCGTCGACCGCGGCCCACACGGTCTGCAGGCGGCGCCCCCGCGCGAACCCGCGCCACGGCGCGTCGTCGGCGGCGAGCGACCGGACCAGCGCGATCGCGGCGGCCGGCTCACCCGCCGTGGCGAGCCCGCCGACCACCCGCTCGAGCCGCTCCGGGCCGACGCGGTCGAGGAGGGCACCGATCCGCTCGTCGTGGTCGAGCGATCCGCTCGGGCCCGCGGCAGCCCGGCGGGCGAGCTCGAAGCGCAGTTCCGCCACGGCGACGAGGTCGGACCCGGCCAGCGCGTCCCGGCGCCGGAACCAGCCGGCGAACCCGGCCGGGTGCCCGCCCAGCGTCGCCACCAGCCCGTTGACGAGCACCGGGCCGGCGACGACGGACCGGTCGGCGACCGGCACCCGGTCGGAGATCTGCACCTCGTGGACCGGCACGCCGTCGGCGGTGGTGTCGGCCGTCGGGCGGGTCAGGCCGCCCGCGGTGACCGACGGGACCGGCCCGGCGGCGAAGCGGAAGGCGGCGACGGGCCGGCCGGTCGCGGTCGACACGGCCAGGAGAACCTCGTCGACGGCGTCGTACCGCAGCGTGTGCCCGGCGACCGTGTCCGGGGCGATCGAGCCGGCCGCGGCCAGCAACGCGGCCCGGTTGGCGGCGACGTCGCGCGGACCGCCGTGACCCGGCAGGCCGTCGGCCGTCGACGTCGGCGGTGCCGGTTCGGCCGCGGGCGGTTCCGCGAGGACGACGTACTCCCAACCGGGGCGGCGCAGTTCGAGGTAGACGTCGCGGGCCGCGGCGGGCAGCCGGTCGGCGCGCACGTCGGACGCGTCGATCAGCTCCCAGCGGGCCTCGGCGCCGGCGCCGACCAGGCCGAGGTGCGCCAGGTGGGCCCGCAGGTCACCGACGATCTCGACCCGTTCGGCCGGCTCGGCGGCGACCAGCCGGTTCACCAGCGACTGCAGGTCGCCGACGCCGCCCAGGTCGTGGTCGCTCAGCCGGTCGGTGCGGCCCGGGGTGCGCGCGCTCGGCTGGAGCAGGTGGTCGTCGGTCGGCTGCCCGCGCCGCGACGCCCGCCGGCCCAGCTCCCAGACCTCGTGGGTGAGGGTGTCCAGGAGGTCAGCGGTGCCCGGGTGCCGGTCGGACAGGGTGACGGTCGCGTCGGACGTGCGCAGCCCGCGGCGGACCAGCGTCGACCGGGCCCGGAGGCCACCGACGTCGCCGGCGCCCACGGTCAGGCGCAGTTCGCCGCCGCGCCACAGCCGCACGGCGAGCCGGACCCCGACCACGGCGCCGCTCGGATCGGTGACGACACCGGTCTCCCGGATCTCGCGGATGGCCGAGTCGCGGATGCCCGCGTCGTTCAGGCGCCCGGTGAGGTGCTGCCGGAACGCGTCGAGCACCGCCGGGGCGTCGGGCGTCGTCCGCCACTGCGCGTCGGCCCGCGTGTACGCCACCCGCGTCGCCGTCACCGCCGGTCCGCCCGGCGCCGGTCCGGGCTGGCCGGGCTGCGCGCCCGGCTGTGGCGCCGGGCCGGGCTGCGGCGCCGGTCCGGGCTGGCCGGGTTGCGCGCCCGGCTGCGGCGCCGGGCCGGGCTGTGGCGCCGGGCCCGGTTGCGGCGCCGGGGCGGGTTGCGGGGTCGGGTTCGGGGCGGCCGTGGCCAGGGCCGCGGCGACGGTGTCCGCGAACCGCGCGGCCTGGTTGGGGACCGCCTGGTGGTGCCGCCACACGTCGCGCAGGTCTGTCCTGGCCGCGTTCGCGGCGTCGACGAGGTGCCGCGGCAGCCCGGCGCGGGCCTTGGCGAAGCCGTCGTCGGGGAACTCGGGGGCGAGCCGGGCGCCGGGGCTGGCCACGTACCGCTGCACCGAACCGTCGGGCTCGGTGACGTCGACCCGCACGTCGATGCCGCGGGCCGAGGCCAGGGCGAGCGCGGCCATGATCGGGTCGGCGAAACCCGGTCCGGCGGCCACCGGGCCGGCGAGCCTGACCTGGCCGCCCGGGAACGCGTCCATCCGCCAGCTCGACGGCGACACACCCGCGGCCTGCCGCGCCCGGTGCGCGTCCAGCTCGTACTGGAACATCGTGATCGTGGCCCGCCCGGTGGCCACGCGGCCGAGCGGCGTCCGGCTGGTGACCGTCTCCCGCCCGGTCAGGTTGGCGACGGACACCCGGCGCACCGTCGCGTGGTAGGTGACGCCCAGCGAGACCGTCGCCCCTTCGCCCTTCTCGAAGATGCTCATCTCGTCGCGGTCGCCGGAGACGATCGAGGTCTGCTCGACGGCGGCCGCGCCGCTCGATCCCCGGACGTCGAAGTCGGCCACGTTGACGTCGGCGATGTTCCAGTCCTGGACGTCCTGGAAGTCCTCACCGGCCGACCGGCTCGGCGGCGACACCCGGACCCGTTCGTTGGACTCGCCGGACGTCCGCTGCGACCGGTCGACCTCCCGCAGTTCGACGTCGGGCCGGTTCTCCTTGATGGACCGCAGGTCGGCGAAGGCCGCCTTGACCCAGATCTGGATCTGCTCGCCGGTCTTGCCCGGAACCTGCAGCGTGACGGTCGGGTGCCCGCCGGCGCCGGCCATCCGCTCCAACCCGGCGGTGCCGGCGAGCGCGGACAGCTGTTCGGCCAGGCTCGCCTCCGCGGCGGCCAGGCCGCCGGCGCCGAACTCCTTCCGCACCTGCTCCCGGATCAGCGCGATCAGGTCGCTGAGGTCGTTGCCCTCGACGGAGAAGATCCGCGGGGTGGGGAACTCGCGCGGGTCGAGGGGCGCGTCCGGCTCGACGACCGGATCCGTGTCGTCGAGCAGCAGGCCGTCCGGCACGAGCTGGACCACGTCACCGGTCAGCGTCGTCACCGACCGGGTGGGCACGGTCGCCCGGGCGAACGGCCGGACCGCGTGCACGGGCCAGTCGTGCGTCGACCGGGTCGCCTCGATCCGGATGTTGAGCTTCCGCCGGACCCGGTCGGTGCCGCTGAACGTGCTCACACCCTGCAGCCGGGTGCGCTGGCCGCTGCTCGAACCGACGCTGGTGTCACCGCGCCCCAGGCCCATGCTGGCCTCGGGCGTGTCGATCGCGGCGCCGTGCAGCGACGAGCCGGCGTTGTACGCCCAGCCGGCGATCTCGGCGAAGTCGTGCTGCGCGAACGCGTACAGCTGGTCGATCAGGCCGGTGTCGGCGCGGCGGCCGATGATCTCCGCGTCGCCGAGCGTGGCGTTGACCCGGACGGTGACGCGCTCGCTGAAGTACCGGCCGATCGGCACCTCGAACGAGAGCAGCAGACCGTCGGGCGAGAGCATGTCGTCGATCCGGCCGACCCAGCGCCGGCCGGCAAGGGCGCCGGCGAGACCCTGCGCCAGGCCCGGCGTGCGGCCCATCGCCCGCGGTGACACCTTCTCGATCTGCTCGATCACCTTCGTCAGCAGCTCGATGGGCTGGCCGTTGTCGTACAGCTGCATCGGCTCCAGCCCGCCCTGCCCGAGCTGGCTGAGCAGGTGCGGCGCCAGCCGCCGGGCCGCCGCCGTCGGGCCGACCGGACTGGTGAGGTCGCCCTTCCCGAACACGTGCAGCAGTGCCCGCAGCCGCAACGCCGGTGCGACGGACCGGTTCATCCAGGGCAGGTCGGAGAACTCCTGGGTGAGCTTCTCGGTCAACCGGCCGGCGAGGCCGTCGGCGGTCTCGAACCCCAGGTCGGGCAGGCCGGGCTGCGGACCGCCGGCGGCGCGCGTCTCGTCGCGGTACCGCTTCATGACGCCGAGCACGGTCAGCCGGTCGAGTTCGAGCTTGCCGCTGGCGTAACGGCGCAGCGCGTCGGCGATCTGCTTCGGCGGCACCGGCAGGTCGCCCTTGGCGTAGAACTCCAGCGCCGTCCGTTCCGGCAGCGTGTACACGACCTTGCGGTCGTTGACGAACCGCTCGATCTTCTTGCCGCGCTCGCTCCACCACCGGTTGTGCTTCTTGCCGGTCAGCTGGAAGTCGACCGGCATCTCGAACTGGTACTGCAGCCCGGTGTGGATGGCGAGCCGCTCGCGGCCGTAGATGCGGGCGGTGGTGCGGGCGCGGCCGGTGACCCACGACCGCCCGAACGTCGGCTTGCCGGTGATGTCCAGCGCCTCCGCGGTGGGCAGGGCACCGCCGGGCACGTCGGCGGCCCACGGGACCTCCGCGCCGAGGTCCTCGGTGGTCACCTGCCCGTAGTTCACCGAGGCGTTGGCCATGGTCAGGTTGATGTCGCCGACGACGAGCGGCGCCGACCCGACGAACGTCGACTCGCCGGTGTACCCCCGGATCGCCAGGCTCGACCGGGTCGGCCCGAAGCCACGGGGATCGGTGACGACGTCGGTGCGGTAGTCGGTGAACATCCAGTGGTTGAACGCGATGAGGCTGCGGACGTTCGAGAACGACGACAGGTGCACGGAACTGGCCGCGCCCGGCTTGCTGGCGTCGGGCAGGACCGCGCGGACGCCGTCCCACATGCCCGCGGCGTCCATGTGCATGATCGTCGCCCAGCGCAGCACCTCGTCGGAGGTGGTGCCGGGCCGCTCCGGCCGGCTGGTGCTCACGGTCGGCGCAGCGGGAACGGTGGTGGGCACCGGTGCGTCGAGGTCGGGCAGCAACGCCGCCGGCAGCACGACCCGCACCTTTCCGATCGATTCGCCGACGAGGGTCTCGTTGCCGTTCTCGTCGACGGAGAACGCCTCCATCTTGATCGGCACCTCGAACACCGCCGACAGTCCACCCTCGATCAGGGTGACCTGGTTGATCACGTCGCCGAGCTGCCAGCCGGCGCTGTTCGGCACCGCCCGGCCGGTGCTGACGCCGATGTTGTCGATCAGCATCGGGTTCGGGATGAGGTCGCCGTTCATGCCCGCGGTGGCCTTGAACGCGTGCGCGCCCGTCATGCCGCCGCCACGGCCGAAGAAGTTCGACCCGATGTCGAGGTTCACCACCGTCTCAGCGGTCGACGTGCCGAGCAGCACCTCCCGGCCGGTGGCTGTCACCCGGGTGCGGATGTTGGTGTGCCGGGTCTGCCGGCCCGGCCGGTCGGACACCAGCGCGAGCAGGACGCCGTCCTGGGCGGCCTGGTCGTACCCGCCCTCGTACCGGCCGGCCGAGATCTCCAGCATCGCGCGGATGTTGGACAACTGGCTCTCCCGCACCTGCGGGAATCCCGACAGGTGCGGATCGCCGTTCACCTCCTGCGGCAGCACGCCGACGCCGCGCAGATACTCCTCGACCTGATCGCGGAGGTCCTGGACGCCGGTCATCTGCTGCACCAGCGCCGGGCCCGCACCGCCGATGCCGTTCAGGCCGATCCAGTCGGGGAACCGGCCGGCCTTGCCCACCGGCGCTCCCGGTCTCGGGTCGTCGCGTAGGACCACCCGGCCGTCGGGGTACCGCATGGGGGTGCCGTCGGGGTTGCGGACCACCGCGGCGGCCTCCACCGGCAGGCCGAACCGGTACGCGTCCGGCTCGGGCAGGCGGAAGACACCGGTGCCCGCGACCGTCCGCGACTGGGCCTTGTGGCGCGGGACGGGGTGCGGCAGGGCGGGGGGCAGCGGCGTGACCGCGTCGGTGGATCCGGAGCCGAACGGCTGCACGAAGACGGTGTGCACGAGCTCCAGCTCGTAGCCCTGGGTGAACCCGGTGTACCGCTGGACGCTCGGGTGGATCGCCGTGCCGCCGACGGCGAGCGAGTGGCGACGGCTGGACC
The DNA here is from genome assembly GCF_016863635.1 of Virgisporangium aurantiacum. Lineage (GTDB taxonomy): Bacteria > Actinomycetota > Actinomycetes > Mycobacteriales > Micromonosporaceae > Virgisporangium > Virgisporangium aurantiacum. The sequence goes on along the minus strand of NZ_BOPG01000081.1, from coordinate 36,663 downwards.
GCGGGCTCCAACTACCGCCACCGCGCGCCGTCACGTCCTCGTACGGCAGCTTGAGGCCGCTGCCGAACTCCATGTTGCGGCTGTCGCCGATACCGAGGCTCCCGGACGCGCCGGAGAACGTCACCCGCAGCCGCTCCAGGTGGTACCGGTCGCTGGCCCGGCCGATCATCTTGGCCGACTTGACCTGCACCACGGTCTTGATCGTCACCATCGCCACGACGGCACCGTCGGCCGTGATCAGCCGGCGCAGCCCGGTCGGTTCGTTGATGGTCTCGTCGAGCCGGGCCGGCAGCTCCTCCAGCACCAGGGTGCGGACCTGCTGGCGGGCCAGGCCGCCGAGCTGGTCGCCGCCCGCCGGCAGCAGTTCCAGGATGGTGTCGTTCAGCTTCTCCAGCCCGGTCATCCCGGTGACGACGTGCTCCGCGAACCGGGTCTCCGTTGCCCGGCCGGGCTCCAGCTTCTCCATGGAGGTCCGCTCGGACTCCTTGACCGCCTCCTCGGTGTACGGGTGCGCCACGAACACCGACATGGTCGACGCGTCGTCCTCGGCGGGCGTGTCGACCCGCGTCCACGGGCTCCACGTCCGGCCCTCGCCGACGCGGACCTGCACCTCCCAGTACCCGTCGCTGTTGTAGAGCGTCGACTCGCCCTTGTTGTCGGCCACCGCACCGGTCAGCGCGAAGTCGTTGCCGGAACCCTGCACCGACCACTGCCGCCGCATCTCGCCGCCGACGTTGGCCGCGACGAACTTGAACACCTCGCGGACGGCGCCGAGGAAGCCGTCCTGGCCGTCCGGGATCGCGTTGGCCACGATGTCGCCGATCGGGATCGGGATACCCGACCCGACGCCGACGTTGCGGTTCGCGGTCGCACCGACGATCCGGCTGCCCTGCGGGAACTGCGGAAGCTGGCCGAGCATCAGCTCGGACGCGATGGTCTCGGCGTCGATCACCTCGGCCAGGTCGCGGTGCTTCCACCGGACCCGGCTCTCCACGGCGCCATGCCCGAGCGGGAACACGACGCCTTCCTCGCCGGCCGCCCACCGGTACTGCGACCGGATCATCCGCTGGAGCTCGTCGGGCTGCAGGGTGACGCCGACGTCGATCTCGTTGTTCTCGCTGAGCTCGTCGATCATGCCGTTAATGCCGGTGGTGAGCGCCTGGATCAGCGGCAGCCGGCCCCGGGGCACCGCGGCGTCGAGCGCGACCCGGAGCGGGGCCGTCTCCTCCAACGCCGACTCGTACGCCTCGAACGCCTTCCGGCCGTTGACGACGCCGGAGACGAGCGCGCCGTCCGGCCACGACCGGGTCGCCGCGGCCGGGTTCTCCGCGGCGGTCTCCAGATCACGGTAGGCCTGGCCGGCGGCGCGGGCCCGGCCGGCGGCGGCCCGGTAGCGGCTCCGGAACCGCATGTGCCGGTTGGCTTCCGCCAGTGCCCGGTCGGAGTCGACGACGGCCGCCCGGTGCCGCTCGTGTGCCTGCAGGTCGGCGTCGGCAGCCGCCTCGGCCGCGGCGTCGGCGGCCGCGGCGTCGGCCTCCCGCTTCTTCGCGAAGGCGGCCTTCGCGAGCTTCTCGCGGGCCTTCTTGCGCTCGTTGAGCGCGGCGGCGGCCCGGTCGAACTTCGCCGCCAGGTTGCCGGCGGCGGTGGCCAGCTCGTCGACCGACCGGGTGTGGTCGGTGATGAGACCGCGGATCTCCTGGACCGCGTCGGCCAGCGGGGTGATCCGCAGGGCCTCGTACAGGTCCTCGGTCGACGCCGGGGGCGGGGTCGCCACGTCGAGCAGTTGCCGCGTCCCGGCCGGCAGCCGGTCGCGGTCTATCACGCCGTCGGCGTTGTCGGCGAGGACCCGGCCCGCCACGTCCTGGGCGGCGGCCCTGGTCTCGTCGGGCAGCCGGTCGTTGCTCCACAGGTCGGTGAGGACGATCATCGCCCGCTCGACGCGCGTCAGCTCCAGGTCGACCCGGCCGGCGACGGAGCCGAGCACGGCGGCCGCCTCGGCGCGCAGGCGGTGGACGTCGACGTCGTCGAGGACGCGGACGATGAGCCAGTGCCGCAGGCGCAGGACCGCCTCGTCGGACAGGGCCGCGAGGTCGATGCCGGCGAGCTCCGCGACCTCGATCAGCGTCGCGTCGGCGCGCGCCACCGGGATCCGCCGCTCGACCGATCTCGGCAGGTGCTCCTGCGTGATGGCGACGAGCTGATCCGGCGTGAGCGCGGTCAGGTGTTCGGTGAGCGAGTGGGTCCACTCGTTGCGGACCGGGGCGGGCGCGGCCGTCGACCCGCGGGCCAGCACGACGGCGGCCGCGAGGTTCGGATCGCCCAGCCACGCCTCGGCGAGCGGGCCACCGCCGCGGGCGGCGATCTCGGTGGCGAGGGCGGCCGCGGCCTGTGCCCGGAGCCGTTCGCCGAGCGCCGACGAGCGGGCCAGCCGCTCGACGATGTCCTGCACCCCGAACTCGATCGGAACCCCGGCGGAGTTGTCGACCTGCACGGCGAAGCGGGCCATGTTCGCCGTCGCCCGGCGCACGAGTCCGGCGTCGACCAGCGCCGGCAGCGCGGCCTCCACCGCCGCCCAGGCATCGCCGTGCCGCTGGATGAGCGCGAACCGCCGCCACGGCGCGTCCGGTTCGGCCAGGCTGCGGACCAGCCCGACGACGGTCTGGTCACCGTCGGCCGGGGTCAGTTCGTCGAGCACCCAGTCGAGGCGGTCCGGGCCGAGCACGTCGAGGATCGCGCCGATCCGCTCGTCGTGGTGGAAGTGCGTCTGCGGCGGCTGGACCGCGCGCTCCCCGAGTTCGAACCGCAGTTCGGCCAGCGCGGCCACCGCGTCGGGCGACGGCGGTTGCGGCCGCTCGGTCGCGTGGCGCCACCGGGCCGCGAAGCCGGTCGGCGCGGCGGGCGGCTCCGGCGGGGCCAGCGTCCCGGCGAGACCGTTGACCGTGACGCGCCAGGCGATCATCTCGCGGTGCTCCGGCGGCACCGTCTCGGACATCCGCACCTCGTGGATGGGGATGCCGTCGGCCGTCACGTCGGTGGTCGGGCCGGTGACACCGGCGGCGTCGTCCGGCACCGGCCCGGCGGTGAACCGGAACGCCGCGACCGGGCGGTCGGGCGCGGCCGGGAGGGCCACCAGCAGCCCGTCGGCCGGCCGGTACTGCAGTTCGTAGCCGGGAACCGGCCCGCCCGTGCCGGCGCCCAGCGACGCGGCGATCTGCCGCAGCATCGAGGTGGCGGCGTTGGCGTCGCGCGGCCCGCCGTGTGCGGGCAGCCCCCGCGCGGTGACCGTCGGCCCCAGTTCCTCGGCCGGTTCGGCGGCGTCCGGCGCCAGCAGCACCGGATGCTCCCAACCGGGCTCGCGCAGGCTCTGGTAGATCGTCCGGGCCGGCGGCGACAACCGCTCGGCGGAGATACCGGACGCGTCGACGAGTTCCCACCGCGCCCGGGCGCCCGGACCGGACAGGCCGAGGTGCGCCAGGTGGGCCTTGATGTCGGCGACGATGCCGGCGCGGGCCGCCGGTTCGGCCGCGACCAGCCGGTTGACCAGCGACTGCAGGTCGCCGACGCCGCCGAAGTCGTGCGGGGACAGCGCGTCGTCGCCGCGTGGCGTGCGCGCCTCGGGGGCGAGCAGGTCCTCCGGCCGGGGGCCGCGGTTCCGGGACCGCCGCGCGTCCTCGCTCAGCTCCCAGATCTCGTGGGTGAGCGTGCCGATGAGGTCGTCGCCGTCGGGGTGCCGGTCGGAGATCACGGAGGACGCGCGGACCGTGCGGCCACGGCGGCTGTGCACGTCCGACCTGGCCCGCAGCGCGCCGACGTCACCGGCGCTGACGTCGAGCCACATCTCGCCGCCGCGCCAGAGCAGCACGGCGAGCTTGACGACGGCGTTGCCGGCCGGGTCGGTGGAGACGCCGGCCACCTGGATGTCGCGGATCACCGAGTCGCGGATGCCGCCGGCGGCGATCTGCTGCCGGATCCGCTGCTCGAACGCGGTGGCGACGGCGGGCGCGTCCGGCGTGGTCCGCCACTCCGCCTCGGTGCGGGTGCGGGCGACGACCGTCGCCGTGATGTCCGGGTTGCCGGCACCCGACGTCGGCGTCTGCGGACCGATCACCGGCGGGGTCCGCGGGCCGGTTTGCGGGCCCGGTTGCGGTCCGCCCTGTGGGCCGGGGCCGGGCTGGTCGGCGGCCCGCGCCCGCTCGGCGGCCGCGCGGATCTTCTCGCCCAGCTCGTGCAGGTACAGCACCCGCTGGTGGGCCTCCCTGCGGTTGGCCGCCTCGTTCGCGGCCCGGTTCCGCTTGCCGGCGACGTACCGGAACGTGCCCTCGCCCAGACCGAACGAGAACTGGTTGATGACCTGCGCGGCGGCGGTGACCAGCAGCAGGGTGATCTCTTCGGTCAGTTCCTTGTCGATCAGCGGCGGACCGCCGGCGGCGACCCCGAGCGCGCGGAGCAGCATGGCGATGCCGTGCTTCTTGATCAGCACCGCCCACACGTCGGCGTCCCGCGGCGTCGTGCCCGAGCCGGCCACCGGCAGCACCGACGGGTCGGCCGTCGGGTCGCCGAGCAGGTCCAGCGCGGCCTCGACGTGGTACAGCGCGTCGCGGTTCCGGTTGGCCGCGTCGATCCGGGCGATGTCGTCCTTGTCGGCGACCTCGTCGTCGCGCTGCCCGGCCCAGCCGTAGCCGACACCGAGGCTGCCCATCAGGCTGACGATGCCGCTGAGAATCGTGAAGCCGACGTTGTCCGGGTCGAGGACGAGGTTCTGGGCGATGAACCCGCCGATGCCGGCGACCGAGGGCACGACCATCCGCGCCACGTACTGCCCGGTCGGCGCCCGGCCCGGCGGCAACTCGCCGGCCGGCGTCCCCGGCCGGGGCTGCCGCCGGGCGATGCGGATCATCCCCTGCACCGCGTCCCGGCTCATCCGGTACGGGCCGAGGGCCGCTTCGCGGAGCAGCCGCCGCCGGCGGCGCCGGTTGCGGACGTCGTCGCGGGCCCGCTGCTCGATCGGCCCGAGCACCTGCTGGGTGGCCACGAGGTCGGCCCGCACCGCCTGCAGGATCTGCACGAGCGCCGCGTGGAACTCCGGCGGCAGCGCCGCCGCGAGGTTTCCGGTGGACGCCAGCTCGCGGATCCGCTCGTACAGTTCCGCCGCGGTGTAGTGCGCCTCGTCGATGGCGGGGTTGCGCTGGCCGTCGGGCCGGTTCTTCGCGGCGTGCGCGCGGTCGGCGCGGGCCTGCTGCTCCGGGTCCTCGGCCTTCCAGTCGGCCACGCCGTACGCGACGCCCTGCATGCTCGGGCCGAGCACGCCGAGCAGCGCGCCGCCGCCGGCGTCGGAGGTCGTGGCCAGCCAGAGGGCCTGACCGGCGGACGAGTAGCCGGCCGCCTTGGTCCGCTTCTCCAGGAACGGCTGCAGCTGCCCCTTCTCGACCTGGGGAGCCTGATCCGGGTCGGCCTGGGCCGCCGGCACCACGGTTCCCGGCGCGGGTGCCGGGGTCGCGGGCGCCGCCGGCTGCGGCCCGGTGACCTGTTCCGCCTGGCGGGCCGAGCGGGAAACCTTCTCGGCGAACAGCGTCGCCTGCAGCTTGCCGTCCTCGCTGGCCTGGATGAGGTTGTTCACGCCCTGCGAGAGGATCTGCGCCCACACCAGCGCCGACTTGCGGTCGGCGACCTCGCCGTTCCAGTACGTCGTCGCGCTGCTGACGAACAGGCCGATGACCCGGCCGTAGTAGTAGACCTTCCGCTCCGGCACCGGCCGGGCGCCCTGCTCCGCCGCCGCGGCCTGCTCGGCGGCCGCCGTGCGCGCCTGGCGCACGGCGCGGACCAGCCGGGTCGGCACGCCGCCCCGCCCGGCGAGCCGGTCGGTGAGGTGCTGGCCGGCCGTGATCGCGTCGCCCTGCCGGCCGGTGCGGACCGCCGGCGCGGTCCGCGACAACGCCTGCACCGTCGCCTCGATCTCGGCGAGGATCATCGGACGCGTCAGGTCGCCGGACGCCCGGTGCAGCGCGTGCAGGAACTTCATCCGGGCGATGAGCCCCTCGACCCACAACGCGTGGTGCCCGGTGACCCCGCTCGCCCGGTGCACGTACTCCGACAGCGCCTGCGTGGCGTGGATGCCGAGCGCGCCACGGCTCGCGTCGGGCCGCAGCCGGAGCCGCCAGCCGGCGCTGTCGTGGGTCAGCATCGCGTAGTTGACGTCGGCCGTCGTCGGCAGGTCGACCGACACGGCCAGCTCGTAGACCCGGTACTTCTTGTCGTCGAGCATGATCCGCAGGATCGGCCGGTCGGTGTCCATCTCGACGCCCTGCGCGCCGACGTGCGACGCCAACTGCGGCGCCAGCTCGCGCAGCGACTCCACCACCGCGTCGGGGTCGGCGTCGATCCGACTCAGCGGGTTGACCAGCCGCGAGACCCGCTCGTCGACCGGCCGCTGCTGGTTGAGGAGCCGGCCGACGACACCGGCCTTGGCCTTGCCCCGGGAGAGCTCGACGGCGTTGCGGCGCTCGGCGAACTTCTCCTGACCGGGCACGAGACCGATGCCGGCCAACGCGTCCTGGATCCGCGCCACCTCGGCCGCGCGCACGGCCGCCAACCGGGCCGCCGCGTCGGTGCGGCCCGCGTCGGTCGCGTCGGCGATCCGGCCGTCGAGCACGGAGATCCGCCGGGCCGCCGTCTCGATGGCGGCCCACTGGCCCAGGCCCTGCCGGATCAGCCTCGGCTTGCCCGACGGAACCGGGGCGTCGGGGGCGAGCACGGAGACCTTGTTCGTGAGCCGGCTGGAGCGCCAGACCCGGAACGGCGCCCGCTCCTCCATGGCGCCACCGGCCAGGGCGGCGGCCACCGCGCCCGGCCCGAGCACGGGATCGGTGAGCACGTCGTGCGGCACGAGCACGGTCACCGAACGGTCGGGGCTGACCGTGCGCCGGTACAGGGTGCCGGGCGGCAGGTCGGCGCCGCGGACCCGCAGCTCGAACGAGCCGCCGTACAGGTGACGCCAGTACCGGCCGCCGGGTCCGCGCCGGGTCGTGACCCGCATCGTGCCGTCGCCGGTGATCTCCGCGTCGTGGATGGCCGGCGTGAGCCCGGCGGCCAGTTCGTTGGCCGCGTCGACCAGCACCACGTTGGCGCGCCACCGGGGCAGCCGCAGCGCGTCGAGGTGGCGGCGCAGCTCCGCCGGCGGTCGCCAGCCGGGGTCGCCGGCCTTCCAGTCCTTGAGCAGGCCGTCGACGAGTTCCCACCGCTGCCGGGCGGCGGCACCGTCGAGGTCCGGGTCGAGACCCAGGTGGGTCCGGATGTTCTCGATGGCGTCCGACAACTGCTGCCGCTGCGCCGGGTCGGTGGCCCGGGTGTACCGGTCGATCGCCTGGATGAGGTCGCGGACGCCCCGGACGTCGCGCCGGGAGAGCTGGGTGGCGCCGCCACGGGTCCAGACCGGCGGACCGCCCACCAGCGCGTCCGGGGCGACGGCCGCCACCGCTCCGGCCGCGGTGCGCGGTGCCGTCGCGTCGACCGCCCGGCGCAGCAGGGTGGCGTGGTCCGGGCTGAGGCCGCGGGCGAACGCGGTGAAGACGCTGGTGTCGCGGTCCAGCCGGAACGGGCCGATCAGCCGGCTGAGATCGGCCTCGATCGCGGCCTGCTCGGCGCGCAGCGCCTGGACCGTCTGCGGCACCCGCCGGTCGGTCCACCGGATCGGGTCACCGTCGAGGTACGCGACGTCGACGGCGTCGGCGCCGACACCGGAGACGAACTGGTCGAGCGGCACCTGGCCGGGCAGGCCACCGGCGAGCGGTCCGTGGCTCCCGTTCTGCGGGTCGAGGCCGAACACGGTTCCCACCGGGCCCGCCGCCGGGCTCGCCACGACGTAGACGTGCCGGCGGACGGGCATGGCGGGATCGGCCGGCGGCGGCTCGGAGACGACGATGACCGCGGCCGTACCCGGCCGGGCGCCGACCCGCTGAACGGCGTCGGCGGCGTGGTTGACGACCTGGCGGGCCGCGACCGTCGGGTCGATGGTGCTCAGGTCGCGCCCCGGCCGGACGAACCCGCTGCCGGGCAGCCGGCGGACGATCTCGGTCCGCACGTCGAGGTTGTTCATCCCGGCGACCCTGACCGCCTCGCCGATCACCCCGCGGAGGTCGACGGTGACCGGGTCGACACCGGCCAGCGCGTCGCCGCCGGGGGTCGGGCGCAGGCCGTACCGGGCCAGTTCGGCCTCGAACAGGTGGCGGACCCGCTCGTGCTGCTCGGCCAGGAGCCGGAACTCCTCCCGCCGGGCAAGCCCCTCGGCACTGAGCCGGGGAGCGCCGGGCCGGCGCACGGTCGCCGGCCGGACAACACTTTCGACCTCGACCGCCACCGCGCGGAGCACCGCCCGGGCCACCGCGCGCTGGTACGTCTCCGGGCTGACCGTGGTCGACACGTCGACCTCGGGCTCGACCCGTACCCGCACCCCTTCCCGGGTGACCGCGTACACGGCGTCGCCGTCCCGGTCGACGCTGGTGAGCCAGCGCCGCAGGTAGGGCAGCGCCCGGTCGATCGCCTCGTGGAACTGGGCGCGGCCCGGCCCGCCGGGGACGGGCGCGCGACCGACGACGACGCCCTCGCGCCGGGCGTGCCGGCGACCCAGCGCACCGCCGGCCGCGCCGACCACCGGCCGGTACCACCGTTCGCGCGGCGTCGCGGTGCCCTCGCCGTCGCCGAGGCCGCTCTCGACGGCCCGGACCAGGGCGGTGAAGGTGGCGCTGCCGGGTGCCAGGTAGGGCTGGTCGTCGGCGGGCAGCCGGACGACGTCGGGGAACCGGGCCGGGTCGGGACCGTGCCAGCGCGACATCCCGGGCACGTCGGAGGCCCGGCGCGCGGCGGCGACCCGAACGTGGGCGGGCAGCCGCAGGTCGGCGACGGCCGCGACGTCCTGGCCGAGGCCGGGGCTGCCGAGCAGCACGATCTGGTCGAACGCGGCGCCACGGTCGGCGGCGTACCGCACCGTCAGGCCGCTGTACCCCTCGCCGATGACCGTGGTGAGCGCGCCGGGTGCCAGGTAGCCGGCGAGCTGGGCGCGCAGGTCGCGGACCAGTTCGGCCCGGTCGACGGCCGGCCGCGCGCTGCGCTGGTCACCCGACCGGAACGGCCGGTCGATCACCGTGACGACGGCGGTCCGGCCGGGCCGCGTCATCGCCTCGTGCAGCGCCCGGGCGGCGTCGAGCACGCCGGGCGCCGCGGCCATTCCGGCGTCGGCCGGCACCAGGATCACGACCGATTCCGCCGTGGTGAGATCGCCGCGGACGTGCACCGCCTGCCCGTCGGCGAGCGACAGGTGCAGGATCCCGCCGTCGCCGCGCGGCATCGCGGTCAACGCGCGGTGCAGGTCGAGTTCCTCGGGGGTGGCGGTGCCGTCGGCGATCCTCGGCGCCAGCGCGCTGAGCGCGTCGCGGGCCCGGATCTCGTTGGCGGTCAGCCGCAGCGGCACCGGTGCGCCGCCGAGGTTGCCGACGGTGCCGGGGTCGGTTCGCGCGAGCCCGTCGGCCAGGCGGCCGTCGAGGGCACCGAAGTATCCGGCGACCCGGGCGGCGGTCGCCGCCGGCCGGTTCGGGTCGATCAGCGGCAGCAGGTTCTCGCGGGCGTACCGGACGGCCGTGTCGATCTCGCCGCCGATCCGCCCGTGCCAGGCCGGCCGGGCGCCCTCGGCCCCCATCGCGCGGGTCCACGCCTCGCGCACCTGCCCGTCGGCCAGCACCGCCCGCCGGTCGGCGTCCTGAAGATTGGCCTGCGCGGCGGTCCGCAACGCGTCGGCGCCGGCCCGGTCGCCGGCCGCGTCGGCGGCGAGCGCGGCGCGGTGGTCACGCAGCGCGTCGAGCAGCGGCGCGGCCAGGTGTGCCTGCCGGCCGGTGAGCGCGTTCAGCCGCGGATCGGCCGGGTCGGCGGCCAGCTCGGCGGCGAGCCGCTGCTGTTCCCGCGCGTGCACCTGGAGCAGCGCCTCGATGCGCCGTTCGAACTCGACCCGGGCGTGGTTGGCCTCGTTGTTGGCCCGGTTCAGCTCGTCGACGACCTGGGTGTGCCGGGCGATCGCCTGGCGGAAGATCGCGCCCAGGCGCGGCTGTTCCGCGGACGGCGTGTCGGGCCGCCCGATGCGGTCGAGGATCGCGGTCACCTGGTCGTCGATCCGTTGCCGCTGCGCGGCGAGGCCGGCCGTGCGCCGGTGCGCCTGCCGGTAGTCGACGAAGCTCTCCACCAGCCGGGCCGGGGTGGCGGCGCCGAGCGCACCGAGGTCGAACGGCTCGACCGCGCCCAGGCCCCGCGTCTGGCGCGGATCGGCCGACCACTGGCCGGCGGCGAGCCGGTCGAGCAGGGCCCGCGCGGGTGCCGGAAGCTGCCCGGGCAGGCCGGTGCGGACCGGGCCGTCCCAGTACCGCTCGGTCAGCATCAGCTCGAAGAAGGCCCGCTCGATCGCGGCGCGGGCCCGGGCGTCGGTGCGCGGCGTGGCGTGCACGGAACCGAGGACGGCCAGCGCGTCGCGGCGGCTCTGCTGCGTTCCGGTGGCCGGCGCGAGCGTCGACGCCCCGGGTTCGACGCCGAGCTGCCGGAGCCGCCCGCCGAGTTCGATCGCGGCGGCGGCCACCAGCGTGGGCACCCCCGTGTTGGCGGCGACGCGGGACAGCCGGTTGATGAGATCGGTGACGGGCTCGATCCGGACCGGACCGTCGTGCGGCACGATCCGGATGCGGTCGCCGTCGATCAGTTCGGCCGTGCGGACCGGGTACCGCTGCGACCGTCCACCGGCGGCGTCGAGCACGTCGCCGACGACGCCGGCGGCGACCTGCCGCCAGAGGTCGGGCAGCAGGTCGGGGGCCGCCGCGTCGGGCAGTTGCCAGGACAGCCGGACCGCCAGGGCCGGCCGCAGGCCGAGCTCCGGGTGCTGGACGAGGTTGCGGAACTCGCGGGCGGCCTCCCCGTTCCAGCCGGCCCGGGCGTGCGCGTGTGCCTGCAGCCACGGGGCGGTGAGCCCGGGGTCGCCCAGTTCCCGCCGCTGCGGGGTCGGCGGAAGGTCGGCGAGCAGCCCGCCGAGTTCGGTGAGGGCGCGCGCCCGGAGCCGGTCGCCGTGCAGGGCGGAGTCGGACAGCCGCCGCACGGCCGGACCGACGTCGATCGTCGTGATCGTGGTCGTCGCGGGATCCGGACCCGGGTCGACGACCCGGATGTAGCGGCCGTTGATCCACTCCAGGGGGTAGCCGAGGGCAGCCGCGTCGGCGAAGCCGGCGTCGATCGCCCGGGTGACGCGGTCGATCTCCGACTGCGGCAGCGCGGCGGTGCGCCAGTCGGCGCCCGGCTCGAGCAGCGGTTGGAGCGTGGCCTCGACCTCGGGTGGCAGGTCGAGCAGCGCCCAGCGGGCCGGCACGTGCCGGGCGTCCGGGTCGGGCCTGGGCATGCTGACGCCGACGTGCTGGGCGCCGGGCCTGGGCACGCTGACGCCGATCGCCTCGAGCAGGAGGCCGAGCTGGCGCTTGATCTCGGCGACGACCGCGGGCGGACCGTTGCGCGAGCTCTCCAGCAGGGTCGCGAGGTCGATGACCTCGGCCCGGTGCGCCTCGTCGTGCGGGCTGAGCCGGCGACCCGGTTCCGTCCCCCGTTCCAGGGCGTCGGGCCAGTCGTTCGGGTCGCCCGCGAACTTCGACCGGAGCCACCCGAACATGCCGCGCGGGGTGGCGACGGCGGCCGCCTCCCGCACCTCGTGCACGACGATGCGCCGGATCCACAGGTCGCGCTGGTGGTAGCCGGGCGCGAGCTCGTCGCCGACGGGGATGCCGTCGGGCACCCGCACGTCGATGATCGGCAGGCCGGCGGCGGTGGTCTCGGTGGTCAACACCCGCTGGCCGCGCAGTTCCACCGCGATCTGGTCCGGGCGGAACCGCAGTGCGTACCGCGCGCCGCGCGGCACGACCACGAGCGAGCCGTCGGCCTGCGGGACCGGCGGATCGACGAACAGGTGCCGCACCGCGATCAGCACCTGCCGGACGGCGTTCATGGTGCCCGTCGGGTCGGACGGGCCACGGCCACCGGGCGCGCCGGGCAGCTCGCGGGCGGTCGTCGACGTTCCGCCCGGTGCCGGGCCGGGGCCGCCGCCGTCGGGCGGCGGCCTCCCGTCGTCGCGGGCCGGTTCCGGCGCCGTGGCGCCGGGCGCCTGCGGCATGTGCGGGTAGAGCTCCTTGGCCAACCGCTCGAGCTGGAACGTGGTCACGCCGATGTTGTTGTCGAAGCCCTTCCGGTCCTGGGCGCCCGACGTGGTTCCCGGCGGGAGGTCGCGCGGATCGATCTGGTCGGTGATGTCCTCGCCGTTGTAGATCAGGACGACGTCGTCCGGGTTCTCGACCGCCTCCCGGAATGCCTCGACGGCGGCGGCCAGCTGCTTCGCGGCATCCTTGTGGCCCTCGCCCTTGCCGCTCTTGACCTGCTCCTGGTGCACGGTCCTGGCCGGCTCGCCATCGGTCTCGCGGGAGATCACGAGGAGGTCGATGTCGGTGACCGACTGGAAGACCCCCTTGCCCTCGATGTACCTGAAGCCGCCCCGCTGCCCCGGCTTGAGCGACGCGTTCGCCTCCTCGACGCTGGCGTACCCGGTCTTCTTCAAGATCTCGACGCCGTCCAGCACCTCGACACCGGGAACGTCGGCGAACTCCCGCTCCAGCCGGTCCTTGACCAGCTTGATCGAGATGCGCTCGATGAGCCGTTTGAGGAGCTGGCGGTCGATCGGCAGGCCGAACCCCTGCTGCCGCACCTTCTCGAAGGCCGGGTTGTTGGTGAACTGATCGATCAGCCACTCACGCAGTTCCGGATCGTTCATCAGGACGTCGGCGAGGTATGTGGCGGCCTCGCGGCGGGCGTAGTCCCACTTCACGAACTCGACGAGCGCCGCGACGTCGCCCGGCGGAACGCCGAACTTCCTGGCGACGTTCTGCAGGTTCGCGCCCTGGAAGTCGACGAACTGTTCGAGGAAGATCCGTTCCTGCTCGGTGAGGTGCGGCTTCGCCGCCTCGATCCAGCTCTCGAGGTCTTCGGCGGGTGCCTGCGCGGGTTCCGCCGGCGCCGCCGCCGGATCGGCCGGTGCCTGGGCCGGTTCCGCGGGCGCCTGCGCCGGTTCGGCCGGCGACTGCGCCGGTTCCGCCGGTGTCGACTCGGCCGGCTCCGGTTCGCTCTCGGCCGACGCGACGATGCGGCCGAGGAAGCGGACGCCGTCGGGGCCGGCCTGCACGGCGACCTGACCCTGCAGGCGGTTGTCGCCCGCCACGCCGCGCCCGGCGGTGGCCGCCTGCTCGATCGCGTTCGCGACCGACGTCGCGCGCTTGCCGAGGTTCGCCTCGATGCGCCCGCGCGCCGTGGCGTCGTCGAGCGCCGACACGTGGATCGGCGTCCCCGGGTACTGCCGCAGCAGCTCCTCGACCTCCACCGGTTCGGCGTTCGGGTCGACGCGGGCCGGCCGCCCGCCGCCGATCGCACCGACGACCCGCGGCGGCGTGCCGGCGGTGGGGTCGTACGCGACGGCGATGATCACCGGCTGCGGTTGACCGCCGATGGTGACGACCAGGAAGCCCACCCGCGGCTCGGTGGACTCGGACAGCTTCTGGAGGAACTCCGCGATCTTCCCGGCGACGGCGGCCGGCGACGTGGCGATCGGCTCGAACGTGCCGCCGCCGAAGCGCTCGCCGATCACCTCCGTGACGTCGCCCCGCCGGGCCGCCGTCGCCGCCCGGATGAGCGTGGTGCGTGCGGCGTCGGCCGGCGACCGGTTCGGCGTGACCCGGTCGGTCGCGCGGTCGAACTGCCAGCCGATCGCCGTCGCGTCGGTCTCGATCGCGTCGCCGAGGTCGCTGAACTCGGCCGCGGCGGCGGCCATCGCCCGCCGGAACGCCTCGATCGGCATCGGACCCGTCGGCGCCGGTGCCACCACCGGTGCCGCCGGGGCCACCGGCGTGCCGGGCTCGGGCTCGGCCGGATCCACCGGCTCGTCCTGGACGGGCGCGTCCGGGTCGGGTTCGAGCGGGTCGGGTTCGAGCGGGTCGGGTCGGAAAGGGTGGGGCTGGAAGGGCTCCGGCAGCTGGGCGACCGCCGCCTCGGCCTCCTGGACGCGCCGGTTGGCCGCTTCGACGTGCCGGCCGGCGGCCGTCCACGACTCCCGCGCGCGCACCCGCTCGGCCTCGGCCTCCCACCGCAGACGCTGCGCCTCACCCGGGCCGGGGGCGACGTCGTCGACCGGCGATCCGGGCGGGGACAGGGCGGCGACGCGCTCCAGCTGATCGGCGCGCGCGTCGAGCCAGGCCGCCTCGTTGGCCGCGCGCCAGGCCTCCACCCAGTGGAACCGCGCGTTCTCCAGGTCGCCCGACACGTTCGCCAGCGCGTCGAGCGCCCGGCCGGGAACCCCGTCGAGGGCGGCGACGCGGTCGGACTCGCGCTGGTAGGCCTCGACCCGCTCCATGAGCACGGGACCGAAGTCGGCCCGGCCCCCGGTGTGGCTGTCGACCAGTTCGTCGAGCTTCAGCCCCGGCAGGGGCGGCCCGAGCGGCACGACCGTGGTCAGCGCCGGTGGCAGCGGATCACCCGCGGGCGGCGCCGGTGACGCGGTGTACAGGTCGCCGGCGGCCGGCGGCAGCGACCCCGCGACCCGGTCGGATCCGGCCGCCGGGTCCGACCGCCGGATCGCCTCGAACCACTCCGCGGCGGCGGCCCTGACGTCGGCGGGGGTGCCCGGGTTCGCGTGCAGTTGGCCGAGCGCCACCAGGGCGCCGCGCCACATCCGTTCGGCCCGGTTGATCGGCTCGCCCTCGCCGGGGAGCCGGCCACGGTCACCGGCGACGGCGTTGGCCAGCGCGCCGGCCTCGGCCGCGGCGGCGGCGATCAGCCGCGGCAGCGGGACGCCGCGCGCCGCCATCGCGCCGATCTGCCGGACGGAGGTGGTGATGTCGACCGGCTTGGTTCCGCCGCCGTGCGGCTCGACCACCATGCGGTCGCCGTCGACGCCCCGCACCGACCGGACCGGCAGCAGCGGATCGGTACCGGCGGCGTTGCGCGCCTGTCCCGCGATCAGCCCGCGGGCCACCTGTTCGTACAGCGGCGTGAACAGGTCGGGCACGTCGGCCGGAAGTTGGTGGGCCAGCTCGATGGCCGCGTCGGCCGGCAGCTGCCGGACCTCCCGCGCGAACCCGGTCGCGAGGTCGGCGAGCGCCGGCCCCGGCGCGGTGCGATAGGCGTGGGCCAGGGCCTGCGCGGTGACCTCCGGTCCACCGGCGCCGATCGCCACGACCTGCTTCGCCAGTTCGACGATCGCGGCGACCTCCAGCGCCGGGCCGTACTCGCCGGTCCAGGCGAGCTCGCGGACCGCTCCGGGCAGGTCGACCTCGATGCCCGGCCGGTCGGCGTCGTCGCCCGGGAACCGGAACTCGATGCCGAGCGGCTCGAAATGCCGGGTGACGCCGCGCAGCGCCGCGCCCAGCCTGGTCTCCTCGGCCGGATGCACCCGGGTACGCCACGGCGCCGCGGGATCCAGCAGCGGGTCGACGACGGTCCGCTCGTCCTCGGTCAGGCCCAGCGCGTCGATCCCGCCGGGCCGTTCGGCGAGATCGAGGACGAGGTGCCCGAGCTGCCGTTCGTACTCGTGCCGCAGCGGCGAGTCCGGCTCGGCGGTGGACCGCCCGTCGATCAGGTACCGCATTTCGGCGAGGTCGGCGGCGTCGTGCGGGGCGAGCGGGGCCGGGCCCGGCCGCTCAGGGGCCGGCTGCCGGCCGGCGATCGCGTCCCGTAGCTGGTTGGCCCGTTCGCCGTGCGTCCGCAGCGCGTCGACCGCGCGGGCCTCGGTGGCCTCGTGGATGACGGTCCGGTCGAGCCAGATGTCGCGCTGGTACCGCCCGGCGTCGAACTCGGTGCCGTCCGGGATGGTGTCGGGCACGGTCACCTGGAAGACCTGCCGGCCCTCCGGCGTCCGCTCCGGCAGCGGGGTCTCGGACCGGTGCGCCCGCAGCCCGCGCCAGACCTTTCCGACGACGAACTCCAGCGCGAAGTCGGCCCCGCGCGGGACGGCGAGGATGGTCCCGTCGCGGCGCACGTCGACGGACTCGAAGAGGCCGGCGTTGCGCTCGACCGCCCGCGCGAGCGCCTTCGCCGTGGTCTCCCAGTTCGCCGGTACGCCGTGCGCCGCCGCGCCGCGCACCTCGAGGGCGGTCCAGTCGGCACTCACCGGCGCGGTGAGCTCGATCTCCACGGGCACCCGGACCGGCCGGCGGAACTCCGACACCTCCGCGGCGACCTGGGCGAGGTCGGGAATGTGCGCGGTCGCCAGCCGCCACTGCCCCTCGGCGACGGTGCTGCCCAGCGGCCGCAGCAGGCTGTCGATCGCGCGGCTGACCTCGACGGCCAGCACGCCGCGCCGCCCGGTGGGTGCCGCCCGGAACTGCGTGATGAGCCGGCCGAGCGCGTCGAGGGCGGCGACGTCGGACGGGTGCGGGCCGGTGCCGGGAACGCCGTCGGGCCCGAGGACCGGCTCGGTGGCCGCCGGCCGGGCGACCACGCCGGCGACGTCGTCCAGCGGGCTGACCGCCGCGGCCGCCTCCGCCCGCTGACGCTCCAGGGCCTGTTTGATCAGGTCGTCCAGCGCGTCGACGTCGACCGCCGCCCGCGCGTTGACGAGCAGCCGCCAGATCGGCGCCTCGGGGGTACCGGCCCGCTCGAACCCGGCGAACGCCGACCAGCCCCGCACGAGTTCGGCCGGGTCGAACTCGTTGATGGCCGGTGCGATCAGCACCTGGTGGTCGCGGCCGAACGTCACGACGGTGCCGAACAGGCCGTTGGTGACGGTCCACTCGCCCTCGGGGCCCTCGTCGATCGCCTTTCGCACGGCGGCGGCGATGTTCGCCCGGATGCTGTCCGGGGTGTTGGCGGCGCGCCGCTCGGCCAGCATCCCCGGGTCGTGCTGGGCCGTGTCGACGATGATCCGGTCGAGCCGCTCCAGGACCAACCCGCGGGCCAGGTCGCGGAGTTGCGGCTCGGTGAGGTCGGCGCGGTTCAGCAGCTCGGGGAGCATCCGCACGACGTTGATCGGCTGTTCGTTGACCGGCTGCTCGTCGGTGCCCGGTAGCCGCACGAGGATCCTCGCGCCGCCGTCGTGCCGGACGCCGAGGACCAGCGGGTGTTGCTTGGCCTCGAGCACGGCACCGAGGTCGTCGAGGGCACCCGCGACGGCCCGGTTCACCCGGTTCGTCTCGGCCATCGTCACCGGCCGGACCTCGGTGTCGGCGCCGTCCGGAACGGTCGTGCTGATGCCGAACGGGTAGTCGACCCCGCGACTGCCCAGCAGTTCGAGCAGGCGCCTGAGTTGCTGGTCCTTGGCCGGGTACGGGCTGCGGTCGTCGAGGTACACCAGGCGGCCGTTGTGCACGCCGATGTACCCGGCGCCCAGGACCGGCCCGCCCCGCGCCATCGAGAAGTGGTTCTCCAGCCGGCTGCCGACCTTGGCGATCGGGTGGTCGCCGTAGCTGACGTGGAGCGAACCGTCCGGCAGCGCCACGAACTTGCCGATGCCCAGGTGGTCGAGCTTGCGGGTGTCCAGGGGCTTTCCGTCGGGGCCGTAGAAGAGCACCCGGCCCGGGTTCTTCGGGTCGGGCCGGACGGTCACGCGGGTGCGGGCCAGGTCGCCGCTGGTGTAGAACTCGACGCCGTCGCGCAGGAACTCGGCCAGCTTCAACGGGTCGGTGGGTGCCAGCCCCGGCAGCAGGTCGGCCAGGATCTTCCGGTCGGCCGCGCCGAGCCGCTCGATCAGCGCGGGCACCGCCACCGGCTTCATCTGCTTCGTGGCCAGGTCACCGATCCAGAAGACGCCGAGCGCACCGAGGAGATCCTCGATGCTGCCGATGTCGGCGAGGGGAACCTGCCCCTTGGCGGCGGCGTAGTCCGTCGCGAGGTACCGCAGGTTGATCAGGATCATCTGCCGGTCGAGGTGCTCGCCCACCGTGCCGCGGTAGACCCCGGACCGCTGGAAGGCCACCGTGGTGCCGATGGCGGCGTTGAGTGCCCGGGCCAGCGCCTCGACCAGTTCCTTGGTGGGCAGGTCGGAGCTCTTCGGAACGGTGATCGTGCCGTTGTGGTCGCCGTGGCTGTACTCCGGCATCGTCACGATGATCGCGTTGTCGGCCCGCTCGTCGGTGC
Source organism: Virgisporangium aurantiacum (assembly GCF_016863635.1). GTDB lineage: Bacteria > Actinomycetota > Actinomycetes > Mycobacteriales > Micromonosporaceae > Virgisporangium > Virgisporangium aurantiacum. Next base: position 18,483 of record NZ_BOPG01000081.1, on the reverse strand, counting down.
CCTGCTTGACCTGGAACCGGTAGGTGCCGACGCGGTCCCCGCTGCCGTACCGGACGACGATGACCTTCTCGCCGGGACGCTTGCCGTCTTCGAGCGCCGCGCTCTCGACGTCGGTGCCGCTGTGCCCGGAGAGCTTCGCCAGCGCGTCGGAGACGGCCTTCAGCAGCGCCTCTTCGGCCGCCTTGGCCTCCGCCTGCGCCGCTTTCCGCTCCTCGTCGGTGAGCTCGTGGTCGGGGTCGGCGGCCTTCTTCCGCGCCTCGCCGAGCCGGAGGACGGCCTCCATCACCACGGTGGGCCGGATCAGGGCGGCGTACGGCGACCGGTACGCCGTCGTGGCCATCGTGGTGTTGATGAACCAGGTGTGCGTCTTCTCCGACGCGGGCGTCGCCGTCACGCCCTCGGGTAGCGGCGCCGGCGGCTTCCCGGCGGCCTCGATCCGACGGTCGAGCCGCTGCCGGTCGAGGGTGCGGTTGACGATGAGGTCGAACGCACGCGCCATCGCGTCGGCCAGTTCCTCGTCGCTGAGCGCCGACCGGCCCGGCACGAAGACGATGGCCGCCGTTCCGCCCACCTCGCCCTCCGGGATCAACGCCCGGACCTGCCCGTTCTTCGCGCCCTGCTGGGTGACGCGGATCCGGTACATGCGGTCGTTGTCGAGGACGACCCGCACGCTCCACGTGCCGGGGGTGCTGCCGGCCTCGACGGTGACCGACTTGACGTCGCGCCCGCTGACCTTCTTGACCCCCGCCTTGACGGCGTCGACGACCCGCTTCTTCTCGGCGTCCTCTTGTTTCTGCTTGGCCTCGGCTTTCTCCTTGGCCTCGGCCGCGGCCTTCTCCGCCGCGGCCTTCTCCTCGTCGGTCTCGGGTTCCCGGTCGGTCGCCGGTTCCCGGTCGGTCGCGGGTGGCTCGTCGGTCGCCGGTTCCGGGTCGGCCGGCTTCTGCTCGGTGCCGTCCTCCGGTGGGGTCTCCTCGTTCTCCTGCTCGGCCTCGATCTCGATCGTGAATTCCTCGACCGACCCGCCGGGCCGGCCCTCGCTGATGACGCTGCCCTCCCAGTGCGCCGGTGGCGCGCCGCCGCCGTTCTCGCGGATGGCGGGCTCGCGCGGGTGGAGGAAGCCGTCCCAGCCGAGGACCATCCCGCCGTTGAGCAGGTTCCACAGTTCCGGATCGGTGACGAACCGCCAGCCGCCGCCGGGAAGCGGGATGGTGAAGAAGGTCTGGATCAGGTTGCGGAGCAACGGGTCGGTCTGCGCGTCGAAGAGGATCTTCTCGAGCCACTCCCGGGTGATGCGCAGCGGCACCTTCGGGTGGTTGCGGAAGTCCCGGCGGTCGAGCGGACCGGCGTAGGCGGTCGGACCGCCCTGCGGAACCGGCGCCATCATCGGCTGCAGTTCCCGGTGCAGCCGGTCGAGCGCCGACCAGATCTGGCCGGTGACCTGCCGGGTCATCGCGGTGGGATTGGCCGGCGCGTAGCCCGACACCGCGATCACCGCGGGCGCCTGCGGCGTCCAGGTACCGCCGGCGCGGCTCATCGGCGGCAGCACGAGCATCGACTGCCCGGCCGGCAGCGACGACTCGACCGACATCTGCACCGGGGCGGTGAGCCCGTCGGGGTACCGGACGGACATGGTGGTGGCGCCGCTCGCCCAGTTGACCGCCTTCGGCAGCCGCAGGCCGGTGCCGAGGCCGGCGTCGAACATCGCGTCGGTGACCGGCGTGTAGCCGCCGCCGTTGCGGGCCTCGTTCAGGTAGCCGGTGATCGCGCCGGTGACGGCGTCGGACCGGTCCTGCACCGGGTACGGCGGCACCTGCCCGGGCAGGTGGACGAACCGGCGCGGCATCTCGATCTCGTCGGCGCCCGGGTACTGGATCTCGGCCGGCACCGGGTTCGGCACGTAGGCCGGCTCCGGCTGCGTGATGATCTCGTCGGGTTCCGGCCGCGTGACGATCCAGTTGTGGATCTCGTTGAGCTGCGTGACGATGCTGCGCCGCACGAGGCTCGGCACCTGCGACGCCGGCTGCTCGCCGAGGCGGGCGCCCAGCCGCACCCGGACCGGCCCGCTCGGGTGACCGTACGGGGCCGCGCCGAAGATCAGCGCGGGGAAGATCAGTTGCGCCTCGGAGTCGTCGGCGAGGTCGGCCGGTTCGAGGACGACCTCGGCGGACGCGCCGTCGAGGAAGCGGACCAGGGTGGGCTGGTCGTCGCGGGGCACCACGTGGGACGCCCAGCTGCCCGTGCCCAGCGGCGACCGGACCGCGCCGCCGTTGGTGCCGGCCTGCTGCAGGAACGAGTCGATCGCCTGACCCACCGCGACCACCGGCGGCGGAACGTCGGGCCGGAACGGCGTTCCGGGCGCTCCCGGACCGCCCGGTGTGCCCGGAACCCCCGGTACCGGGCCGGGGATCCCCGGAACGACTCCGGGTTCTCCGGGCACCGGACCCGGCGCGTCCGGATCGGCGCCGGGAACCCGGCCCGGGCCACCCGGCTGCGGGAACGTGACCTCGGGCGGCGGCGGGAACGTCACCTCGCCCCGTTCGGGGTCGGTGACCGTCGGCGGATCCGGGAACCCGACCGTCGCGGGCTCGGGGAAGGTCACGCCGGGCGGTTCGGGGAACGTCACCCGGGGCGGGTCGGGGAACCCGACGACGCCCGGTGCCAGTTCGGTGCCGCTGCCCGCCCCGGGCGGGATCACGATGCTGTCGCGGATGCCGCCGATCCACTGGTCCAGGCGTTCGAGCTGGTCGTTGATCAGCTCGGGCACCCGGGCCGGGTCGGTCGATCCGTTGACGGCGATGTCGACCAGCCACCGCTGGTCGGCGGTGCCCGGCACCGCAACGAGGCTGACCCGGGCCGTGATGGGGATCGACGGCGGCAGGTCGGCGACCCGCACCGCCATCGGTAGCCGCGGGCCGCTGTCGAACGTGACCGTGCCGGAGCGCGGGCCGTCGGGCCGGTAGGACTCGACCGGCGCACGCGGGTCGCGGCCCATCTCCTCGAAGACGGCCTCGATCTGCCGGAAGAGGGGACCGGTCGACGACTCGCCCGGGCCCGTGCCGGGCAGTTCGCGTTCCGGTGCGTCGAGCAGCCCCGTGCGGCCGCGGGGCGGCGTCGCCTCGCGGGCCGGTGCGACCTCCGCCGCCGGCTCGCGGTAGCCGGGCGTGAGCTCCTGGTAGATCCGGTCGTAGGCGAGCCCGACCCGGCCGACGACCTCCTGCTTCACCCGCGCCGGATCGAGGCTGCTGACCCGGGTGTCGACGGAGACCTCGATCGGCCGCGGGGTCCGGCCGGTGAGGGCGTCGGTGAGCGACCGGTCCCCCACCTCGACCCGCACCCCGCCCGGCGGGCCGTCGGTCAGTTCGGCCTTGATGGAGACCTGCATCGGCTTCGTGCTGCCGGCGAACTCGACCTCGAACGTGTTCGCGTCGGTGCGCGTCACGTTGGTGACCGACGGCACGCGGCCGGCCCGGCTCGCCGCCGCCTCGTTGGCGATGCCCTGAACGAAGTCGCCGTCGGCGAACCGCACCTGCGACGGCTCGATGATCCGCGACGTGATGGCGAACTCGCGCGGACCGACCCGCGCGGCGTCGAACGTCGCCGGGTTGAACTCACCGAACATCCGGATCGAGCCGTCGGGCGTGCGCAGCACGAGCACGTTGTCGGGGTGGTGCTCGAGCACCTGCACGTTGCCCTGCGGACGGGCGTTCTCGCCCATCATCTCGATCGGCCGGCCCGGTGACGCGTCGAGGACGTTGCCACCGGCACGCATCACCGGTTCCCGCACCGCCAACGCGGTACCGCCGCCGCCACGCTCGGGCTCCAGCGCCGCCGAGGGCCCGCCGCTCGACCGCGCCGCGGCACCGCCGCCGCCCTCGGGCCCGGACCGCGTGGCCGTGCCGCCACCCTCGGTTCCGCCCGTGCGCGGTCCCGCGGTGCCGCCGCTCTCGGAAACGCTCGCGCGCGGTCCCTCGGTGCCGGTCCGCGGTGCGGCGCCGCCCTCGGGTCCCGGCCGTGGAGCCGGACCGTCGGGGCCGGACCGCGGCGGGCCGCCACCGCCGCCGGTGTCCGGCTTCGGTGGACCGTCGGGCCGCTCCGGTGGCACCTCACCCGGCGGACGCTCGCCGCCGGGGCCGTCGCGCCAGAACTTCTCCAGCCGGTACGGCAGTTCGGAGATCGGCTCCCGGATGCCGGGCCCCGCCTCGTTGTAGACGACGCGCACCGCGCCCTTGGGGATCAGCGTCTTGCCGTCGGGGCCGAGGTACGTCTCGGGCACCTCGATGTTCGCCTCGGTGTGGACGAAGTCCTTGCCCTTGACGTGCGGGCGGCCCAGGTCTTCGGCCCGGAACTGGACCTCGACCTTGTGCACCGGGTGGCCGTCCTTGAACGTCAGCACCAGGCCGCCGTCGCCGGTCCGGGTGACCTCCTTCAACGGCCACGAGTCAAGGGGCGACAGGGGATCGTGCCAACTGTGCTCGAACTCGAGCAGCTCGGCGTTCTCGCGCGCCGCCTGTTCGGCCAGCGGGTCGTTGCTGCGCTGCTTCGACTCGGCGGTCTCGATGGGCCGCTCGACCTGCAGCGTGTCACCCTCGACCGTCGGTCGACCGTCGCCGCCGGAGTAGCCGTTCCGCAGCGCCTCCACCTCGGGCGTGCCGCCGGTCTCCTCCGCCGGGTCACGGAACCCGCCGGGCTCGTCCCGTTGCCGCGTAACGGTTTCGCCCGACTCCGGGCGGGGTTCCCGGGCGGCGCCGGCGGGCGCGTTGTCGTTCGGACCGGGTCCGTTCGGGTTGGGGTCGCGGGCGACGGCCCCGGTCGGCGGCCCGTCCTCGCCCGGGTTCTCCCGTCCGCCGGGCGGCCGTTCGCCCTCGCCCGGGCGGCCCTCCTCGCGCAGCGCGGGTGGTTCGCTCCTCGACCCGGTGGGTCCGTCGGATCCCCGGCGCCCCGCGCCGGCCTCCGCCGCCGGTTCGCCGGCCGCCATCTGGTCGCGGATGTTGCCGACCGTCTCGGCGAACGAGTGCGGGCCCTTGCTGACCGAGTTGTCGATGCGTTCGAGCACCCGGGCCGCCTCGGGCCGGCTGATCGGCGTGCGGGTCCCCTCGGAGTTGGCGCGCGAGAACAGATCGCGGGCCGCATCCCGCGCGGCCGGGTCGACGGTCTCCCGCCCGTTGAGGATCGACTCGATCCGGTTGAGCTGCGTCTCGTACCGTTGCAGCGGCGGATCGGACCCGATCCTCCGCGGCAGGTTGAGGTCGCTCACCAGGGCTTCGGCGTCCTTCGCCTTCTCCAGCAACGGTTCCACGTAACGGCTGGCGGCCTCGTTGAGCGCCTGGACCCGGCCCTGGATCTCCCTGGTGTCCATCGGCCGGTGCACGCCGTCGCTGCCGCGCTCGGTGAAGTACTCGACGAACGTGTTGGTGACGTCCTGACCGAACGCCCGCGGGTTGTTGAGCACGTGCCGCACGGTGCGCTGGTCGAGCGGGTAGTCGCCGTTGACCCGTTGCACGACGTCGGCAACGCGAGCCGCCTCGGGGCCGCTGACGCCGGCCATGTCGGCGGCCGGGTTCCGGCCGCTGCCCGCGAAGTCGGGAATCTCGTTCTGGGCCGCGCGCAACTGCTCGGCGATGTCCATGTCGCGCGAGCCGGCTCCGCCCGGGTTGTTCTCGCTGCCGGGCGGCCCTTCCCGCTCCAACGGTTCGAGCGGCTCGACCGGCTTGTCGTTGTCACGCGATCCGGTCTGGCTGGACTCGCGCTCACCCGTCGACCGGCCCTCCGGCGACTGCGGACGCCCGGAGCCGTCACCCGCCCCGTCGCCACGCGCGCCGGCAGCCGGCCCGTCATTGCGAGCGCCGGCAGCCGGCCCGTCATTACGCGCGCCCGGGGCCGGTCCCTCGTTGCGTGCGCCGGAAACCGGTCCCTCGTTGCGCGCGCCCGGGGCCGGTCCCTCGGAACGGCCTCCGGTGCCCTCGCCTGCGCCGGCCCGCGCCTGCGGAAGCTCACTGGCCGGCCGCTGGCCCGGAAGGTCACTCGCCGGACGCTGGCCCGGAAGGTCGCTGGCCGGCCGCTGGCCCGGAACGTCGCCGGTGCCGCCGCGCTGACCCGGAATGTCGGTGCCGCCGCGCCCGGGGCCGTCGACGGTGCCGGTGCCGGTGCCGGTGCCGGCGCCGGCGCGCGGCCCGGCGAGCTGGCTCGCCTCCCGGCTGGTGGGAAAGCCCTGCTCCCGCGGAACGTTCAGATCCGGATCGCGGAGCAGGGTGCCGCCCATGTCCTTGGCGACGTTGATGATGTGGTGGTTGCCCCGGACCGTCTCGACCCGCTCGCCGGCGGCACGGATCGGAGATTCGGTGACGTAGTTGGCGGTGCGGTTGCCCGACTGGAAGTAGCCGCCCGCGTCGCTGAACTCGCCCGAGCCCCGGAAGCCGTCGTAGCGCACCGCCAGCGCGCCGTCGTTCGGCCCGCCCACCCGCTCGATGATGCGCACCTCGCCGGGCAACCGGATGCCCTCGGGCACCCCGCGCTCGGACCCGAACATCGACTTGAGCGCCTGGAAACCCTCGGCCCGCACACCGTTGAACGTGTTGCCGTACGCACCGAACGCCGCACCGATCGCGGCGCCGTGCAGCGCGCCGTCGCCGACCGACGCCCAGGTGAGATTGCCGTGCGCCAGGCCGTCGACGACCGCCAGCGTGGTGCCGGCGACGGTACCGGTGACCGTGTGCATGACGATGCCGCGGCCGCCCATCATGCCGAGGAACGCCGCGGTGTGCGCGCCGCTGGTGCCGACCTGCATCCAGTCGATCGGCCGCGACGGGCCCGGACCGCCCTGCGCGAAGGTCTGCGCCAGCAGGTTGGTGCCGCTGCCGAGCACGAAACCGGCCGCCGCCCGCACCGGGATGCCCCGCGCCCACTCGCCGGCCATCCGCTTGACCACCTGGCCGGCGGTGGCCTGCATGGCCTCGTTCGCCGCGCCGGCGACGATCCGACCGGTGACGTCGCGGGTCCCCGCGACCACCGCCCGCCCGCCGAGCTGGGTGGCGCCCTCGCCGAACAGCCGCGCCGCCAGCTGGGGCGACCGCAGCACCCGCCCGGCCAGCCGTTGCGCGAGCCGGTCGGTGACCGCCCTGTTGACCTGCCGCTGCAGCGCCCGCTCGCCGAGCTGGTACCCGTAGTTCGACCAGCGGGTGGTGCCCCGGGCGACGGTGCGGCCCAGGATCGTGCGTCCCATCCCGCCGGCGCGGAACGGCGCCGACACCCGCGCGATGGCCCGGAACGGTGCGCGGCCCAGCGTCCGCAGGAGGCCCGCACGGGCCGGACCGAGCCCGCGGACCGTTCCGTTGAGCGTCACCCGGCGCAGCACCGGCAGGAACGTCGCCCCCCGCCCGCCCAGCGCACGGACCATTCCCGAGCCGCCGATGCGTCTGCCGACGGTGCCGGCAACCGGTCGGCGCAGCGTCATCGCGGTGATGCGCGGCAGCGCGGCCGCTCCCCGCGCTCCCAGCTGCGTGGCCTTCCGGCCGAGGACCTTCGGGAGGATGGCCTTGATCGCGGTGATGATGCCGCGCTTGGTGGCCTCCTGCGCGCCCCGGGTGAACGCGAAGTCGGCGAACGCCTTCGCCAACCCGGCACCGAAGAAGATGATCGCGATGATGTCGATCACCAGCATGATGGCCAGCAGCACGAGATTTATGACGTACATGTACGTCCCGATCTCCAGCTGCAGGCCGTAGGAGGCCACGTCGATCTGCATGAAGACGGCGGCCTGCGCAATCTCCGCGACGGCCTGGCTGATGTCGTACCAGTACTTCGCGAAGGCGGTGGCCGTGCCGTCGCCGCTCCACTGGCCGGAGATGGTCTGCCCGTGTGGACCGGCGTCTTCGAGGTAGTCGGAGAACAGTTCGGCGAAGTTGCCCCAGTCCTGGGCGAACCGGTAGACGTCTTCGTAGTTGTCCTCGGGGAGCTTCCCGACGATGAGTTCCCAGAACCAGTTCGCCGCGTCGGCGATCCACTCGCCCAGGCTGGCGAAGAACTCGCCGATGTCGGCGAGCGCCTGGGTGCCGTCGTTGGTGTATCCGAACCCGCCGCCGTAACCGATGCCGCCGACCATCAGGTCGCCCCGAGCCTGCGCACAGCGACGGCGCGGCGCTCCCGGTCAGCCCGGAAACGCCGCGTCGCCGGACGCAGGCGGTTCGTCACCCGATCAGGCCGGGTACATCGCCGCGCCGTGGACCGCGTCGGTCCACAACAGTGTCTTCGTCGCCTTCACCACGTCTTTGCCGAGATCGGCGGTGTAGCCCGCGATCTTGTTGGCGTTCTCGTACAGCGTCGTGTTACGGCCCTCGTGGCCGTACGTGCCCTCCCAGAACGGCCCGCCGTACGAGTCCTTGCTGCCGATGGCCGCGCCCTCGCGGCCCTGCAGATAGGTGACCTTGCTCGAGGTCGAACTCTTCAGTTCGCTACCCAACGAGTCGAGCGACTGACCGGCCAGGATGACCGCGCCCACGTCGCGGAACCGCACATAGCTAGGCATCCTTCTTGTCCCCCAGTTCGGAGTCCTGGATCGTCAGCAGGTCGGGCCCGCCCGGGCCCCGGGTCTCGGCCAGCGTCCGGAGGTCCTTCGGCAGCAGCTCGTCGCGCAGGTCGCGACTCTGGCGCTGCGAATCTTCGACCGCCTCGCGAACGGTCTCCATGATCGCGGCGGCGAGCGTCTTCGAGTCGGGGTTGCGGAACACGCGCGGGTCGAGTTCGAGATCGATGAGCTGGCCGCGCGGCCCGACGACCACCTTGATCAGACGGTCCTTCGAACTCGCGGTGCCGCGGATCTCGAGGATGCGCCGCTGGGTCTCGCCGAGATTCTGGCGGGCACGCTGGAGATCGCCGATCATACTGCGCACAACGGACCAGTCAGGACGATCCACGTGGCCCTCCCCCGATGGTCAGCTCGCCAGGTCGTTCCATCAATCTAGCCACGTCAGTCCACGAAGCGAAACTTAAAAGTGCAGCAGAGGTGCTGTTGGTGGAGATCGGTTAAGCTCGACATCGACGGTATCCACGCCATTCGACACACGGGGAGTCGCCATGGCACCCGACGACAGCGAGCCGACGGGCGAATACGTCCCGTCGTCCGAGGCCAACACCACCGGGTCCTTCCTCACCGATCCCAAAGACGGGTCGCGGGTGATGACCGAGGGTGTCGGCGTCAAGGCGAACCTCAACGACATGACGGCCTATTCATCCGATCTGAACCAGATCCAGATGAACTTCGGGCACATGGGCAACGACCTGATCAGGCCCATGGAAAGCCTCATCGAGGGCGCGTTCGGCGGCACCGACAACATGCTCGAGTGGACGCGGTTCATGAACCAGCTGTCACGCCACAACGTCAACCAGTTGTCGACGTACTTCCGCAACACCGCGCTGGGTGTCATGAACGTGGCGATGGCCGCACAGGTCGTGGCGAACGTGTACGCGTCGACCGACACCACGAACGCCGCCAACCTCAACGCGATCCTGTTCGCGTTCGGTGACAAGTCGCAGGCGCCCAGCACCATCCCGAAGGACTTCCTCAAGGAGCTCAAGACCTTCGAGGACCTGCAGAAGGAGAATCCGGCCCCGCCCGGCGAGGTTCTCGACGGCGACCCGGAGAGCAACACGAAGGTCACGCAGGACGGCAACAAGACGATCGTCACGGTGACGCTTCCCGACGGTCGCACGATGCAGACGGTCACCACGCCCTGGTCGACGTACCCGGGTGGCCCGTCGGGCGAGAACAAGACCGTCACGATCAACGGCAAGCAGGTCACCAGCACGAGCATCACCACGGTCAACTCGGTGACGACCGCGACCACCACCACGAGCTTCTACGACGACAAGGGCAACCGGACCGACCAGGTCACCGGGCGTACGAAGACGACCGTCGAGGCGGTCGGCACCGACATCCGGACCAGCACCGAGTCCACGTCCTACACGTACGACGCGGCGGGCCAGAAGAAGCTCGACGAGTCGACCACGCAGTCGCAGGTGCAGGTGGGCCTGGAACGGCCGACCGAGGAAATGATGACCATCGACGACGATCCGGCCATGAAGAAGAAGATGGAGATCGCACCGCCGCCGGAGCCGGACCCCGATGACATCATCCTGGCTCCCGGCCCGCTCGACGGGCAGCAGCACGGCGGAAGCACGTCCGGCGGAGTTGTCGCGTAACCCGTACGGCCTGATCCAACGGCATGCGCGGCTGACGCGGGAAGGAGCGGTCGATGGCTGACAACTGGGGCGCGACGGTCGACACGACCAACTACGGGAACACCGTTCTCGGCCATGACGACTGGACTCCGGAAGACGCCTGGTTCAACCCGATCAACTATTCGACCAGCACCTACACCATCACGATGCTCAAACCGATGGTGATGAACCAGCAGCCCTTCCACATCTCGGCGCTGGCCGACCAGTTCCGCAACGCGGGCAAGCTGCTGAAAGAGCTGGAGACCAACGTCCGGGCGCAGAGCGAGAAGCTCTACAACGACGGCTGGACCGACGGCCTGGCCCGCAACACCTTCATGCAGAAGGGGCCGGGCAAGGTTCTGGCGTACCTGCAGCAGTGGCAGGAGGTGATCGTCAAGAACGAGCAGGGGCTGCGTCACCTCCTCGACCCGATCACCCATTCCCAGAGCGAGATGGACCGGATCTGGAAGGAGTACGAGGCCGCGGTTCAGCAGGCGGGTGACCCCAACAACGTCACCGGCTCGGAACTGAACGGCATCTGGGAGTGGTACGACATGAACCCCTTCAACGACCTTCAGGAGCTCGACAACCTGCTGCTGCAGAAGGTCGACAAGGTCAAGGAGAAGTACGACCAGATGGCCCGCGACCTGGTGCAGACACTGGCCGGGGCGTACTGGGAAGGGTTCATGACCATGCGCGACGGCGTCGGTGCCGCGTACGCGCCGCCGAACGTCATCGCCGCCGCGCCCGGTAGCGAGGTCCCGTGGTTCACGCCGCCGATGCCCAGCATGCCGAACCTGAACACGGCCGGGCTCAATCAGCTGAACGTCAACGCGCAGCAGTTGCAGCAGAACCTCAACGCGCAGCAGTTGCAGCAGTTGCAGAACGGGCTGCAGAACGTCCAGAACCTGCCGGGGCAGCCGCCCAACCCGAACCTCCCGGGCCTCGGGCCCAACGGGCTGCCGACGAACCCGGTCATCGGTACTCCGAATCCCAATCTCAACCAGCCCGCTCTCCCGCCCGGCGTTCCCGCCGGACTGGGTGGGCTCGGGCCGCGGGGGATGCCGGCCGGCCTCAACGCACCCAGCCTGGGAGCGATGCCGGGGGCCCGGGGCGCGGTCAATCCGAACGGGCTCAACGGGCTCTCCGCGCCGCCCGGTCTCGGCAGCGGCCTGTCGCGTGGTGTGTTGGGCAGCCCGCGGGGCGCGAACGGCTTCGGCGCGCTTCCGCCGCCCGGTCGCGGCCTGGGCAAGCGCCAGGGTCCGCGGGAAGGAACGCTGCGCTCGCCGGCCGCCAACTACACGGCCACCGGATCCGGTGCGGGCGGTCCGGGCGCGGTACCGAACTCCCTGGGCCGAACGTCGGGTGCCGGCGGCCGGATGCCGCCACCGGCGTCGGGCCTGGGTCGTCGCCAGCCCGGTAGCCGCGCCACGGGCGTGCCTTCCGTGCGCGCCGGCGGCCTCGGCGTCCCCGAAGCCTTTTCCCGGGGTTCGATGCCGTCGCCGGTGTCGCCGGTGCTCGGTCGGCAGAGCCGCCGGAAGGCACGCCAGGGCACCGACGTCCCGGTCGTACCGCCGGGTCAGCGCGGAACGTTCGCACCGCCCACCGCCACCGCGCCGGTCCTCAACGCCGCCACGGCCCGCGGCGCGGGCGGCATTCCGCCGCCGTCGGGCGTCCCGCCGCAGCGCCGCACCCGCCGCCAGCAACAGCGCATGGCGGCCGCGTTCGCCGCCCTCGCCGGCGGCGGTCCGGGCGGCCCGAACGATCCGGCTCTGCCGGGTCCGCTGGGCGCCCTGCAGGGTCTCGGCGGAAGCGGCATGCCGTTCGCTCCCGGTGGCATGCCGCCGGGTCGCCGCGACACCAGCCGGTACACCGGTCGTCCCGCGGCCAACCTGGTCGGCAACCCCGACTGGCTGGTCGAGACCGGGCCCGACGAGGCGTCGTCCACCGCTCCGGTGCTGCGTAACCAGATGGCGGGCGATCCGGAGACGGGCGCCGGAACGGGCGCAATGCTTCCGCCGCAGGCGGGTGCGACCGCGCCCGTCCTGGGCGGTTCACGGGCGGCGGTCCGCCGGGCGATGGCCGACAACCGCAACCGTCCGGGTGCCCGCCAGACGGCACCGACCGAGACGGAACTCGCCCGCCGCACGCGCGAGACCGAGCCGGAGGCCCGTCCCGGCGAGGAAGAGGCGTTCACGGTCCAGACTCCGGGTGGTCCGGTGCTGGGCAGCACTCCGGCCCGTCCGGAGGAAGCGCCGCGACCGACGATCGGCAACGCCTGAGTCAGCGGGGGCGGCCAAGCCGCCCCCGCTTCGTTCATCAGATCGCGCGGACCCTCAGCGGTGCGGAGCGCCCAGCTGCTTCTCGATGTCGGCCAGCGTCAGCCGGACGAACCGCTCCTCGCCGCCGATGAGCACCGCGAGCGCATCGTCGTTGAGCGTCTGCATCCAGGCGCCGGCCTCCGAACTCAACCGCATCGTCGATGCGATGAGGTCGGCCTCGGCCTTGCTGAGCCGCTGTGCCATGACGACACTCGACTCCTGCAACGTCGGGACGCCGTACGTGGTCAGCTGGCGCAGCACGGTGAGCCGGGTCTGCCACGGGCCGAGCGGCGTCGTCGACGGTGCGCCGGTGAGGCCCACGTCGTAGAGGAGCAGCGCCGGTTCGTGCGCGCTGGCCGGCACGAACACCGTCTGATCCGGTGGGAACGTGGCAACCCGGCCGGCGCGGCCGGTGGCCCACTCGCCGAACCCTTCCCAACGCTCCGGGGTAGCGGTGAAAATCGCGACCCGCGCTCCGAGCGCGAGGGCGCGGAGGGTCAGCAGGTGGAATGCCCACTCGCCGCCGACCAACGCCACCCGGGTCGGCTCCGGGCGGAACATCCGGATCGACGCGGTGGCAGAGTCGAGGTCGTAGCCGAGCACCATGCCGGCGCCCGGCATCGGCATCCCGAGCAACGCCAACGCACCGTCGGACGCGGTGTGGGCGCCCACCCGCAACGTGGGCATGTGCCGCCGCGACCCGACCCGCCCGTTACCGTTGACCCCGGGCGCACCGGTGCCGCCGTAGATGGTCCCCTGCGTCGGCGGACTCGGCGGCGTCCGCACCGGACGCGGTGCCGTGGCCGGCGCCGCCGGTGCCTGTGCAACGGCCGCCGCCGCGGCAGCCGCCTGCGCGGCCTGTTCCGCGGTGCGGGTCCCCACGATCGCCGGCGCACCGATCCGCGACGTCGCCGCGGTATCCACCCCACCGGTCGACTGCGTGGTCTCCCCACCCGGTTGCCGCGACGCCGGTTGGACGGTCGCTCCGGGTTGCTGATACGTGCCTGGCTGCTGAACGGTCGCTCCGGCCTGCGGGACCGCGCCCGGCGGCGGAAGCGCGCCGGGCTGTTGGACCGTGCCGGTCTGCTGGACCGATCTCGGCTGCTGGAGCGTGCCGGGCGGTGGCGCCGCGGACTGCTGACCGGCCGGCTGGGCCGGCGGCATGCCCTGCCGCGGAATGGCCGGCTGCGGCGGGACACCCTGCTGGAGCACCCCCGGCTGACGCACCGCCTGCTGCGTCGCGGCCTGCTGCGGTACGCCCTGCTGCGGGACGCCCTGCTGCGGCACACCCTGCTGCGGGATGCCTTGCTGCGGCACCCCCTGCTGCGGTGCCCCTTGCTGCGGCACGCCCTGGGGGCCACCCTGTTGCGGCACGCCCTGCTGGGGTGCCCCTTGCTGCGGCACCTGCTGTGGCTGTGCGGGACGGGCCACCTCGGGTGGTGCCACGGCGGCGGCGCGCCCAACCGTGCCCGGCCGGGGCATCGCCTGCGCCGGCCCCGACGGATACCCCGCCGGCGGCACCGCTCCCGGCACCGCACCGGGAGGGCCGCCCGGCCACCCCGGTTGCCCAGGCTGTGCCGCGTGCCCCGGATGCGGCGGCTGCCCACCCTGGCCCGGCTGCCCGCCTGGGGCCGGATACCCAGTTTGCCCGGGATGCCCCGATTGCCCCGTATGCCCCGGCTGCGGATGCGCATACCCACCCGGCGGCTGCCCGCCCGACGGCGGCCGCACCTGCCCCGGCACCGGTGCCTGCCCGGGCCCACCGATGTACCCGGGCGCCGGCGGAACCGACGCCCGCCCGCTGCTGGGCGGCACCTGGCCACCCCCCGGCGGGGACGGGTGCGGATACAGGTTCGCCGGCGGTCCCGTGCCGGTGATCCGGACCGGGGTGGCCGCCTCGTCGTCGTCGGGTGGGGGTGGGCGTTCGTCGTCGGGACGGCGGTGGGGGCCGTTGATCGTCACTGGGCACCGCCGCCGGTGGGGGCCGTCGCGTAGGCGGCGGGGACCTGCTCACCGTCGAGGCGGAGGACGGAACCGCCGAACCTGTGGACGATCTCGCGGACGGCGGTGGTGGTGGCGTCGAGGCCGTACTCCTTCGTCGACACGCGGACCAGGCACCGGAAGTCGGTGTACTCCTCGTGCGCGTCGAGGGTGAGGCTGAGGGTGGTGGACGCGGCGGGCACGGCGGCCAACTGCTCCAGCATCGCCGCAGCCTGGTCGGGCTGCGGCCAGTTGCTGACCCAGAACGTCGCGTGCGTCAGGTGCGCCGACCGCCAGTTCTCCCACGTCTCCTTCGGCGGCTCCGCCGTCGGGTCGCGTTCCAGGTCCAGCGAGCGCACCAGGGCGTCGAGCAGGCCGTCGGTGTCGAGGGCCTGGTAGCTGACGCCGTCGCGGCGCATGACCCGGCCCATCCGGCGCACCAGGGCGGCCACGACGGCCGGCGCCTGGTCGATCGGGTCGGACTCGTTGACCCACGCGTCGAGGAACCGCCGCTCGTCGAGCCGCACCGACACCCACACGATGCGGTCGGCCGGCACCGTTCCGTGCTGGCCCAGCAGCTCCTGGTACGACAGCACGCACCGGTTGCGCGCGTCGATGTCGCTGGTGGGCGCCGGCACGCTCTGGACGACCAGCTGCACCACGGATCCGGGCTGGCCCATCTCGCGCAGTACCTGGGCGAGCCGGTCGAGCGGCAGCCGGCCGAACGACCCGGACCGCCCGAACTGCGGCTGCACCACGGCGGCGGCGCCGAACCAGCCGGCCTCGTCGCGGCCGACGCCGACGCGCTCGCCGTCGCTGGCCTCGTACGTGCTCACCCCGAGCCCGGGTACGACCACGTGCAGTGCCGCCAGCCGGGGATCGGGGTTACGGCTCGCGGTGGCGCCCTTGCGGCGACGCAGGCTGCGGGCGAGCATCAGCCGCTCCGTCCACCATCGACCCCGCCGCCGCCAGAACAGCCCCCACATGGCCAGGCCGAAGACGACCGCGGCCGCGATCAGCACGATCCACCCGGCACCGGCCGCGGCGAGCACCCCGACGAGCAGGAGTTCGGCCACCAGCAACTGCGTGATGCTGAGCAGCCCGATATGTCCGGGCCGGCGCCGGCGGAAGAGCACCACGGGGCTCGGCGGCAGCGGCGGAGCACTGCCGACGCGCGCGACCGCGCGGATCTGACCGGTCGCCTCACTCATGGTCGTGGTGTCCCCCGTTGTGGTTGCCGCGCGATGGGCAGACCCCTACGTCTATCCAGCCACCATCCTAGACAGCCACTGCCCCGCCGTCGCATCCGTCAATGCGGACGGACTCGTCGCCGCAGGTCAACGACTGGCCCGCCGGAGCCACGACTGCGCCTCGTCGACCCGGCCGAGCCGCTCCAGGACGTGCGCGAGGTTGTTCATCGCCCCGGAGTCGCCCGTCACCGCACCCTGCCGGAACCACCGCTCGGCCTCCGACCACCGCTCCGCGCGCAGGTATTTCATCCCGAGGTTGTACATGGAGTCACGATTGCCGGCCGCGGCCGCCTTCCGGTACCACTCCTCGGCCTCGTCGCCACGGTCGGTGCGGGCGAGCAGGATCGCGAGGTTGTGCATCGCGTCGCGGCTGCCGCCGGCGACCGCGCGCCGGTACCACCGCTCCGCCTCGTCGAGGCGGTCGGTCTGCTTGTAGAGGACGGCGAGATCGCTCATCGCGGAACTGTTGCCGGCCTCGGCGGCGGCGTGTAGCCACCGCTCGGCGACGGGCACCGACCCGCGCTCCTTGAACAGCAGGCCGAGCATGGCCATGGCGTCGGTGTCGCCGCGGTGCGCGGTGCGCCGGAACCAGCGTTCGGCGTCGTCTCCCTTGCCGCTTGCCCGGAACAGCGCGCCCTCGCTGCGCGCCACCTCGGTACGCGCGCGGGTGGCCCGCTCGCGCAACCGGCGCGCTCCCGCCGCGTCCCCCCGCATTTCCAGAATGTGGGCGAGATTGTCCATCGCCGCGGTGTCGCCGGCCTCCGCGCCCCGCTGGAACCACGCCTCGCTGTCGGACCGGTCGGGCAGGAGACCGGCGATATTGGACGCGTACGGGTTGCCCGCCGTGGCGCCCTGCTCCGCGAACCGCAGCGCCTCGCCGGCGCGCCCGTCGGCGGACAGCAGCACGGCCAGGTGGCGCGACGCGTCGCCGAACTCGGTCCCCGGTTTGCCGTCGGCCGCCGCGAGCGCCCGCCGGAGCCGCTCCTCGGCCTCGCCGGCGCGACCTTCGAGCGCCAGTTCCAGGCCCGCGACGAGATCACCGGCGTCGGCCGCGTCGGGGTTCGCCTCGGTGGTCAGCGACCGCAACTGATCGGCCGCCGGTTCGAGACCGGCCTCGGCCGCCTGCCAGAACAGGTCCCGTGCCTCGTCGACCCGGCCGGTCTGCTTGAGCAGCAGCCCGAGGTTGTGCGCCGCCTTGATGTTGCCGGCCTCGATCGCCCGCCGGTACCACTGCTCGGCCTCGCCGCTACGGGACGACTGGCGCAGCAGCACCCCGAGGTCGTTCATCGCGGCGACGTCACCCGCCTCCGCCGCGGCGCGAAGTTCCCGTTCCTCGATCGGATCCACCGATCGACCCTAGCCCCAGATGGCTGATGCCACCCGTACCACGAGTTCCAGCTTGCGTTTCTGGTCGTCCGCGGTCAGCAGGTTGCCCCGCGCGGTCGAGGCGAAGCCGCATTGCGGGCTCAGAGCAAGGTTTTCCAGGGGGACGTACCGGGCGGCCTCGTCGACGCGGCGGCGCAGGTCGTCGGGCGATTCGAGCACCGGCGTCTTCGACGACACGAGCCCGAGCACGACCGTGCGATCGGACGGCACGAACCGCAACGGCTCGAACCCGCCGGCCCGGTCGGTGTCGAACTCCAGCAGGAACCGGTCGACCTCGACCTCACCGAACAACCGCTCCGCGACCGGCTCGTAGCCGCCCTTGCCGGCCCACGCGCTGCGGTTGTTGCCACGGCAGAAATGCAGACCGACGGTGACGTCCGGATTCGCCGCCCGGGCCGCCCGCACCTGCTGGTTGTCGACCTCGATCGAGCGGGCCAGACTGTCGGTGATGCTGACCCCGCGCGACCGCAGGCCCGCCGCGAACTCTTCGTCCACAATGGACATGTAGCTCAGCGAGTCCAGTTGCACCCACCGCACGCCGAGGCTCACCAGTTCGCCGATCTCCGTTGCCTGCAACGCGGCCAGGTCGCTGATCACGTCACCCGGTGTCGGGTAGACCTGCTCGCTGATCCCCGGCGCCCACAGCATCGCGCCCATCGACGCGCTCATCATCGTCACCTTGAACAGACCCTGGGCGTGCGCGAACATGAACCCGGCCTCGGTCGCGGTGAGATTTACCTTGTGGAACAGCCGGTCCCGGGCGGCGACCAGCTGGAACCGCGTATCCTCCGGGTCGGCGTCGGGTGCGCCGTCACGGTGCCAGCCCAGCCCGGTGTTCGCGTCGACGGGCACCACCCCGCCGAGAGATTCGAGCGCGCCGGCCATCCAGGTCGCCCGCCGCACCTCGCCGTCGGTGAAGACCGGCATCCCGACGTCCCTCAGCATCGCGAGATTGGCCAGCGCCGCCCGGTCCTCGGCGGCGCGAAGCCCGTCGTGGGGAAGCTTTCCCGCGGCGAACGCTTGTCGCGCGGCGAGAAGCTGAGACGGACGCAGCAGGCTTCCCACGTGTTCCGCGTGAATCATGGTCATCCGACGCCCTCCCAGTCGATCGACAAAGATCGATGATAGACGGTTGACCGTCGAGACCCGTCCCGGACTCCCATCGTTGCCGCGGCGACCAGTCGAGTTGATCCCTCGACCGGCACCGAGGCACCTCATGAAACGCGGGACAGGCCGCTCCGCACCGCTCGCGGCCGCACAAACGCCAGCCGCGCGTCGAGCTTGCAGTTGTGCTCGGCTCTCCGGTCGGATGTGTGGGTCATGTCCGGCCGGGG
>NZ_BOPG01000080.1 GCF_016863635.1 Virgisporangium aurantiacum | reverse complement strand
CCAGCATGTAACGCGGTTCCCTACGGCTGCTCCGGGTGGCTGCTGGTGTTGTACGAGTCCTTGGCGGCGACCACGGCCGCCTGGAGGTGCTCGGGGTCGACGCCGTGCACGTTGAGCGGCGGGTGCAGCCGCCGGACGAGTTCGGCCTCGATGGTTGCCGGCTCCGCGTCCTGCGCCCAGGTCAGGCGCAGGTTCGCGTACATCCACGCGGTCAGCCGCGCCTCGTCGGCGGGGATCAGGACGACACGATCGGTCCACGTCGTCCGGTAGCCCTCGGACACCAGAAGCCCGGCCAACGTGCGGCGCAGCGTCGAGCTGCCCGACCGCCTCAGATGGTTGCGCAGGATCCGGCCCCGCAGGCTGGTCGCCCGTCCGAGGTACAGCAGCCGGAGCGACGGATCACCCTCGTTCGGCGGCCCGGGGAGGTCGGGAAGGACCGACGGAGCAGCCCACCAGGCGTAGACACCGCTGCCACGGCCGAGTCGCTTGACGGCGACAGCGAGTGCGGTCGGCTCGCCGGAGAGCAGCCGCAGGGCGTCCTCGACCCGGACTCGGTCGGTTCGGACATCGCCGGGTCGCGTTTCGGGATTGGTCATCGAGACCATGCTAGGCGTCCCCGGGCCGGTGGCGGCCGGCCGGCTCCAACCGCTAGCATCCGGGCCATGGAGTGTTTCAGCGCCACGCGCATCCGCCGCTGAGGTCCGGCTCGCCCACCTCAGGCGCCGAGCCGGTCACCGATGTCGTGATCCCTCAGCGTTGAAAGGCGCACCTCCATGCTCATCCGTTCCTTCGTCCCGGCTGACCTGCCCCGTCTCGTCGATCTGACCATCGAGACGTTCGGGCCCTTCTACGAGAACTCCTTCCGGCCGCTGGTCGGCGACGTCGTCTTCGCCAACCAGCACGGCGACTGGCGCGGTGACTACCGCACCCAGGTCCCCGAACTCCACGACCCGGCCGCGCACCGCTACGTCGCGGTCGCGGAGATCGGTGCGGAGATCGGTGCCGCGATCGTCGGCTACGTGGCGTGGACCGTCGACCCGGCCAGGCGCAACGCGTCCCTCACCCACCTCGCCGTCGACGCCGGCCACCGCCGCCGCGACGCCGGGCGCACGCTGTGCGAGCACGCCTTCGCCCGGATGCGCGCGCTCGGTGCCGAGGTGGTCGAGATCGGCACCGGGGGCGACCCGTTCCACGCCCCGGCGCGGGCGCTCTACGAGCGGCTCGGGTGTGTCCAGCTGCCCGTCGCCGTCTACTACCGCGAGCTCTGACCTGCGGTTTCATCGTCACCGAAACATTGCCGAAGCCCTGCCGGCGACTGTGGTCGCACACCGCCCGGCGGATCCACCGCCGGGCACATCCGCCCGGGCCGGCCCCCGGCCCGGGCACGTCGAAGGGGACAGAGGTAATGAAGCGCAGAAACCGTTGGCTCGCACTGGCCGGCGCCGCGACGGCGTTGGTGGCCGCTCAGGTCGGCCTCCAGCTCGCCACGGCCGGTCCGGCCGCGGCGGTCACCGGCATCGAGAAGGTGACCGGGGAGGTGTCGGCGGTCGACTCGCAGCAGACGCACACGTCGGAGGCGTTCTGTCCGGCGGGCAAGTTCGTCATCGGCGGCGGCGGGTGGGCGTTCGCCGTCGCCGCCGACGACAGCGAGAAGGTGACGCTGGTGCAGCTGCGTCCGCAGCACAGCACGAACGGTGGCCGGGACTCGTACGTGGTGACCGGTTCGGAGACCACCGCGGCGATGACCGGTGACTGGTGGGTGCAGGCGTACGCGATCTGCGCCAGCTCGTCGGGTCTGTCCGGCTACACGGTGGTGGGCACCAGCAACGGCGTCACCTCGTCGCCGAGCGAGCTGGCCACCGCCGCCGGCTGCGGCGGCAAGCGGGCGATCGGCGGCGGTGCCCGGATCACGAACCCGGGCCGCGACGTCTCGCTGCAGACCATGCGGGCCTCCGGGAGCGGTGACATCTTCCGCGCCGCGGCGCACGAGGACGTCCAGGGCTACTCCGACAACTGGACCGTCGACGCGTACGCGATCTGCGTGAACGCGCCGTCGGGCTACGAGATCGTCACGACCGAGTCGACCGCGCGGAACTCCGAGGCGGAGAAGAGCGCGCTCGCGCGGTGCCCGGCGGGCAAGCGGGTGCACGGCACGGGTGCCGCGACCACCAGCGTCGCCGGTGTGTCGCTCCAGGTGCTGTACCCGTACAACGGCCTGGCCGAGGTGCAGGCGTTCGCGGTGGAGAGCAGCCCGGTCAGCCAGGACTGGGACTTCATCGTGGCCCAGGCGATCTGCGCGTTCTGATCCACTCCGGTTCACGCCGGCCGGCCGGCACCCGCTGCGGGTGCCGGCCGGAGGTATCCCCGGACCCGGTCGGCCTCCGGGTGGCCCATCTCGTCGAGGAGGGTCAACGCCCGCCGCCAGGTGTCGTCGGCGGCGGCGGGGTCCCCGTCGGCGTGGTACGCCTCGCCGAGACAGACCAGCGTGTCGGCCGTCCCGGCGAGGTCGTCGATCTCGGCGAACAGGTCCAGCGCGCGCCGGCACCCGTCGACCGCCGTCCGGTACGCGCCGGCGGCCAGTTCGAGGTGCCCGATGCTCTGCCAGTTGGTGGCGGCGCCGTGCCGGTTGCCGATGTCCTCGTTGATCCGCAACGCCTCCCGGCACAGGGTGCGGGCCAGGTCGACGTCGCCGAGCCGGGTCAGCATCCAGGCGACGTTGTTCAGCGCCCGCGCCTGGCCGGTGAGGTGGCCGGCCGCCCGGTACAGGTCCAGCGAGCGCTGGTCACAGTGCAACGCCTCGACGTCGCGGCCCTGCCGCTCCAGTACCCGGGCGACGTTCACCTGGGTCTGCGCCTCGTTGGCGCGGTCACCGACGGCGCGGAACAGGCTCAGCGCCTGGTCGAGGTGGGTCCGGGCCTCGTCGAGCCGGCCGAGTTGGGTGTGTGCCCGGCCGAGGTTGCGGTGCACGTGGGCCAGCGCGGTGTCGTCGCCGAGGCGGGTGGCCGCGGACAGCGCGGTGCGTTGCACGGCGACCTGATCGGTCCAGCCGCCGCTGAGGTTGAAGTAGCTCGTCAGGCTCCAGGCCAGTTCCCAGCAGTGCCGGTCGTGCCCGGTGCGGGCGGCCCACTCGACCGCGCCGACGAGGGTTCCGTGCGCGGTGCGCAGCCACGTCATCGCCGCGGCGCGGTCGCCCAACGCGCCGACCGCGACACCGGCCGCCGGCTCGCTCAGCACCACCGGGTCGCGGTACGGGTAGAGCATCCGGTCGGCGGCGTAGGCGGTGTGCAGGTAATGGTCGAGGATCCGGACCGCGGCGGCCGCCTTCTCTGCCCCCTCCACCTGCTCCGCGGCGTATGCGTGCAGCAGGTCGTGCATGACGTAGCGGCCGGACGCGCGCTCGGTGAGCAGGTGCGCCCGGGTCAGTTCGGTCAGCGACCGCCGGACCGCCGGTGCCGGCATCCCGGCGACGCTGGCCGCGGCGTCGGTGTCGAACGCCGGGCCGGGGTGCAGCCCGAGCAGCCGGAACAGCCGCGCCCCTGCCGGGCTGAGAGCGCGGTACGACCAGGAGAACACCGCCCGGACGTCGGCGTGCGGGTCGCCGCCGTCGAAGGAATCCAGGCCGCCGCCCAGTTCGGCGGCCACGTCGGCCAGGCGGAAGCCGGGATGCGCCGCGGCCCGCGCCGCCACCACGGCCAGTGCCAACGGCAGCCGGCCGCACCGGCGCACGATCTCGGCGACGGCGGTCGGCTCGCCCGCGATCCGGCCCGCGCCCAGGCGCCGGGTCAGGAACGCCCGCGCCTCCGCGTCGGTGAACAGGTCCAGCGGCACCGGCTCCGCGTGGTCGACGACGACCAGCCCGCCGAGCTGGTTGCGGCTGGTCACCACCGTGAGACAGCCGGGCGACCCGGGCAGCAGCGGACGGACCTGCGCGGCGTCGCGGGCGTTGTCGAGGACGACCAGCACGCGCCGGCCGGCGAGCAGGCTGCGGAAGAGCGCGGTCTGCGCGGCCAGGTCGATCGGCAGGCGGCGCGCGGACACGCCGAGCGCGTCGAGGAAGCCGCGCACCACTTCCGCCGGGGCGGCCACGGCGCCGTCCGGGTCGAAGCCGCGCAGGTTGACGTACAGCTGGCCGTCCGGAAACCGGGCGGCGACGCGGTGCGCCCAGTACACGGCGAGGGCACTCTTGCCGACCCCGGCACAGCCGGACACGACCGCGGCGCCGCTCGTCAGCCCGTCGAGTCGCGACAGCGCGGCCTCGCGACCGGTGAACACGGCCGGCGGCGCCGGCAGCTGTCGTGGCACCGGCCTGCCGGCGGTCCCATCGGCTGCCCCGTCACCCGGCGCCGCCGCCGGCCGTTCCGGGCTGAGCGCCGGATCGCTGGCCAGGATCCGTTGGTGCAGCCGGCCCAGCTCCGCCGTCGGGTCCATGCCCAGCTCGTCGACCAGCCGGTCGCGCACCTCCTGGTAGTGCCGGAGCGCGTCGGCCCGGCGTCCGCACCGGTACAACGCCGTCATCAGCTGCCCGGCGATCCGCTCGTCGAACGGGTGCGCGGCGGCCCGCGTGGCCAGTTCGCCCAGCAGGTCGGCGTGCCGGCCGGCGGCCAGCGCCGCGTCGACGAGGTCCAGTTCGGCCGTCAGCCGCTCGGCGGCGAGAGCGGCCCGGATGCCGGTCAGCCACGGCGCGTCCAGCGTGCCGAACGGCTCGCCGCGCCACAGCGCCAGCGCCCGCTCCAGCTCCCGCTCCCGCTCCAGCGACTCGGGACGGGCCGACCGCCCGACCAGCCGCCGGAACACGAACATGTCCACGGTGTCCGGGTCTACGGCCAGCAGGTAACCGTCGGGGCGACGGGTGATGGTGGCCACACCGTCGAGAATCCGACGCAGCCGGGAGACGTACCCGGAGACCGCGTTGCGCGCGTGCCGCGGTTGGCCACTCCCCCACACCCGGTCCAGCAACCGGTCGACCGGGACCGGCCGGTTCGCGTCCACCAGCAACGCCACCAGCAGAAACCGTTGCCGCGCGTGGCCCAGGTCGACCGGTTGCCCGTCGACGTGCACCTGTACCTCGCCGAGCAGTCTGAACTCCGTCGCCATCGCCGGCCCGTACCTCCCGCCCCGCAGGATGCCGGACCGGGCCGGCGACGGCAGCCCATTTCGCGACTGCAGACCTCACACGCTCCTGATCCGATTCAGGATGTACCCGGCCAGTTCGTCCGGCACCTGTTCGGGGACCCAGTGCGAAACGCCGTCGAGCACCGTGAATTCGAACGGGCCCGTTACCCACCGGCCGGTCAGCTCCGCGGCACGCCGACCGAGGGCGACGTCGCCGGTGCTCCAGACATACGTCGTCGGGACGGTGACCGCACCGGTCCGGCGTCCGATCGAGACGTCGAGAGGCATGGCGCGGTACCAGCGCAACGCGCCGGCAAGGCCACCCGGGTCGTCGATGAGCCGGTCGACGTACGCCCTCGCCAGGTCATCACCGAGGCCCGACCGCTTGAGCAACGCCACCGCGAACCGGCCACCCCGCGCCCGGATGGCAGCCTCGGGAAGCCACGGCAACTGGAAGAACCCGACATGCCAGGCCTGCAGGAGCTGCCGACCGGTCAGCATGGCCTTCACCAACGCACGCGGATGCGGCGCGGAAACCACGGTCAGAGTATGAAGGCGATCCGGTCTCGTGGCCGCGACCATCCACGCAACCCCACCACCCCAGTCGTGACCCACCAGATGAACCCGGTCGACACCCGCGGCATCGACAAGCGCCACGACGTCAGCCACGAGTTCCTCGAGCCGGTAGGCCCGCCGCGGCCGAGGCCGCGCCCCCGGGGTGTAACCACGCTGGTCCGGTGCGATGACCCGGTAACCGGCCGCGAGCAGTGGCCGGGAAACGTCGACCCACGATCGCGCACTCTGCGGAAACCCGTGCAACAGCACGATCGTCTCCGCGTCCGGCGGCCCCTCGTCCACCACCTCGAACCGCATACCGTCGCGGGAGAAAGCTTCCACCCCGCGGACGCTACCCGCCCCGGAGCCGCGCCCGAATACAAGTCGGCCTCGGGTTCGAGACGTTCGCCCACACCGGTGAAGCTGCACCGCCACGCGAATGACGCTTTCCGGCTTCCGGTACCTTGTCGTGACGACGCCCGCACGGCAGGAGTTCCATGACACCGTTCACGGTCCACGTCGTTTTCGGCACCCGGCCGGAAGCCATCAAACTCGCACCGCTGGTGCGTGCCATGCGCAGAAGTCCCGCACTCGATCCGGTGGTCATTTCCACCGGTCAGCACCGTGAATTGCTCGACACCCTGCTCGACACATTGCAGCTACGCTGCCAGCACCAACTCGCGGCAATGGTCGCCGACCAGTCGCTGTGCGACCTGACCAGCCGGATGGTGCAGCGGCTGGGCAATCTCTTCGCCACCCAGCGGCCCGACGTCCTGCTGGTCCACGGCGACACGGCGACGGCGTTCGCCGGCGCCGTCGCCGGGTTCTACGAACGGATCCCGGTGGCACACATCGAGGCCGGCATCCGCTCCGGAACGCCGGTCACGCCGTTTCCGGAAGAGTTCCACCGTACGGCCATCGCCCGGCTGACCCGCTGGCACTTTCCGTCGACCGACGCCGCGGCACGCAACCTGCTGGCCGAGGGCGTCGACCCGGTCGACATCGAGGTGACCGGCAGTACGGCCGTCGACAGCCTCCGCTGGGCGATGGCGGGCGGCCTCGGCCGGTCCGCATTCACTCCGGGCAGTCTGCGCAATGTGCTGGTGACGCTGCACCGGCGGGAGTCGCAGGACGGCCGGATCGAGCGGGTGACCCAGGCGCTGACCGCACTCGCCGGCCCCGGCACCGACGTGGTGATCCTGCTTCACCGCAACCCGGCCGTCCGGCGCGACCTGCTGGCGGCGGCGGCCAACGCGGCCGGCCCCGCGCGGTTCGTCGAGCCGCTCGACTACCTCGACTTCGTGCGTACCCTGGCCGAGGCCGACCTGGTCCTCACCGACTCCGGCGGCGTGCAGGACGAGGCGACGGCCCTCGGCAAGCGGATGCTGGTCCTGCGCGAGCGCACCGACCGGCCGGAGGCGGTCGACGCTGGCACCGCCGAGGTGATCGGTCTCCACCCGCCCGACGTGGTCGACCGCGCGCGCCGCGAGATCGGCCACCCGCCGCCACGCCGGGCCGACATCGCCACCGATGGTCCGTTCGGGGACGGCCGATCAGCCGAGCGCATCGTCCGACGATTGTCGGCCGATCTCGCCGTTCACGCCCAACCGAGAGGAAACGTTCTGTCGGGCCGGTGAGGTGACTGTTCGGGAAGCTGGAGGCATGGCCCGGGTGGATTTCTTCATCAGTTACGCGGGCGCCGACCGTACGTGGGCGGAATGGGTCGGCTGGCATCTCGAAGCGGCCGGATTCACCGTCGAACTCGACGTGTGGGACTGGAATGCCGGCGACAACGCGCCCCGGCGGATGAGTGACGCCGTCGCCAATGCCGGTGCGATGATCGCACTGTTCTCGCCCGACTATTTCGGGCCCGGCAGGCACACGCTCGACGAATGGTCGGCGGTGATGGCGCAAAGGCCCGGCGACCGGCGTCGACTGATTCCACTGCGGATCGGGCCGGTCGACCCGCCGTCCCTGCTGGCCCCGCTGATCTGGCACGACCTGTATGGCCGGAGCGAGGATGACGCCCGTGACGTGCTGCTGACGGCGGCCCGGGGCGCCGGCCGGCGACCGACGGCCGCGCCCCCGTTCCCGGCCGGTGGCGGGCAGGCCGACGCACGCGCGGCGGCCGGTGGCGAGCCGGCGGCCAGCTCGCATGTACCGAAGCCACGCGTCCCGGGCTCCCGCCCGTCGCTCTGGAAGGTGCCGCACCGCAACCCTGCCTTCACCGGCCGGGAGACGCTGCTCGCGGCGGTTCGCGAACGGCTCTGCGCCGGCGACCGGGCACTCGTCCAGGCCGTCCACGGGATGGGCGGCGTGGGCAAGAGCCAACTGGCCGTGGAGTACGCCCACCTCTTCGCCGGGGCGTACGACCTGGTCTGGTGGATCGACGCCGAGGTCGGTGAGCTGATCGGCGAACAGCTGGCCGAGCTCGGCACCGCCGCCGGCTGGGTGCGCGACGGCACAGTCACCGCGGCCGCCGCGCGGGAGACCGTCCGCCGCCTGTCGGCCTCCGGCGGTTGGTTACTGATCTTCGACAACGTCCCGATCATCGAGGACGTCATCGCGTGGCTGCCCTCGGGTACCGGCCATGTCGTGGTCACCTCCCGCAGCGGGAAGACCGGCGGAGTCGCCGTCCCCGTCGGCGTCGACGTGTTCGACCGGGCGGAGTCGGTGGCGCTGCTGTGTACGCACCTACCGGTCGTGGACCCGTGCGACGCCGACCGGCTCGCCGCCGCGCTCGGCGACCTGCCGTTGGCTCTCGCCCAGGCGGCCGGTCTGCTGGGCGAGACCGGCATGTCGGTCGACGAGTACCTTGACGAGCTGGCCGGGCACGCCGGTCGGCTGCTGTCGGACGCGCCCGCGCCCGGGTACCCGATGCCGCTCGGCGCGGTGGTCACCACCTCCGTCCGGCGACTGTCCGATGTGGACACCGCCGCGGTGCGACTGCTCCACGTATGCGCGATGCTGGCCGCCGAACCGGTCCCGATCGCCTGGTTCGCCGGCGCACCGCCGGGGACGCTCGACGAGCCCCTCGCCAGCGCCGCCGGGGCGCGCCTGGCGTTACGGCGTACGCTCGGCCGCCTCACCGGGATGGGCCTCGCCCGCAGTGACACCGACACGGTGCAGGTGCACCGACTGATCCAGGCGGTTGTGCGGGACGCGGCCGGCGCCGACGCGGGTCGTACGCGGGAACAGGCGCGCCGGCTGGTCGCCGCCGCCGCACCGACCGACGAGGGCGCCGACCCGGGCCGGTGGGCCGACTGGGCGCAACTGCTGCCGCACGTCCTCGCCCTCGACCCGATGCGCTCCGACACGCTGTTCGAGACACTGCGCCACGCACTCGCATACCTCAACGCCCGCGGGGAGTACCGGACGGTGCTGGACCTGGCGACCCAGTGGCACCGGCACCGCCGCACGGTAGACGGACCCGACGACGCGCGCGTCCTCGCCGCGGCCACGACGCTCGCGGTGGCCCACCGCTACCTCGGCCATTCCGAACAGGCCCGTGCGCTGACCGAGGACGCGCTCACGCGGTACCGGCGCGTGCTCGGCAACGACCACCCGGACACCATGCGGTCCGCCGGAAACCTCGCGGCCGACCTGCGTCGGCTGGGTCGGGTCGACGAGGCGCGGAGCCTCAACGAGGACACCTTCGCCCGCTACCGCCGAGTCCTCGGCGACGACCACCCGGACACCATGCGGGCCGCCGCGAACCTCGCCGCCGACCTGCGCGCACTCGGTGACGCCGCCGCGGGCCGCGGGCTCGACGCCGACACCTTCGAACGGCGGCGGCGCGTGCTCGGCGACGACCATCCGGACACCCTGCGCTCGGCCGGCAACCTGGCCGCGGACCTGCGCGAACTCGGCGACCACGCGGCCGCCCGGCGCCTCAACGAGGACACGCTGGCCCGCTACCGCCGAGTCCTCGGCGACGACCACCCGGCGACCCTGCGGGCGGCCGGCAACCTCGCCGCCGACCTGCGGGCGCTCGGCGCCCACGCAACCGCGCGGCCACTCGTCACCGACACGTTGGAGCGCTACCGCCGCACCCTCGGCGACGACCACCCGGGCACCCGCTGGCTTGCCGCCCTCGCCGACGAACTACGCTGACGCGTCCCGGCCGGCGGGCCGGCAGGGCCATCACAGCGAACGACGGCCTACGGACGCCCGCGCCTTCCAGATCGTGATCCTCAGACCTGGCGGCCTACCGCCGAGCGCCTATCGGTATGGCGCATGGTGAAGCAGTGAGAACGACTGAGCACGCACAGCCAGAGTCGCTCGGTGTGCTCCGGACCTGCCGCAGGATCGGAGTCAAGAGCGTCAGTCATCGCGCTCACCCAACGGCTGATGAGCGCGCGTCCTGCTGGACCTGGAAACCACGTTTCGGCACCGAACTCCTAATCAATTTGCCGTACGCCCGGTTAGTCGATGAATGACGATGAAATCCCACCATGGGAGCGAAAGCACCTGGATCCCCGTATGCGCAGGTTGGAGCAAGACCTCGGACACAACGGCGAGCGAAGCTCTCAAGCCGAGCAGGCTTTCAGGAAAGCATGCGACGAGCATCGCCCGTTAGGCGCAAGCGACGATGATCGATTCAGATTGCATTCGTCCAGACTGGAGACGTCAAAGGAAAGGCTGGCAATTCTTTCAGCAATCCGTCAATTGGATCCGTCGCATTCTGCCGCCGAGGTATGGCACACAAGTATCATCCGCTAAATCGCGAGTAGGCCGGGGTGCGCCGATCGCACTTAGGGCACGATGACCAGTTGCGCGCTCATCAAGCAAATCCGGATGCCAAGTTCACGAGCCCTCTGCTTGAAGGTCGGCTCATGGCTGTTCCTCCACCGAACTGGTCGACGTCGTTGGCAGCGTCTGCGGTCTTCACCGGCTTTCATGGGTAGCGGCGACCCGCGCCGAGAGACGCATCGCCGACGGCCGGTACGTCGGATGGCTGTTCCTCGGATCCCGCCGCGGTGCGGTTCAGCGTGGGCTGCGCCATCCGCGCACCGGCCGCGGCCCGCCGGTCGGACCGGGCCGACATTCCCCGGTAGAGCCATCAGAAGGGGGGTGCGCCCTCGCCCATCAACGCCAGCACGACGCCTCCCTTGCCGCTCTTGAGACCCTGGACCACGACCTTGCCGGTGCTGCCGTCGGGCATCTCCAACGTGAAGGTCTTCCCGACCGCGTTCTTGGGGCCGTTGCCCGCGCTGTTGGCGGGTCGGAAGTCGCCTGCCCACGGTGCGGTCCCACCCTTGCGGGCGGGCTCGGCGAAGAGCGCGGCGGTGCCGGGTGTCCTGGTGCCGTCCGAGGAGAGAAGCACTGAGGCGCTGCGATAGGTAGCCATATACTGCAAGGCTAACCCGGACCGGGCTCGCACACGAACACGACATCTTCACGAAAAGTGCACCACTGGACGTTTCCGGTGCGGTCACATCGTCCGCATGCACGTGTATGGATGGCGGGTGACCGGCGTCGCGTTCGCCCTGCTGCTGGTGACGGTGCCGTGGGACCGCGGGACCGACGTGGTCGGGCTGATCGCCGTGGTGCCGGTCGTCGTGTGGTACTGCGCGGTAGCCCGTGGGCCCGGCTGGGGTCTGTTCTTCGGCGGGGTCCTGACCGCGTTCATGGCCTGGATGGTCGTCCCGGATGCGCTCGGCTGGACCGGGCGTTGGCTCGTACCCTCGCGTGGCGACATGCTGACCTGGTATCCGTGGGTCAGCGCCGGGGTCTGTTTCCTCGGGTCGTGGGTCGAGTCCCGGTCCGGGACCCGGGCGCACCGCGCCTGGGTCCGGATCACCGCGATGGTCCTGGCCGGGCTGTCGCCGGGCTGGTTGTGCCTCACCTGTCCCGGCTGGTGGCTCACGGATTTCGACAAGCCGCCCGATGACGAGGGAGTGTTCCCGATGCCGGCCGGCCTCATCGTCAGCGAGGACTACGGCTGCGTGGAGGGCAGCTGCTTCCGCACCGCCACGGTGACCGGTGACCGGGCCGACGCCCGGGTGCGGGCGCACCTGGCCGGGCGGGGCTACCACCTGCGGCCCGACAACCGCACGGCCGACGAGTACCGCGCCAACAAGGATCACGCCGACGACGTCTGGGCCGTCGCCCGCCGCCGGACCGGGATTCTGATCCCGCATCACGTCTGGCTGCACTACCGCGCGACGCCGGACGGAACGGTCCATCTGACCTGGACGGCCGAGTATCCGATCGACCTCCCGGACTGATGTTCCGCCCCGCCCGGTGCCTCCCTCGCACTGAAAGCGCTAGTACGGATCGCGGGCGTCGACGTTCAGCAGCCAGGCCGGACGCACCGCCGGAGGGTCCGACGGCGTGCTGCCGCCCCACTCGCACGCCGGTCCGAGGTCGTCGATCGTCAGCGTCGAGCTGTGCGGATCGGCCGCGAACAGTTCCAGGTCCTCCGCGTAGCGGACGAGAAGCTCCGTCCACGACGGGGCCAGCACGTCCCACGTGGCGCATTCGACATCGACCCGGACCACCTGTCCGGGCGTTCCGCCCGGTGCCGGGTCACCGTCGAGAAACCACGTCACGTCGCCGTTCATGTCGCCCACGATCACCGCGCCCGGCGAACCGACGATCGGCCGCACCGACCCGGTCAGAAAGAGGTGGTTCCCGCCGTCGACCAGATAGGCCCAGACCCTCGGATCGTCCCAGTGGGGCTCCGGATGGTAGTTGTCGCGCCACATCCGCGTCGCCTCGACGATGCCGTCGGTGTCGTAGAGCTGGTTCAGCGGTACCGGGCTCGGTCGACGCTGTCCGTCCGCACTGAAGATCCACTTCGTTCCGTTGTGGATGCGGAGACTGGCGCGGAGATCCCGCGGCAGCGGCATCGCCAGAACTGCCTCGACCGCGTCGATTTCCTCAACCGCGGCCGGAGCGTTGAGCTGCCGTAGCGAGTCCGGGAGGACGCGGCCCAGGGCGGCCTCGACCCGTGCCCACGCGTCCGCCACGCGTTCGTCGATGTCGGCTCCGGCATCGGTCACGACGCGACTCTAGTCAGGAGCGGCAGCTGACCTCCATGCCGTCCTCGACCGGGAAGTCGGTGGTGACGTAGCCGTTCGCCGGGTCGCGGACGTGATCGAGGTAGGGCTTCACGCTCGCGAACGACGTGTCGTCCGCGATCACCAACGCGCCCGGGGTGAGCCGCGGCTCGAGCAGGTGCAGCACCGGCAGGTAGAGGTCCTTCCACCCGTCGAGCAGGACCAGCCCGACCGGACCCGGGACCGTCGCGAGCGTTTCCAGCGCGTCGCCGGGCAGCACCTCGACCACGTCGGCCACGCCGGCGTCGGCGAGGTTCCGCCGGGCCGCCGCCACCTTGGTCGCGCTCAGTTCGGTCGTCACGACGCGGCCCGTGCCGTTGTCGCGCACGGCCGCGGCGAGGTAGAGCGTCGAGATGCCGTACGAGGTGCCGAACTCGACGACGGTCTGCGGCCGTGCCGCCCGGACCAGCGAGTAGAGCAGCGCGCCGCCCGCGCCCGAGACCGGCATGTAGACCCGGGCCAGCGCGTCGGCGCGTTCCGCCGCGGTGGCATCGGTCGGCAGCGGCGCGATGTCGAGGTCGTCGTCCTTCTCGGCGGCGGCGTGCAGCCGGTCGAGAACGTCGTGGAGCGGTGAGGTGCGGAGAGTCGTCACGTCGGCTAGGCTAGCCTCAACGTTGCGTCTATTCAAGGGATGGGAACGTCATGCACCACGGCAACCGGCACGGACGCAGCGAACAGGCCCGCCTCGCCGTCCTCGAAGCGGCCGACGACCTGCTCGTCGAGCACGGCTTCGCCCGGCTGACCGTCGAGGCGATCGCGCAGCGGGCCGGCGTCGCCAAGCAGACCATCTACCGCTGGTGGCCCTCGAAGACCGACCTCCTGCTCGACGCGTTCCTCACCGACGCCGCCGAGGAACTCGTCCCGCCCGACACCGGCGACCTCGTCACCGACCTACACGTGCACCTGTCGAACCTCGCCCGCTTCCTGACCAACTCCGACGCCGGAGCCGTCTACCGCGCGCTGACCGCCGAGAGCCTGCACGACCCGCGACTGGCGACCCGGCTACGCACCGAGTACCTGTCCGCCCAACGCGCCCGCGACCGGCTCCCGCTGCAGCGCGCCGTGATCCGCGGCCACCTGCCCGCGTCCACCGACCTCGACGCCCTGGCCGACCACCTGGTCGGCCCCCTCTACTACCGGGCCCTCATCACCGGCGAGGAGATCGCGCCGCCCTACGTGGAAGGACTCCTGGCTTCCGTCCTCCGGGGCGCCACGGCCGGCCCCGGTATGGTTCAGCCGTGACCGACGCCGAGGCCATCTACCTGTGGGAGGTCCGATGAGCCGGGTCGATCGCGAACTCCGCTACCTCCACCCCAACGAGATCCGGGACCACCCGTGGCCCGAGCATGACAACGTCAGCCGCGTCATTCCCGACGACGGAGACGACGGAGACGGTGCGGGCGGGGCCGGCGTCCGCGAGCCGCGCGACCCGCTGCCCCGGGGTGGGCGGGGAGCGGCGGAGCGGCCCGGTTCATAGCACCCGGGCGATGATCCGGGCGCACGCCAGGAGTTCCGCATGGGTGGTGTCGACCTCCACGTCGTAGGTCATGCCCTCGTGGACCGTCTCCGCCTGGGCCCGCGCCATCCCGATCACCCGGTCGCCGCGGGCGATCTCGCGGGCCTCGGCGGCCTCGGCCGCGCACCGGACACCCACCCAGAGGACGTCGAGGCCGTCGAGTGCGGGCTCCCAGCGTCGCCGCGAGGCCGCGCCGCTGAGAAAGACATCGTCGACGATGACGCGCGCACCGGCCCGCGCCATCGCGCCCACGCCCGCCATCCACGCCAGTTCCAGACGCGCGAACGACGGCCCGACGTTCACCGTGCCGTCGGCACCGATGTCGATTCCGCTCTTCGTCGCCGGCATCACCTGGATCAGCGTGTCGACGCCGATCGCGAGCCACGGGTCGGGCAGCACCGCCTGGAGGCACCGGGCGAGGCCCGACTTGCCGGAACTCGACCCGCCGTTGAGAACGATCACGCTTCGCACCCCGTCACTCTAGTGATGTGGGGGTCCGCGCCGACGTGACCGATCCGTTCAAGACCGCGCCGGCGCCCCGCCGCTAACGTTCCCGGCATGGACGACTCGCGACACCTCAGCGCGCACATCGACCGGCCCGCGCGGGAGGTCTACGACTACGCCTCGAACCCGGCGAACCTGCCGACCTGGGCGCCCGGCCTGTGCACCGCCATCGAACACGTCGACGGGCAGTGGGTCGCCGAGTCCCCGATGGGCCGGATCGTGATCGTGGTCGCGCCACCGAACGAGTTCGGCGTCATCGACCACGACGTCACGGTGGAGTCGGGCGAGACGTTCCACAACCCGATGCGCGTGATACCGGACCGCACCGGCTGCGAGATCGTGTTCAGCGTCCGGCGCCAGCCCGGCATGAGCGACGAGGAGTTCGAACGCGACACCACGGCGGTGCAGGCGGATCTGGTCGCGCTCAAGGGTCTTCTCGAATCATGAGATCGGGTACAGCTGGCTGCCCGTGTCGCCCGCGACCGCCGGGCCGAAGTCGACCTCGCGGCCGTCGATGGTGAAACGGTAGCGGTCGACGCGGTGGATCGTCGGGGACGCGTCGAGGTAGGCGCGCAGGTCCTCCAGCTCGGCCGGGGTCAGCCACGCGGGCGGGTCGGAGATCGCGCGGAAGCCGCACACGTCGGCGAGGTCGCGGAGCCAGCCCAGCTGCTGGGCGGTCAACAGGTTGAGCCTGCTGCGGAAATAGATGACGTCGGGATCGACCTGCACCAACGGCGACTGCCACAGCCGGTGGACGCTGTTGACGACGGCGTTGCGGGCGGTGGCGTCGGACGGGTCGTCGGTGGCGTAGTTGTCCCACATCGGCGCGACGTCGGGGCCGCTGCGCATGCCGTCGAGCAGGCCGAGGGACGGCAGCAGGATGGCGCCGGAGCCGAGCAGGTACACGTCGTCGCCCGCCGTGTCGCGGATGAGCCGGAGGCCGTCGCGGTACGGCTGTTCGCCGTTCTTCGCGGCGGCGTTGATGAAGTCGAGCTTCAGGTAGGTGAAGCCCCACTCGTGCACCACCTTGTCGATGAGCTCCCTCACGTGGTCGCGGGCGTCGTCGCGGGTGAGGTCGAGCGCGAAGTACGGGCCGCCCCAGTTGTAGCCGGCGACGACCGGCTCGCCGTCCTTGCGCAGCAACAGTTCCGGGCGCTCGGCCACGACCCGTGACGTGGGCAGCGCGATGAACGGTGCCAGCCACAGGCCGGCGGTGAAGCCGGCGTCGGTGATCCGGCCGGCGAGCGCGCGCATGCCACTGGGGAACTTGGCGTTCGGTTCCCAGTCGCCGACCCGCTCCTCCCAGCCGTCGTCGACCTGCACGACGTCGTACGGCAACCCGGTGAGGTCGGTGATGTCCTTGGCGAGCTGGGTCTCGGTGACGGTCTCGTAGTAGGCGTACCAGCTGCACCAGACGTTGCCGACGCGGCGCCCGGTCGGGGCGGAACGCCGCGCCAACTCGTCGGTGTAGGCCGCGAAGACCTCCCGCTCGTCGCCGTAGGCGAGGAACCAGTCGGCGCCCGCGGCCTTGTACCAGCCGGTGAGCGTGTCCCGGTCGGCGGTGAGCCTCGGTGTGTCGAGGCCCAGCGCGCCGAGCAGGAGGGTTCCGCCATGGTCGCCCTGTAGGGCCGCGACGGCGGACGAGTGGTGCCGGTGGGCGTCGTCGAACTCGGGGTCGTCGGCGGTCACCATCCGGGTCGGGTTGGGGATGCGCAACGGAGGCTCACTCAGCCGTCGCCATCCGCACGGGCTCCACGAGTTCTGCCCGTGCCGGTAGAACGACGCGTCACCCAGGTTGTGCAGGATCGCGACCCGGCCCGGCGGCAGGACGAGACCGCCGGGGGTCGACCGCGGTTCGCCGCTGAGTTGCGCGGCGAACGTGCGCCCACCGAGTTCGACGAGCTGAGCCATGGTTCTCCCTATTTGAAGAGCGCGTTGACCTGGGTGTTCGCCTTCTTCAGCGCGTCGGCCGCCGGGGCCTGCCCGAGGACGACGGACTGGATGGCGTCCTGCACGATCTGGCTGACCTCGTTGCCGTGGTCGGTGATCGGCAGGAAGAACGTGCCGCCCGGCGCGGCCGCCTCGTCGGTGAACACGTGGACGTCGCGGCCGGCGGCCTTGTGCGCCGCCAGCGCCTTCTCGGCGCCCGACCGGATGGCCGGGAAGACGACCGCCTTGTCGCCGACGATGTCCTGGCACGCGGCGGAGCCGAGGAACTTCACCCACGCCCAGGCCTGGTCGGGGTGTTTGGTGCCGGCGTAGATCGCGTCGGAGAGGCCGTTGATGGCGGTCTTCCGGCCCTGGGGACCGGTGGGCAGCGGCGCGAACGCGTACTTCTGCTTGGCGGTGCCGCCGAGGTAGCTGGTAATGGTCCAGGACCCGACGATCGTGAACGCCGCCTGTCCGGCGTCCATGACGGCGTCGCGGCCGAGCGTCGACTGCTTGTCGAACTTGGGCGCGTAGCCGGCGTCGATGAGGTGCTTGAACCAGGCGATGGTCTCGGCCAGCTTCGGGTCGTCGTACCTGTACTTCGTGCCCCACGGGTTCTTGTCGAGGTAGGTGAACCCGTTGGCGTTGGCGAGCAGGCCCCAGCCGTTCTGGCCCTGCGAGCCGTCCTGCCACTCCGGCAGGAACCCGTACACCTTCACGGAGTTCTTGTCGAAGCCCGGGTCCAGGCCGGTGCGACCGTTCGCGTCGACGGTCGCCTTCCGGATCGCCTGCTCGAAACTGCCGCCGTCGACCGGGTTCCACGTCAGCGCGTCGAGCCCGGCGGTGTCCTTCACGTGCGCGGTGTTGTACACCACCGCCATCGTGTCCCAGTCCTTCGGCAGGCCGTACCGCTTGCCGTCCTTGACGAACAGGTCGGCGAGGCCGGACTGGTACCGGCTCAGGTCGACCTTGTCCTTGTCGACGAACGGCTGGATGTCGAGGATCTGGTTGCTGGTGACGAACTGCGGGTAGTAGCTCGCGTGGTCGGTCCAGACGTCGGGGGCGGCGCCGCTGGCGAGCTGGGTGGTGAGGTTCTGCCAGTACTGCTGCCACGCGGTCTGCGAGATCTTCACGGTGACGTTCGGGTTGGCTTTGGTGAACTCGTCGGCGCACGCCTGGTAGGCGGGCAGCTGCTTGTCGTCCCAGAGCCAGTAGTCGAGGGTCACCTTGCCGTCGCTGTCGCCGGAGTCGTCGGAACAGGCGACGAGCATCGGTAAGGCAAGGGCCGCGGCGACGAACGCGGCCGCCATCCTTCTCTTCATGGGTCCCTCCACGGAGTTCATTTGATGCCGGTGAAATTCAGTGACTGGACGAGCCGCTTGCCGAGGAAGACGAGCAGCACGAGCACGGGCAGGACCGACAGGGTGGAGGCGGCCATGAGCCCGGTCCAGTCGGGGGCGGTGTTGGGTGACTGCTGGAGGAACACCCCGAGCGCGACGGTGAGCACCCGGGTCTGTTCCCCGCGGCCGACGAGCAGCGGCCACAGGTAGTCCTTCCACGCCCACACGGTGGTGGTGAGCCCGATGGTGACGAGCGGTCCGCGGCTCATCGGCAGCACGATGCGCCAGAAGACGCCCCAGCGGTTGGCGCCGTCGATGACCGCGGCCTCCTCGACCTCCCGCGGGATGGAGAGGAAGAACTGGCGGAGGAAGAACACGGCGAACGGCGTCATCAGCAGCGTCGGCGCGACGATGCCCGCGAACGTGTCGATGATGCCGAGGTTCTTCACGAGCGTGAAGTTGGGCAGCAGCGTGAAGATCGGCGGGACCATCAGCGCCGCGACGATCGCGCCGAACACGAGATCGCGGCCGGGGAACCGCAGCCGCGCGAACGCGTAACCGGCGAGCGCGCAGCAGAATGTCTGCACGCTCGCGATCAGTCCACAGTAGACGATGGAGTTCCCGGTGTAGCGCAGGAAGTTGATCTGAGCGCCGGATCCGCCCGCCTCGCGCGCCGTCTCGGCGTCG
Organism: Virgisporangium aurantiacum; assembly: GCF_016863635.1. Taxonomy (GTDB): domain Bacteria; phylum Actinomycetota; class Actinomycetes; order Mycobacteriales; family Micromonosporaceae; genus Virgisporangium; species Virgisporangium aurantiacum. Next base: position 58,361 of record NZ_BOPG01000080.1, on the reverse strand, counting down.
ACGAGGCCGAGCACGCGCCAGAAGTTGATCATCGTGGGGTGCTCGGGGAGGAGGCCGGTGCTGTCGGTGTAGAGGTCCGCGGCGGGCGTGATGGCCGTGCGGATCATCCAGTAGAACGGCACGATCGTGAGCACGAGAAAGGCGGTGAGCGCGGTCCAGGCCAGCAACCGGCCCGGCCTCGGGCGACGGGTCATTGTCGGCTCTCTTCAGGAAAGATCTGAACGGGACGCGCGGAGCAACCGCATCTGTACGAACGTCAGCAGGCCGAGGACCACGACGAGCACCATCGCCGCCGCCGCGGCGTAGCCCATGTGGAAGTACCGGAACGCCTGCTCGTAGATGTAGAAGTAGATGACCCGGGTGACGCCGACCGGCCCGCCCTTCGTGGTGACGGCCACCGTGTCGAAGATCTGGAACGAGCCGATCAGCGACACCACCAGCACCAGCGCGATGATCGGGCGCAGCAGCGGCAGCGTGATGAGCCGGAACATGCGCAGTTCGCCGGCACCGTCGAGGGCGGCGCTCTCGTAGAGGTGCTGCGGGATCTGCAGCATGCCGGCGTAGAGCAGCAGCGCGGTGTAGCCGGTGTACGCCCACGTGTTGATGAGCGCCACCGACGGCATCGCCAGCGTCGGCGACATGAGGAAGCCCTGCTTCTCCGCGCCGACCAGGTCGAGCAGGTGGTTGACGAAGCCGAGGTTCGCGTCGAGCAGCCACATCCACAGCAGCGCGACGGTGACGTTCGGAACCAGCCACGGCAGCAGCAGCGTCGCCCGGATGACGACCGATCTCGTGAGCCGGTGCATCAGCGCGGCGAGGCCGAGCGCCAGCACCGTCTGCGACCCGATGTTGATGACGACGTAGTACCCGGTGACCTTCAACGCGTTCCAGAACTGCGCGTCGCCCGCGAGTTCGGTGTAGTTGTCGGCGCCCACGTAGGTCGGCGTGTTGAGCAGGCTGTAGTCGGTGACCGAGTACCAGACGCCGCGCACCGTCGGGTACAGGTAGAACACCGCGAACCCGACGAGCACGGGCAGCAGGAACAGCCAGGCGACCCGCCGGTCGTCCCGGGGGCGGGCGGTCACTGGGGTGGTCACGCTCCGACCTCGTTCCTTTGATCGAAGTTGGTCGACATCTACGTCTTGCGGCGGGGGGTGGTCGATCGCTAATAATGATGAAGCCTAGGGAAACTTTGTCAACACCTCCGCGTATCAAATCCCGATTCCGGAGCTCCGACCCCCCGTCCCGGAGGCCCACACCATGCGAACCGTCCTGTGGCGGCGTGGTTTCACGCTCGCCCTTGCCCTCTGCACGGCCGTCGCGCTGATACCGCCAACAAGCGTCGCGGCCGCACCCGCCGGCCCGCCCGCACGGCCGGCACCGCCAGCGAGCCCGAGCCCGGGCCTGACGAACCACCCGCTCACCGCCGCGCCGAGCCCGCTCGACAACCCGCTCAAGGGCTTCGCCCGGTTCTACTTCCCCGGCGACAACCAGAACCAGGGCTACCCCCGCTCGCTGGCGTGGAGCTACTTCGGCCTGTCCGAGGTGATGACGAGCGCCACGAACTGCGCGACGTACGACTGGTCCATTGTGGACAATGCGCTCACCGAGATCGCCTCGTACGGCAACCAGGCCGCGATCCGCTTCTACATGGAGTACCCGGGCGGCACCGGCAGCCATCCGGGCAACGCGATCCCGCACTGCTTCGACGGGCACGTCGCCTACCGCAACAACACCTTCTGGGGCACCGTCTCCCCGGACTACGACAGCCCGTACCTGCTGACCGCCGTCTCGAACTTCGTCGCCGCGTTCGGCGCCCGCTACGACGGTGACCCGCGCATCGGCTTCATCAACCTGGGCATCGTCGGGCTGTGGGGCGAGTGGCACACGTGGCCGTTCGACACCGACACGGCCGACGGCTACCCGAACCTGATGCCGACCGACGCCAACGGCGCCCGGATCGTGCAGGCGTTCGACGCCGCGTTCAACCGGACCAAGCTGGAGATCCGGTACCCCGACTCGGCCGGCGGCGCCGCGAACGCCCGCGACATCGGGTACCACGACGACTCGTTCTGCTACAAGGAGGGCTTCCCGCTCGCCGGCGTCACACTGCCGCAGTCGCTCGGCGGCGCAAGCTACGCACAACTCCAGCGCGCCCTGAACATGGGCGTGGAGAACAAGTGGATCACCGCGTCGATGGGTGGCGAGGTGCGGCCCGAGATCCAGAGCTCCGCGTTCGCCGCGTGGCCCGGCGGTTCCGGACAGGTCGACAACATGAAGGCCTGCATCGAGCTCGAACACACCACGTGGAAGATCAACCAGGGCAGCCAGAGCTATGCCGCGAACGACCCCAACGTGGCCGCCGCCGTGCGGCTCATGGGCTACGACCTCACCGCCACGAACGCGTACTTCCAGAACTCGGTCACCGGCAACGCGACCGTGGGCGTCACGCTCGTCAACAACGGCGTCGCGCCGTTCTACTACCCGTGGACGATGTCGCTCGGGCTCAAGGACTCCGCCGGCACCGTCGTGAAGACCTGGGACACGCCCTGGGACCTGCGCACCGTGATGCCGTTGAAGATCCGGGCGTTCCCCGACTGGAGCGTCGGAGCCGACCCGACGTACCGCGACTTCGGCTACCCGCAGTACTTCCAGTCGCAGGTGAGCCTCGGCGGTGTCGCCAACGGCTCCTACCAGCTCGTGATGCGGGTGAAGAACCCGCTGGAGGCGGTCAGCGCCAACGCGAAGAAGCTGCGGTTCGGCAACGCCACCCAGAACGCCGACGGGTGGCTGGGGCTCGGCGCGATCGGCGTCGGTGGCGGCGGTGGCGGCGACACCGCGGCGCCGTCGACGCCCACCGGGCTCGCGGTGACCGGTACGACGCCGACGTCGATCGGACTGTCCTGGAACGCGTCGACCGACAACGTGGGCGTGACGGGATACCAGGTGTTCCGGAACGGGGTGCAGGTGGCCTCCCCGGCCGGAACGACGTTCACCGACACCGGAATCTCCGGGTCCTACTCCTACACGGTGCGGGCGCGGGATGCCGCCGGCAACGTCTCGGCCGCCTCGTCGGCGGTGACCGGTAGCACCGGTACCACCACACCACCCGGCCTCGTGCTCGACGACTTCGACGGGACGCCGCCGTACCCGTCGGCCGCCCAGAACGACCTCGGCCGGTGGACCGGCGGCAACTGCTTCCTCAACGGCGGCGGCAGCGGCGTGGTGTCCGGCGGGGCGCTGGCGTTGCAGTACGACAACTGCGGCTGGTTCGGCAGCGACGTGCCGACCGACGTCTCCGCGTACACGTACCTGGTGGTGCGCGTCCGGGGCGCGGCCGGCGGCGAGCAGAACCATTTCAACCTCAGCCTCGGCGGCACCACGAAGAAGTTCGGCGAGTACACAGTGGACGGTGGCGGGCACCCGGCGATCACGACGTCGTTCCAGGACATCCGGATCCCGATGGCCGCCAACGGCATCAACCGCGCCAGCCCGGCCCAGCTCGCGATGGGCTTCTGGTTCGGCGGGAACAGCACGATCACCGTCGACAGCATCGGGTTCGCGAACTGATGCGCCGGCTACTCGTGCTCGTGCTGGGGGCCGTGTCCGCTCTCGCGGTCCCCACGCCGGCCGCAGCCGCGACCGTCGCCTACACCGCCGACCACGCCACGGTCTTCCCCAACCCCGAACGTGGCTTCCACAACCGCTACGAGATCGTCGACGACCCGGCCGTCAACGACTACGCCAGCAACACGATCCCCGGTTTCAACCCCGACATGCTCGACCGCACGTTCGCCCGGGCCCGGGCGAGCGGCAACACGCTCATCCACAGCTACCTGCACCTCGACAAGTACCAGACCGCCGACCTCCCACCCGCGCTGCTGACCAATCTCGGCAGCGGGCTCGCCGCGATCCGGGCGCAGGGCATGAAGATCGTGCTGCGGACCGCGTACGTGTGGGACGGCTACTCCGCGGTGACGCCCAGCCAGATGGAACGGCACATCGACCAGCTGGCACCGGTGTTCGCCGCCAACGCCGACGTCATCATGCACCTGGAGGCCGGCTTCTTCGGCGCCTGGGGCGAGTGGCACTCCAGCCCGTACACCGCGGCGTCGGAGGAGAGCCAGGCGCCGGTGCGGTACCGGCTCGTCAAGAAACTGTTGAGCGGCACGCCGTCGTCGATACCGATCGCGATCCGGTACCCCATCTTCCTCTACGAGTTCGCCCAACGCACCACTCCCCCGCCCGGCTGCCCACTGCCCGACAACTGCCTCATGACGACGCAGGACTTCGACCGGCTCGGGTTCCACAACGACTGCTTCCTCGCCGACTCCGCCGACATGGGCACGTACGACCAGAACTCCTGGCTCGGCTGGTTCGACGTGCCCACGAAGAAGCAGTGGGTGTACGACCTGGCGACCTCGACCGGCGGCAACAAGCTCGTCGGCGGCGAGACGTGCAACTCGTCCGGCGGCAACGACGCGGCCGGCGTCAACGCGCAGTACGAGCTGTCGCACCAGCACTGGACGGAGATCAACGAGGACTACGCGGCCGTCAACACGGATCTGTGGAAGGCCGCGCAGCTGGCCGCGTCCGGTGCCGACCCGGCGGAGACGGCGTTCCACCGGTTCGAGCGCAAGCTCGGCTACCGGCTGCGGATGGTCGACGCCACGTTCGCGACGTCGGCCATGGCCGGGAGCGCGTTCACGTTCTCCGCGCACCTGGCCAACGACGGCTACGCGGGGATCATCAAGCCGCGTCCCGTGTTCCTGGTCTTCGACAACGGGACGCAGCGCTACAACGTCCCGTTGACCGGTCTCGACCCGCGCACGTGGAAGTCCGGCGCCACAACGGTTCCGGCGCAGACGGTGGTGCTGCCCGCGATGGCCGCCGGCACCTACAGGCTGGCGCTGTGGCTGCCCGACCAGGCGAGCGGGCTGCGCGGCAACCCGGCGTACTCGGTGCGGTTCGCCAACACCGGGACGTGGGACGCCGGCACGGGATACAACGTGCTCGCCAACGCCGTCACCGTGGGCGCGTGCGGCGGCGACTGCGTGCCGCCCACCGCACCGACGCTGGCGGCGCCGGCCGTCACCGGAACGTCGGTGTCGTTGTCGTGGAGCGGCGCGACCGACGCGGTCGGCGTCACCGGGTACCGGGTTTTCCGGGACGGTGTCGCGGTGGCGACGGTGACCGGAACGTCCTATGTGGACAGCGGCGTCCCGATCGGATCGCACACGTGGACGGTGACCGCGCGCGACGCGGCCGGCAACGAGTCGCCGCCCAGCAACGCGGTGACCGCCGGGGTCGGCTGCACCGACTGCGCGCCGCCGTCGGCACCGACCGGGCTCGCGGCCACCGCGACGACACCGACGTCGATCGCGCTCTCCTGGACCGCGGCCACCGACAACGTGGGCGTCACCGGGTACCAGGTGTTCCGGAACGGCACGCTGGTGGGTTCGCCCACGGTGACGTCGTACACCGACACGGGTCTCGCGGCCGGGTCGTACACGTACACGGTGCGCGCGCGGGACGCCGCGGGCAACGTCTCGGCCGCGTCGGCGGCGGTGACCGCGGCAACCGCCGCGCCCGGCCTGGTGCTCGACGACTTCGACGGCACACCGGCGTACCCGTCGGCGGCGAAGAACGACCTCGGCCGGTGGACCGGCGGGAACTGCTTCGGCGACGGCGGCGGCAGCGGCGTGGTGTCCGGCGGGGCGCTGACGCTGCGGTACGCCAACTGCGGCTGGTTCGGCAGTGACGTCGGCACCGACGTGTCCGGCCGCACCTACCTGGTGATCAGGATCAGGGGCGGCGACCCGACCCACTTCAACCTGAGCCTCGGCGGCGTGACGAAGGTGTTCGCCGACTACACGCTCGACGGCGGCGGGCATCCGGCGCTGACCGCCGAGTTCCAGGACATCCGGATCCCGATGGTGGCCAACGGCATCAGCCGCACCAGCCCCGGCCAGCTCGCGATGGGCTTCTGGTACGGCGGCAGCGGCACCGTGGTCATCGACAGCATCTCGTTCGTGTGACCGCGTGACACCGGCACGGGTCCGCATGAGGCCCGTGCCGGTGTTGGCGTCTTCCCATCCACTTCCTAAACTCTGTAGTGATATTGGAGAGACCACCACCCCAGGGGGATGCCGTGACCGACCCGGTCAACACCGGAGCCGACCTGTCGCGGCTGCGCGAGCTGAACTCGCTCACGATCGTGCGGGCGCTGCGCGAGCAACCGCCGGCCACCGTCACCGAACTGGCCAAGGTCACCGGGCTGTCCCGCCCGGCGGTCGACGTCATCGCGCAGGAACTCGTCACCGGCGGCTGGGCCACGATCGTCGAACCGGGCGCCAGCAGCACCGTGGGGCGGCCCGCGCGCCGGTACCGGTTCCGCGCCACGGCCGGCTACGTGCTCGGCGTCGACGTCGGCGGCCACAAGGTCCTGGCGCTGCTGGCCGACCTCGACGGCAACGTCGTGCACACCGCCCGCACCGCCGTCGCCGCGGAGGCCGACCCGAAGAAACGCCTCGCCGCCCTCGACCGGGTGCTCGCCGCGTGCCTGCGCGAGACCGGAAAGTCCACATCGGACGTCTGGGCGCTGACCGTCGGCGTCACCGGTCCGGTCGACGCCACCGGCAAGACGTCGCTGTTCACCCCGCTGCCCGGCTGGACCGACGTCGACCTCGCCAAGCATCTCAGCGACCGGTTCACGTGCCCGGTCATCGTCGAGAACGACTGCAAGCTCGGCGCGCTCGCCGAGCGCTGGCGGGGCGCCGCGCGCGACGCCGACGACATCGTGTTCCTCCAGGGCGGCATGCGCAACGGTGCCGGGCTGATCATCGACGGGGTGCTACGGCGCGGGTACGGCGGCGCCGCCGGCGAGATCGGGGCATTGAAGGCGGTCCGCTGGCTCGAGGCGCCGTCGCACCTGCAGCGCTGCCCCGGCGTCCCCGAGACCGTCGGCCCCGACGAGGCCGCCGCCTGGGTCTTCAACGCCGCCCGCGACGGCAACCGCGACGCCCGCACGGCCGTCCGCCGGTACGTCAAGGACCTGGCGATCGGCACCGCCGCCCTGGTGCTCACCCTCGACCCGCAGATCGTGGTGTACGGCGGCGGCTTCTCCCGCTCGGCCGACCTGGTCATCGACCCGCTGCGCCAGGAACTGGAGAAGCTGGTGCTGCGCGTGCCCGAGGTGCGCGCCTCGACGCTCGGCGCCGACGGCGTGGGCCTGGGCGCCCTGCGGCTGGCCCTGAACGAGATCGACCGCCTCCTCTTCACGGCCGGCCTGAGCGCGCCCGTCGCCCCCGTCCGCACGTGACCGGCTGGGCCGAGCGGTGGAACGCCGACCGGTTGGTGGCCGGCGTCGAGGACGCGCTGCTGCGCTGGACCGAGGAGCCGCGCCGCACCCCCGAGCGGCTGCACGCGCTGCTCGACAATGCCGATCCGCGGGCGATCGTGTGGCTGGAGACCGTCTACCGGCGCCGGCACCGGACCCTGGTCGGTCTGCTCGGCACCGACGGATCCCGGGACGCGGCCGTCGCCGCGGTGCTGACGCTGGACCGGAACGGTCACCTGCGCGAGGCCGGCGTGCGGCACCTCGCCGGGTGCACCGAGCGGTACGCGCTGACGTTCCTGCTGCTGCGCCTCAACGATCCGGTCGCGGCGGTGCGGGATCTCGCCATCGGCGCGGTCGGCGACCGGATCGCCGCCGGCACAGGCGATCCGGCCGTGCTGGTGCGGCTCGTCCCGGTGCTCCTCGGGTTGGGGACGCGGGTGCGCGCCGGGCCGGTCGTGCGGTCCGTCCACGGGTCGCTGCTTCAGGGGGACGCGGGACGCGCGGCGCTGTGGGCCGGTGCCCGGGGCGACGACCCGGCGGTGCGCGCCGGGTGCCTGCGTCTGCTCGCCACCGTCGAGCCGGTGCCGGCGCTGCGGGAGGCACTGCGGGAGTCGCGGCGGGGCCGGGATCCCGCGCTGCGGCACTGGGCCACCGGCGTCGTGACGGCGGCCGGTACCGATCCCGCCCACCAGCGCGAGTTGCTGCCGCTGCTCGAAGCCGACACCAACCCGCGCGTGCGGTGGCAGGCGCTGCGCGCCCGGGCCCGGCTCCCCGACAGCGGACCGTACCTGCGCCGGGCCCGCCTCGACCCCGACGCGCGGGTGCGGTACCTCGCCCGGGTGAGCCTGCGCGCGCTCGGCGAGACCGGGTCCGCCGACGTCTACCGGGCGACCCTGGCCGACCCCGCCGCGAGCCGGAACGACGTGACCGGTGCGCTCGCCGGCCTCGCCGACATGGGCGGTGCCGGCGACGCCGCGCGCGTCGTGCCGTTCCTCGACCACCCCGCGGCGCGGGTGCGGGGCGAGGCGTGGCGCGCTCTCGCCGTCCTCGATCCTTCAGAATTCGGGGCGCGAACGCACCGGCCTACCCCTGAACGGGATACTCCCGGCGGAGGTCGATCCGGCTGTAGGACACGTGACGGGTGAGCGGGTCCACCTCCATCGCGGCCGCCGTCACCGGCAGGGTGGCGTGGGTCTCGTTGTGCAGCCGGTAGTAGCCCTCGGCGAAGTTCACGCCCGCCGCGCGGCCGGCCTCGCCGTTGGCCGACTCGATCAGCTTGCGGGCGAACAGGCCCGAATAGCCCTGGCTGTCGAAGCAGTCCATCGCCGCGATCTTGCGCCCGACCACCGGCGTGATGTCGACGAAGACGTCGTTGCGCACGCCGAACAGGCTCAGCCCGTCGGTCGGGTAGACCGGCAGCGACGTCAGGAAGACCTGCTTGACGTGGAACTCGGCCTGACCGTCGAGGTTGCGCAGGAACGTGCCGGCGCGACCGATCGCGGCCAGCGCCGTGGTGGTGGCGACCGTGTGCGTGTTCGCCGCCATCACCGGGTTCTGCGGGTAGTCGCAGATGATCACGTCGGGGCGCTCGTTCGCGATCTGCTCGGCCACCTGGTCGACCAGCGCGTCCTGGAGCGTGGCGCTGCTGTCGTCGTGGTCCAGCGTGATCACCTTGCCGATGCCGACGATGTCGGCGGCGCGTTGCAACTCCGCCTTCTTGAACGCGACGATGTCGTCGAGGCCGGCGCGGGCGATCGCCTCGTCGGGCCGGTCCTTGCGCCACTCCTCGGCGTAGCGGTTCGCGTGGATGCGCCCGCCGTGGGTGAGAATCAGCGCGACGATCTCGTCACCGGCGTCCGCGTGCCGAGCGAGCGTGCCGCCGCAGTTGGTGATGGTGTCGGCGGGGTGCGCGTACACGGTCATGAGCTTCACGGCACCCACGTAATGTGAAATACCGTTCCATGTCAACGCCGGAACCCGACGCTATCCCGGGAGTTCCTCGATGAGCCGGTCGAGGATGGGGACGGTCTCCGTCAGCGGGGCGGCGTCGATGAAGAGCTGGCTCACCGCGTCGAAGTAGCTGTCGACGTCGTCGGGGCGTTCCAGGTACAGCGCGCTCGTCAACTGTTCGCTGTAGACCACGTCGGGCATGTCGTGGTGGGGGAAGCGCAGGATCGTGAACGAGCCGCCGTTCGCGGCGTGGCCGCCGCTCGCCAGCTGGAGCACCTGCAGCCGCACGTTGCGCATCTTGGTCACCGCCGCGATCAGCGCCTCCAACTGGTCGCGCATCACCGCGGGCCCGCCCACGGCGCGCCGCAGCGCCGCCTCGTCGACCACCGCCCACAGCCGCGGCGGGTCGGGCCGGTTGAGCACCTGCTGGCGTTCCAGCCGCAGCCGCACGCGCTTCTCCACCTCGGCGGGTTTCGCGTCGGGGTGACCGAGCCGCACCACCGCCCGGGCGTAGTCCTCGGTCTGCAGCAGCCCCGGCACGAACTGCACCTCGAACGTGCGGATCAGCGCCGCGGTCGGTTCGAGGCCCAGGTAGCGGTGGAACCACGGGGGCGCCACGTCGGCGTACGGGTGCCACCAGGCCGGCGCCCTCGACTCGCGCACGCGGCCGGCCAGCGCCGCCCGCTCGGCCTGGTCGGTGACCCCGTACAGCGTGAGCAGGTCGAGCAGGTCGCGTTCCTTGAAGCCGACGCGGCCCAGCTCGATGCGACTGATCTTGGATTCGGAGGCGCGGATCGGCGCCGCCGCCTGCGCCCGGGTGAGTCCCCGCTCCTCCCGCAGCTTGCGGAGGTGCGCACCCACCTGGACCCGAGCGGCGGTCGGGCCGTCGCCGGACGGCGGCCTTGGTGATCGATCCACCGGCACTTCGGGCTCACCCCCGGACCCCAGCATGCCAGTGGATCGCCCCGCAGCCAATCAGGACACCCGGTGACGGCCGGTGACCATCGGATGATCGGGGAGGTCGGCCAGGCGGCCGAGGATCCCCTCGTCGGTCGGGTGGCCGGGCCGGTACCAGAGCGCGCCCAGGCCCGCGCCGGCCGCGCCGGCGACGTCGGCCCACTCGTTGTCGCCGACGTGCACGATGCCGGCCGGCCGGCACGCGGCCACCGTCGCGAGCCGGGCGAACACGCGCGGCGACGGCTTCGCGAAGCCGACCTCGTCGGAGAAGATCTGGTGATCGACGCGCAGGCCGAGACGCACCAGCGCGCGGTGCACCTCGCGGCCCGGCACGAAACCCGTGTTGCTGACCACCGCGAGCCGCAGGCCGGCCGACCGCAACCGGGCCAGGGTCGCGAGCAGGTCGGGCTCCGTCGGGGTCGGCGGATGGCGGCGGAACTCGGCGGCGAGGCGGGCTTCGAGCGCGGCGAACGCCGCGTCGTCGGGCCCGGGGACGCCGAGGGCGCCGGCCGCGTGGGCCAACCGCTCGGCGACGCCGTACTGGGTGCCGGTGCGCAGCGTCGCCCCGTCGAGCGCGTCGTCGGCGTCGTCGAGGGCGCGGCCGGACGCCTCCGGGTCGGTGCCCAGCGCGGTGGCCACACAGGCGACCCGGCGCACCTTGTAGTCCGGGTTGCCGCGCAACAGCGTCCCCCAGACATCGAAGCTCACGACGTTCATCCGCCAAGGCCCCAGCCATGCGTGGCCGCGGCCGCGTCGAGGTCGCGGCCGTCGGCGACATTCACGATGACGCGCGCAGCGTCGGCAAAGCCGGGCTCCGCCAGGAATCCCTCGGCGAGCACGGCCGCGTAGAGCTGCCACGCCGTGTGTGCCGGTACGTGCTCCAGCCACTCGCCGATCGCCCGGGGCTCCTGCCGCAGCACGAACTTGCACACCCGCTGGTTGACGGTCATCGGCCCCAGGTCGCCGAGCGCCTTCAGACTGTCGACGGCCGCGTGGTTGAGCTCGGCCTCGACCTCGGGACGCCGGGCGGCGTAACCCGGTTCCACCGTCGCGATGACGAGGTACGTGACCGAGCGCGGCGCATACCTCGCGACCGCGTCGACGGTCACCTCGGCCGACGCGCCCGTCACCCACAGATCGTCGACGATCACCACGTCGCGCCCGGCGAACAGCTCGGGGATCCCGCTGATCCGTTCCGCGGCGAGCAGCGCCCGGCGGTCGACCCCGCTCAGGCCGCCGTAGTCGCCGGCCGGAACGGCGAACCGGTGCAGCTTGGCCCGCACGGCCGGCCCGGTGCCCCGTTGCGCCCGCTCGTGGTTGACCGCTCGCAGCACGCCGTCGGCGAGCAGGTCGGCGCCGATGGGAACGGACCTGCTCGCCGGCGCTGTGATCGTCACCGGACCGTCGAGAAGGCCCGGCAGCGTCGCGACCGCCAGGCCCGCGAGGGTTTCGGCGAAGGCGGCGACCGCCGCCGCCGAGCCGTGCTTGTACCGGCTGTAGCGGACCGCGTCCAGGGCAGACCCGGCCTCGGCGACCTCGTACGCCGCGAGCACCTTCATGACGCGATCAGCGCCTCGTACGCGGCGCGGTAGCGGCTCATCACGGCGTAGCCGTTGCACTCCCACGCGGTCACCAGTTCTTGTCTGAGACCGGCCGGCAGCGTCGCGACGAAGCGCGCGAAATCCTTTTCGGGGGCGCCGAGGATCAGCTTGCAGACGCGGGAGTTGAGGATGAAACCGGTGCCGCGGGCCAGGTCCGCCAGCGCGTCGAGGCTTCCGATCGCCGCCGTGTTCATCCGGCGTTCGACGGTCGGGTCGCCGGTGCCGTCGATCACCGCGAGGTACGCGAACGTCGCCGCCGGCACGCCGTGCTCCGCGAGGACGCCCGCCAGCCGCCCCTCGTGGAACCCGGTGACCCGCAGGTCGTCGACGACGAGCACCGCCGCGCCCGCGAGCGGTTCCGGGTCGACCCGGATGACGTCCGTCGCGATGAACGCCTCGCGCTCGGCCAGCGTCATCGTGGAGTAGTCGCCCTCGATGAGCTGCTCGCGGTAGAACTGCGTCCGGGTGACCGGTCTCAGCTTCGCGTCGGCGCGCCACCGGTTGAGGCGGTGCGCCACCACCCGGGCCAGCGACACCGACGCCAACGGCACGAACTTGTAGCAGGACGCCGTGAGCACGAGGCGCTCCGCGCTCTTCACGGCCGCTGGCAGGTGGTCGGCGAGGTGCCGGCCGAGGCGCCAGGTGGCGTCGGCCGCGCCGTGTTTGAACCGGCTGAAATCGGCCGGGTCGAGCGCGGGCAGCCCGGGCCGGGACCCGTCCGCGTCGAACCCGGCCACGACGTCACGCCGCAATCCGCGTCACCCCCTCCGCGTCGTCGGCGCCGATGGTACGACCCGATCCTGCGAACGGTTTTTCCGGCCGGAAACGCGCGGGTTAACGGTGTGCGTCCTCCACTGTGGAGGGTGGGGTCAGCCCAGGTGGAACTGCTTGACCAGGCCGCGGAGCTCCTCGGCCGTACGGGCGACGTCGGCGCTCGCGTCCTTGGCCTGGCTGACGCTCTGCACCGACGCGGCGCTCGCCTCGGCGACGTCGGCGATGTGGCCGGCGATGCGGGAACTGCCGCCGGTCACCTCGGCGATGCTGCGGCCCATCTCCGCGGTGGTCGCGGTCTGCTCCTCGACGGCCGCGGCGATCGTCGCCTGGTAGGTGTTGATGTCGGAGATGACGTCGCTGATCCGGCGGATCGCACCGACGGCGCTCTCGGTGTCGTCCTGGATGGCGGCGACGCGGGCGGCGATGTCGTCGGTGGCCCGGGCGGTCTCCTGGGCCAGGTCCTTGACCTCCGACGCGACGACCGCGAAGCCCTTGCCGGCATCGCCCGCGCGGGCCGCCTCGATGGTGGCGTTCAGGGCGAGCAGGTTGGTCTGCTCGGCGATCGACGTGATCAGCTTGATGACGTTGCCGATCTCGGCCGACGACTGGCCGAGCTTCTCGACGGTCTGGGTGGCCTGGCTCGCCTCGTGCACCGCCGACGACGCGACGCCCGCGGCCTGGCTGGTGTTCGTGGAGATCTCGCGGATCGACACGCTCATCTCGTCGGCGCCGGTCGCCACCGTCGCGACGTTGCGGGAGATCTCGGCCGCCTCGGTGGAGGCCTGCGACGTCTGCGCGCTCGACGTGTCGGCCGTGTAGGCGATCTCCGAGGAGACGGCCGACAGCTCGGTCGCCGCGCCGGCGAGCTGCTCGGCGTGGGCGGTGATGCTGTGCATCGACGCGCTGATGTTCTCCATCGCCCGGTCCAGGCCGGCGGCCATTCGGCCGATCTCGTCCCGGGAGTTGACGGCCGCGCGCTGGGTGAGGTCGCCGCTGGCGAGGGCGTCGACCACCCGGCCCACCTCGCGCACCGGGCGCAGGATCGAGCGCACCAGCGGAATCGCGAACCCGATCAGCAGCGCCAGACCGAGGACGCCCACCACGATCGCGGTCCACTGCCCGGACGCCACCGTCGAGTCCATGTCGGCGCGTTCCGCCACGATCGCCGCGTCCAGGTCCTCGTGCAGGGCGTCGAGCTGATCGTCGACGACGTTGTTCCGCTCCTGGACCTCGTCGAGCCGGCCGGTGACGCTGGCCGGGTCGGCCACGCCGGCCCGCACGAAGGCGTCGATGAACGCGCTGAAATCCTTGACGTCGGCGCGGATGGGCTCGAACTTCGCGGCGATGTCCGCCGGCATCCCGGCCGCGTCGACGTCGGCCACCGCCTCCACGACCGACTCGACGTCCTCGACGACGTCGTCGACGACGTCGTGGCCGAGCGCCGACCGGTAGGCGTCGACCTTGAGCTCGCTCTCGCGGGTGTCAAGATGGTTGAGCGCCGCCTTGGCGCCCTCGAGTTTCGCCAGTTCCTGACCCTGATCGGCCACCTTGTCCTGAGCCAGCAGCCCCACGATCACCACGACGCCCAGCGTCACCACCGCGACCGCGACGAGCAACGTCAACCGTCGCGCGACACCGAGGTTCCGCATCAGCCCATCTCCATCCGGTCGTTGCAGTCAGACCCTTAGTGGCCCATCGGCCACGCGGGATCCCGCTTTCGGACAAGCCGGACGTGAGCAAGGTCACTGGTTGCAGTTCTACGAATTCGGAGCGTCACATCGCGGTGGGGGCTATTGCGGTCCGGGGAACGGGGGCAGATTCCGGAAGGGGTCGCCGACCCGGGCGGTCGCCTGCATGCGGGCGAGCAGGAGGCGCAGGCGCGTCAACGGATGCTGCGGGAACTGCGCGTCATACTCGGGCCGGTCGGCCACGTTGCTCGGGAGGCCGCCCATCCCCTGCAGGTCGACGTCGGGTGCGAACGGGCTGGGAACGAAGAACGCCTGCGGCCCCACCCGGGCCATCGTCATCGCTTCGCGCATGCCGGTGGTGCCGTACTCCGGACACTGCGCCTTCAGGATGACGGCGCCGGTCGCCTTCGGCGCGAGCAGCACGCCGGTGAACACCAGCCCGGTCGGCTGGTTCGGAAACTTGATCTTGATGATCTGCCGCACGGCCGGCACCCCGTCGAGCTCGATCGGATCACACTCGACCAGCGCTCCACCTCCGCGCGCGTAGGTGAGAGCGAGCCCGCGGCGAAGCCCGGCAAGGTCGTGGAGCGGCGCCGGCAGATCCGGCACAAGATCAATGGGGACGACCTGCATCACGTCGCCGTTCCCGTCCCGCCACGTGTGCGGGGCGACCTCCTCCAGGCCCGAGGTGTCGAACACGGCCGGCGGCTGCCCCGGGCCGGGAACGAATCCCCCGCCCCGCGCGGGTGGCGCGGCGGGCGGGGATTGCGCGGGCGACGGCGCGGGCGACGGCGCGGGCGACGGCGCCGGTGCGCGTGGCGGGGGTGGTGGGTCGTCGTCGATGGAGACGCCGAAGTTGGTGGCCAGGCCCCGCAGGCCGTTGTCGAAGCCCTGGCCGACGGCGCGGAACTTCCACCCTCCGTCGCGACGGTAGAGCTCGCCGAGCACGAACGCCGTCTCGGTGGTGGCGTCGGTGCTGTCGAACCGGGCGATCTCCGTACCCGAGCCGCCGTCGAGCACCCGGATGTGCAGGCCCGGCACCCGGCCGAACGGGCCGCCGTCGCTCGACGCCACCAGCACCACCCGCTCGACCGCGGGTTCCACCGACGACAGGGTGACCGACACCGTGTCGGTGACGCCGCCGTTCGCCTGCTGCTTGCCCTCGTGCCGCACGGCGCCGCTCGGGTGGTCCGGCTGGTTGTAGAAGACGAAGTCGTGGTCGCCGCGGACCTTGCCACCGGCCAGCAGCAGCGCGGAACAGTCCGCGTCGGGCACGCCGGCGCCGCCCTGCCAGCCCATGACCACCCGCACCGTGGCAGCCGGCACCGCCAGGTTCGCACCCTTCCGCATCGACAAACCCCACCTCCCCCGCACTCCCCGCCACCCTATGCACCGCCCGCGCGAGGCCCGCAACCCGGCGCCGATCTTGCAGTTGTGGTGCCTGTCAAAGCCGCCCAAACGGCCCCGAACCCGGCACCACAACTGCAAGATCAGCTCAGGCGGGGGCGGGGACCGGGGTGGGGCGGAAGACCAGGCCGTCGGCCTCGTGGTCGACGGTGACGGTCTGGCCGGGGCGGAGTTCGTTGAACAGGATCTTCTCCGAGAGCGCGTCCTCGATTTCGCGTTGGATGGTGCGGCGCAGCGGGCGGGCGCCCAGCACGGGGTCGTAGCCCTTCGTCGCCAGGAAGCGCTTGGCCGCGGGCGTCAGCTCCAGGGTCATGTCCTTGTTCTTCAGTTGGCCCTCGATCCGGACGATCATCAGGTCGACGATCGACAGGATCTCGGCCTCGTCGAGGCGGTCGAAGACGATCGTGTCGTCGATGCGGTTCAGGAACTCGGGACGGAAGTGCTGCTTCAGCGCGTCGTCGACCTTCTCGCGCATGCGGTCGGAGCCGGAGTCGCCGCCGAAGCCGATCGCGGGCTTGGCGAGGTCGCGGGTGCCGAGGTTGGTGGTGAGGATGACGACCGTGTTCTTGAAGTCGACGATCCGGCCCTGACCGTCGGTGAGCCGACCGTCCTCCAGAATCTGCAGCAACGTGTTGAAGACGTCCGGGTGGGCCTTCTCGATCTCGTCGAACAACACCACCGAGAACGGACGCCGGCGCACCTTCTCCGTCAGCTGACCACCCTCGTCGTAACCCACGTATCCGGGCGGCGCGCCAACCAGACGCGACACCGTGTACCGGTCGTGGAACTCCGACATGTCCAACTGGATCAGCGCGTCCTCCGTACCGAACAGGAACTCGGCGAGCGCCTTGGCCGTCTCGCTCTTGCCGACGCCCGACGAACCCGCGAAGATGAACGACCCCGACGGCCGCTTCGGGTCCTTCAGACCGGCCCGGGTACGGCGGATCGCCTTGGAGACGGCGGAAACCGCGGCGTTCTGGCCGACGATGCGCCTGTGCAGTTCCTCCTCCATGCGCAGCAGCCGCGTGGTCTCCTCCTCGGTCAACCGGTACACGGGGACGCCGGTCCAGTTCGCCAGCACCTCGGCGATCTGCTCGTCGTCCACTTCGGACACCACGTCGAGGCCGTCGAGCTTGCGGTCGCGCTCGCCCTGCAACCGCTTCTCCTTGTCGCGCAACCGCGCCGCCCGCTCGAAGTCCTGCGCGTCGATGGCGCCCTCCTTGTCGCGACGGACGCGGGTGATGCGCTCGTCGAACTCGCGGATGTCGGGCGGCGACGCGAGCCGGCGCACGCGCATGCGGGCACCCGCCTCGTCGACGAGGTCGATCGCCTTGTCGGGCAGGAACCGGTCGGAGACGTAGCGGTCGGACAGGGTCACCGCGGCGACGATCGCGGCGTCGGTGATGGTGACGTTGTGGTACGACTCGAAGCCGTCGCGCAGGCCCTTCAGCATCTCGATCGTCTGCGCGTGGGTGGGCTCGTCGACGGTGACGGGCTGGAACCGGCGCGCGAGCGCGGCGTCCTTCTCGAAGTGCTTGCGGTACTCGTCGAGCGTCGTCGCGCCGATCGTCTGCAGTTCGCCGCGCGCCAGCATCGGCTTGAGGATCGACGCCGCGTCGATCGCGCCCTCGGCCGCGCCCGCGCCGATGATGGTGTGAATCTCGTCGATGAACAGGATAACGTCGCCGCGCGTGCGGCACTCCTTGATGACCTTCTTGAGCCGCTCCTCGAAGTCGCCGCGGTAGCGGGAACCGGCCACCATCCCGCCGAGGTCGACCGTGTAGACCTGCTTGCCCTGCAACGACCGCGGCACGTCGCCGCCCACGATGCGGTGGCACAGCCCCTCGACGAGCGCCGTCTTACCGACGCCCGGCTCGCCGACGAGGATCGGGTTGTTCTTCCGCCGGCACGACAGCACCACCACCATGCGCTGCACCTCGGCCTCGCGGCCGATCATCGGGTCGAGCTCGCCGCTCATCGCGGCCCGCGTGAGGTTGCGGCCGTACTGGTCCAGGGTCGGTGACGCGGTGTGCGCCGGCGGATCGGCAACCGCCGCACCGGCCACGGCCGATTCCGCGCCCGACAACAGTTGCGTCACCTTCTCGCGCACCCGTCTGAGGTCGGCGCCGAGCTTCACGAGCACCTGCGCCGCGACGCCCTCGCCCTCCCGGATCAGCCCGAGCAGGATGTGCTCCGTACCGATGTAGTTGTGACCGAGTTGCAGCGCCTCCCGCAGCGACAGCTCCAGCACCCGTTTCGCCCGTGGCGTAAAGGGAATGTGGCCGCCCGGATCCTGCTGCCCGTGACCGATGATCTCCTCGACCTGCCGGCGCACGCCGTCGAGCGAGACGCCGATGCTCTCCAGCGCCTTCGCCGCGACTCCCTCGCCCTCGTGCACGAGACCGAGCAGGATGTGCTCGGTGCCGATGTAGTTGTGGTTGAGCAGCCGGGCCTCTTCCTGAGCCAGGACGACCACCCGACGCGCCCGGTCGGTGAACCGTTCGAACACTGCACTCACGTCCTCATGCGGCGAGGCCCCACGCACCCCACCCGAAGGACGCGCTGCCGACGGAAGGCAGGCGCGCGGAAACGGACTGTGGTGTGTGCGCTGAGTCGGAGCCTCTTGGCGTGTGGCCAGGCCCGCGTGGGGGACCTCGCTACGCTCGTGCCGGCGCGGCGGCTGTGACGAGAGTACCCCCGCGGCGGCCTTACGATGTGCCGAAGGAGGCCGCCATGACCCGTGACAAGCACCGTTCACCGGTACCCGACCGGGCCCGCCGGCGGGAGATCCGGGCCCACGCCGCCCGGCTGGGTGTGCCGTATTCGGTGGCAGCGCGCCTGCTCAGGGCGCCGGCGGCCCGGCGTCCCGAAGAACTTTCGGACGACCACCGCGCGTGGCTGTTCGCCGTGCGCGAACAGCGCCGGTTCGCTGTCCGCGTAACGGATTCCCGACAGGCGGCCGACCTTCCGCTGGGCCGCGCGGCCCACCTCACCGAGCGGTTCCCGCCGCTGCGCGACCCGGCGCTGGGCGGCACCGCCCTGTTCGACGGCGCCGACCGCGCCGCGGTGCTCGGCGTGTTGTACGCGGTGATCGCGGTCGAGTCCCCGGCCATGCTGCCCAGCCCGGCCGAGCTCGCGTGGGTGGCCGAACTCGGCGAGGAGACCGCGGTCGACATCGCCTGCGCGGCACCCGACCGGGCCGCCCGCCTCCTCCTCGACGGCGACCGCGGCGACCGTGGCGCCGGGCGCGGCGAACGCAGCGACAGAGGCGACGGCGGCCGCTGCGGGCACGGCGGCGGGCACTGGCGGCTCTGGACCCGGGTCGAGGCCGCGCTCGGCACGGCGATCGCCGGCGCCGACCGGAGAATGCGCGACGCCGCCCGGACGCTCGACCGGGAGTTCCGCACCGTCGTGCTCCGGCACTCGGTCGACGGCGCGCGCCAGATCCTCGACGCGGTGCTCGCCGGAACCGAAGCCGGAACCGAAGCGGGAGCGGACGCGGGTCTGGCGCCGGGGACCCGGGTCCGGCTCGCCGACGGCACCGGCGCGATCGTGGTGGGCGCACGGTGGACCGCGTCGGGCCCGCCGACCGCCTATGACGTTCGCACCGGCGGCGGAACAGCGGTGGTCGGCCCGGACGACGTGGAACCGTTGCTGGCGACCGGCTGCCGGTAAGCGGCTGACGGCCGCCGAGGCCCGTGCGGCACGGATTTCCGAGCGGCTGGCGCACCGCGCGCGTCATATATCACCGGCCGCGGACGCCGCGCGTCCGGATTCACCTCACACCCGGGGGCGGTTGACGGCGCGCGGCGCGCAAATCTACTATCTCTACTGTTTCTATAGGAAAGATCGGGGGCACAGCGCCGTGCACATCTCCGCCCGGACCGACTACGCGGTGCGGGCCATGCTCGTCATCGCCGACGCGCATCCGCGGCTGGTGAAGGCCGCGGAGATCGCGACGGCGCAACAGATTCCGGTCAAGTTTCTCACCACGATCCTGGTCGATCTGCGCCGTGGCGGGCTGGTCAGCAGCCTCCGCGGCAGCAACGGCGGCTACGGCCTGGCCCGGCCGCCGGAGAGGATCAGCGTCGGCGACATCCTGCGCGTCGCCGACGGTGCGCTCACCACCGTGGGCGGGCGCACCGACCATCCGGCGGTGACGCGCGGGCTGCGCGAGATGTGGCGCTCGCTCGACACCGCGATCACCGACGTCGTCGACAGTGTGATGCTCGCGCACCTCGTCGCACCACCATCGGAGTAGGACGAACGTCCCATTGACCGACGGTCGTCACCATACCTACGCTGCACATATATTCTACTGGTTCCATAGGAATAAGTTCTTCTATAGGGATAGAGGGAAAGAATGGGACGGGCCAGGGCAACCATCGCTCTCGCAGTCACCGCCGCACTGGCCCTGTCGGCCTGTGGGGGTGGTGGCGACAGCGGTTCGGGTGACGCCGGCACGCTGAACATCGTCGGCTTCGCGGTGCCGGAGGCGGCCAACAAGGCGATCCAGGCCGAGTGGACCAAGACCTCCGACGGCAAGGGCGTCAAGTTCAAGACGTCGTACGGCGCCTCGGGCGACCAGAGCCGCGCGGTCGTCGCTGGGCTGAAGGCCGACTACGTGCACTTCTCGGTGAGCAGCGACGTCACCCGTCTGGTGGACGCCGGGCTGGTCGACGGTGCCTGGGACGACGGCCCGAACAAGGGCATCGTGTCGTCGTCGATCGTGGTTCTGGCCGTCCGCAAGGGAAATCCCAAGAACATCAAGGACTGGGACGACCTGATCAAGCCCGGCGTGAAGATCGTGACGCCGAACCCGGCCTCCTCGGGCGCCGCCCGCTGGAACGCGCTCGCCGCGTGGGGTCACATCTCCGCCAACGGCGGCACCGACGCGCAGGCCACCGAGTACGTCACCAAGCTGTTCGCCAACGTGGTCTCGCTGCCGGGCAGCGGCCGTGACGCCACGACGAGCTTCATCGGCGGCACCGGCGACGTGCTGCTCGCCTACGAGAACGAGGCGATCCTCGCCACCCAGAACGGCGAGGAACTCGAATGGGTGGTGCCGAAGACCACCATCCTCATCGAGAACCCGGGCGCGATCACCAAGAACGCGCACGCGAAGGCGCAGTCGTTCCTCGACTTCGTGCTCAGCGACAAGGGCCAGCGCCAGTTCGCGTTGAAGGGCTTCCGCCCGATCATCTCCGGTGTCGACACCAAGGGCGTCAAGGGCGCCAAGGACCCGAACAACCCGTTCCCGACGCCGGAGAAACTCCTCACCGTGCAGAAGGACTTCGAGAGCTGGTCGGCCTTGTCGAAGAAGTTCTTCGACGAGAAGAACGGCATCATCAACAAGATCATCGCCGCGTCCGGGAAGTCGCAGTGACGGTCGCTCTCACCGAGCCTCCAGCGCGCCCGGCGGTCACCCGCCGGGCGCGCCGGGGTGGGCGACGCCTGACGCGCGGACCGGGCCTCGCCCTCGGCGCCGCGATGATCTGGTTCAGCCTGCTGGTGCTCATCCCGCTGGCGGCGGTCGTGGTGACCGCGTCGCAGGGCGGTTGGAGCAACTTCTGGGACACGGTGACGTCGGAGCAGACCGCCGCCGCGATCCGGCTCACCGTCGGCACGGCGTTTCTGGTGACCGTCGTGGACATCGTGATGGGGACGCTGATCGCCTGGGTGCTGGTGCGCGACCGGTTCTTCGGCCAGCGCGCGCTGGAGGTGCTGATCGACATCCCGTTCGCGCTGCCGACGATCGTCGCCGGCCTGGTGCTGCTGTCGCTGTACGGGCCGGACAGCCCGCTCGGGATCAACATCGCCAACACCCGGATCGCCGTGTTCCTGGCGTTCCTGTTCGTGACGCTGCCGTTCGTGGTGCGCACCGTGCAACCGGTGCTCGCCGAACTCGACCGCGACGTCGAGGAGGCGGCGGCTTCCCTGGGGGCGAGCCGGTTCACGACGTTCCGGCGCATCATCCTGCCGTCGCTCACCCCGGCCATCGCGGCCGGGGCGGCGCTGTCGTTCGCGCGCGCGGTGAGCGAGTACGGGTCGCTGGTGCTGCTGTCGGGCAACCTGCCGATGCGTACCGAGGTGACGTCGGTGCGGATCCTCGGCAGCATCGAGAACGACAACCTCGACAGCGCGGCCGCCGTGGCGGTGGTGCTGCTGGCCATCTCGTTCACGGTGATCGTGCTGCTCGACGTGATCCAACGGCGGGTGATGCGCCGTGGCTAGGTACGTGTCGCGCGTCATCGTCGTCGGGTACCTCGTGATGCTCATCGCCTGGCCGCTGTTTCTGGTGGTACAGAACGCCTTCGGCGACGGGCTCACCGACCTGCGGGCGATTCTCACCGACCCCGACACCACGCACGCCTTGCGGCTGACCATCGAGGTGGCGGTGATCTCGGTGATCATCAACACCGTGTTCGGCGTCGGCATCTCGATCCTCCTGGTGCGGTACGACTTTCCCGGCAAGCGGCTGTTGAGCGCGATGCTCGACGTGCCGGTGTCGGTCTCGCCGATCGTGGTGGGCCTGGCGCTGGTGCTCGTGTACGGCGGGCGCACCGGCTGGTTCGGCCCGGCCCTCGAGGACGCCGGGTTCCAGATCATCTACGCCACGCCGGGCATGGTGCTGGCGACCACGTTCGTCGCGCTGCCGCTCGTCATCCGTGAAGTGGTGCCGGTGCTCGAAGAGGTCGGCGACGAGCAGGAGCAGGCGGCGCGCAGCCTCGGTGCCGGTCCGCTGCAGACGTTCCGGCGCATCACGTTGCCGGCGATCCGGTGGGGCGTCATCTACGGCGTGGTGCTCTCGCTGGCGCGCTCGCTCGGCGAGTTCGGCGCGGTGAAGGTGGTGTCGGGCAACGTCCTCGGCGAGACGCGCACCGCGACGCTCGTGGTCGAGGAGAAGTACCTCAACTTCGACAAGGGCGGCGCGTACGCGACCGCGTTCCTCCTCGCACTGGTGGCGGTCGCCGCGATCGTCGTCGTGTCCATCCTCCGACCCAGGGAGAAGAAGTCGTGAGCATCGAGATTTCCGGTGTGAACAAACGGTTCGGCGACTTCGTGGCGCTCGACGACGTGTCGGTGAGCATCCCGTCCGGCCGGCTGACCGCGTTGCTGGGCCCGTCCGGCGGCGGCAAGTCGACGCTGCTGCGCATCATCGCCGGCCTGGAGACCGCCGACAGCGGCAGTGTCGAGATCGAGGGCGTCGACGCCACCAAGCTGCCGCCGCAGAAGCGCAACGTCGGGTTCGTGTTCCAGCACTATGCCGCGTTCAAGCACCTGTCGGTGCGGCGCAACGTCTCGTTCGGGCTGGAGATCCGCAAGCGGCCCAAGGACGAGATCCGTTCACGCGTCGACGAGCTGCTGGCGCTCGTGCACCTGGAGCAGTTCGCCGACCGGCTGCCGTCACAGCTGTCCGGCGGGCAACGGCAACGGATGGCGCTGGCCCGCGCGCTCGCCGTGCAGCCGACCGTGCTCCTGCTCGACGAGCCGTTCGGCGCGCTGGACGCCAAGGTACGCAAGGAACTCCGCGACTGGCTGCGCCGCCTGCACGACGAGGTGCACGTCACCACCGTGTTCGTCACGCACGACCAGGAGGAGGCGCTGGAGGTCTCCGACGAGATCGTCGTCATCAACGAGGGCCGGGTCGAGCAGATCGGCTCCCCCGACGACCTGTACGACCGTCCCGCCAACGACTTCGTGATGCGCTTCCTCGGCCCGGTCACCACCCTCGGCGACCAGCTGGTGCGCCCGCACGACCTCCACCTGCACGGCGGCGACCCCGAACCCGGCGACGTGACCGGCACCGTCACCCGCATCACCCGGATCGGCTTCGAGATGCGGCTGGAGGTCCTGGTCGACGGCGGACCGGTGACGGTGACGACGACCCGCAACGCGTTCCTGGGCCTGGGCCTGGAGGTCGGCTCGACGGTGGTCGTCCGCGCCGACCCGGACGCGTCGACGGTCGGCGCAGGCGCCGTCAGCGCGGGGGCGAAGGCCTCATAGCACACAGGGGACGGCCGTGGGTGGTCGTCCACAGGGCGGCCGAGCGTTGTCCACAGGGGCAGCGCCGGGAACGCGCGGTGCCCCACGCTGGTCGGCGTGTCTCCGTTCCTGGGATCCACGGCCGTGGCCGCCGGTCTCGTGACGCCCGCCCAATTGCGCGGGCCACGGTTCCGGCGGCTCTTTCGCGGCGTATACCTCGACGGGTCGGCGACGGTCGATCACGTAACGCTGTGCCGGGCGGTGGCGCTGGTGCTCCCACCGGGCGCGGCGTTGAGCCACCGGGCGCGGCGTTGAGCCACCGGTCGGCCGCGTACCTGTACAACGCGGACGTACTGGCTCGTGATCAGCCGGTGGAGCTCCTCGGCGGGATGCCGGCCAGCGCGCACGCCTCCGCGTACATGCGCACGACCTCGGCGCGGATCTGGGGGCGTTCGGTCAGCGACGTGCTCCACGCCAACCGCACCCGGGAGACGCCGCCCGCGAGCGTCACCTCGAAGTCGGCGCCATGGGCGTCGAGGCCGGTCATGCGGGCGGCCGTCGCCTCCGGGTGGCCGCCCAGGGTGCGGCAGATCAGCAGGCTGTCGGCGGGGTGGTCGTCGTTCATGTGGCGGCACACGGCGGCGACCACCTCGGGGCCGAAGGTCACCGTCAGGCCGCCTCTGCGCGAACGGCGTGGCCCAGGTCGGCCAGCACGTCGATGTTCAACCGGTACGCGACCCGCAGTTCGTCGACGATGCGGGAGCGCTCGTCGGCCGGCCAGTCGGTGGCGTCGAGCCGGTCGCGGTACGCCGCCTTGAAGCCGGCCGGGTCGGGGATGCCGTCGAACACGTAGAACTCGGTGCCGGCGCGGCCGGGCAGCGTGTACGCCTGGCGCACGGCCTCGGCGATGTAGAAGCCGCCGGACAGGTCGCCGAGGTAGCGGGTGTAGTGGTGGGCGAGGAAGCCGCCGTTCCAGGCGAAGCACACCTCGCGCAGCCGGTCGACGTACCGGGCCGTCGCGGACGACGGCGAGATCGCCGACCGCCACGCGGGGCCGAGCAGGAACCGCAGGTCGCGTTCGAGGGCCGGCAGCCGGGTGAGCCGGTCGGTGACCAGCGGGCCGACGAAGGGATCGGCCCGCATCACCGCCGACGCCTGTTCGAGCACCTCGTAGATGAAGTAGTGCTGGGCCACCATCGCGGCGTACCCGGCGCGGTCGAGCGAGCCGTCGACCAGGGCGGCCAGGTACGGCATCCGCTCGGCCCGCCGGTGGTCGTCGCGACCCGACGTGCGCAGCTGCTTCGAAAGCGACACCCGGTCCCCCATCTTAAGAAAGGCTTACCTAACTTTATGGGCGCGACCGCAAAAGATCCAGAAGAAAACCGTAAGGGCACCCGGGAAGGCTCGAGAGCACCGAACGAGAGGAACTGACATGCGCAAGCTGATCGAGTCGACCTTCGTGTCCCTGGACGGGATCATCTCCGACACCCACCCCTCCACGTCGTCGCGGTCCGACCCGCACATGTGGGGCAACAAGTACTGGGACGACCAGCACAACGGCTACAGCGCCGCCCTCGCCGCCGACGCCGACACCCTGCTGATGGGCAGGGTCACCTACGAGGGCATGGCGGAGGCCTGGTCGAGCCAGTCGAACGAGTTCGCCGACCGGGTGAACGCGATGCCCAAGTACGTCGCCTCCCGCACGCTGACCAGCGCCACCTGGAACACCACGGTCATACAGGGCGACGTGGCCGAGGAGGTCGCGAAGATCAAGGAGCAGCCGGGCGCGAACATCATGAAGTGGGGCACCGGCGAGCTGGACCGCACGCTGGTCGAGCACGGCCTGGTCGACGAGTTCCACTTCTGGTACTTCCCGGTGATCGTCGGCGCCGGCCAGCACCTGTTCGAGGGCGCCGGCTTCGACACCACGCACCTGAAGCTCGCCGACCTCCACCGGTTCGACTCCGGGATCGTCGTGCACGTCTACACGCCCCGCTGAACAAGGGCGACGGCCTCCGAAGGGGTCCGCGCGGCACCCGCCGCGAACAGCGCGTCGAACGTCGGCGACCCGGCCCGCACCGCTTCGGTGGTGCGGGCCAGCTCGGCGCGGTCGGAGTCCGACATCGGCTGCCCCGTGCCGCGCCACACGGCGTCCGCCGTTCCGAGCAGTTCCGCCGCGAGATCGGACCTTTCCGTGACGAGCACC
The DNA here is from genome assembly GCF_016863635.1 of Virgisporangium aurantiacum. Taxonomy (GTDB): domain Bacteria; phylum Actinomycetota; class Actinomycetes; order Mycobacteriales; family Micromonosporaceae; genus Virgisporangium; species Virgisporangium aurantiacum. The sequence goes on along the minus strand of NZ_BOPG01000080.1, from coordinate 32,453 downwards.
GCGGCGGCCATTCCCGCCAGCGCCCACGCCGTTCCGCGCGGCGAACCCTGCGCCCGCGACAGCTCGAACGCCTCCCGGTGCGCTGCCAGCGCCCGCGCCGCCGCACCCTGCCCGGAGAGCAGCAGCCCCCGCTCGACCAGCACCATCGGCAGGTACGGCGGGCTCGCGCCGGCGGTGGTCTGCTCCCGCGCGGTCGCCAGCAGCCAGTCGAGATGCGCGGCGGCGGCCTCCTCGTCGCCGTCCCGCCGGGCCGCGAACGCGACGCTGATCGTCGCGAACACCTCGCCCGCGCGGTTGCCCTGCTCCGCCGAGAGCCGGCGGGCCCGCTCGCCGTGACCACGCGCGGCCACGTGGTCGCCGGCCTGCGTCGAGGTCCACGCGAGCCAGCCGAGCCGCCCGGCCACCTCGGCCCACAGCCCCAGGTCGCGCGCCGACTCCAGCCCGGCCCGGCTCAGCCGCGCCGCCTCGGCGGTGTCGCCGGTGAGGTCGGCGAGGCCGATCAGCCAGTCGGTCGCCTGGAGCACGCCCCACTCGTCACCGATCGACCGGAACACCGCGGCGGCCCGGCGCGCGTCGTGCTCGAGCGCCTCGGCGTCGTCGCGCATGTGGGCGAGCATCGCGCGCGTGCTCAGCACGGCCGCTTCGCCCCAGCGGTCCCCGGCGCCGGTGAAAACCTTATGGGACGCGGTGAGCAGCGCGCCGGTCGCCGCCCCGTCCCCGAATTCGACGACGCCGCCGGCGAGGAACCACTCGACGCGGGCCCGGACGAGCGGATCGGCGTCCGCGTCGAACCCGCCCAGCGCCTCGGCGACGCATTCCGGACCGGCGAGCCCCTGCCGGAGGGCGAGACCGGCGTGCCAGGCACGGGCGACGGCGCGCACGTCGGCGGGAACCTCGGCGGCGGCGGCCAGTTCGAGCGCCGCCGCCAGCGAACGGCGCGCCTCGGTGAGCCGTCCGCGCAGGTAGCGGTACCAGACCAGCGCGGTCGCCAGGCGCAACGCGCGACCGGCGGCGCCGGTGCGGTGGTAGGTGTCCTGGGCGGCGCGCAGGTTCGCCGCCTCCGGCTCCAGCCGGTCCAGCCAGCCGCGCTGGTCGCGGCCGCGCAGCTCGGGGTCGGCCCGCTCGGCGAGGTCGAGGAAGTGGTCGGCGTGGCGGCGGCGGACGGCGCCCTCCTCGCCGGCCTCGCGGAGCCGGTCGAGGCAGAACGCGGCGACGGATTCCAGCAGCCGGTACCGGCCCTCGCGCCGGACCACGAGGGAGCGGTCGACCAGCCCGGTCAACAGGTCGAGTACCGGCCCGTCGGCGCACACCGCCTCGGCGGAGGCCAGCGTGCACCCGCCCGCGTGGACGGACAGCCGCCGCAGCACCACCTGCTCGGGTCCGGACAGCAGGCGCCAGCTCCAGTCGATCACCGCGGCCAGCGTGCGCTGGCGGGCCGGCGCGTCCCGCGGCCCGGTCGCCAGCAGCCCGAACCGGTCGTGCGGCAGGCTCAACCGGGCCACCAGCTCCGGGATGCCCAGCCCCGCGACGCGGGTCGCGGCGAGTTCCAGGGCCAGCGGCAGCCCGTCCAACCGCCGGCACACCTCCGCCGCGCCGGCCACGGTCGCATCGTCCGGCGACGGAACGCCCGCCCGGGACAGGAACAGGCGCACGGCCGCCGAGTCCGCGAGCCGGGCCGGGTCGTCGGTGTCCGGGACCTCCAGCGGCGGCAGGTCGAACCGGGCCTCGCCGCGCACGCGGAGCGGTTCCCGGCCGGTGGCCAGGATCCGCAGCCCCGGCGCCGCCGCCAGCAGCCCGCCGACCAGGTCGGCCACCGGCTCGGCCACGTGCTCGCAGTTGTCGAGGACCAGCAGCGCCCGCCGCTCGCGCAGCGCCGCCGCCAGCCGCTCCCCCGGCGGCTGGGAGCCGCCCGGCGCCTCCGGGACCGGCAGCACCGACAGCACCGGGTCGGCGGGGTCGCCGCGGCCGTCCCACGTGGTCAGGTCGACGAGCCACACCCCGTCGGGATACGCGTCGGCCACCGACCAGGCCACCGCCAGCGCCACGCTCGTCTTGCCCACGCCGCCCGGGCCGGTGACCGTCACCAGCCGCCCGGCGGCGAGCAGTTCCCGGACGCGGGCGAGCGCCTCCGCGCGTCCCAGCAGTTCCGTGACCGGCGCCGGGAGCCGGACCACCGACCGCTCCTGAGGCGCCGCCGGCGCGTCCTCGGCCGGGTCGCCGGCGAGGATCGCGCGGTGCAGCGCGACCAGGTCGGCGCCCGGTTCGAGGCCGAGTTCGTCCGCGAGCCGGGAGCGGAGCTCGCGGTAGCCGTCCAGGGCCTCGGTGACGCGCCCGGAGCGGTACAGCGCCCGCAGGTGTGCCGCGCGCAGCCGCTCGCGGAACGGATGCTCGACCACCGGCGCGGCCAGTTCGGCGGCCACCTCCGCGTGCTCGCCGAGCGCCAGCCGCGCCTCCGCGTACGCCTCGACGGCGGCGATCCGCCGCTCCTCCCACCGCGCGGCGGCCACCCGGGCGAACTCCTCGTCGGCGAAGTCCGCCAGCGCCGGCCCGCGCCAGAGGCCCAACGCCTCGCCGAGCAGCTTCGCGCGGGTCGACGGATCGGCGACCCGCTGCGCGTCGGCGACCAGGGTCGCGAACTCCGCGGCGTCGACGCGGGCGTCGGGGTGCAGGGCGTAGCCGGGCGCCTGGGACACCACCAGTCCCCGGCCACCGGCACCCGCGCCGCCGGCAGCGCCGGCGCTGCCGGCGCTGGCGAGCGCCCGGCGCAGCTGCGAGACGCGCACGTGCAGCGCCGCGGTCGGGTCGGCCGGCCGCGCGTCGGTGGCGCCCCACAGGTCCTCGACGAGCCGGTCGGCCGACACCGGCCGCCCCTCGTTCACCAGCAGCGCGGCGAGCAGCGCCCGCACCTTTCGGCCGGGCACGGTGACGGGCTCACCGAGGTCGCTCCACACGGCCAGCGGACCCAACACCCCGAATCGCACCCGCACAGGCTAGGGCCTGCGGCGATCAGGCGGTGAGCGTCGCCCAGGTGACCTTTCCGACGCCGCGACCGGTCGGCGTTTCGATCGGCGTGCAGCCCCAGTGGGTCGCGACGGCGTCGACGATCAGCAGGCCGCGACCGTCTCCGCCCGGCCCGCCGATGTGCGCCGGCGCCGACACGTAGTCGCGCACCGCGATGTTCACCCGGCCCGGCGACCGGACGAGCGTGACGTCGACCCGGGTCCACGCGTGCCGCACGGAGTTGCCGACGAGCTCCGACACCACCAGTTCGACGAGGCCGGCGAACGCCTCGGACAGGTGCCAGGCGCGGCACGTGTCGACGGACAGCGCGCGGGCGTGCCGCACGGCGTCCGGCGTCGGCGCGTACGCCGCGCTCACCTGGGACAGCGGATACACCCCGTCGAAAACGGACGATCGCATGGTGGCGTCCCCGTCAGTCACTGAGCAACTCGGCCCGGAGCCGGCCGAGAATCCGGGTCAACAGGCGGGACACGTGCATCTGCGACACACCGAGGCGGGCGGCGATCTCCTGCTGCGTCTGGTTCTCGTAGAACCGCATCGCGAGGATCGTCTGGTCGCGGCCGGGCAGTTCGGCGATCAACGGCCGGAGCGACTCGAGGTTGGTGACGCTCTCGTACCCATCGTCGAACCCGCCCAGCCGGTCGACCAGGTTCGGCGCGTCCGGGTCGGCGCCGAGCGGCGCGTCCAGGGAGACCGCGCGGTAGCCGGCGGACGCGCCGACGGCCTCCACCACCCGGCGCTCCGACGTGTTCAGCCGGGCGGCGATGTCGGCGGACGTCGGTGTGCGGGTGAGGTCCTGCGAGAGATCGGCCCGGGCCCGGTTGACCGCCAGCCGCATCTCCTGGACCTGCCGGGGCGGCCGGACCGCCCAGCCGCGGTCGCGGAAGTGCCGCTTCAACGCGCCGACGACGGTCGGTGTCGCGTACGCGGCGAAGTCGGTGCCGGGGCCGGGGTCGAACCGGTCCACCGCCAGGACCAGGGCCAGCGCGGCGACCTGGCGCAGGTCGTCGGCCGGCTCGCCGAGCCCGGTGAACCGGACGGCGAGCCGCTCGGCCATCGGCAGGCACCGCCCGATGAGGTCGTCGCGCAGGCGGACCCGCTCGTGCGGGTCGGACTCCCGGTGCATGCGGGCGGCGAGCTCGTTGACGTCGTCGCCCCACCGGCCGTGCACCTCGGTGTCGGAGATCGGCCGGCCGGACGGCTCCAGCAGGGCCGGGTCGACGCCGCCGTAGGCACCCAGTTCCTTGGCCGCGCCGGTGATCTCCAGGACGTCGAGCACCAGCCGGGCGGCGCCGGTGACCACGAGACCGCCATCGTTCTGGGCCAGCCGGGCGTGAACGGCCAGGAGGACGCTGATCGAACTCGCGTCCATCAGCCGCACCCGGGACAGGTCGACCACGATGTCGGAGACGCCGGCGTCGCAGCACCGGTACAGCGTCAGCCGCAGCCGCACGGCGGAGGCGAAGTCGAGCACCCCCGCCACCCGCACGACACCGGTGTCGCCGGCACGCCAGGTACGGAAGACCACCTCGTCCACGGGCACAGTGTCGCCCTTCCCGCCGCCCCGTGGTTGAAACCTCAGCGGTCAAGTTCGGCGAAGTGGACGCCGCCGTGCCCGCGCAGCCATCCGATCAGGTGATCGGCGCCGCTGCGGGCGGCCGCGTCGAGCGGGGTGCGGTCCTCCCACGGCGGCACCCAGTTGACGTCGGCGCCGCGGGCGAGCAGGTACTCCGCGGCCTCCTGCCGGCCGCCGTGGCAGGCGCCCCAGAACGCCAGGTCGACCTCGGCCGGCGCGGGCGGCACGGGTGCGTCGAAGAACGCCGTGAGGCGGTCCATCATCCCCAATGTGGCCGCGTCGTTGCAGGTGACCTGCGCGCCGCGCGCGACCAGCCGGTTCGCCGCCTGCCACTGCCCGAAGCCGCGGGCGTCGGCCAACGGCGTGCCGCCGCCGATCACCGCACCCGGCGCGTCGATGTCGGCGCCGGCGTCGAGGAGCGCGTCGAGGAGCTCGACGTCGTCGTTGCTGGCCGCCCAATGCAGCGGCGTCTCCTGGTGCGGGCCGGTGAACCGGGCGTTGACGTCGGCGCCGGCCGCGACCAGCGCCGCCACGGTCTGCGCGCCGTTGGGATAGTGACCCGGCCAGTCGGCCACCACGTGCAGCAGGGTGCGGGAGATGCCGCCGTCGGGGCGGCCGTCGTAGTCGCCGAGCCGGGCCGTCGCCAGCCGGGGATTCTCGGCGAGCAACCGGGTCAGCCGGGCGACCTCACCGGCGTGGATCGCGCCGACCGCCGCGACCGCCACCGGATCGCCCGCATCGAGCACCATCACGTCGGCGGGGCCAGCCATGGCATCACGGTACCCGTGGACGCCCGGGATCAACCCCGGAGATAGGCGAGCACGGCGCGGACCCGGCGGTGGTCGTCCTCGTCGGGGTGCAGGTCGAGCTTGGCCAGCAGGCTGCCGATGTGCTTGGCGACCGCGGCCTCGGTGACGAACAGGGTGCGGGCGATCGCGGCGTTCGACCGGCCCTCCGCCATCAGCCCCAGCACCTCCCGTTCCCGGGGCGAGAGGCGGGTCAACGGGTCCCGGCGCCGGCTCAGCAGCTGCCGCACCACCTCCGGGTCGACCACGGTGTACCCGTCGGCGACCCGGTCGAACGCCTCGACGAACTCCACGATGTCGCCGATGCGGTCCTTGAGCAGATAGCCGATCCCGGCGGTGCCCGGCCGCGCCGACTCCAGCAGCTCCGCCGCGTAGGTCTGCTCCACGTACTGGCTCACCACGAGGATCGGCAGGTCCGGGTCGCCGCGCCGGAGCCGCAACGCGGCCTGGAGGCCCTCGTCGGTGAACGACGGCGGCATCCGCACGTCGGTGACCACGATGTCGGGCCGGTGCGCGCGGACGGCCACGAGGAGCGCGTCGGCGTCACCGACCGCGGCCACCACCTCGTGCCCGAACCGCGTGACGACGCCGGTGATGCCCTCGCGGGTCAGCAGCGCGTCCTCTGCGACGATCACCCGCCTACCGGACAAGGTCGGGTGCCATCTCGAAGGAGACCTGCACCACCGTCGGCCCGCCCGGCGGGCTGGACAGCGCGACCGTCCCGCCGACCGCGGCCACCCGGTCGGCGAGCCCGGCGAGGCCGCTGCCCCGGGCCGGGTCGGCACCGCCGGCGCCGTCGTCGCGGACCCGCAGCACCAGGCGCCCGTCGACCACCGACGCCGTCACCGACGCCCGGGACGCGCCGGCGTGCCGGGCGACGTTCGTCAACGCCTCCACCACCACGAAGTACGCGGTGACCTCGACCGCCGACGGCAGCCGCCCGGAGAGGGCCAGCGAGACGTCGACGGGCACCGGCGACCGCCCGGCCACGTCGTGCACCGCGGCGACCAGCCCCCGGTCGGTGAGCACCTTCGGGTGCACGCCGCGGATCAGCTCGCGCAGCTCGGTGAGCGCCTGCTTGGCCAGGTCGTGCGCCCGGGCCAGCGGCTCGGCGGCCGCGGAGTCGAGCGGCGTCTCCAGCCGGGCCAGGCCGAGGTGCACGTTGAGCGCCACGAGCCGCTGCTGCGCGCCGTCGTGGAGATCGCGCTCGATGCGCCGGCGCTCGACCTCGAACGCGTCGACCAGCCGGGCCCGCGACCGGGTGACCTCGATCAGCCGCTCCCCCAGCCGGTCGGACTCGCGCGGGGCGAGGATCGCGCGGGCCATCGCGCCCCGGGCGCCGGCCCACGCGGTGACCACGAACGGCGCGGCCACCGCGAGCGCGATCCCGAGCAGCATGGTGGTGGCCGTCGGGACGTCGCCCTGCCACGGTTCGGCCATCGGCGTCCACAGGAACACCACCGGGAAGAACACCAGGCAGAGCACCAGGATGAAGTCGAGCCAGCCGAGAACGACCACGGTGAGCGCCGCGTGCCCGACCTCCCGCCAGGTGGCCTGCTCACGCAACCGGACCCGGAGCCATCGACGCAGGCCCGGCCGGTCGAGCGCCAGGTGCGGATCGGGCAGCGGGGCGTTGTCGACCAGTCGCAGCCGCCACCGTTCCACCTTGGCCACCAAGACGCCGAACACGGGCGTCGCCGCCAGCGCGACCATGCCCACGGCGGGCAGCGGCCCGTCGAAGGTGTACCCGAACAGCAGCAGCATCACCGGGCCGGCGAAGAGGGCACCGGTGACCAGGTACAGCAACGACCGCCAGGGCCACCACCCGCGCACCAACCGGGTCGGCCGCAGGGTGAGCGCGTCGAGCGCGGTGCGGACCGCCATGTCGGTCAACGCTACCGGTGCGGCGCCCGCGAAAAAGTAGTGCTGGATATACCCCCGAACTCCCCCTCGGGCCAATGCCGCCGCCCCGGCCGGCCGGTTTCCTACGTCCATGACGATGGTCCGGACCACGCTCACCGGTCTGCGCGCCCGCAAGCTGCGCCTGTTCGCCTCCGGCCTGGCCGTGGTGCTCGGCGTGATGTTCGTGTCGGCCGCGTTCGTGCTCACCGACACGCTGAACCGCTCCTTCGACGGCATCTACACGAGCCTGTACGAGGGCACCGAGGTGCGGGTGGTCGCGAAGCAGGTGCTGAGCCCCGGCGAGGACGTCCTGACCACGCCCGTGCCGGCCGACCTCGTCGCGCGGATCGCCGCGGTCGACGGGGTCGCGGCGGCGACCGGCGTGGTCAGCGAGGACGGCGCCCGGCTGATCGGACCCGGCGGCAGGGTGGTCACCACCAGCCTCGGCCGCCCGCGCCTCGGCACGAATCGAACACGCGAACGCGGCGGATGGCGGTTGCGCGCCGGCCGCGGCCCGGAGCGCCCCGACGAGATCGCCGTCGACGCGACGCTCGCCCGGATCGCGAAGATCAGAACAGGTGACGCCGTGAGCGTGCTCACCCAGCGTCCCAAGCGCTCGTTCACGGTGGTGGGGATCTTCGGCTACACGGGCGGCCGGGACAGCCTCGGCGGTGCCCACGAGATCGCGTTCCACGAGTCGGTCGCGGCGGAGCTGATGCTGGGCCGGCCCGGCGTCTACTCGGCCGTCGACGTGCGGGCGGCACCGGGCGTCACCCCGGCGGCGCTCCGCGACCGGGTACGGGCCGCGCTGGGCGACGCCTACGAGGTGCAACTCGGTGAAGACCTGCGCGCGGCGCAGTCGGCGTCGGCGCAGGACGAGGTGGGCGTGCTGAGCCAGATCCTGCTGTTCGTCGCCGGGATCGCGCTGTTCGTCGGCGCGTTCCTGATCCTCAACACGTTCTCGATCCTGGTGGCCCAGCGGACCCGGGAACTGGCCCTGCTGCGGGCGCTGGGCGCCGCGCGCCGCCAGGTGATCGGCTCGGTGCTGCTGGAGGCGACGCTGGTCGGGGTCACCGCGTCGGCGCTCGGCGTGGTGCTCGGCGCCGGCACGGGCGTGCTGCTGCCCCGGATCGCCGGCGGCACCGGCGTGGCCGACCTCGGTCTCGGTGCCGGGCCCGGTGCCGGCCTTGGTGGCGCGACCGTTCCGGTGGGCCCGCTCGTCGCGTCGTTCGTCGTCGGCCTGCTGGTGACGATCGGCGCCGCGCTGATGCCGGCGCTGCGCGCGTCCCGGATTCCACCGATCGCGGCGCTGCAGGAGACCGCGGCGGCCGACCGGCCGATCACCGGCATGACCATCGCCGGCGGCGTGGTCGCCGCCGCCGGCGCCGCCATGCTGATCGGCGCGTTCGCGGCGGGCGGCGACGAGATCCCGCAGGGGCTCGTGTTCGGCGGCGTGCTGGTCAGCTTCGTCGGCGCGGCGCTGCTCACGCCGGTGGTGGCACGGCCGGCGGTGGGGCTGATCGGGCGGCTGTTCGCCTGGTCGGTGCCGGGGCGGCTGGGCCGGCTCAACGCGCGCCGCAACCCGCGCCGCACGGCGGTCACCGCGTCGGCGCTGATGATCGGGGTCGCGCTGGTGACTGGCGTGAACGTGGTGCTGACCTCGGCGACGGTGAGCCTGACGGCCGACGGCCTCGCGATGATGAAGGCCGACCTGGTGCTGTGCAGCGTCGCCAGCACAACCCGGCCGGTCAGCTTCGACCCGGCGGTGCTCGACCGGGTCCGGGCGTTGCCCGGCGTGGCGGCGGTGACGGGCGAGTACTCCGACTACGGGCTCGTCGACGGCGACCGGGGCGCGTTCCTCGCGATCGACGACCTGGCCGCCTGGCGCGGCATGACCCGGGTGACGCCGCGGGCGGGCACGATCGACGCGATCGGCGCCGACCAGGTGATCGTCGACGCCGCGACCGCCGCGAACCACGGTGTCGCGCTCGGCTCGCCGGTGACGTTCACGTTCACCAGCGGACGCACCCGCACGATGACCGTGTCGGGCGTCTTCGCCGGCAACGACTGGGCCGGCGGCTGGATCCTCCCGATGTCGATCGTGCCCGAGCTCGGCTACCGGCAGCCGAACCGCGGGCTGGTGCGGCTGGCGCCGGGCGCGTCGGAGTCCGAGGTGCGCGGCCGGATCGCCGGGCTGCTCGCCGACGAACCGGAGATCGTCGTCACCGACGTCGAGGGGTTCCTGTACAACGTCTTCGGCATCTTCCGGACGGTGATCGGGCTGCTGCACGTGCTGCTCGGGCTGGCGATGCTGATCGCGGCGCTCGGGGTCGTCAACACACTGGTCCTGTCGGTGCTGGAGCGCACCCGGGAACTGGGGCTGCTCCGGGCCGTGGGCCTCGACCGGCGGCAGGCGGTCCGGATGATCACGGTCGAGGCGGTGGTCGTCTCGCTGTTCGGTGCGGTGCTCGGGCTCGCGGTGGGCGTCGGGCTGGGTGCGGCGGTGGCCCGTGCCCTGGCCGGCGAGGGCGTCGACCGGATCGCCCTGCCGTGGGGGTACCTCGGCGCCTACCTGGTGGCCGGCGCGGTGATCGGCGTGCTCGCGGCGGTGCTGCCGGCGGTGCGGGCCGCGCGCACCGACGTGCTCCGCGCGATCGCGTACGAGTAGCCCTAGGCGACCCAGCCGCCGTGGAGGAAGTGGACGAGCAGCACCGCCTGCACCTCCAGCGCCAGGAAGGTCCAGGTCCGGTCGACGGCGGCGGACCGGCCCAGCCGGGCGAGGAGGGCGAACGCGGGGAACACCTCCAGCGCGAACCGGCTGATCGACATCAGCGGCTGGAACGGCTTCGTGGTCGGGTAGCAGAGGTAGAACAGCAGCAGGGCGGCGCCGAACAGCGGCAGCACCCACTGGTCGCGGCGCAGCCGCCACGGGCCGGCCAGGCTGAGCCCCAGCAACGTGACCAGCAGCAGCACGGTCAGGAGTTCGAGGGTGTTGTTCTGGTTGGTCACCAGCGGCAGCCGTCGGAACGCGAGCACCGCCCGGTACGGCCCGTCCCACGGCGGTGCGGCGGTGCGCAGCCACGAGTTCTGGGCGGTCAGGAACGCCAGCGGGTCGCCGCGGACGTGGGCGAGGTGGGCCATGTACGCGAGCAGGCCGGTCGGCACGAGGAGCACCGCCGCGGCGTCCCACCGGACGTGCCGGCCGTGGCGGCGCAGGTACTCGTACCCGAAGACGGCCACCAGCAGGAGCGCCGACTGCCGGGTGGCGGTGGCGAACCCGCCGAGCAGGCCGGCCGTCCACCAGTGCTCCCGCCGCACGGCGTAGACGGCGCCGGCGACCAGCAGCAGGAACAGGCTGGTCGGGTAGCCGGCGACCAGGAAGAACGCGGTGGGGAACAGCATCAGGTACCAGATCGCCCGGCGGGCGGTCGGCTCGTCGAACTCGTGCTCGACCAGCCGGTGCAGCACGGCCAGCGCCCCGAACAGCGCCGCGTTCGACACGGCGAGCGCGGCGACCAGCGCGCCGCCGGGCAGCACCGGGTCGGCGACCCGGATCAGCATCGGGTACAGCGGGAAGAACGCCGTGACGCGCTCGTCGCCTCTTTCGGCGACAGACCAGCCGTTTCCGTCGCCCGGCCCGTAGCCCTCGGCGGCGATGATCAGGTACCAGTGGGTGTCGGACTGCTGCCAGGTGCCCAGCGCCGACCGCAGCCCGATCCAGCCCGGGTCGGCCATCCGCGACACCATCGTGACGGCGAGGTACCCGACGTGGCCGGCCAGCCACACCAGGCCCGCCGCCGCGAGCGCCCGCCGCCAGGCATGGGCGACGGGTGCGGCCGTGATGACGGCGGGGGCCGGCGCCGTCACTGTCACCGGGTCCACCTCAGGTCAGCGGGGTCGTCCACGTCGCGGGGTCGGCGCAGTCCGCGAACGTGGCGTTCTCGACCATCCGCGCCAGTTCGGCGTACGGGATCAGGTCCTTGTCACGGACGGTGAAGTGGTACTGGCACCCGCCGCTGACCACCACGAGAACCGACGAGCCGAACCGCAGCCGCCACTCCCCGACGTTCCGGTCGGTGAAGTAGGTGTCGAGCCCGGCGATCTTCGTCGGCCCGACCAGTTGGGCGGCCTTCTCGTCGACGTACGGCTGGCGCACGATCGCGCGGATCGTCAGCGCGGTATCGACGGCGGGTATCCACCCGGTCGCGTTGTCCTCCCCGGCGACCGGGATCGCCGGATCCGGGTCGAGAGCGAGCGTCGAGTCGGGCATCCACGGCCCGGAGTCGATCGCGGCGACGTACACGCCGGACAGCCCCGCCGGGAGATGGCCCAGATGGTAGGGCAGGCGGAGACCGCGCGGCGGAGACACCCGGACGGCGGACGCGGCGGCGAGCAGTTCGAACCAGCCGGCCGTCTCCGAGACGAACACCACCACCCAGGCACCGGACGGCTCGACCCAGCCGATCGCCGGCATCCGCACCGGTCCCCCGGTCTCGTTCCGGACCGAGCACGTGCCCTCCCGCCCTTTCCGGGCCGGATCGGTGTTCACCCCGCCCGGCGTCGACGCCCAGCACGCGGTGGTGCCCAGGTCGAGATCGGGGACGTACCGGGCGGCGTGGCCGGCCACCGTCACCGGTTGACCGCGCCGGACCGGGGCCGAGTCGAACGTCGCCGGGTTGTGGACGAGCACGGTCGCGTCGCGGATCCCGACGCGTGGACGGAGCGTGAACTGCTGACGGTCGCGGTTGACCCAGTACTTGAGCACGGAGTAGCCGCTGTTCGGGTCCACGCCGACACTCACCTGGAGCGTGCTCCGGTAGGGCGGCGACGCCGGGGTCACGGCGGACTGCGCGGTGCCCGTCCCCCGCAGAGCCGCGACAACGGCGACCGGAACGACCAGGGCGACCACCACCGCGGCCGCGACCGTGAGGCGGCGGCGCCGCCGGACCCGGACCGCGCCCGCCCGCGCCGCCTCGACCAGGCCGGTGCCGTCGGGGGCGAAAGACTCGTGATCGAGGAGGACCCGCCGGATGTCGTCGACGCTTCTCATCGCGTGCCTCCCTCGCTGTGGCTGGGTTGGGTCAGCTCCACCCGGAGGGTGGCGAACGCCCGGGCGGCGTAGGCGCGCACGGTGCCCGGGCGGCAGCGCAGGACCTCCGAGATCTCGGCGTCGGACAGGCCCTCGTAGTAGCGCAGGACGAGCACCGCCCGCTGCTGCTTCGGCAGGCCGGCGAGCTGCTGCCAGAGCTCGGGGTCGCGCTCGTCCCCGGGTGGCGACGGCGCGAGCTCGTCGGTGAGCGGCACGGTGGGCAGCCGCTTGCGGCGGCGGAAGGCCAGGAACTCGTTGGTGAGCATGGTCCGTACGTAGGCGTACGGCTGGTCGGCGGCCTCGATCCGGGACCAGCGGACGAGGGCCCTGGTCAGGGTCTCCTGGACGAGGTCGCGGGCGAGTTCGCGGTCGCCGGACAGGAGGAACGCGAACCGCAGCAGCGCCGGCAACCGCGCCGCCGCGAACTCCTCGAACCCCATCCGTTCCCCCGGTCATCCGTGATCTCACCTGTACAGATGGAAAACGGGGCCGATCCGCTGCGCGCGCGGGACGGATTTCTACGTGCCGAGCGCGATCCGGTTGCTGGGGCGCGGGAAGCCCTGCGCCGGCTTGCCCTTCATGGCGTCGCGCAGGGCGCCCTGGACCACCGGGTTCACGCCGCCGGGGGCGGGGTGCTTGAACCGTTCGTGGGTGCGGGGCCAGTCGGGGTCGGTGTAGAAGCCGGCGAACGTCAGCTGCCGGGTCGAGATCACCAGCGTCGCGGACCGCTCGTCGTCGGTGGTGCCGGTCTTTCCGAAGATGGGGTAGCCGATGATCCCCCGGCTGTCGGGGGCGGTGCCGGTGCCGCCGCACTTGCCGAACTGCGAGCTGTCACCCACCGGGCAGCGGGCGGCGTCGATCGCGGCGCGGGCCACGTCGGGCCGGATCACCTGCTTGCAGTCGGTCTCGGCGCCGGGGATCGGCTTGCCCTTGTCGTCCTTGATCTCCTGCACCGGTATCGGCTTGCAGTACTTGCCGTCGGCGGCGAGCGTCGCGAACGCGTTGGCCATCTCCAGCGGCGTCTGGTCGGTGACGCCCAGCGTGAACGCGCCCCACTGGTGCGGGCGCGCCGCCAGCTTGCGGTCCTCGTCGTTGTGGAACTGCAGCCCCATGCGCTGCGCGACCTCGACGACGTGCTCCGCGCCGATGCGCTCCTGCAACGGCACGAAGTAGGTGTTCACCGACGAGCCGAGCCCGGTCCACATGTCGCGCTTGCCCATCGGCTTCCCGCCGGAGTTCTCCGGGCAGTAGTAGGGCCCCTCCGGGCACTTCGCCGGGCTGTTCCGGTCGACCGGGTACTTCGAGTGGTACGGCGAGACGGTGTCGATCTCGGTCGACAGCGGCAGGCCCTGTTCGAGCGCCGCGACCACCGTGAAGATCTTCATCGCCGACCCGACCTGGTATCCCTGCACCTCGCCGCCGGCGCTGAGCAGCGGCACGGTCGTGTTGGGGTAGTTGCCCTTCATCCCCCGCTTGTCGGGGTTGGTGTTCAGCCCGTTGCCGCGCTGGTCGTTGCTGAACACGCGGTTGACGGCCAGCGAGCGCACGCGTCCCGTGTTCGGCTCCACCGCGGCGAGCATCATCGCCTGGTGCTGGTCCTTCTTCTTGTCCATCACCTTGCGGATGTTGGCCATCGCGGCGTTCTGGGCCTGCAGGTCGAGCGTGGTGACGATGCGGTAGCCGGCCGAGTGCAGCTTGTTCAGCCGCTCGTAGGTGTCGGCGCCGAACGCCGCCTGTTGCTCCCACCAGCGCTTGAGGTAGTCGCAGAAGAACCCGCCGTTCAACTGCGGCGGTTGGACCTCGGTGCAGCCCTCGGGCGTGCGCTGCCCGACGATCTTCGGCGCGCCGGCCGCGACGACCTCGTCGGCCTGGGCCTGCGTGATGTAGCCGAGCTCGACCATCTGCGGCAGCACGTAGTTGTCGCGGCGGGCCAGCGCCGCGGTGAGCCCCTTCGGGTTGGCGAGGTTGTAGGAACCCGGCGCCTTCGGCAGGCCGGCCAGCAGCGCCGCCTCGCCGAGCGTCAGGTCGGCGGGCGCCTTGCCGAAGTAGACCAGGCTCGCGGCGTAGACGCCGTACGCGCCGTTGCCGAACGCGGCGATGTTCATGTACCGCTCGAGGATCTGCTCCTTGGTGAGCGTCTTCTCCAGGGCCAGCGCCCGCTTGATCTCGGCGAGCTTGCGCTCGGGCGTGTCCTCGGTCGCGGCGATGACCTCCTTCGGGGTCTTCGCCGAGTACGAGAAGATCTGCCGCACCAGCTGCATCGTCAACGTCGACGCGCCCTGCGTGTCGCCGCCCCGCTGGTTGTTGACGAACGCGCGCGCGATGCCCTTCAGGTCGACGCCGTTGTGCTGGTAGAACCGGGCGTCCTCGGCCGCCACCACCGCCTGCCGCATCACCGGTGCCACGGCGGTGATCGGCACGTCCTGCCGGTTCTCGTCGTAGAAGCGGGCCAGCAACGTCTTCCCGTCGCTGGCGTACGCGTAGCTGACCTGCGGCGACGGCAGGACGTTGATGTCGGTGGGCAGCTCCTCGAACGCGTCGGTGGCGCTGCGCGCGGTGAGGCCGCCCATCGCCACCACCGGGAACACCAGGGCGGCCACGATGACACCGGCGAGCGCACTGCACAGCACCAGCGCGATGAGATTCACGAACACGTTCCGGTCACGACGCCTGCGGCTTCGTCTACGCATCCCCGAGCCACCGCCTTTGTCGTGCCGGTGACGAGTGCCCGGGGCATGGGCGGCTCGTCACGTTGTATCCACATGTACCCGCTTGACGCTCAAGGATCCATCCCCGGTTGCGGGTATCGCCACACTGATATTCAGCGGTTACATTCCGCTCCGTCTTCATCACCGGTGGAGGATCGTCACGCCCATCGGCACCCCTTCGACGATCGCCGGTCGCGACATCCGCGAGGATGGTCCGCATGCGGATTGTCGTGCTGGCCGGGGGTGTCGGCGGTGCCCGTTTCCTGTCCGGCGTCAAGGCCTGGGCCGGGCCGGGCGGGTCGGTCACCGCGGTCGTCAATGTGGGTGACAACGTCACCATGCACGGGTTGACGATCTGCCCCGACCTCGACACGGTGATGTACACGCTCGGCGGCGGCAACGACCGCCAGCGCGGCTGGGGCCGGGCCGGCGAGACCTGGGTGGTCAAGGAGGAGCTCGCCGCCTACGGCAGCCCGCAGAGCTGGTTCGGGTTGGGCGACCGCGACCTGGCCACGCACCTCGTCCGCACCGGGATGCTGGCCGCCGGCCGCACGCTGTCGGAGGCAACCGCCGAGCTGTGCCGCCGCTGGGACCTCGGCGTCGAGCTGCTCCCGGCGAGCGACGACCACTTCGAGACGCACGTCGTCACGGAGAACGACGGCACGATGCACTTCCAGGAGTGGTGGGTGCGGCACCGGGGCGCGCCCGGCGTCGTCCGCTTCGAGTTCGACGGCGCCGCCACCGCGACCGCCGCGTCCGGCGTGCTGGCGGCGATAGCCGGCGCCGACCTGGTGCTGATCGGGCCGAGCAACCCGGTGGTGAGCATCGGGCCGATCCTGGCGGTGCCGGGCGTGCGCGACGCGATCGTGAAATCGCCGGCGCCGGTGATCGGCGTGTCCGGGATCATCGGCGACGCGCCCGTGCTCGGCATGGCCGACCGCTGCCTGCGCGCGGTGGGCGTCGAGTGCAGCGCCGCCGGCGTCGGCGGCCTGTACGGCGCCCGGTCGTCGGGGGGACTGCTGGACGGCTGGCTGGTCGACACCGTCGACGCGGGCACCGTGGTCGACGGGGTGCCCGTGCGCGCCGTCCCGCTGTGGATGCGCGACGACGCCGCGACCGCCGCGATGGTCGCCGCGGCCGTCGAGCTGGCCGGGCGGTGATCGAGAACCGCGCCGACCCGCCGCTCGAACCGGTCGGGCACGCGGAGCGGGTGGAGTTCGGCCTCGCCGCGCTGGTTCCCGACGTCGACGACCCCACCGGGTGGACTTTGTTCATCGACGGCACGCAACAGTCCCATGTGGACACCGCCGACCCCACGCGGCTGGAGTTCGAGTACATGCGGCGGCTGGGCGACGTCGTCGACGTCGTCGCGCCCCGCGGGCGTCCCATCGACGCCCTTCATCTCGGTGGCGGCGCGTTCACCCTGCCGCGCTACGTCGCCGCGACGCGGCCCGGCTCGGCCCAGCTCGTGATCGAACGGGACGCGACGCTCACCGGCCTGGTCCGCCGGGTGCTGCCGCTGCCGGCCGGCGCCGACATCCGGGTACACACCGCCGACGCCCGCGCCGCCCTCGACGACCTGCCCGCGGCCGCCTTCGACCTGCTGGTCGCCGACGTGTACGACGGCGCCAGCGTCCCGGCCAGCCTGAGCCCGGTGACGGCCGCGGCGGCGTTCGCGCGGGTGCTGCGCCCCGGCGGCTGGTACGCCACCAACCTGTCCGACGGCGGGCAGCTCACGTACGTGCGCGACCAGGTGGCGACGCTGCGCACCGCGTTCCCCGACGTACTCCTGATCGCCGAACCGGCGGTGCTGCGCGGACGGCGCTTCGGCAACGTGGTGCTGCTCGCCGGTGCCGACCTGCCCGCGGTGGACCTCGGGGTGTCGGCCGCCCGCGACGTGTTCCCGGCCCGCGTGGTGCACGGCGCCGCCCTGGACCGCTTCACGGAGGGCGCCGTCCCGGTGACCGACGCCACCGCCGCCCGCTCACCCGTCCCACCCCGCGCGGAGCCCGTCTGATGAATGAGTTGACCGTGGAACAGACCACCGACGTGCCGCTCGACGAGCTGCTCGACCTCTACGGATCGGTCGGCTGGACGGCGTACACCGCGGAACCCGACGTGCTCCGCGCCGCCGTCGCCGGGTCCTCGTTCGTGGTGACGGCGCGCCGGGGCGGCCGGCTCGTCGGGCTGGCGCGGGCGGTCTCCGACGGCGCGACGATCTGCTACCTCCAGGACATCCTGGTGCGGCCCGACGAGCACCGCACCGGGGTCGGCCGCGCCCTGGCCACCGCCGTGCTGGACCGGTACGCGGGCGTCCGCCAGAAGGTGCTGCTCACCGACGACGACCCCGGCCAGCGCGCCTTCTACGAGAGCCTCGGTTACGCGGAGACCCGCGATCTCGGTGCCGGAACGCTGCGCGCGTTCGTCCGGTTCGACCCGGCGTGACGAGGACCACGATGGTCCGCATTGGACCGAGGTGGTCCGCAGCGGACTAAGATGGTCCGGTGCCCCGGCCCACGAAACAGCAGATCGACGACGAGATCGTCGAGCAGGCGTCGACCCTCTTCGCCCGGCACGGGTTCAAGGAGACGTCGGTGCAGAGCATCGCCGACGCGGCCGGCTACTCGAAGACCGGCCTGCTGCACCGTTTCCCCAGCAAGGAGGCCATCTGGGCGGCCGTGGTCGAGCACTGCGTCGGCCTGTGCCGGCAGATCGCCGACGACGTCGCCGCGCTGCCGGTCGGGCCCGACCGGGACCGGGCGGTGCTCACCGCCCTGGTCGACCTCACCCTGCGCCG
This sequence comes from Virgisporangium aurantiacum, assembly GCF_016863635.1. Classification (GTDB taxonomy): domain Bacteria; phylum Actinomycetota; class Actinomycetes; order Mycobacteriales; family Micromonosporaceae; genus Virgisporangium; species Virgisporangium aurantiacum. The sequence continues at coordinate 14,554 of NZ_BOPG01000080.1, read as the reverse complement.
CCCCGGCGTCGTGGCGCTCCTGCTCAGCGTGTTCAGCACGATCGACCGGGTCGAGGACACCCCGCTGCTGCTCGACATCGGCGAATCGGTGATCGGCGCGTTCGGCGACGGGCCGCTGACCCCCGAACCGCCGTCACCGGCCGCGCTGCCCCGGCGGGTCCGCGTGGTGGGCGCGCTCGGCGCGCTGGCCGTCGCCGGCATCGCGCTGCGCGACGCGCCCCCCGAGGACGTGCGCGACCACCTGATCGCCGCGGCCTACGACACCCTCGGCCACGCGCAGCACGCGCAGATCCCGTCAGCCCGCAAGGGCTGACAACCGCAAGGAGACCCTGAAGTGGCAACCGTTCTCTACCGCCTCGGCCGGGCGTCGTTCCGGCACCGGGCGATCGTGCTGGCGATCTGGCTGCTGGCGCTGGTCGGGCTCGGCGTGGGCGCGTACGCCCTGTCCGGCAAGACCGTCAACAGCTTCAGCATCCCGGGCCAGGAGTCGACGACGGCGCTCGACCTCATCGACGAGCGCTTCGGCGCGGGCAGCAGCGGCGCCACCGCCCGCGTGGTGATGCTCGCGCCCGAGGGCACGAAGGTCACCGACCCGGACCGCGCCGCCCGGGTCGCGCAGCTCGTGGAGAAGCTGAAGTCGCTGCCCGGCGTCACCGACGCGTCGAACCCGCTCGACCCGGCCGCGCCCACGGTGTCGCAGGACCAGCGGGCCGCGTTCAGCACGGTGACGTACGCGGTGCAGCCGCCCGACATCACGCCCGAGGAGCGCGACGCGCTGCTGGCGGCGGCGTCCGCCGACGGCCTCACCGTCGAGGTGACCGGCGAGGCGTCGCAGGAGAGCGGCGCCGACATCGGCGGCCCGGCCGAGGCGATCGGCGTGGTGGTGGCGCTGCTGGTGCTGGCCGTCACGTACGGCAGCCTCGTGGCCGCCGGCATGAACCTGCTCACCGCGCTCGCCGGCGTCGCGATCGGCGCGCTCGGCATCACCACGCTCACCGGGTTCGTCGACCTGCAGTCGACCACGCCGATCCTCGCGATCATGCTCGGGCTCGCCGTCGGCATCGACTACACGCTGTTCATCGTCACGCGGTACCGGCACGAGCTGCTGCGTGGGCGGCCCCGGGAGGAGGCGGCCGCGATGGCGGTCGGCACGGCCGGGTCCGCGGTGGTCACCGCCGGGTTGACCGTGGTGATCGCGCTGGCCGGGCTCGCCATCGCCGGCATCCCGTTCCTGGCCGAGATGGGTATGGCGGCGGCGGCCACCATCGTGGTCGCGGTGCTGGTCGCGGTCACGCTGGTCCCGTCGGTACTGGCCTTCATCGGGACGCGCGCGCTGCCGCGCCGCATGCGCAAGGACCCGACGGCGTTCACCGAGGAGGACACCCAGCGGAAGATCTACCGGCGCTGGGCCGGCGTGGTGACGCACTGGCGCTGGGCGAGCCTGCTGGTGGCGGTGGTGGCGCTGGCCGTCGTCGCGATCCCGGTGCTCGACATGCGCACCTCGCTGATCCAGCCGACACCCGAGGGCAGCACCCAGGCCCGCGCCGAGGAGATCATCTCGGCGAACTTCGGGCCGGGCTTCGCGGGTCCACTATTGATCTTGGTCGATGGCGCCGACGCCGCCGGACGGGCCGCGACCGTCGCGGACCAGGCGCGTGGCCTGGCCGACGTCGCGGTGGTGTCGCCGCCGCGGCCGAACGCCGACGACACCGCCGCGCTGGTCACGGTGATCCCGAAATCGGGGCCCGACAGCGAGGAGACCGTGAACCTCGTGCACGCGCTGCGCGACACGTTCGAGGACGCCGACGGCGTCTACGTGACCGGCCAGACCGCCGTCAGCGTCGACGTCGCGCAGACCCTCGACCGGGCCCTCCCCCGCTACCTGGTGCTGGTGGTCGGGCTGGCACTGGTCCTGCTGGTGCTGGTGTTCCGCTCGATCCTGGTGCCGGTGACCGGTGTGCTCGGCTTCCTGCTGACCATCGGCGCGGCGCTCGGCGCGACCACGGCGGTGTTCCAGTGGGGCTGGCTCACGGCCGTGGTCAACGCGGAGACGACCGGACCGCTGCTGAGCCTGGCCCCGATCATCGTGATCGGCATCCTGTTCGGCCTCGCGATGGACTACCAGGTGTTCCTGGTATCCCGGATGCACGAGGCGCACGCGCACGGCGCGTCTCCGCGCGACGCCGTCGTCACCGGCTTCCGGCAGGCCGCGCCGGTCGTGCTGGCCGCGGCGACGATCATGTTCGCGGTGTTCGCGGGCTTCGTTCCGGACGGCAACGCCACGATCAAGCCGATCGCGTTCGCGCTGGCCGTCGGCATCCTGTTCGACGCCGTGGTGGTCCGGATGATCGCGGTGCCGGCGGCGTTGAGCCTGCTCGGCCGGGCCGCGTGGTGGCTGCCGTCGTGGTTGCGGTGGCTGCCGGTGCTCGACGTGGAGGGCGCGGCACTGGAGCGGCCGGCGCCGACGAGCCTGGCGAAGCCCGAGCCGGTCGGGTCGCACCGGGGTTGAGTCGGGGGCGGGGCCGCCGGCCGTGATCAGCCGGCGGTCTCGTCCCTGTTCGTCTCCTGTTCGGGCTCGGCGGGTTCGCCGGCGGTTTCGCTGGCTTCGCCGGCGAGCAGCAGGTACAGCGCCCGCCGGGCGTCGGCGAGCACCTTGCCGGCCGCCTCGACCTGCGCGGCCGTTCCGGTGCGGGCCACCTGACGCGCGGCCGCGTGCAACTGCTCCAGCCCCTCGCGCAGGTCGACCGTCTGCTCCTCCCCGGTGAACGGGGCGAACGGGTCGGCCCAGCTGCTGGAGTTGTCGGCGACGTACTCGCGACCGGCGTCGGTGAGCGTCGCGAGCTTGCGTCCGGCGCTGGCCAGCAGCGTCAGCAGGCCCTCGTCCTCGAGCTGGCTGATCGTCGGGTAGATCGCGCCCGGGCTGGGCTGCCAGCGCCCCTGGGTGCGGTCGGCGATCGCCTGCATGAGCTGGTAGCCGTGCATCGGCCCGTCGTTGAGCAACAGGAGCACGGCGGCGCGGACATCGCCGCGGGGCACCCTGCCCCTACCGCGGTGACGGCGCATTTCCCTGTGCACCTCGCGCAGACGTCGCGCCGGGTGCTCGGGGAACTCGTGGTGGTGATGGCGACGCGGGAACCGCGCCCATCCTTCGCGTGGATCCCGCTGACGCGGGTCTCCAAAGATATCTCTCATGGCAGTAACGATATATCGCTACCGTCCTTCCGACAACCCCCTCTCGGTGACGTGACCCCAGTTCGTGGATCTTGGACTCCCTGAGGGCCTCCAGCACCGCAGGGAGTCCAAGATCCACGCCGGGGGCAGGCTCAGTCCAGGGCGGAGGCCCACTTCGCGCGGATCTCGGCCAGGTACTCCGGGGGGCTTTCGGCGACCTTGGGGAAGGTCTTCAGGCGTTCGAACGGGCGGCAGGCGTCGATCACCGCGCGGCTGTTGAACGTCGCCGGGGCGTCCTCGGGGAGCATCGGGTCGAGGCGGCTGGCCCAGCTGCGCTTCATCACCTCGATGTCGGTGGCCGGGTCGCTGCGGGTCGACATGGCCCACACGACCTCTTCGAGGTTCGACGGGTCGATGTCGTGGTCGACGACCACCACGTACCGGTTCATGTACGCGGCGGCCGGGCCCTGCGCCGTGAGGTAGCCGACCTGACGGGAGTGGCCCGGGTACTTCTGCTCCACCGACACCGCCACGAAGAGCCGGCCGCCGCCCGCCTCGTGCGCCCACGCGCCGCGGACCCCCTGCACGCCGGAGCTCACGAGCTCGTCCTCGATCATCGCGGACTTCATCACGGTGCGCATGTACGAGTAGTCGTGCGGCGGGCGGCCGGGGGGCGCGCCGAGCAGGATCGGGTCGTCCCGGTGGTAGAGGCGGGTGATCTCCATCGTGAGGCACGGACGGCGCTTGCCGGAGTAGTAACCGGTCCACTCGCCGAACGGACCCTCGTCGCGCTTGAGGTCCGGACGCAGCCAGCCCTCGATGGCGATCTCGCTGCCGGCCGGGATCGGCAGCCCGGTGTCGGGGCCGATCACCACCGGCACCCGCTCGCCGAGGACGGCACCGGCGTACTCCAGTTCCGAGACGCCGCCCGGCACCTCGGTGCCGCCGAGCGCCAGCAGCAGCGGATCGTGCCCGAACGAGACGGTCACCGGGGCCCGGCCGTGCTTGTCGAACCACTTCTGGATGTGCTGGGCACCGTGCTTGCCGGGTACGGCCGCGATCGTGGTGCTGCGCCCGTCGTCCTGCACCTCCATGCGGTAGCAGCCGCCGTTGTGCACGCCGGTGTCGGGATCGCTGGTGATCACCAGGCAGCCGGTGCCGATGAACCGGCCGCCGTCGTTGCCGTGCCAGCGCGGCACGGGGAACGACAGCAGGTCGACCTTCTCGCCGGTGACCTCGTTGGCCAGCAGCGGCGCGTCGTCGACCGGCAGCATCGGGAAGTTTTTCGCGCCGGCGGCCCACTGCGACGGCTTGCCGCGCAGCGCGGCGACCACGCCGGCGTTGTCGAGGTCGTCGCCGAGCCGCAGCGTGTGCCCGAGCCGGCGGGCCGAACCCGTGCTGCCGGTGAGCACCCGGCCGCCGCCGGGGTAACCCTCGATGTCGGTGAACAGCAACGCGTGCGGCTTCCGGGCGCGGTAACTCAGTTCCGCGATGGCACCGATTTCCAGTTCCCAGTGGGCGCCCGGCACCCGCTTCAGCTCGCCGAAGGAGTCGACCGCGTCGATGAAGCTGCGCAGGCTCAGCAGTGGCTCGTCCATGGCGCCGAGCCTAGCGCTCAGTGATCTTTACGAATACGGCCCGGGCGGTAGGGCGACGCCGGTGGACTCGCGGACGATCAGGCGGCCCGGGTGGCGGATGACGCCGGTCGCGGCCTGGCCGTCGAGGGCGGCGAAGAGGTGACGCACGGCAGCGGCGCCCAACTGCTCCAGGTTCACGTCGACGGTGGTGAGCGGCGGGCGCGACTCGGTGGCGAGCAGTTCCCAGTTGTCGTACCCGACCACGGCCACGTCGTCGGGGACGGCCCGCCCGAAGTCGCGCAGGCCCTCGAGGACGCCGTAGGCGACCTGGTCGCTGCCGCAGAAGATCGCGTCGACGTCGGGTTGCGCGGTGAGCAGGGCGCCCACGGCGTGCCGGCCCCACCGCTGCGACCACTGGCCGAACAGCGGCTCGCCGGCCGGCTCCAACCCGGCCTCGTCGAGCACGGCGCGCGCCGCCGACGCCCGGTCGCGGGCGGCCCGGTAGGCCGGGTCACCGGTGATGTGGGCGATCCGGCGGCGGCCCAGCGACACCAGGTGCTCGGCGGCCAGCCGCGCGCCGCCCTCGTCGTCGGCGATGATCGACAGGTCGTCCGGATCGTCGGACTCGCAGTACACGTAGACGACCGGCACCGGGATGTCGCGGGTGAGCGACGCCCGCACGTCGTTGCGGTCGCCGACCACGATGAACCCGTCGACCTGCCGCGCGAGCAGGGTGCGGATGTAGTGGCGGCGGCGGATCGCGTCGCCGCGGGCGTCGCACAGCAGCACGCTCATCTGCTCGTTGCCCAGCGCGTTCTCGGCGCCGAGCAGCACCGGGATGGTGAACCGGGCGGCCGCCAGCTCGTCGGTGAGCAGCCCGATCGTGCGGGTGTTGCCGGAGATCAGCCCCCGGGCCAGCACGTTGGGCTGGAACGCCAGCTCGTCGGCGGCCTGCAGGACGCGCTGCCGGGTGGCCGGTGCCACCTCGTCGCGCGCGTTGAGCGCCTTCGACGCCGTCGCCACCGAGACACCGGCGCGCTTGGCGACGTCGGACAACGTCACACCGGACCACTGCCGCGCCATCCGCGCCCCCACCCGCACCACGGCCTGCCCCTGGCCGAAAACGTTTCGGCCAGCATAGCCGCGCATGCACAGTTTCCGATCAACCATTCCGACAGCCGCTCGCGCGGCGAGCCGTTGACACTTACGCACATCGATGCGAACATTCCGAAAAGGTTTTCGGTCGTTTCGGCGGCAGCCGGAGGGCGGCAGCCGGAGGTCGGACTCACGCTCGGAGGAGTGCATATGATCGATTCCGTCGGGCCGGTCGTTCCGACCAGTGGCACCCTTCGGCCCGTCCCGCTCACCGCCGCCCGCCTCACCGGCGGATTCTGGGGCCGCCGGCAGGCCGTGAACAGCACCGACACGCTCGCGCACTGCTTCGCCTGGATGCGCCGGGAGGGCTGGGCCGGCAACTTCACCGCGTCCCCCACGGAGCGCCGCGGCCGCGAGTTCGCCGACTCCGAGATCTACAAGCTCACGGAGGCGCTGTGCTGGGACTCGGTTCGCAACGACCACACCGCCGAGATCGCCGAACTGGCCGGGCTGGCGAGATCGGCGCAGGCGCCCGACGGCTACCTGTCCACCGCGTACGGCCGCCCCGGCCAGCCGCCCCGCTACCACGACCTGAACTTCGGCCACGAGCTCTACTGCGCCGGTCACCTGCTCCAGGCCGCGGCCGCGGCGGCGCGCACCGGCGCGTCCCCCGAACTGGTGGACGTGGCCCGGCGGGCCGCCGACCACATCTGCACCGAATTCGCCGACGGCGGGAACCCGGGCGTCTGCGGCCATCCCGAGATCGAGCCCGGTCTCGTCGAGCTGTACCGGGTCACCGGCGAGGAGCGCTACCTCGACCAGGCCCGCCGGTTCGTCGAGCGGCGCGGCCACCGCAGCCTTCCCGAGCACGAGTTCGGCTGGGCCTACTTCCAGGACGACGTTCCGGTGCGCAAGGCCGAGGTGTTCCGCGGGCACGCCGTCCGCGCGCTGTATCTGGCCATGGGCGCGGTCGACGTCGCGGTCGAGACCGGCGACGGCGAGTTGCTCTCCGCCGTGCAAAGGCAATTCGATCGGACGCTCAGCAGGCGCACCTATCTCACCGGCGGGATGGGCTCGCGGCACCTCGACGAGTCCTTCGGCGACGACTTCGTGCTGCCCGCCGACCGCTCCTACGTGGAGACGTGCGCGGGCGTCGCGACCGTGATGCTGGCGCACCGGCTGCTGCTGGCCACCGGCGAGACGCGCTACGGCGACATCGTGGAACGGGTGCTGTTCAACGTGATCGCCACCGCGGTCGCCGACGACGGTCGCAGCTTCTTCTACGCCAACACGCTGCACCAGCGCACGCCCACCGTCATCGTGCCGACCGACCGGCCGCAACTGCGCTTCGGCGGCGGCCCGCGCGCGCCCTGGTTCGAGGTGTCCTGCTGCCTGCCGAACGTCGGCCGGCTGCTCGCCAGCCTGGAGACGTACCTGGTGACCGAGAACGACGCCGGCGCGCAGGTGCACCAGTACGCCGACCTCGACGTCACCGCCGGTGGTCTCGGTCTGGAAATGCGCACCTACTACCCGGACGAAGGCTCGGTGACGATCACGGTCACCGACCCGGGCCCGGCTGGGTCATCTTCTCCGGCACGCGAGCTCACGCTGCGCGTACCGGCCTGGGCCGCCGGCGCGACGCTCACCGAGAACGGGTCAACCCGACCCGTTCACCCCGGCCAGGTGCGCGTCGCCCGGCGGTTCACGCCCGGCGAGACGCTCCGCCTCGACCTCCCCGTCCGTCCACGGTGGACGTTCCCGGACCCGCGCATCGACGCCGTGCGCGGCTGCGTCGCCGTGGAGGCGGGCCCGCTGGTGATGTGCGCGGAGTCCGTCGACCTGGAGACGCCGTCCGCCGACCTCGACAGCCTCGCCGTCGACACCTCGGTCGCCCCCGAGGACGGCGCGGTGAAGGGCTGGTTCATCCCATCGGCCGACCGGCCGTGGCCCTACGGATCCGAGTTCGAGAGCGGACCGCGTTCGCCACGCGTGGTCCCCCTCATTCCCTACCACCGCTGGGCCCGCCGCGGCCCCACCACCATGCGGGTGTGGCTCCCCACCACCCCACCCTGAACCGGAGGTGACGCGATGCCATCCCGCCGCCTGGCATTCGCCCTGACAACCGTCCTCGCCGTGGCACTGTCCACAGTGCCCACTCTCCCCGCACAGGCCGCACAGACGATCGGCTTCCCGACGTTCAACGGCCCGTCCGTACCCGCACCCCCCGTCGGCTTCAGCACCGGCAACACGATGCAGGCCATCTTCGACGCGGAGAGCGGCGGCACCGACTACTGGATGGACCGCCTGCTCGCGCGTCCCGGAAACGACCCCGCCGGAACCTGGCTGATGTCGCGCGGCCGCGGCCTGTTCATGAAGACCCACACGCCAGGCACGCTCGGGTTCGCCGGCCAGGTGGCGTACTGGGAGAGCATCAACAACCAGAGCGCGTTCACCGTCGCGGCCTCGCCGGGGACGTTCACCGAGCAGGTGAACCAGCGGTGGCAGGCGCCCAGCCACTGGAAGTCGGTGCACACCAGCGGTTCCGTGCGCATCGACCAGACGAAGTTCATCACCCACAACAACGTCGCGGTCGCGAACCTCGCGGTGACGAACAACGGCAGCGCCTCGACCACGGTGTCGTTGCGGGTGACGTCGCCGTACGCCACCTCCGGCAGCGGCAACGAACTCACCGGCCAGGTGAACGTCAAGAACAACCTGACGACCCTCTTCCCGCGGCTGTCCGCGGACGGGTTCACGGTGACGAGCGGCGGCCTCAACCGGTCGATCACCGTGACGGCCGGCGCGACCGTCACCACCAAGGTCGTGATGGGCTTCGTCGCCAACGAACTGCCCGACTCGCTGACGGAGTACAACTCCTACAAGGGTTTCTCCGCGTCGACGGCGTTCAGCACCCACGTTCGCGAGTACAACCGGTGGTGGGCGCAGAACGTGCCCTACCTCGACGTGCCGGAACCGGCCATCAAGAAGAACCTCTACTACCGCTGGTGGTTGATGCGCTTCAACTACCTCGACGTCGACATCCCCGGCCAGGACTACCAGTTCCCGATCTCGGTCGAGGGCGCGCTGGGCTACAACAACGCGATCGTGCTGACGCAGCCGATGCACATCGACGACCTCAAGTACCTGCGCAACCCGGAGTACTCGTACGGGCCGTGGGTGTCGGTGGGCCAGGTGTCGAAGGGCGCGCGGTTCATGGACAACCCGGGTGACCCGGAGAACTGGTCGAACAGCTACACCCAGTACATCGCCGAGGCCGCCTGGCGGGCGTACCAGATCCACGGCGGGCAGCCCGCGATCGCCGGCAACCTCGCGCGGTACGCCGAGGGCGACGTGAAGGGCCAGCTGGCGTTCTACGACCACGACAACAACGGGCTCATCGAGTACGACTGGGGCGCGCTGACGGGCAACGACGCCGACGCCGTCTCGTTCCACTGGCGGGCCGGCAACCTCGACCGCGCCGAGTCGGCCTACGTCTACAGCGGGGCGCTCGCCGCGGCACAGGCGTACGACGCGGTCGGCAACACCGCCAAGGCCGCCGAGATGCGTCAGATCGCCGAGCGGGTGCGAAGCGCGATCGTCAACGTCCTCTGGAACCCGTCGCGGCAACTGTTCGAGCACCGCCACGTGTCGACGAACGCGTTCGTGCCGTGGAAGGAGATCAACAACTACTACCCGTTCTCCGTCGGCGCGATCCCGAACACCGACCAGTACAAGCAGGCGCTGCGCCTGTTCGCCGACCCGGCCCAGTACCCGATCTTCCCGTTCTACACGGCCAACCAGGTCGACAAGGCGGCGGCCGCGGCGGCCGGCCAGCCCGGCAGCAACAACTTCTCGACGATCAACTCCACGGTGCAGTTCCGCCTCTACTCGAACGTGCTGCGCAACTACCCGAACCAGTGGATGACGAACGACGACTACAAGAAGCTGCTGTACTGGAACGCCTGGGCGCAGTACGTCGGCGGGAACACGCAGTGGCCCGACGCCAACGAGTTCTGGGCCGACTGGAACGGATCCGCGATCACGTACCGGTCCTGGATCCACCACAACATCCTCGGCAGCAGCAACTGGACAGTCATCGAGGACGTGATGGGCCTGCGTCCGCGCAACGACGCGCAGATCGAGCTCTCGCCGATCAACATCGGGTGGACGCACTTCGCGGCCAACAACATCCGGTACCGCGGCGCCGACCTGTCGGTGGTCTGGGACGATCCGGCCGACGGCGTGACGCGCTACAGCGGCGTGCCGCAGGGCTACTCGGTGTACGTCAACGGCACCCGCGCGTTCACCGTCGACCGGCTGACCCGCGTGGTCTACAACCCGGCCACCGGCGCCGTGTCGCTGCCGGCCGGCGGCACCACGACGTTCAGCACGGCGATCGCCGGGATGCGCGCGCCGACCCAGGTGGTGCAGGACAGCCCGCGCATGGTCGACATGTTCGCGAAGGCGGGCACCGACCTCACGTCGACGCTGCCGAACTACGCGCGCGGCGTCACCACCACCGCCTCGTACACGGCGTCCGGGACGGCCGGCGCCAACGCCGTCGACGGGTACCCGATCAACGAACCGATCTGGGGCACCTACCAGTCGCCGAACGCCACCGACTGGCTGGAGGTGAACTTCGGCCAGGCGCGCACGGTGGACGAACTGCGGCTGTACTTCCGCAACGACCGGGCGACCAACCGGTACCGGCAACCGGCGTCCTACAACATCCAGTACTGGAACGGGAGCGCGTTCGTCAACGCCGGATCGCAGGTGAAGACGCCCGGCTCGCCACGGGCGAACTACAACCTGGTGCGGTTCGCGTCGGTGAGCACGCAACGGATCCGGGTGCAGGTGACGCACGCGTCCGGGTTCAAGACGGGGTTGACGGAGGTGCAGGCGTACGGCCGCGGCGGTGGCCCGGACCCGGATCCCGACCCGGATCCGCAACCGGTCAACAAGGCGGGATCGGCGACCCCGTCGGCGTCCTACACCTCGTCGTGGGAGTCAGTGCTGGCGCTGAACGACGGCATCGACCCGCCGTCGTCGAACGACACGGTGAACCGGCGCTGGGGCACCTGGCCGAACACCGGTGAGCAGTGGGCCGAGCTGACGTGGTCGTCGGCGCAGACGCTCAACGCGGCCGACGTGTACTTCTTCGACGACAACGGGGGCGTGCGGGTGCCGGCGTCGTACCGGCTGCAGTACTGGAATGGATCGTCCTATGTGGACGTGTCCGCCGCCGGGTACCCGATCGGGTTGAACCAGTACAACCGGGTGACGTACACCCAGGTCTCCACGACGCGGTTGCGCGTGGTGCTGCAGAGCGGTGCCGGCTCCGTCGGGCTGCTCGAGGTCAAGGCCTACGGGCCGTGAGTCGTGCGGGGAGGGCGCGCCCGGCGCCCTCCCCGCGCCCTTCTCTTTCACCGGTATCCGTGAAGGGGTTTCACCATGCCTGTATCGCGTCGCACGTTGCTCCGGACCGGCGCCGCCGTCGCGGCGGGTTCCGTCGCGGCCACCACTCCCGGTGCGCCCGCTGTCGCGGCACGCGCCGACATCGGCGTCTCCGCCTATGCCTTTCCCCTGACGGCCGTCCGGCTGCTGACCGGTAGCCCGTTCGCCGAGAACCAGGCGCGCACGCACGCCTACATCAGCTTCCTCGACATCGACCGGATGCTGCACATGTTCCGGGTCAACGTCGGGCTGTCGTCGGCGGCGACGCCGTGCGGTGGCTGGGAGTCGCCGACCACCGAACTGCGCGGGCACTCCACCGGCCACTGGCTGAGCGCCCTGGCCCAGGCCTACGCCAGCACCGGCGACGCGTCGTTCAGAACCAAGGGGGACGCGATCGTCACGGTCCTGGCGCAGTGCCAGGCCCGGGCCGGCACGGCGGGCTTCAACACCGGGTACCTGAGCGCGTTCCCGGAGAGCTTCATCGACCGGGTCGAGGCGCGGCAGTCGGTGTGGGCGCCGTACTACACGCTCCACAAGATCATGGCCGGGCTGCTCGACATGCACCTGCTGGCCGGAAACGCACAGGCGCTCACGGTGCTCACCGGCATGGCGGCGTGGAGCAGGTTCCGCAACGACCGGCTCACGTTGACCCAGCGGCAGAACATGCTCGACACCGAGTTCGGCGGCATGAACGAGGTGCTGACGAACCTGTACCAGGTGACCGGCGACCCGAACCACCTCGCCGCCGCCCAGCACTTCGACCACGCCGAGATCTTCGACCCGCTCGCCGCCGGAACCGACGCGCTGAACAACTACCACGCCAACACGCAGGTGCCGAAGGCGATCGGCGCGATCCGCGAGTACCACGCCACCGGCACCACCCGGTACCGCACGATCGCGTCCAACTTCTGGACCATCGTGACGCGCGACCACACGTACGTGATCGGCGGCAACTCCAACGGCGAGTACTTCAAGGCGCCGCGCCGGATCGCGTCGGAGCTGAGCGACACCACGGCCGAGTGCTGCAACAGCTACAACATGCTCAAGCTGACCCGGCAGCTGTTCTTCACCGACCCCACCCGCGTCGACTACCTCGACTACTACGAGCGGACGCTCTACAACCACATCCTCGCCTCGCAGAACCCGAGTTCCACGCACGGTTTCCAGTGCTACTACGTGCCGTTGCGGGCCGGCGGCATCAAGACCTACAGCAACGACTACAACAGCTTCGTCTGCTGTCACGGCACCGGCATGGAGAGCAACACCAAGTACGGCGAGAGCATCTACTTCCACAACGGTGGAAACACGTTGTACGTCAACCTGTTCATCCCGTCGGTGCTCACCTGGCCGGGGCGCGGCATCACGGTCCGGCAGGACACGACCTACCCGTCGGCCGCGTCGACGCGGTTCACGATCACGGGGTCGGGTCAGATCGATCTCAGAATCCGGATCCCGTCCTGGGCAACGGGTGCGCAGGTGGCGGTCAACGGCGCGGCGCAAACCGTCGCCGCGGGCGCCTTCGCGGTGCTGAACCGCACCTGGACATCCGGTGACGTCGTCGACGTCAGCCTGCCGATGGCCGTGCGCCGGGAGTCCACACCGGACAGTGCGACCACGCAGGCGGTGCTCGTCGGGCCCGTCGTGCTCGCCGGTGCGTACGGCACCACGAACCTGTCGGCGCTGCCCACCCTGAATCCGGCCACGATCGCGCCGACCACCACGCCCCTGGAGTACACGACCGGATCGGTGCGGCTGCTGCCGTTCTACCGCATGCACGGGCAGCGGTACACGGTCTACTGGACGGTCGGCAGCACTCCCCCGCTGCCCGCGTTCGTCGCGCACTACCTCTTCAACGAGACCGGCGGCACCACCGCGGCCGACGCCACCGGCAACGGCCGCACCGCGACGCTCGCCGGCGGCGCGCTGTTCTCCGGCGGCACCGTGGACCTGAACGGTGGCTACGTGAGCCTCCCCAGCGGGATCCTCGCCGGCGCAACGGCTTTCAGCATCACCACCTGGGTCCGTATCGACACGCTCACCACCTGGTCCCGGATCTTCGACTTCGGCACCGGCACGAGCGCGTACCTGTTCCTCACCCCGCGCTCGTCGGCCGGCACCGCCCGGTTCGCGATCACCACATCCGGATCCGGTGCGGAGCAACGCATCGACGCACCGGCGGCGCTGCCGACCGGCGCGTGGACGCATGTCGCCGTCACCTCGACCGGCACCCTCGGCGTGCTGTACGTCAACGGCGTCGAGGTCGCCCGCAACACCGCGCTGACCAACCGTCCGGCGAACACCACCGCCACCTGGATCGGCCGGTCCCAGTACGCCGGCGACCCGTACCTCGACGGCGCCGTCGACGGCTTCCGGGTCTACAGCCGGGCACTCACCGCCACCGAAGTCACCACCATCCACGGAGAGGGCCGATGAAACGACTCCTCGTCGCTCTGCTCGCGGTAGTCGCGGCGCCGTTCGTGACTCTGCTTGCTCCATCGGACGCACAGGCCGCCAATCCCATTGTCACCACCATCTACACCGCCGACCCGGCGCCGCTCGTCGTCGGCAACACCATGTACATCTACGCCGGACGCGACGAGGCGTCCACCAGCCAGCAGAACTTCGTCATGCGCGAGTGGCGGGTCCTCTCGTCGACCGACGCGGCGAACTGGACCGACAGCGGCGCCCGCGCCAGCATCGGCACGTTCCCGTGGGCCGGCGCCGACGCGTGGGCCAGCGAGGTCGAACCGCGAAACGGGAGGTACTACTGGTACACGTCGGTCAACGGGAACGGCGCCGGCTGGATGAACATCGGCGTCGCGGTCGGCAACAGCCCGCTCGGCCCGTTCACCGACGCCAAGGGCGGCCCGATCATCAGCGACAGCACGCCCAACTCGTCGGGTCTCAACATCGACCCGACGGTGTTCGTCGACGACGACGGCCAGGCCTACATGTACTGGGGCGGCTACTGGAGCCCGCGCGCGGTGCGGCTCGCGTCCGACATGATCAACACGGTCGGCAATGTCGAGACCCCGGTGGGCCTGACGAACTACTGGGAAGCGCCGTTCATGTTCAAGCGCAACGGCCTCTACTACATGATCTACGCGGCCAACGACACCGGCGGCTGCGTCACCTCGTCGAGCTACGCGTGCCAGCGCTACGCCACCGCGACCAACCCGATGGGACCGTGGACGCACCGCGGCATCGTGCTCGGACAGGTCTCGTCGACCACCAACCACGCCGGCGTGGTGCAGTTC
>NZ_BOPG01000079.1 GCF_016863635.1 Virgisporangium aurantiacum | reverse complement strand
AGTGGTACATGGTCTACCACAACGCGAACGCGCCCGGCGGCGGCAACTTCCGCCGCTCGGTGGCCGTCGACCAGATGTTCTTCAACGCCGACGGCACGATCCAGCGCGTCACCCAGACGACCACCGGCCCGCCGCCGAACCCCGGCACCGGCAACCCGGGTGGCCCCGGCACCAACCACGCGCTCACCGCGTCGCGCAGCACCTCCTACGTGTCGTCGTGGGAGAACCTGGCCGCGATCAACGACAACGTGACGCCGACGAGCTCGGCCGACCGCGCCGCGCCGGTGTACGGCAACTGGCCGCAGCAGGGCACGCAGTGGGTGCAGTACGACTGGGCGAGCCCGGTACCGCTGAGCCGGGCGAGCGTCTACTGGTTCGACGACAACCAGGGCATCGACCTGCCGGCGTCGTGCCAGGTGCAGTACTGGACCGGCAGCGCCTGGGCCGCCCCACCCGGCGCCACCTCCTGCGGCGTCGCCGCGAACACGTTCAACACGGTGACCTTCACCCCCGTCACCACGACCCGGTTGCGGCTGAACATCACGTCGCGCAGCGGGTTCTCCACCGGCGTGCTGGAACTGCGCGCCATTCAGTAGACGCCTCCCCGCCACCACCCCCAGAAAGGAAACGCATGAGACTGGCCCGAAGACTCACCGCCCTGGTCGGGTTGCAGGTGCTCCTGCTCGGCGTGCCGATCGTCACGGCGATGCCGGCGAAGGCCGCGCCCGGCCAGAGCGACAACCTGTCGCGGTCCGCCACCGCGACCGCCTCCTACACGTCCGCGTGGGAGGCCGTCGCCGCCGTGAACGACGGCATCGACCCGCCGTCGTCGAACGACACGGTCAACCGGCGCTGGGGCACCTGGCCGAACACCGGTGAACAGTGGGTGCTGCTCACGTGGTCGTCCGCGCAGAACCTGCGCTCGGCCGACGTGTACTTCTTCGACGACAACGGCGGCGTGCGGTTGCCGGCGTCGTGGCGGCTGCAGTACTGGAATGGATCGTCCTATGTGGACGTGGCCGGCGTCACCGGGTACCCGACGGTCGTCAACCAGTACAACGCGGTGAACTTCACGCAGGTGAGCACGACCCGGCTGCGGATCGTGCTGCAGAGCGGCGCCGCCTCGGTGGGCCTGCTCGAACTGCGCTCGTACTCGTCGGCGATCGGCGGCGGCAATCCCGGTACCCCCAGCGGATGGAACCCGCCGTCGAACCT
This sequence comes from Virgisporangium aurantiacum, assembly GCF_016863635.1. Taxonomy (GTDB): domain Bacteria; phylum Actinomycetota; class Actinomycetes; order Mycobacteriales; family Micromonosporaceae; genus Virgisporangium; species Virgisporangium aurantiacum. Next base: position 40,251 of record NZ_BOPG01000079.1, on the reverse strand, counting down.
GGTGCAGCCGCTGAACGAGGTCTGGGCCCACCAGGAGTCGACCTACGGGAACCTGTACGGGTTCCGGAACTACGGCTGGGACCAGGTCTTCGCCAACGGCGGCTACATCAACTACTGCGTGCGCTGGGACTCCAGCGCGCCGGTGAGCGCCGCGCTCCGCGACAACATCCACGCCGCCCTGCAGCGGCAGTTCAAGAAGTGGATGGACCTCATGGTCGGCCACAACAACTGGCCGTACACCGATGTTCCGGTCAAGGTCGTCGGCTGGGCCGTGCGCGACCGCAACACTCTACAGTGGACGGACAACTCGGTCGACGTCTACGTCAACAACATCCGGGAGAACGCACCGCAGTGCGCCGAGCCCTGCGGCCGGTTCTTCAACCAGAGCGGCCAGTACCCGAACTGCCCCGGCGGACCGTCGCACCACTACGACATGTCGTTGTGGCTCACGTCGGGCTTCGGCGGCGGCGCCGGCGGCGACTGGGGCCAGCGCGTGGGTAGCGAGTACTTCACGGGCAACCTCAACGCCGCGAACATGCACATCTACCTTCACGAGGTCGGCCATACGTTCGGGCTGGACGATTTCTACGACTGGACGCCCACCGGGCAGTGCTGCTTCCTCATGAAGGCCGGCAGCGCGGCGCAGATCACCGATTTCGACGCGTGGATGTTCCGGGACTGGTGGCGGCACCTCAAGAGCCGCTACGGCAGGTAGCTCCTCAGCCAGGGCCCCCGGCACCGTTGCCGTACACCGGCACCGGCTGCCGGGGGTCCTTGCCGAAGTTCTCCTCGTCGTAGAGGACCCAGTCGGTGACCTCGATCCGGTAGACGCGGTGGTGCGCCTCGCCGCGCTCCATGCGTCCCGGATCGATCGCGTTCGCGGTGGCCGGCCAGCGGCCCGCGTAGACCTCGATCTCCGCGTCGATGCCCGTGGTGGGAAGCTCCACGGCGCGCCCGATGAACTGCACGCCGCGCGCGGCCGTGCTGCCCGGGTCGTCGAGATCGATCGCGAGCACCGCGCCGGCGACCCGCGGATCGCGGCGCAGGTTCTCGCAGTGCGCCCGGCCGGGCCGGGAGATGAAGTACAACCGGTCGGGCTCGAAGCTCGACGCGAACCAGAGGTTGCACACGACGGGTGCGCCGTCGGGGCCGAGCGTGGCCAGTTGCAGAGCCTTGCCGGCCCGTACCTCGTCCTCCAGCAACGCCCGTGCGTCCACCATGCGGCGCTCCCACCTGCTTTCCTGACCGAACGTCAACGGACTCTCACCGAAACGCGAGCCTATCGTCGCGACGCGGGTCGTCGATAGAGGTGAGCGACGATCACTTCCGAGTGACGACCCGCTCCCGCTCCGTAAGGAATGGCGAGTAGCCTCTGTGCGATGGAGGCCCTCGACCGCCACGGCGTCTTCCGGATCACCACCTCCGACGTCGACGAGGCGCGGGGCGCCATCGCCACGCACTTCTACTCGACGTTCCTCGACGTCGTGGGTCCCGCCGACGCGCTGGCGGCGCACTTCGACGTGGTCAGGTCGGGGCCCGTCACGATCGGCGACCTGCGGTTCGGCGTCGACGTCGTCATGCGGTTCGGCGAGCTGGGGTCGTACCACGTCGACGTGCCGCTCACCGGGGAGCTCGCCTGGCAGCAGGCCCGGCGGCCGGCGGTCGCCACCCCTGCCCGGGCCGGGGTGTTCCAGCCCGTGGGCGACACGACCCTGGACCGCTGGGCCGCCGACTGCCGGCTGCTGGCGGTCAAGATCGAGCGGACGGCGTTGGAGTCGCAGCTGGAGAGCCTGCTCGACGCGCCGGTGCACACGCCCGTGACGCTCGACAGCGAGTTCGACACGACGTCGGGCGCCGGGCTCAGCTGGGGCCGCCTGGTCCGGCTGCTCGTCGCCGAGGCGAGCGAGCCCGACGGTCTGCTGCAGAGCGCCGGACCGGCCGAGCACCTGCAGCAGAGCATCATCGCCGGGCTGCTGGCGCTGGCCTCCCCCCGGTACCGGGAGACCGCCGGGTACGGCATGCGCGGGTGGACGCCCCGCACGGTCAAGCGGGTCCTCGACGCGATGCACGACGCTCCGGCGTCACCGTTCACGATGGCGGCGCTGGCCGCCACCGCCGGTGTCAGCGCCCGCGCGCTGCAGGAGGCCTTCCGCCGGCACGTCGGCATGCCGCCGATGACGTACCTGCGCAACCTGCGGCTGGCCCAGGCGCACCGGGCGCTCGGCGCGGCCGGCTCGGACGCGGTGACCGTCGCCCAGATCGCCCACGACTCCGGTTTCGTGCACCTCGGCCGGTTCGCGGCCGCCTACCGCACCCGGTACGGCGTGTCGCCGTCACACACCCTGCGGGGCTAGGACGCGTCCTGCTCGCGCTCGACGCTCTGGTTCCACTCCCGCTTGGTCGACTGCCAGCGGTCCTCGTCGTGGCCGAGCCGCCAGTAACCGGAGATCGACTGGCCGGCGCGCGGCACCCCGCGGTCGATGAACAGCAGGCGCCGCAGGTCCTTCACGAACGTCGCCTCGCCGTGCACGAACACGTGCACCCGGCCGGCCGGGAACTCGAACTCCGTGACGGCCGGCACCAGCAACTCACCGGGCTTCCGGTCGCCCCGGTGCAGCCACCGCAGCTCGACGTCGCCGGGCGAGTCGACCTTCTGCTCCTCCGCCGGGTCACTGACCTCGACGAACGCGTACGCCTTCGCCCCCGGCGCGAGCCGCTCCAACGACGCCGCGATCGCCGGCAGCGCGCTCTCGTCGCCCGCCAGCAGGTGCCAGTCGGCGGTGGGGTCGGGCAGGTAGGCTCCGCCGGGCCCGGAGAACCGCACCGGATCACCCGGCCGCGCCCGCATCGCCCACGGCCCGGCCAGGCCCTCGTCGCCGTGGGTCACGAGGTCGATGGTCAGTTCGGCGTTGGCCGGATCCCACCGCCGCACCGTGTAGGTCCGCGTGGTCGGCCACGACTCGCGCGGCAACGTCTCGCGGATCACGCCGAGGTCGAACGGCTCGGGGTACGTGACGCCCGACGGGGCGAAGAGCAGCTTGACGTACTCGTCGCTGAACGCTCCGGCGGCCAGCCCGTCGAGCTCCGGGCCCCCGAACACGATCCGGACCATGTGCGGCGTCACCTGCTCGACGGTCCGCACGTGGCCGGTGATCGCCCGCGGCCGGCGGCGCACTGGAGCCTCAGTCATACGTTGACCTCTTCGTTCGACGATGGCTTGCCTGTTCTGTCCTACCCACACCCGGTCCGATCATGACAGCCCCCGGGCATTCCAGTCTCAAAGTTAGGCTACCCTCACAATCTCGTCCCCCCAACTTCCGACCTCGGCGCGCATTTCGGGAGAGAAAGTTCGGGCTCAGCGAACCTTTGTCTCCCAGATCCGGCTTCCACACCGGTGACACTGGGCGTGTGCGACTCGTCGTGATGGCGGATACCCATGTGCCTCAGCGTGCCCGTGACCTACCCGCCGAGGTGTGGGCGGCGGTCGACACCGCCGACGTGGTGGTGCACGCCGGCGACTGGGTCGACGTGACCCTGCTCGACGCGCTCGAAGCCCGGGCCGCGCGGGTGCTGGCCTGCTACGGCAACAAACGACGGCCCGCCACTGCGGGCGCGGCTGCCCGAGGTCGCTCGCGCCGATCTCGGCGGCGTGCGGTTCGCGGTGGTCCACGAGACGGGACCGGCGACGGGACGCGAGACGCGCTGCGCCGACCGGTTCCCGGACACCGACGTGCTGGTGTTCGGGCACTCCCACATCCCGTGGGACACCGTCGCACCGGGCGGGTTGCGGCTGCTCAACCCCGGCTCGCCCACCGACCGGCGGCGCCAGCCGTACTGCACGTACCTCACGGCCACCGCCACCGGCGGGCGGCTCGTCGACGTCACCCTGCACAGGCTTATCCGGCGCGGGACGGGGTAGGCGGATCGGAGCACCGATCAGAGAGGAGCCGACCAGTGAACGACTTCTTGAACCGCGCCAAGGACTTCGCCGATCAGCACGACGAGCAGGTCGACAAGGGCCTCGACCGGGCCGGTGAGGAAGCCGACAAGCGCACCGGTGGCAAGTATGACGAGCATATCGACAAGGGTGTCGACTTCGCCCAGCAGCGTACCGGCGAGGGCGACACGCAGCAGTGACCGTTCTCCCCTGACGGAGGCGTCCGCCGCCTCGAGCGGCGGGCGCCTCCTACTCTGTCAGGGGAGCGGGGGAGGCCACCGTGTCGCAGCGCTTCGTCAAGGGTCAGAAGAGCAAGCTGTCGGCGTTGACGCCGGGTACCGACCTCTACGTCGGCGTCCACGTGGACGCTCCCGGGGCGACCTGGGACATCTCCTGCTTCGGGCTCGACGCGTCCGGCCGGTTGTCCGACGACCGGTACTTCGTGTTCTTCAACCAACCGGAGTCGCCGGAGGGCGCGCTGCGCAAGCTCGGCCCGCAGCAGGGCGACACCGACTCGTTCCGGGTGCTGCTCGACAAGGTGCCGGCCACGATCGGCCGGCTGGCGTTCTGCGCGGCGATCGACGCCGAGGGTACCGCCCAGGGCATCCGTTCCGGACATCTCCGGCTGGTGGTGGACGGTGTGGAGGTCGCCCGCTACGCGTTCGCCGGCGAGGAGTTCGGCGCCGAGCGGGCCGTCATCGTCGCCGACCTGTACCGCAAGGACGGCTGGCGGTTCGGCGCGGTCGGGCAGGGATTCGCCGGGGGCCTGGCCGACCTGATCCGCAGCTTCGGCGGCACCGTCGACGACGAACCCGCCCCGCCAGCGCCGGGCCAACCGGCCGGCGCACCGCAACAGGCGCCGGCACCGCCCGGCCAGCAAGCCGGCCAGCAAGCCGGCCAGCAACCCGGCCCGCAAGCCGGTGCCGCTGCCACCCTCAGCGGCTTCCACGAAGTAGACAAACCCGGCGAGCGGTGGGTCAAGCAGAACTCCTACCTCGTGCGCGTCACGCTCGGGCCCGACTGCCACGCCCGGCGCGGCTCCATGGTCGCCTACCAGGGGAACGTGAAGTTCGAGTACAAGGGCTCGGGCGGCCTGCGGTCGCTGTTCGAAGGGGCGGTCACCGGCCAGCAGCTGCGACTCATGACGTGCAAGGGCCAAGGGGACGTCTTCCTCGCCGAGGACGCCACCAACCTCCACCTGCTTCGGCTCGACGGGCAGACGCTCTGCGTCAACGCCAACAACGTCCTCGCCTTCGACGCCACCCTGCAGACGGCGTTGCGGCGGATCGAGAGTCCGGCGATCCCCGGCGGTGGCATGTTCCACCTGGAGGTCGGGGGGCAGGGCACCGTCGTGGTGATGACGCGGGGGACGCCGGTGACGCTGCCGGTGCGGGGGCCGACCTACGCCGACATGAACGCCCTGGTTGCCTGGACGGCCGGAATGCGGGTGTCGGCCAGCACCCAGCTTCGCATCTCCCGGCAGGCGTACGCCGGCGGCCCGGCCGAGGGCATCGCCCTCCAGTTCATGGCGATGGGCGACCACTTCATCGTCGTGCAGCCCTACGAGGTCTGAGCGAGGGCGTCGGCCACCCGGGCGAGGCCTTCGGCGAACTCGTCGGGTGGCAGGTGACCGAAGCCGACGCGGACGACGTCGTCGGTCTCGCCGAACCACGACCCGCGACCGACCCGCGTCTCGCGCTCCGCCAGCGCGGCGTGGAAGCGTTCCGGTGCGGCGGAGCGCAACCGCAGCGACGCCAGCGCGCCGCCGTCGGGGGGCAGCAGGTCCACCGGTTGGTCCGACGCCCACCGCGACAGCGTGTCCAGCGCCGAGGTGAGATAGGACCGGCGGGACGCGAGGAACTCGTCCTGCCGGCGCAGCACCTCGACGGCGAGCAGCTCGTCGATCGTCGAGCCGCACACGGCCGTGTTGAACTTCACCCGCCGCACGGCCTCGTAGAACGTGGGGTCGGTGCTCGTCAGCCAGCCGACCCGGAGCCCGGCCGCGCCGTGCGACTTCGACAACGACGACGTCGTCACCACGCGCGGGTGCAGCCCGGCCATCGACGCCGGGATCTTGGCGTCGCCGAACACGGTCTGGCGGTACGTCTCGTCGAGCATCAGCATCGCGTCGGGTGCGCGCTCGTCGATCACGGCGAGCAGGTCGCGCACCTCCGCCTCGGTGAACCGGATCCCGGACGGGTTCTGCGGCGAGGCCAGCGACACCAGCCGCGTGCGGGGCGTGAGGGCGTCGGCGAAAGCGGAAAGTGACAGGCGGTACCCGTCCGAAAAGGAAAGCCCGACCCCGACGACGCGCAGCCCGACCGCGGCCGGGACCGTACGCGCCGGCGGGAAGCACGGCGTGGCGAGCACCGCGTCGCCCTCGCCGACGGCGAACGCGGTGTAGAACATCGCGTTCGCGCCGCCCGCGGTGACGAGCACCTGGTCGGGGTCGACGCCGACCTCGGCCGCGATGGCCGCGCGCAGGTCCGGATCGCCGGTCGAGGCGCGGTATCCGGCGGTGATCCCGGCGAGGCGTTGCTGCACGGCCGGGGTGAGTACCGCGCCGAGCGGCAACGGCGGCGGGGTGCTCTCGCCGAGGTCGAAACGCAAGGGGACGTCGGTGAGCTCGCTCATCGGAGCCGGCGGGAATCGGGTCACTCCCCCATCCTGTGCCGCCCGCGGCTTGACGGACAGCGCCAATGGCGGCAAATTGGTTTGCCGATGGAGCCAATCGGAATGGACGCGCTGCTGGCCCTCACCGGTCGCTGGTCGGCCGGCCGCGGCCCGCTGTACCTGCTGCTCGCGTCCCGGCTCCGGCAGTTGATCGAGGCCGGCGAGCTGCCCGACGGCTGCCTGCTGCCGCCCGACCGGCGGCTCGCCTCGGCGCTGGCCGTGGGTCGCAGCACGGTGGTCGCGGCGTACGACGTCCTGCGGCAGGAGGGGCGGCTCGCGCGGGTGCAGGGCAGCGGGACGCGCGTGCGCGCCGAACCGGTCTCGCCGACCACCGACGCCGGCCGCAACCCGCTGTTCGCGCACCTGCTCGACCGTCCCGACGACGGCGTGCTGCACCTCACCTGCGCCGCGCCCGACGACCTGCCGCCCGAGTTCGCCGCCGCGCACACCCGCGCGTTGACCGAGCTGACCGGCGGGCTCGGGATCCATCCCCGCGGCGTGCCGTCGCTGCGGCGGGCGCTCGCCGACCGCTACACCGACCGCGGCGTGCCGACCACCCCCGACCAGATCCTCGTCACGACCGGTGCCCAGCAGGCGCTCGCGCTGCTGACCCGGCTGCTCCTGGCGCCCGGCGACGCGGTGCTCACCGAGACGCCGACGTACCCGGGCGCGATCGAACTGTTCCGCGACGCGAGCGCCGTGCTCCACACGGTTCCGGTCACCGACGCGGGTCTCGACGTCGACGCGTTCGCCGCGGCGATGCGGACCGTCCGGCCGGCGCTGGCCTACCTGACGCCGAGCTTCCACAATCCGACCGGCAGCCTGGTGCCGGTCTTCGGGCGGCAACGCCTGGCCCGGGCGGCCGCCGAGCTGCGCATCCCGCTGATCGACGACGAGGTGCTCGTGGACCTCGGGTTCTCCGACCACCCGGTTCCCGTCGCCGCCTACATGTCCGACGTGATCACCGTCGGCTCGCTGAGCAAACTCGTCTGGGGCGGCCTGCGGGTCGGCTGGATCCGCGCCGACGCCGCCACCGTCGGCAAACTCGCGCGGCTGCGCGCCATGCACGACCTCGGCGGCAACACGCTGTCCCAGCTGGCCGCCGCCCACCTGGTGCACGACCTCGACACCGTGCGGCGGCACCGGGTCACGCTGCTGCGCGAGCGGCACGACCACCTGGTCGCCCTGCTGCGCCGGCACCTGCCCGACTGGCGGTTCACGCCCGCGCTGGGCGGCCAGACGCTGTGGGTCACCCTCCCGGACACCGACGCGTCGATCTACGCCCAGGCCGCGCTGCGGCTGGGCGTCGCGGTGCTGCCGGGGTCGGCGTTCGATCCGGCCGGCGGTGGACGCGCACAGCTGCGCGTGCCGTTCGTCGCCGCACCGGCGACGCTCACCGAGGTGGTCCACCGGCTGGCCGCCGCCTGGGCGCCCGCCCGATGAGCCCGCTCCTGCGCCCGGCCACGGTCGCGGACCTGCCGGACCTCCTCGACATGCAGGAGGCGGGTTCGATCGAGCGGTTCGCCGGCACGCCGACGCCCGACTGCGCGTATTCGAGGAGAACCGCCGGGCCCGACTCGTTGATATGCTCGGGCTTGTGTCCCAGTCCACTCTCGCCTACCACTGGAGTCAGAGCGAGTTCCTGCGTGCCTGGGAAGCTGGAGCGTTCGACCACCGGGTGGAACTCGTCGAAGGAGCGATCTGGCCAGTGGTGATCGGTTCCTGGCACGGCGACACTGTCGGCCAACTCCTGGCACTGCTGCCACGCACCGGAGTGAGGGTGACCACGGCGACGCTTCCCACGGGCGGCTCGCTACCCGATCCCGACTGCTGGGTACGTCGAGACGACGCCGACCCGATCGGCACGGTCGGGACGCGGCTTTCCGTCTGGGATGCCTCCGACGTTCTGCTCGTCGTCGAGGTCGCCGATGAGACCGTCATCCAGGACCTCAACGTCAAGGCAAGCCTGTACGGCCAGGCGGGTTATGCCGTCTACTGGGTCATCACTCAGCAGGCGATCTATGAGCACACCGATCCGATTCCCACGGGCTACCGCACACGCGTCGAGTACCGGCTCGGGGAGCAGATTCCGGTTCGCTACGCCGGCTCCGGCCTCGCCGTTGACGACCTGATCGCCACATAGACGTCACGCCGGTAGCTGGATCGCCTTGACCTCCAGGTACTCGTCGAAGCCGAACTTGCCCATCTCGCGGCCGATGCCCGACTGGCCGTAGCCGCCGAACGGGGCCAGCGGGTTGAACCGGGCGCCGTTGATGTCGACCTGGCCGGTGCGCAGCCGGCGCGCGACGGCCAGTGCCGTCTCGTTGTCGGCCGCCCACACGCCGCCGGCCAGGCCGTACGGGGTGCCGTTGGCGATCTCGACCGCCTCGTCGGTGTCGCCGTACGGGATCACCGACAGGACGGGTCCGAAGATCTCCTCCTGGGCGAGCACCGACGACGGCGCGACGCCGGAGTACACGGTCGGTTTGCAGTAGTAGCCGCGGTCGCGGTTCTCCAGCCGGCCGGGGCCGCCGGCCACCAGGGTCGCGTCGGCGGCTGCCAGGTAGCCCTGCACGCGGTCCCATTGGGCCTTCGACGCCAGCGGGCCCAGCCGATCGGCCATCGCCGACGCGAACTCCCCCGCCAGCCGGGCCGCCTCGTCGTGGTGGTCGCGGTGGACGAGGAGCCGCGTCCACGCGGTGCAGGTCTGTCCGGAGTTGAGGAACGCGTTGCTGACGGTGGCCTTCACCGCCTTCGCGAGGTCGGCGTCGGGCAGGACGACGCTCGCCGACTTGCCGCCGAGTTCGAGCGCGACCCGCTTCACGGTGTCGGCCGCGGCGCGCGACACGAGCCGGCCGGCCGCGGTGGATCCGGTGAACGACACCATGTCGACGCCGGGATGCGCGGCCAGCGCGGCGCCCACCACCGGACCGGTGCCGACCACGACGTTGAACACGCCGGGCGGCAGGCCCGCCTCGTCGAACACCTCGGCCAGCAGCAGCGCGGCCGACGGCGCGACCTCGCTGGGCTTGAGGACTACGGTGCAGCCGGCCAGCAGCGCCGGCGCGACCTTCGCCACCACCTGGTGCAGCGGGTAGTTCCACGGGGTGATCGCACCGACGACGCCGATCGGCTCGCGCACGACGAGCGAGTGCGCGATGGTCTCGTCCGGAACCTCCGACAGGGAGAGGAACCCGTCGAGCACGGCGAGCGGGGTGCCGACCTGGACCAGGTCGGCGATCTTCGGCGGGCAGCCCATGTCGCGCGTGATGAGCCCGGCGAACTCGGCGCGCCGCTTCTCGATCGCCTCGCGCGCCTTGCGCAGCACGGAGATCCGGTCGGCGGCGCGCCAGGCGGCGCCGGCGGCCCGGGCGGCGGCCACCGCCGCGTCGACCTCCGCGGTGCCGGCCAGGCGGACCGACGCGAACTCCTCCTCGGTCGACGGGTCGACCAGACCCAGCGTTTCGGTGCCGGAGACCGGCTGCCACTGACCGTCGATGAAGGCGCTGTCGTATCTCAAGAGTCCATCTCCAGTACAGTGCGCACGCCGGTTCCGGCGCGCAGGTCGGCGATCGCGAGGTTGATCTCGTCGAGCGGGCGGCGTGCCGTCACCATACCGGCGAGATCGAGGCGGCCGGCCCGCCACAGGTCGAGGATGCGGGGAAAGTCACGGTGCGGGTTCGCCGATCCGAGATAGCATCCGACCAGCTTCTTCTCGTAGAACGCGTGCACCAACGCCTTCACCGTCACGGTGTCCGATGTGGACGGTATACCGACCATCACCGTGGTTCCGCCGTTGCGCGTCACCTTCATCAGGCTCTCCACCACCGGGCCGCGGCCGACGGCGTCGAACGCGAAGTCGGCACCGCGCCCGTCGGTGAGGGCGCGCACGAGACCCGTCAGCGAGTCCGGATCTGCGACGTGTGTCGCACCTTTCGACAGCGCGCGCTCGCGCCGCCCGGCGTTGAGATCGCAGCCGACGATCGTGGTGGCGCCGGCCACCACCGCCGACTGCACGATCGACAACCCCACCGCGCCGAGCCCACTGACCACAATGGACGATCCGGCCGGCACCCGCGCCGTGTTGAACACCGCGCCGAACCCGGTCTGCACGGCGCAGCCGACGACGGCGGCGATCTCGGTGGGCACGTCGTCGGAGACGCGCACCGCGGCCTCCGCCGGAACCACGGTCGACCGCGCGAAAGCGGCGAGCACCAGCCCCCGCCGCACCGGGGAACCGTTCCACGACAGGCGCGTCGACCCGTCGGGGTAGGCGCCGCCGACCATGCCGGCGAAGCGCTGGCACAGCGTCCGCTCGCCCCGGGCGCACCAGTAGCAGCGACCGCACGACGGCGCCATCGTGAGGACGACGCGGTCGCCCGGCGAGACGTCGGAGACGCCCGCGCCGACGGCGCCGACCACGCCGGCCGCCTCGTGGCCGAGGATCACCGGCAGCCCGGTGCGCAGCGAGCCGTCCATGTAGTGCAGGTCGGAGTGGCAGACCCCTACGTGCGCGAGGTCGACGCGCACCTCGCCGGCGCGCGGCTCGTCGAGGTCGACGTCGGCGACGGTCAGGTCGGCGCCGACCTCGGTCATGATCGCGGCCTTCACCGCGCCCGCTCCGCGGAGAGGGACCCCGGGAAGTCGCCGGCGCGGCCGAGCAGCGCGGGCAGCGCCGCGCCCAGCTCCGTGCCGATGAACGCCGCCGCGGCGATCACCTTGTCGAGGTCCAGCCCGGAGTGGACGCCCGTGCGGCGCAACGCGTACGCGAGGTCCTCGGTCGCGATGTTGCCGGTGGCCGCCGGCGCGAACGGGCACCCGCCGATGCCGCCGGCGCTGCTGTCGAGCGCCGCCGCGCCGAGGGAGACCGCTGTCAACGCGTTGGCGTAGCCGGTGTTGCGGGTGTTGTGGAAGTGGAACCGCAGCGGCAGGTCGGTCACCGCGCGCACCGCGTCCACCAGAATTTTGACGTCGTCGGGGACGCCGACCCCGATCGTGTCGGCGAGTGCGATCTCGTCGGCGCCCGCCTCCGCGCACTGCCGCGCGAGCGACGCGACCGTCGACACCGGCACCTCACCCTCGAACGGGCACCCGAAGCTGGCACCGATCGTCGCGGTGACGCGGAGCCCGACGGCGCGTCCGCTGATCGCCTCGAACGACCGCACCCCCTCGGCGATCGACATGCCCTGGTTGCGGTGGCTGAACGTCTCCGACGCGACGACCACGACGTTGGCCTCGTCGACCCCGCAGGCGAGCGCGCGGTCCAGACCACGCTCGTTGACGACCAGCCCGATGTAGCTGACCCCGCGGTCGCGCGGGACACCCGCCATCACCTGCTCGGCGTCGGCCATCTGCGGCACGCGCTTCGGGTGCACGAAGCTGGTCGCCTCGACGCGCCGGACGCCGGCGTCGACCAGTGCCTCGATGTATGCAATCTTCGCCGCTGTGGACACCAGGGCGGACTCGTTCTGCAGGCCGTCGCGCGGCCCGACCTCCACGATCTCCACGGTGCGGTTCGGTGCCATGCCTCTGTCTAGCACTCGTCGAGAGATGTATGCAATCTCCAAGAAATGCAGCCCGAAACCCTTGTGAACTGCCCGGAGGATCGACTACATGTATGCAACCAGCGAACGGAGACGTCCATGACGGCAGCCAGCGACCGCGCGGTGAACCAGCTGCGCGAGCGGATCCTCGGCGGGGAGTACGTCCCCGGCGAGCGGCTGGCCGAGGTGGAGCTGGCCGAGAAGCTCGGCGTGAGCCGCACGCCGGTCCGCGAGGCGCTGCGCCGGCTCGCCGCCGAGGGGCTCGTCGACATCACGGCCAACAAGGGCGCCCGAGTGGTCGAGTACCCGCGCACCGACCTCGAACGCATCTTCGAGATCCGGTCGCGGGTGGAGGGCCTGTCCGCCCGGATCGCCGCCGAGACCGCCACCGAGTCGGACATCGACCGGTTGGAACACATCGCGACCGTCCTCGGGGACCACTCGGAGGCCGGCCGGTTGGAGGAGGTGTACCGCCTCAACGCCGAGTACCACGCGACGCTCAACGGGCTGGCCGGCAGCACCGTCGTCACCGCCACCGTCAACCAGCTCATCCACAGCTCGGTGCTGGTCCGCACGCTGCACGCGTTCGACGACGCGGCCCGCCGCCGCAGCGTCGCCCACCATCTGGAGATCGTGGCGGCGCTGCGGGCCCGCGACGGCGACTGGGCCGAGGCGGTGATGCACGCGCATCTGCTGTCGGCGCGCGCGTCGCTGCTCGGGCCGCGCCGGTCGAGGGGCGCCGCCTATGAGATCCAAGAGGAGAACCCATGACGCGAGCCTTGCCGCTCCGCGACGTCCGTGTGATCGAGCTCGGCCAGTTGCTGGCCGGCCCGTTCTGCGGCCAGGTGCTCGGCGACTTCGGTGCCGAGGTCATCAAGCTCGAGGACCCGCGACACGGCGACCCCATGCGCCAGTGGGGGCGCGAGAAGCCGTACGGGAAGTCGCTGTGGTGGCCGGTCGTCGCCCGCAACAAGAAGTCGGTGACGTGCGACCTGCGCACCGACGAGGGCCAGAACCTCGTGCGGGAACTGGTCAAGCGGTCGGACGTGCTGCTGGAGAACTTCCGGCCCGGCACGCTGGAGCGCTGGAACCTGGCGCCGGAGCAGCTGTGGGAGCTCAACCCGCGGCTGATCGTCACGCGGGTCACCGGGTTCGGGCAGAGCGGTCCATACTCGTCGCGGGCCGGGTTCGGCTCGATCGGCGAGGCGATGGGCGGCATCCGGTACGTCACCGGGTCGGCCGACGAGCCGCCGTCGCGCGCGGGCATCTCGCTCGGTGACTCGCTCGCCGCGCTGCACGCGGCGATCGGCACGCTGGTCGCGCTTCATGAGCGGAAGACCAGTGGACGCGGGCAGGTGGTCGACGCCGCCATCTACGAGTCGGTGCTGGCGATGATGGAGTCGCTGCTGCCGGAGTGGCAGCTGGCCGGGTACCAGCGCGAGCGCACCGGGCCGGTGCTGCCGAACGTGTCGCCCAGCAACGTGTACCCGACGAAGGAGGGCGACAGCGTCCTCATCGCGGCCAACCAGGACAGCGTCTTCGGCCGCCTGGCCGACGTGATGGGTCGGCCCGATCTCGTCGGCGATCCCCGCTTCGCCACGCACAGCGCGCGCGGCGAGTACATGGAGGTCCTCGACGCGATCATCGCGGAATGGACCGCCGGCTTCGAGGCCGATGACCTGCTGGAGTCGCTGCACCGGGGTGGGGTGCCGGCCGGGCGCATCTACAAGGCGAAGGACATGTTCGCCGACCCGCACTTCGCCGCCCGCGAGGCGATCGTGAAACTGACCGACCCGGGGCTCGGCGAGATCGCCATGCAGAACGTGTTCCCCAAACTCTCGGCCACGCCGGGCGCGGTGCGCTCGACCGGCCCGGCGCTCGGCGCCAGCAACGACGACATCTACCGCGGCCTGCTCGGCCTCGGCGACGACGACCTTCGCCGACTCACCGACGCCGGCGTCATCTAGAAAATCCTGAAAGGAGACGCGATGCGCTACCGGTTGGGCGTGGACGTCGGCGGAACCTTCACCGACATCCTTCTCATCGATTCCGACAGCGGCACGTCCTACCGTGCCAAGACGCCGTCGACGCCCCACGACCAGTCGGTCGGGGTCCTCACCGGCATCGAGAAGGCCTGCGCCGCCGCGGCGACGTCGCTCGCGGAGGTCGGCCAGGTGCTGCACGGCACCACGGTGGCCACCAACGCGATCCTCGAGGGCAAGGGCGCGAAGGTCGGCCTGGTGACCACGGCCGGGTTCCGGCAGGTGCTCCAGATCGCCCGGTCGTTCGTGCCGGGCGGGCTGGCCGGCTGGATCATCTGGCCGAAGCCGGAACCGCTCGCCGCGCTGGAGCACACGGTGGAGGCGATCGAGCGGATCGGCGCCGACGGCGAGGTCATCACGCCGCTCGACGAGGACGACATCCGCGCCAAACTGCGGCGGTTGAAGGCCGACGGCGTGCAGGCGATCGCCGTCTCCCTCATCAACTCCTATGTGGACGGTCGGCACGAGGCCCGGATCGCCGCGATCGCGGCCGAGGAACTGCCCGGCGTGCCGATCTCGGTGTCGTCGCGGGTGCTGCCGGAACTGCGCGAGTACGAGCGGACCATCACCACGGTCGCGAACGGCTACGTGCAGCCGCAGGTGGCCCGCTACATCGAGAACCTCACCGGCAAGCTCGACAGGAAGCTGTACATCCTGCGCAGCGACGGCGGCCTGTCCAGCGCCACCGCCGCGGCCGACAATCCGGTGTCGATGCTGCTGTCGGGACCGGCCGGCGGGGTCAGCGGCGCGGTGTGGGCCGCCACCCAGGCCGGCTACACCGACCTGCTGACGTTCGACATGGGCGGCACGTCCACCGACGTGGCCCTGGTGCAGAACGGCGTGCCGCGGGTCGGCCGGGAGACGCGGGTCGGCGACCTCACCGTGCGGTCGGCGTCGGTCGACGTGCGCACGGTCGGCGCCGGCGGCGGCTCGATCGCCCACGTTCCGGCGCTGACCCGGGCGTTGCGGGTCGGCCCGCAGTCGGCCGGCGCGGATCCCGGCCCGGCCGCGTACGGTCGCGGCGGCACCGAGCCGACGGTCACCGACGCCAACGTGGTCCTCGGCAACCTGCCGACCGAACTCGCCGGCGGCGAGATCTCGCTCGACCGCGAGGCGGCCCGGGCCGCCGTGCAGACCGTCGCCGACGCGATGGGCCTCCCGAGCGTGGAGGCGGCCGCGGCCGGCATCGTCGACATCGTCAACGAGAACATGTTCGGCGCGCTACGGCTGGTGTCGGTGCAGCAGGGCTACGACCCGCGCGAGTTCGCACTCGTGGCGTTCGGCGGCGCCGGTCCGTTGCACGCCAACGCGTTGGGCCGGCTCACCGGTGCCTGGCCGGTGATCATCCCGCCGTCGCCGGGCGTGCTGTGCGCGTACGGCGACGCCACCACGAGCCTTCGCGACGAGGCCGCCCGCACGTACATCCGGCGGTTCTCCGAACTCACCGACGACGAACTGCGCGGCATCTTCACCGAGCTGGCCGAGACCGCGGCGTCCACGGTGGAGGCCGAGGGCGTGGCGCGCTCCGACCAGACCGTGACGTACCAGGTCGACATCCGCTACCACGGGCAGGGTTTCGAGATCACGGTGCCGGCGAGCCTCGACGACTTCGACGACCCTGCTTCCGAAGGTCAGGGCGCCGGGCTGAAGGCGCTCGGCGCCGCGTTCGACGCCGAGCACGAGCGGCTGTTCTCGTTCCTGCTCAGCAACGAGCACGAGTTGGTGTCGATCCGCGCGTCGGTCTCCGGTCCGCGCCCGCACGTGGCCGTGACGCCGCTCTCCGAAGGAAGCGCCGACGCGAGCGCGGCGATCAGGACCACCACGACCGTGCACGTCGACGGTGCGGCGGCCGAGGCGACCGTGTACGACCGCGCGAAGCTGCTGGCCGGCAACGTGGTCACCGGTCCGGCGATCGTCACCGAGATGGACTCCACCACCCTCGTCCTCCCGGGCCACGCGGCGACCGTGCATCCGAGCGGTTCGCTCCTGATCCGTCCTGTTGAAGGGGTTTGAGATGGCCCAGATCATCGAGACCGCGACCGGTGCCGTCGAGAAGGTCGACGTCGACCCGGTGACGCTCGACATCATCGAGAACGCGTTGCGCAACGCCCGCTACGAGATGGACGAGGTGCTGTTCCGCACCGCGCTGTCCCCCGGCATCCGCGAGCAGCACGACGAGTTCCCGCTCATCGGCGACGCGCAGGGGCGCATGGTGGTCGGCCAGTTCGGCCTGTCGATCCCGGCGCTGCTGGACCGGTACGAGGGCACGATCAACGACGGCGACGTGCTCCTCACGAGCGACCCGTACTCGTGCGACGGCGCGATCAGCCACGCCAACGACTGGCTCGTGGTGATGCCGATCTACGTCGAGGGGCGGGTGGTCGGCTGGTCGTCGATGTTCGGGCACATGTCCGACGTGGGCGGCAAGACGGTGTGCTCGATGCCCACCGACGCGCACACCATCTTCGAGGAGGGTGTGGTCATCCCGCCGTTCAAGCTCTACAGCGGCGGAAAGCTCAACGAGGACGCGCTGCGCATCATCCTCAACCAGGTGCGCCAGCCCGACTGGAACCGGGCCGACCTCAACGGGATCGTGGCGGCGTGCCGCACCGCGTCGCGGCGGATCCAGGAACTGTGCGCGCGGTTCGGCGTCGAGACGTACCTGTCGGCGCTCGACGCCCTGCTGCAACGCAACTACGACGCGATGAAGACGTTGCTGGCCATGGTCTTCGCCGACGGCGAGACGATCAGCTTCACCGACTACATCTGCGACGACGGCGTCGGCTACGGCCCGTACGAGCTGAAGCTGTCGCTGACCCGCACCGGCGACAAGGTGCTGCTCGACTTCACCGGCAGCTCGGCCCAGTCGCCCGGCCCGATCAACTACTACCTGAACGAGAACCTGGCCCGGATGTTCTTCGGGATCTACATGATCACCGTGGCCGACCCGCAGATCCTGTGGAACGACGGGTTCTACCCGCTCGTCGACGTCCACATCCCGGAGAAGTCGTTCTGGAAACCGGAGTTCCCGGCGGCGCTGAACGCGCGCAACCACGGCGTCGGGCGCATCTTCGACCTCTTCGGCGGGCTGCTCGGCCAGAAGAACCCCGACCTGTTGAACGCGGCGGGCTTCTCGTCGTCGCCGCACTTCATGTACTCCGGCCACTACGCCGACGGCGACCGCAAGGGCGAGTGGTTCCAGCTGTACTCGATCGGCTTCGGCGGCATCCCCGGCCGCCCGATCGGCGACGGGCCCGACGGGCACTCGCTGTGGCCGTCGTTCGTGAACATCCCCTGCGAGTACCTGGAGTCGTACTACCCGCTGCGGATCGAGAAGTGGGAGACGGTGCCCGACACCGGCGGCGCCGGCCTGCACCGCGGCGGCAACGGCGTCGACGTGGCGTACCGGTTCCTGCAGCCGGGAACGATCGCGATCCACGACGACCGGTGGCTCACCTACCCGTGGGGCGTGAACGGCGGCGACCCGGGCGCCCGCGGTCGCAAGTGGATCGATCGGGCCGACGGCACCCGCGAGATCCTGCCGAGCAAGGTGCACGACGTGGCCGTCGCGAAGGGCGACGTGCTGCACTTCGTCACCTGGGGCGGCGGCGGCTGGGGCGATCCCCTCAAGCGCGACCCCGATCTCGTTGCCCTGGAGGTGAAGCGCGGCCTCGTGTCGGCAGCGGGCGCGGAGCGCTACGGCGTCGTGCTGAAGGACGACGGGACCGTCGACGGCGCGGCCACCGACTCGACGCGCGACGATCTCCGGGCCACGCGACCCGAGCCGGCCGTGTTCAACATGGGGCCGCCGCTGGCGGAGATCCTGGCCAACTGCGAGGCCGAGACCGGCCTCCCCGCGCCGAAGCAGCCAGTACAGGCATGAACGACCTGTCGGACGACTACGCCGGCGCCGGCTTCGGCCGTCCCCTGGAATGGGGTACGGCGCCGGCGGTGCTCGTCATCGACATGGTGCGGGCGTACTTCGAGCCGGACGCCGAGTTGTACATGGGCAACCGCGACTGCCTCGACTCGGCCGTGCGGGTCGTCGACGCGGCCCGGGCGCGCGGCGTGCCGGTCATCTACACCCGGGTCGAGTACGGGCCGGGCGGGATCGACGGCGGGCTGTTCTTCAAGAAGGTGGGCGCGCTCAAGCACTTCGTGCGCGGGTCCGGCAGCACGCTGGGCGAGATCATGCCCGAGATCGCGCCCCGCGACGACGAACTCGTGATCGTGAAGCAGTACGCCAGCGCGTTCTTCGGGACGTCGCTGTCGGCGACGCTCGCCTCCGGGCGCATCGACACGCTGGTGCTGTGCGGCGTCAGCACCAGCGGATGCGTGCGGGCGACGGCCGTCGACGCGATCTCGTACGGCTACCTGCCGGTGGTCGTCCGGGAGGCGGTCGGCGACCGGGACCCGCGCCCGCACGAGGCGAACCTCTTCGACATCGCCGCCAAGTACGGCGAGGTGTGGTCGGAAGAGTCGGTCCTGCAAAGGCTCGCCTCGTGAAGACCGTCGAACGGTACGCCGTCCTCGTCGTGTGGGCGCTCGTCGTCCTGTTCTTCTCGTGGCGGTCCGACTCGTTCGGGTCCGCCTCGACGGTCAAGCTGATCCTCAGCACGCAGACCGTCATCCTCATCGCCACGCTCGGCGTGATGATCTCGCTGGCGGTGCAGGAGTTCGACCTGTCCATCGGGTCGGTCGTCGGGTTCGGCGGCTGTCTCGTGGCCGTGCTCGACGGCGTGCACGGCCTCCCACCCGGCCCGGCCATCGCCGTCACGATCGTGGTGTGCGCGCTGTTCGGCGCCGTCAACGCCACGGTGGCCGTGCTGCTCGGCGTCCCCTCGATCATCGTGACCCTCGGCACCGGCACGCTGCTGACCGGGATCACGCTCGGCATCTCCGACTCCAAGGTGGTCACCGGGATCTCGGCCAAGACGGTGCGGTTCGTGACCGACCCGTTCCTGTTCGGGATCCCCCTTCCGTTCTACTGCGGGCTGCTGCTCTGCCTCGTTCTCTGGTTCGTTCTCCAGCACACCCCGCTGGGCCGGCGCATGGTCTTCATCGCCGAGAACCGGGAAGTGGCCCGCCTGGCCGGCCTCCGGGTGACGCTCATCCGCGCCGGCGCACTCGTCGCCACGTCCACCCTCGGCGGACTGGCCGGCATCGTGCTCGCCGGCACCAACAGTGCGGCCAACCCGCAGGCCGGCGCCTCCTACCTGCTGCCCGCGTTCGCCGCGGCCTTCCTCGGCTCGACCACGATCGTCCCCGGGCGCTTCAACGCCTGGGGCTCGTTCGTCGCGGTCTACTTCCTCACCACCGGCATCACCGGCCTGCAGTACCTCGGGTACGCCGGCTGGCCGGAGCAGGTGTTCTACGGCGGTTCACTCGTGGCCGCCGTGACGCTCAGCCACGTCGCGGGTCACCGCAAACTCCCCACATTCGCCTAACTTCTTCGGAAAGCCCGGGAGGGGACCCCCATGTCCCGTAGTTCACTGCGCCTCAAAACAGGTGTCGTCGTGGCCGTGATCGCCGTGTTGGCGGCCGGTTGCACCGACGAGGAGACCCCATCGGACACCCCGACGCAGAGCGTCGGACCTACCGCCACCGACGCGGCCGCCGGCATCGCCGAGGCCCAGAAGATCGTGGACGAGTACCGGCAGCCGCCGAAGTGGCAGGGCCCCGACGCGCCCGTGAAGATCGGGCCGGTGTCGGGCAAGAAGGTTACCTACATCAGCGTCTCCAACTCGATCCCCGTGCTGAAGTACTGGAGCGACGCGGTCACCCGGCTGCTGCAGCAGTACGGCAACGTCAGCATGAACGTCATCGACGCCAAGGGTTCGGTCGACGAGGCGAACAAGGGCTTCGAGCAGGCGATCGCGCAGAAGGCCGACGTCATCGTGTTCCAGGCCCTGCCGGCACAGCTGTTCCAGGCGCAGATCACCCGGGCGAAGGCGGCCGGCATCAAGGTGATCAGCGCCAACACCGGCGTGCCCGGCAAGGTCGACAACGGCCAGTACTCGGAGGTCTCGTTCGACTACGTCAAGGTCGGCCAGCTCATCGGCGACTGGATGGTGGCCGACTCGCAGGGCAAGGGCAAGGGACTCGTCGTCAGTTCCGACGACGTGCCCGCGTCGCAACCACAGGCGCAGGCCACCGCGAGCGAGGTGAAGCGGCTCTGCCCGGCCTGCGACATCCAGATCAAGGACGTGCAGATCCCGCAGTGGCAGACGTCGGTGCCGACGCTGTTCCAGACCACCGTCAACAGCGACCCGACCCGCACGTACCTGCTGCCGCTCTACGACGGGCAGGCCCTGCCCGGCCTCGGCGCGATCCGCACCGCGGGCGCCGGCTCGAAGGTGAAGGTCGGCGCGTTCAACGCGACCCCCGGCATCGTGGAGCAGTTGAAGGACCCGGCCAGCGGGCTCAAGCTCGACATCGGCGGCCACAACGAGTGGTGGGCCTACGCCTGCACCGACGCCATCTTCCGGGCGCTCACCGACACCGCCCCGATCCAGAACTACAACGTGGGGCTGCGCATCTACGACACCAGCAACGCGAACCTGATCCAGGGCAGCGACGAGTTCTCCTGGTACGGGTCCACGGACTACCGGACGAAGTTCCCGGCACTGTGGACCAAGTAGTGGACGAAGGACCCGTTCTGGAGCTCGCGGGCGTCTCGAAGACCTTCGACGGCGTCCGCGTGCTCCACGACGTGACGCTCGCCGTGCGGCCGGGGGAGATCCTCGGCCTCATCGGCGAGAACGGCAGCGGCAAGTCGACGCTCATCAAGATCCTGTCGGGGTATCACTCCCCCGATCCGGGCGCGCGGATCCATCTCGACGCCGCGGCCTTCATCCACCAGGATCTCGCGCTGGTGCCGTCGATGACGGTGCTGGAGAACCTGCGCATCGCCAGGTTCGACACCGGGTTCGGGTGGCGGATCCGATGGTCGGCGGAGCGGGCCCGGGTCGGGCGGTTCCTCACACAGGTGGGTCTGGACGCCCATCCGGACACGCGGGTCGGCGAGCTGTCGGTCACCGAGCAGGCCCTCGTGGCGGTGGCGCGCGGGCTCGCGGACATCGAGGAGACCGGGTCCTCCCACCCGTTGCTCGTTCTGGACGAGCCCACCGCGTACCTCCCGCACGACGGCGTGGAGCGGCTGTTCGGAGTGTTGCGCGGTCTCGCGGCCGACGGTGCCGCGATCGTGTTCGTCTCGCACCGGCTCGACGAGGTCCGCGAGCTGTGCGACCGCGTCGCCGTGCTGCGCGGCGGCGACCTGGTCGCGACGGTCGACGCCACCGAGGACCTCCTTCCCCTGATGCTCGGCCGCCCGGTCGAGGAGTTGTATCCCGACACCCCGTCGCCGGACGGGGAGGCGCTGCTGTCGGTGTCGAACCTGAGCGGCGGCAGCCTCGCCGACCTGTCGTTCACCGCGCGGCCCGGCGAGATCATCGGTTTCGCCGGGCTGCCCGGGTCGGGCTACGACGAGGTCCCGTACCTTCTCACCGGCGCGCGCCCCGCCGGCGGCGGCCGGATCCGGTTCGCCGGAACGGAACTGCCGGCCGCGGCGGTGCGGCCCCGGTCGGCGATCCGGCTCGGCATGGCGCTGCTGCCCGCCGACCGCGCGCAGACCGGGTGCGCGCCCGCGCTGACCGTGCGGGAGAACATGACACTGCCGACGCTGCCCGCGTTCACAAGGTTCCGGGCGTTCGTCGCCCGGCGACGGGAACGACGGGCCGCGCTGGAACAGGTCGAGCGGTTCGGGATCTCGCCGCGGCGCACCGAGACCGCGCTGCGGTACCTGTCCGGCGGCAACCAGCAGAAGGTGCTGCTGGCGAAGTGGATGCTCGGGCGGCCGAAGCTCCTCGCCCTGCACGAGCCGACCCAGGGCGTCGACGTGGGCGCCAAGCGGGAGATCTTCGCCCACCTGTCCGACGCGGCGGCCGCCGGCGCGGTGGTGCTGCTGTCCACAGTGGAGCACGAGGACCTGGCGCACCTGTGCAACCGGGTGCACGTGTTCCGCGGCGGCCGCTGCCACCGCGTCGTCGAACGGTCCGACCTCACGCCCGACCGGCTCGCGGAAGCCGTGTACGCGTCATGAGCCGTCTCATGGTCGAGAAGATCTGGGACGCCCACCTCGTGCGCCGCGCCGACGGCGAGCCCGATCTCCTCTACGTCGACCTGCACCTGGTGCACGAGGTCTCCTCGCCGCAGGCGTTCGACGGCCTGCGCGCCGCCGGCCGGGCCGTGCGCCGGCCCGACCTGACGCTCGCCATGGAGGACCACGCGGTACCCACCACGGGTCTGTCCATTGTGGACCCCATGTCCCGCACGCAGGTGGAGGCGTTGCGGCGCAACTGCGCCGAGTTCGGCGTCACCCTGTATCAGGTCGGCGACCTCGAACAGGGCATCGTGCACGTGGTCGCGCCGCAGCGCGGGCTCACCCAGCCCGGCATGACGATCGTCTGTGGCGACTCGCACACGTCGACGCACGGCGCGTTCGGCACGCTGGCGTTCGGGATCGGCACCAGCGAGGTCGAGCACGTGCTCGCCACCCAGACGCTGCCGCAGCGGATGCCGCGCACCATGGCGGTGCGCGTCGGCGCGGAACTGCCCACGGGCGTCACCGCGAAGGACCTGATCCTGTCGGTGATCGCGCGGGTGGGCGTCAACGGCGGCGCCGGACACATCGTCGAGTACGGGGGGAGCGCCGTCCGGGCGCTGTCGATGGAGGCCCGGATGACGCTGTGCAACATGTCGATCGAGTTCGGTGCCCGGGCCGGGATGGTCGCGCCCGACGACACCACGTTCGCCTACCTGGAGGGACGCCCGCACGCGCCCACCGGCGCCGCGTGGGAGCGCGCCCTCGACCGCTGGCGCTCGCTGCCCGGCGACGCCGGCGCGACGTTCGACCGCGTCGTCGACGTCGACGGCGCCGCCGTGACACCGTTCGTCACCTGGGGCACCAACCCCGCGCAGGCCGTACCCATCGACGGCCGCGTGCCCGCCCCCGAGGAGTTCACCGACCCGCTCGCCCGGTCCGCGGCGCGGCAGGCACTCGGATACATGGACCTGCGCGCCGGCACCGCCATGCGCGACATCGCCGTCGACACGGTGTTCGTCGGCTCGTGCACCAACGGCCGCATCGAGGACCTGCGCGCGGCCGCAGCCGTCCTGCGCGGGCGCACGGTCGCCGACGGCGTGACGATGCTCGTGGTGCCCGGGTCGATGCGGGTACGCGCGCAGGCCGAGGAGGAGGGCCTGGACACGGTGTTCACCCGCGCCGGCGCCCAGTGGCGGGCGGCGGGCTGCTCCATGTGCCTGGGCATGAACCCCGACCGGATGCCGCCGGGCGCGCGCAGCGCGTCGACCTCCAATCGCAACTTCGAGGGCCGCCAGGGACCCGGCGCCCGCACCCACCTCGTCTCTCCCCCGGTGGCCGCCGCGACCGCCGTCACCGGCCGACTCACCGCACCGGCCGACCTGCCGTAGCGCACCTCTGATAACGTCGCCGCCCGGTGGGGTCCGTAGCGCAGAGGTCGACGCGCCCGTACCCAAGCTGGAGGACGCCGGTTCGAATCCGGCCGGCCCCACCGCTCCGGCTCTGTGAACTGCGGAAACGTAGGTCACAGAGCCGGTTTGATGCGGTAAATGATCTCCAGCCCCCCGAAAACCCCCCGTTTACGAGCTCGGCGACCTGGTTCGTCAGCGGCCCGGATCCCGCAGCGTGCGTGCCCATACCGCGCGCCAGACAGGGGTCGGGACAGGCGCCGCGGTGGTGGCCCTTCACCTGCCCCGATCTTCTGACACCCGAGAACCTGCTAGGCGCATTAACAGGGCTCAAGTCCCCCCTCGGACACCAGCACCCCGCAAATTTGCGTGATTTCACGTTCTGGTGGTTGAGTGCGCTTGACCACCCAGCCACCTTCTCCTCTCTCCCCTTGCGTGCGCGCTCCTGGCGGCCGTCGTGACCGCCGGGGTGGTGCGCCCGGTCGTTCCGTCGACTGCTCCGGTCGGGCGTGCGGTTCGCTCGGGGGGTCCCCGTGGACCGCTGCCGTTGCCCGCGGTTCGGCCGTCGTCGGATTCCGGGTCGCTGGTGTTCGGCGTGGCCACGGTCGACCGTGACGGTCGGTTGGCCGAGGCTGTCGTGCTGGCGGCTCTGGGGTGGGGCGTCGGGACCCGGTTGGACATCCGGGTCCGGGCGGGGTTGGTTCTGACCGCCGCGGATCCGTGTGCGGTGTTCCGGATGACCCGCCCGGGGCAGGTCCGGATTCCCGCCGGTGTTCGTGACTGGTGCGGCCTGGCCACGGGTCACCGGGTGCTGCTGACGGCCGACCCGGCTGCCGGGCTGGGCGCCGGGCTGCTGGTGGTCCATCCGCCCGCCGCGGTCGCGGCGATGGTGGAACGGTTCCATGCCGCCGTCCTGGACGGCGGTGAGGTGCGGTGACCGCCTCGTCGTCCCCGACGCCCGCAGACATCGAGGCGGCGTTGCTGCTGCTGTCGCGGCTGGGCATCAACCCGGCCGACCTGACCCAGGTCGCGCCGGACCGGCCGCCGGCACCGACGTTCGCCGCGTACGTCCCGCTCGTGTCGGCCGCGGTCACCGCCGGCACCCGCCGGGTCTACGGCTCCTACTGGAACCGGATCACCGAACACTGGGGCCAGCGGCAGCTGGACGAACCGACACCGACCGAGATCAAGTCCCTCATGGAGGAGATCCGCGCCAACGTCGTCGTCCGGCGCAACGCCCGCGGCGGCCGCAGCGCCGGCGAGCATTTCATCGCCGCCCTGCGCTGCCTCTACCGGCACGCGGTCGCCGACGGGCACATCGACGAGGCCGACAACCCGGCCCGCAAGGTCGACAAGCCCCGCCGGCTGCCCAGCACCCGCCGCGCCGTCGCCGACACCCGCCTGGCCCAGATCAACGACATCGCCGCCACGACCGGCGACGACCCCGTCCTGGACAGCCTGCTCCTGCGCCTGCACACCGAGACCGCCTGCCGCCGCGGCGGCGCACTCGCGCTGCTGCCCGCCGACCTGGACCCGGACCAGTGCCTCATCCTGCTGCGGAAGAAGGGGAACGGTGCGGTGGCAACCGGTCTCCCCCACCCTCATGCGCCACCTCCAGCAACACCTCACCGACCGCACGGCACCACCGACTGCGGCACGGACGGCGGCGCCGACCCCGGTCCTGCGCTACCGCAACGGCCGGCCGATCACCCGGCGCCGCTACGACCACCTCTGGGCCCGCATCGGCCGACACCTGCCCTGGGTCGCCACCCAGCAGATCAGCACCCACTGGCTGCGCCACACCACCCTGACCTGGGTCGAACGCAGCTTCGGCTACGGCGTCGCCCGCACCTACGCCGGCCACACCGACAGCGGTAGCAACAAGGCAGGCCCGACCACCACCTACGTCCGCGCCAGCCTGCCCGAGGTCGCCGCCGCCCTCGCCGCGCTCACCGACGAACCCCACCCGCTCGCATGAGGGCCGACCATTCGTACCGCGCCGTGGCCCTCTCCTCACGGATTGCGGTGACATCCTGACGGCCGACATCGCCGACCTTCACCGGACCCGTCGACGGATCACGGCCGCGGTCCGGGCATCGCCATCGGGTGATCTACGGAGCGATCAACGTCACCGGCCTACTCATCGATCACGGCGTCTGGCCGCACGTCGCGTGGCTGCTGTCCGTCATGATCGATCAGGCCATGTGCGTCAGCCTCATCGGCGACCGCGTCCTCCACCAATACGCCCGGCAGGATCGCTGGGTCACCGCCCTGCAATGGTCAACCGCTGTCATGACCCTGATCCTGAACACCGCCCGCCCCGCCCTGGCCCAGGACTGGGTCGGGGTCGGGGTCGGGGTCGGAATCCACACCGCCGGACCTGTCCTGCTGCTCCTCGTCACCGAGGCCGCCGGCAGCTTCCAACGCCAACTCACCGCCATCATCCGAGACCTCCAGACCAACCTGACCAACGCGGAGACCGCCGAACGACACAACGAGATCGGACCCGGCCGCCACAGAGGGCTGCTCACTCAGATCCACCCAGCGCTGGAGCGGATTCTCGGTCCGAACGTGCATCACCCGGCCGTGCTCGAGCTCCTGCCGCGCTGCGGCGGCCCGGCCGGGTTGCGTGCCGCTGGCCGGGCGAAGCTAGCGAATTGACGGCTGCGCGCTGGGATCTGGGTGTGCAGCAGCAGCTGCTGCCCCAACGGCGGACGACGATGTCGCGGACTCGGACGCCACGCTGCACGGCGGCCACTTGCTGGGCCGCCGTCTCGTTGGGACCACCGGAGTTCGCCACGCCCAGGGCGAACGCGAACGCATACGCGAAACGCGCGTCGATCGCCGGCCATCCTCAAACGGTCGGATCAACGTCGCCGATCAGGAAGTCGGCGATCTCGGCGTCTGTGTGCTGCTGTGGCGTCACGGGCTGATCCCTTCAGGCTCCTCTGCGCGGAGTCGAGTTCGTCTCGCTGCGCCCCTCTACCCCATCGGCATGGGCCGTGTGCTGTCCTCGAAATCCAAATCCTTCTCCGTGCCGTCACCACGAAGGTGGTCACCGAGCCAGTCACCCCGGGGAGTGCACCCGCACCACTCGCATCGCGGCCCCTCGGTGTTGATGGAGCCGGCCGCATCAGATCTGCTGGATTGATGCTGGCGTGTCGAGGCTCTAGTCCTGGCCGGCCACGTCCGGGCGCCGGCACTGCGGATATCGGTAGCCGGCCACCCATCGCACGTTCGCCCGGCTCGGGCTCGTGCACCAGCCGGCACTCCCAGCCGAGGAGATCACACGCCCGGCGGGTGGCAGCGAACAACTCAACGTCACGTGTCTGGACCCGGTGCTCCGGCCGGACGTCGAGGACCAGTGCGGTTCCGTCCCGGCGACGGGCGAAGAAATCCGGCGTATAGGAGCGCCGATGCGAAGGGACCTCGCCGGCGGTCGCCGACCACCGGCAGGCGGTCGTCCTGGACATTGACGGACTCCCACCGGTCGGCCGGGATACGCCGGGCATCACAGATTTCCGTGAACCGGGGCCAAGGAAATTCGTTCAGTGTGATGAACGACCCCAGCATCAATTTGTGCGCACCGACATCGATGACTGGCGACATGGAAAGGATCCGACCAAGTAGGAGGTCACCATGAAAGACGCGCGACAGCGTGCGGTCGTACTCACTCTCGCGGCCCTTCTCGGCGCCGCCAGCCTGGGATGCGTTATCGGTCAACCAGGAGAGGCTGAGCAGATTCCGGACGTTGTCCTGCCCACAAGCCATCCCGAGCCGCAACCCCAGTCTGCCACCACCTCAGTCAACCTGGAGATCAGCGAGTTGTATCTGGCTCGGATGCTGACGAAGTCAATTCAGGCCGCGGCCGGCGGCGAGACAAAGGGCTGTCCGGGAGCGCCAACGCCGGCCGTATCGGACCCCGGATACCGCAGCGGTCTCCACGTGATCGGGAGGACCTCGCTGACCGAGTCCTCCACCGGCGACGGGAAAGTATTGAACCTCATGACGACGACAGTGACGCCGTGGATCGGTGCTCACGGCAGTTCCGACGAGGTGGAGCTGTACAAGCATTCCGTCTCTCCCTGCGGCTGGTCCCGTATCTGGTCACGGCGGAGAAGGTGCCCAACGAAGCGATCCGGCGGTCGACCCTGTGCATGGCGTCGACGGATCCAGGCCCCACACAAGGTGTCGTCCTGCGGCTGGAGCCTCACGAGATCGTCGACATCGGCCAGAACAAGGAGTACGCGTGCGGCGGCCCCGGAATCCGTGACGACCTGGTGGCGGATGGAGTCGTGCGCGGCATCTGCAGCGCCCTGCGTGGCCAGCAGCCGATCAAGATTCCGTCCAACGACATCATCGGCGCTGTGCGGAACCTCACCGGCAACAGGAACCTCAAACTCACGGACCTCGCGCTCGGCACCCGACAAGGCCTGAAGATCGGGCTGGAATTCGACGCCGGCTCGCGCCGCGAATTCACCTCGGCGATGAGCCTGCACACGGCACCGGCGGCGCACTGGGGAGTCAATATCGATCCAGGGCTCATCGAAATCGCCGTGCTGGAGAAGGCCAAAGGCAGATTCGCCGCCGGCTCGCCTTGGGTGGTGACGCTGGATGGGCCAGTGACGTTCACTCGTGACGGCTTCACCGCTTCAGTACTCGCGGTCCGGCCGGCCATGGCGGGGACGCCGGCCTGCGCGCTCGATTTCAGGGTCCGAATCGGCGCGGTCGTCCACCTCTCAGCGAAGCGCGACTTCCTCGACAGGGTGATCATCGAACAGGTTATGTCGACGGAAGAGCAGAAACCTTGGATCGGCGCAGCAGCCTGCTTCCCCTGGTCCGTCCTTTTCGGCCACGAAGTGGTTCCGGAGCCGGTTCCCGTTCCACAGGACGGCGTTTGCCGGTTCCGGTTGGGCGACTTGGCGATGGAGTTCCCGGTCGGAGACGACATTCTCTATGCCACGGACGTCCGGGGTGACGACGGACTCTTCATCCTCGGAAGTAGCGACCTGCTGACGCCCGGCGGCAAACAAACCATCGATCGGTGCATGGTGTGAGGTATTCGCGATGAAACCTCCCTTCGTTCGTTTGGAGATCGGCACAGGATGGTACGGGGTCACCAAGTTGCGCTGGCGAACCTGGCTTCGGCGAACCTGGCTGAGCTGGGTCCTCGCCGGCTGCTATCTCGCGATCGCCGCTGCCGTGGTCTTGGTGACCACCGGGACCGGCGGTGAGGGGCCATGCTGGCTCACCCTGGTCCGCTGGGGATTCACCGCGGGTCTCGTCCTGCTCGTTGCCGTCCGGATCGTTCTCGAGGGCACCGTGTCTAAACCGGTGGCAGGCGAGCCGCCGCCGTGGGACCGACAAATTGTCGATCCATGGTGGACCACGATCCACACGCTCACCGGAGTCGTGCTCGGCTTCTGGCTAACGCCGTACTTCGTCGCCGCGGTGGTGACGGTGCTCTGGGAGGTGTTGGAGATCTCGGTACCCGGGTTCGGCGACGACGAAGTCAACGGCAACCGGATAGCCGACAACGCCGTTGCGTGGCTCGGATGGCTTGTCGCGGCAGGCACCTCGGCGTTGGCCGGCGCCACCAGCGTTCCGCTCATTGCATAACGGCAATCCGCAGCGACTGTGACGGGGAGGCGGCCGCAGCCGCCTCCCCGTTGGTCGTGCAGAGCTCCGTGCGCCCGGGCGGATGTTCGCGGCGGCGATCGATGTCGATCCGGCAGAACCGCCGCCACGGGATGTAACGGCCACCTCCGTGCACAGCGGCTCGTAGCCGAGCTGGTAGCGGTGTTTGAGGAACATGAGTCGCAGATAGGGTTTCCATCGGCACGCTCGACCGCCCCAGCATGGCCGAGAAGTCCCGGCCAGCAGCCGGTCCGCCGCCTGCCGCAGCAGCGCATCGTGGTCGCGGACGACATAGGGCGGCAGCCGACCTGTCGATCGCCGGTGACCGGGAACGTCGATCGCTGGACGTACCTCCAGCGTGAAGGGATCGCAATCAGCGACCGGCCGTCCCAACCGGGCCGGAAGGTGCCCGATCGTGCTGCTGGCGGCTCGGGCCTGGATGGCTGGCCTTCCACCGGCGTTGGTCTGTCGCTGCCTTTGCGCTGCTCGATGCAGATCGAGCCACCAGTACGCCGGCCGCTCGGGATGTCCCGTACGCCGCGCTCGGGGCTGTAGGTGCTCCACCAGGAACCGAACTACCAGCGGCTCGGCGGGTACGGTGATCCCGCCGAGCCAGTCGCTGAGCCGCTGCGCGGTGATCGTCACCGGTGGGTCCTGCGCTGCGGCTTGGCGGACGAGTGAGGCGTGCGTCGGCGCGCCCGCCGCCCGGTACAGCTCCGCCAAGGCCGTCACAAACCGCTCAGCCGCCGTCGGTGACTCATCCACCACGGGCTCCGCCGCTCGGTCGACCCACCGTGGTAGATCCGGATCCGGACCGCTCCGGACTGTTGATCACAGCAGGTGAACTGCCCGTCCTGGTTCCAGATTCAGCGTTCAGTCCAGGCACTCGTGGCGGACGGCGCGTACCCACCGTTCGGCGTAGGCGTTGGCCTTCGGCGCCCGCGGCGGGATCTTCACCACCTCGACACCGGCCACCGACGGCTCGGAGGGCATCTGCACCGTCGGGACCGGGATCTGCTCCTGCTCGGGCAGCGACACCGGCGGATGCGACCGCCGAAACTTCTCGATGATCATCGACTTGCCGTTGTTGGTGACGCCGATCAGCAGCAGGTTCGGCATCCGCTGCCGGGCCGTCCAGTCGAACAGCATCTCCAACCCCGCCAGGGCCTCGGTAGCGCGGGTGTAGCCGATCCACCGGTCCGCGCGCACGTGCCGTAGCCGTTCCTCGGCGGGTAGCCGGGCCACCCGCTGGGCGGCCGGGTGCAGGTGCGACAGGTCCTCGGTGGCCTCGGCCAACTCCATGTCGGTCACCACTGCTCGATGTCGGCGAACGGCAACGCCGACGCCGCCGGCGCCGTGTCGGCGGGTGGATCCGGCGGTGGCACCGGGCCCGGCGCTGGAACCCGTGGTGGCGGGGTTGAGGTGCGCCGCTGTTCGTCGCGGCGCGCCCGGCGGGTCGTCTTCGTCGCGGTGCCGGTGATCATGCGCATCTGCTCGACCATCCGGAACAGGGCATCCTCGTCGACCTGGGCGCGGCCCACCACCACGACATCGGCGTTCACCGGAATCCATAGGACGCCGACCGCCAGGCCGCAGGAATGGTAGAGGTAACGCTGCAACTCATCCAGCCACACCCCAGTGCGTGGCGTCGGCTGGGCGGCGAACACGTCCAGCGCCGCGTGTCGGCGGGTGCAACAGCCACTCCGCCCGAACCGCCTCGAACAACGCCCAGGGCTCGCGCCCCAACGACCCGTCCGCTGTGCGGCGACGTCGCCCTCGACGGCGAGCAGGTCGATTAGAGGCTGCCCGCGAGACGCAGGTCACCCGGCCATGGCTCAACGGCTGGCCGGTGACTGGGGGAACCTGCCCGGGATTCTGCAGGTGCCGCAAATGTGCGAGGGTTCGGGCTGGCCCGGCCGGCGAGGCCGCAATCACGTTGAACGTCGGCTCGACCCGGCCTGGCGGTTGATTCACCTCACGGATTTACGTTGATGCAGCTCACCCACTCGGACGCTAGCATCCACCGAACTGGCGACGAAAGCCGTGACCACACTGAGTTCGCAAGACCGGGAATTCTATTTGCGCTGGTGGCGGGTCGTCCCCGGCGTCAAACAACCACCTGCACCGAGCCAATTAGGGCCTTAAGACCGTTCTGCTCTGATACCGGGTTCAGCGAATATTTTCAGTAATTGCTAATTTCCCTGATCCGGCCTCACGCCGGACCGTGGATCCGAGACCTATCACCTCGAATGTGTACTGGACAACCGACGCGTGAACCGGGATATGCCAGCCCATCGACGAGGACGGCGGGCTCGTGACGCCGGAAAGGAGCAGGGGGCCCGTGACCGACGATGATCCGGACCCGGTTGATTGCAGCGAGCCGCGAGGGCAGGGACTAGATGGACATTGCACCGGGGTCATCCTTTCGGCCGACCGGAGGAGTCCGCTTGAAACGAATGGTTGCGTGCCGTTGACCGGTTGGGGAGACTGCCGACGGTGACCGGGTTGGATGGTGACGGTGGCGTCTGCGGACAGTGGTCGTGTACGTGTGTTGATCTCGTACGCGCACGAAGATGATCAGCACGAGGAGCGGGTGCGGCTGCTGTGGACGCTGCTTCGAGCTGAAGGCGTGGACGCAAGGTTGGACGTTTCGGCCGCGTCGGAGCGTCGGTTCTGGCCGCAATGGATGTCGGAGCAGATCCGGTTGGCCGATTTCGTGCTGGTGGTGGCGTCACCGCGTTATCGGGAACGTGCCGAGGGCCGCGCCGCTGGCGGGGTCGGGCGTGGAGTGTGGTGGGAGGCGCGGCAGCTTCAGGAGCTGTTGTACACCGACTCGGATGAGGGCATCCGAATGATCCTTCCCGTCATTCTGCCGGGTGACGACGCGACGGGGTTGCCGGATTGGCTTCATCCGGTGGGCGGGACGACGTATGTGGTGTCGACGCTGACGTCGGATGGCGTGGACGAGCTGGTGCGTGTGCTGACCTGCCAACCGCTGTACGTCGAACCTCCGCTGGGCACCGTCAGGCCCCGGCCGCCCCGCGTGTCGATGGCAGGCGGCGAGATCTCGACCTCTGCACATGACGCCGACATCGGGTCGACGGACGCAGAACCGTCGCCTACTGGCACCGGGCCCCGGAGGTCCGGCGGTCGGCAGCGCGAGTGGCGTCGGCCGTGGATGGCACCGGGAGTGGAGCCCGGGATGGTTCCACGTCCAGATCTTGGCGCGTCCCTGGTTTCAGCGGTTTGCCATCCAGCTGAGCCAGCGACGGTGGCGGTAACCGCGGTGCAGGGTACCGGCGGATTCGGGAAGACGACGCTGGTGGCCCAGGCGATCCAGGATCCGGCGGTGGTTGCCTGGTACACCGGCGGACTGTTGTGGACTGAGCTCGGCCGAGATGTCACCGGGCCGGCCCTGGCTGCGAAGATCAACGATCTCACTGAAGCGTTGACGATGGAGAGGCCGACGATGGCCGATCCGCAGCAAGCGGGGTTCCGCCTGGGCGTCGCCCTTGATGCCTGCACTGAGCCGGTGCTGCTGGTGATCGATGATGTATGGCGGGATGAGCAGATTCACCCGTTCCTGGTCGGTGGACGTACCTGTCGGCGACTGGTCACCACACGCCACCGGCTACGGTCGCTTGCCGGCTCGGTGCAGGTCCTAGTCGATGCGATGGATGACGGGCACGCAACCGAACTGTTGACCCGCGGCCTGGGCGCAGTTCCGAGCGCAACGGTGACCGAATTGCTACGACTGACTGGCCGGTGGCCACTGCTTCTGGATATCACCAACCGCACCATCGCTCAGTTCGCCGACAACGGCCGTGACACAGCGGATGCCGCTTCCATAATCGCTGAGCAGCTGGGCCGGGTCGGCCCCGCCGGGCTGGACAACCCGTACCAGATCTCCGACCAACAGCGCCATCGGATGGTGGCGGCGTGTCTGAATGCCAGCATCGACCTGCTGCCCGCGCTGACTCGCGACCGGTACCGAGAGCTCTGCATATTCGCCGAAGACACCGACATCCCGTTCCAAACGCTGAACCTGCTCTGGGGAGCCGGAGCCGCGATGACGGAGTTCCAGGTGGAGCAACTCGGCCGCACCCTAGTTGACGCCTCCCTGGCCAGGCCGGCCCGCCACGTCCCCGGGTTGCGGCTACATGACGTTATTCGTACCTTTTTGCAGGCTTCGGTTGGGCATGACCGCCTCGTCGGCTACCACCGCACGCTCCTCACGTCTGTGGGTCGGCTTCTGCAGCCACAGTCATTCGATCCGATCGATGCCGGCAGTTGGCCGTGGTGGACTGTTCCCGACGACCTCGACGATCTACGGCGCCACCTCGTGGACCACCTTCGCGGTGCAGGCCTGGACCGCCGGGCCGACGACCTGGTCGCCGACCTGCGATGGGCCTCAGCCCGGATACGCCGCGACGGACCGGTCGCTGTGGAAGCAGATCTTCGCCGGTCGAGCACCGCGACGGCTGCGGCCCTCGGCACCGCGATCCGGCAGAACGCCCACCTCCTCACGCCGATCCGCCCAGCGCATGCCATTGACGACATTCTTGCCAGCCGTCTGGATGCCAGCCCACCTCTCCAGCCACTCGTCGCCGATTTCACGCCATATCTGACCGAGCGGCTGCGCGTCGTCAACCGCTGGCCGCCGCCCGACCAACCCGACGCGGCGCTTCGCCGTGCCATTGATACCGGCCATCCATATGGAGTCAGCTCAGTTCATCTGGCTCCCGACAAGTCCCTAATGATCACGACCGGTGCCGCCGGCCGCTTCGAGCGAGGTAACGGCCCGGTGATGAGGATCTTCGATCTGGCCAACGGCATCCCACGTCATGCCATCGACACAGGACACCTGGTTGGCGTCGGGTCGGTCCATCTCGCTTCGGACGGATCATGGCTGGCCACCAAGGGCACCACCGGCCCCAGCGGCG
The DNA here is from genome assembly GCF_016863635.1 of Virgisporangium aurantiacum. Taxonomy (GTDB): domain Bacteria; phylum Actinomycetota; class Actinomycetes; order Mycobacteriales; family Micromonosporaceae; genus Virgisporangium; species Virgisporangium aurantiacum. The sequence goes on along the minus strand of NZ_BOPG01000079.1, from coordinate 5,966 downwards.
TGGGCGGCGATCCGATGATCCAGATTTTCGACCCCGAAAGCGGCACCGTCCGCCACACAATTGACACAGGCCACCACCACGGCGTAGCCCTCATCAGCATCGCCCCGGACAGGTCCTGGCTGGCCACCGCCGGCACACTTCGTCGGCACAAAGGTGATCCGGTGGTGAGGATCTTCGATCCGGCGACCGGCGCCCTTCGCCAGACCATCGACACCGGGCACCATCGGGGTGTCGGGTCGGTCCACGTGGCTCCGGACGGATCCTGGATCGCCACCGTCGGCACCACGGCGACAGGCTGGGAGGAAAACCGTCGCAAGCGGCCCAACAGGCGCCTCAACGGTGATCCAGTAGTACACATTCTCGACCCGATGTCCGGTCTCGTACGCCAGAGCATCGACACCCGGCACCCACGCGGCGTGGCGTCGATATACGTGGCACCGGACGGATCCTGGCTAGCCACCACCGGCACCAGCGAGAGCGGCGATCCCGTCGTGCGGATCATCGACATAGCCACCGGCACCATACGACATGCCATTGATACCGGCCACGCCGATGGTGTGGACCTGGTGCACGTAGCTCCGGACGGGTCCTGGCTGGCAACGATCGGTACCGGCAGGTACAGAAACTCGGTGGTGCGGATCTTCGACACGGCCAGCGGCACCCTGCGCCACACCATCGACACAGGCCACCTCAAAGGCGTCGGGTCAATCTACTCCGCCCGGGATCCCTCGTGGCTGGCCACCAGAGGTGTCATCGACGCGCGCGGCCGGGGCGATCGAGTGGTGCGGATCTTCGACACGTCCGGCGGTGCCCTCCGCGATGCCATCGACACTGGCCATCCGCGTGGTGTCCGATCGGTATTTCCGGCCGCCGACGGATCGTGGCTTGCCACTACTGGCACTGATCGGGATCCCGTGGTGCGGATCTTCGACACGTCCGGCGGTGCCCTCCGCCATGCCATCGACACTGGCCATCCGCGTGGTGTCCGATCGGTATTTCCGGCCGCCGACGGATCGTGGCTGGCCACTACTGGCACCGATCGGGATCCCCTGGTGCGGATCTTCGACACGGCTGTTGGCACATCGCGAAACACCGGCAATCCCGGCCACCGCCACGAGGTCGGATTCGCGTGTCTTGCCTCGGACGGCTCGTGGCTGGCAACTACTGGCACCACGGGCGACATCCGTTCGGGCTTTCCGGTGGTGCGCATCTTCGATCCGGCCACCGGCAAGATGCGCCACAACATCGACACCGGCCACCCACGAGGAGTCGACTCGGTCCACATGGCTCGGGACGGATCGTGGCTGGCCACCGCCGGTCCCGGCGGTGTGGGCGGCGATCCAGTCGCTCGGCTCTTCGATCCGATCAGCGGTGCCCTGCGCTACACCATCGACACCGGCCACCGCCGGGGAGTCGGGTCCATACACCTGGCCGACGACAGATCCTGGCTCGCCACTACCGGCGCGGTCGACTCCCAAGGCCGGAGCGATCCCAACGTCCATATCTTCGACCCGGCAAGCGGCGCTCTGCGTCACAGCATCGACACCGGCTTTCGTCGCGGCGCCGGGTCGCTCTACCCGGCGCCGGACGGATCCTGGCTGGCAACTACAAGCACCACCGGTCCGGGCGGCCTGGGCGGCGACCCCGTGATCCGGATCCTCGACCCGAACAGTGGCACCCACCGTCACACCATCGACACCGGCCACCCACACGGTGTCGGATCGCTGTACCTGGCACCGGACGGATCATGGCTGGCCACCACCGGCGCTGGCGGCCTGGGCGGTGACCCCATGATCCGGATCTACGACCCGATCAGTGGCACCCCGCGCCACACCATCGACACCACCCACCACCACGGAATCAGGTGGGCTTGCCTCGCCCCGGACGGAACATGGCTGGCCACCATCGGCGCCGGCGGCGTGGACGGTGACCCGATCCTGCGCATCTTCGATCCAGCGAACGGTTCCCTTCGCCACTCCATCGACACCGGCCACACCCATGGGATCGGCGCGATGCACGTAGCCTCAGACGGGACATGGCTGGCCACCACCGGCACCCGCGGCGCGGATAGCGATCCCGTTGTGCGAATCGTCGACCCAGCCAGCGGCACCCTCCGCTACGCAGTCGACACCGGCCTCGCCCGCGGAGTGGATCACCTCGTGATCCTGCCTGCCGATGGCCGGCTGGTAGCGGCCGGCAAGTCATCAATATTTCTGTGGCAAGCCCAAACTGGACGGGCCGCAGCGATGCGGATCGACGACCAAATCAAACTGTGTAGCGCCCTCCCCAGCAGCAACTTCCTACTTCTGGTCAGCTCAAGGGGAGTGTTCGGCTTCGACGTCATCGAAACCTGAGAGGGTGGTCTGGGAGGTTATGCCCGGGTTCCGATGAGGGTGAATTGGCCGGGTTGGATTTCGGTGAGGGTGTGCCGGTTGACCAGGCGTTTGAGCTTGGCGCGGATGCCTTCGGTGTCCTTGGCCTCGGTGCCGATTTCCAGTGCGAGGCAGACGTCTTTCGCGCGCAGGGCGTCGCGGTCGGGGGTGAACACAGCGAGGATCTGTTGGTAGAGCTCGCTGATGACGGCCGGTTCGGATGAGGTCACCTCGTCTTCGAGGATCTTGGTCAGGGTGTGGCGGGTGGTCGCCAGGTCGGCCAGTTCGGCGTCGATGGCGGCCACCTCGGCGGTGAGCTTGGCTTGCTGCTGGTGCAGGTCGTCGCGGGTGGCGGACGCGGCGGCTTCGCGGGCGGCGATCAGGCCGAGCACGGTCGTGGTGTTCATGCCGGGTCTCGCCAGGACGGTGTGCTGGTGCCGGTCAGCCGGCGCACGAGGTTGGCGGCCGAGGCCACAGAGTGCGTGACACCGATGACTCCGGGCGGCTCTCGTACTCCCGGGTCAGGCGCCGGTGCAGCATCAGCGCGCCACTGACCTGCTCGACCACCCACCGCTTCGCGATCGGCACGAACCCCGGCCTCGTGGCGCTGCGCTTGACGCCCTCGACATCGACGCCGAGCACAGCACCGTGGACGCCCAGGTCATTGCTTGAACCCGGCGTCCACCCAGGCCAGGGTGACGGTCGGCGTGTGCTCGACGACCTTGTCCAGCAGGCGCACGCCGATCGCGGTGTCGGTGACCGACGCGGCGGTCACCACCACCGCGATGATCAGCCCGAGCGCGTCGACCGCGAGGCCGCGTTTCCGGCCGGGCACCTTCTTGCCGGCGTCCTTGCCGGTGGTCGCGGCCGGGACGTGGTTGGCGGCGCGGATCGACTGAGTATCCAGCACGACCGCGGACGGATCCTCCCGACGGCCCGCCCTCTCCCTGGCCTGACGGCGTCATCCTCGACGGGAAACTCTTCGACACCAACCGCCTCACCGAAACCACCACCAGCGTCAAAGGCAAACCCATCGACGCCTGGTACTCCGGCAAGCACCGCGACTTCGGCGCCAACATCCAAGCCGTCATGCGCCCGGACGGGCTACCGATCTGGACCTCCGATGCGATGCCCGGACACCTGTACGACTTGACCTGCGCCCAGTACCTGGACATCACCGGCGCTCTGTACTGGGCTGCGTCCACATTGGACCTGTCGACCCTGGGCGACTCCGGATACGACGGCACCGGGCAAGGCATCCACACCCCCGTACAAACAGCCCGTCGGCGGCCGACCGCTCGCCGTCGACGACCGTGCCCACAACCTGCTGCTGCGCTCGATGCGCTGCCTCGGCGAACGCGGCTTCGCCATCCTCACCGGACGCTGGCGGACACTGCGCCACACCACCGCCAACCCTCGCGCACTCGGCGACCTCGTCGCCGCAGCGCTGCATCTGACCCACTTCGAATACCGGTACCTACCGCGATGTCATTGAGATCACGTCAGTAGCAGGAATTTCCAACCTCCTGCGCCGCCGATGCGTGCCATGTGAAAATGCAGGAATTCTCAGCGCCCCAACGATGCAGATAGACGAGATCACGATCCTCAGACCAATGCATCGATGCGCTGACCAGGCGGTCATGTAGGTGTCGAATCTGTCAAAGGAGCTGCCATGCCACGCGGGGGAGACGGCGTTGACCCAGGGGACCGCAAAGAGGCCCGGGAGGCCGCCAGAGCGGCCCGGGAAGCCGCCGCCAGAGAGGCCAGAGAGCGCTGGCCTAACCGAGAGCCGAGCGGTCGGTCCTATGGCGAAATCTGGGATGCACCACATTTGTGGACGAACAACGACAACAAGGCGGGCCCCGCCGTAGCCGTCTGCAGAATTGTCGACAAGGATGGAAAGTTGGTCGCAACCGGCCAGGGGTCCGGCAATAGTCCATTAGAGGCACGGGAAAAAGCCTGGAAATTTTCTGCCTTCGAGCGGGGGGGCCGGACCGACGTGATCATGGAAAAATGTGATTACCCTAGGTAGCGACGTACACAGATCGCGCGCAGCCGCTTCGCCCCCATCCCCCTCCGTGCCCGGCCGTGGCCGCTGCGCGCAGGACATCCTCGACGTCCTTGCCGGCGAGGCGATCCGCACAGTACCGGGTGGTCGTCGGCTCGGTTCCTCGCCTCGGCACGCATGCTCGACGGGTTCGCGACCCGTTGACCGATCTGGTAAGAGCCTAACCTCACACCTGTGGGGATACGGAGACCAATAGGAACTGGAATGGCTCCGCAACTCCCACGCCGACGACGTGGCCGCCGCGCTGACCGATCCCGTGTTCGGGATCGCCTGCACCGAAGCTGAGATGGTGGTTCGGGAGCTGATGTCCGTTATGACTCTGGTGTTGGGTCAGGGCTGCTGGCAGTCGCGGGCCGGGTGAGGGCGAACAGGCCGGATTCGAGTTCGGTGAGAACGTCGCGGGTGACGAGGCGTTTGAGTTTGGCGCGCAGGCTTTCGGTGTTCTTCGCGGCGGTGCCGGTACCGAGCGCGACGCAGATGTCCTTTGCGCGTAACGGATTTCCGGTGGCGGCGAACACGGCGAGGATCTGCTGGTAACCGGAATGGTGACCGTGGCATCCGTCGGTGACGTGCCGCGGGTGGTGGCGCCGGTGAGCCGCAGCAGCGTATCGCGAGTCGTCGCCAGGTCGGCCAGCTCGGCGTCGACGACAACGAGTTGCTCGGTGAGCGCGGCGATCTGGGCGCGTAACTGCTCGGCCTGGGTAGCGGCAACAGCTTCCCTGGCGGTGATCAGTTCCAGGACCTGCTCGTGGTTCATCGGTCGTGGTTCATCCGTTGTCGCTCAACGGGTGGCGCCAGGTCGGGGTGGTGGTGCCGGTGAGGCGCCGGACCAGGTTGGCGGTGGCCGCCCACCAGGTCCGCGACTCGCTGGAGGCGGGCCGGGTCTCGTACTCGCGCACGAGGCGGCGGTGCAGCATCAGCGTGCCGTGGACCTGTTCGACGATCCACCGCTTGGCCACCGGCACGAACCCTGGCCTGGTGTCGGAACGTTTGACCTGTTGACGTCGATCCCGTTTACGGCGCCGTGAATCTGGACGTCGTCTTTGAACCCGGCATCGACCCACGCCTTCGTCACGGTCGGGGTGTGCGCGACGACCCGGTCGACCAGGGCTACGCCGATCTGATTGTCGGTGACCGACGCGGCCATCACCACCACGGCGATGATCAGTCCGAGGGTGTCCACCGCGAGGCCGCGCTTGCGCCCCGGAACCTTCTTGGCCGCGTCCTTTCCGGTCGTGGCGGCAGGGATGTGGTTCGCCGCGCGGATCGATTGCGCGTCCAGCACGACCGCGGACGGATCCTCCGTACGGCCGGCCCTCTCCCGCGCCTGACACCGCAGCAGGTCGTGGATCGTCTGGTCGGTGCCGTCATCGCGCCACAACGCGAAGTAGTAGTACGTCGCCGACTTCGGCGGCAGATCGTGCGGCAGATACGCCCACTGACACCCGGTCCGGTTCTGATAGAAGATCGCATTCACGATCTCCCGAAGCGGATAGCGGCCCTGATGCCCCGACACCGACGGGTGC
>NZ_BOPG01000078.1 GCF_016863635.1 Virgisporangium aurantiacum | reverse complement strand
GAAGTGCGAGGGACCTGGCGTCACCCCCGAAGGACTGATCGGCTTTGCACCGCTGACGCCGTGAGATCGCGGTGTCAGCCCGCGTTCCAGCTGTCCGGCCGGCGGCCGTCGAGGTCTGTGAACCCGTACTCCCGGGCGAGGTCGGCAGACGTCACCGACTGCTGGTTCCACCGTGCCCGGTGCGGATCGGCAGCCAACGCGGCGACCGCCCGCCCGACGTAGCGAGGCGATTCGGAGGCCTCGAACGGTGGCGGTGCGGTCGGCAAACCGTCACGCCGATCGGGCTCCAGCGCCTGACGCCAGGTGCTCTCGGTGACACCAAAGTTGTCGAGCATCATTTCCGACCGTAGCCACCCCGGCGTGAGCGCGACCGCGGTTGCTCCGTACCGCGCCAGTTCATGTCCCTGCGAGAACGCCAGCCGATTCACCGCGACCTTGACGAGGTCGTAGAACACCGAGATCCGGTAGTTCGACGCGTTGTGGTCCGTGGTGCCGTCGGTCATCTCCACCAGTAGCCCGCCGGGCTCGCCGATCATCAGTGGTAGCAGGTGGTGAGAGGTGATCAGGTGGGTGTCGATTCCCAACCGGAGGATGCGCAGCCCCCGGTCGAGGTCGTGCTCCCAGATCGGCGTGTTCCACTCCGCCGGGCCACCCTTGAGCCACTCCGCGCCCCAGATGTCGTTCACCAGAACGTCGATCCTGCCGTGCTCGGCCCGGATCCTGTCCGCCAGGCGCTGAACCTGACCGTGGTCGAGGTGGTCCACCTGGATGGCGATCCCCGTACCGCCGAGGTCGCTCACCAACTCGGCCGTCTCCTCGATGGTCTCCGGACGGTCGTAGTCCGACGTTTCGTTGCCGGCGCGGCTGCTGCGGCCGGTGCAGATGACGGTGGCACCGGCCTCGCCCAACGCGGCGGCGATGCCGCGTCCGGCACCACGGCTCGCTCCGTCGACGACGGCGACCCGACCGCGCAACGATTCCCGGTCGGGGAACCACTCCATGTCACGACCTCCGCGCAGTGCGCCCTCGTCCCCGTGGTCACGTCCCGGTCAAGGATAGGAAGCGCTGCCTCTCACGACAGCGTCACCCGTGCCTTCCCGGGTCCGCGGGTGACAGGTTTGTGAAAGGCCAGACCTTCTATCCTCGCGTCGGCGCCGACGACGGGAGTCCGCAGGCGACTTGCGCGTTCCGTGGCGAGCCGGAAGTGGGCAGCATGACGAACGGTGTGGAGCTGAACGTACTCGGACCGTGGGAGGTTCGCGTCGATCAGCGGCCCGTGACGATTCCGTCCGGACGGCTACAGGCCCTCCTCGCCGCCCTTGTTCTGTCCGAGGGTCAGCCGGTGCCCGTTCGAACCCTGGCCGACCAGCTGTGGTCGGACGAGCCACCGCAGCGGGCCGGTGCGACGGTGCACACCTACGTCACCCGACTGCGCAAGCTGCTCGGCACCGGGGTGATCCGCACGGTCTCGGGCGGCTACCTGTTCTGCGTCGCGGCCGAGTGCGTCGATCTCTACCGGTTCCGTCAACTGGTGCGCGCGACCGCGGCCGCCGGCCCGAGCGAGCGGGAGCTGGAACTGTTGCAGCGGGCACTGTTGCTGTGGCGGGGCCGCCCGTTCGGTGATGCGGAGTCGAACTGGCTCGACCGGGAGGTGGTCCCCCGGCTGACGGAAGAGTGGTTCGCCGCCACCGAACGGCGCATCGACATCGAGGTCGCCATCGGCCCACCCGCCGGGGTGATCGCCGAGCTGTTCGAGCTGACCAACCGGTATCCGACCCGCGAGTCCCTGTGGGTCAGGCTGATCTCGGCACTGCACCGCTCGGGCCGGCGCGGCGAGGCGCTGGAGGCGTACCGGCAGGTCCGGGAGATCCTGAGCAGCGAGCTGGGACTGGATCCGAGTGAACAGTTGAGCCACCTGCAGCAGGCCGTTCTCCGGGACGAGCCCGTGCGGCCCGTGCCGGGCCACGACGCCCCGCCGACGGTGGGTCAGGACGTGGCCACGGTGGCACCGGCGCAACTGCCGGCCGACGTCACCGACTTCGCCGGCCGGGCCGACGAGCTGGCCACGTTGTGCGCGATCAAGCCGGCCGCCGACGGCGTCACCGTCACCGTGGTGACCGGAACCGCCGGGGTGGGGAAGACCACGCTCGCGGTGCGGTGGGCGCACCGGGTGGCGGGGGAGTTCCCGGACGGGCAGCTGTTCGTCAACCTCCGCGGCTACGCCCCCGACCGTCCGGTGCGCCCGGTCGAGGCACTGGCGTGGTTCCTCGGCGCGCTCGGGGTTCCCCCGGACCGGGTGCCGCCGGACGTCGACGCGGCCGCGGCGCTGTACCGGTCGATGACGTCGCGTCGGCGGATGCTCGTCGTGCTCGACAACGCCGGCGACGCCGAACAGGTCCGTCCGCTGCTGCCCACCGGCGCCGGCTCGCTCGTGGTGGTGACGAGCCGCCGGCTGCTCACCGGTCTCGTGGTGACGCACTCCGCCCACCACCTGGCGGTGGCACCGCTGACCGCCGACGACGCCGTGCGCCTCGTCACCCGGATCCTGGGAACCGGGCGGGCGGAGCCGCACGCGGTGCGCGCGCTCGCCCAGCAGTGCTCCTACCTGCCGCTGGCGCTGCGGATCGCCGCCGCGAACCTCCGCGTCGACCGGCACCTGGACCTCGGCGGGTACCTCGGCCAGCTACGCGACGGCGGGCAGCTCGCCACGCTGACGGTCGACGGCGACCCGTCGGCGTCGGTGCGCGCCGCCCTGGACTGGTCGTACCTCCGGCTGTCTCCCCACCTGCGGCACGTGTTCCGCCACCTCGGACTGGTCCCCGGCCCGGACGTCACCGCCGAGGCCGTCGCGGCGCTCATCGACACGTCCGCGGAGGAGGCGGGACGGTGGCTGCGAACACTCGCGGACGTCAACCTCGTCGAGGCCACCCCGCATCGGCGCTACACGTTCCACGATCTGTTGAAGGCATACGCCGCCGAGCGGGTACGGACGGAGGACGCGGAGGCCGACCGCGTCGCCGCGGTGCGTCGACTGCTGGGATGGTACCTGCACCACACGGTCGCCGCGGTCGAGCTGCTGTACCCGCTGATGCTGCGGTTGCCCGCCCCGCCGCCGGGCCAGGACACGCCGTCTCCGGCACCGGCCAGTTGTAGCGAGGCGTTGGCCTGGTTGACGGTCGAGCGGAGCAACCTCGTCGAAGCCGTCTCCCAGGCCGCGACCGACGGCCACCATGAGTACGCCTGGCGGCTCGCTGACGCCCTTCGGGGTTACTTCGACGGCACCGGTCACCGGGTCGACTGGCTGACCGTCGCCGAGGCCGCGATGACGGCCGCCACCGCCGGTGGCGATCCCGTCGCGCGTGCGGCGGCGGCCGCCAACCTGGCCCACGTCCACCAGTTCTGCGGCGACGGCCGCGCGGCCCTCGATCACGTGACCGCGTCGCTGCGACTCTCGCGGGAAGGCGGTTGGGCCGAGGGGGAAGCGCGGGCGCTCAACCACCTCGGCGCGCTCCACGTCGTGGCGGGACGGCCGCAACGGGCAATCGAGGCGTTCGTCGACGCGCTGGCGTCCGACCGGCGTGCGGGCTACGACCACGGTGTAGCCACCCGTTTGGTCAACCTCGGCGTGACGTCGATGTCCCTGGGCCGCCTGGACGTCGCGGAACCGTACCTCCGCGAAGCGCTCGACATTCACCGCCGCACCGGCTGCTCGCAGGCGTGGGTGCTGGGCAACCTCGCGGTCCTCCAGCAGATGGTCGGAGCGCTGGAAGCGGCCTTCCAGGACGCGACGCTGGCCCGCGCGGAGGACGACGAGGACGCCGATCAGCGCACGGACGTGTTCAACCTCGCGGTGCTGTCCGCCATCGAGCGTGACCGCGGACGGCTCGCCGAAGCCGAACGGTACGCCGACCTGGCGGAGACCGTCGCGCGGCGGGTAGGAGCGCCCGTGCTGGTCATGACCGCGGCGAACAACCGCGGCGCCGTCGACCTGCACCAGGCCCGGTACGAGAAGGCGGCCGAACGGTACCGGGAGGCCCAGCGGACAGCCGACGACGGTGGAAACGGTGAGGGAAGCACCGTGGCTCAGATCGGCCTGGCCCAGGCGTTGTGCGGCCTCGGCCAGCACGCCGAGGCGACCACCCACGCCGATGCGGCCCGAACGACGGCCGAGACGAGCGGCTACCGGATCCAGGAGGCCGGGGTACACGTCGCCATGGCGGAGATCGCCCTGGGCCGGCACCGGCGCACCGGCGAGCCCACGCTGCTCCAGGGAGCGCTCGGCCATGCCGAGTGGGCGTTGACGCTGTACCGCGACATCGGGTACCGGATCAACGAAGCCCGCACGCTGATCCTGCTGGGCGACATCGGCGACACCACCGGAACACCCGCCGCGGGGGAGCGTCACCGGCGTGCGGCATTCGACCTCGCCACGACGCTCGGCGTCCCGCGGGCCGCCTTCCCCTGCCGCCCGCGACACACGATGGCACCGGGTGGCGATCAGCAGACCGACGACAGCACGGCGGCTGGAACCGTCATTGGAGGAGGCGTTGCACGGTCGGTTCGGCACGGTCGGCCACCCGCTCGACGAGGCCCCTCGATCGGAAGCGGGTGATGGCGGTGCGGGCGATCACGTAGGCGGGGACGGCCAGGATGAGTCCGACGATGCCACCGACGAGGCCGCCCAGCGCGGTGACGACGAGCACCACCAACGGGTGGATATCGAGGCTGCGGCCCATCACCTTGGGCTCCACGAAGTTCTCCAGCACGAGGTTGGAGGCGAGCACCACCACGAGCATGACGGCGGCCCTGCTGAGCCCGCCGTCGCCGAGGGCGACGATGACGGCCAGCCCGCCACCGAGGAAGGCGCCGATGTAGGGGATGTAACCGCCGACGAAGTTGACCACCATGATGGTGAACACGAGCGGGAGGCCGAGTAGGAGCGCGGCGATGCCGATGACCACCGACACGATGGCGGACATGACCGTGCGGCCCTTCCCGTAGTCGCGCAGGAGCCGGATCGAATCGCCGATGAAGCCGTCGACATCGTCACGCAGCGACGGTTCGAACTGTGCGATCAGCGAGTGCCGGAGCCGGTTGCCGTCCTTGAGCAGGTAGTACATGACCAGCGAGCCGAGGATCACGCCGCTGGCAAAGCCGATCAGGGTGCCGATGCCGGAGACCAGATGGGTGAGGACACCGCCGGTGATCATCGGGGCCGCCGTCCCGGTGGCCGCCCTCGCGTCGTCCAGTGCGGCCGCATCGACACCCAGCGCGTCGAGCTGTTCGGCCGCCGTGTCCAGTGCCGCGCCGGTCAGCGCGCCGATCTGATCCGCCTGCTCGATGACACCGCGGACGGTGGCGACGACCACGCCGGTCAGCAGGGCGAGCAGACCGAGGACGATCAGGCCGGCGGCGAGGGTGGGCTTGAACCGGTGGCGTTGGAGCACGCCGGCCGCCGGTTTGAAGATCACGGCCAGGACGGCGGCCAACGTCAACGGGAGCACGATCTCGCTCACCGCGGCCAACGCGGCGACCACGATGATCGCCGCCGCCACGACCCCGACGAAGCTCCAGGCCCACACCGCGAGCCGGGGCACCCGGGTGGGGCCCACCGGGGCGCCACCCGGCGGGGTGTCGCTGCCGGGTGTCGGGACGGATCGGTCACGGCTGTCGGGCTCGCCGGCGAGATCGGAATTTTCGATCACGGCCCATCGTCCTCCTGTGACTCGGCGAGCGTCCCTGGATGGTCCTCTGGACCGCCCGTCGCCGTCCTCAACCGCCAGGAATGAAACCGACCGGCGCTGCGGACCGCGTCGCTCGGTCAGTCCGCTGGACCACTGGTTGACGCGGTCTCCGCAGCCCCAGCCGGCCCCGTGTCCGCCGAGTTGCGGCGCCACGGCAGGGTGCCGTCCAGTTCGATCTCGAGGGAGAAGCTGAGGAAGGTTCGGACCAGGACGATGAGGCCGAGCGTGAGTGCGTTGTTGAGAGTGGGATCGACCGTGATCGTCTGCACGATGTCAGCGATGATCAAGACCTCCAGGCCCAGCAGGATCGCTCGGCCGACGTCCTGGCGGGCGTGCGTGTAGGCGGCCCGCCCGTCGCCATGGCGGAGCTTGGCTGCGGCCGACATGAGCGCCGCCAGTGAACCGAAGATCAGGATTGCCACACCGGCGGCCTCGAACCCGGTGACGACCAACTCCATCGTCTCGTGAAACGTCATCCGACCTCGCCCGACCTCGCCCGGAGCAACGCCGCGTCACGGCGGTGTTCGCTCAACGGTTGCCGGTAACAGGCGTGCAGACGTCACCCACATGGGATGACTCCAGCCGGCGATCCTCGCGCGTAGGGTGCGAAGGCCGGCGTCCTTGGGAAGCATGATGAGCTCGCTCCACCGGCATTGCCGAGGTGATCGGCGGGTGTCAGGAGGTGCCGACGTGACGGTCGAACACGACCCCCCGGCGGTCCCGCACGATCCGGATCCGCGGCCGACGGCCGACGTCGCGCCGGCACCGGAGCGACGGTTCTCGGGTCTTCGTGAACGGTTGACCCGGATCGGAGGTGCCCGGGGCGCCAGTTCCATATCGCGGGTACGGTCGTCGTTGCCCGTGCGTTGCCTGCGCCGCTTCGGCGCCATCAACGGCCGGGACCGTGCGCTCGTCATGGGCGGCCAGGCATTCACCGCCATCATTCCGCTGCTGATCGTGCTATCCGCGGCCGTCGCCGGGCAGGGTCCCACCGCGATCGCCGACCGGGTGGCGAACCGGTTCCACGTCAGTGGCCCCTCGGCACAGGCCATCCGGACGCTGTTCGAGCGGCCACCCGGTGCCACCGGCACGCTGACCGTCGCCGGCCTGGTGGTCCTGGTGTTCTCCGTCCTGAGCCTGACCCGCTCCCTTCAGCGCACGTACGAAGCGGCGTGGCAACTACCGGCCATGGGCGTGCGCGGCACGCTCAACGCGGTCACCGCGATCGGGCTGTTGATCAGCTCGCTGTTGGTGCTGTCACTGCTGGTCGGCTTGTTGCGTCAGGCCCCGGCGGGATCGGTGCTCGGCTTCGTGCTGCGCGTCGTCGTGAACACGGCGGTCTGGCTGCTGCTGCAGCGCCTGCTGCTCTCGCGGCGGATCCCGATCCGGCGACTGCTCCCCGGCTCGTTCGTGATCGCCGCCGGCAGCGCGGTTCTGACGCTGTACTCCGCGTTGTGGATGCCTCGACTGATCGAGAACAACTCCGAACGGTACGGCATCATCGGCATCACGTTCGCCATGCTGACGTGGCTGATCCTGATCGGGTTCCTCATGGTGGCCGCGGCGGTGCTGAGCGCCGAACTGGGCGGCGCCCGCACAGTCGAACGCGGCGTGCCGCAGCCCGACGATCCCGACGCCGAGGCTGTGCGGGGCTGAGCCCGTCAGCGGCTCACGTCGGCCGTACCACATCGGTGAGGGCGGGACGGATGGCGAACACCTGGTCCAGACCGGTCACCTGAAATGTCTTCAAGATCGCCGGATTGCTACATACGATCCGCAAGCGGTCAGCGTTCGGACCCAGTTCGTTGCGGGCGCCCACGAGAGCGCCGAGGATCGTCGAGTCGACGAAGGTCGCGGTGGTCAGGTCTACCACCAGGCGTTCGGGATCGGTCGAAGCCGCCTCCCTGAGGCAGGCCCGGAGCTGATCCACGATTTCCAGATCGAGTTCGCCAGACGCGGTAACGACACTCGCGTCACCGATGCGCCGCGTCGAGATACTCATGTCGCTCCTGACTCACCGGTCAAGCGTCGAATCGCCAATGGGGCGGGACGACCATATCGGTCAACCGCCGATCAATCCAGCAGTCCACGCCCGTGCCGTCCGGACGCTCGTCAGGGCCGTGTTTGGCCGAGGGCGTCAATGGATAACGAGACGGCGTGAAGCTCGCGGTCGTGGCCCATAGCGGCAAGTCTGCCGGTGGCGGTGGCCCGCATCAGTTGCGGGAACTGCTGGCCGGGCACGGGTGCCGCGATCCGCTCTGGTTCGAGGTCGACAGGGGTCGAAAGGCGGGCAAGAAGGCCCGCCGCGCCATCAGGGAAGGCGCGGAACTGCTGGTGGTGTGGGGCGGTGACGGCACCGTGCAGCGCTGCCTGGACGCCGCCGCCGGCACCGGTGTCGAGGTGGCGATCATCCCGGCGGGAACCGCGAACCTGTTGGCGACCAACCTGTCCATCCCGTCGGACCCGGCCGAAGCCGTCCGGGTCGCGATGTCCGGCCGGGGGTTCCAGCTTGATCTCGGCCGGATCAAAGGCGAGCATTTCGCCGTCATGGCCGGCGCCGGGTTGGACGCGGAGATGATCGACGATGCCGGACGCACGATGAAAGGACGTCTGGAGAAGGCGGCCTACGTCCTGACCGCGCTGCGGCACGTCCGGGATCCAGCGGTTCCACTCCGGGTGAAGGTCGACGGGAAGCGGTGGTTCTCCGGTCGGGCCGGCTGCGTGCTGTTCGGCAACGTCAGTCGGATCACCGGTGGCGTGCGTGCGTTCCCCGACGCGGTGCCCGACGACGGTTGGCTGGAGGTCGGGGTCACGACCGCCGAAGGGCTGGGGCAATGGGCGCGCACGGCCGGCCGGTTGGTCACCGGGCACGCCGACCGGTCACCGCTGGTTCACATGACCCGGGCCAGGCGTCGGGTGAAGGTCCGTTTCGAGTCGCCGATCCGGTACGAACTCGACGGGGGAGATCGCAAGCGGGTCTCCCGGCTGACCGTCACGGTGGTGCCGGGCGCCGTCACGGTCCGCGTCCCGGTTGCCGTCGGAACCGATGCGAACCTCCCGGAGGAGGCATTGCAGGCTCCGCAACCTCGTTCGAAATAACCGACACGGCGCGGTCGGGTATCCGTTTTACGGTCGGAGCATGCGATTCGAAATTTCACCGACGGATCCGAACCTCGACACCGCGCTGCGGATCCGGGTGGTGGGCCTGCCGCCGGGCGAGCGGGTCACCGTTCGGGCCGCGCAGCGCGACCTGCGGGGCGCCCGATGGCGGTCGACCACCGCGTTCACCGCCGACCGGGACGGGACCGTCGACCTGGCCCGGGACGCGCCCGTCGAGGGCTCGTACGACGGTGTCGACCCGATGGGTCTGATCTGGTCGATGCGTCCCCTCGACGCACTGAGTTTCGACGGGCCCGTCGACGTGCGGCACCCCACGGAGCTCGACCTCACCGCGTCGGCACCCGGTGTGCCGGACGCCACGGCGACCGTGCGGCGCCGCCGGATCCCGGCCGGCCTCGTGCGCACAGAGGTGCGCGAGCACGGCCTGGTCGGGGTGATGTACCACCCGGCCGGCCGGTCCGGGCTCGGCGCGGTGCTCATGCTCGCCGGCGCCGAAGCAGGCATCCACGAGGACGACGCGGCACTGCTCGCCGCGCACGGATACGCCGTGCTGGCACTCGCCCTGGCCGGGGTGCCCGGCCGGCCACCAACCCTGCAGGACATCCCGCTCGAGTACGCCCACCGGGCGATCGACCACCTCCGGTCGCTGCCGTTCGTGGACCCGGGCCGGCTGGTGGTGACCGGTGGATCCAAGGGCGGCGAGGCGGCGCTGCTGATCGGGGCGACCAACCCGGCGGTCACCGGCGTCGTCAGCATCGTCGGGAGCGGCGTGCTGATCGCGGGCATCAGCCAGGACGTGATGACCGGCTCGTTCCTGGAGATCATGCGGACGCCCGTCGCGAACTGGACGGTGGGCGGCAGGCCGCTGCCGTACGTGCCGACCGTCGTCACGGCGCAACTGGAGAAGCTCGTGGCCGAGGGCGCGCCGGTGCCGCTGCGGCTGGCGTTCGAACCGGGTCTGTCGTCGAGCGTGGTGGCCGAGGCGACGATTCCGGTCGAGCGGATCAACGGACCGGTGCTGCTGCTGTCGGGGGAGTGCGACGCCAGCAGCGGACCCGCGTTCCACCAGTTCGCCGCGGACCGGCTGGCCGCACACGGGCGCCCGCACGAGCACGTGGTCTATCCGGGTGCGGGACACCAGATCGCCGCGCCGCCGTACGCGCCGACGACCGTGTCGGTACTGCCGATCGCGGGTGTGACGTTCGACTACGGCGGCGAGCCGGCCGCCACAGCGAAGGCCCGGGCGGACGTGTGGCGCCGGACGCTGGAGTTCTTGTCGGCGAGTGGTTGACGTCAACCTCTGACGCACTGGCCGACGCCGGGCGCTGGCCGATCATCAATCCTCCCAGGGAGCAACTCGCGCTGGGACGCGGCTCGGCCCTGCGCGCTGCGGCGCGACGCGACAACGCGGAGCAGGTCGACCCCGATCCGGGTGAGCGTATGCCGCACCGTGTTGCGGTGACGGTGGGTCGTGATGAGCCCGGCCTCCCGGAGCACAGTGGCGTGTTCCGAGGCGGAGGCGGCGGAGATGCCGACGCGCCGCGCGAGTTCCGACGTGGTTGGCCGCGTCCGCGCGGCGAAAAGCACCGCGGCCCGCGTGCGACCGACCAGTCGAGCCAGTGCCGGTGAGTTGGTTCGCCGCGCGTCGTGGTCCGGAATGTGCACCGTCTTCGCCTCCCCCGATGGCTTGCCATGTGCGTGCCCGAGTGGACCAGGCACCCGCTTCAGATCGGCTTCATGTCGGTTGCGGGCCACGACATTCGGCGTCGCCCGAAAGTCGTGGCGCCGCTCCGTTCCGCCTGGCAGCGTCGGACGGGCGTTCCGGGACGCACGCATCGATTCGACCACGTGAAAGGACGGAATCACATGAGCGGTTCCACCCCGGCCGGCCCGCTACGCCGGCGCCTCACACCGGTGACACTGGTCGCCCTGTTCTTCGCGGTGCTCGTGTCGCTCGGCCTGGCTTCGCCCGCGGCTGCCTCGACCCCCGTGGCCGCGAGCGGCACGGTCGTCTCGACCACGACGACCGCACCGGCTTCCCTCGCCGTGACGGACGGCACCGCGGCGGATGTCGAAGCGGCAGCATACAGCTGCAAGATCCGCGACTACTGCGGTCCGTTCGGCAGCGAGTCTTCGTGCGAGAACGCCCGTCGCAACCTCATCAACCGGGGCTACTACGCCCCCGAGCCCTGCTTCTACTGGGGCGGCGGCGGTGTGCCGAACGGATGGTACTTCTTCTGGTTCCACTGATCGGCCGGCTCGGTGGGCGCCGCCACGTGGGCGACGCCCGCCGGTGCAGCCGACACCTTTCCGGCTACACCACCGTGGCCGCTCTCGTCGGTGTCGCGGCCGCCGTCGTCTACGTACGGCGACGGTTGATCGTCGTCACGGTGGAGGGCCGCAGCATGGAACCGACCCTGCGCGACGGTGACCGCGTGCTCGTCCGGCGCTGCGACAGCCGCCGCCTGCGGCGCGGCGACGTGGTGGTCCTCGGTCCGCCCGACGCCGTCGTACACAACGGAAAGAGCTACTGGACGCCCATCCGCGGCCGCCAGGTGAAGCGGGTGGCCGCTCTGCCCGGTCAGCCGGTGCCCGCCGGCATCAGATCACCGTCGCCCGTGGTGCCACCGGACTCGGTGGTGGTTCTCAGCGACAACCGCGCCGTCGGGATCGATTCCCGGCGTTGGGGGCCGTACCCCGTCGACGGCGTGGTAGGCGTGGTCATCCGCAGACTGACCGGGTGGATCAAAACAACGGATCAACGGCACCGAATGACAGGAGGGAACGATGATCGCAACGATGGCCCGGAGGGCCAGTGACCGGCTCCTGACCCTCGTCGTCCCGCGGCTCGACGAACCGGCCCGCGCCGTGGACTGCCAGACCGAACAGCGGTGCTTCGGCAACAACCTGCGCCGTCGCACGTGCTGTCTGCACTCCAACGGCTCGGTCACGTGCACGGCTTGGGGTGGCGGCTGCAACAACTGCTGCGATTGACCACCCGAACCGCGATGCGGAGGTAGCGGCAGCACCGCCCGGGCAACCGGGCGGTGCTGCCGGCGTCCGTCACGTCCGGCCCAAGGTCTCGGTGGCGACGGTGTCCCGGCCGGCCGCGTCGGGCGGTGGTGTCACCGTGACGCCGGCGTCGGTGAGGATGCTCAGGTCGAGCGTCCATCGGATTCGCGACAACTGGAACCACACCTCGAACGCGACCTCGACGTGCTCGCGGGCCTCGGACTCCGTCATACCGGTGACCGCCATCAGGTGCGCGTACGCCTCCTTCTCGCGTCCCCGCACCTGGGCCAGCCCGAAGTGCGTGACCATGTGGCAGCGCCCGCACAGACAGATGAGCCGGCCGAGGCGCTGAACCCGCGTGGCGTCGTTGTACGTCCACCGCTCGTGGGCCTCGAGCCACATTTTCGCGCCCGGATCCTCGGCGGCGCCGCACACCTCGCACCGGTGCCCGGCGCGCCGGGTGATCATCCGCCGAAGCCGTTCCCAGTCCCGCTGGTCGACGCACGACCGGACGTTGGTGAACCAGCAGCTACGCGGTACCAGATCGACGAACAGGCCGGCGCCGAGCGACCGCTGCTCGCCGGGCAGCAGGTCGGGGATTTCGGCTTGCGCCGCCCATCGGTCGAGGGCCTGGATCCCCGCCCTCGGCGCGTACCAACGCTTCGCGGCGCCGTCCCACCGCGCGCCGGCCCGCTTCGCCGCGTCCTTCTCCGCGAACGGCACGTCGAGCCAGATCCGTTCAGTCGCCATCGCCTGGCAACGGTACGCGACCCGGCGATGCGGCCGCGGTCCAGGGAGTCGCGCGCCCGCACCCGGCCCGATCACGACAGTTGACTACGTCGACGCCCGACCGCAACGATGTTGGCCATGGGTCGCGGCATCCCGTCCTCCGAGGTCGAGGTCCAGCTGATGCACCATGACGGCAGAGACCGGGACATGTACCGAGTCGAGTCGGTGGTGCTGGAAAGGCCGCCGAGCACCCTGTACTCGGGGTCGGTCACCCTTGCGTGTCCCTGGTGCGGGGACGAGGTCGAGTATCAGGTCCTGAGCGTTGCCGCGGCGCGGCTGCAGTGGACGCTGTGGCGGGTACTTACCATCGCGGGGCTGGTAGCAATGCTCTGGGGGACCGTGCGCCTCATTCAGACCGGCGGGTCCAGCGGTGGCGGCGCGGGTGCGCTGGGCGCCGGCATCTTCACGGTGTTCATCTTCGGGTACCTGTGGTCGGTCGACTACGGCGTCAACGGACCGGGGGCGTGGTGGACCAGCCGCCCGCACTCCCTGCGGTTGCAGCCGCCCGAGACCCAGGACGAGATCGGCACCCTGACCTGTGAGCGGTGCGGGCACAGCGAGCCGCTCGGCAACGGTGGCTACGCAGGCGCCGAGGCGCGCATGGCCGGCCACGCCTGTCGTTGAGCCTCCATGAGCGAAGGTGGGATGGGTCCAGGGATGACGAGCACGGATCCGGACGCGGCACCGTTGCGGCTGGCGCGGTTGGTGGACGGATATCTGACCACCCAGCTGTTGTATGTTGCGGCGCGGCTCGGTGTCGCCGACGTTCTGGCGTCAGGTCCCAGGACCGCCGAGGACGTGGCGCGTGCCGTGGGCGTCGACCCCGGCCCGCTCGCGCGGGTGCTGCGCGGTCTCGCGGCCGAAGACGTGCTGACCGAGGACGATCAGGGCCGGTTCGCGTTGACCGAGCTCGGCAGCCTGCTGCGGGACGGTCCGGGTTCGCTGCGTGGCCCCGCGATCGTGCGCGGCGAACTGTATTTCCGCGCCGCTGCCGGTCTCCTGGACTGCGTGCTGCACGGTGGTACGGCGTTCGACCACGCATACGGCACCCGGTTCTTCACCTACCTCGACGAGCACCCCGACACCGCGGCGGCGTTCCAGGACTCGATGGCCTGGCGGGCCGAACGCGAAGCCGACCATGTCGTCGCCGCGTACGACTTCGCGGTGGTGCGACGACTGGTCGACGTCGGCGGCGGGCGTGGAGTCCTGCTGGCAGCGGTCCTGCGTGCCGTGCCGCACGTGTCGGCGGTCCTGCTCGACCGGGCGGTGGTCGTCGATCAGGCCAGGCAGCGGCTGTCGGCGGCCGGACTGGCCGGCCGCTGCGAGTTCATCGCCGGCGACTTCTTCACATCGGTGCCCGCCGGGGCGGACACGTATCTGCTGAGCCGGGTCATTCACGACTGGGACGACGCCGACGCCGTGCGCATCCTGGCCGCCTGCCGCCGCGCCGTGACCAGTGACGGCCGACTGCTGCTCGTCGACGCCGTCCTGCCGCGACGGGCACGCGAGCAACCGGCCGCCATTCGGATGGATCTGCACATGCTCATGCTGCTCGGAGCCAGGGAACGCACCGGCGCGGAATTCGCGGCGCTGCTTTCCCAAGCCGGCTGGCAACTGCGGCAGATCACCGCCACAAACACCGCCGACGGCCTCAGCGTGATCGAGGCCGTACCAGCCTGACGCGTGAACACTTACGCTGGCTGATCGCGGTCGATCTGCAGGTTCCAGTGCTTGTGAAAGACGTTGTAAACCTGGGTGGCGATAGCCTGGAGTTCCCATCCGGGTAGCTTGACGACGACGAGTTGGACACTCATGGTCGGTCCTTCGAGGCTAAGGGTGATCTTGGGAAACCCGAGGCGCCAGGCAGGGTCGCGGATCTGGCCCTCCTGTTCTTCGGGACTGAGCCTCACCAGCTCGCGAAACCAGGCCGGGTCAAGGAGCTGGTCCAGCTCTGACATCGCCGGCCCCGCTACCCGTCTGCGCAGATCGGTCACGTACTCCGGCGAGCATCTCCGTCCACTCTGCGAGTCGCCCAAGAGCAAGGTCAGTCCAAGCTCGGTCGTCTCCGGCGAGATCGTGCCGACCTGAGCCGCGGCCGGAGTGCTGTGAGGTTCTCCGGAATCGGTGGCCTTCTTTCCCTTTCGCCTGCCGAACAAATTTCCCAGCGCCATGTGGGTGGCCTTCCTAGCCAACCGGGCACGGTCTGCCCGGCTCGGTCGTCCGTATCGCTTGGATGGTCCGTCGGGCACAGCGTGGAGCTTGAAGCGTCCCGGCGGGAATTATAGGCGCGCTGGACGTGAAGCCCGCTCGCCGGCGCATCGCGAATCTGGAACCCATCGGGTGAGCTGAGGCGCGGCCCGTTATCGCGGCGTCGCGGTGGGCGCGGGCGAGGAACAGGTACGGCGGTACGGCCGTTGCGGCAGGAACTCCTTCCACTCCGCGCTCCGCAGGTTGCGCCCGGCAAGCGCGCACAGGCGGGCGCGCCACGACGCGACGTCCAGGTCCCACAGCAGCACGCTGGTACTGGCAGCAGCTGATTTGTCGCCGACGGAGGCGACAGGACCGGCCGCGGCGAGGGTGCGACCGTCCGGGCTCCACGCGACGTGCGGGTGGGTCGTGCTGTGACCCGGGAGCACGGCCACCTCCTGGCGGGCGGGCAGATCCCACAGCCGGACGGTGCCGTCGTCGGCGGCGGTGGCCAGGGTGCGGTCGGTGCGATCCAGTGCGGTGGCCCAGATCCATCCCGTGTGCCCGCCGAGGACGGCGACGCTGCGTCGGGTTGCCACGTTCCACAGTCGCGCGGTCGCGTCTTCGCTGCCGGTCACCAGCGTGCGGCCGTCGCGGCCGAAAGCCACGGCGGAGACCGCGTCGGTGTGCCCGACCAGCACAGCCAGTTGCCGGTGACCGGCCACGTCCCACAGCCGTGCCGTGCGGTCGGCGCCGGCGGTGGCGAGGTGACGTCCGTCCGGGCTGAACGCCAGCGCGGCGATCGCACCGGTGTGGCCTGAGAGGGTCGCGATCTCGTGCCCGTCTGCGGCGTTCCACAGCCGTACGGAGCGGTCGGCGCCGGCCGTGGCGATCAGGTGGCCGTCCGGGCTGAACGCCACCGCCGAAATCGTGTCGGTGTGCCCGGTGCGAGCGGCGATCTCGCGGCGGGTGGCCACGTCCCACAGCCGCAGGGTGCGGTCGAGCGCCACGGTGGCCATGGTCCGCCCGTCGGGGCTGAACGTCACGTCGGTGATCCCGTCGGTGTGCCCGGCGAACGTGGCGATCTGACGGCGGCCGGCCACGTCCCACAGCCGCAGCGTGCCGTCGTCGGCGGCGGTGGCGATCGTGCGGCCGTCGGGGCTGAACGCGATCCCGGTGACGCCGGCGGTATGTCCGGCCAGGGTGCCGTACGGATCGGATCCGATCCGCCACAGCCGCACCGTCCGGTCGTCGCTGGAGGTCGCCACCGTCTGTCCGTCCGGGCCGAACACCGCACCGGTGACCCAGCCGGTGTGCCCGGCCAGGGTGGTCAGTGCCCGGCCGGAGCGCGCGTCCCAGAGCCGGGCCGTCTGATCGGCCGACGCGGTCAGCACCGTGCTGCCGTCGGGGCTGAACCCGGCGCCGGTCAGCAGGTCGGTGTGTCCGGTCAGGGTGAGGGTCGGGAGGGCGGTCGCGACGTCCCACAGCCGTGCGGTGCGGTCACCGCTGGAGCTGACCAGGCCGCGCCCGTCCGGGCTGAACGCCACCCCGGTCACCAGGGCGTGGTGACCGGAGAGCGTGGCCAGTGCGCGGCGGCCGGCCACGTCCCACAGCCGGACGGTGGCATCGGAGCCGCCGCTGGCCACCAGCCGGCCGTCCGGGCTGAAGGCGACGGCACGCGCCGCACCGGTGTGGCCGCGCAGGGCGGCGAGTTCGCGTCGGCTCGAGACGTCCCAGAGCCGGACGGTGCCGTCGTCGCCGGCGCTGGCGAGGAGCCGCCCGTCCGGGCTGACCGCGACGCCGCGGACCGCACCGGTGTGGCCGGACAGGGCGGCAAGTTCGCGTCGGCTCGTGACGTCCCAGAGCCGGACGGTGCGGTCATCGCCGGCGCTGGCGACGATCGACCCGTCCGGTAGGAACGCGACGCCGCGCACGGTGCCGGTGTGGCCGGCGAGGGTACCCAGGTCGCGGCCGGTCGTGACGTCCCAGAGCCGGACGGTGCGGTCGACGCTGGAACTGGCCGCGGTACGCCCGTCCGGGCTGAGCGCCACGGCGGAGACGCGTCCCTCGTGGCCGGTCAGCAGGCCCTTCGTGGCGCTGTGCCGCAGGACGTGGCGCAGCAGACTGCGCCGCGCCTCGGCCGTGTCGGCCTCGGCGAACGCTTCGAGGCTAAGCAGGATCGACTCGACCGGCCGAGCGTCGATCATGGCGTCGGACCGGGCCGCCAGCGCCCGTGACGTGGCGAGACGTTCCTGCCGCTCGGCCGACCGGCGCTGGTGGTCGACGCCGATCCCCAACGCACCGACCACGGTGAGCAGCACGACCAGGCCGGCGACGGACGCCCGGAGCCGCCGCACGGCACGGCCCTGGACGGCGAGGCTGGAGCGGATGAAGTCACGCTCGGCCGCACTGAGGTCGGCCGGGCGTTCGGCCCGCCACCGCTGCGCCTCCGCCAGCGGCACACCGCGCAGCAGACCGCCGTGGTCGCGGCCGTTGTCCACATACTGTGCGAGGGTGGACCGCAGGCGTTCCTGCCAGACCCGGAAGGCGGTGTCCGCCTCGACCCACCGGGTCAGCCGCGGCCAGGCCGAGATCAGGGCCTCGTGGGCCAGTTCGACGGTCTCGGTACCGGTGCCGTCCCGGGCGGTGACCACCAGCCGCGCCGCCGCCAACCGCTGCGCCAACGGCCACAGCGACGCGTCCAGCTCCTCGCGACGGGCCATCCGGCGGGTCGGCTGGGTTCCCTCGCCCGGCCGCACCAACTGCCCGAACAGGCGCGCCATCGCGGGCCGGGTGGCCTGCGGCTCGGCCGCGTAGACGTCCTCGGCGTAGCGGGCGAGCGCGCCGCGCACGCCGTGCAGTTCCTCGTACGCGGCGTGGGTGAGCACGTCGTCGTGCTGCCGGTCCCACAGCATCGTCAGTGTGAACTCCAGCAGCGCGAGGTGGCCCGGCTCACCGGCCACGTCGGCGAGGATCCGGTCGACCAGGCCGGGCTCGTACCGGACCGGCTCGGGCACCGGGCCCTCGATGACGCGCCGGAGCTGGTCCCGGCTCATCCGCCCGACCATGAGCGTGCCCGCCTGCAGCGGCCCGGCGAGCTCGGCGTGCTCCAGCATCCGGCCGACGAAGTCCGCCCGCACCGCGATCACCACCGTGACCGGGGACGCCTGCCCGTCGCGCGCGGCGGTCGCCGGCCCGGCGATCACCTCGACGAACTGCTGGACGCTCGCCGGCTCCCGCGTGTACAGCTCCTCGAACTGGTCGACCACCAGGACCAGGCCGTTGCCGGCCTGCCGCGCGATGACGCGATCGGCCACCGAGACGAGTCCGGCATGCACCAGGTCGTCGGCGAGGCGGTTCCGCTCGGCCGGATCCAGCATCGGCAGCAGTCCGGCCGCCAGCGCACGCAGCGGGGAGGGGCCGCCGGCCGGGCGCATGTGCGCGACGAGCCACCCGGCGCGCCGCAGCACCGGCAGCGCCCCGGCGAAGACCAGCGAGGACTTGCCGATTCCGGACGGGCCCACCACCGGAACCAGCGGCGTGCGCCGTACCTGGTCGACCAGGAGCGCGGTCAGGTCCTCGCGGCCGAAGAAGGCGTCCGCGTGCGGTTCCTGGAAGGCGGCGATGCCGCGGTACGGGCACGGCCGAGGCCCCGCGGGGCGGTGATCGTTTCCGCCGGCAGCGCCGCGGTCGTCGCCGGCGGCAGGACCGCCGTCGTGCGGAGCGGGCGGATCCTGCAGGCGCAGCTGCGTGTAGACCTCCCGGACGATGCCGTGCCGGCGGCGCCACTGCGCGACGATCACCTCGTCGTTGCCGACGCAGGCCCGTACCAGCGGCTCGACCAGCCGCTTCCACTCGGGTGGTCGGGTGATCCGGCCGTCCAGGATGGCGTAGAGCTGCGAGCGGCTGTAACCCAGCCGCCGGGCCAGCGTCGACCGGTCCACCCCGGAGCTCTGCTGCAGGCGGCGTAGCGAACGGCAGAAATCGGCGACCGGTCCGTCGCTCCCGCCATTCACGGACTGCTCCTCGCCGCCGTCCCGTCGCACCGTGCGCTCCAGTGTCGGCCGCGCCGTTGCAGCCCCGTTGCAGTGTCCGGTCGTGTCCGGCCGACACCACCCGGGCCAGGCCCCGCCAGGTGCGCGGACACGCCGCCGTTCCGGTGTCTGTCCGGTGTGCGCTTGGGCCGGTGCGGCCCGGGTTACTGGCATGCCGTACCCGGGCGCCACTCGCCGGGCATCCGATAACCCGAAGCTGGAGGCATTTGATGGCCCGAACCCGACCCCGGTGGTGGTTGTCCGCAGGGACGACCATCGCCGTGCTGGTCACCGTGACCGGTATACCCACTCCGGCGGCCGCGGCGGCCGCCCCGTTCTTCCCGCCCGCCCAGACCAGCGGCAGTGTGCAGGTCAAACTGCATCCCACCCAGGGCGTGCCGACCGGTCAGCCGAAGCTGGTGACGTTCGGCGTACCGCTGCCGCGCGGTTCGCTGGCCCCGTCGGCCCTCAACACCGTCCGCGTGCTCCGGGGGAGCACCGAGATCCCCGCCTACGTCGACCAGATGACCCCCTGGCGGCACACCACCAACGCCGCGCTCGACGGCACCTCGGTGCGCGTCGCGCGGGTGCAGATCAACCTCAGCTTCGGCGTCTCCTACCCGAACTTCGAGACGGTGACGGTCTCCTGGGGCGGGCAGCAGCGCGGCTCGAACGTGACGACGCTCGTCGACGCGCGCACCGCCTGGCACCGGGTGACCGACGGCACGACGGCCACCGGCGGCCCGACGTTCGGCTCGGCGAACAACGTGTTCGAGCCCGACGTGTACGCGGTGTTCCCCAAGACCTGGCTGGCCGCCGGCGGCCTGAAGGCACCGATGGACCCGATGGTGGACTCGATCGGGCCCAACCGGATCCCGGCGAACCAGGTCGCGGCCTCGTACCCCGGGTACCAGGAATCGGACCAGGCACAGGTCAATTTCTTCTACACGATCCTCAACGAGGACGACCCGCTCACCGGCCCGGTGGTGGAGGGCGGCAACACCAACCCGTTCCTGACCTCTGACGAGCCGTGGCTCTACGACCGCGCCGAGGTGATGTACATCGGCTACCTGCGCACCGGGTACCTGCGCTTCCTGCGGGAGGCGGTCCGCAACGCCGAGTTCTACCGCACCCAGCTGTGGACCCCGGCCGACTGCAACGGCGGACGCTGCGTGGGCAGCTTCAAACCCAAGAACCCCGACGCGTCGGCACCGTGGCACGACCAGAAGTACTCCTACAACGAGCCGCTGGCGATGACGCACTGGCTCACCGGCGACACCCGGCCGTTGTCACAGATCGAGGACGTGACCAAGGTCTACGACGACGTCAACACCCAGGTCAACCCGTCCTTCTACACCGAGCGGCACATCGGGCTGAAGCTGCTCGCCAACGTCGTCGCGTACGAGGTCACCGGCAAGGCGGTCTACAAGGACCGGATGCTGGTCATCCTCAACGACTTCCGGCAGGCCCAGCTGCACCCGCTCGACGGCGGGCCGGTCGACGGCGGCATCTGGCACAGCCTGGTGGCGCACGAGGGCGTTCCGCCGAACGAGGAGCAGACCATCACGTCACCGTGGATGACCGCGCTCCTCGCCGACGCCGCGTCCCGGCTCTACCTGGTCAGTGAGCACCCCGAGGTGCGTAACCTGCTGATCGGGCTGGCCAGCCACGAGTGCGGTGTGGGCAGCTACTGGTCGACGATCCGCAACGGCGACAACCCGCTGGCCGAGCACAACGGCGGCGCGCCGGTGTACCTGCCGCACTACCTCGCCACCCGCGACGGGCTGGGCGTCACCGACGAGTTCGACCCGTGGGCCAACATGGAGCACACGCCCGACGTCGCCGGTGTGGTGGCCTGGGGCGCGTACTTCGCGGGCGTCAACGGCGACACGGCGAAGCAGAACTCCCTGAAGCAGTGCGGCAACGACCTGTACACCTCGTGGTCGCACGTGATCACCTCGTGGACCCGGCCGAACGCGCCGGCCAGCAACCTGGACTCCTACCGGGTGAACCCGCCGCGCAAGTACACGTGGTGGTTCAAGAACTCCGGCAGCTTCTCGTGGGCGATGGGCTCGGGCAGCGGCGATCCGGCACCCACCTGCGGAACGTCCACCACGAGCGCGGTCTACAACCGCACGTTCGCGTCCTCTACCCGCTTCGACGTGGTGGTCGACGCCACCCCGGAGGCGGTGGCGGACACCGGTGTGGGCATCGGCGCCAACCCGCCGGTGAACGAGGCCAACTCGTTCTCGACCGCGACCACGGTGCGGTTCAACACCGCGAACAACCGGATCGAGGCCCGTAGCGCGGGCACCTACCCGGCCACCACGATCCCGTGGACGGCGGGACAGAAGTACCGGATCCGGTTCTCGGTGGACGTGCCGGCGCACACCTACAGCGCCTTCGTCACCCCGCCGGGCGGGTCGGAGCTGACGATCGGCACCGGCCTGGCGTTCCGCTCCAACTACGCGTCCGTGACGGCGTTGAACAACCTGCGCGGTTCGGTGGACGGCGGATCGATCCAGGTCTGCCCGGTGACACTCCCCGCCTGAGCACGTCGGCGGATGGTGGGCGGCGTCGGTCGCCCACCATCCGCGCGTTCACGCGGCCGGGCCGCAGAGTTCCGCGATCCCGACGGCGGCCAGGCGCCTTGGTGATGGTCATTGTCGAGGACGCACACCGGCTGGGACTGACCAGCGATTGCGTTCGGGTGGCTCAGCTCCGAGCCACCCGAACGCACCGGCGAGCAGGTGGTTGAGCGGCACCCAGGCGGTGGACCTTCGGCCGGTGCCTGGCGAGGACGTCCACCACCGGGGCGAGCCGGCCGTGGTGCACCCGGCTCGTCGTGACGAGGAGTTCGAGTAGGGTCCGTTCGGGGTGTGCGTGCAACCAGTCGTCGAGCGCCGCCGCGCAATGATCATCGTCGCGCCCGGCTGCCGACCGGCCTGCGTAGCTGCCGTTCGACGGTCGGTCCGGTCGTGGCTGCGTGCAGGATTGAGGCGGACGCTAGGCTACATCGATCGGTTCTGAGGGCCAGCTGCCGCGGAAGGAATGCCACCCATGGTCGATACGTCGTCGCCGGAGCCCGATTTCGACATTTCGGTGCCGCATTCGGCACGAATCTGGAACTACTGGATGGGCGGCAAGGACAATTTTGCCGCGGACCGCGAAGCGGGAGACGCCTTTGTCGCGACGTACCCGGACATCGTCACCATTGCCAAGGAATCCCGGCGGTTCCTGATCCGTGCCGTAAGTTACCTGGCCACCGACGCGGGCGTTAGCCAGTTCCTCGATATCGGCACAGGGCTGCCGACCATGGAAAACACCCATGAGGTTGCCCAGCGGGCGGCCCCGCACTCCCGCATTGTGTACGTGGACAACGATCCGATGGTGCTGGTGCACGCCCGCGCGTTGCTCACCAACACGACAGCCGAGGGCGTCACCGCCTACGTCGACGGTGACTTCCACAATCCGGAACAGATTATCGCGGACGCCAAGAACGTCCTGAATTTCACCAAGCCGATCGCGGTGATGTTCATGGGGGTCCTTGGCCACGTCCGCACCTTCGATGAGGTGCGATCGATTGTGGCCCGGGTGATGGCCGCGGTCCCCTCCGGCAGCTACCTGGTGCTGTGGGACGGTACCGAGGACAAGGCCGGCGACGAGGCCCTCGAGGATTACGAGGAGACCGGCGCGGTCGCGTACATCAACCGCACCCCCGACCAGATCGGCCGCTGCTTCGAGGGTTTGGAGCCGGTCGAACCGGGTCTGGTCTCGATTCCGCTGTGGCGGCCGAACCCCGCCGACGTTGGCTCCGCGCGGGCGGTCGGCGCCTACGGGGCGGTGGCACGCAAGCCATAGGCAGGTCGACACCCTTGGCATCGACTGGCCGCGTCGGAGGCGCACGATGAGCACGGCTCAACACAACGGTGGTGGCCCCATCGTGCGCCGGATGCAGTTGGGGGCCCGCCTGCGCCACCTGCGGGAGGCCAAAGGACTCACCAGGGAACAGGCCGGCTGGGCCATCCGCGGATCCGAGTCGAAGATCAGCCGGATGGAACTCGGGCGGGTGGGCTTCAAGGAACGCGACGTCACCGACCTGCTGCTGCTCTACGGCGTCGACGACGAGCGGGAACACGAGCGGCTGCTCGCCGTGACCCGGGAGGCGAACGCGCCCGGTTGGTGGCAGCCGTACAACGACCTGCTCCCCGCCTGGTTCCAGAACTACCTGGGCCTGGAGGAGGCGGCGACCTACATCCGGACCTACGAGGTCCAGTTCATCCCGGGGCTGCTGCAGACCGCGGCGTACGCCCGGGCGGTCATCATGCTCGGGCACGGCCAGGCCGACGTGAGCGAACTGGACCGCCGGGTGGAGCTGCGGATGACCCGCACGCGGCTGCTCGCCCGGCCGGGCGCGCCGCGGCTGTGGGCCGTGCTGGACGAGGCGGTGCTGCGGCGGCCCATCGGCGGTAAGGCGGTACTGCGCGCGCAGCTGGTATCGCTGCTGGAGCAGTGCGACAACCCGAACATCCAGCTCCAGGTGGTCCCATTCCTCAGCGGCGGGCACGCCGCCGCCGGCGGCGCGTTCACCCTCCTACGGTTCCCGCTGCAGGACCTGCCCGACACCGTCTACCTCGAACAGCTCACCAGCGCGATCTACCTGGACAAGCGTGAGGACGTCGACCGGTACGCGGCCGCGGCGACCAAGCTGTTCATCGAGGCCGACCCACCGGACCGTACCCCGGCCATCCTCCGCGACGTCATACGCGATCTGGACCGCTAACTGGCCCGCCAGTCCGCACACCGTCGTCATGACCCGTCCTCTGTGACGGGCGACGGTGTGCCGGCGTGCGCGGCGATTCCCACGGCGGCGATTCCCACGGCGGCGACGAGGCAGGTGCCGCCGATCGCGGCGAGGACGGCGGGATAGCTGGTGGCGCCGAGGAGGCCGGCGGCGGCCATCGGCGCGACGGCTCTGGCGACGGTGACGGGCGTCGCGAGGATGCCGTTGATGGTGCCGTAGGCGAGGGTGCCGTAGCGATCGGCGAGGAGTTGGGGTCGGGTGAGGCTGGCGACCCCGAATCCGATCCCGAAGGCGGTGACGCCGGCGGCCGCGCCGATCGGGCCGGCCGCGATCAGCGGCAGGGCGAAGGCGGCGAGCGCCTGCACGCCGAAGACGACGGTGACGACGGTGGTGAGCCGCCAGCGGCGGTGGGCGGCGGTGAGCAGGAGCCGGCCGGTGACCGACAGGACGCCGAGGAGTCCGGCGACGGTGGCGGCGAACGTTGCCGGGTGTCCACTGTGGACGAGAAAGCCGACGAGGTGGACGGTCATGGCGGCCATGGCGGCGCTGTGGGCCACGAACGCGGTGGCGAGGAACCAGAACCGCGCGTCCCGCACCGCCGCCCGCACGATCCCGGCGTGGGTTCCGTCGGTGTGTCGCGCCGGCGGGGCCGGTGGCGGACGGACCGCGAACGCGTGCAACGGCACCGTCAGCGCGCCATGGATGCCGGCCAGAACGAGCAGCGCCGTGCGCCAGCCGTACCGGTCGACGAGCACGGCGGTCAGCGGCAGGAAGATGGTGCTGGCGAATCCGGCGACGACGATGACGGCGAGGACGGCGCGGCTGCGGCGGGCCGGGTCGAACCAGGAGACGACGACGGTCAGGGCCGGTTCGTAGAGGACCATCGCGGTGGTCAGCCCGATCCCGATGAGCACCGCGTAGAGCTGGGCGACGGTGCGTACCTGCGACCAGGCCACCACGAGGGCGGTGGCGAGCAGCGACCCGACCGTCATCAACGCCCGGCCGCCGTGCCGGTCCAGCCACCGGCCGACCGGCACCGACAGGGCGGCGCCCGCGAGGACCGACGCGGTCAGGGCGCCGGTGACCGTCGCAGCCGAGGCGTCCAGCGCCGTCGCCATGGGCTGTAGCAGCACGGCGAAGGCGTAGTAGAGGACGCCGTAGCCGACGGTCTGGGTGACCGCGAACGCCGCGACGATGCCCCACCCGCGGCGGACCCTCAGCCGCAGCAACCGCCGCTGCCGTCGACGACCGGGTTGCTGTTGCAGACGCCGGTCTCGGGCAGGTCCAACCGCACGTCGCGGGCGGCGTCCCAGTCACCGGCGAGGGCCGCCACGACGGAACGGGCCTGTTCGTATCCGGTCGCGAGCAGGAACGTCGGCGCCCGGCCGTAGCTCTTGACCCCGATGGCGTAGTAGCCCGGTTCCGGGTGGGTCAGCTCGTCGACGCCGTGCGGCGGCACGGTGCCGCAGGAATGCTCGTTCGGGTCGATCAGCGGCGCCAGCGCCCGGGTCGAGCCGAGGACGGGGTCGAGGTCCAGGCGCAGTTCGGAGGCGATGGTGTGGTCGGGCCGGTACCCGGTGGCGGCGACGATCCGGTCCGCGACGATCGTGCGGGTGCCGTCGGACAGTTCGACGCCGTCGCCGGTGACGGTGATCCGCTGGACGGAAAAGCCGGTGACGAGCGTGACGGTCCCGTTCTCGACGTGTTCGCGCAGCCGGGCGCCGAGGGCGCCCCGGGCCGGCAGGGCGTCGGCGGACTCGCCGCCGTAGGTGCGGGCCGGGCTGCCGGACCGGATCGCCCACGTCACGGATGTTCCGGGCAGCTCGGCCAGCGACAGCAACGTGTTCGCCGCCGAGTGCCCGGCGCCCACGACCACGGTCCGCGTGCCGGCGAAGCGGTCCCGGTCGCGACCGAGCACGTCGGGCAGCGCACCGTCCACAGTGGACGCCGCGGCGGCCTCGCCGTGGGCGGGAATGCCCGCGGCGCCGAGGACGTTCCGGGTCCACCAGGTGCCGGACGCGTCGACGACCGCCCGGGCGTGGATGTCCTCGCCGGTGGACAGGCGCACCAGGAACGGGGTGGTGTCGCGGCCGGCGGTACGCAACCGGTCCAGGCCGACCCGGGTCACCGCGACCACGCGCGCGTCGTAGCGGAGGTTCGGCTTCACCGCCGGCAGGTCGGCCAGCGGCCGCAGGTAGTCGTCGGCGAGGTCGTCGCCGGTGGGTAGCACGTCCGGGTCCGGTTCCACCCAGCCGGAGTCGGCGAGGAGGCGGCGGGCGGCCGTGTCGGTGTCGAACCGCCACGGCGAGAACAGCCGCACGTGTCCCCACTGCCGCACGGTCGCCGCCGGGCCGTCTCCGGATTCGAGGACCAGGTAAGGGATTCCGCGTTCGGTGAGGTGTGCGGCGGCGGCCAGCCCGACCGGGCCGGCGCCGATGACGACGACCGGGAGGTCGTTCATGAACAGCTCCTTCAGATGGTTGTGCTGCGCCGCTCGATGAGGACGACGTCGCGCCAGCGGCCGTGGTGGCGGCCGACGCGTTCGCGGGTGCCGACGACGCGGAACCCGGCCTTCTCGTGCAGCGCGAGACTGGTGACGTTCTCGGGGAAGACGCCGGACTGGATCGTCCAGATCCCGGCGGCCTCGGTGGAGGCGATCAACGCGTCCAGCAGACGGCGGGCGAGGCCGCGGCCCCGCGCCGCCGGATCGACGTAGACGGAGTGCTCGACGACGCCGGCATACACCGGCCGGGCCGAGACGGGCGACACCGCGATCCAGCCGACCACCGCGTCGTCGTCGACGGCCACGTGGCGGTGGTGGGCGAGCCGGGCCGCGTCGAACGCCGGCCAGGCCGGTGCGGTCGTCTCGAAGCTCGCGTGGCCGGAGTCCAGGCCGTCCTGGTAGATCCGCAGCACCGCCGGCGCGTCGGTGGCGGCCATCGGCCGGATCAGCATCCCGCGCTCCAGGTCGACGGCTTGCCCATCACCACGTCGGCGGCCGACGGGAAGTAGCTGACGCACCGCTGGTTGATCCGGTAGTGCCGGGCCGTGCCGACCTGGTCGGCGAGGACGAACCGCACGTCGGCCAGGATCTTCAGGTGCTGCGAGACCGTGGACTGGGCCAGCCCGACGGCGGCCACGATCTCACCGACCGGCAACGGCCGGGCCTGCCGCGCCAGGTACGCCACGATCTGCACGCGGGTCGGGTCCGCGAGCGCGCGGAAACAGGCCGCGTACTCCTCGGCCGTCGCGCGGTCCAACAGGTCGCCCATCGAAGCCCTTCATCGTTCATCGCCGATTAACGATGAAAGCGTACCGCCGGATCGGGCGGCGAGCGTTGACGCCTGTGACCCAGGCCACACGTAGGTCCTGTCAGCAATCGGGTTGCTGCCCCGCTCAAGCCACCGAGAGCAAGCGACTCGACAGGAGCAACACATGAAGCACCGCATCGTCGTTCTCGGCGCCGGTTATGCCGGGGCATACGCGGCCGGAAACTTGGCCCGTCAGCTGTCGCCGGCGGACACGGAGATCACCGTGGTCAATGCTGAGCCGCAGTTCGTCGAGCGGATGCGGCTGCACCAGCTCGCGGCCGGTCGGGAGATCAAGGCACTGAAGCTCGCCGATGCTTTCGCGGGCACCGGGATACGGCTGCGCGTGGCCCGGGTCACCGCCGTCGACCCCGAGCGCCGGGTCGTCGCCGTGGCCGACGCCGGCGGTGGCGGCGAGCTCGGCTACGACACGCTTGTGTACGCGCTTGGCAGCCGTGTCGCCGACCGCGGCGTCCCCGGCGTGGCCGAGCACGCCTTCGATGTCGCCGGCCGGCCCTCGGCGTTGCGCCTGCGTGAGCGCCTGGACAGCCTGGGCGGGCGGGGTGCCGGCGGGCGTGTGGTGGTCGTCGGCGACGGGCTGACCGGCATCGAGTGCGCCGCCGAGATCGCCGAATCCCGGCCCGGCCTGTCGGTGGCGCTGATCGCCCGCGGCGAGTTGGGTGCCCGGCTCTCCGCCGGGGCCCGCAGCCACCTGCGTCAGGCCTGCGACCGGCTGGGCATTACCGTGCTGGAGCACGCCAGCGTCGAAGCTGTCGATGCGACGCGGGTGCTGTGCGCCGACGGCACCGCTCTGGCGTCTGACGTCACCGTGTGGACGGCCGGGTTCGCGGTCAGCCCGATCGCCGCCGCCGGTGGGCTGGAGGTCACCGAGAACGGTCAGATCGTCGTCGATCGCACCATGCGGTCGGTCTCGCACCCGAATGTCTACGCCATCGGCGACAGCGTCTACGCCATCGGCGACAACGGCCGGCCGCTGCCGATGTCCTGCGGTTCGGCCGGCTTCACCGGCCGGCAGGCCATGGAGGCGATCGTGGGACGTCTGACCGGCCGCGAGGTTGCGAACACCAAGCTGGTCTACACGTACAACTACATCACCCTCGGGCGGCGGGACGGGATGCTGCAGACGGTCGACGACGAGGGGCGAGCGAAGCCGAAGTATCAGGGCGGGCGGACGGCTGCGCTGGTCAAGGAGGGCATCAACAGGATCGCGTTGTGGACCATCTCGCACCCGACCTTCGGCCTGCCCAAGCGCAGGCACCGCCTGGCTGCCGTGGCGGATACATCGCGCCGAGCTGGCGGCCGCGTCGGCGCCTAGGGCGGTCAGCGTGGACAGCGCCGCCACCGATCGCTTCGACACCAGCCGGTTCGAGGCCAGCCGGAACCGGCTGGCCTCGCTGGCGTACCGGCTGCTGGGTTCCGCCGCCGACGCCGAAGACGCGGTGCAGGATGCGTTCGTGCACTGGCAGGCCGCCGACCGGCAGCGGATCATGGTGCCCGGCGCATGGCTGACGAAGGTCGTCACCAACCTGTGCCTCGACCGGCTCCGCTCGGCACAGTCCCGCCGCGAACGCACCGTCGCCTGGCTGCCGGAACCGCTGCTCGACGCCGACCCGATGCTCGGCCCGGCCGACACGTTCGAGCAGCGCGAATCGGTCTCCCTGGCCGTGCTGATGCTCATGGAGCGCCTGTCACCGGTCGAGCGGGCCGTCTACGTTCTGCGCGAGGCGTTCTCCTACAGCCACACCGAGATTGCCGACATCCTCGACATCACTGAATCGGCCAGCCAGCAGCACCTCCACCGGGCCCGGCGCCGCGTCACCGCCGCGCGCCGCGTCGGCGGCGAAGTCGACCCGGCATCCGCCCGCAGGATCGTCGAGGAGTTCCTCGCCGCCGCCTCTTCGGGCCGCACCGAACGGCTGGTGGCGCTGCTGACCGACGATGCGATCGCGATCTCCGACGGCGTCGGCCTCACCGAGACACTGCTGCAGTACGACACCGCGCAGCGCATCGCCGCCGTTGCACGGGCCGGCTTCACACCCACGCCCGCAAAGCGGCGACTTGCCGGCGGCACGCCCGCCGTCCACTACGCGCTGGTCAACCGCGCCCCCGCCATCCTTTTCGTGGTCGGCGACCAGATCGTCGGCGCCGTGACGTTCGACATCGCCCACGGCAGGATCGCAACCGTGCGCGGCATCGCCGCCCCCACCCGCCTCACCCGCCTCACCGAGGCCTGGCGGCAGCACGAACCGGACGCGCCGCTCGTCGCCCGGTGGTGACCCGACGCCGAGTCCGCCGCTGTTATACCGGCCGCTCGGACGGTGTCCTGTGGTCGAACACCGAGGTATGAGGGAGAAACCATGACGGAGAACACCAGGGTGGTCGTGGTCGGCGGCGGGTACGCCGGTGTCATGGCGGCCAACCGCCTCACCCAGCGCGACGACGTGGCCGTGACCCTGATCAACCCACGGCCGAACTTCGTGCACCGCATCCGCCTGCACCAGCTCGTCGGCGGAACCGGCGATGCGGTTGTCGGCTACCGCGACATCCTGGCCGACCGCGTCGCGCTCGTGGTCGACACCGCCAGCAGGATCGACGCGGCCGGCCGCACCGTTGCGTTGGTGAACGGCGCCACGGTGGGCTACGACTACCTGATCTACGCGGTGGGCAGCGGCAGCGCCGACCCGAGTGTTCCCGGGGCCGCCGAGTACGCCCACAACATGGCCAGCCTGGAAGAGGCGCAGCGGCTGCGGTCGGTGCTCGACACCACACCACCGATGGCCACGGTGACAGTGGTCGGAGCCGGCGCGACGGGCATCGAGGTGGCCGCTGAGCTGGCTGCCGAGGGCCGCACCGTGACGCTCGTGTGCGGCAACGTGCTCCATCCGTACCTGCACCCCCGGATCCGCCGCAAGTTCGCCAAGCGGCTGGCCAGGCTCGGGGTGAGCATCATCGACGGTCCAGGTGCGAGGGTCACCGCGGTGCGCCGCGACGCCGTCCTGCTGGCGGACGGTCGCGCGTTGCCCAGCACGGTGACCATCTGGACGGCCGGGTTCAGCGTCCCCGATCTGGCCGCCCGCAGCGGGTTCACGACCGACGCGGCCGGACGCCTGCTGACAGACGAGACGCTCACCAGCGTCGACGACGACCACATCGTCGCAGCTGGGGATTCGGCCGCGCCGTCGAACCTGCCGCTGCGAATGAGCTGTCAGGCCGCCAATCCACTCGGCGCCCATGCGGCCGACACCGTGCTCAGCC
The DNA here is from genome assembly GCF_016863635.1 of Virgisporangium aurantiacum. Taxonomy (GTDB): domain Bacteria; phylum Actinomycetota; class Actinomycetes; order Mycobacteriales; family Micromonosporaceae; genus Virgisporangium; species Virgisporangium aurantiacum. The sequence continues at coordinate 88,590 of NZ_BOPG01000078.1, read as the reverse complement.
GGATCGCGGGCAGGCAACCGGCCACCATCGCCATCGGCTTCTTCGGGCAGTGCGTCAGCCTGGGCCACGGCGCCGCCACCGTCCAACTCGCCTCGAGGAACGATATCGCCAAGGGTTTCGCTGTCGGCGGCTTCCTCGGCGCGAAGATCAAGAGAAGCAGTTTCCCGGGCCTGATCGAGCACCTGTCGCACGAGGCGCACCAGCCCGGTTCCTTCACCTGGAAGTTCCGCGACGACACCCGCCATCAGCGGCTCCAGGCGCCCGCCGCCCGCTGACCTGACCATCGAGATGGAAGGTCCTGCAGTGGACATACCGCCCGCCGACCCCGCTACCGGAACCTTCGTGGCCCACCGGAACCTGCTGTTCACCGTCGCCTACGAGATGCTCGGTTCGGCGGCCGACGCCGAAGACGTCCTCCAGGAGACCTGGCTGCGTTGGGTCAAAGTCGACCTGGCGCAGGTCAGCGACGTCGGCTCCTGGCTGCCGGAACCGCTGCTCACCACGCCGGACGTGGCCGACGACGTCGCGCTCGCGGAGAGCATGTCGATGGCGCTGATGCTCGTTCTGGAAACGTTGGCGCCGACGGAACGCGCGGTCTTCGTCCTGCACGAGGGCTTCGACGTCAACTACGACGAGATCGCTGCGGCCCTCGACAAGACCACGTCGGCGGTCCGCCACGTCGACGCCCGCCGTCCGCGCCAGGTGGTCCCGGCGAGCCTGACCCGAGAGGCGCTGCACTCTCTGCGGCACGCGATCGAAACCGGAGACCTGCAAGGCCTGCTCGACGTGCTCGCCCCGGACGTGGTCCTGGTGGCGGACGGCGGCGGCATCAAACAGGCCGCGCTGCGGCCGGTCATCGGCGCCGACAAGGTGGCCCGCATGTTCGTCGGCGGCATCAGCAAGGTGGACAGCATCCTCACCGCCGAGCCGACCGTGGTCAACGGCAACCCTTCTCTCGTGCTGCGCCTGGACGGTCAGCTCGACGGCGTCCTCGCCGTCCGCGTCGAGGACACCCGCATCACCGGACTCTATTACGTCCGAAATCCGGAAAAACTGACCCGCGTCGAGTCCGCGACCGCGCTCACCCTGCGATGAATTCGGCCCAATCTGGAGGACCCGACATGGCCGTTCAGGCCAAGCCCGCAACCGATGCACCGCCGTCGCCCTGGTCGGCGGTGGCCAAGGCCGTCGCCCTGCTCACGGTGGCCGTCAGCGTTCTACTGACCGCCTTCGCCTGGCCCTCGGTACGCTCGTCGGCGCACGACGTGCCGATCGCCATCGCGGGGCCCGCACCGGCGGTCAGCCAGATCAGCGCCGCCCTCCACGAACGCCTACCCGACGCCTTCGACATCACCGAAGTCGCCGACACCACCGCCGCCGAACAACTCATTCGCAACCGCGACGTGTACGGGGCAATCGACGTAAGTTCCGGTACACCACGGGTCATCCTCGCCTCCGCCGCCAGCACGGCCGTCGCCCAGACCCTCAACAGCATCGTCACGGCACTCAACCAGGCGCAGTCCCAGGGCGCCAGCACGCCGTCCGCCGTCCGCGACCTCGTTCCGCTGCCAGCTGACGACCCTCGTGGCGCCGGGCTGGCCGCCGCGGCTCTGCCTTTGGTCATGGGTGGTCTGCTCGCCGCCGTTCTGCTGACGAGACTTGTCCGTGGCACCACCCGTCGGGTAGTGGGAGCGCTCGCCTTCGCTGTCACCGGCGGCCTCGCACTGGGGGCCATTCTGCAGTTCTGGCTCGGCTCGCTGTCGGGCTCGTACTGGGCGAACACCGGCGCGGTCGCCCTGACCGTCGCTGCAACCTCCGTGACCATTCTGGGGCTGGAGTCCCTGCTCGGCTATGCCGGGCTCGGCCTGGGTGCGGCCGTCATGATGCTCATCGGCAACCCCTTGTCAGGCACCGCGACCGCGCCCGAGATGCTGCCCGGCAGGTCCGGCATGCTCGGCCAGCTGCTACCGCCCGGCGCCGGTGGCCGGCTACTGCGGTCCACCGCCTTCTTCGACAGCCACGGCGCCACCCGTTCGGTCATCGTCCTCGCAGCGTGGCTCGTGCTCGGCATACTGCTGTGCCTCGCCGGCAGCCTGCGCCCGCGACGCTCTCGTTCGGCCACCGACTAGGCTGCCGCCCCGCACGATGGCCAGGCCCAGCCCGCCACCGACTTGCATCCGGTACCCACGTACAGGCTTACCGTGTTCTGGACGGTGTCGAGATCGGCGCCGGGTCTCAGTCCTGAGGAGCCTGCGATGTCGTTCACCGTTCCGGACGCGTGTGCCCTGCCCACGGTCGAGCAACCGGTGCGCCTGGCCGAGTTCGACAGCCTGTTCGCCGCTGCCGTGCGTCACGTCGACACGCTCAGCGCCACCCACGCCCGTCTGCACCTGACCGGCCCGGCCGGGCTTGAGGCCACGGTGCGGGAGCTGACCGCCCGCGAGACCGAGTGCTGCTCGTTCTTCACCTTCACCACGACGGGTCGACCCGCTGACGGCGGCGAGGCGGTCACGCTCGACGTCGAGGTCCCGGCCCGGTACGCCGACGTCCTGGCCTCGCTCGCGCACAGCGCCGGCAGCAACCATGACGACGCTGCGCACCGGTGAGGTCGCCGAGCAGGCCGGCGTCAACATCCAGACGCTGCGTTACTACGAGCGCCGCGGCCTGCTCGCCGAACCGACCCGCTCCCACGGCGGGCACCGGCTCTACCCGCCCGACACCGTCGCCCTGCTGAACGTGATCAAGGCCGCGCAGCGGCTCGGGTTCACCCTCGACGAGGTCGCCGAACTCCTCGACACCGGCCGCCGCCGGCACCCGACCCCGGATCTACGCCAGCGCGCGATCGACAAGATCGCCGAGATCGACGCGAAGATCGCCGACCTCGCCGCGATCCGTGGCGCGCTGACCGAGGTCGTCGACGCCCGCTGCACCAGCCTCACCAACTGCACCTGCCCCGACTGCCCGATCCCGTTCCTGACCATCGGCAGCACCATCGACAGCACCGTGGACAGCGCCGAACGACCCGACGGAGAAACCGCATGACCGTTCCCCTCCAGCCCCCGACCGTCCGCGACCCGCACCACCATCGGGCCCGGAGCGTCGACAACAAGCCGCCGACGCGGAGCAGGGTCAGCGGCATCCTCGCCGTCGTCGCCTGTGCGGCCTGCTGCGCCCTGCCGGTGCTGATCGCCGCCGGTGTGCTCACCACCACCGGTGCCGCGATCGTCGAGAAGACCCTGTTCGCGGTGTCCGCCGGGCTGGTCGTGCTCGCCCTGGCCATGTGGTGGCTGCACCGCCGCCGCAGTGCCCGCCGTGCCGCGGCCGCCGGCGCAACGAGCTGCGGGTGCGGAGGCGACGGCTGCTGACCCGACCGGGCAACCCGACGCGAACTTCGGACGGATCCTCGCCGCCTACGGTGTACGCACCGCGTTCCGGACCGGCCCCGCGGCGTCGGCAGGGTTCCGACCGAACCGCATGACGGTCCCGGACTCGTTCGTCGTGACCGCAAATCCGTTGCCGGACAGCCACTTCGTCATGCCGGCGACGCCGTCGGCGGCGTAGTCCGGTGCGTGGTAGTAGGTGTCGAGCAGGGTGCGTGCCGTTGCCTCGTCGGCGGCGACACCGTCGACCAGGCTGACGTCCCACCACACCTCGCCGTCGGCGGTGGCGCTGACCGCGAAGTCGTAGAACGGGCAGCATGCCTTCTCCCGGGCGGCCAGGTCGCGCACCCACGCCTCGACGCCCTCGTCGGCGCGGAACCGCAACCGCACCGTGTCGCCGGTCCGGTCGCGTCCGGCCAGAGCCTGGGTGAACAGCCGGTCGTACTCGGCCATCCGCTCCTCGGCGGTGTCCGGCGCGTCGGTCATGTCACACGCGATCGCCGGCGCGTCGATGCTCGCCGTGTCGTCCATGCGTTGCTCCTTCGGTGTCGTCGGGCGTTGCTTGCGTTCCCACCGGAACCGTAAACTCTGAACTCAGGTCCAGAGTCAAGAGTGGGGCGGCGATGAAAATCGGTCAGGTGGCAGCCGAGGCCGACGTCACCGTCGACACGGTGCGGTTCTACGAGCGGCGCGGCGTGCTTCCACCCCCGGAGCGGCGCCCGTCCGGATACCGCGAGTACACGCCCGCCGCGGTCGAACGCATCCGGATGGCCCGGGCACTGCAGCAACTCGGATTCACCCTCGACGAGATCATCGACGCCCTGCGCGCCCACGACGGCGGGGAGACCACCGGGGCCGACCACCTGTGGCGCCTCGAGTCCGTCGTCGACCGCATCGACGCCAGGATCGCCGACCTGAGACGCACCCGCCGCAGCGTCATCGACACCCTCACCGAATGCCGTACCGGCCGATGCCGGTTCCAACCGACCGGACGCTGCTGAACGCTTCACTGGTGGCCCGCGGTGCCGATCACGGTGGATGTGGCGTCACGACGGCCGGCGAAGGGACTGTCAACGGCACTGACGGGCCGGCGCTGGCCGGTCAGCGTGCTCTTGACGGTGCTGGTGCTGGTGGTGGGGCTGGCGGTCTCCGGTGTGGTGGCTGTGGTGGCCGACGGGCAGCAGGACGCTCATCTGGCGGCGGTGATGGACCAGCGGGCCCAGGCGGTCGGCAACGCCACGAGCGCGGAGACCCGCCGCTACACCGACACGATCTCCGACCTGGCGGCGGCGGTCGGGGCGCAGAGCGAGCTGAGCGCGGCCGACTTCGTCACGCTGACCTCCCGTACCAGCCGGGAGCGGCTACCCGGCGCCACCGGGGTGCTGCTGGTGGTACCCGCCCGCGGCGACCAGGTGGAGGCGGTGCAGGCGCTGTGGCGATCCCGCGGCAACACCGGCCTGACGTTGGCGCCGCACGACGGCACCGCCGAGCATCTGTTCGCGGTCCTCAACCACGCCCTGGACGGCACACCGCCCGAGACCGGGCGCGACCTCACCGCGGCTGCCGAGCCGACCGAGGCGTTGAACCTGGCCCGCGCCACCGGACGGGCGACCGCGAGCCGCACCTACATCCTGCTCAACGACCGCGACCTGCCGGCCGACCAGCAGCAGATGTCGTTCGTGCTGACGGCTCCCGTCTACGGCGGGCAGGGCACCCCCGACGCCGGCGAGTTCCGCGGCTGGATTCTGATGGGTCTACGCGGTGGGGACTTCATCACCGAGACCCTGCGGAAAGCCTCCCAGCACGCCGCCGCGGTCACCCTGTCCGACACCTCCACCGCGGGCCGACCGGTGACCGTCGCCCGGGTCGTCGACGGCACCGTCCTGCGCGACGCACGGCTGCACCGGCAGGTCAGCGTCGAGTTCGGACAGCGGCACTGGCAATTGGACGTGTATCCCACGACGGGAATCCGCACCCCGCTCGGGCAGTACCTCCCGACGATCACCACCGGAATCGGGACCCTCCTCACGCTGCTCCTCGCCGCTCTCGTCGCGGTGCTGGCCACCGCCCGCAACCAGGCCCTGGCCCGGGTCGACAAGGCCACCACGGCGCTCCGCGCCGACATCACCCGCCGCCAGCTCACCGAGGCGCGGCTGCGCGAGCGGGAAGCCGAACTGGAAGCCTTCGCCAGCATCACCGCACACGACCTGAAGTCCCCGCTCACCACGGTCGCCGGCTACGCCGCCGTGATCGTCGACGAACACGGCGACAGCCTCGACCCGGACACCCGCCGGTACCTGGACCGGATCACCGCCGGGGTGTCCCGGATGCGCCGGCTCATCGACGACCTGCTCGGCTACGCCACCGCCCGCGACGCCCACCTCAACCCCACCACCGTCGCCGTCGCGGACCTCGTCGCGGACGTCCTCAGCGACCGCCTCGCCACCCACGCCGAACCCCCGCACATCGACCTCGTCGACCTGCCCACCGTCACCGCCGACCCGGTGCTCCTGCGCCAGGTCCTCGACAACCTGATCGGCAACGCCCTCAAATACGTCCGCCCCGGCCGCACCCCGTACGTCGCCGTCACCGCCGAACCCACCAGCGACGGATGGCGCATCGAGGTCTCCGACCGGGGCATCGGCATCGACCCCGCCGACCAGGCGGCCGTCTTCGACACCTTCCACCGCGCCCGCGGCAGCGAAGGCTACCCCGGCACCGGCCTCGGACTGGCCATCTGCAAACAGGTCATCACCCGCCACGGCGGCCACATCGGAGTCACCACCAACCCCGACGGCGGCAGCCGCTTCTGGTTCACCCTCCCCACCTGATCGGCCGCCCTCTCAGCTGGCCGGATACGGGCGGTCGCCGCGCTCGGTCGCCGTGCGGATCGCGGCGAGCAGGGCGAGCGCGTCGTCCCTCTTGGCGTTGGGTGGATCGTCGAGGAGGAAGGCACGCAGCGCCGCCAGTTCGGACCCGTCGACCCGGCCGTCGAGGACGCGCAGGAGGTTCGCGTAGGTCCGGTCCGGGAAGTAGAGATCCTTCGCCGCCGCTATCGCCGTGTCCGCGGTCGTGGCGGTCACCACGCCCCGACCGACGGCGGCCTCCACCGCGATGCGGATGTTCACCATCGGCTCGGACATCGGGCGCAGCGACTCGGCGTCGAAGGTGATGGCGACCTCGTCGTCGGCGTCGAGCTCACCCTCGTGGTACCGGCGGAAGATCTCGCCGACACCGACCATCCCGTAGCCGGCCAGTTCCGCCGCCCGCAACGCACCCATGCTCGACGAGCCGAAGAACACCACGTCGCGATGCTCGATCTCGGTCAGGATCTCCTTCGGGGAGACCGCGAGTCCCTGCAGGAACACCCCGTCGACGATGCCGACCTGGCTCGGCGGGTCGGCCCGCCGGAAGAGTTCCTCGATGTCTCCGCGCCGAACCGGAGGCAGGACCTCCGCGTCGATCGCGCCGCGCACGGTGTCGGCGTCGATGCTCGGTCCGACGAAAACGACTGGACGCATGGTGCCACTCCTCAGACTCGCTCGCCGACCCTGGTGTCCCGCAAACCGATCAGTTCCTTGAGCGTGCCGTCCCACCGCGCGAGGGCACGTGGACCGAGCCGGCCCTGGTCGAAGGCGAAGGACTCCATTCCCGGGACGATCACGCGAACGACGTGGAACGGCAGATCCGGCACGGACAGGTCGACGACGATGACGCGACGCATGCCGCGGGCGCGGATCCCGTCCAGCATGACGGTGACGTCGGTCATGATGTCGTCGCTCGGGTGGTTGACGATCCGGCCGAACGGCACGCTGGTGGTGCAGTTGCCGAACGGCCAGTCGCCGGCGTCCAGTTGATGTCCGCGGTAGGTGAGCTGCTGCCAGGGCTCGATCTTCGCGCCGGGCAGGTTCAGATCCTCCCGGACCCCCTGCAGATCCACCACCCGGCTCTGCGCCGCCTCGGTCAACGCCCGCAGCACGGCCACCTCGGCGTCGGGGTGCGAGCCGTAGCCCGCGTGGCTCTGCGCGACCGTCGGGCCGAGATCCTCCCGCACGACGGCGCCGAAGCTGGCGATTCCGGTGTCCGACGAGACGTCGCGGATCACGAGTTGGACACCGGCGTCCTCGAACATCCGCGCATACCGGTGTGCCTGCGGCGGCAGCGTGCCGAGATCGACCGCCGGGTGCCGATCCTCCAGCCACGTCACGGCGCCCGGCGGGGCCGACTTGGCCATCCTGGTCCGGACGACCGTCTTCAGCCGGTGGCTGACGAGATCGGCCATCGTCCAGTCGTCGCGCTCGATGACCTCGATGAGGGCGTGGCAGATCGCCTCCTCCAGCGAGTTGCCGGACGCGACGCCGTTGGTGCTGGTGATCCGGTAGCAGGACTGCTCGTGGTAGCGCACGTAGTACCCGGCGAGGCACAGCGGCACGTAGACGGTTTCCTCGTTGAGCAGATCGAATCCGGGCACCCACGACATGACCCGGTCGTGATGGAAGTTCCGGTGCAGCTTCATGTTGTGCGACACCGGGTCGAGCACCGGCACCGACCCCGCCGCCAGTTCCGTGTGGGAGGCGATCCGCGCCGGGCGCATCGGCTGCCAGGCGCAGAATCGTTCGACCGCTTCCATGACCGCGGAGGTCATCGCGTCGAGGGGGGTGCCGCCCTTGCCGTTGTAGACGGACAACTCGTCGGCGGAGCGCGGCACGATGGCGTTGTAGACCGGGATCCCGATCCGGTCCAGCCCCGTGATGTCGGCGATCCGCGTGACCCCGATCCGGCGCAGGTGCGGGCGGACCCGTTCGAACGTCTCGGCCGAGGAGCACTCCCGGTGCCGGCCCGAAGCACGGTGCTTCGGAACGCTGGTGCGAAGTCTCACGCTGGTCCCTTCAATTGTCGCGGTGGCCGTTACGAGGCCCGACGGAATCGCCACGCCGCCAGTCCGAGGAAGGCGCCGGCCCAGGCCAGCAGGACGAGGGCGCCGCCGGACACCGGCGACTCACCGGCGATCAGCAGCCAGGACAGCTCCCCGGCGCGGTAGGTGGGAAGCACCTTGGCCACGTCCGCGAGCCAGTCGGGAAACACCTCCGTTGGCAGCCACAGGCCGCCCGCGACGGACATGAGGAAGTACACGGCGAGCGACACGCCCTGCGCCGCCTCGTCGCGGAACGTGTACCCGACGGCGATTCCGAGCCCGACGAACGGCATCGCGCCCAGCCACAGCGCCGGGACGAGGGCGAGCCAGGTCAGCGGGTCGAGGTCGACACCGTGCACCAGCCGGCCGGCGAGCAGGATCGCCAGGATCACCGGCAGGCACAGGACGCTGGCGGCGGCCACCTTGATGACGAGGTACCGGCCGGGTCGTAGCGGCGTCAGCGCCAGTTGGCGGGTCCAGCCGCGGGTGCGTTCCATCGCGATGGGTGCGCCCACGCCCATCAGACCGGCGCCGATCGCGCCGTAGAGCGCCATCGACACCATGTAGTAGGCGTTGAAGCCGGTGCCCTGGACCATGCCCCGGGCGAACACCAGCGTGAACAGCAGGTAGAAACCGACCGGGAACCCGATCGTGTAGCCGGTGAAGGTCACGCTGCGCAGAACCCGCAGGATCTCCAGGCGGAGGTAGGTCGTCATCGGGACACCCCCGCCGGGGTCGCGCCGGTCCGGTCGGTGAACGCCAGCACCGCATCGGCGAGCGGCGCCATCGTGACCTCGATGTCGCACGCGTCCGGATAGTCGCGTAACAACGACCGCAGCGTGGTGTCGGAGTCGCCGCTGCGGATCGTCACCGCGTCGCCGTTGACCTCCACCGTGAACACGGCCGGCAGCCGGCGGAGCGCGTCGGGTTCGGCGGCGGGCAGGGTGCACCGCAGCATCCGGGTGGCGGTGACCGCGCGGATCGCGGTGGCGGGCCCGTCGGCGACGATCCGGCCGTTCGCCATCAGGATTATCCGGTCGGCGATCGCGTCCGCCTCTTCCAGGTAGTGGGTGCTGAACAGGACCGTGCGGCCGTCGGCCACGTACATGCGGATGGTGGCCCAGAACGACCGGCGGGCGGAGATGTCCATCGCCGCGGTCGGCTCGTCGAGAATCAGCATTCGTGGGTCGCCCACCAACGCCAGCGCGAACCTGACCCGCTGTGTCTCACCGCCGGAGAGCCGCTCGGTCCGGCGTTGGAGGATGTCGGCCAGTCCTGCCCACCGCACCACGTCGTCGAACGCCAGGGGAGCCGGTTGGAGGGCGCTCATCGCGCGTACCAGTTCGGCCACCCGTACGCCCTTCAACAGCTCGCCCTGCTGCAGCACGCAGCCGATGCCGCCGGTGTCGAGGGCCTGTCGCGGGGATTCTCCGAGCATCTGTATCCGACCGCTGTCGGGTCGTTGGAGATCGAGCAGCATGTCCAGCGTGGTGGTCTTTCCGGCACCGTTGGGGCCGAGCAACGCGACCACCTCGCCCGGGTTGATCCGGAAGGTCGCGTCGTTGACCGCGTGGACGTCCCGAAACCGCTTGTGGACGTTCTCGACGAGGATGCTAGGAATCACGATCGCCTCCGGGATCTGGGAAGAGCTGGTCGTAGCCCGTCTCCGAGCCCGGGGAGCCGACCAGTACCTGGCACAGCGGGCGCAGCGGTCCATCGCCGAAGCCGAGTGCCTCGGCCAGATGGTCGGTCTCGTACGCGCACAGGATCCGGCAGTCGAGCCCGAGCGCGGCCGCTGCCAGGGTCGTGCGTTGCACCACGATCCCGGCGGGGACGTTCTGCATCTGGAACCACCGGTCGCCGATGGTCCGGAACCCGGCTTCGTAGTCGCCGACCGGCACCACCACCGCGCCGGCCCCGTGGTCGCCCGTGAACCGCGCATCCGCGATGTCGGGTTGCGTCATCGCGACGCGCAGATCGGTCTGCCGTACCGGCGTCACCTGGTGCGTGTCGGGCTCGTAGACGTACATGCCGGGTTGCAGGCCCGTCACCCGATGGACGACGCAGCACAGCCGGACGTGATCGAGTCCGCTGCCGGCGGGTGGGGAGCCGGCCCACCGGTAGGTCGCGCGCAGCAAACCGGCCAACTGGAACAGGGTGAGTGCGGCATAACCGAAGCGGCCGTCCAGGCTGCGTCGGCGCGGCAGCCCGGCCGGCAGCGGGGCGGCCGAGTGCGGAAGCGGGTGGCTTTCGGCGCCGGGCCCGACCGTGGGCACGGCGGCCAGCGGTGGCGGCAGGGCCGCGGCCGGATCGGCCGCGGCCCGCGCGGACCGGTGGAGATCCCGGGTCAACGGGACCGTGTGCAGCACCCCGATCGGGCGGGTGCGGCTCGACGGCTGCCGGACCGGTGAGTCGGCGAGCCGGTGCCGGCCGTTGTCCGGCGGCGGGCCGGCCGCGCAGCCGGCGCCGGGCCGGACGCCGATCACCACGAGGACCGCCTCGCTGTCCGGATTCACCCCGAGCAGGCGGGTGAGGTCCTCGTCGCTGAACCGTAGCGAGACCTCGCCGACCAGCCCGGCCGCCTCCATCATCGTCAGCAACTGGCCGGTCAGCACGCCGCTGTCCAGGCACTGCAGCCGGTACCCGAACTCCTGGTACTTGAAGGCGGTCCGCGCGAATATCGTCGTGATGACCAGATACAGCTCGGCCGGCTCCGGGCGGGCCGGTTCGTGCAGCGCCTCGGCCACGAACCGGCGCCAGTCGCCCGTCCGCACCGGATCGAGCGCGTGCGCGGCCGGGTCGTAGTGCAGCACCCCGGCCGCCCGGTCGCGGCCGGGCGTCGGCTCCGGCCCCGCGACGAGATAGATTTCGGACGGGAACAGGCCGCCACCGGATGCCACCGGCCGCAGCGACCGGCCGACCGCCATCCCCGACACGCGTTGGCTGAGGACGGCGCTCAGACTGTCCCAGCGGTAGCGGGTCAGGCCGTAGGAGTCGTGCAGGATCCGGCCGAGCACGTCCATGCCCAGCGCCACCGCTTCGCCCGGTGGGTAACGCTTGACCGACGGTGGCATCGATCGCCAGTCGGTGGCGAGCACGGCCGCGGTCGGCTGATGCTCGGCGACGCGCAGGTACCGGCGGGCGGCGTCGCCCGGCTTCCGTTCAGCGGTCATGGCTGGACGGCGTCACCGGCAGCAGCCCGCCGGGATCGATGAAGTCCGGGATGGAGACGTCGTACGCCTCCTCGACCGTGCGTGCCACCAGGTAGCACAACAGGAACCGCTCGACCGGCACCAGACCGAGCCGGTTGAACAGGAGGTACTGGTAGTTCAGCAGCACCCGGTACACCGCGAACCAGGGCGAGCCGTTGAGCGTGTCGCGGATCCGGGAATCACCGAACAGCGCCCGGTGGAACGCACTGACGTTCTTCCCGACCGGAGCGCGCTCCCCGGATTCGGGCGGATCCGGCGGCACCTCGATCGGGGCGAGGGCGAGCCGGCCCGCGTCGTTGAGTTCACCGGCCCGGCGCTGGTAGGTGTCGACGATCCGGATCCAGTCCGCGAGGAAGGGCACCTCGTGCTGGCCCGTCTCGAGGTCGGTCAACACCTCGGTCAGCAGTTGGGTGACGGCACCGGCGTTGGCCCGGTAGGCGCGTTCGAAGCGCGTCCGCAGTCCGTCCGGGTCACTGCTGTTGGCGAGAAAGCCCTCCGCGTGCGACCGGTAGGAGATGAAGCCCTTGTCGATCGGGGGACAGCCGCGGGCCGCCGTCGCGAAGGCCAGCGCCAGCGGGACCTCCAACCGGTTCGCGCCACCTCGCACGTGGTCGAGCGCGGCGAATGCCAGCGGCGTCGTGTCGACGTGGAAGTCCGCCAGCAGGGCGGCGGACTCCTCGGTGTGCAGCACGTGCAGCCGCTTGTCGTACGGCAGGTACTGCACGGAGTTGTCGGGATACCAGGGCGTCAGCGGGCCGTCTTCGAGTTCGAGGTCGGCCAACCGGCGGTGCACCGGAAGTTCCCGTTCCTCGGACATGTCGCTCGTCGACGGGTGGGTGCGCAGGTAGCCGCCGATGATGTCCGCGATCAGCGGTTGCACCTGGCGCCGCCACGCCGACGGGGTGGTCCGGACGTGGATGCGGATGTGCGGACCCCGCAACCAGTGCCGGACGAAGTACGCCTGCGACACGTCGGGATTCCGCCCGACCGCCGCGAGCAGCGGACGCACCGCGTCGAGGATCAGCGTGTCCTTCTGCGGGCTGTAGTAGTAGACATGGGCGCTGTGCCAGTCCTGCACCGTCCCTCACCCCTCTCTGAAAGCAGACACTTCGTCCACATCGGCCAGTGCCCGCGCGGTCAGGTAGGCCACGTGCATTTCGTCCGGCACGGCGACGCCGATCCGGTTGTTGAGCAGGTGCGCGCACCGCAGCAGGACACTGGCGACGGCGCGCCGCTGCGGTTCCAGCTGCGCCAGGTACCACACGTACGGGGATCCGGCCGGTTCGATGGTGAACTCGCCCTGCCGGGTCGCCTGCTCCAACGCGAGCCGGAGCCGGCGGATCGAGGCCAGCCACGCCGCGACCCGGTCCGCGGCGGCCGTCGACCCGCCGGAACCGTCCGGGCCGGCGTCGACCAGCCGCCACGCCTGGTGGACCTGGCGCCGCAGCCGCTCCCGGGCGCCGGTGTAGCTGGCGTGCAGGGCGGAGGCGGTGTCGCCGGACACGGCGCCCGATCCGGCGAACCGCTGCTGGGTGTGGCCGCCCACCGCCCGGAACGCCGCGGCGAGCCGGGGCAGGTCGGGTTCGTAGTCGGCCAGCGTCACCAGGCCGAGGAACAGCGCCAGGCCGCGCCGGACGTCGAGCGGCGTCGCGGTGGAGAGGATGTCCACCGCAAGTGCGGTGGACTCCATGAAGTGCCGCTCGGCGGCGGCCATGGTGGCACCGGATCCGTAGACGTCGTGCTCGGGCCGGTAGTCCACGTCGAGCACCGACCCCGGCGGCTGGAGGACGCGTTCGTAGTCGTCGCGGCCCTCGTTGCGGGCGAGTTGCCCGGCGAGTTCGGCGTACTGCGCCTGGGTGACCGTGCCCGGGGCGGGGTGCCGGGCGAGGTGGTCGCCGAACGCGTCACGCAGGTCCGCGCGCACCGACCCGGCCAGGTCGGGCGTGGTGGCCACCCGTACCCGCACGTGGGCCCCGCCCTCCCAGTAACGCAGGAAGAACCAGCCCCGCACCCGGCCGCTGTGCACGAGCCGGGTGACCGCCGGTGCGACGCACGACGTCACCAGATCGCCCAGATCCGCCGGGTGGTAGACGTGGATGCTGACCCACTCACTCATCGCGTCCACCGTCGCTCTCGCCACCGTCGCGTTGGACGCCGGGAAGCTCGATCACGAACTCGGTGACGTGGTGGCCGTCGCCGAACCGGGGCGCCTGCCCGAGGTCCGGCAGCGCCTCGGTGACCACCACGAGGCTGCCGCCCTCGTCGAGGGTCCGCTCCAGCAGGCGGACCAGGTACCACACCGACAGGTCGACATACAGCGGCTTGCGGGACTTGGCCTCGGGCGTCCACGCGGTGCTGCCCTCCGGGCTGACCACCTTGACGTAGAACCGTTCCGGTATGCCGTGTCCGGCGAGCCAGTCGGCCAGCCGTAGCCAATGGTTCGCGTCGCTGTCGCCCTTCCGCCGGCGCGGCACCTCCGCGGTCGCGAAGGCCCAGCACGCCCGGCTCAGGGTCACCCGGCCCGCGTCCAGGCGCGGCAGCCGCCGCACGCCGCCGTCGCGCGGGTCCTCGGTCCGCGGAAAGAACAGCGGCAACGAGGAATGCAACAGCGACGACGGTGGCCCGAAGACGTCCACGAGGTGCCGGACCGGTGCGGGGAGCCAGAACTCACCCATCAGTCCATTGTGGACGGGGCGGACCGGTCGGTCGTGGCGGCGCGACCGGAGGCACAGCAGCCCGTCGACCGGATCGTAGGTGACCAGCAGATCGTGCATGGGGATGCGCCCGCCCGTGCCGCCCAGCGAGGTGGTGAACGGCACGTCCAGCTCGTACGCGGTGCTCGGCGCCCGCAGGTTGAGGTTGTTCGCGAAACAGCCGTTGCTCTCCACCATCAGCTCGCCCGCCGGGCCGTAGACGTACGGTTCCCAGCCGCGCGCCTGGTCGGCGGCTCCGGCGGCGCCGAGCAGCCGGACCACCCGGTTGGCGCCGCGACCGTACCCGACCCCGACGGTGTTGAGCACGACCGCTGCCGGATCCGGTTCGGTGAGCTGCACGTAGCACGCGATCGAACCGAGCCGCGCCGGTGACGGCGGCAGGCCCGCGGCGAAGGCCGCGAGCTCCGCCGGGTCGACCCGCACCACACCGCCGGCGTCGGCCGGCCCGGACCGCACCAACGCCGTTGCGGCGCCGACGAGTTCAGCCTGCTCCCGGGCGTACGGCAGGGAGCACCAGACCTCCCACGACGTCCCGGCCGGCCCGCCGCAGAGCGTGCGCAGGGTCGCACCGTCCACGCCGCCGCGAACGGCCTGCGCGCCGGCCGAGACCATCCGGTTGACCTCCTGGTAGAAGATCAGCCACGGCACGGCCGCCGACTCCGGATAGGTCGCGCGGAACACGTCGGCCAACGCCCGCCGGGCGGGCATGGTCGAGTCGAACAGGGGCAGCAGCCCGCGCAGGCGCGACAACTCGTCGACGACCGGTTGCCAGGCGGCTCTCGAACACGCGACGACGGGCGCGGTGAACACGGCGTTCTCGTGGAACAGGTTCTTGCGCGGAAGCGGCTCGGCCTGCGGTCCTCCCGTCATCCGGTTCAGCCGGTTGAGCGCCTCGTAGATCCGCTCGTGGGACTCCAACCGGTGCTGCGGATCGACGATCCGCGGGTAGCCGGACAGCTCGTCGGCGACCGTGCGCAGCGTCCGGCTCACGTCGGTCGACCCGTCCGGGCCGCACGAGTCCAGCCAGCCGAGGAGCACGCCGAGGTGATCGTCGGCCTGATCCGCGAACGGCGCCTCGGTGTGCAGGAGGCCGGTGTCGACCAGCCGCCCGACGAAGGCGGCCACATCGGCGTCGGCCAACGTCTGGTCGAGAGCGCCCAGGTGCGCGCGCAACTGCCGCACCGTCGTCCCCGGGTTCGCGGCGACGAAGTCGAGGGACTCGGCCAGCGCCCGGCCCCGGCTCACGGTCGTCAACGGCGTGCCCGCCCCGGCACCGAGGAACCGCACGGCCGTCCCGTCGTCGGTGAGGCTGGGATTGACCCGCAGCCGCAGGTTCGCGACGACGTCCGGATGCCGGATGGCGAACTGGGCGAACCGCTGGGCGAGCCAGACGTTCAGCTCCACCACGCTGCGCCAGGCCTCGTTTCCGGTCGCCCGTACCGCCGGTCCGGGCTGCTCGTCCCAGCCGGCCAGGCCGGCGACGGTGAACGTGCTGTACGGGCTGGTCTTGGCGGTGACCCGGGCCAGGTACTTGACCAACCGGAGCAGCACCTGCCGGTCCGGCGCGGTCCCCGGCGGCTCGCCCAGCCACTTGGTCAGTTCGGTGAACAGAACCGGGCTGCCCTGCACGAGGCCGTAACGGAACGCGTTGCTGGTCAGGATCGCCCGCAGTCGTTCCGTCGACGCCGCCTGCTCGGCCGCGAGGAGGGCCGGCAGCCGGGCCAGCCGTTCGTCCCGTTCGGCCAGCCGCTCCTGCCACCGGTCGAGGTGACGCACCAGATCGGCCGGCAGGGCGGCGTGGACCTGCGGGTTCCACAGCCGGGCCCGCAGCGGCCGGCCACCGTAGACCGCCCGGCGCAGCGCCACCACGGTCGGCTTGAGTTCGGGGCTGCGCAGGCCGCCGACGACCGTGTAGAGCTGTTCGGACAGCTGCTCGCCGGTGGTCACCAGCCACCGTTGCAACTCACGAACCTCGGCGATGACCGCCCAGCTCTTGTCGAAGCGAAGGTCACGCAGGGCGGAGACCGGCAGCGCCGCCACCCGGACGACGAACGGGTCGCGTGCCTGCTCCGGGAACCCGTGCGGATCGGTGTGGACACCAGTACGGTCGGTCGGCATCGGCTTCCTCACTAGAAGACGATCGGCATCTCGTACTGCGCCGTGGTGGCGCGGTACCCGATGGCGATCTGGAACATCGGGAGCAGGCCGGGGTCGTCGATGCCGAGCATCGACTGGATCGCGCCGACGGCGTAGCCGTTCGCCGGGCGCGCGGCGAGACCGGCGGCGCCGCTGAGCACGCAGATCCGCTGGGCGACGAGCCCGGCGTCCTGGTTGAGGATCCGGTAGCCGCGGTTGCCCAACCGGCTGGTGGCCCAGGACCGGTCACCGACGACGTACGCCACGACGTTGACGTTGCGGTAGTCCGTCACCGGCGGTCCGAGCGCCATCGCCAACTCGTTGATCGGATCCGGCGGGGTGTTCGGTATGCGCCACAGCGTTCCGTCCGGACCGCACCGGTACACCCCCGGCGGCGTCCCGGCCACGTCCTGGACAACCAGGTAGCAGGCCGAGTAGGGCCCGGGCCCGAGATCGGACGGGTACGGCGCGAGCGCGTACCGCACGATCCGGGCCAGATCGTCGGCGGGCATGGTGCGCCGCACCGGCCGGAACAACGTCCCGCCGGAGTGACGCTCGCGCAGCGCCGTGCTGAGATCGACCGGCCGGTCCGATCCGTTGGCGAGATCCAGCCGGGTCGATCCCGCCGGGACGCTGACAGCGCCATTGGTCGCGCCATTGCCGTCACCGCATGGGCTCGCGAACTCCGCGGTCGTGTCCAGGACCGAGTGCCGGTCCAGCTCGTAGACGCTCGACGCCAGCGTCAGGTCCTTGGCCACGTCGATGAAGCGCGGCCGGATCTCCGCCAGCCCGTCCAGCAGTTCCGCGCTGGTGGTGCGGCGGCCGTCACGACGAGGCCCGGCCGGTGCGTCGGAGGTGTCGCGGTAGACCGGAACCACCGCCACGGTGCGTTCCTGACCCTGCTCCACGCCGAGCAACCGGTCGAGCACATCGTCGAGGAACTGGTAGTGCAGGTGGCCGCTGAGGCCGAGCGACCGCGCGACCAGGAGCAGGTTGCCCGCGACCATTCCGGCTTCCTGGCTGCACAACCGGTACGCGTAGTGCCGGTAGCGGAACGCCGTCTTCCAGTAGTGCGACGTCAGCAGCAGGACGGCCTCGACGGAACCGAGCGCCGAATCCAGCGCCGCGACCGGCAGGTCCGGATCGACGCCGCAGCGAAGCTCCACCAGGGCGTGGTGGAGCTGGTCGTAGTGGTAGACCCCGCCCGGGATCCCGTCACGTTCGGGCAGCCACACATACAGCTCGGTCGGATAGAAGCACCGTGCCGACGGGACCAGACGGTGGTACGGCCAACCGCCCACGGCGCCGACGTCGACGCGGGAGAACCCGTACCCGTAGTAGAGCAACGCACCGAGCACCTCGTCGGTCAGCCCGGCCGGAGCGGGGGAGCCGTCCACCGCCGGGCCGAACGCGGCGCCGACGCCGCCGAGCCGCATCGGTGTCCACTGTGGAAGCCGGTGCCGGGCCAGCCCCCGGTAGGCCTTGAACTTCGGCGGCTCGTCTGGCGCGCCCTCCTCCCCGACACCCTTCGCGAGCAGCGAGGTGGAGTCGTGGAAGGTGTCGTGCCAGTACCGGTCTGCCACTGAGGTCTCACGGTTGTGCACGGTCGCCCTCCGGCTCATGGGAACGGATGGGGATGCGGGTTGACGTCCTCCGCACGCAGCGCACGGTCCCGGTACCCGAGCTCGTGCGGCACGTCGAAGAGGCGGGGAAGGCCGTCGACCCGCCGGGCCCAGTGCCCGAACGTCATCGGCAGCAGACCCGGAATGAGCACCTTGACGCAGTGGAAGCCGCCCGCCCGTTGTTCGATGGCGGTCTGGTCCACGACGACCACGTCGAGTCCACGGTCGAGATAGCGGGCCATGGTCGCCAGGAGGTCGTCGCGCAGATCGGCCTCGCCGGTGCGGAACGCGCCCGCGAACGACTCGTCGATGGCCACCGCCGGACCGGAGTCGAACAGGAAACCGAAGCGGTCGAAGGCCTCCGGATGCGAGTAGAGCACCGAGTGGTCGTGCATGGAGCGGACCTCGGCCGGGTCGTGGACCATCCGGTGGGCCCGCGCCACCTCGTCCGGGTAGGTCGCCCGTCGCCACTCCAGGATCGGTGCCAGTTCGAGCAGTGCGTTGGCGATCGCGCGTTCGCCCTCGAATCCGGCGCCGGCGGCGCAGACCGCCTTGGGCGCGCGTTCGTCCCCGCCCGGATGCACCGCCATCACCCACACCGTCGGGATCCCGTGCTCGGTGGTCGTGTCGAAGGCGTGGATGTCGTAGCCGGTGAGACGACGCAGCCGGTCGGCCATCAGCGGGATGGTGCGGTCGCGGGCGGAGTTCAGGTCCAGCCGGCGCACCGGCAGCCGCGCGTACCAGGTCATGAGGAACGCGTCGCGTTCGGCGAGTTCCACGATCCCGTGCAGGATGGCCTCCTCCAGACAGCCACCGAGCGCGCAACCGTTGGAGATCTCGTACACGAACGGGTGGACGTGCCCGTCGGCCAGGTGGAGCCGGTAGTACGCGCAGGTCTCCGGCACCAGGATCGGCTCCTGCCGGGCGAACGAGTACCCCCACACCCACGGCATCACCAGATCCTCGTGATAGCGCTGGTAGGCGAAGTTGGGCAGGGCGTAGCGCTCGTCCGGATACAGGCCGAGGGATCTCGGGTCGAGGGCCCGGTCGGCCAGTTCGCGGTGGCTGCCGCGGACCACCGTGCGTTTCCCGCCGGGGCGCACTCCGCCGTGCCGCTCCACCGCTTCGGTGATCGCCGTGAGCCGCGCGGTGCGGAAGTCGAGGTCGCGGCCCGATCCGCTCTCGATCTGAACCGGCCGTCCGGGCAGCCCGATCGGCGCCATCATCGTGGGGTACGCGCCGAAGGTGGTGCGTTGCAGCGTGCGGATGAGCCCGTGTTCCGGGTCGACGTACGTGTCGATCAGGGAGTCCATCGACTCGAACAGGTTGCGCACCCGGTAGACGTCCGGCCGGGCCTTCGGCGCCGGACGCAACTCGATCCGGGCACCGTCCCGGGTGTCCTCCGGCAACCGGCCGCAGTCCGCGCAGTGGGGATCGGGGATGAACCGGTGGGTACTCACCGCCAGCGTGTCGAGGTTCAGCCGGATCGTGCCGTGGTGCAGCCGTCCGGTGCCGGCGCCGGCCAACCGGCTCGACACCTCGCCCGCGGTCAGTCGGGCCGCGATGTCGATGCCGAAACTGGTCAGGCCGGGATCCGGGCGGGCGAACCGGTCCGGGAACCGGTCTCGGGCGTCCGAGCGCAGATCGGCGTCCGCCCGGGTGCGTTCCCGCCGGGTTTCCACGCAGGTCGCGCATCCGGCGAGGCCGGGCGTGACGGTCGGGCCGATGATCACCGTGCCGAGTTCGACGCGCACCGGCGTCCACGGCACTCCGAGGGTCGACGCGGCCGGGGCGGCGCCGGAGGTGTCGCTCAGCCAGGCGCGGTCGGGACCGTCATCGACCAGCACCACCGCCGACAACCCCGCCGAACGCCACCCGGCGTCGACCCGGTCGGCCGTGGTCACCGAGAAGGCCGTGCCGAGTTCCGTCGCGACGGCCCGGCCGAGCCGCCCGGCGCCCACGACGGCGAGGCTGGGCGCGTCCGGCGGGGCGGTCACTGGACCACCACCTGGACCACGGACGGCAGGACCGCACGGGCGACCGGGTCGTGCCCCACCGGCACCGCGTAGACGTGGTAGCCGGCGCCGTGCAGCGCGCCCAGCAACGGGCGCCACCCGTCCGCTTCGGCGGGCCCGCTCGGCCCGGCCGGTGCCGTCGGCTGGCCGCGGAGCTCGGGGCGGAGATTCGCGACCGCCGGCGGCGCGATGCCCGCATGACCGTTGACGTCGGCCTGGTAGGACAGCAGCACCTGCGCCAGGCCGGTCGTGACGGCCTCGGCCAGATCCGAACCGGCGGCGTAGCAGATGGTCGAATCGGGCCCGCAGAAAGCCAGGACCGGCACGCCCAGCCCCCCGGTCACGTCGTACACGCGCACCGGCACCCGGGCCGTCGCGACCGCGTCGCGGTACCGGCCGCCCTCCTCGTCGAGGTCGACGTCGGCGAGCGGCAGTTCCGGGAACGGTGCGGGCGCCGCCGCGATCTCGGCAACGGTCAGCTCGCGGCAGTGGTCGAGGAGCCCGCGACGCAGCGCCTCGTCGCTGCTGGTGGCGGCGGCCAGCCCCACCGGGTGGCGCAGGTCGCCGGCCGGGGCTCCGGGCGTGCCCAGCACCGGGTACGCGAGCACCGCGTCGATCAGCTCCGACTTGTCCAGGACCAGGTTGCGGGCGAACACCCGCGGCTCGTCGGTGCCGTCGGCGGGAGCGGTGAGCCGGCGCGCATCCACACTGAGCGTCGCGTAGAGCGCGAACGCGCGAAGCGCCGCGGACTGCCGGGCCGCGCCGAAACTGTCCCCGATCCCGACCGTGACCGGGTGGCCGGACCGGGTGTCGAGCAGAGTGAACGGATCGGCCACGGTGACCTCGGCGACGTGCAGGGGAAGCTGGGTGAGCTCGTTCTCGTCCAGGCGCTGGAAGAGCCCGAGCCGGCGGTCGAACAGTTCCGCCGCCCGCCGGGAGAAGTCGTCGGGTCGCCGGGGCGGCGCGGCCAGGAACGCGGCGAACCGGTCGGCGAACTCGCCCTCGGTCTCGGGGTCGGCGGGCTGCGCCGCCGGATGGTCGAAGACCCGGTGCTCGCTCGTGGCCAGGGTCTCCAGGTCCACCAGGCTGATCGCCTCGGTCGGCGCCGGTGTCGAGTTCAACCCGGCGACGCCGGTGAGATGCCGGAAGCACAGGAAGGCGACCCGGTTGGCCACGATCGCGGCGGTGGGACCGGCGAGAAACGGGCTCTCGGCAACCGGCTCGGCGGTGAACCCGTCGGCGGCGCGCGGCCGGTTCGACAGCACCCGCAACCAGGCGGACTCCCAGCCGGGCCGGTCGGTCCCGGCCACCGGGCCGGTCCACGCCTCGTCGGCCACCACGATGCCCTGGATCAGCGGACGGCCGAGCAGCCGGCAGAGCCGGTCGAGATCCCTGGCCCGGCGCAGCACGGGACGGTCGGAGACGTGCAGCACGACGTCACCGAGCTCGACGGCCGCCAGCAGCGCCTCGGGTGTGTCCACAAGGGAGCGCTGGTGCACCCGCTGGGCCGGGTCGTCCCGCTGGGCGGCCCGCACGTACGTGGCGAGGCGTTCGGTGTCGGTCGGGCAGTCGGCGGTGACGAGCGCGGTCACCTCGGCGACCCCGGAACGCAGGCAGGCATGGACCAGCGCGTTGAGGCCGAGTCCCGCGCCGACGCAGACGACGTGGGCGTTGCGGTGGTCCTGGAAACGGCGGGCCGCGGAACTGAGGTGGTGGTCGATGTAGGCGATCTCGGCGGCGTAGCGGTCGAGTTCGGCCGGACCGAGCTGGTGCGGCTCGTCGTGCTGGACGTCCTTCACCAGGCCCGCGTCCGCGAGCGCCGTGACGAGCGCACGGACCATTTCCCGCTTGGCCTCGGGTAGCCCGCCGACAAGCTCGTCGAGTTCCACGTTGCCGTCCAGGTACGGCGCCAACCTGTCCATGAGGGGCAGGGCGGTGCGGCCCTTGACGGTGAACAGGTCGCCGGTGTGTACGAAGGCGAGGCTGTCGCCCCGCGGAACCCAGTAGACGTCCGGTTTGAGCTTCGGTTTCATGGCTGCCGATCCTCGGGCTGGGCCGGTGCGGCCGATGGACGGGGGAGTGGTGGTGCCCGGGGCGCAAAGGGGCCGGCCGGTCCTTCTCGATCCGGCCGGGTGGGCGCGCGGGACACCGGCTGCGCCGTACTAGGGTTGATGGACGACGAATCAGCTGCAGCAGCAACAGCAGCAGGCGAGGCAGCAGCTGCAGCAGCTACAGGGCAGGCCCACGGAGGCCGCCATTTCCGTTCCGCCGTGACCGAGGTCGAGTGCGTCCAACGACAGGTCGGTACCGGTCATCGGTTGTAGTAGTTCGACATCCAGATCGTTCAATTCGAGTGCGAGTCGTGCTCCCGCGGACATGGACCAGCCTCCGTTGGCAGTTGGCATACGGGTTGTGAGCGGTTGACTGGACCGCCTCAGGAGCAGCAGCAGCAACAGCAGACGACGCAGCAGCTGCAACTGCACGGCCCACAGGACGCGGCCACCTCGGCCATCGCCTGTCCGCCCATCAACGATTCCAACGAGACCTCGTCGGACGTGCCGGCGAACTCGAGGCGCTCCGCCTCGAAGTGGTCCAGATCAAGGACAATGACGTCCGTCATGGCTGTTCCTCCACGCCGTCAGCAGCAGCAGCAACAGCTGCACAGGAAGACGAACGGCGGCGACAGGATCGACGCGTTCGTCTCGGTCATGGCGTGGCCGGTACTCAGAAACTCGAGCGCCACGACGGTCGCGCTGTCCACGACCTCGATGGGCTCGATCTCCAGGTCCTGCAGATCCAGTTTCATCTGTCTCCTTCCCTCAGCAGCAACAGCAGCAGCACGACACGCAGCAGCTGCAGCCGTACAGACACGACGCGGCCAGTTCGGCCGTGGCTTGTGCGCCGGACACGGAGTCCAGGCTCAGCGGAATGCGGTCGGCCACCAGTTCCAGTGGCTCCACGTCGATGCCGGTGAGCTCCAGCGCGAAGTTCTCGCGGGTGGACATTGCTTCCTCCTTTCCCGACCAGCCGACCCGCTGATCAGCAGCAGCAACAACACGGAAGGCAGCAGCTGCAGCACCCCACCGGAAGGATGGAGGCACCGAGCTCCGTCATCGCCTGGCCACCCATCAGGGATTCGAGCGACACCTCGTCCGGGTGGTGCGATATTTCGAGCCTTTCGACACCCAGATCCGACAGATCCAGGGCCAGTCTTTCCACCGTCATTGACAATCACCTCCCTTCCTCATCGGCGGAAGTTGGCTGTGACGCTAACGAGGTGGTTCCGGGGCGGGCCAGCTTTTCACGGTTTGCCGAAATGGCGACGCGGTCCGGTGCCGGCCGAAATCGGACCGGTCACGGCCGACCCAGCACATCGACGAGTTCGTCGCCCCGGACGCTGCGTCGCGCCCGGACCTCCCGGCCGTACCGTTCGCGGGTCACCAGTCCGGCGGCCGCCAGCCGGCCGCAGTGATACGTCGCCGCGCTCGGCGCGCACCGGAGCACCGCCGCCAGTTCGCCCATGGTGAGCGGCTCCCGCAGGGCGTGCAGCACCAGGGCCCGGGTGGGGCCCAGGAGGGCGGTGAGGAGCCGGTCGGGAGGCATCGCGGGCCTGCCGGCGCCGTCGAGCAGGCGTCCGATACCCGGCAGGGGGTAGCCGATCCACACGACACCCGGGAGGCTGAAGTTCGCCGCGACCGACCGGTCGCCGGTGAGCATCGGAGCGAGCACCAGCGTGCGTTCCGCCAGCCGGTGCGAGGTGGGATGCGGATCGTCGAACGACAGCCATCCGTCGGCGTACCGGCAGTTGGGCAATGACGACAGGACGACGTCGAGGCATCCGCTGACGACCGCGCGGCCGATGCGCTCCTGTTCCCGTCCGAGCAGGCCGCCGGCCAGCTGCCAGATGCCCGCGATGCCGGTCCAGGCGTCCTTGATCGTCGCGGTGTACGAGCACAGCCAGCGCCGCGGATCGTCGATCACCGGCCGCCAGGACGGCGGGAGCGTCGCCGATTGTTCAATTTCCGTCAATTCTTCGAGGAGGCTACCGGGCAGTACGGCGTCGAGTCGTTCGACCGCCGAGGCCATGCTGAGCCGGTCGGTCGACGTGAACGGGACAAGGCAGTCGGGTATCAACGTGGCACCGGGTTGCAGCAGCGGCGCGAAAGCCTCCCGGGCGCAGCCCGGTACCGCGGCCCGTACCGCCCGCCGCCACGGTTCCGGCGCGCCGCGTCTGCGGCCGAGCGCGTCGGTGGTCAGGATTATCGAGGTCAGTACGGGTACGGGCAGCACGACGACCCGGATCCGATGGAGGTCTCCGAGATGGAGTTCGGTCCGGGTCGGGCCGTGCGCGCAGGGTGGGCGGTGCGTCGGCCAGGGGCGCCCGCCATGCGGTGTCCCGGGCTTGGTTGACTCGCTCCGACATCGGCAAACCAGGGATTCCGGCATGGTGTTTCTCCCCGCTGTTCGCTGTGCGAATCCGCCTGATCGACGCGGCGGATCGGCAGGGGAAGTGTGCCGAACGGCCCTACGCGACTTGCCATACATTGATGTATGGCGCGGCCGGTGGCCGACCGTTGGGGGTTCAGATGCCCGCTTTCCGCTTGCTCGGTCCCTTCGAGATGCGCGATCGCGCCGGGCTGCCGGTCGCGCTGCCACGCCGTAAACAGCGGTCCCTGCTTGCGTTTCTGCTCCTGCGGGCGGGCACCGTCGTGGGCACCGACGAGATAGTCGACGCGCTGTGGGGCGATCGGCCGCCGGCCTCCGCCCGCGCCAACCTCCATTCATACATGTCGGCGCTGCGGACCGCCCTGGCGCGGGCCGCACCCGCCGACAGCGTCCGGCCCCGGTCGGTCGCCGGCGGCTACGTGCTCGACGTGCGGCCCGACGAGAGCGATGTCGGTGTTTTCGACGCCCTGGTCGTCGAGGGCCGGCAGGCGTTGGCGGAGGCCCGGCACGAGGCGGCGGCCGACGTTCTGACCCGGGCGCTCGGGTTGTGGCGGGGCCCGGCGATGGAAGGGCTCGGGCAGCAGGAGTGGTTGGTGCCCTTCACCACGCGGCTGGAGGAGTCGCGGCTGGCCGCCGTCGAAGACCAGGCGGAGGCGCGCCTGTATCTCGGCCGCCATGCCGAGATGACAGCGGAGCTGGCCCTTGCGGTTGCCCAACACCCGTTCCGTGAGCGCATCAACGGCCTGTACATCCAGGCGTTGCACCGGGCGGGACGGCGGCCGGAGGCGCTCGCGGTCTACAACCGGCTCAGCGACGTGCTCGACGCGGAGTTCGGTACCCGGCCCAGTCCGTACCTACGCACGCTGCACCGCCAGATCCGGGCCGACGACCTGGTCGGGTCGCCGGGCCGGACCTCCCTGCCGCCGACCGGCGTCGCACCGGTGGCCGCTCTCGGCCCGGCCCTTCTTCCACCGGACATCCCCGACTTCACCGGCCGCGCCGAGCACCTGCGGACGTTGACGGGGCTGCTGGACCGGGGAACCGACGACCCGCCGCACGTGCTGATGGTGGCGGGCATCGCGGGCATGGCGGGCGTCGGCAAGACCGCGCTGGCCGTCCACATCGCCCATCGGCTGGCCGCGTCCTACCCCGACGGCCAGCTCCACGTGAACCTCCATGGCGCGGAACACTCGTCGCTGGATCCCGCGGAGGTCCTGGCCCGGTTCCTCCGCGCGTTCGGCGTCGACTGGCGCGCCATTCCCGCGGACCTCGCGGAGCGGTCGGCGCTCTACCGCAGCCGGCTGGCCGGGCGGCGGGTCCTGATCGTCCTCGACAATGCCGCGTCGGAGCAGCAGGTGAGGCCGCTCCTGCCGGGCTCACCCACCTGCGCCGTGCTCGTGACCAGCCGGCGCCGGCTCACCGGCGTGGAGGGCGCCCGCTGGCTCGACCTGGATGTGCTGTCCGACGCCGACGCGGTACGGCTGCTGGCGTCGGTCGTCGCCGACGACAGGATCGCCCGGCAGCCCGCCGCGGCGGTCGAGATCGTTCGACTGTGCGGGCGGTTGCCGCTCGCGGTGCGTATCGCCGGGGCACGCCTGGCCAGCCGGGCCGCCTGGCGCCCGTCGGATCTGGTCCAGCGCCTCGGTGACCAGTGGCACCGGCTGGACCACCTGACGGCCGGCGACCTGGAGGTCCGCGCCTCCCTGGCACTCAGCCGGGACGGGCTCGACCCGGACGCCCGACGGCTGTTCGGCCGGCTCGGCATGTTCGCCGTGCCCGACTTCACCGTCCTGCTGGCCGCGGCCGTGCTGGACACCACCGTCGAGGAGGCCGGCCGCCACGTCGAATCCCTTGTGGACGCCCAGTTGCTCATGACCAGCCAGGACGGCGCCGGCCAGTTCCGGTACCGGTTCCACGATCTCGTCCGGCTGTACGCGCGGGAACGGGCCGAAATCGAGCACGGCGCGGAGGAGTTGGCCGGCGTGCTGACGCGTGGCTTCGGCGCCTGGCTCGCCGTCGCGGAGCGGATCGCGGAACGGATACCCGGCCCGTGCTACGCGTCGATCAGCGGTTCGGCCCCGCGCCCGGTGATCGACTGGCAGCGTGTCGAGGTGCTGCACCTCGATCCGCTGGCATGGTTCGACGCCGAGCGGGCGACGTTGGTGTCCGCGGTACGCCAGGCCAGTGACATCGGCCTCGACGAGGTCGCCTTCGATCTGGCCGGGTGCCTGGAGAAGTACTTCGACCTGCGTGGCATGTACAGCGATTGGGAGGCGACCAACGCCCGGGTCATGGAGGTGTGCCGCCGGGCCGGAAACCTGCGCGGCCAGGCCGTCATGCTGCGTGGGCTGATCGACGTGCGCACCTGGGTCAGGAGCCACCACGGCGGCGAGGCGATGGCCGAGGCGCACGAGAGCTCGACGCGGCTGCTGGAGATGTTCACCCGACTCGGCGACCTCCGCGGCATGTCCGATGCCACGGTCATGGCATCGTGGGCGCTTGCCGCCCAGGGGCAGCAGGCCGCGGCGATACAGTACGCCGAGCGGGCGCTCCGGCTCGCCGACCGGTCGGGGCATCTCGGCGGTCAGGCCCGCGCGCACGTGGCCCTCGCGGTGGCGCGTCGCGAGCAGGCGCAGCTCGAGGCGGCGATCAGCGAGCTGATGAGCGCGCTGACGGCGGCGCGGCGGCTGGGCAACTGCCGCTACGAGGCGACCGTCTTGCAGTTCCTCGGCATCGGCCACAGCGAACTCGGCAACCTGGCCGCCGGCGAACGGTTGTTGACCGAGTCGCTGGCGATCTCGCGTCGGTTCGGCGACGACTACACCGGCGCGCTCAGCCTGATCACCCTGGCCCGGATTCATCTGGCCCAGGGCGACGCGAGGGCCCACGGAGAAGCGGAGAACGCACTGTCGATCAGCCGCGAGTACCGGATGGACCACCACGCCGCCGACGCGCTCGCCGTGCTGGGCGAGATCGACCTGGCCGAGGGCAGGGCGGGCGACGCCGTGGCCAGGCTGTCGGAGTCCGTCGCCATCTGGCGCACCCGCGGCTGGCTCTCCTACGAGGCCGCGGCGCTGACGTCGCTCGGCCGGGCATACGTCGACGTCGACCCGGGGGCGGCGTGGAAAGCGTTCGAGTCGGCGAGGGACCTGTACTGCCGGCTCGGCCGGACCGCCGACGTCACCGAACTGGACCGACTGCTCGACGAGGTCGCCGCTGGCCGCCGTCCGGATCGACACCGAGATGCATAGATGTCGCGAGCCTGCGTGAAGGCGGTCCGGGCAGCCGTCGGTTGGGCGCCGGCATACGCACGGCCGAGATCGGCCAGCGCGGCGGCCTCGTAGGCTATTGACGCTCGGCGGGCATTCCCGTGAGGTGCTGTAGGTCGAGGGCGAGCTGCGCCGCATCGACCGGTGCGGCGATGCGGTAAAGCTCCACAGCATGAGCGAGGTCGGCCGCAGCCTTGGCGATGCGTCCGAGTTCGAGTTCGCAGCGTCCGAGTCCATCCAAGCTCTTGGCCTCCTGCCGCACATAGCCGGTGGCGCGCGCAATGCCCAGCGCTCGTGTGTGATCGGACATGCTGTCGTCGATTCGGCCCAGCAGCCGTAGTGCGATTCCCCGGTGGTTGAACGCTGCCGCCTCGACCGGCGAGTCGCGAGAGCCCTGAAGAGCCCTGTCGTAGAATTCAAGTGCGCTGGTGTAATCCCTTGCGGTACAGGCGAAATGGCCGCGTTGCTCGAAGACGGCTGCCATGCCCGGTTCATTTCCGAGCTCGTCGAATAGTCGTTCGGAACCGTCCAATGCCGCGTGCGCCTCCAACCGGTTCCCGGCGAGGCGGTGTGCCTGTGCGAGATACAGGAGGCTTCTTGCCTGCCCGTGCAGGTTGCCCAGGGTGGAGTAGATCCGGTTCGCCTGATCGCAGACTGCCGCGGATTCCGTGTAGGCCCCGGTGAGCACCCGAAGGTCGCCGACGGCGACCAGGGCGCCTGCGGCGCCGTGCCGGTACCGGATGTCGCCGCAGATGCGCAGGCTCCGCTGGAGGTCGCGGTCGGCGGCGGGAAGGTCCGCTGCCGTAGTCTTCGCCAGCCCAAGATAGTGGAGGGTGTCGGCTTCACCGATACGGTCGTCCAGGTCCACGAAGCAGGCGAGCGCGTCGACGAGGGTGTCAATGGCCGTTGCGACGTGGACCGTGGACCACTGCACCAGGCCCAGGTTGGTCAGGGCCTTTGCCTCGCCCTGGCGGTCCGATCGGTTGCGGAAGATCGCCAGGGCCTGCGTGAGAACGTCCGACGCCTGGCGATGGTTGCCGGTGACGCGGTGGACCACCCCCAGTTCGGCAAGGACGCCGGCCTCGCCGTCGCGGTGGCCACCGTCGCGATAGATGGTGAGCGCCGAGTTCAACGCCTGGACGGCGCCTGGGTAGTCGCCGCTGAGGTGGCGTACCACCGCCAGTTCGGCGAGTACGTCAGCCTGACCGCGTCGATTGTCGAGGTCGTGGTTGATGCTGAGCGCATTGTCGAGGGCGCGTGCCGCGGCGGGATAGTCGCCGAGGCGTTCCTCGACGGTGCCGAGTTCAGTCAATGCCGCTGCCTCGGCCCCGGGGTCGTCGACGTGCCGGGCAGCGGTGACGGCGGCGACCTGCAGCCGGCGAGCCTGCTCCCACGGTCCGGCGGCGCGCAGGTAGGCGGCGACGGCTGAGGTGAGGGTCAGGACGCGAGCTGCCCGATGATCGCGGGCCGCCAGGTCGATGCATGCGGTCACGCTGGCAATCTCGGTGCTCAGCCACGTCAGCGCCGCGCGTCGATCGGCCAGGGCGGGCAGCCCGCGGCGCGGCGTTCGGTCGACCGCGTCCAGATCTCGGAGCCGGGCGTCGGCCGCCGTGGTGGCATCCTCGTAGAAGTCGAGCAACCGATCGAGTGCCTGATCCCGCTCGTCGGCATCCATCGATTCCGCAAGGCTTCGGGCATACTCGCGCACAAGGTCGTGCATGCGGTACCGCCGGTGTGCCGGCTCGATCAGCAGATGGTCGCCGGACAGGTCATCGAGGTACGACCGTGCGGTGTCCACCGTGACGTCGGCAAGCGCCGCGACGGCGAACGGCTCGAATTCAATGCCCGGGTGCAACCCGAGTACCTGGAACAGCCGACGGACCTCGACGGGCTGTGCCTGATAAGAAAGATCGAAAGCGGCTGCGAGCGTTCGTCTCTCGGCTTTCATGCCGAGGATGTCGGCGGCCGACTCGTCGAGCAGGTCCCGTACGGTCCACCGGCGATGCTTGTTCAGTACCCCCGCCAACAACGAGATTGCCAGCGGCAGATATCCGCATCGGGCAACGAGTTTGGTCACGTCGTCGGGTTCGTCGACCGCCCGAGCAGCCAGTCGCACGAACATGCGCTCTGCCTCGTCCGGGCTCAGCGTGTCCAGTGCTACCGATGCGGCCGCGAGGTCCGCCAACATGCGGCGACTGGTCACCAACACCAGGCTGCCGGGCGAACCGGGTAACAGCGGACGTACCTGATCGCTGTGGGCGGCATTGTCCAGGATCAGCAGCACGCGTTTGTCCGCCATCAACGCTCGCCACATCGCGGCTCGCTCATCCAACCCGGCCGGCAGGTGCTGCGGAGAGATCCCCTCAGCGGTGATCAGACTCGCCAACGCGTCGGCGGGATCGCTCGGGACCTGACCGGCGGTGTGTCCCTTGAGATCGACAAACAGTTGCCGATCCGGAAACGTGCTGGCCAGCACGTGTCCCACCTGCACCGCGAATGTTGTCTTGCCCACCCCGGCCATTCCATCGATGGCGTGAATGGCGACGATCCCGCCCGCCCGTGCGGCACCCACCACACCATCGACGACCGCGCCCAACTCCCGGTCCCGGCCGGTGAAGGCCGCCTCCCGCGCCGGTAGCGTGAACCGCGCCGCACCTGGCGTCGAGCCGAATCCCGTACCGGCAGCCGCACTGTCGGGGTCAACGGTGCCCGTCATCGCGGCCTGCGACGCTGAAGGTCCGGTTGCGTCGGCGGGACGCCTGCTCTTGGCGGCCTCGTCGTAGAGTTGCCGCCACGCCGTCATGTCGTACAGTTCGACGCGCTCGCCGACCTTCCGACGGGCCCTCTCCGCCAGCGCGGTCAGTACCGCTGCGAGCTGTGCCCACCCTTGCGGTACCGCCGGTTCGCGTGGGTGGCGCCACTCGCTGAGCCGTTTCCCGTTGACCCGCCGGTATGCCCGCCGGTCCTCGTCCGTCAATCCGTGCACCCGCCCGTTCCGGACAAGCTCGTCGGCGACGGTGGCGACCCGGTCGTTGGTCAGGTCCGCGACGGCAAACAGCTCGTTGAGGCGGCGAGCGAACCGGTACCGCGGGTGCTCACGGTCGCTGGCCGTCATCCCCGCCCTCCCTCCGCCCGGACCGGATCCGCACCGGACCGCACCGGAACATACCGTGACCTGCGCTTATGCAGAGCGTAGCTGGAGCATGGCCGGAAGCACTCCCACCAATGGGGCACGCCCCGTCGTCAACGGGCCGCTGTGCGGTCTGATCAGGAGTGTTCCATGCCGATCCGCGTCGTCCTTTTCATGTTCGCCCTGGCCCTCGCCGTGGTCTTCGCGATGTTCGCCGCCGTCGGCGCCGGCGTGCTGGCCCATCTGCGCGGCTCGCACCCCGCCGCCTCGCTCGCCGCCGGGGCCGTCGCCTTCGGCGCCACGCTCACCCTGGCCACACTGCTCGGGGGCCTGGCCCACGCCGTGCTGTACACCTGACCCGTATGACATCGTCGGCCTACCGGGCACCGGTGACAGCCGCGTCCAGCCGGTCCGAAGACCGCCGTTGACGTCGTAGGTGGCCCCGGTGGTGAATGACGACTCGGACGACGCCAGGTGACAGATGGTATGGGCCACCTCGTCCGCTGAGCCGAATCGTTGCCCGAGCGGAACGGAGCGGGCGAGCGCCGAGCGGGCTACCGGATCCATCGCCTCGGTCGTGGCCGAGGCGACCGGTCCGGGAGTGACCGCGTTGACCCGGATGCCGTCGTCGGCGAGCAGGCGGGCGAACGAGCGGGTGACGGCCAGAATCGCCGCCTTGCTCGCGGGAGTAATGCATGCCGGTCACGATGCCGCCCGGCGGTGATCAGGAACGTGCCGCGCGCATTGGTCTCGAGAAACGGCGCCCCAGTCCGGCCCCGGTCGAGCCGGGAGACGTTGGCCCGGCTCCCGAGCTCCCGGCACCGTCGCGCGACGCGCTGTGCGGTGTCGGTCCACCGGGGCCGCACCGGCGGGCGCTGGTGGGTACCGGGTAGTTCGGCTTCGATCTGCGTCGACACCCGCTAGAGCACATCCTCACGTCCGTACGCCGCGACGGGTGCGCGCCGATCGGCAGACCATCGACGCTGACGTGGTGTTCCACGCTTTGTCTTGCTGGAAACGGTTTTCATTCTAATGTGCGACCACCCGGCGAAGTTCTAATGCCTCGCGGCCCCGGTACCTACACTGTTGGTCATGAAAACCGTTTTCGTAAAGAGTGGATCGGAGTCTGTCCGGTGAAGGTCGCGTTCGTGGGTAAGGGCGGCAGTGGGAAGACCACGCTCGCCTCGCTCTTCGTCCGGTATCTCGTGGAAGATGGTCGTCCGGCGCTGGCCGTGGACGCCGACATCAACCAGCACCTGGCGGTGGCCCTCGGCGCCGACGAGGACCAGGCGCGCACGATCCCGCCGCTGGGCGAGCACCTCGCCACGATCAAGGACCACCTGCGCGGTGACAACCCGCGCATCGCATCGTCCGACGCGATGATGAAGACCACCCCGCCCGGTCCCGGGTCGCGGCTGCTGCGGGTGGTCGAGCAGAACCCGGTGTATGCGGCGTGCGTGCGCCCGGTCGGTGCCGTGCGCCTGGCCGTCACGGGCGCGTTCACCGAGGCCGACCTCGGCGTGGCCTGCTACCACTCCAAGGTCGGAGCGGTCGAGTTGCTGCTCAACCACCTGGTCGACGGCCCGGGCGAGTACGTGGTCGTCGACATGACAGCGGGCGCGGACTCGTTCGCGTCGGGGATGTTCACCCGGTTCGACCGCACGTTCCTCGTCTGCGAACCGACCGTGCGCAGTATCGCGGTCTACCGCCAGTATCTCGGCCACGCGCGGGACTACGGCGTGGCCGTATCGGTCGTGGGCAACAAGGTCGAGGACGACACCGACGTGGCGTTCCTCCGCGAACACGTCGGCGACGACCTGCTTTGCTGGGTCGGCCGCTCGGTGTACGTGAAGAACGCCGAACGGGGGCACCTGGCACCGCTGTCAGCGCTGGAACCGGCCAACCGCGCGGTTCTCGACCAGATGCACGCGGCCGTCGACGCGACGGTGCAGGACTGGGATGCCTTCACCCGGCACGCGCACGAGTTCCACCGCCGCAACGCGTTCGCGTGGGGCAACGGCCAGGCCGGCACCGACCTGACCGAACAGATCGACCCCGATTTCGTGATGGGCCCAGCGGCGATCAGCGCCCGCTGACGTCAGGCACCGGCAAGGGCTGATCGGCGGTCCCGGCGTCGCGCTGTGAGGACTATCCTTCGGTACGGAACCCCATGTACTGACCGGGAATCCGCACGCCCGCAGGGGAGACGCGTATGGTCGCGAACGGACACGTCGGCGCGCGCCTGCTGCGATGCGAACCGGCGGTGGCGCCGGCGATGCTGCCGATCCGGCAGTAGTCCAGGTCGACGATGGGGTCCCCGGTCACGGAACCGCCCGGCTTTGCGGAGTTGCTGCGCGGTCACCGGCACGCGGCGCGCCTCACGCTGGAGCAGCTCGCGGAGGCGTCGGGGGTCAGTGCCCGG
This sequence comes from Virgisporangium aurantiacum, assembly GCF_016863635.1. Lineage (GTDB taxonomy): Bacteria > Actinomycetota > Actinomycetes > Mycobacteriales > Micromonosporaceae > Virgisporangium > Virgisporangium aurantiacum. The sequence continues at coordinate 55,329 of NZ_BOPG01000078.1, read as the reverse complement.
ACGCTGTCGGACATGGAGCGCGGGCGTAGCCGGGGGCCTCAGCATCGGACCGTGACCGCTCTCGCGGACGCGCTCGCGCTCGGGGAGGCCGCCCGCGAGCAGCTCATCGCCCGGGCCCGGGACGGCCGCCTACGCGATCGCTGGACGCGTCCGACCGGCCTGTGCGAGTTGCCGCGTTCCGTTGACGACTTCACCGGACGAACCGCGGAGCTCGCCTGGATCAACGACTTCGTCGACGGGGGAGGCGTCCCGGGTGCCGCCGGAGCGGGACTCGTCACCGGACCCGCCGGCCTGGGGAAGACCACATTCGCGGTCCGGGCCGCCCACGCACTGCGGCCGATCTTCCCGGACGGCGTGTACTTCCTCGATCTGTACGGGATGTCCCAGCAACCCGTCGCCATCGACGACGCGTTGCGGCTGCTGCTCCGCGCCTTCGGCGTCGCGGAACAGCAGGTGCCGGGCGACCCCCCGTCCCGCGCCTCCCTGTACCGGTCGCTGGTACGGGACCGCCGGGTGCTGGTCGTGCTGGACAACGCCGGGTCCGAAGAACAGGTCCGCGCTCTGCTGCCGGCGGGTGGCGCGGGTCGGGTTCTGGTGACCAGCCGACGGTTGCTGGCCGGCCTGGAGGGTGTTCGCCGGCTCAGCCTGGGCCCGTTGCGGTTGGAGGAAGCCACCGAACTGCTGACCGGAATTCTGGGCGAACGCTCCACATCGGACGGCGAGCCCGCGCTGAACCAGCTCGCGGAGCTGTGCGGCGGGTTGCCGTTGGCGCTGCGGATCGTCGGGAACCGGCTGGTCAGCCGGCCCGGTTGGAACGCCGTCGACCTGGCGGCGCGGCTGACGAACGAGGAGCGCCGCCTGGACCAGCTCAGCGCCGGCGATCTCAAGATCGCGACCGCGTTCGGACTGTCCTACGAGCAGCTGGCGAGCTCACCGCGGCGGGTCTTCCGTCGGCTCGCCCTCGTGCCGGGTCCGGACTTCGACGCCGCTCTCGCCGCCGTGCTCGGTGAAAGTTCGATCGAGGCGACGTGGGACGCCCTCGACGAACTCGTCGACCTCGGTCTGCTGCAGGACACCACCTCGGGCCGCTACCGGTTCCACGACCTGGTCCGGCTCTTCGCCCGCGACCGGCTCCAGCGGGAGGACACGTCGGTCGAAAGCGACGCCGTCACCGCCAGGATGATGGCGTGGCTGCTGCGCATGGCCACCACCGCCGGGCGGTGGTTCGGACCCGATCACCGCCGTCCCGACCGGCCCGACGCCGATCTCCCGTTGTCCTCGGTGGAGGAGGCCGAACACTGGCTGCGGGCGAACGTCGAACACTGGCTGGGCGCACTGCGGTACGCCGCGAAGGGCGACCAGCACGCGGTCATTCTGGACTGCGCGGATGCGTTGGACCCTTTCTCCGACCAATGGATGCACGGTCCGCACTGGCACGAGGTGTTCACCCTCGCCGCCGCGGCCGCCGAGGCCCTGGGCGACCCGGCGCGGCAGGCCGGGCAGCTGAACTCGCTGGCCTGGGTGCATCTGGTGCCACGAGACGATCCCGAGGCCGCGTTGCGGTACACGGACCGGGCGCTGGACCTCGCCACCCGCAGCGGTGCCACGATGGAGATCGCGTCGGCGCACCACCTCGCGGGCGGCGCTCTTCGACGGCTCGGCCGGATCGAGGACGCCATCGCGGCGGAAACCCGGGCGGCGGACATGTTCAAGGCCGTCGGCGACATCGACTCGTATTGCCAGTGTCTCGGCGCCCTGGGCAGCTGCCTTCGCGACGCCGGACACCACGCCGAGGCGCTGGAGCAGTACCTCGACCTGTGGGCGCTGGTGAACGACGACCGGGCCGGGGTGACGCCGAGCGTCGTGGCGTTCACCCGGCCGCTCGTGCTCGCCCGCGTCGGCGAGTGTCTGGGACTGCTCGGCCGCCGGCCCGAAGCGATCGACAAGCTCACCGAGGCGACCGGCCTCATGGCGCAGGCTCAACTGCTCGCCCTGCAGGGCCGCTCTCTGGAGACACTGGCGGAGCTGCTGGCCGAGGAGGGCCGGCGCGCCGAGAGCCAGCGCACGTACGCGCGGGCCGCCGAGGCGTACGTCGCGATCGACGACGCCGACGCGAGCCGCCGCTGCCAGCAGCTGGCGACCGCCACCGGGTGACTTTCGGGCACCACTTCTGCGTGCTGTTCTGCGTGGTCCCCTGCACTCCGCGCCGCTTGTATGGAGTGCATCGAACGAACGCAGTGGCCGGGAGTGACCATGACGACGATCAAGAACATCCTGCTCGTCCACGGCGGTTTCGTGGACGGATCCGGCTGGCGGGGCGTCTACGACGACCTTGCCGCGGACGGTTTCCACGTGCGGATTGTCCAGAACCCGACGCTGTCGCTCGACGGTGACGTCACCGCGACCCACCGGGTCCTCGACGCGTTCGACGGCCCCGCCGTCCTGGTCGGCCACTCCTACGGCGGCGTCGTCATCAGCGCGGCCGGAACGCACCCCAACGTCGCGGCGCTCGTGTACATCGCGGCGTTTGCCCCGGACAAGGGCGAGTCGGTCAGCACCTTGATCGCCGACCCGCCGGCCGGGGCGCCGGTGCCGCCGATCCTGCCGCCCCGCGACGGCTTCCTGCACCTGGACCGGACGCGGTTCCACGACGCGTTCGCCGCCGACCTGCCGGCGTCGTTGGCCGCGTTCATGGCCGACGCGCAGGTTCCGTGGGGGGTGGAGGCGCTCACCGGGGCCGTCACCGAGCCGGCCTGGCGGCACCGGCCCAGCTGGTACCTCGTCGCCACCGAGGACCGGATGATCCCACCGCCGGCGCAACGGTACATGGCCGACCGGGCCGGATCGGCGGTTGTCGAAGCGATCGGAAGTCACGCCATCTACGTCTCCCAGCCCGTCGCGGTGGCCAACCTCATTCGCGAAGCCGCCGCCTGATCAGAAACCACCGTCAACCAGACTTGGACGGAGCCGAGATGCTCACGATAACGTGCCCGACTCCCGCCGACCGGTTGTGGCAGTTGCACTCCCGGCACCGCCACGCCCTGCGCGACTACCTCACGAAACTGCTTCTCGGTGACGTACAACTCGCCGAGGACCTGGTGCAGGAGACGTTCCTGCGGGCCTGGCGACATCTGCGCGAGAAGGTCGACATCGACCCCGACGCGTTCCGGCCCTGGCTGTACACGGTCGGCCGCCGGCTCGTCGTCGACCACCTGAGGGCGCGCCGCGCCCGCCCCGCCGAACTGATGGTCGACGATCTCAGCAAGCTGTCCGTCGCCGCGGACCCGATCGGCGAAATGCTCGCCGTGGGAGCCCTCCGCGACGCGCTCGCCGATCTGCGACGCGATCATCTGGAAGTGCTGATCGAGCTGCACTTCCGCGGCCACAGTCCGGCCCAGGTCGCGGAGCGACTCGGCATCCCGGTCGGCACCGTGAAGTCGCGGGCCTTCTACGCCATGCGCGCTCTGCGCGCAAAGCTCGACGGTTAGGGGCGGGTACCGATGCGGTTGAAGGTCGTGCTCGCTGCCGCGTCCGTCGCGGCGCTCGCCCTGCCCGCGGCGGAGGCCGCCGCCGATCCGGCGCCGCCGGCCCTGCCCGCGCCGGCGTCCGGATGTGTCGGCGCGTCCGCGGTCACCGTGCGGGACCTGCCGTGGGCGACGGCCCGGATGGCCCCCTATCTGCTGTCCCGCTTGACCGATGGCCAGGGTGTCACGGTCGCGGTGCTCGACAGCGGGGTGAGTGCCGGGGCCGCGGGCCTCGCCGGCGCGGTGGACGGCGGCGTCGACGTCGTGTCCGGCGGCCCGGCGACGACGGACTGCCTCGGCCGAGGCACTGCGTTCGCGGCGATCATCGCCGGCCGGCCGGTGCCCGGCAGCGGCGTCGTGGGCATGGCTCCCGGCGCCGGCATCCTGCCCGTGCGGATCATCGACCCGCAGGGACGGGTCACCGCCGCCGCACTGGCGACCGGGATCCGGGAGGCCGCCCGGCGGGGCGCGAGGGTCATCCTGGTCGGCACCGGACTCGCCGAGGACAACCCGGACCTGCGCGCCGCCGTGGCCGACGCCGTCGCCCACGACGCGCTCGTCGTGGCACCGGTCAACGACCGGACCCGCGGAGAAGCCGGCCGGCCGCCGGCGGCCTGGTTCCCGGCGGCCGATCCGCAGGTGCTGGCGGTGGGCGGGGTGGCCGTCGACGGCAAACCGACCGAGGTGACCGGCCCAGCGGCCGGCGTCGACGTGCTGGCACCCGCGCAGGGCGCGGTCGTACCGGGGCCTAGCGGCATCGGTCACTACGGTGTCGGCGGCACCGGTGTCGCCGCGGCGTTCGTGGCGGGAGCCGCGGCGCTGGTCCGGGCGGCGCATCCGGAGCTTTCCGAGGCCGCCGTGCGGACCCGGCTGCTCGACACCGCCGAGCGGCCCGGCACGGGTGGGCCGGGAACGGTCGATCCGTACGCGGCCGCCACCACCGTGGACGTGGCGAGCGGCCAGCGCACGGTGCCGGACCGGCCACCGGTCAGCCTTCCGGAGGCGTCGGCCGGGGATCCGGCCGTGACCCGGGCGTGGCTCCTGTGCGGCACGCTCGGTGGCGCCACCCTGCTCGCGCTGGTGGTGCTGTGGTTGGTCCGGACCCGTCGCAGCGGCGCGCCGCCGCTTGCGTGAATCAGCGCCGAGATCAGGACATCGTCGGGACCGCGGCGCTCCGAAGTGTCCGCTCAGTACGCCAACGCCGCTTCCGGCACCCGTGCCGAAGACAACGACGCATCAGCGGGGAAGTCCGTCCGCGTCATGGCGCGCACGAACTTCCCCGCTCATTGAATCCGATCAAAGCGGACATCGGACGACCCGTGGTCAATGCCGTCCGTTCCATCCCGAGGCCTGGTCGATGGCCTGGTCCTCGGCGAAGTTGAAGTTGGCGGCCAGCAGCGCGATCGACGTCTCGTCGCCGGCCGCCAGGCCCTGCAGGGAGACCAGCAGCATCCGGACAGCCTCCATCTCCGCGTTGCTCTGTTGGAGGATCTTCGTGTCCTCGTCGGTCTTGACCGCGTCGACCACCGAGCCAATGCCGTCGATCGTCCCGGAGTACTTCTTGAGTGTGGTGCGGACGTGGTCCTGTACCGGTTGCATCGCCTCGGTGAGGCCGTCCGTCTCGACGTTGAGGTAGAGCGGGGAGCTCATGACCGCTGCCTTTCCCGCATGATCTTCGCGACCGCGTCACTCATCATCGTGTCGACGTCGATCGGGCCGCTCATGATGTCCAGCAGCGGAAGGCCGGCCGGCAGCACGGACTCGAACGCCGCGGCCACCTTGCCGAGGCTCTCCCTGCGGGCGGCCCGGATCGTGTCGACGAGCAGGGTCGCCAGTTCGGTCGGCGACATCGTCCGGTACGAGCGGGTGCGGAAGGCGATTCCGGTCAGCTCGCCGCGGCCGTCGACGGTGACGGACAGCTCGCGGTTCTTCGACGTCACCGTGGTCGAGTCGGCGAGCACGCCGGCCTGAGCCCCTCCGATGGCGGCCTTGGTCCGCTCGTATTCGGCGTGGATGCTCTCGAGTTCTTGGCGGTTGTCGGGCACTGTCTTCTCCATTCAGTGTCGGGTTTCAGTGTCGGGCGCGCGTCGGGGTGTGCGCGGGCTGGTGCGGCCGCGAGCGTGGCGTCGACGAGCGGTCGGTGACCGGCGTGCCGGTCGGGGTCGCGTCGTCGTCGGCGCCGATGACGGCCGGGCCGCAGTCCGGGTCGGTGCCCCAGACCTTCTCGTCCTCGGCGAGCCAGGTGGTGCGTTCGCGCTCCTTCTCGTTCTCGCCGCGGCCGCCCATGCCACCCATGCCGCCCATGCCCATCGGCGGCATCATCGGCGGGTACCCGGAGGCGTTCGCCGGGGTGGTTCCCGTGGTCGTACCTGGGGAGGTGCCGGTTCCGGAGCCCGGCGCGCCGAGGGTGGAGCCGTCGCCGGCAACCCCGCCGTTCGACCCGGCGCCCCATCCGGTGCCGTCGGCGCCGCCGAAGCCGCCGCCGCCGCTGACGCCACCGCCGCCGCCGAGGCCGGCGCCGCCGAGGCCGGCGCCGCCGCCGAGCCCACCACCCGCCGCGGCCCCGGCGATCTCGATGCCCTCGCTGCGCAGGATGTCTTCGAGCGGTCCGGGACCGGTGTATCCGGGCGGGCTCGCGCCCATGGGGCCGATCAGAACACCGCCTCGGTTCTCCGGCAGTTCGAGACCCGGGGCGGACGCACCGCCGCCGAACCGGTTGCCGCCGCCGGGTGCGCCGCCCGACCCACCCGGACCCGAGCCGGGGAAGCTGAATCCCGAACCGATCCCGGGAAGCGCGAAGCCGTTGAAGCCCGACGTGCCGGTGGGTCCGCCGGAACCCGGGAAATCACTGCCGCCAAAACCCGAACTGGTGAGACTGGCGGGGTCGAAACCGGGACCGTCGTTCAAGTCGGTCCCTGGCGGAGTGTTGAACAGCTCCGTGTTCGATCCGGAGCCGCCGGGCCCGTTCGGGAGGTTGAAGCCACCGAAATCCGACCCGCCGCTCTCGAAGGTCGGCGGGTTGTTGCCGCCGCCGCCCCCGTCGCCGCCCCCGCCGCCGTTCTTGAGGAGGTCGTTGATGTCGATGCCGCCGTCGCCGCCCCCATCGCCGCCCCCGTTGCCGTCGCCCCCGCCGCCGCCGTTCTTGAGGAGGTCGTTGATGTCGATGCCGCTCTCGCCGTCACCGTCGGGGTCGTTGGGATCCTTGTTCGGGTCCTGGGTGGGATCGGTGACGCCGTTGGGCGGCGGCAGGTGCTGGATGGTTCCCATGCCGCGGCCGAGGGATTCCCACAGCTTGCTCATGGCGGCGATCAGGTCACGGCTGGCGGTGCGCGCCGCCGTCTCCAACGCGGTGTGCTTCTGCGTCCAGGTGACCTTCATCGCGTCGTTGAGCTGGTCCCAGCCGGCCTGGCTGCCGAGGTTGTAGACGCCGAGTCCGGTGATGGCGCTGAAGTCGAAGTTCCATTTGGCGTCACGTGCGCCGACCCACCCATTGTTTTTGTAGTAGGAGTCGGCCTGGTTCTCGATGGAATGGATGACATCGGCGAGGAGCCAGTTGGGGTCGTAGTACCTGTAGTTCTTGAACTCGGTCCAGGCGTTCTCCAGCGCGGACCTGAATTTGGTGATCGCGGCCGCCGCCTCGTTGAGCAGGACGATCCAGCTGCTGGGTTCGGTGACGAACGTCTGGAGCTGGTCCAGGCCGGCGCTCAGATCGTGCAGCGCCCACATGAAGACCTCGGCGGCGGTTCCTTTGAAGCCTGTCTCGTCCTTGTCGATCTGGTTAGTCAGCCCTGCGATCGTCGGTTCGCCGGAGTTGCGCAGCCAGTCCATGACCTTGGCGAGCACGTCGGCGGCGGCGGTGAAGGTCGAGGCGTCGAACAGCGGGTTGGTGCGCAGGGCGCCGACGACCTTGTCGCTCAGCGCGACGAGCTGCTGGGCCTGCCGGGCGGGTGACATGTCGCCGCTGGGTTCGAAGAAGTCGAACTTGGCCCGCAGCAGCTGGAATGCACTGCCTCTGCCCTGGCGGATGACGCGGTAGATGGTGATGTAGTTCCAGCCCAGGTGGTTGGAGTCCAAGGGCATCCAATGCTCCCACGGATGCTGGTTGCTGTATTCCAAGGTGCCCCCGAACGCCGCGTCCAGCGTGACCCACCGGGACGCCGTGACCCGTGTGGGGTCGATGTCGCCGGCGTCCCCGTCGAGCACGGTCTGCAGCGTAGGCACCCAGTCCAGCTGGCTGACCCCGTTCCATGTGCCCGTATCATTCGGCGCCATCGACCCCGCCCGTCCTTTCAGGTGTTCGGATTCACTTGGTGGTAGCGTTCGCCTGCACCCAGTTCGGCGCGTCGCGCAGGAAGTCCTGCGCCGACGTGTCGTTGAGGGATTCGGCGTCGTCGGTCACGATCCGGTAGAGCGAGATCTGGTTCGCCCGGTTCGTCGCGGTCGACGACAGCTGGGTCAGCGTCGAGTCGACCGCCTGTGTCATCGACTTCACCCGTTCGGTGACGGCCAGACCCAGCAAGAAGTTCTTCCCGCCGGCCTTGACCGTGAAGTTCGCGAGCGGCCCGTGCGGGCTCGCCGCGATGTCGACGCCCAGCTGGCGCAGCGTCTTCTCGACCTGTCCCATGAACGCGTCGTCGACCTCGATGTTCGGCATGGCACCTCCCGCCGACTCAGACCTGGCCGCCGAACAGGGATGCGCCCTGCGTATCGGCGATGTGGTAGGTGTCGCGGATGTTGTCCAGCGCCGTGGCGCCCTGGTCGAGCGAGCTGTTCATCTTCGTCAGGCCGTTGTTCCACAGCTGCTGCGCGTGGCGGTACGAGTCGGCCGCGCCACCGGCGTTGGCGGCGATGAACTTCTGCACGTAGCCGTCGAGCTCGTGCAGCGCCGCCTCAACCGACTTCGTGACGCCGCGCAATTCCATGCCGGAATCGAGCAGGCCGTTGGGATCCAGACCGTAGGTCGCCATCTTCTCTCTCCTCAGTTGATGTACCACTTGGACATCTGCGACGCCTCGTTCTCGGCGTTGCCCGACACCTGCAGGTGGCTGTTCATCGCGCTCTCCAGGTCGGTCAGGCCCTTCTGGACGTCGCGCAGGCCGGTCATCCAGTTGGCGAGTGCGTTGCGGTACCGCGCGGCGGCCTCGCCGTGCCACGGCACCGACGACGACACCGCGTCGACCGACTGGAGCGCCGCGTTGGTGTTGGCCATCGCCTGTTCGAACGCCGACAGGGTCTGGCGGATGGTTGCTTCATCGACCTGGTTTCCCATGGAATTGGCCATGTCCGGGTTTCCTTTCCGTGCTGGTGTTGCGGTCGGGTTGGGTCAGGTGGGCGGGTGACGTCACCTCCTCGCCTCGGCCGGATCGAGGACCGACCCGGTCGGCAACAGGTCCAGCAGTGCCGGCGCGACCAGACCCGCCGCGGTGGCGTTGTATCCCAACGCTTTCGCGACGTCGGCGCTCGGTACCGGAAACTTCACGCCGGCGTCGGTGACGAGGAACAGCGCGCCACCGTTGGCCTGTTCGGCCCGCCCGAGACGGACGAGGCCGCCGACACCGGCCGCCATGCGCACCGCCGCCGCGGTCTGCGCCGTCCGCGTGATGCCGAGCGCGGTGCCGGTTGCGGCGGACGGCATCGGGGCGGCCGGGCCGTCCGCCGTCAGGGTCGCCGCCGCGATCTCGCCACGCCGGCGAACACACCAGGTGGCGCCGGTGGCCGGCGGCGGCAGGAGGGCCGGTTGGGCCGCGGGCACGTCGTCCGGCAGTACGGGGCGGGTCGAGTGCGGCAGTTGACTCAACGCGCCCGGGGTCAGCGGGATCGGCTCGACGCGGGCCGTCCCGTAGACGGTCGCGGTGGCCGGATCGCCGAGCGCCAGGGCCAGGGCGGTGGCTCCGAGCGGGCTGAGACCGTCGCGGCGCAGCAGGTAGTGCCGGTCGGGGGTGCCCGCGACGCGGGTGACGTACACCTGGCCGATGCGGCTCGCCGTGCCGTCGATGGCCGGGCCCGGTTCGCCGCGTCCGTCGACCGGCAGGCCGTCGAGGTCCGGTCCGGGCAGCAACTGGTTGAGCCAGGCGGCCGGCACGTCGACGGCGGGCCCGTCGAGCCCGAGCACCGGAGCGACCCAGGGCCTGGCCAGCCGCAGCCGCCGGCCGTGCCAGACGAGGTACTGCTGCTCGTCGGGGCCGCGGACGAGCAGGGCGCCGTCGTCGTCCTCCGGTCGCGCCGGGCGCCGGTCGACGGCCAGCGCGGGTACGGTGCCACCGGTCGCGCCCGCCGCGGCGCAGACGCTCCACCACGTGCCGGTGAGGCCGCCCGCCGGCGGCAGGGTGTCCGGTGCGCCGACGATGCCGAGCGGAAGCCCGCGCGGCACCGACCGCAGCGACGCCGACGACACCGAGGTCATCGGCGGGCGGCCGCCGAGCAGCAGCACCGCGGAGGCGTAGTTGAGCACGGGCCGCAGCGCGCCGGCGACGAGCACGTAGCGGGCGCCGGTGTCCTTCTCGACGATCAGCGTGCGCGGCTTGCGCCAGGCCGTGTCGCCGCCCGGCCGCAGGAAGCCGTAGACGGTGAAGCCCGCGACGACGAGCCCGGCGAGGAGGACGCCGACGACGGTACCGACGACGATCCGCCGGTGCGGGTTCTCCAACGCCTCCGGTTCGGCCATCACCAGCGCGGAGGTCAGCCTGCCCAGCACGTAGGACTGGGCCTGTACCTGGTCGCGGCGGGTCTGCACGGTCAGCCTCCGATCGCCCGGGCGAAGCCGTAGACGTCGAGCAGGGCCAACAGCACCGGCACCTGGGCGATCGCGACGGCGGTGTACAGCAGGTCCCCGATCCGGCCCCAGTACGGCATCAAGCGCCGGCCGGGCGCGTACCGGGCGATCAGAACGCTGACCACGCCGCCCAGCGCCACCCCGACCGTGGGCACCAACAGCCGGGCGAGCGGCTGCCCGCCGGCCAGGTGGACGGTGCCGGCAGCCAACCCGACCGCCGCGGCGCCGAGCAGGGCGAGGCGGTGCCAGCCGCTGGTCATCGGTCGCGCGGCCAGCACCAGGGTCAGCGCCGCGAGGGTGGACAGCACCGGCGCCGGCCAGCCGCCGGCGGTACCGGTCACGACGAGGGCCAGCGCCGTCGGAACGGCCAGCCCGCCGTACAGGCCCGTCATGTACCGGTCGGCGGTCGCGGCCCGGTCGAGCACCTGCGTGCTCGGGACCGGATCGAGATCCTCCTGCAGGTGCTCCGGTGCCGTCGGCAGCGGCGCCAACCGCAACCCCGACAGGCGGAACGCGAGTAGCGGCACGACGGTCAGCCCGAGCGTGGCGGCGCCGAGCAGCACGCCACCGGCCTGCGGCAGTGACCATTCGAAGGCCGTGCCCAACCCACCGGCAAGGGCGACAAGCACGCCGGCGGTCAGGATCGCGACGCACAACGGACGGAGCGCGGGCAGGACCACGAAGGCTAGCAGGCCAACCGCGGCGACCGCGACGGCGGCGGTGAAGATCTGCGGGTTCGCCCAGAGCAGCCCGGTCGGGCGGTCCGGTGGGTTGGGTGCGACGAGCCCGGCCAGCGCCGCGTATCCGGCCGCCCCGGCCAGCAGCGCCGTCGCGGTCGCCCGTAGCCCGGCGATCCGGCTGACCCCGGCGGCCGCCACGAGGCACGCCACCGCGACGCCGCCCGCCACCGCGGCCCGCTGGTCGGACCGGCCGGGCAGGACGAGGACGGCCAGCCCGACGCCCAGCACCAGCCACAGCAGCGCGGTCGCCGCCCAGCGGGTCATCGCCGGGCGCCACCGGCCGGCGCGGTCGCGGGTGGCGCTGGCGACCCCGTCGATGAGGTCGTCGAAGTCGGCCGGTGGCAACTGGTCGGCGCGCGGACGCAGGTGCACCTCGTCGCCGTCGTGCAGCGCCAGGGAGCTGACGGTGCTGTCCTCGTCGAACGGCGGACCGCCGAGGCGCTGCAACACCCAGCCGCCGTGGCCGAGCCCGTTGTCGGCCAGGTCCTCGCCGAGGTGGTTCAGCAGCACCGGAAGCAGGTCGGCGACGACCACGTCGACCGGTACGGCCAGGTCCATCCGGCGCTGCGGCGCGTACACGGCGAGCCGGCACACGCCGGCGGCCGGGACGTGAGTGCCCTGGCCGGTCTGAGCACTGGGTGTCATCGTCACACCGTCACAACGGATTCGGCGGTCGCCGGTTCATCGGCGTCCACAGTGGACTCCGTCGGCACGAACGGCGTCTGGATGAGCCGGCTGCCGCGCCGCGTGCACAACAGCGCCCGCCCCGGCGGGAGCACCTTCGCCTTCGTGTTGCCCAGCAGCGGACCCTCGGACGGCGGGCACGACAGCACCACGTCCGGACTGTTGGTCTCCTGCAGCCGCCGCACCAACGGGTCCATCGACATCCGCATGGCGCCGGCCGCCGCCCGGGTCAGGACGAGGTGCAGGCCGATGTCGGTGCCCTGTGCCAGGAACGGCAGGAGCGGCAGCAGCGGCGACTCGTGCCCGCTCACCAGGTCGTAGTCGTCGACGAGCACGTACAGCCGCGGCCCGGACCACCAGTCGCGGCGCCGCAACTGCTCGGGTGTCACGTCCGGCCCGGGCACCCGGGTGCGTAGCCCGTTCACCGCGTCGGCGACCGTCGCCGCAATGGAGTCGACGGAGACCGAGTAGCCCAGCCGGTACTCCTCCGGGATCGCGTCGTACAGGCTGCGCCGCACGTCCACCGCCAGGATGCGCACCTCGCGCGGGGTGAACCGGCGGGTCAGCGCGGTCGCCACGTACCGCAGGAAGTTGGACTTGCCGCTGCGGCTGTCGCCCATGACGGTCAGGTGCGGAACCGCCTCGAAGTCGTGCCAGACCGGACCCATCTGTTCCTCGTCGAGGCCGATCACGACCCGCAGGTCGCCCTCCGCGGCCGGCAGCCCGACCGCGTCGAGCACCGCCGGCAGCGTGCGCACGGGCGGCGCACCGTCACCGTCCCAGAACTCCTCGACCACCGCTGCCAGGCCACGCGAGCCATCGGCCACTGTGGACGGATCGGTGTCGCCGTCGATGCGGGGCAGGCCGGCGAGGAAGTGGTACTTCTGCGCGGTCATTCCGCGGCCGGGCACCTGGGGTACCGTCGCCGCCGCCCGCAGGTCGATCGCCGAGTCCACCGGATCGCCGAGCCGCAACTCCAGCCGAGTGCCGATCTGGTCCCGCATGCCGTGGTGCACCTCCGACCAGCGGGCGGCGGTGAGCAGCAGGTGCACGCCGAAGTTGAGGCCGCGCGCCACGATCTGCCGGATCACCGCGTCGATCGCCTCGAACTCCTGCCGCAGTGTGAACCAGCCGTCGACGACGAGGAACACGTCACCGTACGGGTCGTCGACCGTTCCCTCCGCGCGGCGCCGCCGGTACATGGCCATGCTGTCGATTCCCAGTTCGGCGAAGCGCTGTTCGCGTTCGGTGATGAGCGCGGACACCTCGGCGACGGTCCGGCTGACCAGTTCGGTGTTCAGCCGACCCGCGACGCTGCCGACATGCGGGAGCGACTCGATCGAGCCGAGCGTGCCGCCGCCGAAATCGAGACAGTAGAACTGGACCTCGCGCGGGCTGTGCGTCAGCGCGAGCGAGCAGATCAGGGCACGCAGCAGGGTGCTCTTGCCGCTCTGCGGACCGCCCGCGACACCGACGTGGCCGCCGACACCGGCAAGGTCGACCAGCAGCAGTTCGCGGGCCTGTTCGAACGGGCGGTCCACGAACCCGACCGGCACCACCAGCGCGCCGTTGCCGGGCCAGCCAGCGGCCCGCAGCCCGGCATGGGGGTCGGGTCGCAGCGGTGGCAGCAGCTGATCGAGCGTGGGCGGACGATCCAGCGGCGGCAGCCAGATCTGCCGCGCCGGCGCGCCGCGCCCGGCGAGCCGGTCGACGACGACCGACATGACCGTCGGCCGCTCCGGCGACTCGGGGGCCGGCTGAGGGCGCGCGGTCCGGTCCGGCTGGCGCACCTCGACGCGGTCGAGCCCGAACGGGACCACCTGCCGCTCCACGACCTCCTGGTCGGTGCGCACCAACTTCGGCCGGTACGGGCCGGACACGTACGCGGCCTTGAACCGGACGAGGGTCGACACGTCGGTGCGGATGATCCCGCTGCCCGGCTGCGACGGCAGCTCGTGCGCGTCGGGCACGCCGATCGCGGCCCGCGACTCCATCGCCGAGAACGTCCGCAGCCCGATCCGGTACGACAGATGCGACTCCAGCTGGGTGATCCGGCCCTCGTCGAGCCGCTGGCTGGCCAGCAGCAGGTGCACCGCCAGCGAGCGGCCCAGCCGTCCGATCATCACGAACAGGTCGATGAAGTCGCGGTGGCTCGCCAGCAGCTCGCTGAACTCATCGACGACGACGAACAGGGTCGGCAGCGCCTCCAGCGGCACGCCCTGTGCCCGCGCGCGCTCGTAGTCCAGCGCCGAGCTGTACCCGCCGGCCTGCCGCAGCAGCTCCTGCCGGCGGACCAGCTCGCCGTGCAGCGCCTCGCGCATCCGCCCGACCAACGCCACCTCGTCGGACAGGTTGGTGATGACCGCCGAAGTGTGCGGAAGCTGCTCCAGGCCGAGGAAGGTCGCGCCGCCCTTGAAGTCGACGAGCACGAAGTTGAGGGTCTCCGACGGGTGGGTGGCGGCGAGGGCGAGCACGAGGGTCCGCAACAACTCGCTCTTGCCCGAACCGGTGGCGCCGACCAGCATCCCGTGCGGACCCATGCCGCCCGATGCCGACTCCTTGATGTCCAGCTCGACCGGCGCGCCGCCGGCGTCGAGCCCGATCGGCACCCGCAGCCGGTCGGTCGGCGACCGGGCCGCCCACGCCCGGTCGACGTCGAGCGTGGCCAGATCGCCCAGCCCGAGCAGCGTTCCGAGATCGAAGTCGGACGCCAGTGCCTGCGCCGCGGGTTCGCTGGCCATCCCCAGCCGGTACGGCGAGAGCATCCGTGCGACCGCGTGCGACCGGGCCATGCTGAGCCCGTCGGCGATCGCGAGCACCGACCGGGTCTCCCGGCCCACCATGTCGTAGCGCACCCGTTCAAGGCACCCCTCGGCGATGTCGAGCCACAGCAGTTCGCGCGGGGTCGTCGCCGGCGGGTCGCCGCTGAGGTCGAGCAGAACCGCGTTGCGGTAGCCGCCGGACGTCAACCGGCTGCCCGCGGCGACCTGACCGCCGTCGCGGACCACGACCAGGAACGGCTCGTCCCGGCTGGCGGTCGTGCCGGCCTCCCACCGCGGCCGGTTCTGAAACTCCTCACCCAGCAGGCGCTCCAGCGTGTCCATGCCGTCGGCGGCGAGCCGGACCGGTCCGGCACCGTCCTGGTCGCGCAGGTGCTGCAGGTGCGGCAACCACTTCGCCCAGTCCCAGTCGCCCCGGCGATCGGCCGCCACACACAACGCGATCGTCACCTCCTCCGGCGCGTGGAACGTCGCGAGCTGACCGATCAGCGCACGGGCCAGCGCCCGACGCGCGTCCGCCTCGCCGGTGAGCCGGATCTCGCTGAACCGCGAGAGCAGCAGCGCCACCGGTTGGTCCGGCACCGTCGAGTACGCGTTGATGAAACGGCGCAACGACTTGGCGGACAACGGTTCCAGGTCCTCGATCGGCTTGGTCGACAGCGGTGCGATGCGCACCGCGAGCCGCTGCCGTCCGGTACCGACCCGCAGCTCGAGGAAGTCGGGGTGGGTCGGCCTGCGCTCCCACCGGCGCGAGGTCATCGCGACCGCCCACAGCCCGGCCGGCTCGGGATGGCGCCACGCCCCCGCCTCCCGCTGCTGCGTCACCACCGCGCGGATCCGCTTGCGCTGCTGGCCCAGGTAACGAAGGTAGTCGCGACGGTCTCCGCCGACCCGTTTCTTGCGCTCCCCGCCGCTGAGCAGCATCTGCCCGACCAGCATGCCGGCCGTCGCGACGCCGATCAGGCCCATCATGACCCAGGTCAACGCGCCCCGGCCACGCCCGAAGAACATCATGACCATCACGCCGGTCATCAGCATCATCGGCAGGATCATCATCGCGCTGCGCAGCCCGTTGCTCTGCACGTCGGGAATGGCCGGTGGCTCCTGCAGGCTGAACTCGCCCGCCGGCACCTCCGGCCCGTCACGGCGGGCCGGCCGCCGGAACACCTTCACGGTCACGCGACGCCTCCTCGGTCGGAACTGACCTCCTCACTACGTCCGATCGGGCCGCGGGATCACGCTGTCGGATTTTCATCACGTCCGTGAACCGGCGCGCTCCGGAAACGTTGTTCCCCCCCGACGAGGGGAGTCGACTGTGGCGCTCACTGTGTCCGAGGAGCTCGGCAATTTCCTGTACGCGGTGACCGGCGAGAAGTTCCTCGGCGCCAACGAGGACAAGTTGTGGGCGGCCGCCGACGCGCTGAAGAACGGCGCCACGGACATCGACGAGATCCGACCGCTGCTGCAGGTCGCCGTGCGCACCGTCCGCGACCGCGTCGGCGGCAAGTCGCACGAGGCGTTCCTGGCGACGATGGAGGAGTACCTGCGCGATCCCGGTTACCTGAGCATGGCGGCGAACCAGGTCCGCGAAATGGCCGAGGCGATGCGCAACCGGGGCACCCAGGTCGAGTACGCGAAGATGCAGATCATCGCGGGAGCGATCGAACTGTTCGCCTCGTTCGTGATCGCTGCGGTCCTCGCGTTCTGGAACCCCGCTTCGGCGATGACATGGCTCGCCGGACGCGTTGCCGCGTTCCGGTTCCTCCAGTACGCCTGGATGCGGTTCCTGCTCACCGAGGTCATCGGCTCGATCATCTTCGAGACCGCCACCGAGGGCTTCATCGACGTCGTGGTGCAGACCATCCAGATCCGCAACAACCACCGCGACAACTTCGACTGGGACCTGTTCAACGACGCGCTCAAGGGCGGCGCGATCGGCGGCGCCACCGAAGCCCTCGTCATGCCGCTGTTCCACGGACTCGGCCACGTCGTCGGCAACCGGCTCACCAACCCGTGGCTCCGCGGTGCGTTCGACAAGGTCAACACGATGAGCGGTGCGGCGCTGACCGAGTACCTGGGCGCCGGCTTCAACGCGCTCAGCGAGGGCCAGGGCTGGGACGTCGACGGCATGAACGCCGTCAGCGGCGCGATCGGCGCCGGCTTCGACATGACGGGGCAGGGGATCGGCGACTACTTCAACAAACTCGTCTTCGGCCCGCACAACGGTCCGAACCGGCCGCCGCCGTCCGATTCGCCGGCTGACTCGTCGTCTGATTCGGCGTTTGACTCGGTGTCACAGGGCTCCGGCGATCCGGAGACCCAGCCGTTGCTGGGTCCGGACTCCGACGCCGACTCCGATGCCTGGTCCGACACCGACTCCCTCCTCAGCCTGGGCTGGCCCGGATCCTCCGACTCCGACGGCGGCTCCGAATGGGGCGGCTCGGACGCGAACGCCGATCCGTTCGACGACTCGAACGCGGTGGACCAGCCGGTCCAGGTGGCGCCCTCACCAGTTCCGCCGGCGCCGTCGCCGGATTCGTCCGTGCCGTCGCCGGTTCCGCCGGTGCCCGTGCGCACGGCGCCGCCACCGGCGGGCCTCAACCCGGTTGCGACACCGCCACAGACCGGCGCGTCGCCGGTTCAGCCGCCAGGCCAGCCCGGACCGGGTCAACCCGGGCCGACTCCCGTCGCGCCGCCGCCGGGATCGGGTCAGCCTGCGCCGGGTCAGCCTGCGCCGGGTCAGGCCGGGCCGACGCCGGTCGCACCACCGCCCGGGTCGGGCCCGGACACACCGCCGCCGGGTCACGGCAGCGACGACCAGGCGACCGTGCCTCCGCCGGCGTCGAACGACCCCGCCCATCAGGCGCCGACCGCGAGCCCGCCGTCCACTGTGGAGCAGCGGGCGACCGCTACACCGTCCACTGTGGACCCCGTTGCGGCCGGATCCGGAAGCGGTCTCGACAGCCTGGAGCGCCACGTACACCGGGCCGAGGCCGTACCCGCGCCACCGGCTGGCACACATCCGCTCACGGCGTCGGCGACCGACCCGCACGAGCCGCCGACCGACTGCGTGGTCCGGGCGTGGGACGCGTACGAGGCGGTGTACGGCCGCCGTACCAACCAGACCGTGGCGGTCGACGACAGCGTCACCACCGGTACCGCCGGGCTGCTGTCCGCGCTGGGCGGCCGGGCCTCCACCGTCGGCGACCCGGACGCGGTGTGGAACACGGTCACTGGTACTCCCGGCGCGATGGCACTCGTCATCACCCGGCCGCCGCACGGTCGCGGACACGCGTACTGGCTGCTGGCGGACGCGCGTTCGGGCAAGGTCGTGCCGCGCTGGGTGGACACCCAGCAGCCGGGCCGGTTCGACGAGCCGGCGCGTTGGGGCGACGATGCGCACGACCCGTGGGCCGACGGGCTGCGCGCTCCGGACACGAGGGTGCTGCTGATCGGGTCCGACGGCCGGCCGATGACCGAGCGGCCGGTGCCGGTCAGCGGTAGCGTCGCGGCTCTCCTGGACCGGGCGCCCGGCCTCGCGGAGGCCGGAATGTTGCCGCCGCCGCGCGGTGGCGGCGCGGGCCGGGGTCGCGGACGCGGGACGGCGTTGCCCAGCAGTCCGTCGACCGCCTCGCTCACCCCGCCGAAGGGCGTTGCGATCGAGCACGCGGTGGAGGTACCCGGCGACGGCGGCCTGCTGAGCGCGTTCGTCGCGGCCGATCCCACCGCGATGCGCGACCTCGGCGGGTGGAACCGGGTGGTGATGCGGGCACTCGACCAGGTCGCCGCCGACCGGCGCGCCCGCCGGTTCGACCACGGGGCCAGCCTGACGTTGGCCACGCAGGCCTTCGAGCAGTACCTGCTCAACCGGCTCAACGCGCTCGGAGACCCGGTCTGGCAGCGCATCGGCACCCTGGTGCCACGGGAGGAACTGACCGCCGCCGGCCTCCGCCGCGACGCCCGGGGCGTACGCCAGTGGGCGCGCACCGTCATCGACGGACGCTCCGACACCACCGATCCGCACGGCGCGCTGCCGTGGTTGCTCGGCGAGATCACCGGCCGCCCGGTGCGGGTGACGACCGCCCCCGACGTCTCGCACCTGATCCGTGCCGACGGCGACGGCGCGGCGGTACATCTGGCTCCACGTCAGGTCGCAGGCGGTACGACGGGCGGACCGCGCGTGCGCTACGACGTCGTCGTTCCACCGACCACCGCCGAGGGCCATACCGGCACTCCGCAACTACCGGTGGCGAGCTCGTCGTCGGCGCCGCCGACCCATCTGTCCCTACTACCGCCGCCGCCATTTCATCCCGTTCCTCCGCCTCCGCCGCCACCTCCGCCGCCACCTCCGCCGCCGCCGCAGCAGACAACAGTCCCGCCTCCGCCTCCGCCTCCACCACCGCCGCCGACCCTACGGATGGCAGTTCCGCCACCGGCGCCTGCTGCGCCGGCGCAGCCTCCGCCCCCGCTTCCCCTCGCGTCGCCTCCGATACGGCTGACCGCCGCACCGGACGTGATTTCGTTCCAGTGGCGACAGCACCGGATCCGGCCCGACGATGTGCGGATCGCGAACGTGGCCCAGTCGGTCGCCAGCGCGATCCGGGCCCACCGTGACATCGCGTCCGACGGCAGCCCGATCGAAGTGGAGATCGAAGGCGGCGGCAACGGCACGCTCGGCCGACTGCAGTCGGCGATTGCGACCGGGGGCGAGCGTGCCTGGCAGGTGCGACGGCAGCTCGAAGCCGAGGTGTGGAGGCTCCTGCGCGGTGTCGACGTACAGGTCCGGTTCGTCGAGACCAGCCGCGGCCGGCGGATTCCCGGGGATGTTCCGAACCCGACGGGCGCATACGTGCGCTTCCGCGAGCGTCGGCGCGACGTGGTCGTCCGGGTCCGCAGCACCGGATGGACCCTCGAGTCGCCCGCGGCACCGCGGCCGGACGCGCCGCGACGTGTCGACCAGGAAACCCGAGCCGCCTGGCTCGCCGCACCGATGAACCCGGCCGACCGGCTCCCGCTCGCCGGCGCCGGGGCCTGGGACCTGTTCAACGCCATCATCATGAGCGATCCCGCCGCGGTCGCCGGTCTCGGTGGATGGACCACTCAGGCCAGGCGCGAGCTGTCGCTGGCCCACGAGACCCGTGCGGCCGGACCGCCGCCGAATCCGGCCGCCCGACTCGACGCCACCCGGCTGGCGACCGTGCGCGGCGAGCTGATCAACCAAATGCGGGCAGCGATCAGCCAGCACATTCCCGCCGACCTCGCTCGTCCGCTGATGCCCCTGCTCGTCGCGAACGCCACCGACGACGATGTGCGGCGGTGGTTCGACCAGGCACTCGCGGGGCGACGCCCCCAGAGCGTGGCCGGACCGCATCTGCTCCGGCTGGCCGGGTACACGCTGAACCGCGCGATAGTCACCACGTCACCGGGTGCCAACCCGACGCTGGCGTGGGAGCACGCCGGTGGGCCGCCGATGCGACTGATCCGGGAGGTCCATCCGGTCAACCCCGCTGTCCCCGAGTTCACGGCCTGGGTTCCCCCCACGAACCAGCCCGCGCCCGGTCCGAACCCGCCCGGTCCGAACCCGCCCGGCCCCAACCCGCCGGTCGTCACCGTGCCGATCGCGCTGGATCCGCTGGCGTACGCGGCGGGCTCGCCGCGCGGCACTCTTCCGCACATCGCGGCGGCGGCCGCCGAGATCCGGCGGATCGCGTCGATCAACGGGGTTCCGGCCGAGCAGCTCGACCAGACCGCCCTGAGCCAAATGTTGATGACCCATTCCCGTCACCTGGTCGGCGCCGGGGTACCGATGGTCATCGGCGAGGTCGAGTTCCTGGTCAAGCTGAACCCGACCGACCCGGAGAGGATCGTCGACCCGAGCCACTCGACCACGTCGCCCCGGCCGGTACCGCCGCCGACCGGACCCACCACCCAGACGCCGGCCGCGCCGGCTCCCGGCCAGCAGGCCGTGGGTCAGCCGGCCGCGGGTCAACAGGCCGTGGGTCAACAGGTGCCGGGCCAGCCGGCCGCGACCGAACCGAACGCGACCGGCCGGGCCCGCAAGGCCGGCATGACAAAGGCGATCGAGGTCATCCAGGGCCTGTTCAGCGTCGGCGCACAGAGCAACAGCCGCTCGGGCCCCACGACCTCGCTGCGCGGCCGGCTCGCCGCCACCTTCTCGTTCGGCATCCCGGGCGCGCTGCAGGCGGCCAAGGCCACCGTCACCGCCCGGTTCGTCGCCAACGCCTCGAGCCGCACCACGGGTACCGTGCGTGATGCCGAGACCGGCCACGTCGAGGACACCCGTGACCCGGCGACGCTGGTGGCGGCCAAAGCGACGTGGTCGATCAAGCACCGCACCGTCGCCAATGCCACCTGGGCCGACCTCGAACCGTCCACAGTGGAGGGTCAGCCCGATTCGACCGAACGGTTGCTGACGTGGATCCCGGACCAGTACCTCGATCCGCCCGAGGAGACTGTCGCCGCCGATGTCACCGTTCCCGACCGGCCCCAGCCGACCGGCACGCACGAACGGGCGAGGCTGCAGCGGACCATCCCCGAGACGTTCTTCTCGTCCGGGATGACCAATCTGGCCGAGTTGAGCGACGCGATGCTGGCCCAGATGCGCCAGGTGGGGCTCGATGTGCGGATGGGCAGCCCGCTGCGGACCCAGGCCCTCCACCTGTTGTGGAACCTCGACACGCATCTCGACAAGGCGGTCAACGACCTCGACGGGTACGAGTTCATGCTCAGCCACCGGGGCCGCTTCATCGCCCAGGTGAATGTCCACAGTAGACGGCGCTCCGCGGGCCGGGTCGGTGTCACGGCCAACAAGGCCCACATCGAGATGGTCCGCACCGCGATCGCCGGCATGAATACGTCGCACACTCTCAACCAGGAAACGACCGTCGAGACCGGACTGGAGCTCCAGTTCGCCCCCAAGCCGACCTCCCTCACGGCGCGCCTGCCATACGTCAGGTTCAGCTGGTTCAACAAGGACACCACCAGCGCCGGGCGTACCGGGCTGTGGGTGATGGCGTCCCGGTACTCGGGGCCGACCACGGGGTACGACGCCGAGCTGGAGCACACCGTCACCGTCACCGCCCGCCCGTCGCGCAACCTGTTGCGCCGCAACGGGCGCGGGCGTGGCGCGGCGGATCGGCGGCCGATCCTCCCGCGCCGGCTGGTGCACCCGCTGCGCGAGGCGACGTCCGCCCCGGTGGCCGGTCGCACCCTGCTGCGGCTGCCCACCGCCGATGCCGGGCTGCACGGCTTCGAGGTACCGAACCGGCCTCCGCCACCACCGGCCCCGGCGGCACCGCCGGCCGCGCCGCGGCCCGCGCCGATGCTGCCCGAGTACGCCAAGAACGGTCGCGGCGTCGGCCAGGCCCTGGTGAAGGTCGAGCGCTTCATCGTCAACGACCTGCGCCAAGGTGTCGTGCAGAGCCTGCAGCTACAGGGTTTCCTGCCGCAGCGCATGGACCGGCCGTTCCAACGCACCTCGGTCTTCCGGTACAGCGCGAAGACCGACAGCCAGGTGGCCAACCGTGCCCTGCTGTACAAGGCGATCTCGGCGTCGGGCCTGGACTCCAACTACAACCAGATCCATCAGGACGGGCTGCCGGTCACGCTACGGATCCGGCACGGCGGGCCGTTGTCATGGTGGTACCTGGACACGGCTCGCGTCACGATCAGGGCGACGCCGGGCGGCGGGAGGCACGGACCGACCCCCGGCCGGTACACCAACGAGCACCAGATCGTGAACCTGGCCATGGGACTGAACTCGACCGGATACTCGACCGGCGGTGGCCGCAAGCTGGCGGGCGGATTCCGGCTGCGGTTCAGCCCGAAGGCGACGCCACGGTTGAAGACGGTCGGATTCGGCCCCGAGGTCGACATCAGTGCCGAGGCGTCCAACTCGGTCAACAATGTGGTCAACATGCCCAAGCTGCTGGAGTACCCCGGCGAGCTGGCGGAGTTCCGCCTGCCCAGCGACTTCGAGGTGACGGTCGAGTACTCCAGCCGGAGCCGGTTGTCGTTCCGCCGCTGGTTCACCGCGGCCCGCGAAATGCTGCGGACCGGTGGGATGCGAGCCGACGCGACTGTCCACATGGTGCCGCACTTCGACGTGGTGGACACCGATCCGAACGTACCGGCGCCGCCGCCCGGAACCCAACCAGCGGTCGCCGGACAACAAGCAGCGGTGCAGCAGCCGGCGGCGGTGCAACAGCCGGCGCCGGCGCAGCCGCAGCCGGCACTGCCGGTACGACAGCTCCCGTCGACCCCGGGCCTGACCCACCCCAGCGTCCTGCGCCAGGCGGCCGTCCTGCACCTGGAGTCCCAGGGTGCCACGGAGTTGATGCGCCGGCTGATGCCCAACTTCGGTGCGCCCGGCGAGTCCGGCGACGACGAGATCAACACATTCGTGAGCCACACCAGTCTGCTGGCACACCTGCGGGAGATCATCGAGAACCGGTACAGCACCGACTCGCTGTTCAAGGCGCGGTTGCGCCGGGACCGGTTCGGGGCCATGTCGGTCGGTGGCCGGCTGGGCAGGTCGACCTTTGTCGGCACCACCACCGACAAGTACGTCCTCGGCCTCATCCAGCTCGGCCTGACCCAGGCCGGGCAGACGGCCACCCGCAGCCGCGGGATCGCGTTCGCGGCCGACCTCGGGCAGGGCGGTGACCCGCCGGCGACGCACGTCTCCGACCTCACCGGCACGCAGGCGCCCAACATCCGGATCGGCACGTCCACCAGCCGTACCCTGAAGACCACCGGTGGGCGGGAACTGCTGGAGCTGAACTTCCAGCGGGCGTACGCCTTCCGGACCACGGTCGACCTGACCCTTCTCGGCGCGGTCGAGTACAACGCCAAGCTGTGGTGGCGCACGATCACGCGGGGGAACGGAACGCTCCCCGACCGCACGATGATCTACGTGCTGTCGGAGCCCGACGCGCTGGCGCACTACGCCGACGATCGGCTTCCGTTGAGCGACGAGCAACTCCACGACGTGATGCAGCGGTACACCGCGGGCACGCTCCACCTCGACAACACCCTCGCCGCGAAGATCCTGACCCGCTGGAAGAACAACCTGGACCAGCCGGCACCGCCGGCTCCCGTCGCACCGCAGCCGGCGCCGCAACAGCCGGCGCTGTACCGGTACGCCCGCGTCCTGGCCGACCGGTACCGGTTCGACGGCCTGCCGATCGCCCCCGGGTTTGTCGGCGACTTCGTGCAGGCGTTCCGGGCCGATGCCGCCAACCAGCAGGCGGCCGTCCTGCTGGCCCGCGCCGACGACGCGCTGACCCGGGCGATGTGGACCCCGCCGTACCTGGCCGAGAACGGTTCCCAGTCGCTCGGTCACGCGGGAATCAAGGAGCTGAACCTCACCACCGACGTCTACGACCTCGTGCGCCGGGCGATCGACGACGCGGAACCGGGACTGCTCGGCCGCGAGCACGGGAACTGGACCGACGGGACGTCGCGGGTGTACGTGTCGTTGCCGGGCGCCGACCCGAACGCGGTCGTCGGGCAGGTCCAGGGCGGCATCGACGGGCTGCAGGCGGCCCTCGCCGCCGACCGGGTGCAGCCGATGGCCGAACAGATGCTGCACACCGAAGGCATGACGCTCTACCTGACCAACCCCGTGCTGTGGGGCGTCAACGAGATCCTCGAAGTCAAGCTCCGGATGTCGCTGACCCCCGGACTGACGTTCGGCGACTTCGTCCCCGAGAGCGGCAACGAGAACTACGGCCACCAGTACGTCGAGCGGACCGAGTCGGAGTCCGTCGTACACAGCCGCTCGGCCGGGGTCGGCCTGCGCATGCAGGAGGACACCGACGGCCGCACGCCGCCGGACAACCCCACCCCGGAGGAGCAGGAGTACTTCCACAACGAGCGGCGTCCGAATCCGGTCCAGTCGGTGGGTGTGCGTGCGGCGGAGGGACGCACCCGCGCGACTAACCAGTCGGAGCAGATGACCGCCGAGCAGACCGCGTACGACTGGTCCGGCTACTACCCGGCCACGACCGACGTCCGCCTGGACGTGACCGTCTCCCGGCGCTCGACGGCCGGCAGGCCGATCAACAACACGCTGGCCTGGTTCCGGCAGACGGTTCCGATCGGTGCGCCGAAGCCGCAGACCAGTACCGGTAACACCGCGGGCACGATCACGCTGAAGATGCCCAAGGGCATCGCCGAGACGCAGCCGTTCCACGGCCCACGAGAGCGGCCCGACCTGGCGGCGATCCCGGCGCTGCCCGGCGACGCCTACGTCAGCGCGACGTTCCTCGACGATGGCGTGCAGGCGGCCCGGGACATGCTGAACAATGCCCTGGCCAGCCGGTCGCTGACCGAACGCTTCCCGGGGTTGCGCCGGGTGCTGCCGACACGCACGCCGGCATGGCTGGTCGCCGCCGATCCGCGGCCGCCGCTGCGGCGCGCCCTGCCCTGGCTCGCCCGCCTGTTCGGGCGCAGCCCGCACCTGCGGGACAGTCCGGTCGTCGACGCGCTGTTCTCCCGGTTCCACCAGGCGGCACACGTCAACGCCGCCATCCGGCCCGACGGGTTCGAACTCGGCGACGGCGTGTTCCAGCCGGGCCACTCATCGCGCCGGGCCAATGTGCGGATGCGGGGTTCGCTGTACAACATCGACGTCATCGCGCCGATCACCGGCGCCGGCACCGGCCGCTACGCCAAGTCCAACCGGGCCGCCTCGTCGAGCCTCACCAACGAGCAACCCAACCCCGCGGTCTCCGGTAGCTTCGGCGTCCCCGCCCGGGTCGCCGACCTGGACCCGGCGCACCCCAATGCCACCAGCGCCGCGCACAACTACGACGGCGTCCTGGACAGCGTCCGGGAGGCGACGGAGACGATCGGCGACACGGCCGCGGAGGCATACCGCCGGGAACAGCATGGCAAACAGCTCGGCGACAGTGTTCTGGTCCGGCTGACCGGCACGTTCCAGCTGACCGCGACCGTGACGAAGCACGGCTGGGGCATCCTCCAGCCGACCCGGGTTCCCGGTGAGTACACCAGCCGGTCCTTCAGCGGCGACGTGTACGTGCAGATGTTCACCGGCCAGGTCGAGGAGCTACGGCAGCAGCTCGCCGAGGAGCAGGCCCGCGACGCCGTCGACAACCCGCTGCCACCGGCGACGCGTCCGCCGCTGGACCGGCAGACGACGCCGCAGGTCTCGTTGACCACCGAGCTCGCGAGGCTGGCCCGCGACCCCGACGCGCCCGGGGTCGTCCACCCCGATGCGACGGCCCGGCGGGCGGCGGCGGAGATCGCGCGGCGGGTCCACAACCGGGTCGACCGGCGCAACGTGCTGTTCCTGCGCGCCGACGAGGCGGAGCGGACGCGGGAACTGGAGGACGCCATCAGGGACTGGGCCCGCGGCCACCTCGGCCAGGCGAGGCTCGACGCCGTGGAGCGGCGGTACCACCCGGTCGGCCGGCGCGACCCGGCCGTTCGCATCGACCGGACCACCCACCTCATCAACGAAGTCAACGAGTGGCACCAGAGCCAGCAGCCGATCGACCCGGCCACCGGCCGGCCCCGACTCGTCGGTCCGCTGACCCTCCCGCCGACGGCGGAGGTGATCGGTCTCGACCCGGTCGAGGTGGGTCGGCAGGTGGCCCGCCGGTTGGGCATTCACGTGTACGTCGAGGCACCCCCGCAGCGCCGCCGCCGCGGCGGGCCGGCGCTGGTGACCACGTACATCGAGCCGACCGGCCGGCATTTCGAGCTGGGCACGGGCGACGCGGTCGGGCGGCACTACGCACTCCTGGGCGCCATCCGGGACGGCGTCCGCGACGACGTCATCGCCGAACGGTTCACCCGTGACCATCTGGTGCGGCTGGCGGCCGACCGGGGACCATTCCACACGGCTGTCCGAGACGCCGTCGACGAACGCCGCAACCCGCCCGCGTTCACGCCGGGACCGCCGGTGCCGCTGCCGACCACCACGCCGCAACAGAACCGGGAGATGCAGCGGCGCAACCTCCGACCCGGCGGCGTGCCGCCACAGCCGGACTCCTGGTACACCCTCGGCGACGACTCCTGGTTCGCCGCCTACGCAGCGTCCGAAGCATTGGCGGCGAACCCCCCGCAGCCCCCGCGGACCCCTCGCGACGTGCGTCGGGAACTGGCCGGGATCCTGCGCGACCCGGCCCGGGCGATCCCGTTCGCCGCCCGGATCACCCCGAACCGGCACTCCTACCAGTACGCCGACTTCCTGGCCGCCCTCGACGACGAGATCCCGCCCCGCGGCCCGATGCTCGACCGGCTCATCGCGATCGCTCCGCTGATGCTGAACCGGCACGTCCGGACGCTCGACACCGCCGGGCACTGGGCGCCCAGCGGTCCCGTGCAACCGTCGCCGCTGCGGTTGGTGCGGGTCGGTGGGCGTTACCGGCCGCTGATCACCGGCGCCGGGCCGGCGCAGCAGGTAGCCGTGCCCCGGCCGCAGGCGCCGCAGGGCCGGCCGTCGACCCAGGAGGACCGGGCCACGCGGCAGACGGCCGTGGACATCGTCAACCAGGAGGTCGCACCGACCTATCCGGCGCCCGAGCGGGCGGCGCTGGAACTCAGCGTGTACAACATCCTGCGCCTGAGCAGGAACGTGGCGCAGGCGCGGGCCGAGGTGCGGAGCCGAGTGCAACATCCGGCGCAATGGCGGCTCGCGGCCGAACTCGTGATCCGCCACACCGGCTTCGACCTGCCCGCCGACGAACGCGACGAACTCGAGCGACAGGTGGCCCTCATTCTGATCGGCGGGGGAGACGCCGTGGCCGTGGAACAACAGATCCGTACGTACCTCGGCTGACCCGGGAAGGATGCGCCGTGACCACCGCCACCGAGGACCCGCACGCACTGCACCGCCTGCTGCTGTGGGCCGACTCCGCGCTCGCCGACGACGTCGTCACCGCAACCCGCTCCTGGCTCGCCGCCGGGCTGCACGCCGATGTCGCCTCGGCGGTGGCGTTCGCCGCGATGTCGGCCGGCGTGGTCCCGCCCACGGACGGCGGGCGGCCGGCCACCGTGCCCGCCATCGTGCTCGCGTCGACCGGACCGCGGTGGCCCGCCGACGGCCCGTTCGGCGCGCTGGACCTGACCGGCGACCACCCGGCGGGCGCCGGGCCGGACGCCGTCGACCGCGGCGCGATCGAGTTGGTCCGGTTTGTCCCGGACGCGGTCGCGCTGTGGCGGTCGTGGCGGTTCCCGGCCGGCGCCACGCGGGCCGGCGTCGACGGCACGCGCGGCTACCTCGTCCGGCTCGTCGACGACGCGCCGGACGACCACCCGCCGACCGTTGCCGCCTGGATGCAGGCCAACGTCGCCGGGCCCGACCCGCTGATCCGGGTCTACCGCGGCGAGTCCGAGCTTCCGGTGCACCAGCGGATGGCGCTCGATCGTGGGGCGCTGCTGTGGACCCGCCAACCGGCACGGCCGTTGCGCATCGCCGGGGCCGGTGCAGCACCGCCCACGCCGACCGAGCGGGCGTACCTGCACAGCGGCGTCCCCGTGCTCCTCGACCCCGACCACCACGGCCCCTGGCCGGACCCGGCCGGGCCACCGATGATCCGCACCGACGGCACCTGGGTCTGGTCGGACTCGCAGTCCACTGTGGACGTTGACCTGGCCGAGCACATCCAGCTCGCCGGCACCCACGCACCCGACGTCGACGACATCACGGTGCGCCGGGCGGTCATTGCCGTCTCGTCGTGAACTCCGCACCGGTCCATCCGTTGTAACAGGGCCAGCCGAGTGGCGTCGCGGAGTGGAGGAACGGTGCTGGATACCCGAACCGACATGGTCGGTACCCGGCTCCCGGCCGGGTGGAGCTTCCTGGCCGAGCCGGTCCTGACCGGAGACCCGGTGCCCGGTGCGTTCGTCGTGGAGATCAACGTCGATGCCGGGGGGTTCCGCGTCGACGGCCGGCTCACGCCGCCGTCCGTGGTGGCCCGGGCCGTCGCGGCGGTGCGCGCCAGCGCCGGTGCGGATGCCGGGCGTGACGATCCGGTGCTGGTCGTGCCGCACGGCCCGATCCCGGCCGGGCCCGCCGCCGATCTGTTGTACGGAGCGCTGGCCGACGCGCTGGGCGTGCTGGTGACGGCGTCCGACGGCCCGGTCGTCCTTGTCGGCGACAAGCTGACCACGCCGGGCGAGATCCAGTGGTGGGCGCCGGCCCGCGGCGTCGTGGGCGTCGGCGGCGACTTTCCCACCGCCGGCCCGACCACGTCCGCTCACCCGGTCGATCCGGCGATTCCGACCCCGCCGCCCCCGGCCCCGCCGGCCCCGCCGCCCCCGCCGGCCGAGCCCGCTCGCGGCCGGGCCGCGGTCGTCCTCGCTGCCCGGGCGGACCACGAGCCGCATCCGGTCACGGTGACGAGGCTGAACGGGGTGCACGCGCATGCCCTCGACGCCGCCCGCTGGACCCGTCGCTGGACCGGCGTCGAGACACCGCCACCGCCGCCGTCCCCCGGTACCGGACCCGGTGCGATCGACCCGGTGCGTGCGGAGGACGGCTGCGCGCCCGCCGGTCAGGTCGGAACGGATCCCGAGCCCGGCCCGCCACCGCCGGAGACGACCGACCAGCCGACCCGCCCGGTCTGGATCGCCGCCGCGCACTGGGGAACCGACGAACGGACCCTCCTGCGCCGGGCGATCCGGCAACGCTACGACACCCACGCCCGCGCGGTCGGCCGCACGATCGCCGAGGAACCCGGGCTGCACGCCGGCCGGCCTTCCACCGACCTGGTCACCGACCTGGTCGCGCTGCGGGCGTACGACGTCGACGACCGTGACGCGGTCAACGCCGCGCTGCGCACCGGGACCGGCACCGACCGGGAGCTCCTGCTCGCCCGCGGCGCGGCCGCCGGCCTGGGCCGACTGCCCGCCGTCTTCGGCCCGGTGTTCGCGTCCGGCGACACGGACCTCATCGGCCGGCCCGGCGACGAACTGGTCGAGCCCGGTTTCCTCGACGCCGACCTGGTCCGGACGGTTCCCGACGGCGTTCCCGTCGAGTACGTGATCTGGTCGGTCAGCGCCCACCGGCTCGGCAGCCTGAGCCCGGAGCGACCGACGTCGGTGCTGTTCGGCCCGGGCAGCCGGTTCGTGGTGCTCGCCGTCGACCGGCCCACCCATGCCGCCGACGACGGCGCGCCGGTCCGCGTGCTGCTGCGTGACCGCACCGATCGGCAGGACGGCCGTTCCGGGCTCGACGAACGCCTGATCACGCGGCTGCGGCTGGCCCTCGAACAGCCGTCCGCGCGGGAACACCGCCGCCCGCTGTCCATCGCGCCCGGGTTCGACGCCCGCGGCAATCCCTTCACCGCCGCCGACCCGATCGCTTCACACGGAGGACAGTGACCATGACCGCAAGCATTCTCTCGGTCAGCCGGGACGACCCGACCGGGCTGCCGCGCATCGCCGACGCGATCGCCACCGCCAAGCCGGGCGCCACGATCGTCGTCCAGCCCGGCGTCTACGAGGAGAGCCTGCACCTGGTCGGCGACGTCACTCTGGTCGCCGAGGACGGCCGTGGCACGGTCACGCTGCGCGCGCCCGGTGGCGTGGCGGTCTTCGCCGCCGGCTCCTCGGTGAGCCTGCGCGGGATCACCGTCATCGGGGGCAGCGCCGACTACCCGGCCATCCAGGTGGGTGCCGGCACGTTGCGGCTGGCCGAGTGTGACGTGCGGGCCGCCGGCGTCGTCGCCGTGCACGCCCCGGCGGGCCGGCTCGACATGCAGGACTGCACGGTGACCAACGCCGACGGGGTCGGGATGTTCTTCGACGGCACGTCGGGCGGGACGCTGTCGCTGGTGACCGTGCGGGACACGGCCGGTGCCGGCGTGGTCATCGCCGGACGGGCGGATCCGCGCCTGCGCGGGTGTTTCGTCACCGACGTGGCCGGTCCAGGCATCCTGTGCACGGCCGGAGGCCGCGGCATCGCGGCCGGCTGCGCGATCCGCGCGACGGCCGGCCCCGGCATCGCCGTCGAGGACAACGGCGCGCTGCACGCCAGCGACTGCACGATCGAGGACACCGCCGGCCCGGGCTTCGTCGCCACCGGTGGCACGCCACGGCTGGCCGGCTGCACGCTGCGCGCGATCGACGGTCACGCCGTCGTGGTCGCCGGTACGGCCGCGCCGGAGGTGCACGGGTGCACGATCGGCGACGCGACCGGGCACGCGATCCTGGTGCGCGACGACGCCGGCGGGTCCTTTGTGGACTGCCAGGTCGACGGCGCCGGTCCGGTCGTCGTGGCGATCGGTGGCACCAGCCGGCCGGAGTTGCACGGCGGCCGAATCACCGGCGCCGGGGCGGCAACCGTCGTGTTCGAAGAGGAATCGACGGCCACCGTGGACGGTGTGAGCGTCGAAGGTGGCCGCACCGGCATCGCGATCCGCGACGGCGCGACGCCGACGATCGCCGGTGTGTCCATCCGCGACTGCGCCGACGCCGGACTGCATGCGGCGGGCACCGGGCGACCGACGCTGTCGGGGTCCACAGTGGACGACTGCGGCACCGGCATCGCGATCGAGGGTGGCGGGGTCACGGTGACCGACGTCCGGATCTGGGGCGGGGCGCGCGGAGTGAGCGTCGGCGGCGGCCGGGTGGCGCTGGCCGGCTGCGACCTGTCCGGTGCCACGGTGGCCGGCATCACCGTCGCGACCGGGGCGACCGCGATGGTCGAGGAGAGTCGCATCCGTGACGGCGCCGGGGTCGGCGTGCGGTTCGCCGCCGGCGCGCACGGCCGGCTGGATCGCTGCGAGGTCACCGGCAACGCCGGTACCGGGCTCATCGCGGACGGGTCGGTGCCGACGCCCGACACCACGGTGCACCGCAACGGGCGCGACCGCGCCACGCCGCCCGCCGCGGCGCCACCCGCATCCGCCGCCGGCCCGCACGCACCGGCCCCCGTTCCGCCGGCACCGGCCGGCGGCACGCCCGAAACGCCGGCCGGCGATCCGTCGGAACCGCCGCCCGGGCCGGCCCCGGCCGAGCCGGAAAGTCCCGCACCCGCAGCGGATGCCCCCCGCGATTCGTCGACCGTGCAGCCGGCCACCGGCGAGCCCGACGGCGATCCGGTCGCGCCGCTGCTGGCGGAGCTCGACGCGCTCGTCGGGCTCGGCCGCGTCAAGCACGAGGTGGCGACGCTGGTCGGGCTGCACCGCATCGGCCGGCGGCGGGCCGCGATGGGGCTGCCGCAGCCGCCGCTGTCGCGACACATGGTCTTCGCCGGCGCACCAGGGACCGGAAAGACCACCGTCGCGCGGCTCTACGGCGAGATCCTGGCCGCGCTCGGCGTGCTCGGTGCGGGCCAGCTCGTGGAGGTGTCCCGCGCGGACCTGGTCGCCGAACACATCGGCGGCACGGCGGTGAAGACCACGCAGAAGTTCACCGAGGCGATCGGCGGCGTGCTGTTCATCGACGAGGCGTACACGCTCAGCCCGGTGGAGTCGGGATCCGGCCACGACTTCGGGCGCGAGGCGTTGGACACCATCGTGAAGCTGATGGAGGACCACCGCGACGAGGTCGTCGTCATCGTCGCCGGCTACTCGGCGCAGATGCGCGGTTTCCTGGCCGGCAATCCGGGCCTCACGTCGCGGTTCTCCCGGACGCTGGAGTTCGACAGCTACACCAGCGAGGAGCTGGTGACCATCGTGGAACGGCTGTGCCGTCGCCACCACTACTCGCTGGAGTACGACACGCGGCTCGCGTTGACCGAGCTGTTCGAGTCGATGCCGCGCAACGAGTCCTTCGGCAACGCGCGCGCCGCGCGGAAGGTGTTCGAGGAGATGATCGGCCGGCAGGCGTTCCGGCTCGCGCAAGCCAACGAGACCTCCGGCGTCGAGCTGGCCCAGCTGCTGCCGCAGGACCTCGGCGCGGCGCCGGCACTCGCCGACTCGTCGGCGAGCGTCGAGGTCGACAGTCTTCTCGCGACGCTCAACGGCATGATCGGGCTGAACGCGGCGAAGCGCGAGGTGGCCGAGCTGATCGACCTGCTGGCGAACATCCGGGTACGGACGCGGGCCGGCCTGCCCGCGCCGTCGGTGTCGCGGCATCTGGTGTTCTCCGGGCCGCCCGGCACCGGCAAGACGACCGTGGCGCGGCTGTACGGCCGGCTGCTCGCCGTGCTCGGTGTGCTGCCCGGCGGGCAGGTGGTCGAGGTCGCCCGGCCGGACCTGGTCGGCGAGTACATCGGGCACACCGCGCAACGCACCCGCGAGGCGTTCGAGCGGGCCCGCGGTGGCGTGCTGTTCATCGACGAGGCCTATTCGCTCGCGCCGCCGGACGCGCGTAACGACTTCGGTCGCGAGGCCATCGACACCCTCGTCAAGTTGATGGAGGACCATCGCGACGAGGTCGTGGTGATCGTCGCGGGCTACCCGGCGGACATGGACCAGTTCCTCGCGGCGAACGCGGGCCTGCAGTCGCGGTTCAGCCGGCACATCCACTTCACCAACTACACACCGGACGAGCTGGTGGCGATATTCGACGGCCTCGCGACGCACAGCGGCTACGAGTGCCCGGGCGCCACACTGGTCGCGCTGCGTGCGCATTTCGAGGCCGTACCGGTGGACCGGTCCTTCGGAAACGCCCGCTACGCCCGGCAGCTGCTCGACCTGTCGGTGACGCGGCAGGCGACCCGGCTGCGTTCGCAGAACGCGCCGAGCGTCGACGAGCTACGCACCCTGCTGGTCGAGGACGTCGCGCCGCCGGTCTGACGATGTCTAGGCCGCCAGCCGGTAGCCGCGCCGCATGACCGTCTGGATGAGATCGGTGCCGACGAGCGAGCGGCGCAACCGGAGCACGGCCATCTCGATGGCGTGATCGTCCACTGTGGACCCGTCCGGTACGAAACGGCGGATCTCCGCGCACGACAGCACCCGCCCGGGCGAGCGGGCCAGTGCCCGGAGCACCGCCATCGGACCGCTCTGGATCGGCACCACCCGGCCGTCGAGCACGACGGCGTGACCGCGGATCTCCACCTCCGTCCCGTTGATCCGCAGCCGCGTCGCGAACCGCGGCAGGGCAATGGCGAGGGCGTCGGTCAACTCCTCGACGTAGGGGCCGGTGCCGAGCAACGGGCGGACCCCGCGTGCGGCCAGGTGCGCCGCGGTCAACGGGCCGAGGCAGGCACCGCGTACGTCGTCGCACAGCGCGTTGAGGAGTTCGTCGACGCGGCCGTACTCGGCGGCCTGCGCGAGCAGGTGCGTCGCCGCCGGCTCGCCGAGCAGCATGACGGCGTCGACCTGCCGGCGGGTGACGAGGTCGACGAGGCGGCGCAGGATCCCCACGTGCGACGGCGGAAGGGTCCGGTACGTGGGCACCTCGACCAGATCGGCCCCGGTACGGGCGAGGTTCTGCGCGGGCTCGCGCAGCGACGCCCGGTCGAGTTGGGCGACGATGCGCCGGTCGGACGGACGCTGCGCGGCGAGGTACCGGAACAGCTCCTCGGTCGACGCGCCGGCCGTCGACCAGATCACGGTGAGGCCGAGTTCGCGCAGTTCGTCGGCGGCCCGGCCGTCGCGGGCCAGGACGCGTGCCCCGGCGAACCGGTCGATCAGGTCGGCGGCCAGACCCCAGCGGCGGGCCGCCGCGAGCCAGGTCCGCAGGCCGCCGCCCGAGGAGATGACCAGTTCATCGCACGGCGCGGTGAGGGCCCGCTCGGTGGCCGCACGCAGCAGCCGCTCGTCGGGTTGGGGGACGGAGCGGATCGCCTGAACGCCGGTGACCCGGGCGCCGAGACCGCCGAGGATGTCGGCCACCGGGTGCCGCCGGCAGTCGGCCGCCACCGCGACGCTGTATCCCGCCAGCGGCGGGACGGCGTCCGGCGGGTGGGCGCGGGACTCAGCACCCATCGACACTCCTGACGGCTGAGCGGACGGCTGGAACATAGCGGGTTCGAGGGCGGCGCTTTCCCGGGGGCGGCGCTTCCCGGCGCTTTCCCGGGCGGCGCTTTCCCGGGCAGCGCCCTTCCGCGCGGCGCTCCATCGCGCAGCGCGGGAATGTACGGCGGATTCGCCGGCATGTTTCTCGGCTGGAAATACCGTGCCAGAATGCCGCCCAATGCGTGGTCACGGTTGAATAACGTTCCATTCACACAATGTGTGGCACGGTATTCGCCCAACCGGCGAATCTCATTTCACCTGACCACGAACACGCAGGTCATCGACGGTTTGGTCGTACGGCCTCCTCGGGGATAGTGCTGATCTTGTGAACAAACTCGCGGTTCGGTTACTTATTACGGATCTGGCCGCCGATCGTTCAGAATCGGGTCACCATCGTCTCCACGGAAATCCGGAGATGGGAGTCGCCGTGGCCGAAGTTGTGCTCGATGCGGTGGGCAAGGTCTATGCCGACGGCACCCGGGCGGTCGACGACCTGAACCTGCGCATCGCCGACGGGGAGTTCCTGGTGCTCGTCGGCCCGTCCGGTTGCGGCAAGACCACCGCGCTA
Organism: Virgisporangium aurantiacum; assembly: GCF_016863635.1. Taxonomy (GTDB): domain Bacteria; phylum Actinomycetota; class Actinomycetes; order Mycobacteriales; family Micromonosporaceae; genus Virgisporangium; species Virgisporangium aurantiacum. Next base: position 20,357 of record NZ_BOPG01000078.1, on the reverse strand, counting down.
TGGATGGTCGCCGGGCTCGAGGACATCAGCGAGGGCGAGGTGAGGATCGGCGACCGCGTCGTCAACGACCTGCCGGCCCGTGACCGCGACATCGCGATGGTGTTCCAGAGTTACGCCCTCTACCCGCACCTCGACGTGTTCGACAACATCGCGTTCGGGCTACGGCTGCGTCGGCTGCCGTCGCCGGAGATCGAGCACCGGGTGGCCGCCGCGGCCGGAACCCTCGGCCTGCGCGAGCACCTGCGGCGCCGGCCGCGCGCGCTCTCCGGCGGACAGCGCCAGCGGGTGGCCATGGGGCGGGCGATCGTCCGCCGGCCGTCGGCGTTCCTCATGGACGAGCCACTGTCCAATTTGGACGCCAAACTGCGGGTGCGGATGCGGGCGGAGATCGCGCGCAACAGCCGGCGGTTCGGCGTCACCACCCTGTACGTGACCCATGACCAGACCGAGGCGATGACGCTCGGCGACCGGGTCGCGGTACTCAAACGCGGTGTCCTGCAACAGGTCGCGCCCCCGCAGGAGCTGTACGACCGACCGGCCAACATGTTCGTCGCCGGCTTCATCGGCTCGCCACCGATGAACCTCGTACACGGCCGCTTCACCGAACGGGGCACCGATCTGGTCCTCGAACTCGGTGAGCAGACGCTGCCGATCCTGCCCCCGATCACCGCCGCCCGCATCGGCCCGTATCTCGACCGGCCGGTCGCCGTCGGTATCCGTCCGGAGGATCTGGCGGACGCGAGCCTGGGCCGGGGCCGGCAGGTGGCCGTCGTGCGCGGCACCGTCGACCTCACCGAGGTGCTCGGCTCCGACCTCATCGTCCACCTGACCGTTCCGGCCCGCAGCGTCGTGACCGACGACGTGCTGGAGCTGGCTCGCGACGCCGGCGTCGACCCGTTGGCGACCGGTGACGACCGGACCGGCCTGGTCGCCCGGTTCAGCCCGCGTTCGCGGGTGGGCGTCGGCGAGACCGTCGACGTCGCCGTCGACACCGGCCGGCTGCACGTCTTCGACCTCGACACCGGCCTGTCCATCTGGTGACGCCGCCACACCCCCGACAGGAGAGCCATGTTCCGAAAGCGCGCACTTGGCGCCCTGGTAGCGCTGCTGACCGTCGGCGCGACTGCCTGTTCCGGCGGGGACGACACCTCCACCGCCGGCACCGAACTGCGCGGTGAGACCCTCGAGGTCGCCGCGACCTGGACCGGCACCGAACAGGCCAACTTCAAAGCGGTCCTCGACGAGTTCAGCCGCCGGACCGGAGCCACGGTGAAGTACACCTCCGGCGGAGACGATCTCCCCGTCCTGCTGAACAGCCGGCTCGCCGGTGGCGCACCACCCGACGTCGCACTGGTGTCGCAGCCGGGGGTGGTGAACTCGTTCGCCCGCAAGGGCCAGATCAAGGAGCTCACCGGTCCGGCCGCCGACGCCGTACGCGCCAACTTCTCCACCGCCTGGCAACAACTGGGCACCATCGACGGCAAGCTGTACGGCCTGTACTTCAAGGCGGCCAACAAGTCGGTGATCTGGTACCGCTCCGACACGTTCAACGACGCCGGCGCCCACCCACCCAAGACCTGGGACGAGTTCCTGTCCGCGAGCCGGACGCTCAGCGACTCGGGCATCACGCCGATGGCGGTGCCCGGTGCCGACGGCTGGACGCTGACCGACTGGTTCGAGAACATCTACCTGCGCCTGGCCGGTCCGGCGCGGTACGACCAGCTGGCCAGGCACGAGATCGCGTGGACCGACCCCACGGTGATCCGGTCGCTGCACCTGCTGGCCGACTACTGGAAGACGCCGAAGGCGATCCAGGGCGGGCCGCGCGGCGCGGTCCAACTCAAGTTCGTCCAGTCGATCGCCGACGTGTTCGGCGAGGGCGCGCCGAAGTCGGCCATGCTGTTCGAGGGTGACTTCGTCGCGGCCGAGATCGCCAAGCTCGGCCGGGTCAAGGTCGGCGAACAGGCACGGTTCTTCGAGTGGCCGTCGATCGACGGCTCCAAACCGGCCGTCGTGACCGCCGGCGACCAGGCCGTGGCGTTCAAGGACTCGAAGGCCGCGATGGCGCTGATGGCCTTCCTCGCCTCGCCCGACGCGGCGACCATCATGGCCGGCAAGGTCGGATACATCTCGCCCAACCGCAAGGTCGACCCGGCGGCGTACCCCGACGACATCACCCGCCGGCTCGCCACCGCCGTCGTCGACGCCGACCTGCTCCGGTTCGACATGTCCGACCTGACCCCGCAGGCGTTCGGCGGCAGCACCAGCGCGAGCATGTGGAAGGCCCTGCAGGACCTGCTCGCCGATCCGGCCGGCGTCACCGGCATCGCGCAGCGGCTCGAGGACGCGGCGAAGAAGGACTACGGGAGCAGCTGATGGTCCGGAGTGGACGGGCCCGCCGCCGCCGCGAAGGGCCGGTGCTGACCGCGATGTTCCTCGGCCCGGCCGCGGTCATGCTGACCGTTCTCGTGGTCTACCCGATGGGGTACACGATCTGGCTGAGCCTGCACGGCGGTGACACCGGCCACTGGGTCGGACTCGACAACTACCGTACGATGTTCACCTCGCCCGGGACGCGCCGCGCCATCACCAACAACATCGTGTGGATGCTCATCGCACCGACGGTCGTCACCGCGCTCGGCCTCGTGCTGGCCGTGCTGACCGAACGGCTGCGGCTGCGCACCGCGTTGCGCGCCGTCGTGTTCATGCCGATGGCCATCTCGTTCCTCGCCGCCGGCATCACCTTCCGCATGGTCTACGACGAGAGCCCGGACCGTGGCGTCGTCAACGCCGCCGTCGTCGCCGTCCACGACGCGTTCAAACCGCCGTCGAAGTACCACGGCGCCACCCCGCGCGACGACGCCGCACTCGCGACCGACCACGGGGCGGTGGTGACCGCGGCACCCGTGGCGGCGGGCAGCCCCGTTCTCCTACCGCTGGTCGGGCTGCCCGCGACGCGGGTGCCGGACGACGCGCGCCCCGCCGGGACGCCCGCGTCGACCGGGCTGTCCGGCGTGGTGTGGCTCGACTTCACGCGGGGCGGCGGCGGGCAACCCGGTGTCGTCGACGGCACCGAACCGGGGCTCCCGGACGTCTCGGTCGAAGTGCTGCGCGACGGTGCCGTCGTGGGCCGGGCCACGACCGACGCGTCGGGCCGATTCTCCTTTCCCGAGCTGACCGGCACCGGGTACCTCGTGCGTCTCCCGGCGTCGAACTTCACCCCGCCGTCCGACGGTCTCGTGTGGCTCGGCCCCGGTCTCGTCACGCCGGCCGTCATCGGTGCCTACATCTGGATCTGGGCCGGGTTCGCCATGGTGTTCATCGCCGCCGGGCTGGCCGCGATCCCGCGCGACGCGCTGGAGGCGGCGCGCATCGACGGCGCCACCGAATGGCAGACCTTCCGGCTCGTTACGATTCCGCTGCTGCGGCCGGTGCTCGTGGTCGTGCTCGTGACACTGGCCATCAACGTCCTCAAGATCTTCGATCTGGTCTATGTCCTTCCACCCGAGTCCTCCCAGGACGACGCGACCGTCATCGCCCTGGAGATGTACCGGGTCTCCTTCGGTGGCGACCTCGACTACGGCCTCGGCAGTGCCCTCGGTGTGATGTTGTTCGTGCTCGTGCTTCCCGCCATGTTGTTCAACATCCGGCGCCTGCGGAGGGACCAATGACTTATGTCGTGACGCCACCGGTGCCGCAACTCCAGCCGGCCGGAACCGCGATCACCGGGCCACCCCGGCGCAGCCTCGCATCGCGGGTCGTCGACCGCGTCGGCGGCGCCGTGCTGCGGACGATCATCGTGGTGGTCGGGGTGTTCTGGCTGGTGCCCACGATCGGGCTCGCCGTGGCGAGCCTGCGCAGCCCGGCCGACAACAGTGCCACCGGCTGGTGGACCGTGCTGACCCGGCCGGGCCAGCTCACGGTCGACAACTACACCCGGCTGCTCGGCAACGCGGACTTCACCCACTCGTTGCTCAACTCCGTGCTGATCACCGTGCCGTCGACGATCCTGGTCGTGGCCTTCGGCGCGCTGTTCGCGTACGCCCTGGCCTGGATCGACTTTCCGGGGCGCGAGCAGGTCTTCGTCGTTGTCGTCGCGCTCATCGTCGTGCCGGTCCAGGTCGCCATCATTCCCGACGCGAAGATCTTCGGGCTGCTCGGAATCTACGGCCATATCCCGGCGGTCGTGGCGTTCCACGTCGCGTTCGGCCTGCCGTTCGCCATCTTCCTGCTGCGCAACTTCTTCCGGGGCATCCCGCGCGATCTGCTGGAGGCGGCGCGCATCGACGGCGCCTCCGAAATGATGACGTTCCGGCGGGTCGTGCTGCCGCTGTCGTGGCCGGCGATCGCCTCGCTGTCGATCTTCCAGTTCCTGTTCGTCTGGAACGATCTGCTCGTGGCGCTCGTGTTCGCGGGGCCGGACAGCAAACCGGTGACGCTAGCCCTGCGCGAGCAGATGCGGGCCTTCTCGGCCAACGTCGACGTGATCGGACCCGGCGCGTTCATCTCGATGCTGGTGCCGCTGCTCGTGTTCTTCGCCTTCCAGCGCTACTTCGTGCAGGGCGTGCTGGCCGGTTCGGTGAAGTAGCGAGGTGAGACGACGTGCCCAGGATCGACGCGGTGCAGCACGACCAGTTCCGCGTCGTGGTCGGTCGTCCACCGGACCGGCAGGCCCACCGCGCTCAGGTGGCTGCCCGAGTACTCCTGCTCGCCCCGCCGGTAGACAGCCTGGCGGCCGAGACCGCGCAGGGGCAGGCGCACCGGCCGCGACGGCAGCGACCCGGGGCCGTGCAGGCGCCCGGTGTGCCAGGCGAGCACGACCACGGTCGCGCCGTCGGGCGCGGTGTACTGCACCGCGCAGCGTTCCTGGTCGGGACCGCCGATGAGGTGGACCTCGCCGCGCATGATCACGCCGCGGATCTCCTTGTACCGGGCGATCCACGCCGCGGCCTCGGCGCGCTGGGCCGCGTCCCAATGCCGGATGTCGGCACCGATTCCGAGCACGCCCGCCATCGCGAGCACGAACCGGAACGCGAGCGACCGCGGGCGCGGGTCGAACAGGCCCGGGGCGTCGGTGACCCAGGAGCTGAGCAGGTGTGGCGCGTTGGCGTGCAGGAACCCGTGCTGGATGGCGAGCCGGTCCAGGGGACCGGTGTTGTCGCTGGGCCAGAACACGTCGGCGTGGGCGGCCATCGCGAGATCGGTGCGTCCGCCGCCGCCCGCGCAGGCTTCGATGGTCACGTCGGGATGGTCGCGGCGCAGCCGCGCGTAGATGCGGTGCAGGTTGGCCACGTGCGCACCGTCGAGGTCGACCGCGGCACCTGGCCCGCTGCGGCCGGGCTCGGTGCGGGGCCGGTTGAAGTCCCACTTCAGGTAGCCGATGTCGTGGCGTCGCAGCAGCCCGTCTACCGTGCTGTGCACGAACTCGGCGACCTCCGGCCGCCCGAGGTCGAGCAGCAACTGGTTGCGGACGAGGGTCTGCGGGCGACCGTCGACGGCATACACCCAGTCGGGGTGCCGCGCGTACAGCCGCGACGCGGGGCTGACGCACTCCGGTTCGACCCACAGGCCGAAGACGAGTCCCATGGCGCGGATCTCGGCGATGAACGCGTCGAAGCCGTCGGGGAACTTCGCCGCGTCGACGCTCCAGTCACCCAGCCCGCCGCGGTCGTCGTGGCGGCCGACGAACCACCCGTCGTCGACGACGAACGCCTCCGCGCCGATGTCGGCCGCCGTGCGGGCCAGCGCGAGCTGGTTGCCGGCGTCGACGGCGAATCCGGTGGCCTCCCACGAGTTGTAGAGGACCGGACGGACCCGATCGAGGCGGTCGCCGGCGAGCCCCCGCTGGTAGGTGTGCCACACGCGGGCGAGGCCGGTCAGGCCGTCGTCGCTGTAGGCGCCGGCCGCCACCGGCAGCGTCAGCGTCGCGCCGGGGGGCAGTTCGAGCGGGCCGTCGGCGAGGTGGCGGCCGACGCTGACCCGGGTCAGCCCACCGGTGTCGCGCCGGGCGCTGATCTCCCACGAGCCGGTCCAGGCCAGCGCCACGCCCCAGGTCGGACCGTCGTCGACCCGGTCCCGCACCGCGAGCCAGGGCACGAACAGGTGTCCCGGCACGCCCTGCGAGCTGCCGACGCTGAACCGGCCCCGGCCGAGGTCGACGTGGTCGAGCTGGAACTCCTGCGCCCACTGGCCCCACTGGTAGCTGACCCGTGCGCCGTGCGGGGTCGGCATCGTGAACCCGGCGGACGCGGCCTCGACCAGAAGCAGTGTGGTGTCGCCCGGGTTGTGCAGCTCCACCCACCGTTCGATCACGTCGGTGCCGTCAGCCATCCGGTAGCAGTGCCCGGCCCGCAGCCCGGTCACCGGGTCGGTGAACAGGACGCGGAGCTGCCGGTCGTCGCCGGTGGCGTCCTGGAAGGCCCACGACACGCGCCGGTCACCGGTCGGCAGTTCGACCACGAGTTCGGCACCGGCGAACGGGCGCACCGCGTCGGTCGCGTACTCGACCGGGGCGTAGTCGCCAGCGGTGAGGAACGGCGTCGGCCCGGTGTAGGCCACCGGTGACGGGCCGGCGGTGACGCCGTGCGGACCCCAGCCGACCAGTTCCAACCAGCGACCGTGTCCGGGCACGGCGACGGTGTACTCGGTGTGCTCGCCGCGCAGCGTCCACTGCCGTGATTCGGCCGGTGTGGTCACTTCACCGATCCGATCGCCAGGCCGGAGATGAAGTGGCGCTGGAACCCCAGGAAGACGGCGACGGTCGGCACGGCGGCGATGACGGTCCCGGCGGCGATCACGCTCCAGGACGACACGAACAGCCCCTGCAGGCCGAGCAGCGCCGGGGTGACCGGCATGTTGTCGTCGGTGCGGATGACCGTGATGGCCCACAGCAGGTCGTTGAAGATCCAGGTGAACGACAGGGCGCCGAGCGCGGCCAGCGCCGGTCTGGTCAGCGGCAGGATCACCCGGGCGAAGATCATGCCGACGCCGGCGCCGTCGATGGTCGCGGCTTCCTGGATCTCGATCGGCAGGTCGCGCATGAAGCCGTGCAGCACGAAGGTGTAGAAACCAAGACCGAAGCCGACCTGAACGGCGATGAGCGCCCAGAGCGTGTCGTACAGACCCGTCAGTTCGCTGAACTTGCTGACGGGGATGAGCAGGATCTGCGGGGGGAGCAGGTTGCCGGCGAGCATCAGCAGCAGGATGGTGCGCCGGAACGGGATGCGGTAGCGGCTCAGGGCGAAGGCCGCCATCGCGGCCAGGCCCAGGCTGAGCCCGACCGCGGGCAGGGTCACCAGCATGCTGTTGATCAGGGCCTGCAGCTCGCCGCCGTCGGTCCACGCCTGGCGGTAGGTGTCCAGGGTGAACGAGTGCGGCAGGCTGCCCACACCGTTGGCGGCGATGTCGTCGAACGTGCGGGTGGACATGACGACGACCCAGATGATCGGGCCGAGCCACAGCAGGGACACCACGGTCATGGCGGCGTGGAAACCGCCGGTGCGCAACCTGCCCATCAGGTCTCCTCCCGGAACGCCCGGACCAGGTAGCCGAGGATGACCACGAGCGCCAGCAGGAAGATCACCACGGCGATCGCGGAGGCGTAGCCCAGGCGCAGGCTCTGGAACGCGGTCGAGTACATGTAGGTGCTCAGCAGCTCCGAGGAGTGGTACGGGCCGCCGCGGGTCAGTGACCAGACGATGTCGAAGGACCGCAGCGAGTCGATCACGATGACCGAGAGCACAACCGCGTTGACGCCCTTGAGCTGGGGAATGGTGACGTACCAGAGCCGCTGCCAACTGCTGGCACCGTCGACGCGGGCGGCTTCGTGCACCGCCGGGTCGTCGGCCTTGAGGCCGGCCAGGTAGAGCACCATGATGTAGCCGATCTGGCGCCACAGCGCCGGGATCATCACGGCGTAGAGCGCGGTCTGCGGGTCGGCCAGCCAGGGGCGGATGAGATGTTCGAGCCCGACGGCGGTGAGCACCTGATCGACGACGCCGTCGGGCTGGTAGAAGACCCGCCAGACGAGCGCGGTGACGACCAGGGAGAAGACGACCGGCAGGAACAGCGCGGCGCGGTAGAGGCTGACGCCGCGGCGTTCGCGTTGCAGAACCAGCGCCATGCCGAAGCCGCCGATGACCGACAGCCCACCGAAGAGCACGAGCCACAGGGCCGTATTGCCCAGGGCGCCGCGGAAGACCGGGTCGCCGGCCAGTTCGACGTAGTTGTCGAAGCCGACGGGTGCCGGGGGCGCGATCCCGTCCCACTTGGTGAACGAGAAGAAGATCCCCTGGAGAGCGGGCCAGAACACCCAGATGCTCTCGATCACGAACGGCACCAGGACGAATGCCAGCAGCAGCGGCGACGGCCACGACCGCCGCCGCTGTGCGGTGCTCCTCGTGGAGCTGATCGCGGTCACGTCAGCCCTTGAAGACCTTCTCGGCAGACGTCTGCCACTCGGCGAGGATCGCGTCGATCTGGTCGGGCTTGTCGATGAACTTGGTCAACGCGACGTCCGCGGTGGGCTGTAGCTCATCGCTGGAGTCGCGGTTGAAGAACTGGGTCAGCTCCGCGGCGTCGGCCAGCATCGCCTTGCCCTTGGCGACCAGCGGCGAGTCTTTCGCCTTGGCCTTGGGGTTGGCGGGCAGGACGATGCCGGCGCTGTTGGCGATGTAGGTCTCCTGGGCCGGTGCGGAGGCCAGGTAGGTCAGCAGGGCCTTGGTGCCCGTGGGGTTGGCGGACTTGGCGCTGGCGAAGAAGCCGTCGGTGGGCGCCTCCTCCGCGACCGGCACCGCGGGGTCGATGATCGGGAACTGGAAGAAGTCGATGTCGTCGAGGGCGTCCTTGGGTGCCGCGTCGGCGAAGAAGGTGCCGATGAGGAACATGCCGGTCTTGCCGCCCAGCAGGGCGGTCGTCGCCTCCTGGAACGGGTAGGCCTTGCCCTTCGGGTCGAAGTAGGGCAGGACCTCGCGCCACTTGGCGAACACCGCCTTGACCTTGGGGTTGTCGAAGCGCTGCTTGCCGGCGAGCAGGTCGCGGTGGAACGGCGCGCCGTTGATGCGGATGTCGAGGTAGTCGAACCAGGCGGAGGCGACCCAGGGGGTGTCGCCCAGGCCGATGCCGATCGGCGGAATGCCCTTGCCCTGCAGGACCTGGCAGACCCCGATGAAGTCGGACCAGGTCTTGGGGGGCTGTACGCCCCACTTGGCGAAGTTCGACTTGCGGTAGAAGAAGCCCCACCAGTAGTTGTTGGTTGGTACGAAGATCTGCTTTCCGGTGCTGTCGGTCGACAGGGTGCGCATCGACTGGGGGTAGTCGGCCAGTCCCTTCCAGACGTCGGAGACGTCGAGCAGCAGACCCTTCGTCGCGTAGGCGTTGGCGACGGAACCCGCGTACCAGGTGAAGACGTCTGACGGGTTGGCAGAGGTGAGGTTGGTCGCCAACTGGGTGCGGAAGACCTCCGCGGCGATCGTGTTCAGTGTCACCGTGCCCTTGCCGAGCTTGTTGAACTCGGCGACGACCTTTTCGATGCCGGCCTTGGACTGCGGCGAGGAGAGGTTCGACTGGAGGGTGACGGCGCCACCCGTGTTACCACCGGAACCGGCGGAGCTGGCGCAGGCGCCCAGCAGCGCGCTGGCGCCGAGCGCGCCGACGCCTGCCAGGCCGAGGCCGAGCAGCCGGCGGCGACCGGGCTCGAAGTCGCTCACTGGAGATCCTTCCCGAGGGGGTGCCGAGGGCTGACTGTGTGTATTTCGATCACGTAAGCCCGTGTGTCCAACAGGTTGCATCGCGCCCTCGCGACTGTCAAGATATATTCGTAATTAATGACTAGATGGGAGCCAACCCATGCGCGGCCTCGACGGCATGACCGCCCTGATCACGGGAGCCTCCGGCGGCATCGGCGCGGCCACCGCCCGCCGGCTCGCCGTCGAGGGAGTGGCCGTCGGCCTGCTCGACATCACGGATGCGGGCCCCATCGCCGACGAGATCAACCATAACGGAGGGCGAGCACTCTCCGTGATCGGCGACGTATCCGACGAAGCCGCCTGGCAGTCCACGACCGCCGCGGTACGCGACACACTCGGCCCGATCGGCATCCTGGTCAGCAACGCCTACGCCGTCGAGGTCACGCCGGCACATCTGACCAGCCGCCAGTCCTGGGACCACCAGCTCGCCGTCAGCCTCACCGGCACCTTCCTGGGCGTGCGCGCGTGCCTCGCCGACCTGCGCGCCGAGCGCGGCGCGGTCGTGGTCGTCTCCTCGGTGCACGCCCTGGTCGGCCTGCCCGGCCGCCCGGCCTACGCCGCGGCCAAGGGCGGCCTGGTCGCCCTGGCCCGCCAGCTCGCCGTCGAGTACGGGCCCGAGATCCGGGTCAACACCGTGCTACCCGGCCCGATCCTCACCGCGGCGTGGGACGGGGTATCCGATGCGGACCGCCGCGCCAGCGTGGCGGAGACTGCGGCCAAGCGGTTCGGCACCCCCGACGAGGCAGCCGCGACGATCGCGTTCCTCGCCTCCGCCGACGCCGCCTACGTCACGGGCGCCAGCCTGGTGGTCGACGGTGGCTGGACCGCCACCAAGGCATCGGCCTGACCTGACCGACGAGCGAGAAGGCGCGAATCATTGCCAAACTACACAGGACGCGGCGTTCACGGGCAGACCGTCGAGATCGTCGCCGGGCGGATCCTCTCCGGCGAGATCCCCGAAGGCGCGACGATCAACCTCGCCGCGCTGCAGGACGAGCTCGACATCAGTCTCACCGTGATGCGCGAGGCGCTGAAGGTGCTCTCCGCCAAGGGCCTGGTCGACGCCCGCCAGAAGCGCGGCACGTTCGTCCGCCCGCGCGCCGACTGGAATCTGCTCGACGCCGACGTCATCCGCTGGCAGTTCGCGGGTAGCGCGGACGCCGCGCTGCTCGACCAGCTCCACGAGGTACGCGCCATCGTGGAACCCGCCGCCGCGCGGCTGGCCGCGGCCCGCGCCACCGACGCCGACCTCGTCGCGCTCGACGCCGCACTGGCCCAGATGGCCGACGCCCGCGACGATCCGGCCGCCGCCGTCGCGGCCGACCTCAGCTTCCACCGCGCCCTGCTGCACGCCGCCCACAACGAGTGGCTCGAGCGGATGAAGGTCGTCATGGAGACCGGCCTGGCCGAACGCGACCGCCTCGTGCACGGTGCCGCATTCGACGACGACCCGGTCCCCAGCCACCAGGCGGTCGTCGCCGCGATCCGCGTCCGCGACGCCGCGGCCGCCGAACGCGCCATGAGCGACCTGCTGGACAAGGCGGCACAGGACGTCGCGCACGTCCGCAAGGAGAAGGAAAACCGGTGAAGATCGACCGAATCGAGACGTTCCTCGTCGCGCCGCGGTGGCTGTTCTGTCGCGTGCAGACCGACGACGGCCTGGTCGGCTGGGGCGAACCCGTCGTCGAAGGCCGCGCCGAAGTCGTGCGCGCCGCGGTCGAGACGCTGTCCGAACTCCTGATCGGCCAGGACCCGCTGCAGATCGAGCACCACTGGCAGGTCATGACCAAGGGCGGCTTCTACCGCGGCGGCCCCGTGCTGTCCAGCGCCGTCGCCGGCCTCGACCAGGCCCTGTGGGACATCGCCGGACAGGCCTACGGCGCCCCCGTGCACGCTCTGCTCGGTGGGCCGGTGCGCGACCGCGTCCGGATCTACGCCTGGATCGGCGGCGACGACCCGATCGACATCGGCGAGCAGGCGGCCGCACAGGCCGAGGCCGGGATGACCGCGGTGAAGATGAACGCCTCCGGACGGCTGTCGCCGATCCCGACCTCGGCCGAGGTCGACGCCGTCGTGAACCGGGTCGCCGCCGCCCGCGCGGCCCTCGGCCGTGACCGCGACGTCGCCATCGACTTCCACGGCCGGGCCGGCATCGCCGCCGTACGCCGCATCCTGTCCGAGATCGCCGACCTCCGGCCGTTCTTCGCCGAGGAACCGGTCCTGCCCGACCAGGCCCACCGCCTGCACGACATTGTGACCTGCTCCACGGTCCCCATCGCCACCGGCGAGCGGCTGTACGGCCGCGCCGAGTTCCTCACCCCGCTGCAGGCCGGCGTCGCGGTCGTGCAGCCCGATCTGTCGCATGCCGGCGGCATCTCCGAGGTGCGGCGCATCGCCGCGCTGGCCGAGACCTACGGCGCGGTCCTCGCCCCGCACTGCCCCCTCGGTCCGATCTCGTTGGCCGCGAGCCTGCAGGTCGCGCTGGCCACGCCGAACTTCCTCATCCAGGAGCAGAGCATCGGCATCCACTACAGCCAGGGCTCCGAACTGCTCGACTATCTGGTCGACCCGGCGCCGTTCGCCTTCGTCGACGGGCACATCAACCGCCTGGACGCTCCCGGCCTCGGCATCACGGTCGACGAGGCGGCGGTCCGCAAGGCGGCCGCGACCGGCCACACCTGGCGCAACCCGATCTGGCGCCACGACGACGGATCCTTCGCCGAATGGTGACCGACGCCCCCGTCGCGCTGCGCGCCGTGCTGGACCCGGCCCACGGCGGACGGTGGACCAGCCTCGCCGGCGGCGGCCGCGAATGGCTCTGGCACCGGGCCGGAACCCGCCGCCGCGGCGCGGTCCCGGGCGACGACTTCGTCGACGCCGGTGGTCTCGAGGAGTGCCTGCCGACCGTGCGCGGCCGGCCCGACCACGGCGACGTGTGGGCGCGCCCCTGGCAGCCCGCCGGCGACACGCAGACGGTCGCGACACCGGAGTTCACGCTGACCAGGCGCCTCCGCGAACGCGTTGGCGAGCTCCTGGTCGACTACGTCCTGGACGCCGATCCCGGCTACCGGTTCGTGTGGGCCGCGCACGCCCTGCTCGACCTGAGCCCGGCCGCCCGCCTCGACGCACCCGCCGGCACCGCGACCCGGGTGTTCCCCGAATCCGGCCCGTGGCTCGAAGGGCCCTGGCCGGCACCGGCCGGGCTGACCCTCGACCGGCTCGGCCCCGACGACGGCACCGCCGTCGGCGCGATCCTCACCGACTGCCCGACCGTACGCGTCGTCGACGGACCCGACCGGCTCACCCTGCACCTGGACTGCGCCGGGCAACCCCGCTCCACCGCCCTGTGGCGCAACCTGCGCGGCTGGCCCCAGCCCGGTCCCTACCGCAGCATCGGCGTCGAACCGATGCTCGGCGCGGTCTTCGACCTGGCCACGGCCGGTCCCGGTGACGCCGCCACCGTGCCCGCGGCCGGCCGGGTCACCTGGCGTCTGACCATCGCCGCCCACCGTCGCGGAGGCACCACCGCATGAACCTGCTCGACACCCTGCGCACCCGTCGCCTGCTCGCGATCGTGCGGGGCACCGACCCGCGCGCCGCCCTGGACAGCGTGCTCACCCTCGCCGACAGCGGCGTCGGCCTGATCGAGGTCTCGCTCACGTCCGCCGGGGCGCTGGACACCATCCGCCGGGCCCGCGCCGCGCTCGGCCCGGACTTCGCCCTCGGCGCCGGGACGGTCCTCACGGAGACCGACGCCCACCGGGCCGCCGACGCCGGCGCGACCTTCCTCGTCACCCCCGCCATCGCACCGAGCCTCGCCGAGGCCGCCCGCCTCGCCCTGCCCGTCCTGGCCGGGGCGCTGACCCCCACCGAAGTCGTACAGGCCGGCCTCGCCGGCGCCGCGGCGGTCAAACTGTTCCCCGCCTCCGTCGGCGGCCCGGCCTACCTGCGCGCACTGCGCGACCCGTTCCCGGAGACCGCGTTCGTACCCGTCGGCGGCGTCGACGCACTGCTCGCGCCGCAGTTCCTGAGCGCCGGCGCGGTCGCCGTCGGCGTCGGCTCGCCGCTGCTCGGTGACGCCGCCCACGGCGGTGACCTCGCCGGGCTGCGCGAGCGCGCCGCCGCGTTCCTCGCCGGAACAGCCGGATGATCGACCTACTCACCCTCGGCGAGACCATGGCCGCGTTCCGGATGGCCGGGCCGTTGCGGCTCGGCGGACCGGCACACCTGTCCATCGCCGGTGCCGAGTCCACGGTCGCGATCGGAGTTGCCCGGCTGGGCCATCGCGCGAGCTGGCTCGGCGTCACCGGCGCCGACGAGCCCGGCGAACTCATCAGGCGTTGCCTGCGCGCGGAGGGCGTCGACCTCTCCCTGGCGCGCGTCGACCCGCACGCCCCGACCGGGCTGATCCTGTTCGAACCCCGGGTCGGTGACCGCACCCGGGTCAGCTACCACCGCACCGGCTCGGCCGGCTCGCAACTGGCCGCGCTCGACGTGCCCCCCGCCTTCGCCGCCGACCGGACGCCGCGGATCCTGCACGTCACCGGAATCACCTGCGCGCTCGGCGACGGTCCGTACGCCGCGGTACGCGCCGCGGTCGGCCACGCGCGTGCCGCGGGCGCCCTGGTCTGCCTCGACGTCAACCACCGGACCCGGTTGTGGCCGGCCCGGCGGGCCGCGGCCGCGTTGCGGCCCCTGGTGCCCTCGCTCGACCTTGTGATCGCCTCCGACGACGAGCTGTCGGTGCTCACCGACGACGCCGACCCGGTCGCCGCGCTGCTGGCCGCGGGCGTGTCCGAGGTGGTGGTCAAACACGGTGCCGGCGGCGCGACCAGTCACGGCGGGCACGGCTCGCTGCACCGGCCCGCGCGACCGGTCCCGGTGGTCGACACCGTCGGCGCCGGCGACGCCTTCGTGGCCGGGCTGCTGTCCGGCATGCTCGACGGCGCCGACGTCGTGGGCCGGCTCGAACGCGCGGTCACCGTCGCGGCGTTCGCCGTCGCCACGCGCGGCGACTGGGAAGGGCTGCCGTTCCGCGAGGATCTCGCGCTGCTCGACCACGACCCCGGCAGCGCCGTCCGCTGACCGCCCCGCACCGCGCCGCGCCGCCTCGCGCCGCGGCCCGGCAAAGTCCAACTCATAATTTATGAAATAATCTTGACATGACGGCGAAACGAGCCGCAGGATTTCTGATGTGAAACGGCATGCGCTCACCGCCCTGTTCGCTATCGCCGCTGGTCTCCTGATCGCGCCC
This sequence comes from Virgisporangium aurantiacum, assembly GCF_016863635.1. Lineage (GTDB taxonomy): Bacteria > Actinomycetota > Actinomycetes > Mycobacteriales > Micromonosporaceae > Virgisporangium > Virgisporangium aurantiacum. Next base: position 5,357 of record NZ_BOPG01000078.1, on the reverse strand, counting down.
GCCCAGGCGGGTGCGGCGCCAGCCGCGCCGACCGGCCACAAGATCCTCGGCTCGACGCCCTACCAGGGCTGGAACACCTACTTCGGCCTCGGCGGCGACTTCACCGAGCAGTCGGTGCGCGAGGTCGCCGACTCGCTGGTCGCCAAGGGGCTGGCCCGGGCCGGCTACAACATCGTCTGGCTCGACGGCGGCTGGCAGGACCCAGAACCGCGGACGGCCGCCGGCGACCTGCGGGCCGACCGGACCCGGTTCCCGAACGGGCTGACGCCGCTCGTCGACTACATCCACTCCAAGGGCCTCAAGGCCGGCATCTACACGGACGCCGGACCGTACATCCCCGGCCGGTGCGGACTCGGCAGCGGCGGCTACTACCAGCGCGACGCCGACCAGTTCGCCGCCTGGAAGTTCGACGCGGTCAAGGTCGACTTCCTCTGCGGGATCGCCGCCGACCTGGACCCGAAGACGGTCTTCACCGAGTTCGCGCGGGCGTTGCGGAACAACGCCAGCCACCGGCCGATCATCTTCAACCTGTGCAACCCGGTGACCTCACCGGACTGGGGCAACTACCCGCCGGAGCAGCAGTCGACGTACTCCTGGACCTACGCGCCGGCGATCGCACAATCCTGGCGGACCTACACCGACGTCGGCTTCGTGTTCGACATCAAATTCAAGGACGTGCTGCGCAACTACGACGCGAACGCGCGGCACCCGGAGGTCGCCGGCCCGGGTCACTTCAACGACCCGGACTACCTCGGCCCCGAACTCGGGATGACCGACGAGGAGTTCCGCACCCAGATGACCCTGTGGTCCGTCGCCGCCGCGCCGCTGGTGATCGGTAGCGACGTCCGCAAGCTCAGCCGGACCTCCGTCGACACGCTCACCGACCCCGACGTGCTGGCGATCAACCAGGACCCGGCCGGTGTCCAGGCCGTCCGGGTCGGGCCGGCCGGTACGACGGAGACGTGGGTGAAGCGACTGGCCAACGGCGAGCGGGCCGTGATGCTGCTCAACCGCGGCGACAGCCCGAAGATCCTCACCACGACGGCCTCGTCGGTCGGCCTCTCCGGGCGGCGGTTCACCCTCCGGAACGCCTGGACCAACCAGGTCACCGAGAGCGCCGGCACCATCAGCGCGGCCGTCGCGGCCCACGGCGCCGCGCTGTTCCGGGTCGGCCCGGCCCGCGGCAAGCCCGGCGTCCCGCACGTGACCGCGGGCCTCCCGCAGGTGACCAACGTCGGCGGTCTCCCGACGCCGGACGGCACCGCGCCGGTGCTCGCCGGTGGTGACGTGGCGCGGGTCGAGGTCACCGTCCGCAACGACGGCACCCGGCCCGTCTTCGCACCGAAGGCCAGCCTGGCCGCGCCCACCGGTTGGGCGGTCATACCGATCGGCGCCGCACCGGCGCTGCTGGCGCCCGGCAGTGCCGCCACCGTCGCCTTCGCGGTCACGCTCCCCGCCGCCGCGAGCACCGGCGCGGCCACGTTGACCGCCACCACGTCGTACGGCGTTGCCGGCGGCCGGCGGTTGGCCCAAACCACGGTCTCGGCGGTGGTGGTCGCGCCGGCACCGCCCGACGGCGAGGTCGTCCTGTCACACCACACGTGGATCAGTGCGACCAGCGGCTGGATGAGTCCGACGATCGATCTCAGCGTCGGTGGTGGGTCGCCGCTGAGCGTGCTCGGCCAGGTGTACCCGACCGGCATCGGGGTCGCGTCGCCGTCCGCGGTCCGTTACTACCTCGGCGGCCGGTGCGACCGGCTGACCGCGATGGTCGGCATCGACGACGCGGTCCGCAACGTCGGACCGGAGGGCGCGACCGCGACCTTCCAGGTGATCGGTGACGGCCGGGTGCTGTTCGACAGTGGGCTGCTGACCCGCGACGACACCCGCCGGATCGACGTCGATCTGACCACCGTCCGGGTGCTCGACCTGGTGGTGGGCGACGGGGGCGACGGCGGCTACAACGACCGCGCCGACTGGACCGGCCTGACCGCCGCCTGCTGAAAGGGAATGCCGCCGTGGCTCCGCCTTCCCGTCGCGACTTCCTCCGGGTCACCGGCGCTGCCGGCGCCGGCCTCGCCCTTGCCGGAACGCGGCCGTTCGCCGCCCACGGCGCACCGACCCGTCCGTCCGACGTGCAACTGGTGCCGGCGGACCAGGCGACAACGCTCTGGTACCGCACTCCCGCCACCGAGGCCCGGATCATCGAGCAGGCACTGCCGGTCGGCAACGGCCGGCTCGGCGCTCTCGTCGGCGGCGATCCCGCGGACGACTTCCTCTACCTGACCGACGGCTCGTTCTGGACCGGCACCCGCAACGACACGCTTCAGGACGACGGCCAGCTGCCGTACGGCCCGAACGACTTCGGCAGCTTCGGGCTGCTGGCCAAGGTGCGGGTGGCCCTGCCCGGGCACACCGGCGACGCCATCGCGGACTACCGCCGGCAGCTCGACCTCAGCAACGGCGTGGTGTCGGCGTCCTACCGGCACGGCGACACCCGCTACCGCCGCGAGGTCTACGCCAGCCACCCGGACGACGTCGTGATCGTCCGGCTCACCGGCGGGCCGCACACCGGCACGATCACGCTGGACGGCACGCACGGCGAGACCACCGCCGGCGGCGCCGGGCAGCTGTCCTTCGCCGGGACGCTGTCCAACGGGCTGCGGTATGCCGCGGCGGTGACCGCGGTCAGCGCCACCGGGCGGGTCGGCGTCGACGGCGGCAGGCTGACCTTCGCCGGTTGCCGCGAGTTGCTCGTCGTCGTGTGCGGTGGCACCGACTACGCCCCGGACGCGGCGACGAACTACCGCAGCCCGGCCACCGACCCGCTGGCCGTCGCGCGCGTCAAGGTGACGGCGGCCGCGGCTGTTGCCGGCACCACGTTGCTGACCACCCACGTGGCCGACTACCGGCGGCAGTACGACCGGATGACGATCGACCTGGGCCGGTCGTCGACGGTGCAGCGGTCGCTGGACTCCTGGTCGCGGATCGCCGTCCGCTACACCGACCCGACCACCCCCGACCCGGAGCTGGAGGCCGCCTACGTCCAGTACGGCCGCTACCTGACGATCGTCGGGTCCCGCGACGGGCTGCCGATGAACCTGCAGGGCATCTGGGTGCACAACAACAACCCGGACTGGTACGCGGACTACCACACGGACATCAACGTCCAGATGAACTACTGGTTGGCCGACCCGGCCGGCCTCGGCGAGAACGCGTACCCGCTGGCCCGGTACTGCGTCTCCCAGCTGCCCGCCTGGACCGACGTCACCACGCGCCTGTTCAACGACTCCCGCAACCGGTTCCGCAACAGCAGCGGGAAGATCGCCGGCTGGGCGATCGCGTTCTCCACCAACATCCACGGCGGCAGCGGGTGGGGCTGGCATCCGTCCGGCAACGCCTGGCTGTGCAACTCGTTGTTCCGGCACTACGAGTACAGCCAGGACCGCGCGTACCTCGACCTGATCTATCCGGTCCTCAAGGGTGCGGCCGAGTTCTGGCAGGCCCGGCTGATCCCCACGACGGTCACCGATCCGGACGGGTCGCGCCGCGAGGTGCTCGTCGACGACACCTCCTGGTCGCCCGAGCACGGACCCGACGGCAAGGGCAACACGTACGGTCAGGAACTGGCCTGGGATCTGTTCCGGCAGTTCCGGATCGCGTCCCGCGTGCTCGACCGCGATCAGGCGCTGGCCACCGACCTGGCCGCCCGGCAGGCCAAGCTGTACCTGCCGCGGGTCAGCCCGAAGTCCGGCTGGCTCGAGGAGTGGATGACCCCGGACAACCTCGGCGAGACCCTGCACCGGCACCTGTCCCCGCTGATCGGCCTGTACCCCGGCGACCGGATCAACCTCGATGACAGCCCCAAGGAGCAGATCGACGGCGTCCGCGCGCTGCTCACCGCCCGCGGCATGGACAGCTACGGCTGGGCCTGCGCCTGGCGGTCGCTGTGCTGGGCGCGGCTCAAGGACGCGGAGAAGGCGTACCAGCTGTACCTGACCGTCCTGCGCCCGTCGCTGAACAACGGCAACGGCACGGCGTCCAACTGGTTCGACATGTACAGCCAGAACAACGCCTACACGATCTTCCAGATCGACGCCAACCTCGGCGGTGCAACCGCGGCCCTGGAGATGCTGGTCTACTCCCGGCCGGGTGTGATCGAGCTGCTGCCCGCCCTGCCCAAAGCCTGGGCGGCCAAGGGCCGGGTCACCGGGATCGGCGCCAATGGTGGCTTCGAGGTCGACCTGACCTGGCGCAGCGGCACGGCGACGGTGGCCACGATCCGCAGCGTGGGCGGCACGTCAACCGAGCTGCGCGCCGGCACGTTCCGCACGACCATCACCCTGAAACCGGGCCGGTCGACGACCGTCCGATTCTCCTGACCGGCCAGCTCGGTTGCGCTGAGCCTCGGGTGGGTCCGCCCTCATCACCAGGGTCCTCCCCTGATTCGGGGCGCCTTCCCCAGGGTGCCCAATGGAGGGCGACCAGGTCCATCTCGACGAGGGCAGGAACGATGCATCAGACACTACGGCGCGCACGACCGCTCATCATGGCTTGTCTGGCGTTGCTGACGGCGGCCATCGGCGGCCTTGCGTTGCCGACCGCTGCGCAGGCGAGCGACGAGCCCGCCTACTACCAGATCGTCAATCGGTACAGCGACGAATGCCTCGACGTCTGGGGCGCCTCCACGCAGCACGCGGCCAATGTCGGTGTATGGCGTTGCGTGGGCGCGGACAATCAACTGTGGTACAAGGAATCCGCGGGCCGCTTCGACAACAAGGACTACTTCTACATCAAGGCCCGGCACACCGGGATGTGCCTCAACGTGGCCTACTACGGCCAGGCCAACGGGTCCGACGTGGTACAGGCGACGTGCTCGAACGGCACCAACGAACAGTGGGAACTGGTCCAGGTCGACGACACGAGCTACTACCGGCTGGCCGCCCGCCACAGCGGAAAGTGCCTCGACAAGACCGCAAGCGGGGACGTCGTCCAGTGGAAGTGCTGGGGCCGCTATGAGGAGTGGCAGCACTGGCGATTCGCCTACATCGGCGGAACGGTCTGATGACCGGGCGGCTGGTCGGCGCGAGGTTCGGTGCCGACCAGCCGCGATCTGCTGTCACGGGGTCAGATAGCACGACTTCTGTACTCCGAACAGCGGGTCACCGCCGAAGGCGGCCGCGGTGCACGGAGCGCTTGCGGTGAAGCTGCGGAACACGTACCTGCCGTTGGCGCCGAAGGCGACGGTCTGCGAGCCGCTGAACGTGCAGGTGCCGTTTTCGGCGGCGCACGTGGTGCCGTAGCCGTTGGGTCCGCCCGTGCGGGTGTAGCAGGCCTTCGCCGTGTTGGGGATCGGC
>NZ_BOPG01000077.1 GCF_016863635.1 Virgisporangium aurantiacum | reverse complement strand
CCGCGCAACGGAACCAGCGGAGCCAGCAACTCCAGAGTCGACTGATCGAGAATCGCCGACAGGCAGTCGAGCATCCCAGCCGCATCGGCCCGACCATTGTCAAGAGCATAAGTGTCGGTAGTCGTTGTGGTCATGGCTCTCCGTTCAAGGATGGAACCCACCGAATCGTTCGGCGGGCAGCACTCATCGGCCGACCGGCGGTCGGCCCACTGGCAATGGAGGGTTCAGAGAAAGGAAACGTAATGCTCAGGTCGGCGAACCATGAGCTACTCGATATCAGCCGTCCAGGAATCGCCGACTCGACGCCAACATGGCTTGGTGGTCCGGGTGTGAACGACGCGAACTGCACGAGCGGCGGCCGCCAGATGGACATCCAGAAGTGGGGACGCGGTCGTTACCCGATAAAGCTCACCGGTGTAAGCGTCCTGCCCGCCGATCGTGACCTTCAGGTGCCAGTGATGCCCGATGGGATGAAGCGACAGACCCTTCGGACCCGATGGCGCACGGCGGGACCGACGTCGCTCAACCTCCGCACTCATGGCTTGGAGCACGTCGCGGCAATTCTGGGCGGGATCGCCACGCGTGCCACGCGCGATGAACAGATTCCCCGCCATCAGGAACGCTTTCCGTGGAGGACGTCTCGATTCACTGGTTCGACTGACACCTGGCCCCCCATCAATCGGTGGCGACACGCAAGTTGCCGGCATCGCCAAGAAAGTGCGGCTTCGCAGCTGGATGAATGGATCGAACGAATAGCATCATCGGGCGTCGCCGCAGCCAGGGCTATGACACGCTCCTCATGCCCGAAATTCTGAAACCCATTCACGATTATCCTGAAATGTCATCCACGGAATGTGCACTGGACTCGTGGATTTGCCCATTCGCCAGCCTGGCCGTCTCGGTCGGTCTGTCAGCAGCGGGATGCATGATGATCATGCGCGCCTGGTCATGGCGGCATTGCCACCCGCGTGGACATGATCAATCAGAGTGATCAATCGGCGCCAGCGCGTGGCGGGGGAGCGCAGAGAGCCCTGCGGACGACGCAGGGCGCTTAGCCGCGGTCGCTCAACGCTCGTGCCGCTTGTAGGTCAACGGATATGATCGCCACATCGCGCTCTGAAAAGTATGGGACCGTCTCGTGTCGAACGATCGACGTCGTTGCGCCAGGTGTCGATCACCGCTGGCCCAGGACAACCGGCTTACGTTCTGCGCTCCATGCGATGCGACGGTTAGCGGTCTGCGAGATCATCCGCCGCCGGTCCCGGCGGATTTCTGGTCACACCAGGCAATTCTTGATGCCGTCAGCAGGCAGCACATGGGCTACCTGGTTGCCGCTTACCGGCGACATCCGCATCACGGCATCCCGATCTCGCAGGAGATCGTCGGGCACTGGGCTCAGGTGTCGCAGGGTCAGATCAGTAAGATGGAGACCGGCAAGCCAGAACGGCATATCGATCGGCTCAGATTCTGGGCCAAGCTTCTCGGCGTTCCGACCGACCTGCTCTGGTTCGCCGGCTCGACCACCGCAGGTGTCACCGACTTACCGTCCCTGCGGGCCGCTCAAGAGGGCAGCCCTGTGCCGCAGGTCGAGACTCTGTTCGGCGAAACGATTGTGGTGGGCGCCGGTCGAGAAAGGGCCGAGGAAAGTCTCGTTCAGCTCGTGTCGGTGTTGGACCCGCGTGGGGTCAGCAGCTCCGTGTTGACCGCCGCTGAACTCGCCTGTGAGCGGATCGACCTGGACTTTGCTCGCACGCCACCCGACGAGATTCTGGCAACGACGCAGACGTTGATGAGGAACGTTTCGACTCACCTACGTCAACCACAAACATTGCGTGATCATGAACGCCTTGTGCGGCTCGCTGCCCGGCTTTCCGGTCTACGCGCGTGGGCGTGCTTCGACATCGACGACCATCGCGGCGCCGAGAGATGGTACGAGGTCGCGGTGTCTGCCGCCCACGATGCCAAAGCTTGGGGACTGGGAGCCTGGCTGCTCGGAGCCCAGAGTCTCATTCCTTGGCATCGTCGAGACCTCGGTCGCGCTGCCGAACTGATCGATCGGGGAGTCTACTTCGCAGGCCATGGCTCGGATGCGACGACACGTGCCTGGCTGCACGCGCTACGAGCCCGGGCATACGCGGCGATGGGAAACCGCGACGGGTTCGAGTCGTCCTACGCAATGGCCGAGGAGTCAGCTGAGGGCTCCAGCGAACGCGACCGGCGCCACGGAATGGACTTCGCGCAAGGAATTCTGGATCTGCGCTACTACTGCGGCACGAGCAGACTTCTGCTGAAGCAGTCGCAGGAAGCTGTCCCGGAGCTGGCCGGATCCCTCGACGCCCTGCCGGAGTCGCACACCAAGGCTCGCGCAGTTCTGACGCTCTTTCTCGCTGACGCGGCTGCGCAGTTGGGCGACCCTGCCAAGGCTGTCCACCTCACCCAGCATGCACTGGCGTCAACCATCCGTCAGCCGATCGTGCCGATCCTTCAGCAGAGTCGCCGTATTCGCCGGCTGGTTCACCTGCAGGATCCTGGGGCAGGCACCGCCCTGAACGAGGCGGTCCAATCGTTCAGCGCGGCGCTGGCCGCAGTAGCTGCCAAAGCGAAGTCATGAGTCTCACCGGGCTGGGGATCTGGACCGCCCAGTTCGACTTCCAGCCGGCCGAAGTGGTACGCGCCACGGTTCAAGAGCTCGAGTCTCTCGGATACGGCTCGATCTGGATCGGCGAGAACGTCGGTCGCGAGCCCATCGGCCAATCGGCACTCTTGCTGTCGGCGACCCGTCGAATGACGGTCGCGACTGGCGTTGCGAACTTGTGGGCCCGCGATCCACTTTCGATGTTCGCGGCGCAGCACACCCTCACCGAGGCGTATCCCGGCCGCTTCGTCCTCGGTCTCGGCGTCAGCCACCCACGACTTGTCAACGACACGCGGGGCCTGCAGTACGATCAGCCGTTGCGCGCCGTCCGTGAGTACCTGACGACGATGGACCAGATGGGCCAGGCCTACCGGGCGGTGCCAGCCAGCAACACCGTTCGCCTCCTCGCGGCTCTCGGCCCACGGATGCTGCACATCGCCGCGCAGCAAGCAGACGGCGCCCACACCTACCTGGTGCCCCCGGAACACACCGACCAGGCACGGCAGATCCTCGGGTCCGACAAGCTTCTTGTCCCAGAACAAGCAGTTGTCCTGACCGACGACAAGGCGCAAGGCCACGAGATCGGTCGTCGGCACCTCCGCCGATACCTGTCGTTGCCCAACTACACGCGCAACCTGCGTCGGCTCGGCTACACCGACGACGACCTGGACCACAATGGCAGCAATCGCCTCCTCGATGCTCTCGTTGCCTGGGGTGACGAAGCAGCTATCGCCGAACGGATCCAGCAGCACCGTCAAGCCGGTGCAGACCACGTCTGTCTACAGGTCCTCGGCCCCGACTTTCGTGGACTGCCGCTTCCCCAATGGCGGCGCCTTGCTGCCATAGCACGCTGATCACGGAGCGGATCTACCTCCCATGAGCGGTCCGGTGATGAAGATTGACGGCCACACCGTCGGCCATGACGCTGACGGCAAGGCAGTCTCGCGGTCGCCGTGTTCGTCACGGGTGAGGTGACGGGCCGGTCCACCGTCGAGCGGACGAACGGCGACGTCGAACTGCCCCGGCGAATCGTCGATGTACGCCAGCCGGGTGTGGTCCGGCGACAGCGCAAGCGCCGGCCGGAACCGGACTCGGCTCGAAGTCACGGTACTCAGCCATTCGTGGCACCGACGGTCCCCGCAGGCTGGTGAACGCTGGACCATCGCTGAAGGTTGGCGGCGAACTCGGTGACGACCGACGCGAGATCGCGGCCGGCAGCAGTGATCTCGTATTTGGTGCCCTCGCCGATCTCCGGATGCGCGATCAGTCCCTGGTCCTGCAGGCGCCTCAACGAGTCCCGCAACGACTTCGGGTGGGGCGTCGGATTGATCGCTCGCATCAGGTCGGTGAACCGCATGGGCCGGTTCCGCAGCTCTTCGATGATGTCGAAGGCCCACCGATGCCCGTACCGCCGCGCGGCGTCATGGAACAGGCGGGCGTCGACGATTGGCGGTGGAGCCTGGGCCAGGCTGTCGGTGCGCATCTGGAGTCCTTTCCGTGGTGTGCCCAGCGCGAGGCTCGGGAACAGCGACGGACGGCCACCCGCAACAGTCCAGGTAGATCCGTCAGCGATTAACGCCGGTTGATATCTACAAGTCGTGATCCTAGACTGACCGTAGGTTGCTCTGTCAACTGCTGTTTATCGCTGTGGACAACGGCCATCCCGGGAGGTGCGGATGACCGACGACTCGACTGTCGCCCCGCCGACTGCCCTGGCGAGGCGCCTGACCGTGCTGCTCGACACGGTCCTACCGCCTGGTCGCGAGAAGCGGTACAGCGACAAGGAGGTCGCTGCCGCGATCAACGCCAGGGCGGAGGCGCGCGGGGAAGGCGCGACCGTCACGAACGTCTACATCTGGCAGCTGCGAACCGGCCGCCGTGACAACCCGCGCCTCGAGGTCATCCGGGCGCTCGCCGAGTTCTTCGACGTACCGCCGGCGTACTTCTTCGACACCGCCGAGTCGGCCGAGATCGAGCGCGACCTGCTGGCGCTGAAAGGCATGCGCGACCTGCGTGTGCGGGCCGTTGTCGCGCGCCTCGGCGAGATGTCCGACGCGAAGCTCAGCGCGATCCGCGACATCGTCGAGCGGGTGTACAACGCTCCGGAGCCCGATGCCGGCCGGCACTCGACGGGGCCGGCCGAATCACCGTCCTGATGATCGTCGCCTTGTGGCGCTCGGTCCGCTCGAACCCGGAAAGGCCGGAAGGGAGTGGAGAAATGAGTTCGGCGGAGGTTCTACGTCGGTGTCACGACCGGCTCGCCGAGTTGGAGAAGGCTGGGCTCCAGATCCCGGATCCGTTCGACGCCGTAGAGCTGGCCGACCGGGCCGGACGTTGCCTCGGACACAGGATTCGGCTGTGCGGCATCGACATGCCGGCCGGTGCCCCGTACGGGCTCACGCTCTTCACCACGGACGGCGGGCACATCGTCGCATACGAGCGGAGCACGAATCGGCTGCACCGCGACCACATCATCAGCCACGAGCTCGGTCATATCCTGCTCGGCCATGAACCGATGCCGATCGACGATCCGGACGCCGCGAAACTGGTGTTCCCGAGGCTGTCGCCGGAGCTGGTCAGCCGGGTCCTGAACCGCAACGGCACCTACGGCAAGCTCGAGGAGCTGGAAGCCGAGACAATGGCGACCATCCTCATGGAACGGGTCAGTCAGGTCCCTGACGAGCCGGAACTGCCCGGACAAACCGTCGAGGACGCAGCCATCGCGGCGAGGTTCAGCAAGCTGTTCGAGCGGCCGCGATGAGCGGCCCGAGCTACGCGATCTGCGCCATCACCTCGTTCGTCGGCCTCATATTCACCCTCTACATCAACCGTGGCCGGTGGACACCGGGTCGGGCCGGAACCGCTGCCGCGTTCGCCTTTGTCGGGATCGGGATGACGCTGTCCGTGCCGGCCATCGGTGCGGCGGTCGACCGGGCGACGGGACTGAACGAGTTGTGGCGGTTGATCGCGCACCTCTGCGTCATGGGCCTCGTCGCATGCGCGGAGACGCAGCTCGTGATGCTCGCCTTCCCGCCCGAGCAGGCACGCAGACGGATCTCGATGCGGATCTGGATGTCGATCGCGGCCGCGGCAACCCTGACGGCGCTCTACGCCCTGGCGAACCTGCACCCGGGTCCGGTGACGTTCAATGTCGAGGACGCCCGGATTCCGGCGGTCAGCGCGTACCTGCTCGTCTACCTCGCGGCATTCGTCTGGTACACGGTTGACATCGTGCGGTTGGCCTGGCGCTTCGCGCGCGCCACCCCGCGGCCGTGGTCCCGTCGCGGGCTCCGACTCGCGGCGATCGGAGCCGGGTTCGGCTTCCTGTACTGCGTCGACAAGGCCGCGTTCATCGTCGGTTACTGGATCGGGTTCAGGCCGGCGGGGGAGAAGACGATCAGCGCGGTGCTCATCCTGTTCAGTTGCGTCTTCTGCGCGGCCGGCTTCACCCTGCCCGCGTGGGGTCCGGCAATCGACGTCGCGCGGAGATGGGCCGGACGCCGACGGTCCTACCGGCAGCTGTATCCGTTGTGGCGCGATCTCATCCAAGCCAGTCCGGACCTGGTCTTGGACAGCCGACTCGATCATGGCCGGGCGCCGCTGCGTGGCGTCGACTTCGCGTTGACCCGGCGCGTAGTCGAGATCTGCGACGCACGGCTCGCCTTGCGTCCGTGGATCAGCGCCCATGCCATCACCGTGACGGGAGAGCCCGCCAGAGATGAGGCGGTCCGGATCGCGGCCGGCGTGGATGCTCGGCGCCGCGACCGCATGGCAGACGATCCCGACACCGCACCGATTACCGATCCACCCGGCGGCTACGACGGCCAGGTCGCGTGGCTCGTCGCGGTCGCAGGCGTGTACCGGCGCTTGTCCCGGGACCGTGCGCTTGTCGGGACGAGGGTCACGACCCCCGTGACGCGCGAAGCACCTTGAGCACCATTCGCGGTGTGAGGAGGTGTGACGCGGGCTCGATGAGGTGCTGGACCGACGTGAAGGTGCGTCGGACCTCCGTTGAATGCATGGCGGCCCGCTGGATGCGGATCGAATAGCGGTTGAGGAGGTCGACACCGGGTGGCTTGGCACCGGTCGTCTCCGGATACAGGAAATCGGCGCCGGTGGCGAACCGCCAGGGGACGGAGACGATTCGGGCCGCTGCGGGAAAGTACCGCCTCGCCATCATCGGTGACGTGGCGCCATGGCGGTCGATGGCGGCGCCGAGCGCCAGTGCTTGCAGGAGTGCCACAGTCATGCCCTGGCCGTAGATCGGGTTGAACGTGGCTAAGGCATCGCCCACGACAGCGAACCCGGTCGGGATGCGTTTGAGGCGTTCGAAATGGCGGCGTCGGCTGGACGGGAACCGCTGGACCTCGATGTCGGTCAACGGTTCGGCTTTGGCCAGCAGATCGGCGACGGGCGGGTGCGGTAGCGAGCGGGCGTACTCGGCGAACGCGTCCGGGTCGGCCGATGGCGCGTGGCCGTGCCAGCCGCCGAGCGTCACCAGCCACCGGTCGCCCTCGATCGGCAGGACGATTCCGACCTTCTTCTCGTGCGGCGGCGTCGCGACGACGTACAGGGCACCGCCCTCAGCCAGGTCGTCATGTTTGCGGCGCAGAATCCGGCTGGCGTAGCTGACCCCGATCTTGACTTCGGAGACGGTCGGCGTGGGGAAGCCGAGCTCGTCGAGCCACCGGTCGGAGCGCGTGCCGCGTCCGGTGCAGTCGACGATCAGGTCGGCCGGCAGCGTCTCGCCCGAGGCGAGAACCACGCCGGTAATCCGTCCGCCGCTCCCCGCCAGGTGGCTGACGACCGTTTCGCCGCGGATCTCCACGTTCGATGCGGTGGCGAGCCGCTGCCGCATCGTCAGTTCCAGGAGGGGACGGCTGACGCACAGCAGGCGCACTCCCGTCGAGACGAACGGCCACCGTTCGCCGAACCGGTAGAACGCCAGGTTCGGGCCGGCCTCGAACACGGTGGCGCCGTCAGCCTGCAGGTCCTTCTCGAAGCCGGGGAACAACTCCTCCAACGCGTTCAGTCCGGCCACGAGCATCGTGTGAGGATGCGCGCCCTGAGGAGCTCCCGGCCGGGTTACGGGATCGGCAGGGAGGGGGTCACGGTCGAGGACGACGACCCGGTCGAACCGGTCGGCGAGAACCCGGCCGGTCGCAATGCCCGCGACGCTGGATCCGATCACCACGGCCGTTGTTTGCGTCATCGAGAGCGACCCTCCCCGCAATATCGAATAGAACCCCAGAGACGGCGGCCAATCTACCGAAGAGATGTATCTGTGCCACTTTCTCGTACGTACTTGCCTTGCGGGAAGTGGGGTCATGGGGTGTACGCATAGACGACGGCCATTGGCGTGGGCAGGGGGTTGGCGGATGCTGACGGGGACTCCGCGGCAGTGGGAGGTCGGCGGCTGGGCGTCGTCGGCAGTGATCGTCGGCCTCGTCGTTCTGTCGGGGTGCGGCTCGCCCCGGCAGAGCCAACCACCGGCGTCGCCACCTGTCTCTCTCGCGCCCGCCGTGAGCTCGACGCCTGATCCCAACGCGAGCGCGGCGGACAGCGCGCTCGCGGCCTACGCGTCGATGTGGAAGGCGTACATCGACGCCGGCCGTACGACCGATCCGCAGGACGATGAGATCGTGGCCCGCTACGCCGACGGCGACGCTCTGAAGGCGTTGCGGGCTGGCCTGGAGGGCAGCCGGCGCGATGGCCTGGTCTTCAAAGGGGCCGTGACGACGAACCCCAAGGTCGCGAAGCAGACTCTTGAGGCGGTCGACGTGCTGGACTGCCTCGACACGACGGCGTCCACGCGGGTCAAGGCGACACCGGGCGGGACGCCGTTCACCGATACGCCCGGCGGGCGTCGACAGGTGACCGCGACAGTCAAGAACGTCGGCGGGACGTGGAAGGTCATCAGTTTCGTCCCGTACGAGGTGGGGACATGCTGAAGAGACTGGCGGCGGTCGCGTTGTTCGTCGTGATCGTCGGACCGGACTGGGGCGCGACCGCTTCTGCCGACCCGGTCAATCCTGTCGCCTGCGAGGACCACAAACCGGTGCCGGGCTGCGTGGTCAGGGCTCAACGCCCGGGCGCTGGAAGCGGTGGCGGTGACACAAGCGACACCGGTTCGGCCGGTTGTCACGACCGCGACGGGACGCCGGCCCCGTGTTACATCGCGGGACGGGGCTCGCTGGGCTCGGACGGCTGCTACTACGAGCGGGTTGCCGACGGGCCGCCGCCACCCGACGCGCAGGGTCCAGGAGCCTGGTATGCGCGAAGCTGTTCAGCGGATGACCTGAACGGTCCGCTCGGTGTCCCTCTTGCCGGCGGCCAGGTCTGGCTGCCGGATGGTGCCGTGCCGATCAGCCCGGAGGTGCTGGCGCAGGAGGCGGTGTCGCGGCTCGACCTTCCGATCCCGGCGATCCGGCTCAGCCCGGCCCCACCGGCTCCGCAGATCGTTTTCCTGCCGATGTGGGTGTGGCTGGACGCGAGCTCGTGGGGTTCGCGGTCGGCGACGGCGAGCGTGCCGGGCTTGTCGGTGACCGCGACAGCGACCGCGCAGAAGCTGGTCCTGTCGCCCGGCGATGGCGCCACGGTGACGTGTACCGGCCGCGGCGCCGCCTGGACTGCGGGCACCGACCCAGCAGCTGCATCGACGTGTGGTCACACCTACACGAGCCTGCCGCCGCGCGGCGTCTTCACGTTGCGCGCGACGGTGACGTGGTCGGTGTCGTGGGCCGGTGGCGGGGCGGCCGGGACGGTCCCGGATCTGACGACCACGGCCACGGTCGACCTTGAGGTGCGTGAGGCGGGCGCGCTGAATGTGGGTGGGGCGGGCCGGTCATGACGGTCACGGAGTTGGGTGAGCGTCGGGCGGTGGAGGGGGCGGCTCCGGTTGGGTTGCGGCGGGGCCGGAGTCTGCCGCACATCCTGCTGGGCAGCGTGCTGGTTCTGGTCTGCGCGTTGACGTTCGCCGTGACGGCGTTGCGGGTTGATCCGAAGGCGGCAGTGCTGGCGTTGACCGGTGCGGTCCCGGCCGGACACGTCCTGACGGAGGCGGATCTGACGACGGTCCGGGTGGCCGCGGACGCGGCGGTCGCCACCGTGCCGGAGTCGGACCGCCGGAGCGTGGTCGGCCGGTCGGTCCGGTTGCCGTTGGCGGCACGGAGTCTGCTGTCGGCGGAGATCCTCGGCCCGGCGGCGTGGCCGCCGGCCGGGCAGTCGGTGGTGGCGGTGCCGGTCAAGATCGGGCGCTCACCTACCGGGGTGGTCCCCGGTGTGCAGGTGCTCGTGGTGGTGGTGCCGTCGGTGTCGAACACGACCGGCCAGGCGGCCGGGCCGGTGTTGCAGGCGCGGGCGGCGGTGGTCGCGGTGGAGGCGCCGGACACGACGGGGACGACGGTGGTGTCGCTGTTGATGGGGTCGGCGGACGCGGTGCGGGTGGTCGGTGCCGTGGGTGATGTCGCACTCGTGGTTGCGGGGTGACGGGGGTGCTGGTCGCGATCGGGTCGGTGAAGGGGTCCCCGTACGTGACGAGCCTTGCGGTGGCTCTGGCTGCGCGGTGGCCGACGCCGGGTGCGCTGGTGGTGGAAGCCGACCCGGCCGGCGGTGATCTGGCGTTCCGGTTCGGGGCGCGGCGTGAGCCGGGGCTCAGCGAACTGGCCGCGGACACCCGCACCGGCAGGCGCGGGGGAGACCTGGCCGCGTACGCCCGGCCGATCCGGTTGGGGGTCAGCGTGGTCTTCGCGCCGGCGGACCAGCAGCAGGGTCCGCAGGCTGGCGGTGTGGGGCAGGCGGCGCAGGCGACCCGGATGGTGGCGCACAACTGTCTGGATCTGCTGCGGGCGTCGGCTGCCCGGCGGGCGGTGATCGTGGACGTGGGCCGGCTGGGCTGGGATTCGCCCGCTTGGCCGCTGGTGGCCGCCGCGGACGTGTTTCTGGTGGCGATGCGGTCGGGGGTGGAGGCGGTCGACGCGGTCCAGGTGCGGCGGGACCGGGTGCGGTCGGTGCCGGGTCTTCGGTCGGTGCCGCGGCTGGTGGTGGCCGGCAGTCCACTGTGTACGGAGCGGGAGATCACGGAGGTGACCGGGCTACCGGTGATCGGAACCGTTCCGGACGATCGTCGTGCCGCCGACGTATTGGGCGGTCGGGCGGAGCCCGGTCGGGGTTGGACAAGGTTGCCGTTCCTGCGTGCGGCGCGTGCTCTCGCCGCGCGACTGCATGCGGAGGTCCCGGTGCAGGTGTGGCAGCAGGCGCTCCCGCCGCCGCCCGGCCCGGTGCCGGCTGTTCCGTCGTTCGTCGGCCCAGCCGGGCGGCCGTGGCAGGCTCCGGTGTACCGGCCATGACCGTCGTTCACCCGGTGCCGGATCAGCAGTTGGTGCTGGCGCTACGCGCACAGGTCGACCGCCGGTTGGCTGCCGATGCGGAGGCGGGTCGGCCGGTGCCGGTCGCGCAGGCGGTCACCGATGCTCTTGATACTCACGCGCGGCAGGCGCTGCGGGCGGGCCGGCAGCCGCTGGACCCGGCGGCGGAGGCCGGTGTCCGCCGCGCCCTTCTGGACATCTATCAGGGCGTGGCCGGCCTGCAGGCGCTGCTCGACGACCCGTCGATCGAGACGATCAACATCAACGGGTTCGACAACGTGTGGGTGCAGCGCCGCGACGGCACCAAGGCCCGCGTGCACGCGGTCGCCTCCTCCGACGCCGAGCTGGAGGCGCTGCTGCGCGACCAGGGCGTGGCGGCGGCCCGGCGGGGTGGTCATGAGCGGCGGTTCGACCGGGCCGAGCCGGAGCTGTCCGTCCAGCTGGCCAACGGTGCCCGGCTGCACGCGTTGATGGATGTGACCGACCGGGTGTCGGCGTCGATCCGGCTGTTCCCGTCGGGGCAGGACCAGTTGGCCGACCTGGTCGGCAAGGGCGAGTTGACGCCGTACATGGCCGGCCTGTTCGAGGCGCTGGTTCGGGCGCGGCGCAACGTCGTGGTGTCGGGTGGGCCGGCGGTCGGGAAGACGACGTTGCTGGGTGCGTTGGCGAACGCGATTCCGGTGCAGCGGCGGGTGATCGTCATCGAGGACGTCTCCGAACTGCGGTTCGCCCACCGGGAGCACCGGGATCTGACGGCCATCCAGACGCGGATGGCGAACACCGAGGGCGCGGGGGAGTTCGACATGTCGCGGGCGCTGCGGTCGAGCCTGCGGATGAGCCCCGATGTGGTGATCGTCGGCGAAGTCCGCGGCGCCGAAGTGGTGTGGATGGCCAAGGCAATGAGCATCGGCATCGACGGGTCGATGTGCACCGTGCATGCCAGCGACTCCGCGCAGGCGCTGCTGCGCATGGTCGCCTACGCGATGGAGCCACCCGCCCTGTATCCCCGCGGCGCGGCGGTCGCACTGCTCGCCTCGGCGGTGCACGTCGTCATCCACCTGGACGTGACCCCGGACGGGGTGCGGGTGGTGTCGTCGGTGCGCGAGGTCACCGGGACCGACGGCGAACAGATCATGACCAACGAGGTGTACCGGCCGGGGCGGGACAACCGGGGGCGGCCGGTGGTGCCGTTGCGGGCGGAGACCGTCGACCGGCTCGCCGCGGTCGGCTTCGACGCCTCGACTCTGCCTCAGGACCGGTGGTGACGATGCCGGTGCTGCCCGCGCTTCTCCTTGGTGCCGGATTCGGTCTCGGCCTGGCGGTCGTGGTGTCCGGCGTCCGCCGACGGGTCCGTCCACTGTCGACTGTCCCTGGTGGACGGTGGCTGCGGCCGTTGCGCGGGCTGGGCCCGGTACAACTGGCGTCCGGTCTGGCCGCCGCGGCGGTGGTGTGGCTGGCCACCGGCTGGGTCGTCGGTGGCATCCTCGCCTGCCTCGCGGCGTGGACACTGCCCGGGCTGATCATCGGCGCGGAACAGGCCCGGCAGAACCGGCTGCGGCGCCTGGAGGCGATCGCCACCTGGGTCGAGTCGCTCGTCGCCACGCTCGGCGGCGCCGCCGGCCTGGAACAGGCCGTCATCACGACCGCGCCGACCGCCCCGGCACCGATCCGGCCGGAGGTGACGGCGATGGCGGCGGCGTTGCGGGCCGGTGCCCGCCTACCGGACGTGCTGCGCGGCTTTGCCCGCGACGTGGCCGACCCGTTCGCCGACACGGTGACCGCATCGCTGCTGCTGGCCTCGACCCAGGGCGCTGGCTGCCTCGCGGACCCGCTGGGCTTGCTGGCAGCCGCCGTCCGGGACGAGGTGGCCGCCCAGCGGCGGGTCGAGCGGGGACGGGCGAAGGCCGCCACCGACGCCCGGATGATCATCGCGACGACGCTGGTGATGGCCGTCGGCCTGGTCGTGTTCAACCGCGGCTACCTGCGCCCGTACGACAGCGTCGCCGGCCAGGTCGTCCTCGCCGTCGTCGGGGTCCTGTTCGCGGTCGGGTTCCGGTGGCTATCCCGGCTGGCCCGTCCGCGCGAGCTGCCTCGCGTGCTCGATCTGTCCAGTGAAGTGAGCTCGCGATGATGGTCGAGCTGCTCACCGGTGGCGGTTTCGGTGCCGGACTGGCGCTGGTCGCGTACGGCGTTCGGCCGCCGCGGCGTCACCTGGCCGAGGTCCTCGCGGCGCTGCGGAACCCGCCGACGGCCCAACCGGTGGGCCGACGCCGCGCGTACGCGATCGCGGCGGAGCCGGCCCGCCGGTTCGGCCTGCCCCGCGAGCGGGTGCGGCACGACCTCGCCGTCGTCGGAAAGGACCCGGCCCAGCACCTCGCCGAACAGACCGCGGCGACGCTGTTCGGGGCGCTGGTGATCCCGGCAGCGCTGGCGTCGCTCGGATTCGGCGGGCAGGTTCCGCTGTGGCTGGGCATCGTCGGAGCGGCCGCGGGGTTCCGGTGGACCGACGCGGCCCTGCACACCCGGGCGGAGACGCGGCGGGCCGAACTGCGGCATGCGCTGGCGATGCTGCTGAACCTGTTGACGATCAGCCTCGCCCGCGGCGCCGGGGTCGAGCAGGCAGTCGACGAAGCATCGAGCATCTGCACCGGATGGGCAGCCGACCGGATCCGGCAGACGCTGGCGACGGCGCGGCTGTTGCGGCAGCCACCGTGGCAGGCACTCGGCGAACTCGGCGACCAGACGGGGGTCACCGAACTGTCCGAACTCGCCTCCGCCATGGCCCTCGCCGGAACCGAAGGGGCCAGGGTGCGGACGTCGTTGTCGGCACGGGCGGCAGCGATGCGGCAATCAGCGACCGCCGCGATGGAGACGGAGGCGGAGCGGGCCTCGTCACGGATGTCGGTGCCGTTGCTCGTCCTCGGCATCGGCTACCTGATCTTTCTGCTGTATCCGCCGTTGGTGGGGATCGCCCAGACGTTGTAGTTCTTCCTGTTGTCATCCCGAAGCGGGGGAGGCACCCAATGTTCAGCCGGTTCAGCGTGTGGCTGGTGGTTCGGCTCGCGGAGGTGGTGCAGCGTGTCCGTCGCACTCCGGACGCGGGTATGGAGACCGCCGACAAGATCCTGTGGGCGGCCGTCGTCACGATCGTCGTCGGAGTCGTCGGCGCGATCTTCCGGGACAAGCTCCGCGACTTCGCCAACGGCCTGACCGTCACCCTCGGCTGGTGACCCGGTGCGGACGCTGATCCGACTCCGCTGGGGGGTCAGGGCCGTCCTGACCCTCGGCGTCGCGGCGTCGGTGACGGCCAATGTCCTGCACGCCCAGCCGCACCTGATCAGTCAGGCGATCGCGGCGTGGCCACCGATCGCGCTGCTGCTCACCGTTGAGCTCATCTCGCGGGTGCCGGTGCACCACCGCGGCCTCGCCGTGGTGCGGATCATCGCGACGGCCGCGATCGCCGGCATCGCCGCCTGGGTCTCCTACTGGCACATGGCCGGCGTCGCCGCCCGCTACGGCGAAACAGACGCCTCGCCGTACCTGCTGCCGCTGTCCGTCGACGGGCTGATCGTGGTAGCTAGTGTCTGCCTGGTCGAGCTTGCCGGCCGCATCGCCGTCCTCGGTACGGAACCCGCTACGTCTGAGTCCACTGTGGACGATGACGACGTGGACACCGTGTACCGGCCGACGAACGAGGAGGACGCCGCGATGCACGCGGCGTGGCAGCGCGGCGTCGCCGACGGGCGCGAGCCGTCCGGTGCGGAGCTGGCCCGCGCTGTCGGCCGGCCCAACGACGCCAGCGGGATCGGTCGCAAGGCCGCCCGCCGCTACCGGCAGCTCAACCGACCCGACGCAGAGGCCGCCTCGAACGGGCGGCACAACGGCTTCCAGCTACAGGAGACAAGCGCATGAGACGGCTGCTGCGCCGGTTGGCGCCCGACCGCGGCTCCACGACGGTGGAGATGGTCGGCTACACCGCCGTCATGCTGGCCGCGCTCCTCGTCGGTGTGCAGGCCGCAGCCTGGGGACTCGGCGAACTGGCGTGCCGGTACGCCGCCAATCACGCTCTTCAGGTGACCCGGGTGGAAGGCGGCACCGTGGCGGCGGGGAAGGCCGACGCGGCAACGGTTGTCGGCCAGGTCGGTGGCGGCATGGTGACCGAACCTGAGGTGACCGCGACCCGTGGCGCCGCGGCGGCGAGCGTCACCGTCACCGGTCACGCGCTCCAGGTCCTCCCGTTCCTCAAGCTGCCGGTAGGCGCCACCGTCAGCGGGCCGGTCGAATCGCTGGGAACACCATGACCGTCCACATGCGACACCGCCGTATCCGACGGGCCGACCGCGGATCGGTGTCGGTGGAGATGGCCGTCATCGTCCTACCGCTCGCCGCGGTCATGGCCGTCTTCGCCATCTTCTGCACCCGCCTCGCCGTGGTCCGCCTCGACCTCAACGCCGCTGCGGCAGCCGCGGCGCGGGCCGCGTCCATGGCCCGCACACCACAGGCCGCCACCGCTGCCGCCGTCGAGGCCGCCCACCAGAACCTCGCCGGTCACCGCCGCACCTGCGATCCGCTCGAGGTCGCCGTCGACGGCACCGACTACCGCCGGGGCGGACGGATCGCGGTCACCATCACCTGCCGGATGAGCACCGCCGGACTGACCGGCCTCGGACTGCCCGGCACCCTGACCGGATCGGCGACCGCCCACGCCGTCATCGACACGCACCGCGCGGTCTCGCTCGGGTCCACCGGATCGCGGGGGAGGAGCGGGCCCTCATGACGCACATCCCCGGTGACCACCGGCGGCGCCGGCCTCCCGGGTGGCTTGCGGCCGATCGGGGGTCGGGAACGGTCTGGGCGCTCGGCCTGGTCGTCGTCCTGACGCTGCTGTCCGGGGCCGTCCTCGACGGCGGCAACGCAATGGCGGCACGCGTCCAGGCGCTCGACATCGCCCAGCAGGCCGCCCGGGCCGGTGCGAACCAGTTCGACCTGGCCGTGCTACGGACGCAGGGCGTCCTACGCCTGGATCCGGCGGCCGCCCGCAACGCGGCCACCGCGTTCCTCGCCGACGCAGGCATCCCCGGGACCGCGACCGCCACTGTCGACCAGGTCACCGTCGTCGTCACCCGTTCGCAGCCGACGCTGATCCTGCAGGCGATCGGCGTCGACGCGATCTCGATGACCGCTACCGCGACCGCGGTACCGCAGACCGGTCCCTGACTTCTCGAGGACGAGCCATGCGATCACTTCTCTCCCGGCTCCTGCGAACCGGTCTGCTGCTTGTCCTGCTGGGCGGCGTGCCGTACGGACTTCTCACGCAGCTCGGCTCGCCATTGCCCGATCAGCTTCCGGATGTCGACCAGATCGGGCAGGCACTCGTCGAACCGGCGTCCGACGACATGGTCCTCGCCGTCCTCGCCGGGGCGCTGTGGATCGTGTGGGCGGCGTTCGCGGTCAGTGTCGCGGTCGAGATCGTCGCCGCCGTTCGTGGCGTTCCGGTGCCACGGCTGCGGCCGATCGCCCCGATGCAGACGTTCGTCGGCTGGCTGATCGCCGGACTCCTCATCGCCGCACCGCTGCTGACCGTCGCCACCCAGACGACGCCGGCTCCCCGCGTCACCGCAACCGCCCACCACGGCCAGGAACAACCCGACCTGACCCGCACAGCCGTCACCGCGACGGTGCAGCAGCCGACGTACCAGGTTGCCAAGGGCGACTGGCTCGGCCGCGTCGCCGAACGCTTCCTCGGCGACTTCGACCGCTACCCGGAAATCCAGGACCTCAACACCGGGCTGATCCCACACGACACCGGCCCGGACGGACCCGACCACATCGAACCCGGCTGGCGACTCGTCCTGCCCGCCGACGCCCACGATCGCGGACCCCAACGACACGCCACCGGCCAACTCCTCGTTCCACCGGCACAACCGAGTCCAGCGGAGCCACCCAACACGGACGCACCGTCCACACCGACCGATCCCGACCCGGACGGCGTCGTCCCCGACCCCACCGCACCCGGTGCCACGGCACCGGCCGGCAGCGCTACGCCGTCCCGTGCACCGTCCTCGCCCGCCGAGGAGGCACCCGTCGCCGACACCGGAGTCGACATCCCGGGCGGCTGGCTCACCCTTCCCCTCGCCGCCGCCGTGGTCGCCGCGGCGGCGCTGGTCTGGCGACGCCGTCGGCACCGCTACCGGCACCGTCCACTTGAGACAGACGACCCGGACGACCCCGACCTACACCCTCTCCCGCCGGCGGTGGGTCGGCTCCGCAACGCCGTCCGCACCCGGTCACCAGAGCTTCTCGACCCGCCTGCGCCGGCCCAGCCCAGCGTCACCGAATACGCCGGTGACGACCCGCCGGACCTGCCGCCGCCCGGGCCGAGCGGACCGCAGCTCGCCGGCATCGACAGCCCCGTCCCCGCCGGCGGCCTCGGCCTCGACGGACCCGGCGCCGACGCCGCAGCCCGCGCCCTCCTCGTGGCCACCCTGTCCACCGGCAGCCCCGACGACCCCGACGCCCGCGGCCAGGTCATCATCCCCGCCGATGCCCTCACCACCCTCCTCGGCACCGCGGCCGTCGACCTCGGCCAGATCCCGCGGCTGCACGTCACCGCAAGCCTGTCCGATGCCCTGACCCGCACCGAGGAACTGCTCATCGAACGGCGACGCATCCTCGAAGACCACGAAGTCGCCGACCTCGCCGGCATCCGTGCCGCCCACCCGTTCCACCCGCCCATGCCACCGGTGCTGCTGCTGTGCGAGCCGCCACCACCCGAGCAGCGCGCCCGACTGACCACGGCTCTGCACCTCGGCGCGCCGCTGCAGGTCGGAGCCGTCGTGCTCGGACGATGGCCGCGCGGCGACACGCTCACCGTCCAAGCTGACGGGCACACCGGCGGCGGTCGGCGGGTGGCCATCCTCGACGTACCCACGGCCGTGGAGCTGCTTGCGGTCCTGAAGGAAGCCCACACGGGCGAACCGGCACCTACGTCGCAGGCGAGCGGCTCCGACATGACGACACCGCCGGAGCGGCCGGTACCGCCCAGCCCGACGCCGGCCGAGCAGCCCACCGCGGGTCGTCCCGCCGCCGATTCCGCGCCGGTTGCCGCAGGCCCGGTGAAGGTTCGGCTGCTCGGCGAACCCGCCATCTTCGACCGCGACGGCAACCCCGTCACCGGCCTACGCCATCACGCCCGCGAACTCCTGGTGTTCCTCGCCGTGCACCGGTCCGGCGCCAACCTGTCCGACATCATGGAAGCGTTCTGGCCCACTGCCACCGTCCGCCGCGCCAGCCAACGCCTGTCCACCGAAACCAGCGACCTGCGCCGCCACATCCGCCAAGCCGCCGACGACCGCAGCGTCCAACCCGTCGTCAACACCGGCAGCCGCTACCACCTCAACCCCGACCTGGTCGACATCGACGTCTGGCACCTCGCCGACCACCTCCGCCACGCCTCCGCCGCCACCGACCCCGACGAACGGATCGCCGCCCTCCGCCGCGCCATCGACGCCCACACCGGCGTCCTCGCCGACGGCTGGGACTACGACTGGATCGACCCGGCCCGCGAACAGGTCCGCCGCAACGGCATCCGCGCCCGACTCCACCTCGCCGAACTCCTCGGCCCCACCGACCATCACGCCGCCGTCCAACTCACCCAGGAAGCCGTCGCCATCGACCCCCTCAACGAAGACGTCGCCCAACGCGCCATGCGCGCCCTAGCCGCCATCGGCGACACCGACGGCATCCGCGCCCAACTCGACCGCCTCCGCGCTGCCCTCGACGAAATCGACGAGGAACCGACGGCGGCCACGGTCGCTCTGGCAGCCGACCTTCAACGCGACGCCGCCACCGCACGATCGGCACGCCACGACTGACAGTCCTGCTCAGGGAGCGCGGCCAACGTTTCCGGCCAGAGAGCACTAGCGACCGTCACGAGCGGTTGGATCGCGCGGCGCAACTGGGTTCACGACGGTGGCGACACTGCCGAACGGATGGCTGGGCGCTGACGATGTCACATGTGTAGGTCACGCCGGTGTCTGTTGGGTGGTCGGATCGGGATTGCCGAGGAGTTGGGCGACGAGGGTGTCGCCGATCCACTGTTCATACCGGCCGGCTGTCCAGCCGCAGCGGTGCACGAGCAGGTACCAGGTGTCTGGATGATTCAGCATCCACAGGATGTCGGTCGCGGTGGTGACGTCGATCCGCGGGGCCAGGGCCGCGAGTTCGTCGAGCCGTTGGGCGAAGCCCTGCAGGACGGTGCGGAACTCCGTCTCGATCCGTTGCCAGAGATCGGCGATGGCCGGATCGGTGAGCGCGGCGTGGCGAACGACACGCATCACGTCGCCCGCGCGGTCCTTGGTCTGGCGCGACTGGTGGGCGGCTGTGCGTAGGAGGGCGTGGGGGTCGTCGGCCTGCAGTAGTTGGCGGTACCAGGGCCGGTCGACGACGGGAATCGGTTGTTCGTCGCCGCCGAGGCGGACGTCCCACAGCGCGTGCAGGACTCCGGCTTTGGTACCGAAGGCCAGATAGACGGTCTTGAGGGCAACCCCGGCCCGGTCGGCGATGGCCGGCATGGCGGTGGCGGTGTAGCCCCGATCGGTGAACAGATCCTGGGCCGCGTCAAGGATCGCGCCGCGGGTCTGCAGCGCCTGCTGCCGTCGTCTCGGGGACTCGTAGCGACGTCGGGGCTTGACGGGACCGGCCACTCGGCTACTCTACAAGAGTATTAACTACTCGGGTCGAGTAGCCAATGTGAGGAGGTAGCCGTGACGGTCAGCCCTGCCCCGGAACAGTTCGTCCTGATGACCCAACGCGCCCGCACCATGTGGGGGCTCGGTGACTTCGCCCGAGCTGGCGCCGAGCAGGTGATCGTGGGCGAACTACTGTGTCGGGCGATCGACATTCACCCCGGCGAGCGGGTGCTGGATGTGGCCGCCGGCTCCGGTAACGCCGCCCTCGCGGCCGCCCGCCGTGGCGCACGGGTCACCGCCACCGACTTCGTCCCGCAACTGCTACAGGTGGCGGCGCAGCGCGCTGCCGTCGAAGGCCTGGTGGTCGACATCCAGGAGGCCGACGCCCAGGCGTTGCCGTTCCCGGACGGTGCGTTCGACGTCGTGCTGTCCACCTTCGGGGTCATGTTCGCGCCCGACCAGGCACGGGCCGCGTCCGAGCTGGTCCGGGTGTGCCGACCGGCAGGTCGCATCGGCCTGACCGCATGGACGCCACGCAGCGTCATGGCCAGCGCCCAGGCCGTCGCCGGACGCTTCGCGCCGTTCCCGCCCATCCCCGGTGCCCGCAGCCCGATCGAGTGGGGAACCCAAGCCCGTGTCCAGGAGTTGCTCGGCTCGGGCGTGACAGACCTCGAGGCACAGCTCCTGACCACCGACATGTGCGCCGCCTCACCCGCCGCGCGGGTCGAATTCAACCGCACCTACGTCGGCCCCACCAAGGCGATCTTCGACCGCCTTGACCCCGCCGGGCGACAGATCCTCGCCGACGAACTGGCCACCTGCCTGCAGCAGTTCAACCGCGCCACCGACGGAACACTCATCGCACCGGCCGAATACCTCCAGGTCATCGCCACAAAGACACCCTGACCGCCGCAGGATGACTCTCACCTCCGACGTCCGACCAACGGCTGACGATATGCTCACCACCGCCAAGAGCGGGCGGTGGACGCCGTCGAGTGGAACGAGCTGGAGGAGTTCCTGTTCGCCCGGGCGATGGAACACGACTCGCCGCAGCTGTTCCGGCTGGCCGGCCAGTATCTGATCTCGTCGCGGATGATCCGGCCCGGGGTGATCCTGGTACTGCGGCGGGTGGCCACGGCGCGGGCCCGAGCCCGGGACGAGACGTGGACGCGGGTGGCACACCTGCTGACCGAGCGCCGCCGGGCGGAGCTGGATCTGCTGCTGGTCCCGGACGCCTACCTGGGTCGCGCACGCCTGGCCTGGCCGGGGATCGGGCCGACCTCACAGCGTGCCGAGGCGCTGTTCCGCTACCCCCTCGGTGCCGTTCGCTCCCAGGCGGTCTCGGCCCGCTTCGGATCGGAGGTCCGTACCCAGGTCTGCTTCCTCGTCCCCGTCGGCTGAGCCGGGGCGGCCCTAGCGGTCGGCGGCGGGCGGGCAGTGGGTGGATCAGCCCACCGGCCGCGGCGCCCACGTCGTCAGGTCGGCGGGGTCGCCAACCGGCTTGATGCCGGCGCCCAGCTTTACCCCGTCCTCCTCCCGCAACCGTCCGTCGTTCCCGAACACCGCGGCCTCGAACGGCCCGATACCCCCGATCCACAGCGACGCCGACTCCCAGCGGGCCGGACGACGGTTGACCGTCCGGTTCTGCTGGAACCCGGACGTCCCTGCCGGATCGATGTGCACCTCGACCTCGTTGCCGGCCGCCAGCACCAGCGTGAACCGCGACGACACCCAACGGCCACCGGACGGGTCGGGCTCGGCCCGGAGCCGCACCTGGCAGCCGGTCCACCGGGCGCCGGCCGGCAGCGCCGTCACCCGCACCGGCGCCACACACCGCTGGGCCCGGTCGAACCGGGCGGCGGCGGCGATCTGGCGCACCGTGGCCAGGTCCAGGTCCATGGCGGTCGAGACCTGCGCGTACAGACCGGCGACCGGTTCCCAGGACAGGGACTGGTGACGGTTCTGGACGCCGACCTCCGTGGTGAACGTCCGCCACGTCGCCGTCCGGCCGCCGACCTCCGTCTGCTCCTCGTGGTCCGGCCGGTAGGCCCCGCCCTCCGGGCCGGCCGGCAACGGGTCGGGGGACAACTGGACGTCGACGGTGAACGGGCCGGAACCGGCCCCTCCCACGATGGCGAGCGTGATCTGCTCCCGTCCGGCGGTCGTCTCGAACCGCCAGTCACTGAACCTGATCGCCGAGCCGTCGAGGTCGAAGTGCAGCACGCCCGGGTCGGTGCCGACCGCTGACGGCCGGTCCGCCGCCGTCGGTGACACCGGGTCGGTCGGCAGGTTCGTGTTCTGCTCCGTCGGCGGGACCGCGGGCGCGTCGTCGCGGTCGGGCCGGCCGACCGCGACACCCACACCGATGCCGACCCCGACGAGCGCGACCGCCGCCGCGACCGCGGTCACGACCGTTCGACGCCTGCGGGCCCGGCCGGCGACCACCGCGCGCCGCGTGAGCGTGTCGATGTGGACGTCCGGGTCGGGCCGGTGCCGAAGGGTGTCCACGATGCGGCTCTCCAGGTCAGTCATCGTCGATACCTCGCTTCCGTAGCGTCTCCAGGGCACGGCGGGCGTGGGTCCGGACGGTCACCGGTGAGCAACGCAGGATCTCCGCGATCGTCGCGTCGTCGTGGTCCTCGTAGTAGCGCAGGACGAGCACCGCCCGCTGCCGCGCGGGCAGTTGTGTGATCAACGCCCAGAGCGCGTCCCGTTCCGCGTGCTCGGTCCCGACGTCGCCGCTCGCCGGCCGGTCGGCGGCCCCGTCAGCCGGCATGGCCACCGGCACCTCGGTGTTCGAACGGCGCCGCCACCACGAGTTCGCCGCGTTGACGACCATGCGCCGCACGTACACCTCGGGCCGGTCCACCCGGCGGATCCGGCGCCATCGCTGGTACGTCTTGGCCAGCGCCTCCTGCACCAGGTCCTCGGCGCGGTACGGATCGTTCGTGAGCCGGGCGGCGAAGCGGACCAGTGCCGGCCCCCGCTGGGCGACGAACCGCGCGAAGTCCTCCTCCGGCGCCCGCTCACCGGCCACCTGCGCCCCCGTCACCATTCGCATACCTGACAGAGGTTCTCACCCGGCCGCCGCGTTGACACGATCCGGTGGCCGAATCAACTACCAGCGGTCGCGGGTGTTCGTCGGACGATCCGGGCAGGGTCGCTGAGCTGGGTCCATGATTCCGGCGGCTGCTCGGGCAGCGCCGGCAGGCGCTCGGCGCCGGCGAGTAAAGCGCCCAGACGCGGATGCAGGTGCGGCACTCGCGGGGGTTCCGGATGTCCCCGGCGGCGGTGATGGTGTCCAGCGTGATGTGGGCCAGGCCGAGCCCGCCGTGTTCGACGGCGTCGCCGAACTCGGCGAGCCTCGGGTCGAATGCGGCGGTGCACTGCGGCTGGGCCAGGTCGTTGATCTGGAACGGGGGCCGGATGGGGCCGACGGCACCGCGGCGTGTCCCGGCGATGGTGGGGTTGAGCAGCCGACCGAACGACGCCGCCCACAGCACGGTGTGGCCGTTGGTGGTGAAGTCGTCCCGGACGATAGCCGCGCCGCGCACACGTCTGCCGCCGTCGGGGCGCTCAGTGGGGGAACGCGCGTGGGATGCCGGTGGTGGGAAGCTCGTCGCGGAAGGCTTGGATACGCCCGATCACCTGGCGCCTGCCGTGGGTGTTCTCGATGCGGTCGAGGTAGAGGCATCGGGCGGCGAGTTTGGCGAGGTCGACGGTGAAGTAGATCGCCATCAGTGGATTGACGAACAGGGCGGTGCCGCTGGTTCGCCGGGTGAATTGGACGTCTCCGAACGCGCCGCTGGTGGCGGCGGCGATCTGGCCCTGGACGATGCTCGGCCGGGTCGGGGTGCCGGCTTGGGCGTCGGCGACAGCGTCGCGGTACAGCGCCGCTTCCCGGCTGGCACCCGGCACGGACAACGCGCCCAGGTAGCCGCCGTCGCGGTCGAGTGCGGCAAGGTTCTCCAGTACTTCGACGTGGTTGACGCCGTCGTGGGCGTCGATGCCGAAGCCGAGACAGGTCACCAGCTTCACCGGCACGTCGAGGCCGGCCACGGCGGCGACGCTGGTGATGTCCTCCACCGGCGTGCCCAGGTTGCTCTCGTCACCGCGCAGCAGGATGTCGGTACCGCCGTCGACCAGCACCACGGCGTCGATGCTCAGCCGTTCGGACAGGTGCCGGTACGCGGCCCGCAACGGCTGCACTCCGAGCGGGGGAAAGGCATACACCGTCGACGGCAGGTCGTGAGCCGCGAGCCACCGGGACAGCGTGCCCTCGGGGAAGTACCAGTCCGGGCTGGCAGTGTGTGGCTCGACCGCCACGACGTTGTCGGCAACCCATGCTTGGCGGTCGACAAGTTCGAGTTCGGAGAAGGACAGGTTCGCCAGGTGCACCTGCACGCCGCTGTGCCAGAGCGCAAGAGCAAGCGGCAGACCGGCGTACACGTCGAACCCTCCGCCGGCACCGGCGATCAGAACGCTCCGCGCCGGAGCCAGCGCGGTGAACAACGGCGGAGCAGCCAACGAGAACCCGTCCGGGGTGACCGGCAGCGCGGCAGGATCCATCACCGCTACATGATCAGCCCACGACGCAACCCGCACGCGACGATCCGGGTCAGGGGTGGCTCAACATGCCGATGAGCGGCGGTCACAGTTCTGGGCCGGTAGCTCTTTGCAGGATGCCGTTGGCCCACTGTCCCAGGTGCCGCGATTTCGGGTCGCGGACTTGTCTGAGACTGCGGGCCTGCTTGGCCACGGAGTGCACGGCCAGCACGAGGGCGATGTCGCGGCGCCAGCCCTCGATCAAGTCGACGGGGTTGCTACGCGGATCTAGCCGCTGAGGGAGCGCGACGGGGCGTCACCAGGTTGCTTGGTGTTGATCGTCTGATCATGACCGGGTCGTGGCGGTGTGCTGGCCGGCGACATGCCGCTGATCAGGGATGGTCGGCGGCGCGCACCGTGCCGGGCCGCAGTCGCTCGGCCAGCGTGTCGTGGCCGTTGCGGGCGGCGAGGTCTGCCGCGGTCAGTCCGGCCGGGGTGGTCGCCGACGGGTCGGCCCCGGCCCCGAGCAGCCGACGCGCGGACGCCGCGTAGCCGTGGATCGCGGCCCAGTGCAGCGGCGTCCAACCATCCGTGTCGCGACCGTTGACTGCCGCCCCCAGCTCCAGCACCACCGTCAGTAGCGGCGGCTGGGCACCCGAGCAGACCAGATGGTGCACTTGCTGCACCCGCTCGTGGGAGCACCCGGTCATGACGGCGATGTCGGCGTAGGCCGACGTCCTCAGTGCACCTCGACCACGAACCGACGCCTGATCGATGCATGTGTCCTACCGATCCGTGCCGACCAGCTCCGCGTAGACGACGACGTTGTTCAGGTAAGAGCTCCGCTGCCGGTCGAACTGACCTCCGCAGGTGACCAGTCGTAGGCCGGCGTGCTCTATGTCGCCGTAGACCCGTTCGGTCGGAAACTCTGCCTTGGGCACCTCATTGACAGCGGTCGTACGGAACACCGCAACGCGGCCGTCCGCCCTGGTGACGCTGATCTGATCGCCGGGACGCAGGCGACCGAGGCCCGCGAACACCGCCGGACCGGCTCGTGAGTCGACATGGCCGAGTATCACCGCAGGACCGATTTCGCCAGGCGTGGGCCCGTATTCGTACCAGCCGGTCTCGTCGGCGCGTTCGAGGGACGGAACCTCAACCGTGTTGTCCGGGTTGAGCCCGACCCGTCGAATCGGGGCGCTCACGCCGATCGCGGGAATCGCGATGCTTTTCGGCTCCGCCGGTGGCAGCGCCGCCGACGACGACTCCACCGGGCCGGTGGACGCGGCGACGCTGCCGGGCGGCAGGGTAGGCGATTCGCTCGCGGACGCTGCTCCGCCGGGCCCGGCCTGGCACGCCGTCAGCAGACCGGTGAGCAGGGCCGCCGCAACGGCAGCGGCCCACCGGCGGTCAGCCATGGAGGCCGTTCTCCGTTCCGCCGCCACCGGTCGCCGCTCCACCCGTCGGCTTCCTCTTGGCGTAAACCGCGAGCTTCGCGATCTGGCCGCCGTCGGGATCCGGGCACATGACGCGGACGCTGTACTCGCCCGGCTTCGTGTCGGCGGGCACCCGTACCGTTGTGGACCGGCCGCGTCCGTCCTTGGTCACGGTGGTGAGATTCACCTTGCCGAACACAACCGACTCGGCGGTGACGCCGACGGGATTGGCGCAGTAGGCGGTGATCCGCACGTTGCCGCCCTGTGCGACGCGCCACGGCGAGAGGGTGGGTTCATCCCGGGGGTACTCGCCGTGCGGCGGTCCACTCGGCGCGATCGACACGCTCGGCGAGGCCGACGCCGACGTGCTGGCCGTGGCCGACACCAGTTCCGGCGCCTGGGCCTGCGAAGTTTGGGCCGCGGCCACCTGGCCGGCCAGCCCCAGGACGACAGCGCCAAGGACGGCGCCGCTGATCGTGAGTCGCTTCAACATGTGGGCTCCCTGTCTTCGGGTTTCGCAGCCGGTTACACGCCGAGCCCGCACCGCCGATTGCGCCGCTGTGACAACCGTCACCGGGTGCAATCAGCGGTACCGCTCGTGCGTGGGGTGCTCAGGTGCCGCCTAGCGGCCCGGTCATCCACGTCGTCCGGGAAGAGGGGATCTGGTGCAGGAAGCCGGAGCGGCAGGGCCCGCTCCCGGGCACGCGCGGTCGCAACCGCTGCGGCCGGGCGGACCCGTCACAAGCCGGGACCGCGCGGGGTTCGACGAGTTCTACCAGATGTGGTACTCGCGGCTTGTAGCCCAGGTACACGCCTACCTGGGCAACCGATCCGAGGCGGAGGACGTGGTTCAGGAGGCGTTCCTCCGGGCATGGCAGCGTTGGCCCCAGGTCAGCCAGTTCGACGATGCCGTAGCCTGGGTCCGCCGCGTAGCGTGGAATCTCGCGACCAGCACGCTGCGCAGGCTCTCCGTCGCCGTACGAGCCCTGCGCCGCCAATCCGTGACGGTAACGCAGCCCGGCCTGAACCCGGACCACGTGGCCCTGGTCGCCGCGCTGCGGCGGCTTCCCGAGCGGCAACGTCTCGTGATCGTGCTGCACCACCTCGGCGACATTCCGACCGCCGAGATCGCCACAGACCTGGGCGTGCCGAAGGGCACCGTGGTGTCATGGCTGCACCGCGGCCGCGCGCAGCTTGCCACCCACCTCACCGATGCAGGCGAGCCTTCGACACCTCCTGGGCCTGCCCCACGCACGGAAGGACGGTGACAACGTGGTCGACCCGACTCCCGATCCTGATTCCGGTCCGCCGGCTGAACACGTAACCGCGCCGTTGTTCGCCTCCTACCGGGACAGCGCGCACGAGGCGTTCCAGGCACCATCGGCGACCGTGCTCGCAGCCCGCGCCCAACGGCGCGGACGCCGACGGGTCACGCTCGCGGCCGCGGCGGTCGTTGTGACGGCCGTAGGTGGCGTGGCGTTCGCCGCGACCGCCGTTGACCGCGGGCAACCCGACTTCACCGACCGCTCGCCCGCGCCGTCGAGCAGTGTCACGCCGCCGCCGAGCACGACACCGTCCCCATCGGAGTCGTCTCCGAGTTCGAGCCCGCCGTCGCGTAGCGCCACCGGGCCCGCTGCGATCGACCTCAGCAAGGTCGACTGGGGCAACACGACGGTCGTGCTGCCCGCGACCCGGGATGACAACGACTGTCCCGTCGGCCGGATCACCACCCGCGGCGGAAGCTGGCCGGAAGCCGATGGCCACGGTCGGGGCTCCATCAGAGGCAGCTACGCGGAGGGTGCGGCCACCCTGGGCGAACTCGACGGCGAACCCCGCACCGAGGCGGTCGTGTACATAACTTGCCTGGCCGCCGGCGGCGACAGCGGCGACTCCTCCGGCCAACTCCTGGTCGTGACGCAGCGCGGGAACGACCTCGTCGGCCTGGGCTACGTCGGCCCGCTGGCGCAGGTGTACGGCCCTCTACGAATCACCGATCGGAGGCTGGCCGTCACCGTGACGCAGAAGTACGGCGACACGAGCCAGCAGCGGACCTACCGGTGGAACGGAACGCGGTTCGTCCAGGTGGCCGGGCCCACCGCCTTCCCGTCTCCGCCCAGCTGACAGGCGGGGCCGTGACGCGCCTGACCCGCAGGGTGCCGATCGAGGAGACCCTCGGCGCGTCCGACGAACTCGCTTCGGCGTGCAAGATCCGGTACAGCGGGCTGAGCACTACACCGGCGCCGCCGGCGGCGAACGCCTTTGCGATGCGCGCCGGCGACCGATCGGCCTGAGCGCTGTTTTAACAGTCGTCTCAGGTTCGCTCGGTATGAAGCAGGCGACGCGGGTCTCGGCCCGGCCGGCATGGCCGAACGCGCCGCGCTCTACGGCGGCACGGTCTGCGCCGGCCCCGCACCGGACGGCGGCCGGATCGTCCACGCGAATCTGAAGGGCAGCCACACATGATCACCGTGCTCGTGGTGGACGACCAGCCGCTGCAGCGCTTCGGGTTCCGCATGCTGCTGGAGAGCACCCCCGACACCGAGATCGTCGGCGAGGCCGAGAACGGTGCCGAGGCCGTTCGCCGAATCACCGAGCTGCATCCCGACGTGGTGCTGATGGACATCCGCATGCCGGGCGTCGACGGGATCGAGGCCACCCGGCGCATCGCCGCCGCCGGTGGGCGTTCGCGGATCCTGGTGCTGACGACGTTCGACGCGGACCGGTACGCGCTCGCCGCGCTGCGGGCCGGGGCGAGCGGTTTCCTGCTCAAGGACACCCGCCCGGAGGAGCTGCTGGCCGGCATCCGGGCCGTCGCCGCCGGGGACGCGGTGATCGCGCCGGCGCTGACCCGGCGGCTGCTCGACGCGTTCGCCGACCGGCTCGACGATGACCGCTGCGGACCCGTGCGGGACGATCCCCGGCTGGACTCCCTGACCGATCGCGAGCGCGAGATCCTCGTCGCCATCGGCCACGGCCTCACCAACGGCGAGATCGCGCAACGGTTCACGCTGTCGGAGTCGACGGTGAAGACCCACGTCGGGCGCGTCCTCGCCAAGATCGGCGCCCGGGACCGGATCCAGGCCGTCATCCTCGCCTACGACCTGAGACTCACCCGGCCGATCTGACGCTTCACTTCGCGCGGCGGAGGGAGACCGTCATGATGCCGATGCACATCTCGTCGCTGGTGCCGTCGCCCCACACCACGTAGCGCGGCGGCAGCTTGCTCAGCTGCGGCAGCCGTTTGCGCAGCCCCGCGTCGTGCGTACACGTCACCCGCAGCGTGTCCCCCGGACCGATCTCCACCGGCGACGGCAGCTGCACCAGCCGCTGGTTGTCGAAGTCGAACTGCGGCACGTCCAGCACGACCTTGGCGTTCGGCGTGCCCGGGTTGAGTTCGACCTTTATGGCCCGCCCGAGCATGTGCATGTGGCCGAAACCGGCGAACAGCGTCATCGGCGCCTCCACCTTGTGGTCGCAGGTCTGGGTGCTGCCGGCCTTCGGCGCGCTCTGGCCGCACTCCTCCACCTGACGGTCCGCCATGTCGCCGACGTCCGCCCCGAACCGCTTCGTCACGTCCGCGATCGAGGCCGCCCGGTCACAGAGCGGACCCGACTCGTCGGCGGCGCAGGGCAGGTCGGTCGGCGCGTCGACCGGCCACGTGACGAGTTCCCGGGTCTGCGGCGTGCCGTCCGTCAGCCGCAGCCGCACCGCCGAGCGGTCCGACCCGGCCGGCTTGCCGTCGGTCGCGAGCAGGTTGTAGTGGATCTGGAGGACGAGCAGGCTGCCCGGCTCCAGCCTGTAGCCGGCGTCCTGGGTGAGCAGCGTCTCCGTGGCGCCCGGCGCCCAGGTGTCCACCCACGCCGCGTCCCCCTCTTCTACCTCGGCGCCGGCCACGCCGGTCCCGCCGAAACACTGCCAGCCGAGGCCGGGGGTCTTCGCATCCTGCTCGCGCACCGCGGCAGCGCCGCCCGGCGGCACCGCGTACACGATGGCGTGGTGCGCGATGGCGACGTTCTCCGGCGTGAACTGGGTCCCGGTCAGGAACGCCGCCTTGGTCAGGCCCGGATCGATCACCTGGCACCGGTACTCGTCCGTGCCGCCCTCCGGCGGCGCGGGCGTGTACGCCTCGGCCATCTTCAGGTCGACGAACCGCTCGCCGGCGCGCAGCGGCTGCGATGGAGCCGACGACCCGCCCGCGTGCGCGCCGTGCGAGCCGGTCGCGGCGGGCGCCGCACTGTTGTCGGCGTCCGACCCGCAGGCGACGACTGCGAACGCCGTCGCCAGCGCCATGGTGGCCACCCCGAACCTCCACAGTGGACTGTCAGGTTTCCTCATAACCTGAACGCTAGGCCCGATTCCGTCCCGTTTCGTCGTACCGCGGCCCCATCCTCGGGAGGGAGGTGGCACCACGGTACGACACGGGAATCGAGACCCGTCGCAATCTGGGCCCGAAGTCACGCCGGCGCAGGTCCGTCGCGGGCTCGGCGCTGGTACGAGCAGGCCGCCGCCGGTGACACCGACGCGGAGCATCAACTTCGGGAGATCGAGGAGTAAACCGAAGCTGTGACGGCGTTCGAGCACGCGGGTGGAGGGACGATCAAGACGTCCGGATCGGGCCGCGGACAGCGCGGCTGTGCTGATCTGGCCGCGATCCGCTCGCCGCAGTGCCGTCGGAGAGCTGACCGAAGCGAGGGCTGTTCCGCTCGACTTTGCAGGCTGAGGGTGGGCGCCGGCAGCGCGCGGTCAGCTTGCCGATCGGTGGTGCTGGCCGATCAGCCGCAGCTCGACGATCTTGTTGACGACCGGGTAGCCGCTGACCATTGGCCTGCCGCTACGGGATTCAATGAGTAACGCCAACCGCGCGCGAAGAGCCTGCTGGTCGGAGCGGTCGGTGCTGTTCCAAGTGTCCTTGACATGGTTGAAGTAGCTGCCGTAATCGTTGTGTCCGCCAGGCAGCGCCGTTTTGTCGAAGACCGGAAACAGAGGTGGAGCGATGAAATGCGCGAGCTTCGATGGAAACACCGCAGAGTTGCCCCGTGTCGGTTTGATCAATCTGGCAAGATCCGGTAGAGCGCGGACTTCATCCCACGTGACTGAGGTGATATCGCCGGATAGCTGCGGCTGAATGACCGTCTGCCAGATCGTCACCAAATTGCCTTGGTGCTGATGGAACAGCCGGTCGAGATCGGCCAGCCGCGCGCCTCGGGTGGCCCGCCAGTCGTAGAGCTTCCTTCGCGTGACGTTCCACCACGTCGAGGTGAACGCGCCGTCGGTGATCGCCTGTTGATCCGCGTAGAAGCGGTTGTGCAGGTCCGCAGGCCATTTCGGGCGGGTTGCCCAGAATGCGACGCCGTCGTCGAACTCTCGCAGCGGATCAGCGTCCATCGGCGCAGATTACAGGGGTCCCGGCCGCGTGCGGCCCGACTGGCGTACTGCTGACGGTCCAAGGCCATGGCCGCCGCCATGCTGGTGGCCGGCCGCCGGCACTGCTCAGCGGACCGGCCCGGAGGCCGGCCCGCTGAGCGCGGTATGCGCGGGCACGACGGCCGCATTGCTGACTTTGCAGTCGGTGATCGTGCTGTCGGTTCTCGGTCCACCCGCGCTGATTCCCGACCCGGCTCCGGCGGCCCTGAGCCGCATCGAGGTCCAGGACCCCTAGGTTGGACTGCTCCTGTTCGGCTGGTTGGTCGCGCTCGCGCAGTGCAACACGTCGCTGATCACACGTAGGACGAGGTACCCGGGCCGAAGTGCCAGACCCGCACCGGTACCGGCACGACGTCGAAACTGGTGACCTGACCGGTGATGATCCAACTCGGGGCGGTCTCGTCGCCCGGCTTCACGAACTGCGCCGCCGGCGTGGCGATCGTCAGGCTGAACTTGCCGTCCCCGTCGACCCCGTCGATCGAGATCCAGTTGCCCGCGAGGTAGCCGGCGAGCAGCGTGTCCGCCTGACTCCCGTCGCCGGACAGGTGCTTGAGCGCCGAACCGACCACCGTGATGGCCAACCGGTTGCCAATCAGCTGCTTGCTGATCTTGGTGGTCAGGTCCTGCTTGCGCTTGTCCTCAGCGCGGCTTGCCGCCAGATCAGAGCTGTCAACCAGTTCAACCGCCGTGCCGTTGTCGACCTTCACCGTGACGGTCGACCCGGGATTGATCTTCGACCGGACCTTCGGGGCAACCTTCAGCGTCGTGCTCGTCCCCTCCACGGTCAGACCCAGCTTCTGATCGACGATCGCCCGCACGATCGGAAGATCCTTCGCCACGGTCGTCGTGGCATGCTCCATGTTGTACATGACCCACCTCCTTGAATCGGTTGACGGGAGGATGGGTCGCTTGCCGGATTCGATCCCGCACGTCGTATTGCGGACACCGGTCCGGTCTCGACGCACATGCTCCGATGCACCGCCGCGTCCAACGGTGGAAGCGGCAGGATCCCGGCGAGCCGCCGCCCGTTCACCGCCAGCCACACGACCGACGCGCACACCTCTAGCGCGAACCGCTCGGCCGTGTTGATCTGCCCGTGGTAAGTGACCGGCCCATTCGTCGCTGGCTACTCAACGGTCAGCGGTCGGTACGTCCGAGGATCTGTGCGGATGCGGTAGTGACGAACGAGCCGACGGCGTCGCGGGACTGATTCTCGTAGGTCTTCAACTCGTCACGGTCGACCGCTTTGGGGATCGCGTTGGTCGGGATGTGCGCCTGGGCGGCAAGCGCGACGAGTTCGGCGTCGTCAGCGATCAGTTGGACCTGGAATCTGGCGTGGTCGAGGGCGGCACCGAGCCGGTCGCATTCCTCCCGGGCGGCGCGGTAGCCGGGATCGTCGTGGCCGGCGCCGCGTTGGAACCACAGATTGACGACTGCCCGCCGGTGATCGGTGACGGCGCCGGCGAACGCCCCGTAGACGGCCATGCGCTCCTGGCGCAGACGCTCCTGACGAGCGAACCGTTCGGCGCGTTCGACGGTCTGCCGTTGGAAGAAGTAGGTGGTGACGGAACCCAACAGGGTTCCGGCGACGGCGATCAGACTGGCGACCAGGACCTCCACAAGGACAGCAGCGTACGTCACCGTGAACCGGCCGGGAATCCAAGAGGCAGGTGCGCGCACATGCCGACGATCGGGTGTGCGGGTGGGCGAGGCTTGGTGGTCGTGGGCCGGTGTTCGGCCTTAGCGTGTGTGTCATGGATGACATCACGGCGTTGATCCTTGACGATCACCACCGGTTCCGGGTCGGGTTTGCCCGGTTGGACGACGCGCGGTCGCCGCAGGAGTTGGAGGCGATCTGGACGCCGCTCGCGCTGCATCTCGATATCCACGCCGATGCTGAGGAGGAGATCCTCTACCCGCACCTGCTGACGGACGCGGGTGGTGACGATGCCGAGGAGGAGGCCGACGACGCGATCCGCGACCACAACAAGATCCGGGACGGGATCGACGAGGCGGGTAGGCACCCGGTGGGCTCGGACGGCTGGTGGAAGGGGGTGTGGAAGGCGCGTACCGAGAACAGTGAGCATCTGGCCGAGGAGGAGGACGAGGTGCTCCCCGACTTCCGTAAGCATGCAAGCCGGGAACTGCGCCTCGAACTCGGGGCACGCTGGCTGCGTTTCTTCGGGGAACATCCGCAGGGCCGGGGCCTGTCGTTCGCCGACAAGGACCCAGCCAAATACATCGAGGAGAACAGCTGAACTAGTTGCTGGGCCGGCGAGCGGTTCAACGTCCGGTCTGGCCGTCGATCTGCTCACGGATGATGTCGGCGTGCCCGGCGTGGCGGGAGGTCTCGCCGATGACGGCGAGCATCACCCATCGAAAGTTTCGGGTCGTCCCGTTGCGGGTCACCGGGGCGTCCGCATCGCCGATCGCAGCGATGATCTCGTTGCTGGTATCGCAGGCGGCACGGTACTCGGCCCGGAGGGTCCGAACTGAGACCGCAGGATCGATCTGCATCGACCGCTGGCCTCGGGTGGCCTTCCGGCCGGCGGTGATCTCCTCGAACCACAGCGATTCGACGTAGGTGAGGTGCTGAACCAGCCCGGCCACGTTGGTGCCGGAGCCGACCGTACTACGCCGGGCGTCGCTCTCGCCGAGGCCGGCCAGCTTCTTCAGGACACCGGCCCGCAGCCCGTCAAGCGCCGCGCGGAGCTGTTCGACCTCGGGAGTCATGTCGGCTGAGCGTAGCGGCTTGTTGTCGTCGACACGAGCGTGGTGGCGTGGTTGGTCGCTCCAGCCCTGCGAGACCATCGATTGATGAGCACGCCGGATCACGCCGTCGCCTTGAAGTGGCACCCCGCAGGCAACAGTGGCGTCCTTTTCGGACGGCCGCCGACGGAGGTGTCGGTACGACTTCGAGTCAACGAGTCCCACGTGGACTGCTGTGTGGTGGCCGACACCGGGTTGGGATGAGCACTCTGCCAATCGGGATACGTCGCCATCCTTGTCTCTCTCGGGTCGGTGATCAG
Source organism: Virgisporangium aurantiacum (assembly GCF_016863635.1). Lineage (GTDB taxonomy): Bacteria > Actinomycetota > Actinomycetes > Mycobacteriales > Micromonosporaceae > Virgisporangium > Virgisporangium aurantiacum. The sequence continues at coordinate 85,714 of NZ_BOPG01000077.1, read as the reverse complement.
CGGGGGGAGATGCGCCGGCGGAACTCGGCGTGCGCGGACTGCATCACGCCGTTCAGGCGTTCCAGTTCCTCCTCCGTCGGCTCGCGGCTCAGGTGGGCGTCGACGTTGAAATCGTCGTCCTCGAGAGTGACGGAGAGGTCGGCCAGGAGGTCCGGGGGGAGCTTGGTGAGGACGAACTCGCGGAATGCGTCCTCGATGGTGATGCTCAGGTGGCCGCACCCGCACGTGTGGCCGTCGATGACGGCGGACAGGTGGCTGCGACCGATGATCGCCTCGGGGTGTACCGGATCGAGGACGGACAGGCCTTCCTCGATCACCGGCCGTGCGTCGGCGAGCCGGTTTTCGTGTTGCAGGAACACGCCGAGGGCGATCTGCGCACAGCCGAGGGTGTCGCGGTCGGTACTCTGCCGGGCCTGCGTCACCGCCTCGATGAGCCGCTGCTCGGCCGGGCCCGGCTGGCCGACGACGTGCAGCACGATGCCCCAGTTGCGCAGCACCTGGCTTCGCAACTCGGGCCGGCCGGTGCTGTCGGCGCGCGTGTACGCAGATCCGTAGGTGCGCAGGGCCGCGTCCGGATCACCGGAGTCGTTGTGCGCCATCGCCAGCCCCAGGGCGGCCATCATGGCATCCTCCGAGCGGCCCTGCCGATCGTAGGAGTCGAGGACGCGTTGGATCGCTTCGATCCGCTCCGTGTGATCACCGAGGTCGCCGCCAAAGTTCGCCTGCGCGGACAGTGCGTTGAGCGTCGCCTGGTGATCTGGGCCGAAACGGCCCTCCAGCATCGCGATCAGGCCGCGCAGGACGGCCTTCGATGGTGCCGGATCGCCCACGCCGAGCCGGCTGATCACCGAACTCACGAGCTCCTCGACCAGGTCGTCGGACAGCTGATCGACATGCGGGAACAGGGCGTCGTCGGATCCTTCCGCCGCAACGATCTCCGCTCGCAGTGCCACGGCCGGGGCGATCCGCTCGTGGGAGTTGCGCCGGAAGTTCTCGACCACGTCTTCGACGACCGGCCGGGCCTCGCGGGCGTTGCCGCGCTGCAGCAGGAGTTCGGCCAGCGGTTCGAGACCGAACGCGTAGCCGGCATGGTCACGGCCGTAGAACGCCAACCGGCCCTGAACACCCTGCCGGAACACGGCTTCGGCCTCATCGAGGCGGCCGGCCATCTGCAGCGCGGTGCCGAGATTGAGGCGGTAGGTCAGGTGATCCTTGCGGGTGTCGTCGGACGCCTTCGTCGCGTCGGCGGCGTTGCGAAAACAGTCGATAGCGCGATCGAGCTGATCGGAGTTCATCAGCAGGTTCCCCAGATCGGACAGCGCCGCCGCCCACCGCGCGCTGCCGCGGCCGTGCTTCGCCATGACTGCCTGCAGCTCGCGCACCAGCAACTGCTCGGCCTCGACGACGCGGCGCTGCCGCCACAGCTGCATGGCCGCCTCGATCGGACTCGTCACGGTCCTAGATCTTAGCGACGCCCGTCGCTCGCAATGGCCAGGTACGGCAGCTCGCCGTGCAGCTGCCGGGCCACCTGCTCATGGACACGATCGGGCCGCATGCGCTGGAGCCGCCCGACGCGCAGGTTCACTCCCACGGCCTCGACAAGGGCCGGGTCGCCGGGCTGCTGTCGGATCCGACCCGATCGGGCAGCAACTTGCGTTCGCAGGTCCGCAATCATCGCGGCAGCCCACGTCCTCGACGCACCGGAGCTCGCCAGCCACTGTCCCGCACTCCGGCCTTGCCTGAGGAAGTCCTGGCCAACGATCCCGACCGCGGCCACCACGCCCACGCCAAACGCATCCTCGGACGGGACGAGGATCCTGCAGCCCTCGCTGAGCTGGCTGGCCCCGCGATCAGCGCAGAGACTCGCTCAACAGCGGAGGGATGGGATCCGAGCCCTCCGTTCTGATCACTTCACCGCCCTCATTTAGCCGCTGGTCGTGCGCTACGGAGTGTGAGGGCGGGGATCGTCTTTCGGTCGGCGCCACGGGAACGGTAGGCCTCCACACTACGATGGCCGGCGTGGTCCGCCGTCTGATTCTGCGTGACCGGGTGAGGCATCGGTATCTGTTCTGGGCGACCTTCTTCCCAGGCGACGAGGTCCCGGTGCGGCCGGTCATCGTGGAATTCGACATAGCCGGCCACGGGAACGGCTTCTACTCGCGGTCCGAGGGTGACCGCGTGGGAACGCTGTTCCGTTACGACAACGAGGCTCCTCGAATCTACGCGGGCAGCCACCTCGACTTGCGAACCGGTGTGTGGCGCGACAGCGAGGCGCCGGTTCGAAACGTGTGGCTGGGCTCGGACTACGGTGAGCCGATCACGATCGCTCAGGCCGAAGAGATCATCGTCGAACTCGGCTTCCGGCCCGACCTGCTTACCGCCGAAACCGTCCGCGGCTGAACGACCACCGATCCTTGGACGAACTCCCCGCATTGAGGCTGTACCTCAGACCCTCTGAAGGAGGAGGGCAGCGCTGGGCGGCACCGCAGGATCTGTGAAGGAGCCGGACAGCCATTGGCCCGCAAGGATGGCGTCCGGCTCTTCGGCTGTGCTTGATCGTGGCCGTCCACTACCGGTCGCTCGGCGGCGTTCGAGGGTGCCCGAGCGCCGACCCGGCGCCAGCCGTCTGAAGCACATCGACATCGGCCGCTTCGGCCACGCGGCGCTGCTCTGCTGCGCCAACATGCCGATGTGAGTGCGCGGGCGTTAGGAAGGCATCGTGGCCGAGCCGATATGGCACAACCGGAGCCGACTCCCGGGCCTGGTTGAGACCGCCTCGGTCGCGTTCAGGTCAGATCTGATATTCCGTCGGTAGGCGGCCGGACTTCCGGTGCCGCAGCCACAGACGCCACACCTGCGCACTGACAGCGGACATCACGGCCGCCACCAGAAATGCTACCCATGACAAGCGGTAACGCGCCGAGTCACAGGCGTCCTGGGCCACGTGCGGATCCGAGGGCAGGTACCGGACCTTGATAGTGTCGCCGGCCCGACTCATACCGCAGCTCTTCGGCGCCGCCACCGTCGCCTCGACCTGCCTGCCATCGGACGTGGTGAATCGGAGGGTCATGTAGTCCGTACGGCGGCCCGTTTCGGTCTCGGTGACCTCGCCGGAGACGACAACGCCCTCCTTCGCGAGGTGGTATGCCGATACCACGGTAGCTGCGAAGTACCACCACGCGATCAGCGCGATCGGAGGCAGCAAGAAGCGCATCCACCAGATCTTCAGGTACGCGGAGCGGCCGGACTCGCTCTTCCTCTGTGGTTTCGCCTTGTCCTCCATCGCCCCCGCCTCATTGGCTGACCTTGATCCCGAAAGTGAGGTTTGCCAGGTTGCGGTAGAACGAAACGTCCCCCGGCCTGCCGGGCGGAGGCACGACCGAGACGGCGACAACGCTGGTCCGACAAACCGGGCACACCCGATCGTTCAGGATCGGTAGCCGTGATAGACCACAAACCGGCCCCGCCGTGAAAGTCAAGTTTGCCCAGCATGATCGAATCGGCGACGTGGCGCAGTGGGTGCCGCCAAGCAGGCGACGCGCACTCATGGCCGATGTGCGGAAGTTGGGCAATAGCAAGTGGTCGATGGCCCCCGCCTGAGCTGTCTGGCGGTGAGGGGTTGGCCGGCTCGCCGGCCAGCGGGTCCGCTCGCCCGCCCACGCCGGGTGCGGGCGGGGGCCAGAAGGCTTCCGGTGTCAGCTGGTGAGGCCGGCGTCGTGGGCGAGTAGGGCGACCTGGGTACGGTTGTTGAGATTGAGTTTGGTGAGTATGCGGGAGATGTGGGCTTTCACGGTGGCCACGCTCATGAACAGCTCGCCCGCGATCTCGGCGTTGGACTTGCCCCGCCCGACGGCGATGGCGACCTCGCGTTCGCGTCCGCTGAGCTGATCCAGCGCGGTGGTGGCGTGCCGTTGCCGGGCGGCGGCGCCGGTGTCGCTGAGGTGGGCGATGAGCTGTCGGGTCACGGTCGGCGACAGGATGGGTTCGCCGGCCGCGACCCGAGATATCGCGCGCAGGATCTCGGCGGGTGGGGTGTGTTTGAGCAGGAAGCCGCTGGCCCCGGCGCGCAGCGCGCGCAGGACGTGCTCGTCGGCGTCGAAGGTGGTCAGGACGATGACCTCGGGTGGGTCGGGTCGGGCGCGCAGCTGTTCGGTGGCGGCGAGGCCGTCGAGGGTGGGCATGCGGATGTCCATCAGCACCACGTCCGGGGCGTAGGCGTCGACGGCGGCGGCTACTTCGCTTCCGTCGCCGGCCTCGCCCACCACGGTCAGGTCGGGTGAGCCGCCGATGACCATCGCCAGGCCGGCCCGCACGAGCGGGTCGTCGTCGACGACGAGGACCCGCACCGCTGCGTTCACGTTGGGCTCCTTCTCTCTGCCCAGCCGGGCCACGGACCGACCCTGGCTGCGATCAGAGGGTAGGCCACGGTAGCCAGACCCAGAGCCGGAACTCACCGGCCGGGGTGGGTCCGTGTTCGAGGCGTCCGCCGGCGAGGGCGGCCCGTTCGGTGAGCCCGATGAGGCCGATGCCGGCGCCGGGAATTGCGGTACCACCGCCGGTGCCCATCGGGCACGGGTTGCGGATCTCGACGGTTACGCCGTCGCCCGGGGTCGCCCGGACGGTGACGGCCACCTCGGCGTCGGGGGCGTACTTGCGGGCGTTGGTCAGCCCTTCCTGCACGATCCGGTACGCGCTGCGCCCCACACCAGCCGGCACAGCGGCAAGCGCATCGGTCTGGCAGTCGAGCCGCACCGTCATCCCGGCGCGCCGCGACTGGTCGACGAGGTCGGGGAGGGCGGCCAGGGTGGGCTGCGGCCGTTCCGGCGTCTCGTCGGACCGGTCGACACCGGCGCGGAGGACGCCGATCACCTCCCGAAGGTCCTCCAGCGCCTGGTAGGCGCTGTCGCGGACCACCCCGGCGGCGCGGGCAACCTCGTCGGGCGCGGCGTCGGGGCGTAGCTCCAGCGCCCCGGCGTGCAGGCTCAGCAGGGACAGGCGGTGGGCGAGCACGTCGTGCATCTCCCGGGCGATCCGGTTGCGTTCGCCCTGGCGGGCCTCGGTGACCCGCAGCTCCTGTTCGGCCTCGACCCGCCTGGCCCGTTCGCGCAGCGACTGGCGCCGGGCCCGCACGAACATGCCCCAGGCGAGCACCGCGAACGCGAAGACGACGCCCAGCACGATCTGCGACCAGGGTCCGACCGGGACGTCCGGGCGGACCAGCAGCGTGAGGAACGGTACGAGCGCGTACCCGGCCGCGATCCGGGCGACCACCGCGAACCGCCGGTGCACCGCGACGGTGCACAGCGCGATGAGCGCCGCGCCCGCGGCGGACGTCGCGTAGACGCTGACCAGACCCACGACCACGGCGAGGCCGACCGGCCAGCGCCGGCGCAGCCACACCCCCAGACTGCACAGGCCGCCGAGGACGAGGTCGACGGTGAGCGGGACCGGCGCGATGTGCTGCGCGCGGCTGTCGACCAGGGTCAGCACCACCACGCCAACGGCCAGCAGGAAACATGCGGCGTCGACCACCCGGTCGCGGACCCTGCGCCCGGCCGGGCGTACCGGATCGTGGTCAGCATCGCTGATCACGCCCGCCGGTAGCGGGCTCCGATCCTGCGGGTCCGCCGGGGCCATCATGATCAAAGCGTACGGCCGGGTCGGGCCCCACGGCATCCGACCAAAGTCGAACCCGAGGTGTAGACCTTCGGCCCGCCGCCATCGACCTCGGCTCGTAGCGGCGCATGCGGCCGCTCCAGCAATCTGTTCCACATAACCAACGGACAGCCCAACAAACCTCCGAAACGGCATTCCGACCATTCCTGCGCCAACGAATGGCGCGGAAAGGAAGTGAGAAACGATGAGCGACATCCGAACGAACACGCCGAACACCGCCACCACGCTAGCCCGCAGTTGGTTCGTTCGAGGCCGGATCGTCGGCGCCGCGGCAATCGCGTTCGTGGTGTCGGTGGTGATAGAGAACGCGGTGCTCGCGGTAACGGGCGCGCCGAGCTTCGACGCTCCGATCGAGGAAGTGCTGGCGTACTACGCGGCCAACCGCGACGCGGTCGCGATCGCGTCCGGTCTGGTGGCCCTGTATCTGCCGCTGCTGCTCGTGTTCGTGACGGGCCTGCACGGCCTCGTGGAGCGGCGCGGCGGAGCGGGCGCCGACTGGTCGCGCCTCGCCTTGGCCGCTGGCGCGACGCTGTCGGCCATCTTCGTGCTTGTCAACGTCCTGCAGATCGGGCTCGCGCTCTCCGCCGGCGGGCTCGCCGAGCCGACGCCCGAGTTCGAGCTCGTCTGGCAGGTTCACGCGGCGGCGTTCGCGCTGGCGCTGCCGACGCTCGGCACCACCTTCATCGGCGCGGCCCTCGCCGCGCACGCGAGCGGGCTGACTCCGGCTTGGCAGCGCCTGCTGGGCCTGGTGGGCGGGAGCCTGCTGCTCGCCGCGGGGCTCGGCAACCTCGCGATCGCCGACGGCTCCCCGCTGCTCTTCGTCGGGCTCCTAGGGTTCGCCGCCGGGCTCGTCTGGCTGCTCGCGACCGGCGTGCGCCTCGTCCGGTCGCGACCGAGATGAGGGCGGCGCCGAGGTCGCGCACGCGGGCGAGGACTCCGTGGAGGGCCGCCTGGTCGAGTCCTGGGCTGCGTAGCGTGTGGTGCCGTCGTTCTCGTGGTGCATGGTCAGGCTGGACCGGCGCCGCCGGGGGTATCACGGCGGGGCCGCTTGCGGACCTGCCGCTCGGCGACCGCGAAGTTGATCGCCCAGGCGGCACCCTCATCCCCAACAGCGGACGCGGCGGCCGCTGGCTCGGGCCCCTCGGTCGGATCGTCACAGCGCGCGTGCTGTCCGGGTTCACCCGTCAGCAGCTGAAGCCTTCGTCGTCACCGTCTGACGACCGGACCGACGAGAACGACCCAACCCGTGCGTATATGCGCGCCCAGATCTGCCGCCACTCCGGCGGACGGACCGCTCCTCTCGAAGGAAGCACCGATGACCATCCGAACGAACACCCCGAGCCTGCTCGACAACCCGCCGATCCCCGTGCAGGCCAAGCTCGCCGCCGCATGGACCAGCTTCATGTTCCTCTACATCTACGTCGACCACTTCCACCTCTACAAGCCCGGCGTCATCGACAACATCCTGGCTGGCGTCGTCTTTGAGTTCGACATCAGCCCGACGTTGTTGACCATGATGCTCGCGTCCGTGGCGATCCCGGCCCTGATGGTGATGCTCTCCATGACGCTGCCCGCCCGGGTGAACCGCACCACGAACCTCGTCGTTGCATTGCTCTACATCCCCTACTCGGTGGTCAACGCGGCAGGGGCGAGCTGGGAGTGGGCCTTCTTCTACGGCCTCTCCATCGGAATCGAGGTGCTGCTCCTGGCCTTCATCCTGCGCTCCGCCTGGAAATGGCCTCGAACCCCCGCCGTCCCAGCCGGTACCGCGACGACCGACCGTCGACAGTAGGTATCCGTGTAAGTCTTACGGCGTGAAGCCGCCGCCGCGGAACTGATCGGAAAGCCTGGCGTTCGCGCGCTTCCCCTACCGAGGCCGCCCGATCCTCGAACCCAACGACACATCCTCATCTGACGCGAGCCGGCAGCAGGTCGGCGCGGTCAAGGTCGACTGTGGCGATGGTCGCGGTGAGACGCTGACGTTCGCCCTACAGGTTGACCCACGTGGACGACGGCTGCTTGAGGACCGCCATTCGCCCGAGCATGATCCGCAGATTCTCAGATGTGAAGCGGTCCGGCGGCTTGCGTCGCACTGCCGTACAGCGTCGAACCAGGCTCGAGCTGCGGCCCGGCCGCAGTAACGACGGCTGTATTGCCCCCACTACCTGGCCGATCCGGCGTTCCTCGCCGCCGAGGCAGCGCCGCCGCCACCTGACCGACCCCGACGTGCTGCCGGTATTCACGTCGGGGAATTCGTGGAGGACGCGGTGGCGGAGACCGTCCCACGCTGCGGCATCGGGAGCGGCGGCGTGGTCACGACGACAGCGGAATGACAGTGGCTCTGCGTAGTCTCGGCGGCCGGGAACCGATCGAATGTGCGGGGAGCGGAAGTTGAAGGCACGAACGAGGATATTGATTACAGCCGGTGCCGCAGCGGTCATCGCCTCCGCGGGTGGGGTGGCGTTCGCGGTCTCGGGTGACGGACTGCGTCCGGAGGCCAATAGGACGCAGGTGAAGAACGTGTCCGACAACGGGCCGGGGGCCGCTGCCGCCGGGCAGGCACCCGCCGTGGAGGAGACGCCGAAGGAGGAGGCGCTCAGCCAGCCGGCCGCAAGCGTGACGTCGAAGGTCACGCCTGGTACAAGGTTCGTTGTCGGTCAGGCGTTGACCTCCCCGAACGGTCAGCACAAGTTGGTAATGCAGGCCGACGGCAATCTGGTGCTCCTCGATTCGGGCAAGCCCGTGTGGTCCACCCAGACCGCGGACAACCCCGGCGGGCGGGCCGAGTTCCAGGCCGACGGGAACCTGGTCGTGCGCGCGGCCAACGACAAACCGACCTTCTACACGGCCACGGGCAAGAACCGCGGCACGCTGCTTGCCGTGCAGAACGACGGCAACGTGGTGATCTACGACAGCGCCGGCAAGGGCATCTGGGCCTCCAAGGTGCAATCGATGAAGATCTACCCCGACCAGGCACTGCACGGGGGCCAGACGCGCACCTCGGCTGACGGCGCGTACCGGCTGTCGCAGCAGCTCGACGGAAACCTCGTGGTCGAGCAGATGTCGCCCAAGAAGCCCCTGTGGTCGTCGCAGACCCACGGCAACCCCGGCGCCTACACGATCATGGGTGGCGACGGCAACCTCGTGGTGTACAGCAAGGACGAGAAGCCGATCTGGGTCAGCGGCACGAAGAGCCCCGGCTCGATCTTCATGATGCAGACCGACGGCAACGCCGTGATCCGCAGCGCCGACAACAAGGGCATCTGGGGCACCACCACGAACGGTATCTCCCAGCTCACCAAGGGCCAGACGATGCGGCCGGGCCAGTCCAGAGTGTCGCGCAACGGCCAGTACAGGCTGCAGCAGCAGACCGACGGCAACCTGGTACTCGTGCACACGCAGCGCGGGCCGATCTGGTCGAGCAACACGGCCCGTAGCACCGGTGCCCGCGCGGTCATGCAGCACGACGGGAACTTCGTCGTCCAGGACCCCGACAACAAGGCGGTATTCGCCTCCGGCACGGACGGCACCGGGGCGTCGTTCGTGCTCGTGCAGGACGACGGCAACGTGGTCGTCTACGACACAGCGAACAAAGCTCTCTGGTCCACCCGCACCACAGGAAAGTAACCGGGACGTCGGCGGTGTCACCGGTCCCCCCGGGTGGCACCGCCGATCCACGAGTACGCCGGGCCGTTCGGGTCGCCGGCGGACAGGAACAGGCTTCGGCCACCGTCAGCCGCAGGCATTGTCGCGGGCCATGGTCGCGGGCCGGCATCGCCCGTACCGCCGCCCAAGCGCCGCAGACGGCTTTCCCGCCGCACGCCGACGCCATCGTCAGCCGACGACTCCACCGCGACCACCCGATCAGCTGCCGTCAGTCTCTGCCTCAACGGCGACCGCGGCGAAGCGTGCCCACCGATCGGTACGCTGGGCGATCTCCACCGCCATAGCCACCCCGCGATTCTCACGCCCGGCAGGTGAGCCAGAGCGGATCTGTCCGCACTCGGGTTGACCAAATGGCCGTCGGCGCCCGCCAGTGCTGACTCCACTGCGTAGGCGACGTCGCATAGCCCGCGCACTCAACTGCGGCGACTCATCACAGGTCAACGCAGGGCAATGCCAGTTCCCCAGGACCTTTGGCGGAGGTCGCGGCTGCACGATCATCGGTCTGCGGTAGCCGCATCCGGGGGGTCACAGCCTGATCAGCAGGATGAGCACACCGGCCAGCAGCAGCGCGCCGGCGCCGAGCCAGGCGGACCTGATGCGGTCTCGGCGGCCCAGCGTCGCGAGGTCGCCGATGGCGCTGCCGCTCTGCGGGGCGTACTGCTCGAGCCGGTCCCGCCCGGCGCTGACCCGACCGACCGCGAGGGCGGGGTGGTCGGCCGGTGTGACGAGGTCCCGGAAGAAGAGCTCGGTGCTGCCCCGCTGCGGGTTGTCCTCTCGCGGGCCGTCGCTGACGGTCAGGATCGCCGGCCGGCCGGGGAAGAGCACCTTGCGGCGAATCGCGAGGTCGACGTCGACCGCGGCTCCGTCGTCGCCGTGCAGGCGGGAGTCGCCGTGGGCGGGGTACTCCGTCACGGTCTCCGAGGTGCCCTCGCCGGTGTAGTGGTAGAGCAGCACCTGATGGGACTGCCGGTACGGGTCGGTGGCGGTCTCGCCGGTCAGGATCACGGCCGTGCCCGGCTCGGCCGCGGCGAACTCGGCGGGAGTGACGACCGGCAGGCGGCGCAGGATCAGCCAGCGCCACAGGCCGCCGAGCGCCTGGCCGCTGGTGATTGACGCTCCGATCCCGACGGCCCCGATGAGGAACCACATGCCTCAATGGTCGGTCAGCAGCCCTGGGAGGACCAGGGGTGTTCCGGTGCGCGGGCGGGGGCAGTACCTCGGCCGGTGGGCCGGCGCCGCGGATCCGGCCGTCGGCCACGACGTAGGCGCGGTCAGCGTACGCGGCGGCCAGGCCGAGGTCGTGCAGCACGACGACCACCGCTGGCTGCGTCGGTAAGAATGGGACCCCTTTTTGTTGGTGAGCGCGGGTCCCACCGGTCGGCGGCAGGATCGTGTGTTCGTCACTTCGGGACCCAGTGGGTGGACTCAGCCGGTTCGACCCCGGTCGGGTCTGGAAGCTACCGTGGCCGCTCGGCTTTCTATTCACCGCCGGTCATAAGGGGTGGGTGTCATGTTCTACCACGCGCCGGCTGACTATGTGTGCCCGTTCTCCTGGCTGGTGGCGGGCGGCGAAGACGAACGCCGGAAATAGGACGACGTCGTGAGGCGCGACGAGTTGGCCATCGCGTTTATCTCGCCGCGGCGGTGGCCGAGGAACCACGGTCACGTGCTGATCGTGCCGAACGCCGAGCGTAGGACCACGTACGCCGGGAACTCGTCTGCCACTCGCGCCTCCAGTAATCAGGACCCAAGAACCCGCGCCGTGGAGCTGACCGCCGGTCTCCACGACGGCAGTTGATCGAGGAGGAAATCTATGGGTCAGAGCAGGTCGATGAGTGCCCGGATCGAGGCGGCCCGAGCGTCCGGCGCTACCGAGCTGGACCTGTCCGGCTTGCGCCGAAAGACGTTACCCAGCTCGATGGCCGGCCTCACCGGAATCACCGAGCTGGACCTGAGCGGTAACGAGCTCACCGAACTGCCCGCCTGGCTCGGCGAGCTCACCAACCTGACCTCCCTGGACCTGTTCGACAACAACCTCGTCGAGCTGCCTGCCATCCTGGGCAACCTGACCCGGCTCACCAGGCTCGACCTCCGTTTCAACCCACTCGGCAGACTGCCGGAGTGGATCGCCGGACTGCCCGGCCTCGCCTACCTCAGCATCAGTACCGTGCCGGACTGGATCGGCGAGCTCCGTTCGCTCACCCATCTGGAAGTGTCCGGGGGCGACCTGACGACGGTGCCGGACGGCGTCGGCCGGCTCACCCGGCTGGTCCATCTCGACCTGCAGCGGAACGAGCTGACCACGCTGCCCGAGTCGATCGGCGACCTGACGAACCTGACCGAAATCGAGCTGCGCGACAACAGGTTGACCACGCTGCCCGACTCGTTCGGCGCGCTGACCGGACTCTCCGAGCTGAACCTCCGCCACAACCAACTCGCCGCACTGCCCGAGTCCTTCGGTGGTCTGGTCAACCTCCGGCGTCTCGACCTGAAACTGAACCAACTCACGACGTTGCCGCAGTCAATCGGCAAACTCGCCAACCTCACCCATCTCGACGCGCCCCGCAACAACCTGACCACGCTGCCGGAGTCAATGGGCGATCTGACCAACCTGGTCCACCTCGACCTGCGCCACAACCGCCTGGACGGGCTCCCCGCCGCATTGTCCCGCCTGCCGAACCTGGAGCCCTGGATCTGATCACCGTTCGGATCACCGTGTCGAAGTCATCTCCGTCAGCCTCGACCTGCCCGCTTACAGGCCGATCGTCTCTACCCGGCGGACAGAGATTGCTGGCACGAGGACACACCTCAATGGCAAAGGACGCGTGCGTGCACCACCCTCTGGGGCTCGGCCCCAAAGTCGCGCACATCTGGGCCCCATTCACACGGACGAAGCTTCACCGCGGCCCATAGACCGTTGTGCTGCCGGGTGGAGGTGATGGCGCATCCATCGGTCTCGCACAGGCAGGGACGATGCTGCGGGGGCGGGACTCCGGTGGCAGGGGTTCGAGGTGTTGTCCATCGTGGAGCTCCGCCATTCGGTGGACGCTGGGTTGCGGCTCGTATTACGAAATCCTTACGGACGCACGGATCGGTGAAGTTCTTACAGATCGATGACGGACTCCGTTGTCGTCGTCTGTGGAGGTGTGTTCCGCGTATCCCCGGATGCCGCCGTCGTGCCCGGCCGGCACGGAACACCACAGCGAGGTGACAGCGAATGAGCTACGGAGTGGTACACATCAATCCCCGGCAGCTGCGGGTGGGACTGGTCGTGCTGGTCGCGGTCGGGGTGGCCGGCGCCGGGGTGGCGACCAGCGTCTGGAACGCGCGAGCGTCGGCGGAGGCCGCGCCACGGTCGTCGTTCGTGTCGATCCAGGACGTCGCGCCGAACGTGCGCGCGCCACAGGTCCAGCCCACCGGGTCGGCTGGCGTGTTCACCGTGGACTGCGGCACCAACGGCAACCGGAAGTTCAGCCCGGACAATCCGGTCGCGCAGCCCGGCGTGAAGAACGGCGCCCAGCACGTCCATGACTTCGTCGGGAACGTGTCCATCAGTGCCGACTCGTCGGATGCGAGCCTGGAAGAATCGGACACGACGTGCCGGAACGGCGACAAGTCGTCGTACTTCTGGCCCGTCGTGCGGATCAACCGAAAAGCCAACGTGGCGGTGCCGGACCTGTCCGGGACGCCGACGGTCAGTTGCCCCGCGGTCGCCGGCCGGCTTCCCGCGGTACCGCAGCAGGCACGTCCCGAGGTGGACCGGAACCTGGCTCTCCTGGCCCAGCAGATCACCGAGGCGAACCAGCGGCTAGCCGCCACCCGTGGCCAGGGCGGGCCGGACTTCGTCAACAACGCGATCCTCGGCCCGCTGCGCAGCAAGCGGATCGCCACCCTCGACCGGATCGCGATCGCGATCGGCCGCAACGGTACCCGACCCACCGGCCTGGAGTCGCTGGCCGACTGCGACCTCAGCTACGACGGCGCCGCTGGACACACCACGCACCGCACATCCCGTGGCCAGGCCGCCACGCCTCTGGTCGTCACCCCGACGGTCAACTGTCCGACGGTGCGGGACAAGCTCCCCGGCGTTCCGGCGCAGGCGCTCGACGAGGTCAACCGCAACCTCGACCTGCTGGACAAGCAGATCGCCGAAGCCAACCAGCGACTGGTCAGCACCCAGGGCCAGGGCGGAGTGAACTTCGTCAGCAACGCCATCCTCGGACCGCTCCGGGACAAGCGGGTCGCGACGCTCGACCGGATCGCGATCGCGATCGGACGGAACGCCGCCCGGCCGACCGGCCTGGAGTCCTTCGCGCAGTGCGCGCTGAACAACGCCGCCGGCGTGACACCCAGCGGCGGCTCCTCTGGGCCTGCCGCGTCCGCATCCGCGTCCGAACTGCCCGGCGTGGAAGGCCCCAACCTGGAGATTGCCGGCAACGTCGGCGGCATCGTCCGGCCGGCCAGCGTCACCATCGAATACCGCGGCAACGCCGTCAGCCGGGTGGTGCCTATGCCGAAGTTCCTCAAGGCCATCGTCGGCGACGCGAAACCGACCAGCCGCGGACCGGCCAACGCCCGCGCCACTTGGACGTGCAGCGGCTTCACCGATCGGCTGTCCGATAAGTACGTCATCTGCCCGGCCGGCAGCCAGGTGATGCGCGTGCACAACTTCGCCAGTTGCTGGGACGGCAAGAACACCGACAGCGCCAACCACCGCGACCACCTCAAGGTCGCCGACGCAGCCACCGGCGACTGCCCGACCGGCACCGTCGCCGTGCCGCAACTACGCATCACCATCGCCTACAACATTCCGCGCAGCATCCAGAAGAAGGGCCAGTACCAGCTCGACTCCTTCCCCGAGGAGAACCACAACCCGTTCTCCGACCACAACGACTTCGCCAACGTCAACTCCACCGAGACGATGGCCCGCATCGCCGCCTGCATCAACTCCGGCGGCCGATGCAAATAGCCAGTCTCCGACGCCCGGGTGGGTGGCCGACCGGCGCCACCCACCCGCCGCGGCGGTCGGCTGCGACAGCGGCAGGTACCTCACCGGGGGCGTCCTGAATGGCCGTTACGACGGTGGACCCACCCGGCATACACAGGCGGCGACGAGAACGACGGCCCCTGCGGTGCCAGCCCCTCTGCGCGGCTGCGGACCGCAATGCTGTGGCCGCAATCGAGCATTTCGCCCAGTACGCCAACGGCGCAGCGCTGACCAAGACTGCGTCAAGCGTGCTGGTGGCTTCCGCCACGACGTTTCCGGGTGCGTTCCATAACGCCGGAATGCCTCGAAGACCGCAACACCCGCCGCAGACCCGGTCAACCCCCACGTGGTCAAACGTCCCGTCAGCCCCTACAGTCCAAACCCAACACCGAGCAATAGAGCAGCATTCGGTCAGGCCAGCGCCAGGCAGACGTACTGGCAATCAATAGCACTTACACCGCATTGAGCCTCGGCTGGAATGTCCATTTGGCCATAGGCGTTGTACGCCCACACCACAATCTTGCCGCCGGCGGTCAACGCCATGCTCGCATAAGTTCCCGCGGAGATCGAGACCACGTCCGTCTGCGCCTCGTAAGGGACCTCGATCTGACCGTACTTGTTGTCGCCCCAGGCAATCACGCCACCGTCTTTGAGCGCGAGGCTGAAGCCCCCACCGGCGGAGATGGCGGTGACGCCGGACTTCGCCTCAGCGGGCACGGTCAACAAACTCGGCGGGGCCGGGTCGATGAGTCCACTTCGCACCCACGTGATCACGCTACCGTCTTCCCGCAGAGCAAGGCAGTGCTGGCCGGTAGAGATCGCAACGACCCCCGACCTCGCTTCGATGGGAACAGGTGCGTCGCCGGCCCAGTTGATGACGCCGCCGTTCTTGAGAGCAAGGCAGACAGGCCCACCGCCTACCCCGCCGGCGATTGCGGTGACACCCGACTTCAATTCCTCGGGCACCCTGTTCACCTCGGTTCGGTCATGGCTACCGCCCCAGGTGATGACCCCGCCGTCCCGGAGTGCCAAGCAATGGTTACCGGCTGCGGCTATCGCCGTGACATCTTTGGTGGCTGCCACCGGTACTCGGGAGAGCCTTTGCTCGGTCGGATCCTGGAGCAGGAAGTGACCCCAGATGCTCACTCGTCCGTTCTTGAGCGTCAGGTTGTAGGCGTTGGCCGAGCCGCCTGTAGAAATCGCAGTCACTCCGGACAGCGCGTCCGCCGGTATCGCCGGGGCGTTGGCACCCCATTGGATGACCCGGCCTGTGTCAGGGGCGCATGACGGTGGCTCGTCGCTGCTCGCCGTGGGCCGCGATCCAGCGTATGAGGTGGCAGTTATCCCACCGAGTGCTGCGGCAGGCACGCCGACCGCGGCCACGCGCAAGAGCTGACGTCGCTTCATTGATCATCCTCAGAGTCGGCAAAACGGACGGGCGAAGAATCTAGCAACAACGGGCGCAGAGCTTTAGCAAAGCCACTGTGACCGGATAGGTAGTCAGATAAGTCGTCCAAGCGGCAACGGCGTCCATTGTGGAGGCTGGTAGGTGACGGCTTTCAATGGTTCGGCCGTGTTCAATGTGCAGTATCACGAGGGCTGCTGCGGTAATCCGGCTGATGGCCCAGGGCAGAGAATGGTGTTACGCAACGCTTTGAAGGTGCTCTTGAGCAGCGAGTTCCCGCGTTCGCCGACAGCGCGGACCGCGTCATGCGCTCGGGGCGCCGGTGGGCGCATGCGTGGGCGGTGGACGAGGTCTAGGGCATCGGTGCCGACCTGCTCAACGAGGACCGTCTCGGTTGGGCGTTGGACGCCCTGGCCAATCCGGGCCGGCCGTTCGAGCCAACGCCGCTACCACGACAACCACGGCGGCCAGCACCTGCATCAATATGGGCTGATTTCGATGAGCAAATGACATGCCGGGCATGGTAACGACGGCGACTTTCAAATCCCTTTCCCGGACCCCCGCTCCACCAACGGAACCGGGGAAACACAACATGAACAGCGACGACAACGAGAAGAGCGCCCGGCGCAACAAGATGATCATCGCCGACCTGCTCCTTGTCCACCAAGTCTGGCGCCCTCGACGAGCCGCTGCCGTTGAACCGCATCCGCCAGGACGGACCGTTCCACCCCCGCAAGCTTCGCCGCGCTACGCCTCGCGCCGACAACCGGCCCAGTTGGGGAGACCCAGGTATGCTCAGGCATCATCACCAGACATCGAAGGCAGCCGACTCTTAATCCGCGGGGTTCGGGGTTCGAGTCCCTGGCGGCGCACTTTGATCATGGCTCTGGCCCGGCAGCTCTGACCGGTTGGGGCTGTTTCGTGTCCACTGTGGACGTTTGCGTGATCGATGCAGGGTCGCACGTCCACGTCGACACCGCGCAGCGCCTGCGTCGCCCCGGTCGGGGCCGGGTACAGCTGCAACAGCCCCACGCCGGTCAGCAGCTTGGATCAGCCGTCACCACGGAACGCCTCCTCCTCCCGCGCCGACGACCGCACCACCGCGAGCCCGGTCGCCAGCGCCGCAGCCACCACCGCGGCACCGGCCGTTACCGCCACGGCGGCAAAAGGGACGCCGAACCGGAGCACCGGCACCTGCTCCGGCACCGGGTCGAGCAGCCGCGCCGCCATCGGACCCAGCACGGCCAGCCCGCCGACCGTGCACGCCAGCGCCACCAGCACCAGCGCGACGAGCTCCGCGGCCCGCGCACCGACGATCCTTGCCCGGCCGACCCCGACCCGGGCGAGCATGAGGTCACCGGGCCGTGCCGCCACCGCCGTCCGGTCGGCGTGCAGCGCCAGCGCGACGATCGCCAGTAGGGCGAGGTACGCGGCCACCCCCAGGTCGTAGCCGCGGGACTGGCGCGCCGCCACGTAGTCGGCGCGCTGCCGGTACTGCTCGCTCGTCGAAACCAGGGTGGCCTCGATCGACCGCGGCGCCATCACCTCGTCGATGCCGCGCCGCCCCTGCGAGCTCCACAGCTCGGTGCGGACGAAGACCGGCGGGCCGCCGGTCGGCCGCAGCCGCGGATCGTCGCGACCCATGTGCGGGAACACGACCGCGCCCGGCACGATGTACATCGTCCGGTTGCCGAACCCCGGGAACGCCGACAGCCGCGCGATCACCTGCAGCTGCCCGCCCCACCGGGGCAGGATCACCGGCACGTCGTCGACCCGCGCGAGCGACGGGTCGCCGACCACGATCACCGGGACCTTCCAGGTCGACGGGTCGGCGCCGGCCAGGCGCCGCACCGCGTCGCGGGCGGCGGCGAGGTCCGGCCCGCGGCCCCAGTCGGCGACCCGGAGGAACGACTCGGGCTCGATCACGACGAGGTCGCGGATCCCTTCGTCGTAGGGCGTGTAGGCGTCGATCCGCCAGACGAGCGTGAGGTGCGGGGGCAGCGGCGGCGTGCGCACGCCGGGCACCAGCCCCTCCGGCGGCCGCCCCTCCTGCGGGTCGGGCTCCGGCGGTTGCTGCACCGGCTGGTCGTCGAGCACGTGGGAACCGGGGATCGTGGCGATCGCCGCGGCGCCGGCCGACGTGGCCACGCGGTCGTCGATGTTCGCCCCGATGGTGTCGACGGCCGACATCGTGAACACGAGCATGCCGAGGCCGGTGGCCAGCAGCACCACCGTCAGCACCCGTTCGCCGCCGGCCGCGAGCCGGCGGCGCAGCAGCCAGCCGACGACCGCCGGCCTGCGGTCCGCCGTGGTCGTTGTTCTCCTCAGGGACGCCAGCCGCACGACCAGCGTGCCGCCGAGCACCCCGGCCGCGGCGAACACCAGCAGCGGGACGAGCAGGTCGATGCCCCGGGCCTGCGTGGTGCCCCACATCCCGACTGCGGCGACCGCCGCCGCCACGACGACGAGCAGCCCCCACGGCCGCGGCCGGCGGGGTGCGACCGGCACGGCCGGCCGCACCCGGCGCGCCGCCGACACCGCGGCCACCCCCGCGACCGTCACCGGGCCGGCGAGCGCGGCGATCCCGGCCGCGATCAGGGCGGGCCGCAGCGACGCGACCGTGACCGCACCGGGCGGGCCGAACCGCTCCACCAGCGCCCGGGCCAGTGCCCAGCCCGCGAACGCCGCCGGCACCGCGGGAACCAGGTGTTCGACGAACCACAGCGCGCCGACACTGGTCGGCGACAGCCCGGATCCGACGCTGTGCCGCAGCTCGATCCGCCGGCGCCGCACGGCGAGCAGGCCGATCGCGAGCACCGACGCCAGCCCGATCACGAGCGCCGCCCACCCCGCCACCCGGGAGCGACGCTGCACCGCCTCCGCCGTGCCGGCCGCGTCGGCGACCACCTGCGCGATCCCGCTGGCCACCCGCGGCGTGACCGGGCTGACGTCGATCATGCGGCCCAGGTAGCGACGCCGGACCTCCTCGACCTCGCGGGCGGCCGTGCGCGCCTGGGCCAGCGTCGTGCCGGGATCGAGCTGCGCGTCGGCCCACCACAGGATGCGGTCGCCGCTGGCTTTGGCCAGCCGTTCGATCGTGTCGATGTCGCCGATGAGCAGATGTGCCTTGAGCGTGGTCGCCTGCGGGTCGCCGGGGAAGTCCCGCTGCTCCCGCGCCCACGACCGGATGCCGCCGGGCGGGTCGGCCGGCAGCCGGCTGCCGGCCGTGGCGTAGACGCCGGCGACCGGCACCGCGACGCCGTCCGGGTTCGCGCCGAGGGTGTCGACGCGGTAGGTGACGGTATCGCCGGCGTGCACCCCGATGTCGGTGGCGACCTGCTCGGGCAGCCACACGCCCTCGCCCGTCACCGCGCCGACCGGTACCAGGCGGCTGGCCGGGTCCGTCGCGGCGAGCAGGCGCGCCGTCGTCGTCCGCCCGCCGGCCGACACCGTGGCCTCCCACCGCTTCGGCCGCACCGACTCCATCCCGACCGACACGCCGCCGAGCGTCGGCTCCGACAGGTGCCGCACACCGCGCAGGTCCCGCACCGCCACCTGCTGGTCGGCGCTGTTCGGCGACTCCGACGCGGTGACCCGCACGGCCACGTCCTCGCCCTGGTTCGCCGCCGGCGCGATCGCCGCCCGCCGCTTCACGAAGACCGCGTTGTCCGACGCCTCCTCGTACATCGGCGCCGACGCGGCGGCCAGGGACGCCACCGTGAACACCGCCAGCACCAGTACGGCCCACGGCCCCTGCCACAGCCAGCCAGTGACCACGGCCGCCACCAACGGCCAACGCACCCGTACGACCTCCCCGTCCACGGCCCGGGGTTTCATCCTGCCCGGCGGCGGGCGCGCGGTCCACCGGCGGTCTACTGAACCACGGTCAACCATTCGCGACCGGCGGGTCGAGAACAGTCGCACAGCCGCGGACAGCAAGGTGGCTGGCAAGCACGGTCGACTCCAGTTGCCCAGGCTGCAGTCCCTGCAGGTAACGATGACCGCCAGGAAGGCGACGCTTGGTGGCCGAGACCGGTCACGAGCGGCTGGTTGAACGTTGTCGTTCGTGGCCGGGCGCCGGGTGGCGACCCGGTTGGGTGATCGATGGTGATCGACGGTTCTGGCACTGGGCGGCACGGGCAGGGCAGGACCTAGCATTCTGATGTGGCGTTGCGCGGCACTGGGCAGCAAAAAGCAGCACCGGTTGGTGATGCGAAGTATTGGGCGATAGTGACCGGTTTATTCTCGTCATCCAATCGCGGTTCACCGGTGGTCCGCCGGTGGCCGGTACCGACGGCATCATTCTGCACATCCCTTCCGAGTGACCACCCTTCGGCGTATCGGCCGGCTGGGCCGAGCCCTCCGGCGCCGCATCAGCGCGGGCACCGGAGGGCTCGGCCAGGGGCTTGGTCGTGTCAATCTCAGAACGCGTGCTTCCTCGCGGCCTTGGGCAGGCCGGCGGCGGGTGCCAGCAGAATGTTGTCGAAGTCGAGTCCGCCGGGCAGATCGACGGTGTGGACCACGCGGCCGTCCGCGATCCGGACGATCTTCAGGGCGGCCTTTGGGGACGCCGTCGGAGAGGACGTCTGGGAGGACTTCGCAGAGGACTTCGCAGACGCCGTCGCAGAGGACTTCGCAGACGCTGTCGCGGACGCCTTCGGGGAGACTGCGACGGGGCCGTTGTCCCCGGCGTCTCTCACGGCGACGACCAGGTGATCCGCGTCGTACCAGGCCACGAGCTCATAGGTCGAGGCGGGCAGCGGCACCGTGCGGAGCTCTTCGGCACCGGTCGCCGCGTCGACGATCCGGGCCTGCGGTGTGAGCGGCGTCGACCGAGGGTCCCCGTAATCCAGCAGCGCGATGCGATCGTGGTCGGGGGAGAACTGCGCGCTGCTGTCCACCCGCACATGTACCGGTAGAGTCCGCTGGTACCTGCCGGTGAGGTCGTACTCATTCAGGTGGACAAAGGGCTCGGCGGTAGAGACGGTGCCGCCTTCGGTGCCCAGCAGCCGGTCGCCGCTCGGCGACCAGACGAACGACCCACCCATAGGCAGAAACATCGACGGCACCGGGGCCACCGGGGTGGTAGCGAGCGTGGCGGCGTCCACGACAACGGCCTGATGATCTCTGGTGAGTACGAACCGGGTGCTGTCGGGCGCCCAGGATGCGATCCTCGAATTCATGTTGGCCTCGACGTCCAGCCAGCGCACCTGCCCGTTGGCCCGGTCGAGGACCCCGATACGGCTACGGCGGATCGTGGAGGCGCCGATTACTGCCAACCTGCCGTCCGGCGACGGCACCACGCCCATGTAGTCCTGGGGGAGCTCGTCGTACTTGCCGGTCTTGGGGTTGAGCAGCAGCGCGACCCATGTGATCCCCACGTTCGGATCGACGGGCGGATCCGACGGGGAACTGGGTCGGCTCGCGCCGCTCAGCGAGGTGATGACGACCTTGTTCCCGGTCCATGCCGCGGCGGTGGGCTCGCGGGTACCGCGGGCGTCGAGGACCACCGGCACGGCGACGGCGGCGGCCATCACGACCGCGACGCCGGCCGACGCGGCGCGGATCGTGCGCCGTCGGCGGTAACGGCTGATCACCTTCTCCACCAGGCCGACAGGTGGCACCGCATCGCTCTGTTGCGAGATGACGTCGCGGAGTACCTCACGCACAGTCGTGTTCATCAGCGGATCTCCTCCAGGGTCAACGTGTCGATGTCCGGGCAGAGCGTGCGCAGCTTCGCCAGCGCGCGGGCGGCTTGGCTGCGCACCGTGCTGAGCCGGCAGCCGAGGATCTCGGCGATCTGGGCATCCGGCAGGTCCTCGAAATAGCGCAGCACCAGCACCGCCCGGTACTTGGGGGCCAGCCGGCGCAGCGCCGCGTGCAACGCCAGGCCGTTGTCCACCCGGGCGGGTTCGTCACCTCCTGCGGGTGATTCCGGAAGACGATCGGTGGACAGTTCCCGCCGGTGCATCGGCCGGCGCCACCAGCTGATGTACTGCCGGTACATGATGCGACGCACGTACGCGTCGGCGTCGTCGCCGCGGATCCGCGACCAGTGCCGCAACGCCTGCATCAGCGCGATCTGGAGGAGATCTTCCGCCTGCTCGCGGTGTCCGGTGATCGCCATCGCCATGCGGAACAGGACCGGGGAACGCGCCTGGACGTACGTGACAAAGTCATGGCGAATCTCAGCGTCCATCGAGTCGCCTCCCCCGCCGGTGTTCTCCCATGCCCTACTGAACGCGGCCCGGGTCCGAACTGCTGCATCCGGGCGCAACGAATGGGGAACGTCGTCAGCTTCGGCTGTCACGGAAGGGCGGCCGCGGTACACGTCCCCGTGCCGCACTGCGATCTTGGCATCCGGATCCATTTGGCCGCGATCCGGTGCGGCATCCGGGCCCGATCAGTCGAGTGGTCTGAGGAACTTCGTATCGCTGATGCCCATGTCACGCATGGCGGGAAAGTCGAGGCGAACCGCTACCGGCACATCGTCGAGTACGCCGGGCCGGTGATGGTGCCGTCTGCATGCCGGCCGGGTCCGATCTGTATCCGCTCCCACGGGCGCTCGACGTTTCGGACCGGCAATCCCAGACACGAGGCCCGGGCATGCATACCGTCACCGTCCGGACCTACCCGCTCGGGGCCGTCATCGTGCGATACGAGGCCATGCCCGATCGGCTCGTCGAGCACTTCGACGCCGTACTGCCACAACGTGCCGGCGGGTTCACTGGTCAGCTGTGGTTTGTGAGGTCCAGGCGCATGAGCCAGCGGATCGCGCCGCCGGATTTCGAGGTGGTCTCCGTGACACGGGTGAAGCCGGCGGCCTCGAACAGGTGCGTCGTACCGACGTAGGCGAGCGATGCGCTGATCCGGCCGGCCCGCGAATCCACCGGATACGCCTCGAGCATCGGCGCTCCCTGAGACCGGGCGTAGTCGATTGCCCCGCTCACCAGGTGGTGGGCGAGTCCCTGCCGCCGGAACGCGGCGCGGACGACCAGGCAGACGATGCTCCACACGGGCAGGTCGTCGATCGTCGGGATCGTCCGCGACCGGTTGAGCCGGTGGTGACTGGCGCGTGGGCTCACCGAACACCAGCCGGCCGGCTCGCCGTCGACGTATGCGACAACCCCGGGCGGCGTGCCCTCTTCGGCGTAACGTCGCAGGCGTGACGGGCGTGCCGAGCCGCGCAGTGAGTGGAACTCCGCGTTCGGCACGCGGTAGCTCAGGCACCAGCAACTGGGAGCGTCGGGGTTCCTCGGTGCGAGTATCGCGGCAACGTCATCGAAGCGTTCCGCCACCGCGGGGTGGACCTCGATCATCCGCGACACTCCTTCAACAACGCCGCACGGGCCGCTGCGGACAATCCGAACATCCTGTCATGCCGCGCTGCGCGCGCCATCCAGTTCTGGCACCAACCGTATGCGTTATCGAGGGTCGTTCTCGGGGAGGTTGAGGAACTCGCGTAGGCGCTCACAGAGGTGCTCGATGGCAATCTGGTGGTCCTCGTCGGTCCGGAGCGACTCTTCACCGGCCCGGTTTCCGAAGACCTCCTTGAGGACCAGCGAGGGCCATGCGAGGGCGGTGTCGCCGTGACGTTCAGCCATCCACACCTGGAACCTGGCGAGGTCACCCTGCCCGCGCGCAAGGTCGAATCCGGTCACCATCGAATACGCACGGTCGTACCGCAGACGGCCGACGTACATCCCGAGGCGGCGCTCGGTATGCCACAGCAACTCGTTCCAGTCCACGGGCCGATCCTGCCGGATGAGCGCAAGATCCGCGAAGCCCGGAAGCATCCACCCGCAGTACGCGGATCTGCCGCGAAAGAGGCACCCGTTGGCGCCCGTAGGTGCGTGGTTCAGGTGGACGGAGGGAGGATCTTCTCCAGGCCGGCCCGGAGCTGACGCCGCGCGGCTGGCTTGACCGCGAGATGGACCCGCAGCCAACCATCCACGTCGTCTAGTGGTCCTGCCGGTAATTGCATCGGTGTAAGTTGATGATCTGGTCTCGGCGTGGGGAAGCGCCGAGCCCTCATGTGTCCGCTGGTGGCGGGGGCTGGGGTGTCTCGTCGTTCTCCGTTCGTGGTGGTGCTATCTGACACCGATCGTGTGGTGTTGGAAGCGTCGGTGGCCGGTTATACCGCGCCGTTCTGGCTGGTGCAGAGGGCTCGGATCGTGTTGCTGGCGGCCGACGGTGTGATGAATGTGGATATCGCCCAGCGGCTGGGTGTGGACGTCGACACGGTCTGCAAGTGGCGTAAACGGTTCGTCGCCGAGGGGTTGGCCGGGTTGAAGGACCGGCCACGGTCGGGCCGGCCGCGCCGGTTCCCGGCCGAGGTGGTGGCCGGGGTCAAGGCGATGGCCTGTCAGCCACCGGCCGCGCGGCAGGTGGCTGATCCGCTCCCGTGGTCGCGGTGGAGTTCGGCGGAGCTGGCCGCCCAGGCGGTGGCGGAGGGCCTGGCGGTGAGCGTGTCAGCCTCGACGGTGCGTCGCTGGCTGGCCGAAGACGCGATCAGACCGTGGCGGCACCGGTCGTGGATCTTCCCGCGCGATCCTGACTTCGCGGCCAAGGCGGCCCGGGTGCTGGATCTGTACGAGCGGATCTGGGACGACTCACCGTTAGGCGCCGACGAGTTCGTGATCTCCGCGGATGAGAAGAGCCAACTTCAGGCGCTCTCGCGCTGCCACCCCGAGCTCGCGGCCGGGCCGGGGCGGGTGCGGCGGGTGGAGTTTGAGTACGAGCGGCACGGCACGCTCGCCTACTTCGGCGCCTATGACGTGCACCGGGCGCAGCTGATCGGCCGGGTGGCTCCGAAGACCGGCATCGTCCCGTTCGCCGAACTGGCGGAGCAGGTCATGACGACTGAGCCGTATGCGTCGGCGAAACGGGTGTTCTGGATCGTCGACAACGGCTCCTCGCACAACGGGCAAGCCTCGGTCGACCGGATGCGAACGGCGTGGCCGACCGCGACGCTGGTCCACCTGCCGGTCCATGCGAGCTGGCTGAACCAGATCGAGATCGTGTTCTCGGTCCTGCAACGCAAGGTCATCAAACCGGTCGACTTCGCCGACCTCGACGCGTTAGCGGCGCGGCTGACCGCGTTCGAACCGCGGTACAACGCCGCCGCCCGCCCGTTCAACTGGCGGTTCACCCGGGCCGACCTCGACGATCTGATCCAACGGATCGACGCCCACCGGGCCGCGCCACTGCTGATCCCGTCATCGGCGGTCGCAGCCTGAACCAGGCAAGATGAGCCGGTGGCGACACCACCGGCATCGACCAAGAGCAGCCTGCAACAGCGTCTGTCCCGACACGCCCGTGACCGCTGGCCCGCCCTGGCCCGCGTCGGCGTCCGCTTCCACGGCCAGTTCGCCTACATCGACGGGCACCTACCCGACGGCCAAGTCCTGCCACTGTGCCGGCTGCGTTACGGCGGCACCGCCAGCCGCTGGGGGTTCGCCATCTACCTGGCCTCAAAGGACGGCTACCACAACTCCGCCCTCCCCAACGGATACACCGCCGGCAGCCCCGAAGAAGCCCTCGACTGCGCCTGCGGCCTCTACCTCAACGACCCCACCGCCTGGCTACCCGACACAACACCGACGAATTAACAGGCAGAACCACTAGTTCCAGTTCCTGGGCGGCGGCGTGGGCGGTGAACCGTAGGGCCAGTTCGTCGTCGGACAGCGTCCAGTCGCGCAGGCCAGCCCTCAGGACGCTGTGGGCGGGCTCGAGGCACACCGTGTATGGCTCGTCGTCGGGGTCGTGCTGGATCACGATCCCGCGTCCGGACCCGTCGGCGTACTCGGCCATCCAGACCGAGAAGATGCCCTCAACCGGCCCCGAACCGGCCAGCCGCAGCGTGTCCGGCGGGCCTCCCGCGCACCACGGACAGTCGACCGGCTCCGGCTGCGGCGCAACGGGTACCGCCCAGATCGCGTCGGCGAGCACGAACCTGCCTTGCCAAGCTCCTTGACTGTCTGCCCACGCCTGCACGATCCGTCGGCGTGGCCCCCGGTGCACCTGGTAGACCAGCCCGTCGACATCCACGTCACCGCAGTACGTGGCACTGCCGTGCCCGGAGCGCGTGTCGAGCGGCGTGACCGTGTAGCCGGCCCGGCCCGC
This sequence comes from Virgisporangium aurantiacum, assembly GCF_016863635.1. Lineage (GTDB taxonomy): Bacteria > Actinomycetota > Actinomycetes > Mycobacteriales > Micromonosporaceae > Virgisporangium > Virgisporangium aurantiacum. The sequence continues at coordinate 59,855 of NZ_BOPG01000077.1, read as the reverse complement.
ATGGAACGACCAGTGCCCGACGGCCTCGCAGCGGCCTGGCTCGCCCTGCGCCGGCGCGCCGGACCGCGTCTCGAACAGCAGGGTGGACGGGTCCGGCAGACGGCTCAGCTCGTCCAGTTGCTCCCACGTCGGCACGCCCCAAATCGTAAATGCCGATCATCGACCCGCTGGACGTCGGTTCAACAGCCGATCATCCATCCACGTCTTTCTATGTCGATTCCGGTGTGGTGGCGCGTGGTAGCGCTGACGACCGCCGGTGACAGACGGTCAGACATGGCTGGGTTCCCGATTTGTCGGCGAGGTTCCGGCGCGGCAACACTAGTCAGACACCCGTGAACTTTCAACTGGCTTCATCTCATGACCGACCGCGTGAGCCTTCGGCGCGCGGAACGCGCTTACACTGACGGCGCGTATGCGTCCGCCCCTGTGTTTGTGCGAGAGGACGTCCCGTTCATGGCGACAGGTCCTGTCCCGGGCAAGCGCGGGAGGTTCGCTGCGTTCAATTTCGGGCCGACAGTCGTATTTCCGGCGGTCACGAACGCCTGCATCGGCGCCGCCGTCAGGCGCCGTGGTCTGGTTCGGCTGCCGGTGCCCGGAAGGCGGGCCTACTGGGTCGTCAGCGATCCGGAGCACGTGCGGCGGGTGCTGGTGACCAACGCCGAGAACTACGACAAGGCAGGACCGCTGTACGGCGTGATCGCCAGCGCGGGCGGGGAGGGGCTTTTCACGGTCAATGATCCGGCGCTGTGGCGGACGCTGCGTCAGCTCATGGGCCCGGCGTTCCAGCGTTCCAATATGTCAACCGTCGCCGAGCTGAGTTCGCGCCTGTGGCAGCGGCGGATGGCGCGGTTCGACCCCGGCCGTCCGGTGGATTTCTTCGACGAGTTCAAGCAGTTGGGCATCGAGACGCTGGTGGAGTACCTGTTCGGCGAGACTGCCGACACCGGTCGGATCGCCTGGCTGGCCCAGTCGGTCTTCGAGGGGTTGGCCGGGCAGCTGTTCCTGCCCGGCTGGATGCCCGGCGCCGCCCGCTACGCGCGAGCCATGGCCGCCTTCGACGACCTTGTGTATTCCATGATTCGGGCCCGGCGCAGTTCGTCCGTTCCCAGGGATGACCTGCTCGGGTACCTGGTGTTCGCCGGCGACCCGCAGACCGGGACAGGACTGACTGATCGGCAGGTCCGCGACCAGGTATTCACCCTGTTCATGGCGGGCTTCGACAGCACCGCGACGGTGCTGGCGTGGGCCGTGAAGTACCTTGCCAGGGACCCGCCGTCGTTCGGGCGGCTCCGAGCCGAGGTGCTCGGCGTGGTGGGCAGTCGTCCGCCGACGCTGGCCGACACCGCGGACCTGCCACGGCTGCGGGCGTTCTGGCAGACGGTGCTGCACTACCAGCCGGCCTTCCGGATCTTCTTCCGGAACGTCGTCGGCGCGGACCGGTTGGGCGACGCCGCCGTGTCCCCAGGCGACCAGCTCATGATCTCGCCGTACGCGACCCACCGGGATCCCCGGTACTTTCCGGGTGCGCGGCATTTCGACCCCGACCTGCTGGCGCACCCGCTCACCGCGAGGGAGCGGTCGGCTCACCTGCCGTTCGGTCAGGGCCGGCGCAAGTGCCCGGGGGAGGAGATGGCGTACGCGACCGGCGTCCTCCCGCTGGCAATGCTGTTGCAGCGGTGCGACGCACTGAGCCTGCCCTCGCTCCACGGTGGACTGCGGAACAGATACGCCATAACCAGCCCGCCGCTCAGCTCCCGCGTGCGGGTGACCCTCCACGGCTGAGCCGGGCTCCGGGTCAGCAAGGCGTTCCTCAACTCGCCGGGGCACTCTGGTGCCGGTCGATACCGACCTCTGCGCGAAGCAGTTCTCGAGGCGCACGCTGGTCAACAGGTCGAGGTAGATGCTGGTCCGCTGCTCACGAGCGAACCGCAGATGCTCCTGCCTCAGAGCCAACCGGAAACCGAGGGCAGTAGCGATTAGCGTGTCGTCGCTCACGGAAATGGGCTCTGTCGCTGATCTGTGGTCGGCGTCGCGGCGGGTGTCCTTTGTGGACTGTGGTAGCTGACTGCGGTGTGATCTTGAGGGCGTCGATGGCCTGGTGTCCGACCTGCGGCACATCCGGATCGACTCGGTGGATGGGGAGTCGGGGCTAACCGCACGTCACGGCGAGCCCGCACGGAAGCCAGCAGGATAGAACGATCGAACCGACGAGCGCCAAGGCCCCGCGCACGACCTGACCGTGCCCGCCCCGGTTCGCGCGCGCGGACGCGAGCCCCTGCTCGACGGCGACCGACATCACCCAGACGAAGGCCAGGAACGGCAACAGGTACTCCCAGGTCGTGTAGGCGAAGGGGCCGGCGTTGCCGTTGCCGTAGTAGTTCGCGCACTGTTCCTCGGGCATGCCGAGGAAATCCGACCAGTGGTAGGCCAGTTCCAGCTGGAACATCAGCATGGCCATGGCGAGTCCGCCGACGGTGAACGCCCACAGTCCCGCCATCGTCGACCGCGCCGGTCCCGGCTGCTCCACGGTGCCGACGCTAACGACGCGATGCGGAGGAACGGTGGAGAACGTGTGAGGGTCGGCCCGGCTGCCGGGTTCAGTAGGCCTGGACCACCCGGGCGGTCGGGTCGGCGCCATCGGCCGTGCGCAGGCGGTCGGCCAGCGCGAAGCCGGGCACGGCGAAGCGGGCCGCGTGCTCGCGGTCGGAGAGGACGAACGTCCGCCCCGCGCGTCCGGCTGCCACCTCTATTCCGGGGCGTAGCGGACGATCTCCCGCACGGCGGCGGGCGGAGGGACAGGTGCCGTCGGTGGCGTGCGCCCCACGGGCGGCACCGGTGGACGCTGAGCGGACGTGAGGCGCCGCCGCTGGTGACAGCGGCGGCGCCTCGGGAGTGGTTGGGTCAGGCCACCTCGCACAGAACCGGCTGCGTCGGGTCCGCGGACGGGTCGGCTTCGTCGGCGGTCGCGGCGGCTGCCGGCCCGCGGTCGGCTCGCATGACCGTGACGGCGACGACGGCGGCGGCGAGGACGAGGGCGGCGCTGACGCCGAACGCGTACCGGTATCCGCCGGTCAGTGCGGCGACGGTCGACGCGCCGTGCGCGGTGAGGCTGCCGGTGCGCGTCGCCGATACGGTCGCGAGAACGGCGAGGCCGACCGCGGCGCCGATCTGGGTCGTGGTGTTGACCAGTCCTGAGGCCAGACCGGCGTCGCTGGGCGTGGCACCGGACATGGCGAGCGTGGCCAGGGCGGGGAACGCGACTCCGACACCGGTACCGAGCAGGATCGCCGACGGCAGCACGTCGAGCAGGTAGGTGCCCTCGGCCGGTACCCGGGCGAACCAGGCCAGGCCCGCGGCGATCAGCGCCAGGCCGGGCAGTAGCAGCGCCCGTGCGCCGAAGCGGGTGATCAGCCGTTCGGAGTACCGCAGCGACAGGGCTCCCATCACCACGGTGGTGGGCAGGAACGCCAGACCGGTACCGAGGGCGTCGTAGCCCAGGATCCGCTGCAGGTACAGCACACCGAGGAAGAACATCCCGAACATGCCGGCCACGGCCAGCGCCATGATCAGGTTGGCGCCCACGACGTTACGGGAGCGGAAGATCCGCAGCGGCAGTAGCGGCGACGCGGCCGTTGCCTGGCGCACTACGAAGCCGACCAGCAGCACTACCGCGACGGCGGCCATGGCCTGTGTGCGGCCGGCACCCCAGCCGTACTCCGCCGCCGGTGCGACGATGGTGTACACACCGAGCATCAGGGCAGCGGTGATCAGCACCGCGCCCGGAACGTCCACGCCGCGGCCGGCGGCGCCATCAGGGTCGCGGGGGAGCAGGCGTTGGGCGCCGACGGCCGTCGCGATACCGATCGGCACGTTGATGAGGAAGATCCAGTGCCAGTTGACCGCCTGGGTCAGCACACCACCAGCGAGCAGGCCGATCGAGCCGCCGGCGGAGGCGACGAAGCTGTAGACACCGATGGCCTTCGCCCGCTCCGCGGGCTCGGGGAACATGGTGACGATCATGCCGAGAACCACGGCCGAGGTCAGAGCGCCGCCCACGCCCTGCACGAACCGCGCGACGACCAGCATGGCCTGGCTCTGCGCCACGCCGCACAGGATCGACGCCACCGTGAACACCGCCAGGCCAATCTGGAACACGCCCCGTCGCGAGGTCAGATCACCGATCCGGCCGGCGAGCAGCAGCAGACCGCCGAAGGCGATCAGATAGGCGTTCACGACCCAGGCCAGGCTCGACTGGGTGAAGCCGAGGTCGTTCTGGATCGCCGGTAGCGCGACATTCACCACCGTGGCGTCCAGGACGATCATCAGTGTTCCGGTGCACAGCACGCCCAGGGCCAACCACCGGGACCGGTCCCGGGCCGAGCCGAATCCCTGGATCTTGCCGGTCGATGAAACGATCTCCTGTACCACGATGACCTCCGTTGTCGATGGTTCGTGGGTAGGACTGACCCCGCCCGGCCAACTCATCGGTCGAGTGACGGCGATCACCCTGCACCCGTGGTCGCGCTACTGCGCAACGATGTGGCGGGAGCCGAAGGGGTGGTCCGACGTGGACGCGCAACTGGGCGCCCGCCGGGCTCCGACCCGTTGCCCGGCGGATCAGTCTGACGCTTCATCCGCGCTGACCTGACCCGGCTCAGAGCACGACGCTGACGATCTTTCCGGGTACGACAATCACCGTGCATGGCTCCCGTTGGCCCACGACGGCGGCGACCGCAGCCAGCGCCCGGGCCCGCAGGTCCGCCTCGGACGCCTCGGCGCGAACGGCGCCACTCTCAGCGAGATGGTGCTCGCCAGCGTGCGGTCGACCTGCGGGTGACGCAGATCGCCAACAGGCTGTGGGCCCTGCTGCGACCCGGCGCGCTAGGAACTGGATGAGCTGGACCCGCACGACGAACTCGACGAACTCGACGAACTCGAGGAGCTGCACGAGCTGGAGGAGCTGCTGCACGAACTCGACGAGCACGAACTCGACGAGCTGCTACAGGAGCTGCTGGAGCCGCTCCAGTCCGGCGACGGGCTGTACCCGCCGCTGCCCGGGTCGTAGTACCAGGTGCCGCCGCCGTGGTGGGTCCCGCCGTGGTGGGTCCCGCCGTGCCCCGCCCCGCTGCGGACAGCGACCACCACCAGCACGACGACGAGCGCGAGCAGCACCACCGCGAACATCGCGCACATGAGCACCGCGAACAGCTCCATACCCGCACGATAGCCAGCGGACGCTACGACCTGTGGCTATGACGAACCGCCCGCCGTCGACACTGCCGATCCCGCCGACTCGCGGTCGGTGAATGGCGGCTGGGCGGGTCGGATGGCCTGCCACGCGTCGACAGCCTGGCCGAGGACCGGGTCGACGGGCTTGGTGAAGGCGGTGCCGGTCTTGTGGGTGGGCATGTCGAGCAGGCAGACGGCGTCGCGTCAGGTTGAGCCCGGCCCAGAGCAGCTTCGCCCAGATGTCATCGGCGATCACGCGTGGGTTCGGGCCGAGTAGAGCGGTGATGCTGCGCGGGACGGCCAGTGCGCGTTGCGGGTCGGTCGGAAACCCGGGCGGATCGCCCGCAGGTGCACCCGCTGAAAGCAATGTGGCATACGTGTGAAAGCGGTCGGCTCTAGCGTCGGTCGGCACTCGACAGGAAGGTACTTCACAATGCTCGGCCGTCTCAAGAAAGCTCTTGTGTGTGCCACGCTGACCGCTTCCGCGATCGGATGGTTCGCGGCCCCCGCGCAGGCCGCACCTGCTCGTCCCGAGTACTTCAAGAACCAGTGCGACAGCGGGCGCGCCTGCATCCTGCTACGGGGAGTCGCGTCGACCTGGTGGAACGCGGACCACTGCGGCGACAACGGGATCCACGACTATTACCAACTCGCGGTCGCCAACGGCAACCCCTTCAGGGTCTACTACGACAACGGCACGTCGGTCTACGTCCCGGCGTGGGAGCAGCGGGGTCTCGACCGGAACTACCTGGTCGTGGGGATGCGCGTGTACTGCTGAGCAGACCGAGGCTCAGACCAGGCCGGCCCGCACGGCGTGCAGGGCGGCCCGGGTGCGGTCGGCCACGCCGAGTTTGGTGAAGATCGCGCTCACGTGGGTCTTCACGGTCTTCACCGAGACGTTCAACACGCGGGCGATCTCGCGGTTCGAGCGCCCGCGCGCGATCTCGACCAGCACATCGCGTTCACGGCGGGTCAGGGCGGCGTGTGGGCGGCGCGCCGTCGCCGGCGGCACGGTCTCCGCACCGCGCAGGGTCTGGGAGTCCATCAGCGCCGCGGTCGGGTCGGGGGTGCGGAGTTGGCGTTCGCGTTGTCCGGTGGTCCGGAGCGGCCGAGTGCCCGCCGCGCCTACGCCGTGGCACGGCGGATTAGCCTGTACCCGCCGACCGCGAACGCGGCGGCCACCAGGACCGGCCAGCCGGCGAGCAGCGCCGTGGGGGACTGGTCGAGCAACCAGCGGCCGATCGCGTTCCATTGCCGGGTCCACGTGATCAACGCGGCGGCCAACCCGAGCGCTGTGATCGTCAGGGTGAGGCTGGCGAGGACGCCGGTGGTGCCCCAGCGCAGGTGCACCGTGCCGAGCAGGATCCCGAGGTGGATCACGACCAGCATGGGTACCGCGTACCCGAGCAGGAGCAGCACCGGGTTGGCGTCGTCCATGAACGGCAGGCTGAAGTAGCGCATCCCCACCCCCCAGTAGCCGGTGGCCTGTTCCACGGCGCGCAGCAGGCAGAGCACCAGCGCGTAGGCCATCGACTGGACGACCGCGAGCAGCGACCAGGCCAGGTAGAACTCCCGGCGGGTCACGCTCATGCCCAGCGCGTACGGGAAGATCTGGGTGACCGAGACGGTGGCCATCCCGATCGCGATGCCGTACACGCTGGCCACGCCGCCGGTGGTCGTCACGCCGTCGCCCGGGTCGTGGTTCGCCATGACGCTCAACAGGTTGATGCCGAATGTGACGGCCGTCATGCTCCACGTCCAGCCCAGGATGTGCGGCCAGGCCGGTATCTGGAGACGGGCCACCTCACGGATGCGTTTCATCGGGCGGCCTCCCGGTCCGCCGGCGCCGTTGTTGGCGGCGCCGTTGTCGTCGTCGGTGCGGTCAGGCGGACCACGAGTTGCTGCAACGACAGTGGCTCCAGCTCGACGTTCAGCGCCTGCGCGAGCGCCTTCGCGTGCGGTCCGAGCCCACCGACGATGGTCGACCGGACCAGGCCGCTCAACCGCTCGCGGTGCAACTCGGTGCGTCCGGCCGCGAACCCGTCCACGGCCTCCGCCCGACCGGTGGCCGCCACCGCCCGCCCGCGCAGGTCGTCGGCGTCCTCATCGAGCAGCAGCCGGCCACGGTCGATGAGCAGCACCCGCTCGATCAGATCGCTGACCTCGTCGATGAGGTGGGTGGACAGCACCACGGTGCGGGGATGTTCGGCGTAGTCGGCCAGCAGCCGGTCGTAGAAGAGCTGCCGGGCGGCCGGGTCGAGCCCGAGGTACGGCTCGTCGAAGAACGTCAGCGGCGCCCGCGCGGCCAGGCCGACGGTCACGCCGAGGGCAGACAGCATGCCCCGAGAGAGCTTGCGGACCAGCCGCCCGGCCGGCAGCTGGAAGTCCGCGGCGAGGCCGTGCGCGAACGTGTCGTCCCAGTTCGCAAACAGCCGGCGTGCGGTGCGAAAGACGTGGCGCACGGCGTAGAACTGGGGGTAGCGCTGGCTCTCCCGGACGAAACAGACCTTCGACAGGACGGCCGGGTTCTCCACCGGTGGCGCGTCGAAGACCGACACGTTCCCCGACGACGCGAACGCCTGCCCGGTGAGGATCTGCATCAGCGTGGTCTTGCCCGCCCCGTTACGCCCGAGCAGGCCGTAGATCGTGTGCTCGGCCAGCGCGAAGCTCACGTCGTCGAGCGCCGTGACGTCACCAAAGCGCTTGGTCACCCCGTGTGCGGTTACCACCGCCGTCATCCCAGGTCCCTCCCGACAACCGCACCAAATGAATCGATCATCTTCATCAGCTCGTCGTGGCCGATGCCGAGCTTGCGCGCCTCGGCGAGCAGGGGTTCCACGTACTGTTCGGTGAACCGTTCCCGTCGCCGCTCGCGCAGCCTGGCCCGGGCGCCACCGGCGACGAACATGCCGATGCCGCGTCGCTTGTAGAGCGTTCCCTCCGACACGAGCTGGTTGACGCCCTTGGCCGCGGTGGCCGGGTTGATCCGGTGAAAGGCGGCAAGCTCGTTGGTGGACGGGACCTGGGCCTCCTCCACCAGCGACCCGTCGATGATCGAGTTCTCGATCAGCTCGGCGATCTGAAGGAAGATCGGTCGGTCGTCGTCCATCGTTGGCTTAGCCGCCCAACTGGTTAGCTACATGTGTAACTAACCATGCAACCTTGCGCCGCGACTGTCAAGCCGCCCGGGCATCCCGCGACCTCGGCCGCCGATGCCGGCAACATCTTCGCCACCCGGGACCTCCGTCCCGAACTCCGCAACCCAGTCAGATGCCCTCCGCGCCGTGGAACCCGATCCACGACCTCGAGCATCGCCCAAGATCGAAGACCAGACGGCACAGGCACGCCCCGACCAGCACGAACCGGCCTGGACGCGTCCCGAACAGCCGATCACTCCCGGATCACAACATGTCCACAGTGGACAGACGACGAGAGGCGGCTGATCTACGTTTCCGCAGCTCAATCGCCTCTTGATGTTGAGCGCCCGAAGGGACTCGAACCCTAACCTGCTGATCCGTCGATAATCATGTAGATCGTCCGTCCACTGTGGATCGATTCGTATCTGGCAGATCAAGACGCGCCGATCGTGGCAGATATCCCAGGTTTGGTCTTCGAGGCGCCGTCAAAGCGGATCATCGTATTGGTGGCACCTCGTCGGCGAAGGTGCCGTAGGGAGCGCCGCCGGAGGTGTAGCCCGCAACGAAGAACGGCCTACCGTCCAGCACGATCCACCACTTGTCGTGGACCGGGAGGGTGGCGCGCTCGACGGTACGGCGGGGGATTGTTGATGGGCGATGCGCCCACTGCTGCGCCGAGTCGGTCAACGCGAACCCGACCGCGGTCAGGTCGTCGTAGGCCGTGTACCTGTCGACGCCGTACCGCTTGGCGTAGTGCTTCACCGTGACCGCCGACCCGGAGCGGATCCACACCCGTGCTGAGTCCCGGCATTGCCGCTGGCACATTCGGTGCCGACGCGGTTGCCTGCCGGGATGCTACCGGCGACCGTCAGATCACCCGGCACGGCGGCGACGGCGTCGATCACGGTTTCCGACGACGGTAGGCCACCCGGCTCGACGAACTGCGGGTCTTCGGCGGAGCGCAGGGGAGGTGCATCGGCGCGAAGCGCCGGTGCGGCGCGGGTCAGCACAGATTCCAGTGCGAGTTGAGCGCCAGGCGTCATAGGGTGTGGCGGTGCTCGCGCTCGCCAACGTCGCCATTGAGCTGCCGGTCCTGATCGCCGTCGTCGTCGGCGCGATCGTGGTCCTGACCCGCGGCTCACGGCTGCCCCGCCGCAGCGTGGTGCTCGCCGTGGTCAGCCTTGGCGTGACGGTCCTCAACGTGGTGCTGGGGGTGGTCTGGATGACCGTCTCGCCGTACCTGGCCGCCGACATGTGGGAGTCGTCTGATTCGACGACGTCGATCGGGCTGATGTTTTTCGTGGCATCGATCGTGCTGAACGTCGTCGCTGCCGTCGGTCTGCTGATGAGTTTCCTGGCCGTGGCGGCCGCGGCCAGGCCGGCGGACCCGGCCGCGACGTCGCCGGGGTTCGGTGCGTCGCCGGGATCTGCGCTGCCGCCGCACGCCACGCACCCCGACACGGCCGGTGCGGCGGTCCCGACCGTCCCGGCCCAACTTGGCTGGCCGGCACCGACCAGCCAGACCGGTCCGTATGCGCCGACGTCGCCGCCGCCCGGGTCGGGTTGGCCGAACCCGCCGTCCGCCCGATAGCTACGGGACGGTCCTCGCCACCATCACGGGTGGGAGCTTTGGGCGTGTCCGGGCCGCCGGAAGGTCCAAATCTCCCACCCGTCATTCATGAACTGCGGGTAGGGCGTGACGAGCGGTGCCGTTCGCGTGCACAGTCGAAGCGTCCCGGGACGGCGGCACGCCCCGCGTCGCTGTTCACGGTGCGGAGCGGCACCTGTTCGAGCATGGCTTCCATAGGGTTCAAGGTCGAGGAGCCGGCCGGCATCGTTGCGGGTTCATAGCGACTGGCTCCTCTACGAACGACACGGGCCGGCGAGCCGAACCGTGATCCGGCCGCCTTGGATCACCGACCGTGCTGCAGCTCGGTGGCACGTGCCTGCCGGCAACGTGCCGTCCCTGCCAGGCTGCTCCACCCGCCCGGCCAGCAGGCGATGGGCCCGAGGGCTGACGCGCCCAAGCCACATCGGCATCGGGCCTGGACTGGACGCTCAGTCGGGTGGTATCCGCGCCCGTCGCAAGAGTTCATGGATGAGCTCTGACGACAGGTCAGGGTGGCTGGCGGCGGCGGCCCGGACGTCGGACGACGGGTCGTTGAGCTGCTGGCGTAGCTGGTCAAGCGTCGGCGGTGGGAGTGGGTTGGCCGCCGCGGCGAGTTTTGTGTCCGGGTCGTGGGCGAGTCTGGTCCGCTGTTCTTCGGTCAGGCGTCCTGAGTAGTGCGCAAGCCAGCGATGACGGACCTGCTCCGACCGGCTCAGCTGGTCGACGACGGCGTCCGGGATCCGTGGATTCCGCGCCAGTTCGTACACGCTGTAGCCGTCCCACGTCAGGAGCATCTCGACGAGCACATCGACGGGCACGAGGTCGCCGCTGCGCTCGGCGAGCATCAACCGCACCGCGTAGTCCTCATCGGTGGCCAGATGCTCGACGAGCTCGGCCGCGAGGTCCGGCATGCGGGCCACGGTTCGGCGATAGACGACGTGGCGTGACCGGGCGTACTCAGCGACCAGCGCGCGATTGTGCCGCTGCTCCCACAGCCACTCCACCGGGTATGTCCGTGTGCGTGGATCAAGTTCGTGCTCGATGGCGTCGAGTACCTCCATCGGGATATGGGGGCGGTGGATCAGCGCCCATCGGACATCGAGATCAGGGTCGGCAGCAAGGACGTCAAGCAGATCCCGCGACAGGTCTGGGTTCACCGCTACCGCCTGACGCACCCGAGGATCCGCGTCGGCCACCAGAGACCGCGCCAGTTCGACGCTGAGCGGTATTCGCCTGATGGCTTCAAGGCGGTTGTCGTCGTCGCCGAGCAGGTGAGGAATCAGCCGCGCCGGGGGCCGGAACCGGTCGTTCGTCAGCGCCACACGACGAACCGTGAAATCGCCGTCAGCCACCATGCGTTCGTACGCCGCCAGGGCGTCGGCTTCCTGCCCATACTGCAGCAGCACCCTATCGCGAAGATGAGCGTGCTGAGCAAGTTCGCGTTTGATCTCTACGGGAACGTCCCGGCTGTCCAGGAGCTCACGCTGAATGAACCTGTCCTCGTCTCGGGCCAGGATGGCGTATGCCTCGTCCGGCGCGTAGCGGGCCAACCTCGGACGGTGCAACGGGACGACTACCTCTTCCGGCCGAATCACCACGTGTAGACGCACCCGTCGGTCCGAATCGGCGGCGAGCTTGGTGATGACCTCGTCCGGAAGGTACGTGCAGATCGCCAGCTCACATCGGACCTTCGGGTGTGGGCTGTCCGACAGCACGGTGGCGAGCGGCAGCGACATCGGCAGGTAGCGCCGTGCCTTGATCAAGGCCAGTTGAGTCTGCTCTTCGTGGGTTCCGGCCAGGCAGAGCACCAGGTCCTCCGGGGTGGAGGGGTTTGCGGCGAGGGCAGGTGCGATCCAGTAGTGATCGGTCACGATGAGCCAGCCTAGGCAGCGAAGCCGCAGCCCACGACGGCTGTTCAACCGAGTGATCCCCGATCGGATCTGGCCTAGACTGAGTACGGATCGCTAGTTCGCGGGCGGACCTCAACGGCCGACCACCCCGCCCGTAGTCGCCGTCGGCCGCAGAAAACCACCACGCCGGACGGCCGGCAAGGCGCTGCGGTCCGACCCCTACACCTACGTGCCCAGGTGGGAAGGGTTCGTCTACACCGCGTTCGTCATGGACGCTATTCCAGGCGTGTCATCGGCTGGCAGACCGGTAACCATCTGCGCACCGATCTGCCGTTGGAGGCGTTGGAGATGGCGTTGTGGAACCGCAACGCGGGCGACGGGAAGACCGTTCATCACTCGGATGCCGCCGCAAGTATACGTCTATCCGTTACAACACAAGGCTTCCGACGTCGGTGTGATGCCATCTGTTGGTAGTTGCTGAGCGGGCATCGCGATGTCGGCCGGCGGCGGGATGGTCGCATGAGCGCGCAGGGGAGCGGCCGAGTGGTGCACCTGATCTTGGTCAGGTGGCGTCTGGCTTGGTCGCTCGACGTTGAAGGTGCGACAGGACCCATCCGGCCAACGCGGCAGCGAGGCCGGCCAGCCCGGCCACCGCGAAGCCGCCCGCCGGCGAGGACAGGTCGATCGCGGCCCCGACGATCGGGGATCCGAGCGCGAAACCCGCGCTCTGCGCCGAGGACTGCAAACCTGTCGCCTCACCCCGCACGCTGGCCGGCGCCAGCCGGCTCACCGCGTCGGCCACCGCGGACAGGGTCGGGGCGGTGAGAAGCCCGGCGCCGACAACGGCTCCGCACAACCAGAGCCAGTCGTGGGCGAACCCGATGGGAATCGTCACGAGCCCGAGCACGCCGAGCGGCAGCCACGTGGGAAGGGCCCGGGATGACGCGCCATAGATCAAGCCCCCGGCGACGGACGCCAGACCGGACACGGCGACCACTCCTGCGGCCCACGACACCTGACCCGCTTCCTCAAGCGTGGCAACGATGGCGAGATCGATACCGCTGAGCAGCATCGTGGTACCGAACGCCATAGACAGGACGGCAACCATGCCGGTGCCCAACCACTCCCGACGCGGAGGACGTCCGCCCGCGAGAGCCGCCGGCTCGTCTTCCGCACGCACCGGCGGGTTCAACAAGGCGATCCCGGCTCCGCCGCCCACGATCGCGGCACCGACACCCCATGCCACGACATCAGGGGACATCGTCGCCGCACACAGGATCACCACTGCCGGGCCCACGACGTACGACAACTCGCCCTGTACGGATTCGAGGGCGAACGCGGCCCGACGCTGTCCGGTCGTCGTCATCGCGGCGATCGCCTGCCGGGTCACCGACTGGGCCGGCACCATCAGCAGACCCGCCGGGAAGGCGGCCGCCAGCACGATCCCGTACGACAGGAACGGCACGCTCAGCCAGAACACGACCTGCATCACGACAGTGACCAGCACCACGGCACGCGGCCCCCGCCGGTCGATCATGCGGCCGAGCAGCGGCCCGCCGAGCGCCACCCCGGCCGTCAGGGACGCCGCGACACCACCTGCCGCCGCGTAGCTCAGCTCCAGGTCCAGCACGACATACAACGTCAGGGCCATCACGTCGGCCGTGATCGCGGTACGCGCGATCAGTGACACACCCAGCAGCGACGCCATCCCCGGCACGGCGAGCACCTGCCGGTATTTGGTCACCCGCCGGACGTTAGATGATCTGTCACGCTATAGAAACTGCTAATCTGCTTGGACCTGCCATAATGGTTCCTTATGGCCAGGGATCTTGAGATCATGCTGCTGCGGTCGTTCGTCACCGCTGTGCGGGCGGGCAGCATCAGCCGCGCCGCAACCGCCCTCGGGCAGACCCAGCCCGCGCTCAGCCAGCAGATCCGCAAGCTCGAGAGCGTCGTCGGTCGTCCGCTGCTGAACCGTTCCCAGGCCGGCGTCTCGCCGACCCGGGCCGGCGAGGAACTTCTGCCATACGCCGAACGCATCATCTCGCTGTCCACGCAGGCGCTCATCCAGACCGGACGCTCGCTCGGCGGTCATTGCGGCGTCGGCCTGCTCGAAGACCTCGCCGCGTCCCACCTTCCGCAGGCCCTCGCAGACCTCGCCCAGCTGCATCCCGGCACGACCCTGGAGGTGCTGAGCGTTTCCAGAACCGCGATGCGGGAGGCGTACGACGCGGGCCGCCTCCACCTCGTGCTCGACGAGGTGACAGACGTTCCCGGGCCGCCGCGCTGGACGGTCCGCCGCCCGCTGGTCTGGGCGATCGGCCAAGGGGTGGACATTGCTGCCGATCCGCTGCCGGTGGTGCTGTTCTCCAACCCGTGCGTCTGGCGCACCTCAGTGCTGGAAACGCTGGAACGTTCCGATCGGCGCTTTCGGGTGGCGTTCGAAGGCAACAGCCTGGTCAGTGTCCTCGCCGCGATACGGGCCGGCCTCGGCATCGCGGCACTCATGCCCGCGAACGTCGAACCGGTCATGGCCTGCCACGACGCGGCCGCCCTGCCCACGCTGCCGGACGTCCATCTCGGTCTCGCGCGGCACCCGCGAACCGAAGGCGATCCCCTGGTCGATGTTGTGGAAACCGTGCTACGACGCATGATCTGACTGCATCGGTGCCGATCACCGTGACCTGCACCGGTGGACATCGGTGTGGACCGCCGACGCGGTGCAACCGACCGGCGCATGATGGCGTCGGCGCCGGTCGGGTGGGTTCGATCTACCGGCCGTCGGTGCTGCCCGCAATCGCCTGACGGAGGTCGGGCCGATCACCGAGGCGTTGTTCCAGCGCGCGTAGCGTGGGCAGCAGCCGTGGGTCGGCGAGGGCTGTGGCCGCGTCCAGGCCGTAGGCAACAGCGCCGTGCGGGTCCGGGTTCTGGAGATAGTCGATCAGCGGTGCGATCGCACGTTCATCGCCGAGCCGGGCCAGGCCGACGAGTGCCTCGCCGGCCACGCTGACGTCGGGGTCCCGAACGCGTCGCAGCATGGCGTCGCGGACCTGCGCGCTGTCGACCTCCAGTTCGCGCAGTCCGAAAAGGGCATAGTCGCGGACCGCACCGTCCTCGTCGTCGGACAGCTCGATCAGCGCATCGACCACCCGCTGCTCGTTGTCCCGGGCACGGCAACACGGTAGAGAGCATGCGACGTAGAACCGCACCGAATCGTCCGGGTGGCCCCGCCAGGCGAGCAAGGGCTCGACGGCCCGCGGATCGTGTCGGTAGCCGAACGCCCGGGCCACCTCGGCGAGAACGTCAGTGTTCGGCTCCGTCGCGGCGAGTGCGAGCAGCACCTCCATCGACTCCTCGACGAACGCCGGCCCGGCCGCGGCCACGTCGGCGAGGTCGTGCAGCTCGGCAAGCACCAGAACGCCGAGCCGGCGCTCGTCGGCGTTGGCCGACCGGCACAGGTCACACGCCCGGTCCAGCACCTCACGGGTGGGACGAGCCTGCAGCGCGACCAGCGCCGTCGTCGCCGACCGGAGTTCCTCATTAACTACGCCGATCCACGGCGCAGCGACGAGGTCAGCCGAGGCCGAATCCGGCACGCCCAGACGCGGCGTCCTCGACGGCCGAGCAGAGCCGGGCGTACGAACAGTCACGGGAGCAACGAACGGACCAGCGCCGCTCGGCGGCGCATCAGCGCACAGGATCATGGACTGAGCCACGACTCTTCAGCGGTCCACGATCTCGTCGTGATCGACGGTCTTCCCGGGCCGCCGAGCCTTGGCCCGGCACCGTCAGCGATGGGTGTTCGTTGAACCCGGCATGTGGCGACGGGCTCTGTCCGCGGCGGCGTGGGCCGCCGTGATCATCGTGTTGGGGTCGTCCAGCGGCCGGGTACCGGCCGCGGAAAGCGGGTCGAGGCCTGCGTTCGGTAATCAGGAGGTGGAGAAGGTCGCCGCACGGTTGGATGCATTGACGGTGGCGATCACCGGGGGTGTGGAGGAACTGCGGGCGTCGGAACGGCTGAACTACCACCGGGTCGAGGGCGGTATTGCCGCCTGCATGGCCGCGGCGGGTAGGCCATACCGGAAGCGGCCGTTCGTGAGTCGCTACGACGAGTTCACCGACGCCGATCTCGGCTACGGCACCGGGCGGGCGTCCATCATCGACTCGGTGACCGAGATGGGTCGGCGGCTGGTCCTCAACGAGATCGCCTACACGCGCATGGAGCGGGCCGGGCTCGCGAACCCGGCAGGCGCTGGCGTCGCGCCCGATGGCGTGGACACGTTGAACCGGTGCACGGCGCAGTTCCAGCATCGCGCCTACGGCGACATCGATCCGCCTCCCGGCGCGTACGAACTCGCCAACTCCCTCGATATGGAGCTGGGCGAGGCGGTCGGTGGTGATCGGCGGACGCAGACTGCGTGGGAGTCATACCGGCCGTGCATGCGTGCGCGGGTAGGCGAGGATGTGCAGGACCGCAGCGACTTCCTGTTCCGGCCCAGGCTGCCGCGCGGCGAGGCGCCGATCGACGGTCGGCCTCAGAGTGCGGCCTGGGCGAGGGGTCTTGCTGCTCTGGAGGCGGCGTTCGCGGCGGACACGCAGTGCCGGTTCCCGGCGTACCTGGCCGCGATGAGAGTGGTGGCGGCCCACCTCGACGGCTGGGAACGGCGGCACCGAGCCGAACTGGACGCCATCCGTGAGGCCTGGCGGCAACGAGTGGCAGACGTGGCGCACCTGCCTCGCTGAACACGCGCGCCAACGATCGCACGGCGGCGGATCAGCTCACGTGACCTCTTTGCTCTTGGCGTGCGTGGGGCCAGTCGTCCTGGTCGGTGAGGATGGGTTCTGCCCACGCGGCGTGGGTGAAGTCCCATGTCCAGGTGATCCCGTCGTCGTCTCCGGCGGCATGGTCGACAGCCGCGGCGATCAGGTGCCGGCCGGGCGCTACGATCCCAACCTCCTGGCGAACCCGCCGGCTGTGATGAATGCGGTAAGACAGTCCCTCTATCTCAACAGCGCCGCACTCAGTCCCGGGTTGGTCGAACGAGGTCGACAGCACCGCGACTGCCCAGCCGGCCTTCGTCGCTTTGTGCACCCAAACGCCGAAGGCCCGCTCTTGGCCGTCCGCTTCCCCTACTCGCGCGAAGATTTCTACCGGATCGGTGCGTTCGTCCACGTGCAACCCCTCACATTGGCCCACGGATCCAGGTCCGCATCGGCGCGACGCTAGCAATACGAGGTTGCGATCACGGACGTCCCGCGTCCGCCTGCCTGACGATGGGGCCTTTCGATGGTGGTGAACGGCTGTGTGGTCGGCGACCATGTGTTCATGGACTTCGTCCGTGTTGAGGTGACGCCAACCTGCGGTGCTCCCGACTTCTGGTGACGCTCCGGACGAGTCGCTGCCAGCGCGTACTCCCAGCCGCGCCGGCGGCCCACGTCCCACGCGACGTCGGTATGAGCAAATTGATATCCCGTGGGGCGCATGTCAGCCGCATCGACACCGTTGTATGCCGTGGTGACCTCCTGTATGAAGACGGAAAGCATCTACAGGTGCTGATTCCTGGGGAGGAACGATGAGACATCTGCACTGGCTGCGGACCGCGGCAGTCGCAGGCAGTGCCTGCGTGCTCGGGTTGGGCGTGCTGCCGACGTCGGCCGCCCACGCCGAGGTGCAGCCGCTCACGCCGAACTCCGTGCGCGCACCCGAATTGGACCAGTTCTCGGCGGAGGGCGTCACTACGGTCGGCGAGCTTCGCACCATCGGCGCCGCGCTGTCCAATGTTGCCGCCAGCCGCACACAGATCGTCTCGCACCCCGGCGCGACCTACATCAAGGTCCATGTCAGTGCCCTCCGGCTGGACCGCGGCGAATACGTCACCGTGTCCAGCCCTGACGGCCGGGAAAGCTACCGGTACGACCGCGACCTGAACCGGGACACCGGTGCCGACTACACGATCGACGGGCAGCCGGGCTTCTGGGCGATGTCGGTGGAGGGCGACACGGCGGTGGTGACCGTACACAGCAAGCGCGCGAACGCCGTCACCGTCGACCGCTTCTGGCGGGGCTACGACCAGGCGGAGATCACCCGGTACAACTTCTCCATCATGTCCGTCTGCAGCACCGACGCCCGCCGCGACGTGGTCTGCTACCAGAACAGCCACCCCACCGAGTACGCCCGCGGCCGGGCCGTGGCGCGGCTGCTGATCAGCGGCGGCGGGCTGTGCACCACCTGGCGGGTCGGCAACACCAACCGAATGCTGACGAACAAGCACTGCTTCTCAACGCAGGCCGCCGTCAGCGGCAGTGAGATGCAGTTCAACTACCAGTGCGCCACATGCGGCGGCGGGAACCCGGGAGCCGGCACCAAGGTCAGCGGCGCCACCCTGTACAAGGTGAGCAGCGGCGGCTCGAACCAGCTGGACTACACCCTGTACTCGGTGAACAACTTCGCCAACATCCAGAGTTTCGGCACGCTGTACCTGGCGACGAGCGCCACAACCACCGGCACGCGCATCTACGTCCCGGGCCACGGCGACGGTGGCCCGAAGCGACTGTCGATATTCGAGAACACGCAGAACGGCCCAACCTGCGCGGTGAGCAACGCGAACTACAACACGTGGAACATCAGCTACAGCTGCGACACCTCGGGCGGCAACTCCGGCTCACCGGTGCTGAGCAGCGCCCACCGCGTGGTCGCCCTGCACCACCTCGGCGCCTGCCCGTCGAACCAGGGCGCCAAGGCCCACCTCATCTACAACGAGATCGCCAGCCTGATCGACAACAACGGCTGATGCCGCTCGGCGGGGCTCGTGTTCATGCAGAACTCGTTACCTTCCGGGTCGGCGAGCACGATCCATCCCTGCCCTCGGCCGCGCCGGTCGGCGAGCAGTGTGGCACCGAGGGCGATGATGCATCCACCACGAGGTCTCGATCTTGCTGCGACCGCGCAAGCGTATGACATGACGATCGACCACGCCTGGACATCCGGCGCAGTCGACTACGTCATGCGTCAGCCCGTGCCCGATCGGCGGCCAGATCCGGACGCCAAGATCGTGAGCGGCGTAAATGCGCTCGTCGTTGTCGAGAGCGTTTGCACGATGCGCCGATGACTGCACCCGACTCCATCGAGCTGATCCAGGCGCCGAAACTGACCGACCGAGCGCCGTACGCCTATGCCGCAGTGGCGTCCGACGTACGGCGGTCGGTGTTCACCGCTGGCACCTGCCTGGCCGGGCAGGCTGAAAAGCCGGTGCCGACCTCAGTTCGTCAAGGGTAGGCGCGTGCGCTTCCGTGTCGCCCAACCGCAGCCGGCTCGCCATCGGCACGCGTTGGGACCCGCTCACCGACGCGCAGCGCGCCGCACGTAACGTCGGTCGCGGCCCGACCATGTAGGAGGCATCGTGACCGACCTGGTCACCTGGCTACGCGCCCAGCTCGACGGCGACCAGGAACCCGGCACCATCACCGCCGCGCACCGCGCGATCCTGGAGATGCACCGCGATGACGGGCTCGGCTGGTGCACCTCCTGCGGCGCGATGACCCTCGACGACCACGACCGGGCCCCGGTAGAGACGCCGTGCGACACGCTGCGCGCGCTGGCCTCGGCCTACGCCGGCCGGCTCGGCTACAACCCGGGGTGGGCGCTGTAGCCATCGCCCGCCCGGACGACACACCCGAGGTCGACGCCGTGCCGGTCACGACAGCTGGAAGCCGAACTCAGAGAACCGCTCGATCGGCGGATTCTGCTGGCGGACGGCCCGTGATCGGTCAAGGTGTGTTGCGTGGCTGTTCGATCGCTGGAGACTGTGATCAAGGACGCGGTCGTGGAGGGCTCCGCCGGCGAGGCCCGGCTGGTTGCGATGTTGGGGTCGCTGCGTGGCTTCGACAAGGTCATGGTCGTCGCGGCGTTGGGCGACGCCCAGGGCGAAAGGAGTGTTGCGGCCCTGCGGTCCCTGCTGGCCGTCCGGCAGCGGTCGGTGGACCTGCGCTGCGCGGCGCTGCTGGCGCTAGCCAAACGTCAAGGTGTCGGCGCCTCCGACATGCTGGCGGCACATCTGACCGGTGTGCCAGCGGCGGTAGCCGACTACGCCGTCATAGGGCTGGCCGCGGTCGGCGACGATCGCGCCTGGCCGCAGGTGCTTGACCGGCTACGCCGCCAACTCGATCGGCCGGTTCCGACCGGCCAACCCGACCGCCTGATGCCTGGTGTCAAGGCTTTCGAGGCGATGGTGACGGTCAGCTACCTGGTTCGCCATCTGGACAACCCACTCGGTGAACGGAAACCGCTGCTGATCACCGCCCTGCGGTCGCGATTTGACCGGCTGTACCAGGTTGAACAGAACTGGCTGATCGAGCACTGGCCAGGCGTCGCGCCCGACGGACCCGACATCGCACAGGTCCAAGCACCCGACACCCAGCCGTTCCGGGCACTGATACACGCAACGCGCCTACTCGGCCCGGCGTACTGAACGACGTTCCACCAAGGATCACTCCGGGCTACGGGCGTCGAGCGGCGGAAGGGTGCGCAATGTCGAATGCGGCGAGGGGTTCGGTGCCCGACCATTGACGTCGTGGTGGACATTGCCCGGCTGTCGCAGCTCTGGGAGCAGCGGTGGCCCGGCTGCTCCAAGGTGCCCTATCTACTTCGAGGACTCACGGATCGCTGGGTCCGGTTCCACACCCTGCCCGGCTCCAAACGCTATCCGGAAACCGAAGCCGAGTACAATATCATCCTCGGCCGGCACCACACGGTGCTGACCGAGCTGGTCACCGCCCCCGCCGTCCTGGTCGTCACGCCCGCCTACTCCGACCAGCCGACGCCACCAAGGCAGGGCAGGTCGGCCGAGGCGACGGCCGTGCAGCCGGGCGCGACGTACTGGACCAGCGCCTGCATCGACGACGAGCCGGACTCGACGAGCTGGATTCACTTCTATGTCAGCGAAACGCCATGGGTGGCCGCAGGCCTTGACCCGCTGCTACGCCACGTCGCCGACGACATCATCGCCAACGTCCTGATCACCGATGTGGACCTGCAGTGGCTCTACCACCCGTACGACGGCGGCATGGACGTCATCCTGCCGACCACCGCCGAACGCGACTCGCTCCGCCGCCGGCACTCCGAATGGCTCTCCGCACATCCAACCGGGCTCTAGTCGGCCAGAATCCCAGACCACACCCCAGATACCACAGCGCGGCTACCGAGTGTGACGATCGGTTGCGGCTGCGGTGTGCCGACGAACGGGGTGGAGGCGGTGAACGGTAGAGGTGTCGTCCTGGCCGGACGGCGTGATCGCCATGGTGCCGGGTGTCGTCTGCCTCGCGGCCGTCGCGATCGCCCTGACCCGCTCCCGCCGGGTCACCTCACGGTCCGACCAGCGTGTCCGGCGCGGCTGCCGGACACGCTGGCCATTCGGGTCGGGACGCTACGGAGTGAAGTCCAACTTGAAGTTGAAGCCCTGGGCGTTGTGGCCACCGCCTGCGATGCATCGGCCCTTGTTCGCCTCGCCGTTCCAGAACATCACCCGGCACTTGTCGCAGAACCGCCACTGGTCCTGGCCGGGACCGTTGTGGTCGTGCGGCAGGAAGAACATGAAACCCTGTTTGGTGTGGTTCCCGCCGGCGGGGCAGCGGCCCTGGTTGTTCGGGTCACCGGACCAGAACATCGCGAAGCACCGGTCGCAGAACCGCCAGTCCGGCTGGCCACCGAACGGGCCCGCGTGCTCGTGCGGGAGGAAGAAGACGAAGCCGGCAGCGGCGTGGCCGCCACCCGCCGGACACACTCCTTTGGTGGGGAAGCCGTCGAAGAACATGGTCCGGCAACGGTGGCAGAACCGCCATGCGGCTTGTCCGCGGTCGCGTGCGGCGAACGTGAGCGTGTAGTGGCCCCCGTCGCCCCGGAACTGCAGGGACTTGCGGGCGGTGTTGCCCGTCTCGGCCAGTGCGACGTCGCCCTGCTCGAACCGCAACTCCTGCGGTGCGCCCACCCGGTCGTCGAAGTTCGGCGCACCGGTGACCGTGCTCAGCGCGGAGTTGATGTCCTGAAGGAGCCGGTTGACCTTGGTGCCCCGGTCGGCGCTCAGGGTCGTACTCAAGGTTCCGGCCACCGTCGCCGCGACGATGCCGCGGAGGTTCTCGGGGTTGCCGTCGTCGTTCTCCATCAGGCCGACGATGAAGATCGCGTCGTCGGGGCGCAGGCTTCGTTCCTCGCCGTTCAGTCCCCAGAATGACTGGAAGGGCACCTGATGGGTCTCCGCCCCGTCGACGTCGCCGAAGGCGCCGTAGCGGAACACCCGCGAGGTCGGAATCGGAACCGGGATACCGCTCACCGAAACGGTCGAGGTCAGGTCGACCGCCGTCACGATGACGTACGGTTCGTCCGCCCCCACCTCATCGGTTTCCTCGTGGCAGCGGAAGCTCTCAAGATAGGCGTAAAGCACGAGTCCTCCTCGTGTCTGAGGGCCCGCATGGTGGGCCGGCCCGGTTTGTTCAGCCGAGTCGACCTTCGCGGGTCACCCTGCTTGCCAACCTTGCGCAGACCTTGCGAACCGGCGTGATCTGTGACCGGGTGGCACGATCACGTCGGCGACCGGGCGGTGGCCGCAGTGGTGCGGCGCCGTGCCGTAGCGCATGCTCGCCCACGGCCGACGGCACCGGCTGGGTCTGAAGGCCGAAGTCGACGTTCCGGGCATGCGGCAAGCCATGACCACATGCCACTCATCGGCACGGGCGGAGGCCGATTCCACCCAGACACCGCTACGCTGCGTAGCGCTCGGCTCGCGGCAGATCCGGACACCAAGATCACTCGGCCCGGGTCTGATTCGATAAGCCATCACGATTGCGTGGGCTACCGTGCCGATCATGGTGGAGCGTCGAACCGCCGACGGTTCAGCGCACCACGGATCTTCGCGGGTCTGCGCTGCCCGGACACACCCTTCCAACATTCCCGGTCGACGTTCGACCAGCGTGGTGGCGGACGGCCTCGGGGCGGCGCATCGGGATGGAGCAGGCGAGAGCGAGGACCACGCCGAGGGACGCCCCCAGGGTGGCGAACCAGAGACCGTGCGGCGTGGCGACGCCGAGATCCGGGGAGGGCTTGGGAGCCAAGAAGGTGACGGCTACACCAGCGAGGTTGATGGTACCGGCCACCATCCGCGTCCAGAGGGGGCCACGGCCGGAGACGGCATAGCCGCCGGCCATGGCGAGCAGGGCGAGGCCGATCGGGGCGGGGTCCGGGGTGGCGGTGGCGAGGTCTGGAACCATACCGATCAGCAGCGGAGCCAGGATGAGCAATCGGTACTGGTGGCCGACCCGTCGTTGATACTCGGCCCAGCCGAGGAGGGCGCCGACGGTGGTGCCGGTCGGGATGAGGATTCCGAAGGTGCCGGTGAAGGTGAACCTCGAGTCGGGGCCGGCCAGTTCCTGCATGAAGCCGCGCAGGCTGGCCGCCCAGGCAACCCCGACGACGGCGCCGATCAGGATGAAGCGGATGCGACCCATGGTCAGTGTGCCTGCGGCGGCCGCCGCCGGCGCAGCAGGACCAATGCGACGATCGTCGCGACGATCAAGGATCCTTCGGCGGCTGTGATCCACACCGGCGCGCCGGCGATGAACGCGCCGCAAGCGAGGACGGCGGAGATGACCCGGGCCGTCACCGCGGTGACGAGGGCCGGTCGACTGCCGCGCCGCGCAAGGCCGAGAGCCACCAGGGTGACAAGTCCGAGCAGCGCGAAGACGATGCTGATGGCGAGCGGTGGGGCGATCGAGGAGCCCACAACACCGAGGAATCCGATGTCAAGCAGCCCGAGGAGAGCGAAGATCACAGCCGGAGCGGCCGGCAGGTGCACGGGTCGGACAGCCGTCTGGGATGAGCTCGTCATGGCGTTTCTCCTTGGTTCGACAGTGGTTGGGGACGGCGCAGACGATCACGGCCGGGTACGCAGCATCCGGGTGGAGACGACGAGGACCCAGACCCAGAACGGCAGATACGGAATGACCCACAGGTACGTCGGAAACGCCACGCGGACCACCAGTAACCCGGCACCGACGACCAGCGCCCACCACCCGAGCCAGGCGGGCCAGCCGGGCTGCCCGGGCGAGGAGGGCAGTCCCCGGCCGGCGAGGATGGCCCACCCGCTGGCAAGGCTGAGGCTGCCGAGGGCCACCCACATGTTGGCGAACGTCATGCTGCCGAGGTCGAATGCGAGCTGGGCGACCCGCGCATCCAGCCCGTCGCTGCCGCGGAACGCGGCGGCCTGCGGCGCACCGGCGAGCAGGGGCGCGACAGCGGCAACGCCCGACGCCAGCACGACCGTCGGGAGCCATGCGGGGCCCACGCCGGGCCGGCGCAACGCGGCGGACAGGCCGCTGACGAACCACAACAGCGCGCACAGACCGAAGGCGAACAGGAAGCCGCCCACGGCCACGGCCGTGGGGGACTGGGTCTCCAGGTACCGCTGGATCTCCGCGGACGATCCGTCGAACTGGGGCTCGGGCGCGCCGGTGCTCGACATGAGGATCACGCCGGCGAACAGCATCGCCGTGCCGGCCCAGCCCGCGATGCCGGCCGGGCGGAAGTCGCGCGGAGGCGCAGAAGTTTCGATATGGTCGGTTGTTGACATGGTCGAATACCACCCTTCGTGAAAGGGGTCAGCTGGTTCGGAAGGCGGCCATCATGGCCATGTCCTCGTGCTCGAGGTTGTGGCAGTGGAGCAGGTACCGGCCCGGGTAGTCGGCGAACCGCACGGCCACGTCGACCGACTCGTTCGGTGCCAGGTCCACGGTGTCCTTCCAGCCCTTGTCGTGCGGCCCGGCACCCTGGTTGCGCCGGGACAGCACCTGGAACGGGTCGAGGTGCACGTGCACGGGGTGGTACAGGTCCGAGGTGAACCGCCAGACCTCGATCTCGCCGAGACGCACGTCGGCGTCGATGCGTTCTGGGTCGAAGGGCCGTCCGTCGAGCAGCCAGCCGGGGTGCTCGCCGGTGGCCGCCCGGCGGAAGGCCCAGGTGCGGGTCCGCACCGCCCGGTCCGCCGACAGCGGCTCGATCCGGCTCAGCCGTTGCGGGATCCGGCTGTCGTCGCTCGCGCGGCCGGTGACCCGGAACCGCATCACGTCGGCGGTTCGTCCGCTTCCCAGGCTGTTGCGCAGCGTCAGCTCCGCACCGGGGCCCACCGCGCCGAAGTCGACGACCACCTCGCACCGTTCGCCGGGCGTGAGGAGCACGGTGGAGTGCTCGATCGGCCGTTCCAGCAGGCCGCCGTCCGATGCGATCTGGACCAGCGGCGTGCGCGCCGGATCCAGGCCGAGCCGGTACCGGCGCGCGCTGGACGCGTTGAGCAGCCGCAGCCGGTAGCGCGTGGCCGCGACCTCCAGCACCGGCCAGGGCGCGCCGTTGAGCAGGACGACGTCGCCGAGGACGCCCTCCATGTGCGCGTCGTTGACGCCGGCGCCGTGATGGTTCGCGGGGTAGGAGAACGAGCCGTCCTCGTCGAAGGAACGGTCAGTGATCATCAGCGGGATGTCCCGCTCGCCGGACGGTAGGCCGAGCGCGTCCTGCTCGTCGTCGGTGACGAGGTGGAACCCGGCGAGCCCGCGGTACACCTGCGGACCGGTGAAGTCCATCCGGTGGTCGTGGTACCAGAGCGTCGCGGCGCGTTGCCGCATCGGGTAGGTGTAGTCGCGGCGGCCGCCGGGCTCGACGAGATCGGTCGGGTAGCCGTCGCTGTCCGCGGGCGTATGGCCGCCGTGCAGGTGCACGGCGACCGGCACCGGCAGGTCGTTGCGGTGCGTCACCACCGCTCGGCGTCCACTGCGGGTGACGAGTGTGGGGCCGGGGAAGGTCCCGTCGTAGGTGAGGACGGGCGTGCGTACCCCCGGCAGGATCTCCTGGTCCGTCTCGCGCTGGACGATCTCGAAGAAGTCGGTGGTGGCGTCGGTGCGGACGGGCCGGGCGACCGCCGGGATCGGCAACGGCACCCGGAACGGCCGGGGCGGCCGGACCCGGCTGTGGACCAGCTCCCCGGTCTGCCCGCGCGGGAACGACAGGGCCAGGCCGCCGAGGCTGGCCGCGCCGAGCGCGGAGCCGCCGAGCACGCCGAGGGCGTCGCGCCGCTTCACCGGTCACCGTCCGCGCGGGATTTGCGTCGACGGGGGTGCGCGGCGGCCGCGCGGAACAGCCACACGGTGATCAGGATCTGGGTGACCGTCAGCGAGACGCCGAGTGGCAGGTGGACCACGAGCAGGCGCTCGAATCCCGTGCCGACCTGGACCTCGACGGCCAGGGCGACGGCGAGGCTGGCCCAGATCGGCCACGCCCGCCCGCGTCCACCCCAGAAGTAGACGATCGCGGCGACCAGCTGCACCACGTCCAGGCCGGTGATCACGAAGGCGTTGAGGTCGTGCAGGGTGAGCGAGTCGACGTCGCCCATGAGGTACCCGCCGGCGAACACCGGCTGGCCGAGGAAGGCCAGCGAGTGCAGTACCGCGACGACCCGCAGCACCTGCAACGAGGCGCGGGGACCGCGATCCGGCGGCGCGATGGATCTACCGGTAAGGGTCTCGGTGGTCATGTGGTCGCTCCTTGCGTTGGGCCGGCGCCACGACGCTAGAAGCGGACGTCGCCCGTCCGACACCAGGCAGACCACCCGCCCGGGTGCGGATTACCGCAACCGCGGTTGCGGTGTTCCTCCTTCCCCGACGGCGGCCGGCGTCGCAGACTGTGGCCATGCGGCCCGGATCCCTCGCGCTCGCGACCGTGGGAGGCCTCGCGCTGGCCGCGGCGGTGGCGATCGAACTGACGGTCGGCGACCCGCCGAGCGCCGGCTGGGCACTGCTCGGGCCCGGCCCGTTCTACGCGGTCGGGCTCGTCGCGACACTCCGGCGGCCCGACCACCCCATGTCGACGTGGTTGCTCGCGGTGGGAACCAGTTTCGCGATCGAGGGATGCCTGGGCGACAGCGTCCTGCCGGAGGTCAGCGGTTGGTCGCTGGCGTGGACGGTCGCGCTGGCGCAGGCCTGGGCCGGGAACGCCCAGGTGGTCGCCACCATAGGGATGATCGGACTGTTCCCGACCGGCACCGCCGACCGGCCCGGCGTGCGGTGGACCCTGCGGATCTCGGCTCTCGTGGGCCTGTTGCTTCCCGTGCTGCTCGCGGTGTCCCACCCCACGATGCCCGCGGGTCTGTTCCCGGACTCCCAACCGGCGATCGTCAGCCCGCTCCACTGGCCGGTCGCCGGTGCGCTGGGCGGCGCCGGCGAGTTCACCGACAAGGCGTTCGCGGTCTGGAGCGCGGGCGGGCTCGTCCTGCTCGCCGTGCGCTACCGCCGGTACGGGGAGCCCGAGCGACGCCGGATCCGTTGGTTGCTGCTGGGCCTGGCGGCGGGGATGAGCGTCTGGCTGTGGTATCTGGTGCTCGTCTGGGTGGCGGATCCGTCCCTGCTGGAGCTGCTGTCGTTTGTCATGTGGCCGGTGGTGCTGGTGCTCACGCTCGGGTCGATCGTGGTCGCGGTGTTCCATGACGGCGTCTTCGCGATCGACCGTCCGGTGCGGTACCGCACGCTCATGGGTCTCATCGCGGTCAGCTACGTCGCGGTCGCGGCCGCGCTGGGTGCGTTGGCCGGCGAATACCTGCCGACCGGGGTGGTGGTGCTGTTCGCGGTGTGCGCCACCCTGCTGTTCCAGCCGGTCTGGCGCCGGCTCGACCGGTGGGCTGACCGGTGGGTGTTCGGAGCCCGGCTCGACGGCTACGAGGTGCTGGCCCGGTTCGGGGCGATGCTGGAGTCCTCACCGGCCGAACTGCTGCCCGAACTCGCCGGCGTGGTCCGCCACGGACTGGGACTGCATTGGGCGCGGGTGGTGCTCGACCCGCCCGGCAGCGCGCCGCTGGCCGGAGAGGCCGGCACCGGCGGTGAAGAACCGGCCCTCGTGGTTCCGCTGACCCAGGCCGGGATCCTCCTCGGCCGGATCGAGTGCGGCCCGCGCCGCGACGGCCCCCTGCTGCCCGAGGACCGCACGCTGCTCGGCCACCTCGCCGGGCAGGCCGCTACGGCGGTGCGGAACCTGTACCTGGCCGCGGAACTGGCCAGTCGTCTTGACGTCATCCGCCAGCAGGCCGCCGAGCTGACCAGGTCGCGGGCCCGTCTCGCCCGCGCCCAGGACACCGAGCGGCAGCGCATCCAGCGCGACCTGCACGACGGCGTCCAGCAGGATCTGGTGGTGAGCAGCGCGAAGCTGGCGATGGCCCGGGAACGCCTGCGCCGGGGCGACTCCCGCGCGGGCGAGGCGCTCGAGGAACTCCAGCGCGACCTCGGCACGCTCCTGGCCGGCCTGCGCGAGTTCGCGCACTCGATCCACCCGCCGGTCCTCGCCGACCAGGGCCTCCTCGACGCGCTGGAGGGCCATGCCGGCCGGCTGCCGCTCGAGGTGGTGATCGAGGCCGAGACGAGCCTGCGCGGCGTGCGGTACGCCCCACACGTCGAGACCGCTGCCTGGTACCTGCTGTCCGAGGCGCTGACCAACGCCGTCAAGCACTCCGGCGCCGGACGCGTCACCGTCGGGCTGGCCCAGCCGAACGGGCGGCTGGTGGTCGAGGTCCGCGACGACGGCCGGGGCTTCGACCCGGCAGCGCCCCGGGGCCTGGGGCTGTCGGGCCTCGCCGATCGGATGTCGGTCGTGCACGGGACGCTTGCGGTGGCCAGCAGGCCGGGGCTGGGCACGACGCTGCGCGGCGAGATCCCGCTGGCCTGGCAGGAGGACGCCGATGACTGACGCCATACGCATCGTCATCGCCGACGACAACTATCTGGTCCGCGAGGGCACCCGCCGCCTGCTGGAGGACTCCGGCGAGGTGACCGTGCTCGCCGCCGTCGGCTCCGGCCCGGAACTGCTCGACGCGGTGCGGCGGGCCGGCCCGCAGGCGGTGCTCACCGACATCCGGATGCCGCCGGCCGGCCAGCAGGGCGGCGCGCCCGCGATGGAGGGCATCGACGCGGCACACGCCATCAAGGCCAGCGACCCGCAGGTGGGCGTGGTGATCCTGTCCCAGTACGCCGACGAGTCATACGCGTTCGAACTGTTCCGCAACGGCACCGCCGGGCTCGCCTACCTGCTCAAGGACCGCGTCGGCGACCTGCACCACCTGCTGTCGGCGCTGCGCGAGGTGACCGCCGGCGGATCGGTGATCGACCCCCTGGTGGTGGAGGCGCTGGTCGCGCGGCGCGCCCGGCTGCGCGAGTCACCGCTGGCGAAGCTGACCGCGCGCGAACTGGACGTGTTGCGGGAGATGGCCCAGGGACGCGGGAACACCGGCATCGCCGCCCGCCTCGCGCTGTCGGAGTCCTCCGTCGAGAAGCACGTCAACGCGATCTTCTCAAAGTTGGAGCTCGGCGGTGAACAGTCGATCCACCGGCGCGTCGCGGCCGTGCTGACCTTCCTCCGCGACGCCGGCCTCCGTCCACCGGTGTAACACCGCAGCACCGGCGGTACCTTCAGTCGGACATGAAGTTCCACCGCGCCGGCAGGACGCTGTCGCACAGGGCGCACGTAAAGTCGTCGTCCCGCACGATGTTGCGTTCGCCGCAGGTTGGGCAACGGCGGAAGATGATCTGGTTGGTGAAGCCATCAGGATGGGGTAGACCGACCCGGTCGAGGGCCTCGGCCACCGCAGGCCAGCAGTCCGGATCGGGGCAGTACCCGGTCGACTGGTTGGTCACCTCCGTAACGCGCCAGCCGGTGCCGGTGACGCCGAACGCCATCTCGCCGGCGGCGAGAACGCTCTCACCGCTGGCCAAGGCGACATGTTCGCTACGACGCGGCGCGAGCCTGAGCACGCCATCGAGGACAACGACGAAGGTGAACGGTTCCGCGAGGTCTCCGCGGTCGCGCGCGGCCAGCCACCTGTCGAGCGAGGCAGGCGTGTCCACTTCGACGGCGTCCGCCGCGATCGCCCGGCCGTAAACCTCGGCCGGACCAACGTAGCGGTATCGCCTGGTGTGCTCCACGGCGCGAAGATATCCGTCTGAGCCGGGATACGGCGACGCCATTCCAGGCCTATCGATGCGCCGGGCTACGCCCTTCTGGAAGTACGGCAAACAGCAACCACGTGATTGATATGACCTATTGAGCCGCCGGCGCGTGCAGCCAACCGGCATGCAGCCACGCGATGAGGTCGGGGCGGGCCAGCTCGGCCAGCCGCTTGTCGAAGCGAGCCACGTCGTCTGGGCTGAGCAGGGTCTTCCACTGCCCGCTGGTGCCGGAACGGAAAAAGGCGCGGTTGTCGCGCCACAGTCCGCTGTCGACACCGGGGGCGAGCTCATCGGCCCGTTGGCGTACCTTGTCGAAGGCGGCCGCGGCGGCAAGCTCCGCGATGCGTGCGGGGGGCAGGTCGATGCCCAGCACCTCGGCCAGGCGCTGCAGCTGGCCGGGCAGGTCGGTCAGCAGGTCGTGGTAGTGAAACAGCACGACCCGGGGCTCGTCGCGCTTGTCCCAGAACGTTTGCAGGTGCTGGATCAGGTTGGCCAGGCTCCCGATCCCGGTCGGGCCGTTGACGAACTCGCCGTCGGCCCATTGCCAGAAACGCTCCCGCAGGTCCTCGGGTGGCGGTGGCATTGCACTGCGATCGATACCCTTCTTGACCGTCAGCGCCGCCCTGGTCTGGTCGCTGATGTTGGCCACGGCGTGGTCGAAGGAGACCCCGACATCGCGCGGGTCGCGCCCGAGGCAAAGGTAGGTCACGCCCTCGACCAACGGCAGCCCGTCCAGCGGGGTGTGGGTCTTGATGAAGCGCCGGTGCTGTTGTGCCTGCAGGGCCGCGAGCGTCTCGGCGAAGTCATAGGTGACGGCGTCGAGCCACGGCGAGATCTCGGTCAGCCGGCGCGGGAACCGGACGGAGTTGAAGATCAGCAAAGCGCACAGCAGCTGCATCCAGCTTGTGCCGCATTTGGCCGGCGGGCTTATCACGACGTCGTCGTCGCGGAACGGGAATCCGGTCCACAGTGCGCTGTCCGACATCATCATCTGGTATCGCCGCATGCCGCCAATGTATGCCGACATGCGCGCCCGCCTCGCGCCGCTGATGGCGCCGCGGCCGGGGCGCCTGCCCCGGCCGCGGAATCGCGACTACCGGCTCAGGTCCCACCAGCCTCGGCCTGCGCCCGCATGTTGGTGAACCGCGCGATCTCTTCGGGGCTGACGACGACCGCGCCGAACACGACAACCGCCTGGTAGTACGTCCACGCGATGCCATCGCATACCTGCTCGACAACCGGTATCTCGCCATCGCAGACCCGCAGCATGTCGGCGAGGAACGACCCGTCCACTCTGGACTTGTAGGTGTCGAACGCGTCGAGATCCCGGAAGTTGCGGTATCCGAAGTCGTGGCGGCGGCAGGGCAGGCGGAAGTCGAACCCCGAGGGCTGGTCGGGGCTCGACGAGCAGTAGTCGGTGGACCAGTCGAATTCGAACTCGGTGTAGAGGCGCTGACGGTCCACCGCGTAGTGCCAGCCGTCGAAGCTGGACTCCGACGCGGCCGTCCAGCTCAAGGTCCGGGCCATCTTCATCGCGTACGGGACCGGCTTCGTGCACTTCTGCGGTGTTCCCAGCCGAGCATTGGCACCGACAACCCACACCGTGTAGCAGCCACCAACGCTGGTGTGGGGCAAATTGTTGATCCGGATGGTGACGCCGGTAGCGCCCGGTTGCGGCGAACGGTGGTCGCGGTAGGTCCGCACGACGCTCCATGCCGTCGTGCCGAGTTGCTTGTACTCGACCTGGAACTCGATCTCAGCGTTCGACATGTCGACGAACGTCAGGTCTACGTGGTCGTTGGCGATCTCGACGAACCGCACGTCCTCCGGGGCGCCGGGGAACGCTGCGTGCGCCGGCGTAGCGGTCAGGATCGCGCAGGCCGCCGCTACGGTTGCGCAGGCCGCGGCGAGCCGGTGGGACAACGTCATGGCTCACTCCTTCGTGGCGGGTTGAATCCGTCGCACTGAGAATGTCCCGGCGGGTTGCAGCGCGGTTGCGCTGGCGCCCGTAACGCCGGCCGGGTTCGGGAGACGCCGCATGAACGGCCCTGAATGGGACGGCTCTGCCCGGCCGTCAGGTCGCAGAGCTGGAAGAGCGTGCCGAAAGGGCAACTCCCGGACCTTGCCGCTGACGACCCGCCAGCACGCGATACGCGGCCGGCGACCGCGACGCGGCCGACAACGTCCTGTCAACGCGGCGACAACGGCGCCGTTCGACGCTCGTCCCGGTGGCCGGCCACGGCCACGTGACAGAGAGGGACAAGTTCATGGCAGGCAATCGCATCCGTCGGGGAATCCTGACCACGCTCGTACTCGTAGCCTCGATCGCGGCCACGCAGGTGGTCGCCGCGCCGGCGTACGCGCACGACCGTACCGAAAGCGTGCTCCATCCGGTCTGGCTGTATTTCGCCGGCGACGGCGGGGTCACGAACAACCACATGCGGGTATTCGCCAGCGACCGGGTCGCCGACGGCCTGGGCGTCATGACCTACTACCGGTACCGGCATCCCGGCGGCTTCATCGCGACGAGCGTCGTCGGGGACCCGGACGGATCCGGCCCGGCCGTCGGTGCGGACTGGCCGCCCGGCGCCGTCACCCAGTTCCAGGTATGCCTCCAGCCGTACACCAACGGGTACTGCACCCGGTGGTTCGACGCGTGAGGCGATGACCGGCGCGCGGCCTGTGCGATCGTCCGACGCACGCGGCAGCGCAGAACCGCGCCCCTTCCCGAGTCCCGGGAAGGGGCGCTTCATCGTGACACCACACCGCCGTCATGCGGGTCACCCGGTTTGGCCGTGCCGGGGCCGGGAACACGCGCTCCCTCTGACCGTTATCCGTCAGTGGCCGGAAATCCGAGGCGTGGCCTGGCCAACGGCAACCGGCTGGGTGTCGGGTCGCGGAAATGGCGTCGCGACCGCGGCGGCGGGCGCCCTACCGTCATCGCTCGGTTGAAGTCGATGGCATGGGGGCGACGGAGGTGGAGATCCGCCTGTTGGGACCGGTTGAGGTGGCTGCCGGCGAGGCCCGCTGGCCGGTCGGCCCGCCGCAGCGGCAGCTGGTGCTGGCGATCTTTGCGGCCCAGGTAGGCCGTCAGGTGAGCGTCGACACGCTTGTAGACCGAATCTGGGAGGACCGGCCGCCGCCGGCTGCGCGCCGGGCGGTCCAGGCGCACGTGACCAGGCTGCGGCAGACCCTGTCCGGCGCGGGGTTCGGCGCGGCGCTCACCGGCCGGTCCGGTGGGTACCTGCTCGACCTCGAGCCGCTCCGCGTCGATCTGTACCGGTTCCGACAGGTGGCCGCACAGGCCCGCGACGACCACCGGGGCGGTGCCGAGCGGGTAGCGCTGCTGGAGTCGGCGTTGCGGTGCTGGCAGGGACAACCGCTGTCCGGGCTGGACGGCTCGTGGGTCGATACCACGCGCGAGGTCTGGCGACGGGAACGGGTCGACGCGATGGTCGCCTGGGCCGAGACCGCTTTCGCCGTCCACGGCGCCGAACGGGTGATCGCCCCGGTGGCGGCGCTGGTCGCCGAGGAGCCTTTGTGCGAGCCCCTGGTCGCCGTCCAGATCCGCGCCCTGACCGCCGCCGGTCGCGCGGCCGAGGCCCTGGAATGCTACGCCGGCATCCGCACCCGTCTGGCCGAACAGCTCGGCACCGACCCGGCGCGGGAACTGCAGGAGGCCCACCTGGCGGTGCTGCGTGACGGTGCCGGCTCCCGCCGGGCGGTGTCGTCGCCCGCGGGTCTGGAACCACAACGGGCGATCTGGCTGCGCCGGCAACGCATCGCAACGTCCAATGTGGACGAAGCGAAGCTGCGGTACCTCGACGAGGCGGTCAGGCAGGCCGTCGCCGACAGTGAGCGGCGTCCGCCGGCGGCGTTGGTGCCGCACGTTCGCGACCTCCGTGACCACGTCGACCAGCTGCTCGGCGGTCGGCAGCATCCTCCGCAGCGGGCGCGCCTGTTCACCGTCGCCACGTACCTGTCCGGATTGCTCGGCGCGCTCGCCCTCGACCTGAGTGCCTTCCCGACCGCCCGCGGGTACGCCGCCGAGGCGTTCGACCTCACCGACGCCCTCGGCGAGCCGGACGTCCAGGCCTGGGCGCGGGGCGTTCAGAGCCTGATCGCCTACTACGCCGGCGATTTCCACGACGCGTTGGCCTACGCGCAGGACGGGCGGCGCCGAGCGCCGCGGGGGCAGCAGAGCGTCCGGTTGACCATCAACGGTGAGGCGCGGGCGTTGGCCCGGCTCGGTGACCGCTACGGCGTCGAGGCGGCGGTCGATCACGCACTCACGTTGGTCGAGGAGCTGCCGCCCCAGACGGACGTGAGCGTCAGCCTGGCGACCGCGCCGTACTGCCGGGCACGGACCGCGGCGAACGCCGCCACCGCGTTCCTCTGCGTCGGTGCGCCGGAGAAGGTCGCCGGCCTGGTTGCCGACGCTCTCACCGTGTTCGACCGGGCGGAGCTGCGCGGGCCGCAGGCGCTCAGCCGGCTGGACCTGGCGACCGCGACCCTCCACGGTCGGGGTCGCGATGTCGAGCGGGCCTGCCACCTCGCGGCGGAAGCGCTCGCCGTCACCGTCGACCAGCGGTTCTGGTCGGTCCACCAGCGGGCCAACCAGTTCCTGGCCGCCGCGCGGCCGTGGGCCGGGCACGCGCGGGTGCGGCAGGTCGCGGCGCTGGTCGCCGAGCGCGACCGGCGGCCGCCGAAACCCGCCGGCCACCTACCATCGCGGCCATGACCAGCCGGGAGCTGCGCAGCCTGCGCGATCGGTGGACCTCGTACGAGCGGCTGCCGACGCTGAGCCCGCACTGGTACTGGCGCCCCGGTTGGCGGCCGGGACGCACCTTCTACACCTGGCACCTCACGTTCGTCGGTCAGGCGACGCTGCACGGCCTCGTCGCCGACCTGCAGCGGAGCCTGCGCGGCCCGGAACTGGACCCGGTTCCGCCGGACGGCCTGCACCTGACCCTGCAGGGCGTCGGGTTCACCGACGAGGTTGACACCGAACGGATCACCGCCGTCCGGCGGGCCGCGGTGAAACGGTGCGCACGGCTGACGCCGTTCGACCTGACCCTCGGTCCGGTCGATCCGGACCCGGAGGGCGTCGGCCTGCTCGTGCGCCCCTGGGACGCGGTCGAGCGCCTCCGTCACGCCCTCCGGGCCGCGACAGCGGCCGCGTGCGGCACCGTGCCCGAGCCGGCCGACGGCTTCCGGCCACACGTGACGATCTTCTACAGCGGCGCGCCGGCCGCCGTGCACGCCGTCCGAGAACGGCTGCGGCCGTTGCGCGACCGCCCACCGGTCGACGTCACCGTCCGGCACGTGTCGTTGATCGCGCTCCGCCGCGAAGAGCGCCGGTACAGCTGGGACACCGTCGCGGACGTCCGGCTCGGCGGTTAACCGGAAGGCGCTGCCGGCGGGTGGCCCCCTCATCGGTCCCGGCGTCCCCGCCCCGGCGACAACGCGCGCACAACACAATCGCAACGGCCACCCGCGACGCTGCCTCCCATCAAGGCGCCCGCCGGTCGAACCGTGGTACCGGCGACGCACCATCCACCGCGAGCGGAGGCGCTCATGTACCGACCTCGACTTCTGGCCACCACGTTGCTCAGCGCACTACTGGCTGTGCTGCCCGCCGCTGGTGCCGGCGCGGATCCCATCCCCAGAAATGGGCCGGGCCTGGCGGCCGTCTATCCGTGCAACACCGGCTGGATCGACAATCCCGAGATGGGCAGCGGCTACTACGGCCGGCCCGACCCGCCCGGCCCCTACTCCTGGACCTGGACGGAGGAGACACACTACGGGCACACCGGCCCGCGGGTCATCGAGGTCCAGTGCCTCCTGAAGTACCTGGCGTCGACCGAGGGCTCCCTGTACGACCCCGGAACGGTCGACGGCCAGTTCGGTACGAGGACCCGGAACGCCGTGGTGAACGCGCAGATCCGCTGTTACTGGGAGAAGGAGTACTGGGACGGTGCGGTCGGTCCGATCACCTGGTACTGCCTGCGCCAGCAGTGGAGCAAATGGGGTTAGCCGTTCAGCACCTGCCGGCGCACCACGGAGCAGGCCCCCACATCGAGAAAGCGCGGCCGGCGTTCATCGCCCGGCCTACGGCCTCCTACGAGGCGGGTCAGAATGCCAGGCCGGTGACCGTGAGCTCGTAGGCGGCCGTCCATCCGCCGCCGGACGCGCTGGCGGCGACGGTGAAGGTGTACGTGCCCGGTCGGCTGTTCGGCGCCGCCAGCAAGGTGAGTGTCGCGGGGTTTCTGGCGCTGACCGGGCCCGGTGCGAATGTTGCCGTGACGCCGGCCGGGAGTCCCGTGGTGCTCAGGGTCGCCGAACCGCTGAAGCCGTTGAGCGGAGTCAGGTGCACGGTCGTGGTCGTGGAGGCCCCCGGGGCAATGGCGCCGGACGTCGGGCTCAGTGCGATCATGAAGTTGCCGGCCGGGGCCACCGTCAGTTGGAACGTGGTCGTCTGCGCGGTAACGGCCGCGGCTTTGTCGGTGGCGGTGACCGTGATCGGGTAGGTGCCGGCAGGGCTGCCGGCCGGGTTGTGGAACGTGAGGGTGGTGGGGCTACCCACGCCGACTGTGTCGGACGTCAGGGAGGCTGTCACTCCTGGCGGCAGGCCGTTCACCGTGAGGGTGGCCGCGCCGGTGTAGCCGGTGTCCGTAGCGAGGCTGACCTGGGTGCTGATGTCACCGCCGGCGGCGACGGTGCCCGTGGTCGGGCTCAGGCGGACGGTGAAGGGCGGCTTGACGAGTGCCAGGTAATGGAAGGCACCCGCAGCGATGGCGGTCACCTTGGCGAGGCCCGCGACCGTGAACGGCACGCCGGTGTCGACGGTCGGGTCGCCCGCCACGCTGCCCCACGTCCACACCGCGCCGGTGGAGTCGAGGGCCACGCTCGACGTCGCCGCGCCGGCAGCCTGGACGATGCTGGGCAGCCCGGGTACCCGCACCGGCACGGGTTGCTTGACCAACCCGCCGTCGATGACCTGGTGGTCGGCATTCGAGCCCCACGCCCAGACCGAGCCGTCGGCGCACACCGCCAGGCTGTGCTGGCGGCCGGCGGAGATGTGGACGACCTGGGCGACATTCGCCGCGACCGGCAGCAACTGCTTCAGGGGAGTCTGGCCGTTTCCGAGCTCCCCCTCGGCGCCGGCGCCCCAGGCGTACACCGTGCCGTCGGCCCGCAGCGCCATGGCGTGCCCCGACCCGGAGACGATCTGGCGCACCCCGGTCAGGTCGTGCACCGGCGCCGGTGTCCGGCGGTCGATGAGTGTGCCGTCGCCCAGCGCACCCGAGCGGTTGAAGCCCCAGCCCCACACCGTGCCGTCGGCGCGCAGCGCCAGACTGTGCGCGTTGCCGGCGGCAACCGCCAGGACGGAGCCGACGCCCGGGACCGTGACCGGGGAGAGCACGTCCGGGCCGGCGAGGATGCCGAGCTGGCCGAAGGCGTTGTCCCCCCATGCCTTGACCGTGCCGTCAGCCAGCACAGCCAGGCTGAACATGCCGCCGCCGGCGACCGCGACCGCGTTGTCGATGCCCGGCACCCGCGTCGGCAACGGGTGGTTGTTGCGGGTGCCGTCACCGAGTTGCCCCCGATCGTTGCTACCCCACGCCCACACCTCACCGTTCGGGCCCACCGCAAGGGTGTGCTCATGGCCGCCGGCGATCTGCCGGATGCCGCCGGTGAGCCCGGCCGCCCGTGCCGGCACGGACGTGTCCCGCGTGGTCCCGTCACCGAGTTGCCCGTGTTGGTTGTCGCCCCAGGCGACCGCGCCCATATTCGCCGGCACCGCGGCCGTGGCCGGCCCGGCACCGATCAGCGACCCGGCCGCAGCGGCAACAAGGCCCGCGAGCGCCAGGCGCGCACCACCTCGACGTTCTCTCCACACCATCGTCACAGCGCGTTTCCCTCCGAAGCATCGAGCACGCCAGCCCGCTAGCCGCAGACGCGGACGAGCATGCAGTTACGTCCTGTTCAGCCGATCGACCGTGCGGACGGTCGGCCAGGTCCCGGCGGGGGACCGTTCCCCACCGATCCGGTGCGATGACGTCCGGCACCCGCCCCTCGGCACCGCGGATCAGCTGTTGACAGCGGACATGACCGGTGGCAGCGCGGCGAGTGCCTCGACCTCCGCGCCGGTCGCCGCGTTGGCCTGGCGGAGCAGATCGGGGATTTCCTCGTCGGTCCAGCCGTGCCCGGCGATCACGTCGGTGATGGCGAAGAAGGTGGCCGACAAGGCGTCGCGGGTCTGCTGGTACCGGGCGAGCGCATCGCGTTCGTCGGCGCCGTCGATGACCACGGCGGTTACCGCCCGGGCGAGCAGTTCGGCGTCGCGGAGCGCGTCGGTCATCCCGTGAGAGGTCAGCGGGTCCTTGAAGTAGGCCGCGTCACCGACCAGGGCCCATCCCATGCCCCACGACCGCCGGATGTGGCCCGGTCGGCCGGTGAACGTGCGCAGCGCCCGGGGCGGCGAAGCCGCCGCGAGTCGTTCGGCGAGGCCGGGCGAGGACTCGGCGACGAGGTGGTTGAGCGTGTCCATTCCGCCGCGGCCGATCCGGCGCGGGGTGGAACTGGCGTACACACAGGTCATGCCGTCGTTCGTCGGGATCGCCCCGGACGCGGCGCCGGACCGGAAGTTCCATTCGAAACCCTCGGTCGCGAGGCCCATCCAGTAGCCGTACGTGAGGGCCGCCACCGACCGTCCCATGGACTCGGCCGCGGCCCCGACACACTCGGCGACCGTGGACCGTGCCCCATCCGCGCCGACGACGACGCGGGACCGGGCGGTGAACGCCCGTCCATCGCCGGTCCGCCCGACGACGCCGGTGACGGCGCCGTGGCGGTCTCGCTCGACGCCGGTCACGGTGGTGCCGAACCGTACCTCGACACCGGCGGCCACGGCCGCGTCGACGAGGATCGGGTCGAGGACGGTGCGGCGCGGGGCGTACAGAGCGTCGACACCGTACGAGGACTTGACGGCGACCCTGACGTCGGCACCGGCGTAGCGGAACGTCGTGCTGCGTACGGCCGGAGTTCCAGCGGCGACAACCCGGCCGAGCAGCCCCCACCGCGTCAACTGCAGGACGCCGGCGCGCAGCAGCGCATGCGTGGACATGGTGTCGGCGCCATATCGTCCGCGTTCGACGAGTAGCACCCGCAGCCCGAACCTGCCGAGGAGATGCGCCGTGGCCGCGCCCGCCAGCCGGGCACCGACGATCACCACGTCGTAGGTCTCCATGAGGACCCGTCAGCCGGTCGGACCGGCGGCGTCGACGTCGATCGACACCGGCACACCGTTGGTGATGACGTCGAACACCGCCGAGCGGCGGCGGGACTGCTCCACCACGGCCCGCAACTTCTCCGGGTCATCGCCGCGAAGCGTGAAGGCGACCTTGATTTGCTGGTATCCGTTTCGGACGTCCTTCGACAGCCCGAGGATGCCCAGCAGATCGATGTCGCCG
This sequence comes from Virgisporangium aurantiacum, assembly GCF_016863635.1. Taxonomy (GTDB): domain Bacteria; phylum Actinomycetota; class Actinomycetes; order Mycobacteriales; family Micromonosporaceae; genus Virgisporangium; species Virgisporangium aurantiacum. The sequence continues at coordinate 20,533 of NZ_BOPG01000077.1, read as the reverse complement.
GTCACCGTCGAGGAGACCTCGGTCAGGGTGACGCCCCGCGCCGCCGCGACGTTGGCAATCCCCGCGGTGAGGCACGCGGCCAGGGCGTGCAGCAGATACTCCACCGGGGTAGGACCGTTGTCGGCGCCGACCAGCACCGGCGGGTGGTCGGCGTCGAACGTGAACGGCTGGTGGTGGGTCATCTCCTGCTTGGCGCCGTGGAAGTCGTGGATCGTCGACCGGTTGTGCGTTCCGCGCACCCATTGGTTGGTGACCCGGAACTGGAACTTGGCGAGTTCGGCGTCGTTGCGGACGGCGTCGAGGGTGGCGAACAGGGTCGCGGTGTCGACGCCGTTGCGGGTGGTGTCGTCGGTGATCGTCATGGAATCGCTCCTCAGCAGTGGTTTGACGAACTGACGTCCACGATCGCGGCCGCCGGGCACGGCCACATCCGTGCCCGACACGGATCCCGGTCCTCGGTGCCGACCACGGATGTCCGGTCCGCGCTACCCAACTCCTCTGGATCCGATCAGACTGATCGCGTGACGAGGGCGGACGCGGCGGGCGTCGACCTGACGGCGCGGGAGACAGAGGTCCTCGCGCTGATCGCCCACCATCTGACCAATGCGCAGATCGCGGAGAACCTGTTCATCTCGCAACGGACCGTCGAGACCCACGTGTCCGCGATGCTGCGCAAGCTCGGCCTCCCCGATCGCCGCAGCCTGGCCAGGCACGCCGAGGCGGCACCGGGCCGGTCCGGCCGGTCCGGTCGGGACAGGCTGCCGGTGGCCGTGACGCCGTTCGTCGGGCGCGCCGCCGAGCGGGCCAGCCTGGCCGCGGCGCTGGCCGAGCAGAGACTGGTCACCGCGACCGGTCCCGGTGGCGTCGGCAAGACCCGGCTTGCGCTGAGCGTCGCTGGCGACCTTGCCCCGGGACGCCGTGACGGCGCGTGGTTCGTCGACCTCGTCCATGTGGCCGACCCGGCGCAGGTGACGGCCGCCGTCGCGGAGGCCGTCGGCGTGCCGGAGCAGCGGACGATGTCGGTCGACCGCGCGCTCGTCGCCTCGCTAGCCGATCGCGACGCGCTGCTCGTGCTGGACAACTGCGAGCACGTGCTCGACGGCGTCAGGTCCTGCGTCGGCCGGATCGTCGCCGGCTGTCCCGGCGTCACCGTGCTGGCGACGAGTCGTAGCCGGCTGCTCGTCCCGTACGAGCGGGTGTTCGTGGTGCCGGGTCTGTCGGCCGGGGACGCGGTCGAGCTGTTCACCGCGCGGGTGGCGGCCGTGACCGGTGACGAGGCGCCGCCGGACGCGGTCCGGGTGGCCGCCCTGTGCCGTGCCCTCGACGGCATGGCTCTGGCGATCGAACTGGCCGCGGCCCGGTTCCCGGTGCTCGGGCTGGACGGGTTGGCGGCCGGTCTCGACCACCGGCTACGGTTCCTCGCCGCCGGTGGCCGAGCCGCCGACCGGCACGCCTCGCTGCGCTCCGCGATCGACTGGAGCCACGACCTGCTGACCGCCGAGGACCGTGCGTTGCTGCGGCGCGTCTCGACCTTCGCGTCGTGGTTCGACGTCGACGCGGCCTTCGCGGTCGCCGGGACCGACCGGGAGCGGGCCGGGATCGCGGACGGGCTGGCCCGCCTGGCAACGGACAGCCTGCTCGTCGTCGAACGGGGCGAACCTACCCGCTACCGCGCGTTGGAGACGATCCGCCAGTATGGCGTGGAGCGGCTGACCGAGGCCGGCGAACTCGGTCCGGTCCGGGCGGCCCACGAGCGGTTCTGCCGTCGGGCCCTCGCCGCGTTGCGCGAGACCGCCCCGCTCGACACCGACGAGGCGTGGTGCGCCAGGTTCGACCGCGTCGTCAACGACGTCGGCGCCGCCATCGCGTGGTCGGCGGCCGGCCAGGACGGGCGGGCGACGGCGGCGTCCCTGGCCGCCGAGCTGGCCGGGCTGTTGTTTCTGCGTGGCCGCCCGGCACAGTCGCAGCGACGCTACGAGCAGGCCGCCGACCTCGCGACCACGGCCGCCGGACGGGCGGCGCACCTGCGAATGGCCGCCGGCGCCGCGGCGAGCCGCTACGTCGGCGACGAGGCACTGCGGCTGTACCGGTCGGCCGCCGATGCCGCCGTCTCGGACGGGGACGGTGCCGCAGCCGCGCGGGACCTCGCGACGATGGCGATGTACATCAACCGCGCACCCGGAATCATGGCCACCCGCCACCCGCGTTCCGAGGCCGACGAGTTGATCACCGAGGCTGTCGCCGTGTCGGGCGGCTCACCGGGGGGCAACGCGGCACTGGCCATGGCGGACTGGGGCCAACTGCCCGCACACGGCACTGCCATGCGCCTCGCGGAACTGGCCGAGCGGACCGGTGACGGCATCCTGCACAGCATCGCGTTGGACATGTCGACCGCCGCCGCCCTGATCGACAACGAGATCGGCGACGCGGTGCGCGTCGTCCGGCGGCGGCTCGCATTGCTCGACACCGTCACGGTCGACCCCCTGGCCGGGTTCGAACTCGCCGACGGCCTTCTCATGGCCGCCGAGGTCGGCCTCGCCGCGGGCGACCTGGCCGGCGCCGCCACGCACGCACGGACGCTGGCCGCGCTGCCGTTCTACCGCGATGAGGACCACCTGGCCATTTCCCGGCTCGTTCTCGTCGACGCCCTCTCCGGCCGGCACGACGACGTGGTCCGTACCGGGGAACGCTTCCGGGCCGGCTGGGAGCGGGCAGGTTGCCCGGTAGCGCCGAACCTTGCCCGCGCGCCTTATGCCGTGGCGATGGTGCACGGCATGCGAGGTGACGAGGAGCGCCGCGCGGAGTGGGTGCGCGTGACCATCCATCTTGGTGTCGATCCCGATACGCTGGCCGGGTGCGGGCTGGGTTGGCCCCCGGTGTTCGACGGCCTGCTCGCCCTGCACCGCGACGACCCGGACGCGGCCATGGAGCGGCTCGACATGGACATCGACGACTCCGTACGGAACCGGTACTGGGCAGTCGGACCCTGGCTGCCCTGGTACGCCGCCCTGTGGGCGGAGGCTGCGGTGCTGGCCCGACACCCCGAAGCGAAGTCCCGCGTGGCGCGGGCCCGGCACGTCGTACGCGGCAATCCGATCGCGGTCGCGATCCTCGACCGCGCCGAGGCAGTCGCGCGGGGCGACCAGACGGCTCTCACGCGCCTCGCGGTCCTGTTCGCGCGGCTTGGCTGCCCCTACCAACAGGTGCGTACCGGCCGGTTGCGCGGCGACGGCGTCGAGAACGGCAAGTAGCGCGGCGACGGTTTCCTGCGCCTCGGCCGTCGCCGCGCCGGCTCGCACCGAGCGCAGCGCTGAGCTACGACAACACCGGCCGGTCGCTCACCATGACCGGTATCGACTCCTACATCTCCAACACCACCTACGACGTGCGTGGCAACCTCATCGGACGCACTCTCGGCACCGGCACCAAAAGGGTCCAGCTCGACACCGTCTTCGACATCTACATCAACCGGCTCGCCGAAAACCGCGTCTCCACTGAGAACCAGACCACCCGGGCACGTGGGTGCCGCAGCTGATCGAGCAGTACAGCTACGACAACGCCCCGAGCCAAGCAGTCGTCGGCGGACCGGACCCGTACTGGACCAGCTACACCTACAACAGCATCGGCAACCGCACCAGTGACACCGTCCATACCGCCGGCGGCAACACCGTCCGCACGTACGCTTACCCGCGGTCGGGCGCAACCTCAGTGCGGCCGCACGCCACCACCGGGGTGACCGTCACCGGCCTCAACCCGGGCAGCCACAGCTACGGCTACGACAACGAACCATTGCTCCCCTCAACGACACCAGCGGATGTAAGTATCTACCGCAATGGACTAACCTCGGTCTTTCGCCAACTGTTGATCAAGGTCGCCGGGTCACTTGTTGATCTTTCGATGCGGTGGGCCGACCGGTGGGCGTGGTGATGGGCCCGGCCCTTGGCCGGGTTGCTCCGTCGAGAATTGTCGGGGCGGGATGCCGCGTTTAGATGACCGGTCGGGGTAGGGCGGCGAGTCGGTTGAACGCGTCGGCCAGTTCTGTTGCCCAGGGCCAGGATTCGGCGATGCGTAGCCGGGTTCGTCGCGCTGAGCGGGTGATCCGGGCGGCGACATGCAGGAGTCGGTAGCGCAGTTTCTTGGGTTCGGCGGTGGCGAGGTTGCCGTCGAGCAGGAGCATCTGGGTCCAGGCGAGCAGATCGACGCCGGTCAGGGCGATCTGCAGCCAGGCGGCGTTGATGGCGAAGTGCCGGGACGGGAAGCGGCCGAAGCCGGTGTCCTTGCCCGTTCTGATCCGGTCCTCGACGCGGGCGTGGCCGCGGTGGCGAGCCTCAAGAAACTGGATCGAGCCCTGTCCTGGCGGGGTGTCGGTGGCCATCACCTGGTGGCGTAGGCCTTCGACGGTGTCGAATAAGGACAGTTGCGCGCCGGGGTGCGGGTGTTCACGGCGCACGATGAATCGGGTCCCGGCCGGGAACTGGTCGTCACCGATGAGGCCGGTCAGTTCGCAGATGTCGGCGCCGTCGCGGGGCTCACCGTGACCGTCGAGGGCCGGCACCCACTCGCCGGGCGGTTCTTCATGGCCAGGATGGCCTGCCGGATCGGTTCGGTGATCGCGACACCGACGGAGAACCGGGCGTCGACACCGGCCCCGCGCAGGTTGCGGATGTGGGCGAGGGGTCGGCCGTCGTAGCGCCATCGGAAGGGTTTGGCGTGGCGGCTGTAGTGGGTGATAAAGCCGAGGATCTTGCCAGCGAGGTGGTCGCGGGAAGTGAAGTCGTCGCGGCGTAGCAGCCGCCGGGCGAGGATGGAGAAAGTGGTTCCCCTCCGATGGTGGCGGTCTGACGAGCGGCGCGAGCGCCTCCGTCGGGAAAGCGTAGCCGAACCCTCTACCAGCAGCTTCGTCCGTGTGTACCATCCGTCGGCGGCACCCGTCGAAGACGGCATTTCACATGACCTCCACCGCACAGAGCTGCCCCTCGCGGCATGCAAGCTCGGCCAACTGCGGGCGACAGCATCGACTCCGCAGCAACGAGCAGCGGGGTCCCCAAGCCCGACGAAGTCCCTCGGGGCCTTGATCACGTGCACTGACATCGGGTGACCAAGACCGGACCTGAGCTGTTGGCGGCGTCAACGTCGCCGACGTCGTAGCGGTAGCCGTTCCCGAGCACCGCCCCGGTCCTGTTCGCCGAGCTGGCCGCCGGCAAGCTCGAACTCAGCCATGCTGCCCTCGACGCACGAAGCGGTCGCGTGGGTCTGTGGACGCGCCGACAACGCCGACCAGTTTCTCGACCGGTTCGACGCGGTCTTTCTTCTCGACATCGACCCCGACACCGCGCCGCGCGGATGCGGAACAGCAACCGCGGCAACGACTTCGGCCGGGTCGGTGACACCCTCACGGTCGCCCGGAAAGAGCATGCCGCATTCGTGCGGCGATCCCCGCGACCTCGGCGCCGTGGTGGTCGATGCCCGGGACGACGTCGACAGCGTCGTGCGCCGGTTGCTCTACGCCGGTGGCGCCGTGCGGTACATCATGGAAGACGGCAACGGCCGGCGAAGGTCCCTAGAGCTGCCAGATGTCGGCCCAGCTCGTGCCGGTCTGGCGCCAGTTGGCCAGCAGGTGCTGCCCGTCGGCGCTGAAGGCCGCGCGCACCTGCGTCGCCACGCCGTCGGCCCGGAATACCTCGCGGTCGGTACGGACCTCGCGCACGACGATCGCCGCCGAACTCGCGGTGGTCTGCAGCGTCGACGCGCGGAGCCGCCCGTCCGGGCTGGTGGTTTCGGCGGCGAAGCCGTCGCCGCGCGTGCGTCCCGTGTAACCGGGCCGGCGACGGCGCCAATCGTCACCGACCAACCGCTCGATGCGCGCACCCGTGCCGAGATCCCAGACGTTCGCGACCGGCCGCCGGTAGCGGCCGACCTGCATGCCGTCGCCCGACTCGGCGAGCAGCCGCCAGTCGGTCTCGTTGACCAGCACACTCACCGGCGGTCCGGACTCGCTGAACGTGCACATGAGCCGCCCGGCGGAGACGTCCCACACGTTGAACGTACCGGCGCGGTCCCACGCCACGTAGGCCATCGCCCCGGACGGCGCGAAGAACACATTGCCCTGCCCGGGCTGCGGCAGGCGCAGTTCGTGCACGACGGCCGCCTCGCCGATCGTGCGCACCCGTACCCCGTCGCCGTCGCACTCCACCAGAAGCCGCCGGTCCGGGGTCAGGATCCAGTCACCGTTCGCGGCCATGTGGTGCCGTCGCTCCAGGCCGTCTCCGGTCGTGTCGGACGCGCGTGTGAGCGCCGCGACGTCGCCTACGCGCACGGGTGTGCCGGCGGTGACGCGGTGCTCCATCAACACGCCGGCGCGCGCCGCGGTCAGGTCGAACACCCGGTCGTCGGCGGTGCGGACCTGCGCCAGCGGCGCACCCCGCGCGTACGGCTGCCCCTCGGCGACGAGCCAGCGCAGCAGCCGCGCGGCACTTCCCTCGGTGGTGACCGGCACGTCCCACGTCAGCGGTTCGAGCCGCCACGCCGCCGGCTCGGCCCGGACCCGGCGGGCCGACACGCCCGCGGCCCACCGCGCCGCACCCCGGATCACCGCGAACTCGGGCTCGGACGGCTGCAGCACCGGACGGCCCAGCCCTTCCCGCAACCAGTACGCCGTCTGCGGCAGCACCCCACCGCCGACGAGCAGCACCCCCGCCACCTCCGGCAGCGCCACCCCGGCTCGGGCGACCACGGCCCGGCAGCTCGCGATCAGCCAGCGCAGCGCCGGCTCCGCGCACCGGTCGAGCATCACGCGAGTCAGCCGGAACGGCGGTTCGACAACCTCGTCGAGGTTCTGCTCGTAGAGCCGCATCCGCAAGCCCCGGACGAAGTTCTCGTCGGGCGCCCCCAACTGGGCGAGCAGCAACCGGTCGACGTCCTGACGCTCGCCGGACACCTCGTGGCCCATCGTCCGGACGCCGACCTGCACCAGGCTGACCGTCCACGTGGCGCCGAGGTCGCAGACGAGCACCAGGTCGCCCTCGGCGAACTCGCTCCCGTCGACCGCGGCCACAGCGTCGGTGACCAGTTCGGCATCGGGGAACCCCAGCCGGGCGGCGACGTCGAGCATCGTGTCGCGGTACCGGCAGCCGGGCGGCACGGTCAGCGTCAACCGGTCGACCGGCCGCTCGCACCGGCGCTCGGCCTCGGCGCGCACGGTGCTCAGGTAGCCGGCCAGCACGTCACCCGGTTCGGCCCGGCCGACACCGAACACGACCGACCGACCGGCGTCGAGGGCGGAGCGCAGGCCGTCGGAGTACCGGTCGGGCGCCTGGTCGCGACGCAGTTCGGCCGCGCCACCGGCGTACAACCGCTCGCCGTCGACGAACACCAACGTGCGCCACCGCGCGGACCCGGCCACCGGATCGGCGACCGGCACCGCCTGGCCATCGACGACAACCGCTGCCGCCGTTGCGAAGGTTCCGCAGTCAACCACCAGGATCGCCTGCGACATCTGCGATCTCCAACCGTCGGGGGGCATCGATGGATTGGGGTTCGGGCGACATGCTAGGGCGCCGTGATTTCGGGCCAGTTAATTCCTGGCAGCCGGTGACCGGTTCCAACAGGGCGACCGTCGACGGTTGGCCGAGGTGGCGGGCCCAGTCCAGAACCGAACGGTTCGCGGCATGAGCGCGCACCCGATCATGTTCGGTGTGGGCAGGAAGACGTTGCCGGCGTCGTCTCTGGGCCGGTCGCCGTCACGCCCGCGGGACCTGGTCGATGAGGGTGTCGATCGCGTTGGTGAGTCGGGCGGTATCAGTCATGACGAGGTATCGCTGCCCGCGTTCGCCTGGCACCCATGCGTTCGTGCCGTCGGCGGCGACCGTGTTGTGGCCGCCCGCTCCGGCGAGGGTGTAGACGCGGTCCGTCCCGGCGACGGCGTAGTAGGCGGCCGTGGGGTCCCAGGTGCCGTCGGTCTGGCTTGTGCCGCAGCCGTAGAGGAGGTCGAACACCGCCCGGACGGGGCTGCTCGCCGGGTGGGTGGCGCAGACATGGTTGCCGACGAACACGTGGGCGCCGATCTCGTATCCGTCGTAGACGGTCGGCGGGGCCCAGGTCGCGACCACTCGCCGCGTGGCGGGCAGGTCGAGGCCGAAGTTCCACTCCGGTGTGCTCGCCGCCGGATATTCGCCGCCCATGATGACGGTACGGGCGACCTTGCGAGCAATGAGTTTCGCATCGGTACGGGCGAGTTGCGCGAGGTTGGTGAGTGCGCCGATCGACAGGATCGTGACGCTGTGATCGGGCTGGGACCGAAGTAGCCGGCGGTACAGCCCGACGGCGTCGACCGGGTGGCCGGCGTGGGGGTAGCGCACGGCGAGTGGGCGGCTGTAGGTCTGGTCGACGACCGCGGCGCCCGATGGCACGCCGATCGGGATGTCCGGTCGTCCGTACCAGGTGTTGAGGGCGTCGATCCCCGGCGCGTTCCACGGATTGTCCACGTCGGACATGACGCCGAGAATGTCGACCCGGCCGGTGCTGGCAGCGGTGTGTACCAGGGCCAGTGCAGCGACGTCGTCCCACCACTGGCCGAAGTCTGTATCGACAATGAGTTTGACCGGCCCAGAGGGCGGCCCGTCAGCATGCGCGGCCGGACTGGCGGCGGCGGGCTCGGCCGCGACCAGGAGGAAGGCGAGGACCGAGGCGAGGGCGGCGGCGAGACGGGGCAGGCGCACGGGAACTCCCGATGGTCGACGGGGATCGCTTCTCCCCACCATTCCAGGCTTGGTGATCGTTCGACAGCGTCAGGTAATCGATCGAAGCTCAGACGAGGTTTACCAGGCTCTGACGGACCGGACCCCTCTCACGACGCCGATTGGGGCGGCGAGTTCGGTGGAGACGTGCAGCCGGTGAACGGTGCTGGCAGGCAGATGACACATCCCGGGGCCGAGCGCCTGGCGGCGGATGTGCGTGTCGGTCGGATCATGGCCGAAGACCCCTGAGCATCCGCACAGATCCTGGGGCGTACCGACCGCTGACGGTTGAGCAGCCCAGCTACGAGTGGGTTGGTCATTACCGCCGGCAGATCAGCACGGCCGAGCGGTTCGCGGCATAGAAAGACGCCGCGCTGTCGAGGCGCGTCGCCGGCCGAAGGGTTGTCACGATGTTGCGGTGGACGAGATTCGTCGCCTATGTGAATCGCCGCCGAAGACGGTGGACGGCTTCACCGACGCGGTCTTCGAGGCCGAGGGCATGGCCGACATGAGCTACACGGATCGTCGCCGTCAGGTGCGTCAGGTCGTCGCGCGGCATATGAGCGGTTGGCCCGGCGAGCGGGTCGCCGAACGGTAGACCCGTCGGCACCCGCGTTCCGTGCCCCATCCCCACGACCGGACATCTCGGGGAGCCGGCGACCGAACGGATCGCGGCTAATGTGCGCGCTTACGTGCGGCCCGGCCAGCGGCTCTCACGTCGGATGACCGCATGGCGGCGCTGAATGTGATCAGCCGGTATTGGTCGACCGAGTACCACGGCGAGAGTTCAGTACGGCAATCGGATCGCGGTCAGCAACCGATGGCGTGCCGCATCCACCGCTCTTCATCCGTCACCACTCGCCACGATGACGGCTGACGGCGATCGAAGGTTGCGGGTTTGCCCCACTTGGTGATGCAACCCCGGCGGCGTTGCCGGCATTTGGATGGGTGGCGGCGCCGGCCGCCGCGACAGAGAGGGGTGACGCCGATGGTGCAACATTCCCGCGACGCCGAGTTCACCGATTACGTGACCGCCAAGGCGGCGTGGTTGCGCAGGATCGCCTACCTGCTGTCCGCGGACTGGCACCGGGCTGATGACCTGGTACAGACAGCGATCACCAAGCTCTACATCAACTGGCACCGCGCCGGGCGGGTCGAGGACGTCGACGGCTACGCGAGGAAGACGTTGGTCAACACGTTTCTTGCCGAGCAGCGGTCCCCGTGGCGCCGGCGGATCACCTTGCCCGGTCGTACGGCCGATCGGGCCGGGTCCGGCCCCGACCTCGATGCCGCACTCGACCTGAGAACCGCACTGGCCGCGCTGCCCGAACGCCAGCGGGCCGCCGTGGTGCTGCGCTACTACTGCGACCTTTCGGTGGAGGAGACCGCGCACTGCCTCGGCTGCGCGCCGGGGACCGTCAAGAGTCAGACCGCACGGGCCCTCGCCACGCTGCGGCGCGGCCTCGACCACCACGTTCCCGTCCCGTCTTCCGAGGGGAGTCAGTCATGACCACGGACCTGACCGCAGCACTCACCGACCTGGCGCAGGCGTCCGCCCCGCCGAGCAGCATCGACGCCGCCCGGGCCCGCGCGGCGGGGCGGCGGCGGATGCGCCTGCGGAAGGCCGCTTGGACGTCCGGCATTATCACCGTCGCGCTGGCCGCCACGCTGACACCGGCGGCCCTGATGATCCCGGTGGATCCGTCGCCGGCGGCGAGTGACCCGCCGGCCGTAGACCGCAGCCGCAGTCCGCTCGTGTCCCGGGTCGAGTTCGGCTGGCTGCCGTCGTACTTCGGGGCGGTGAGTTACAACGAGGGCTACCACGGAGTCTTTGCCGACGCCCGCGGGACCGAACCGACCGGGCACGTAGGCGAGTTCGGGCTCATGCCGACTGTCGTGCTCTCGGCCTACCCGCGCGGCACCGAACCCACGCCGGACCGTCTTGTCAACGAGTCCCTGGATCTACCCACACCGAACCCTCCCCGGTGGCATCAGGTTCCGGCGCCGGCGGTCAACAAACGCCCGGCGTACTGGGTCACCGAGGACGCGGCCGACCCGCTGAACGGCGGCGACATCCACCTGCGCTGGCAGGTGGCCCGAGATCAGTGGGTCGAGATCCACGCGTACTACCTGCCCGACGACGCGCCGAAACAAGAGGTCGTTCTCCGGATCGCCGCGGCCGCGAGAGTCGGGGACCGTGCGGTGCCCATGCCGTTTTACATCACCGGCATGCCTGCCGGGTTCGAGTTGGACGAGGCGAATCTGTTGCGCCGACCGTTCCTCCCGGGTGGCCCGCCGTGGTCCGCTGGACTGCTCTACTTCGTGCCCGGCACCACGTACACGCTCGGCATCGGTGTCAGTCCGACCGCACCGCAAGAACCCAGCCGCGGCAAAACCTGCTGGACCGTCGACGCTTTCGACCTGTGCATCACGGCGGTGAACGGGGTGCCCCCGGCACTCGACGCCATCGGCGGGCTGGAGGGCCTGCGCAGCCGGATCACCATCCTCGGTTCCGACGACCGCAACTGGACGACTGACGTGCTCCGCTGAGCCTGGGGCCACTGTCCCGTTGATCTTGCAGCTGTGGTGCCATGACTCGACGTTCCTGGTGGCGTTCCGCAGCACGCCGATGCCGCGTCGACGCGGCGCCGGAAGTCCAGGCCAGGCCGGCCGATACGCCAAAGGGTTGCTCGGGAAAGGATGTACAGGATGATGATGCCGTTGTGCCGGCCCTTGGCGGACCGTCGGTGAACCTCGATTGGATGACGAGTCCATTGGCCGCGGCCCTGATCGTGTTCGCCCTGCCAGTCGCCGCGGTGGCCGTCTGGACTGTGGTCAGCGTTCTCCGGCACGGCGACCGACGCCGATAGGCTGCGGCGGCTCGTCGCGCTCGCGGCGAAGCACAGCTTCGAATTCGACGACTGACTGCTGATCGAGAGCATGGCGGGTCTCGGTGACCTTGACGTGGGCGATGGTGGATTCGGTGAACGCGGAGCAGCCGTAGCCCTCGCCGGCGCGGGCCTGCGGTGAGTTGTCGGCCAGCATCGGAGTGACCAAGGTGATGCCGTAGTCGGCGCGGCTGGACACCAGCAGGTCGGCCGACGGGTAGCGGAGTCCATGTAGTGCTCGGCGGGCAGTACCCCGCGGCGGGCCCGCTCGGCGTGGATCGGTTCGGTCATCGCCACGTCCGGCACGCTGGCGTCGGTGGTCGAGATGGTCCAGAGCAAACTCGTACGGCGCACGGAACTCGACGGTATCGGCCAACAGCCCGGCGTTCCGGGGATTCGGCAAACGCGTTCGCGGACGCATGCAGCAGATCAGCACGGCCGCGCTCGCCGCGGCTGACTCAAAATCTTCGGTGAGTGGGCGGGCGGCAGGATTGGGGCGGAGCTTCGACGAAGTGCGGATCATGCGGTGGCGAGGATGACCTTCTGGCCGGTGATGCGTTCGAGTCCACCCCGGGAAGCACCTTCGGGTACGTCGCGGTGTCCTCCGTGAGCACCGGTGCCGGCAGCGCGTCCGGCCACCCCAACGACACGTCGCCCCCCCGTCACCAGTCAACGTCAGCAGCGGTCCGCGCCCACCGCCCGACAGGCGCGCCCTCAGCGGCGACGCCACCGCGCCGATCGACCCGTCGGCATGCGCCGCAGCCGCGTGTCGACCGCTGACCACGACCCGTCGCCGTTGCGCACCCGCACCGGATGTCCGGTCAGCACCGCCGTCAAAGTGCCCGTCGGATTAGCGAACACCTGGGCCTTCTCGGACCGCAGCCCGGTCACCTCGACCCGCTTTCCCGCGACCCGCAGCGCGCCAGCCTCGTCCGCACTTCGCTCGCCATCCCGCCCGACGGGCTCAGGCGCCGGGCGCCCGCACCGGACACGCCGACCAGGGCCGGCAGCAGGGCTGCGACCACGGTCAACACCCCGATGGCACGCCACCGCAAACGGATCCCACCAGCACGCATCGGCGTTCCAGTCTGGTCAGTTGACAGGTTTGTGAAAGGCCCGTTCTCGTATCCTTCGCACCGGTCGAACGATGCCGTCGCGATTCGCCCGACACGAAGGGGAATTCCATCGGCGCCGATAATGAGGAGTCTGAAGGCGACTCTTACGCCTCGTGGCGACCCGGAACCGACGCAGCATGACGGACGGTGTTGAGCTGAAGGTACTCGGGCCGTGGGAGGTTCGGGTTGGTCAGGGGCCCGTGACGGTTCCGTCGGGACGGCTTCAGGCCCTCCTCGGTGCCCTTGTCCTGCCCGAGGGCCGGCCGGTTCCCGTTCGCACCCTGCCGACCAGCTGTGGTCCGACGAGCCGCCGCTGCGGGCGGAGGCGACGGTGCACACCTATGTGATCCGGCTGCGCAAGCTGCTCGGTTCCGGGGTGATCCACACGGTTTCGGGTGGCTACCTGTTCTGCGTAGCGGCCGAACGCATCGATCTCTACCGGTTCCGTGAGCTGGTGCGGGCGGCCGCGGATACCGGAGCGGAGGAGTCGGAGCTGGAACTGTTGCAGCGGGCACTGTTGCTGTGGCGGGGCCGCCCGTTCGGTGATGCGCGGTCGAATTGGCTGGACTGGGAGGTCGTTCCCCGGCTGATGGACGAGTGGTTCGCCGCCACCGAACGGCGTATCGACCTCGAGGTTGCCGTTGGCCCGCTTGCGGGTGATCGCCTTTCATGCCGTTGTTCGGTGAGTGCCCGCACGCGAGGGACCAGATCGCGGCCACGCGCCAACGAACCGCAGCGCAGAAATTCTTCGCTGCGTGGTGGACCGCTCGCGCCTTAGGTCGCGTCGTACCGGTGACACCGCGGCGCGATGTGTGAACGCCGTGACCTACCACATAGGGGAGAAGACCCGTGCCTGTCGACGGACGGATCGGCTGGATGGTGGCAACCTTGACCTTCGGATCGATGATCATCTCGGCACCGACCCAGCCGCGGCCCGATCCGGCCGCGGCGCAGGATCCGCCGACCGCGTGCGGGATCAGTCGGTTGGCGGAGTCGTCGGACTGGTCGATGAGCATCGCAACGGCCATGGATCCCGGTGGCCGCTACATCGCGGGCCGGGGCTATCCCGATGACCCGAGCGACGAGACCCGCTATCCGGCGATCTGGGACCGCGGTGTGCTGACGTCGGTCCCGATCCCAGGTGTCGACCAGGGCTGGAGAGATGTCAACTCCGCCGGCGTCGCGGTGGGTAGTAGCTACGACCCCGACTCGGGGAAGGAGTTGACCCCATGGGTGTACGCCGACGGACAGGTGCGGCCACTGCGGGGAGTTACCTCGGGCGAAACCAACGCGATCAACGAGCACGGCGTCATCACCGGCACCAGGTCCGACCGCGTTCCCATGCGGTGGCCGTCTGTCGACTCCGACCCGCAGAAGCTGCCGCTGCCCGCCGGTGCCCGCGGAGCCTTCGCCCGTGACATCGACGACGACGGCACGATTGTCGGCATCTACTGGGGGGCGGACGGTTACGAACATGCCGTCGCCTGGCCATCCCGCGGAACGGTCGAGGTGTTGCCGCTTCCGACGGGCGGTTCGATTAGCTCCGCCCTGACCATCCGCAACGGGTGGATCAACGGCTGGGTCGCCGGCACGTTCGGACTGGTGGCCGTACGGTGGCACCTCCCGAGCGGCGCGGTGGATGCGTTCCCGCAGTTCGCGGGCACGGCCAGTTACGTCAACGCCGTGGGTTGGATGGTGGGCAAGGATCAGTCCGGCGCTGGTCTGTTCGTCTCCGCCAACGGTGATCTGACCCTTCCAGGTCTGGGTGGTCAGCCTGACGGCCACGCCTGGAGACTCAGCGACAACGGCCATGTGATTGCGGGCAACGCGACGGACAAGGAGGGCCAGCTTCGGGCCGTCCGCTGGGACTGCGAATGACGTTCGAGGAGTAGGCGCAGACCCGTGGTGCCCGGCTGGTTCGGTTCGCACGGCTGATCAGCCGTGATCCGAGCATCGCCGAGGACCTGGTCCAGAAGGTGCTGCGCGATGCGGGCGATGGCCGCGTTGCGGCAAGCAAGCCGCGCTACGCAAACCTGGCCCACGGGCGTCAGCCGGACAGGCACCTCGCGATTCGGCGGGCGGCGCGGGCGATGTGTGTGGCGTCGCCGAGGGCGGAGGCCTGGGCTGCAACCGTTCTGAGCAGAATCCGGGCGCGGACGCGGTCGTTGCTGGCGAGTGCACGCGCAGCAACGTTGACCGTGGGCGACAGGATCCGGGCCGTGGCGGGCCGGCCGCCACGTACGCCTGCAGCGCCGTTATCTGTTCGGCGGGGAATACGGGGTCGGTGGGGGGAGCAGGTGACCTGCACGCGGTCGTCGACGGTGTCGAAGGCTGTCGCGTTGTAGGCGACTGGGGTGCCGGTCGGCGTCGTGGCGTCGGCGGTCAGCGTCGCGGGCAGGGTGAGCATCGGCGGCGTGCGGTCGGAGACCGTGATGGCGAATGTTCCCGTGGTCGGGCCGGCGGTGCAGGTGACCACGGTCCGGCCGAAGGGGGACTGGCTGCCGGACGTGGGCGAACAGGTGACCGGCGCACCGCCTGCCGACACGGTGTAGCCGATCCGTGACACGCCCAGCGACGCCGCGATCGCGGCGTTGGACTCGCCCGCGGCGGCGTACGCCAACACGATCCGCGACCGCACCGCCCTGTCCGATGCCGGCCGACGCGACCACGCGTGCAACTGCGCACGCTCGTGATCAGTGGCGCGATCGGAACAGCCACCGGAAGGCATGAACCACCCCCTACTTGCTGACCTTTGCTGACATTGAATTGACCACTCACGACTCTCCGCGGAACAGATCGATTGATTGTGATGGGTGCGGTTCATCCAGTGGGGGTACTGAGGGTGAAGGTAGCGGGCGAGAATCATCGCGGTCGGTGCCTCGGCCGGGCACCGACGGAAGGCGATGGCATGACGACCACATCAAATTGGGTACTGCTCGGAGCTCCGTGGGACTGCTCCGGCACGGGACGCGGAGAGGAGTCCGCTCCGCAAGCTCTCCGCTGTGCCGGCCTCGCGACCCTGATTCGGCACGACGCGGGCGACGTCGACGCAGCGATAGCGAACCCTTGGCGGGATCCCGAGACCGGGGTTCTGGCACTCGGTGAAACGGTGCGCGCGGCGACCCAGCTTGCCGGCACCCTGACCGACGTGCTTACCGCGAGGCCGCACGACCGTCCTCTCGTTGTCGGTGGGGATTGCAGCATCCTGCTCGGGATCGTCCCCGCACTCCGAAGGGCTATAGGCCCCGTTGGGCTGTGGTTCGTCGACGGGCACCCCGACTATGTCGACGGCCCTGGCTCGGAAACCGGCGAGACGGCCGATATGGACCTGGCCATTCTCACCGGGGACGGGGCTGAACCGCTCGTGACACTGGACGGACCTCCGCCCATGATCGACGTGACGGACGTGGTCCTTCTCGGCCACCGGACCGAGGGCCTCGGAGCAGAGTCGGTGGCCGAGTTGGCCCGCGTGCCCAAAGACCTGCGTCGCATCGACGCTGGCACCGTCATGGCTGACCCGTCCGCGGCGGGCGAACAGGCGGCACGATGGTTGGCCAATTCCGGCAACGGCGTGTGGCTCCACATCGACCTCGACGTCCTCGACGAGACTTCGCTCCCGGCTGTGACCTATCCCCAGTCGCACGGACCGGACTGGAGCCAACTGTATGAGGCTCTGCTGCCGCTGGCGCGGTCACCGCGTCTGCTCGGCATGAGTGTCGCCGACTTCCGACCTGACCTCGATCCGACGGGCGAACTGGCCGCCGCAATCGTGCGCATGCTGGAGGCTGTGCTGCGGTGAGCCGACATGGCGGCGGCATTGTGCGGCTTCAATGCATCCGGCTACCCGCTGCAGGCCTGTCTGAATTAGCTACATCAAGACGCGATACGGCTCACCGTGTACGCCTCGTCGCATCTCGAAGCCACAGAATGGCACTGACATACGCAGCCGGGCCGCTACAGGCGGTCGGGCTTTGTCGAATCGAACACCCGTTGGGCTCCGGCCGGCATTCGCCTCAGCGCAACTTCCTGTACGGGCCGCCGCACAATGGTTCATGCTTGGACCACATGCCGACCCCGGTCCTGCCGCTCCAGGGTCCCGGCACTTCGCCGACCCGTGCACGCACGACACCTTCGCTTTCATCCGTCTGACGCATTTCGTCCGTTGTGTGAAAGGCAATTCGGTCTATATTGTCTCGACTCTCGAAGGTAGGCCACCGTCAACTCCAAGGAGTCGGTTGAGAATGAGTGTGCGCATCCGCGCGACTGTCGGCGCATTGGTTGTCGGCTTGGTTAACACCCTGTTCGTCGCGCCGGCGAACGCCGAGCCGGCCCCGGGCGCACCGGGGTTGGGCGATCCGATCCGGAAAGGAGCTGGAAACGGTGGATACACCGTCGACCACTACGACATCCGACTGACGTATCAGCCGGACACGGACCACCTGTCCGGGCGGACGACGATCAGCGCCGTCGCGACTCAGGATCTCTCCCAGTTCAATCTCGACTTCGCGTTGAAGGTTACGGCGGTGCGGGTGGCTGGGGCAGACGCCACGTTCCGGTACGACGCGGCGGACAAGACCGAACTGGTGGTCGCGCCGAGCGCGGCGGTTGCGAAGAACCAGCGCTTCGAGGTTGTCGTCGACTACGCAGACACCCCCTCCACGGTAACGGTCGACACCGTCCAGGTGTGGGTCCGGACCCCCACTGGGGGAGTCGCGTACGGTCAGCCTCGCAGCGCCGAGACTTGGTTTCCGTCCAACGACCATCCGTCGGACAAGGCCACCTACACCATCTCGGCGGCGGTGCCTGACGGCCACATCGCGTTGTCCAACGGGACCGTCACCAGGACCCCGGAGCGGCCGGGCTGGACCCGCTGGAACTGGCGCACGCAGAAACCGATGACGACGTACCTGCCGTTCATCGCCCTCGGCAAGTTCGAGTTTAACGAAGGCACCAGCCCGAGCGGCCTGCCGTGCTATACCGCGTACGACAACTCGCTCGGTGACTTCCTGCCGGTCGCGAAGCAGGCCATCGAGCGCACGCCGGAGATCGTCGATTACTTCGGTTCCACGTCGGTGTTCGGGCCGTACCCGTTCGAGTCCATTGGTGGTGTCGCCGTCCCCAAGCAGCAGTTCGCCATCGAAAACCAGACCCGTCCGGTGTATGGAACGTACTTCTGGGACAAGCCGGACGACCCGATCTGGGTCGTCGCGCACGAGCAGGCGCATCAGTGGTTCGGGGACTCGGTGTCGATCGGCAACTGGGCACACATGTGGCTGAACGAGGGCTTCGCGACCTACGGCGAGTGGCTCTGGGCCGAGCACAGCGGGCGGGCAACGGCCGACGAGATCGCAGCTGGCTTCTACAACAAGTACTCGGCCGCCGACGACTTCTGGAAGCTCCAGGTCGCACCGTCGACCCGGTTGTTCGACCCGCCGATCTACGAACGGGGCGCCATGGCGTTGCACGCCCTGCGCACGGAGGTCGGCGACGACGCATTCTTCCGAATCCTCCAAGGCTTCCACCTCGCACACCGCGACGCGAACGTGGTTACGGACGACTTCATCGCGCGCGCCGAGCGGGTGTCCGGTCGGCAACTGGACGCACTGTTCAAGACCTGGCTCGTCGACCCGGTCAAGCCCCCGGTCGGCCCCAACGGAGCCCCGGTAGCCACCACGGCCGCAATCCCGTCGGTGGTCGAGGAGATGGCGGAGATCCACAAGAACATCCACGCCCCGGCTCACTAAACTAGAGCGTCGACGCCAGCCGGGTGAACGCCGAGCGGGGTGCCGTCGATACGGCACCCCGTGCGGCAGGATCATTGCCGCACCGAGTTGAAGCCGGTGCCTGGGCAAAGCCGCCAACGTCGACAACGCGGAACGGGACGACCAGTGGCGTGCTGTCAGCGCGGACCGAGCGGGCGATTCTCAGCATGTCGTCGCGGCTCAGTCCCAGTCCGTTTCCGTTGATCTGGAGCGCCGTGTGTGGGTCGGGGTGCCATGTCAGGCACGAAGCCGGTCCCGCCTGCCCGAGAGCGAAGTTGTATTTCCCCGGGACGTCGTTGATGGCGACGTTTTCGCCGTGGGGACAGTCGCCCCGGTCTCTGGAGTCGACGGAGACGCTCATGCTGACCGACAGGCTGCCATCCCAGGGTCGGGCCGTGGGGCTCTGCCACGCCCGCCAGTAGGTGAAGCTGTTGACGGGGCCGCCGCTGAGGCTCCGGGCCGATGCTACCCCGCGTTCGCGTTCCACGATGCCGGGCGGCAGCCACGTCGGCGCATAGCGCAGCGGCACCCGGATGTCGTACGCGGTGGCGCCCGGGCCGGAAGCGATCCCGGCGTGGAATCGGCTGTTGTGACCGGCGGAGCCGGCGACGACGCCGAGTACCGCTACGAATACGAGGATGGCGGCCGTAGGCATCAACGCGGTCCGCATCCTGCCGACCGTAGCGGCACGGCGGCGCGGCGCGTCGTCGAGGTCTGACCGGGGCCGGCCGGGCGTGCGGCAAGCACCTGGCGGGCGACGGTCAGGTGCCGACGTAGTCAGATGCCGGCGAGGCTGCGAGGTGTTGGCCGGTGCGGGTGGATCGGGCGGCGACCAGGTCGGCCCGCCGAGAGTGGTGAGAGCGCCTATTCAAGTGTCACGAGTTCCGCTTCGAGAACGGGCCCTACGCCATCCGGATGGTCACGCTTCGTGACGCGTTCCCGCCAGGCGCGCCACGGCTCAGACCGGCATGGCCCGTTCATGTTTCTCGGCAAGGGCCCGTAAACGTTCGGCATCGCCGAGGGGTGAGATGCCGGCTGGTCCGACTTGGAGGTCCCGCGGGTCGAGGGTGGGCGTGCCTGTCAGCGCTGGAACGCTGCGTTCGGCGCGTTCGACCATGACGAGGGCGGTGGCGGTGAAGCCCTCCAGCAACGATCTGAGGATGGTGTGGCTGGATGAAAGGTAGCGATGTACAAGTGCGTCGGCGAAGGCGGTAAAGGTGTCGAGGTCGATCTCGTACTCGTCTGCCACCACTGGGGCGATCCCGGTCGGTAGTCCCACCGTGGGAGCGATGGCCTCGCTGGTGCGGACGAAGAGCTCCGCGACACGACTGGTGGGATGCCACAGGACCAAGTCACCGACCTGAAAGCACTGGCTCATGGAACCCATGATCACGGATGGGTGCAAGCAGGCCCTGAGCATTATCCGTGCTTTGCCAGGGGGCGTAGTTGGCCCAGGTGGTGCCTGCGTCGGCGGCGAGGCGGGCGGCGGTGATCTGGTGGTAGCCGGGCGCGGTGGCGACGATCGGGGCGGGCATGTCGAGGACGTGCTGGCGGATTGCGGCGGTGCGTCCGGCGGTGGTCGGGATGCCGAGCTTGTGGATCAGCGGGGACAATGTGGGGCTGGAGTGGTTGGCCGGCGCGGCGTCCGGGGAAAGCCAGCGTGAGTCGCGGTTGGTGGCGGTGCGCATGTTGGTCCGCTGGCCGAGATACTTGAGCAGCAGCGAGGCGACCGGTTCGGGCACCGGTGTGGGCGGGTCGCCGAAGCGCAGCAGGACCTGTTCGCTGTCTCGGATGATGTCGTCGATGGTGAGCTCGGTGGACCGAAACCGTGCAACATGAAGTAACGAAGGGGCTCGCTGCTGCTCCGTACCTTCAACGTGTCCTTGACGCATCATGGCTTGGAGCGCCGGTCGAGGTCCGCGGCACGTCGCGACGTGCCCGGTTTACCCCCGGGCAGTACAACCACTCGTCATGGCGTCAGCGGTGCAAAGCCGATCAGTCCTTCGGGGGTGACGCCAGGTCCCTCGCACTTT
>NZ_BOPG01000076.1 GCF_016863635.1 Virgisporangium aurantiacum | reverse complement strand
AATGTTTGTCGCACAGCTGGGCCCGTACTGCCGAGCGATGTCAGGCCTCGGTGGTCGTCCACACCGTGATCGCCCTTCGGTCCGGAGTCAGTGCCGCGACCTGACCGCTTCCCGGTCGGACCGCGACCGGTCCGTCGCCCGGTATCTCGGCGACCATGCGTCGGTCGACCGGATCCCACAACTGCGGCCGACCACGATTGGCCTGCATGGTGCGCACGATCAACTCGTCGGACACGAATGCGGCCGAGGCGCCGAGCTTGTCGGTCGACAGTGGGGTGATCGCGCCGGTGGCGAGGTCGCAACGGTGCAGCGCGCCGTCGATGGTGGTCAGCGCCAGCATGGTGCTGCCGGGGCTGATCCCGCCGTCGCGGTAACCCTCGATATTGCGCGTCATCGTGTGTGTGGCGAGTTCCCACAGTTGGACGGTGACCCGTTCCGGGCTGGTCGCGTAGTGCACTCCGGCGACGAGCTGGCGCCCGTCGGGACTGAGTTCGACCCGCTCGGCGAAGCGGGCGCCGGTGCCCAGCGTCGTCCAGAGCCCGCCGTCCTCCCGCACGACCCACAACCGGATCTGCCCGTCGTCGTGGACCGACACGAGCGTGTCGCTGCGCGGGACGAACTGCATCGACGTCACCGCTACGGCACCGGTCAACGTGGACTCGATCCGCCCGGACGCCACGTCCCACACCTGAATTCGCGGCCCTTGCGTGCCGTCGTACCGCACCGCGACCCGTCCACCGGTTTCGTCGAGGGCGATCTGCGCCGACGAGGCGTTTTCGAAGTCAGGGCCGAACGTTGCGACGGCGTCGCCGGTCACCGGATCCCAGATCCGGATCGTTCGGTCGTCGCCGGTCGAGGCGAGGAGCCGACCGTCGCCGCTGAACGCCACCGCCTGGATCCGGTCGGTGTGCCCGGTCAGCGTCGCGCCGGCGACGACCGCAGCCCGGCGCGCACCGCCGCCGGTCCGGCCCGTCACGGCAAGGCGCCATGTCGCGGCCGCGCCGAGAACGAGCGTTCCGGCGGCCGCCGCAAGGAAGGCGCGGCGTCCGCGGTGGTCACGGTCCCCGGTTCGAGGTGACGACGTGAGCGGCGCCGACTTGACCAGCGACACCGTCGGCGGGACGGGCACGGGCAGCGGGCCGAGTCCCGACTCCGTGGCGGCCAGGTCGGCGAGCGGCTGCGCGTCGACGCTGCCCTCGGCCACCACCAGCTCAGGCATGTCGAGCACCGTCGGCGCCACCCCGAAAGCCCGGTGCAGCAGGGTAGCCGCCAGCGGCGTCCGCGACGCTCCACCGACGAGCAGCACTCTGTCGGGGCGGGGAACCCTGGCGTCGTCGAGCACGCTGTGAGCAGCAGCGATCGTCCGTTCCAGCACCGGCAGCGCCAACCGGTCCAGTTCCTCGCGCCCGAGCGGTGCGGTGTCGTCGAACAGCGGAACGGCCACCGTCGTCGACGCTGTGCGTGAGAGCATCTCCTTCGCGGTGCGCACGTCGTCGCGGAACTGCCGCGCAGCCCGCCGATCGGCGTCGGTCGCGGGCCGCATCAGCCGTTCCCAGCGGCCCGGATCCCGTGCGGCATAGGCCGCACCGAGGTGATCGACAACGGCCGCGTCGATGTCGAGGCCGCCCGTGTCGGGCAGGCCGCGGTCGGCGATGATGTCGAAGCCGTCGGGCGTACGGCGAACCACGGACGCGTCGAACGTCCCCGCGCCCAGGTCGTACACGAGCAGGTGGCCGCCGATGCGCAGGTCACCCGTCCGCAGAAACCGGACGGCGGCCGCGACCGGCTCGCGGACCACAACCACCGGGTCCAGACCGGCCGCGGATGCCGCGGCGACCAGGACCTGCCGGCGGCCGGAACCCCAACCGACCGGGCACGTGATCGTGGCTCCCGACAGCCGCCCACCGGCCGCCCGTCGCGCCTCGTCACCGACCCGGCGCAACACCGCCACGAACAGGTCGACGACCGGAATCTCGGCACCGCCCAGCAGGACAACACCGTCGTCGACGCAGCGCTTGGGATTCAACTCCAGCCCGTCCGGGAAACTGCGCCCGGCGTGCAACGCATCGCGACCGGTCAACAGAACACCGGACGGATCCCGGCAGACTGCTGACGGCATCAGCTCCGAGCCGTCAACGATCAGCGACCGCACCGCACCGTCCGGCCTGCGCAGGACCGCTGCGGTCGTGGAGGTCCCGAAGTCCACACCCAACCGGAACCCGCTCACGGCGGTCAATGGTACGGACGCCACGCCTGGACCGGGAATCGTTCGACCGCGCCCGGACGGTTTCATGGGACGGGAGATCCGATGGCGTACTCGCGGTGGACGGACCCTTGGACGCCGACGCCGTAGCCGACCTCGTGGCCGAGCGCTTCGGCCACTACCTCGGCCCGGCCCGACATCCTCACGGGTGGGGGAGCGGGCGCGGTCAGCGGTAGTGCGCGTCGGGTTGGGTGATGGCCGGTCCGCCGGTGTGGGGTGTCGGGACGTAACCGGGCGCCGACGCTGGCAGGGCCGCCACACACGCAGCCGAGCATGCGTTGACAAGTAGCGGCAGGACATCGGTGCCCACGGCCCGGGAGATCCAGACCTGGTGCAGTTGATCCCCGATTTGCCTGTCGCAGACGCTGCACGTGCGGACCGCGTCAGCTCCCCACACGCCTGGGTCGAGTGCGTCGAAGTCGGTGTCCGCAGCAGTGGTGATCGGGCGCAGGGCCGGAAACGGCGGTCGGTGCTTGAAGTTGCCGAACAGAACGCGGGTACTCACTGTGCTGTCGCGCAACTTCGTGCATCTGGTCAGCTCGTACGGATACCAGTGCAGGCGATGCGACGTGTACGGCTCGAACACCTCAAGGCCGGCCATCGCCCCGATCTCGGGTGGGATCCGAACCAGATTCGACCCGTACAGGACGAAATGCCGGACCTGGGTCAACTTCACAATGGTGGGCGGAAGCGTGACGACCTGCCGGCGCTCGACGGCGCTCATACCAACCAACGGCTTGAAGACCGGCCGACCGTCGGCCGCGGCCTCGTCGACAAGCGCGAGCAGATGCTGCCAACCCTCGCTCGCCGTGTCCTGCCGGTCGCGATGGAACTGCACCTCGTCGGTTCGGGTCCGCCCCGAGTAGCCGACACACCGACATTGATCCCGGCTGAGCCCAGGGCCCGGCGAGCCGACCGCGTCGGCGAAGCGATTGGGCCACAGCTGCGGTCCGTGCTCGTTGTCCGCCACAACGAAGACCATATCGATCAACGGTTGCGTCGGTGTGTTCCCGGCACAGCGGTGGCGGCGGCACGCCGCGAGTGGGCACCCGGCGCGCGGCGCTGTAAAACCGGCCCGGCGGAGGTCCACAAGCGGAATGCGGCAGATTGGTGCGTTGGCGTTGGTCCTCGTGGCTGTTACGGGGTGCCGGCTGTGATGGCTCGGACGAGGAGGCCTGGGGGTGTGCTGGCGGGGGCTTCCCAGCGGGTCGCGTAGTGGTCGAGGAAGATCTGGCCGACCAGTTCGCCGCGGGTCCGTACGCCGGTCTTGTCGAAGATGGACTTGAGGTGGTCCTGCACGGTGTAGGGCGACATCGCCAGCGCTTGGGCGATCTCCTTCGTGGCCCGTCCCTGGATGCATTGCATGGCCACCTGCGACTCACGGTCGGTCAGGCCGTAGGAGAGTGCGACCACCGGCGCGACGTCCTGGGGCGTGGCGGGGTGGATGATGACCGCGGTCCGGCCGCCGGGACCGCCGCTGAGCTTGGTGCCGTACATGAGCAGCCAAGTGCCGGCACGGGTGCGCACGCGTGCACGTGCGGACAGTTCCAGCGGATCGG
The DNA here is from genome assembly GCF_016863635.1 of Virgisporangium aurantiacum. GTDB lineage: Bacteria > Actinomycetota > Actinomycetes > Mycobacteriales > Micromonosporaceae > Virgisporangium > Virgisporangium aurantiacum. The sequence continues at coordinate 127,189 of NZ_BOPG01000076.1, read as the reverse complement.
TGCCAGGCGGGATCAGACGGGCCCGGACGGCGACCGCCTGTACGATCTTCGATTCGCTCGGCCGCTGCGGTGGCGGGTCCTCGACGAGCTCGCCGATCCAGCGCTGCGCGGCCTCGGAGATGGATTCGGGTTGGCCACGTTCGTCGAATACGACGACACCCGGCCCGGGGTTGGCCGGAGCCGACGCGATTGGGGCAGGCTGCGTGACGACGGAGCGGCGCAGGCCGCGGCCGACCGCTTCCGCTAGTGCAAACAACGCCCGCACCTCGGCTTCGGTGAACCAGGGCTGGTCGGCCCGCCGGAGGAAGGCCGCCGCGCCCCAGTAGACGCCGTCGACGACCAGCGACACGCGAAGCTCATCGCCGAACCCGTACGACTCGTGGGAGCGGTGCCGGGTCGAGCGGGTGGGGTCGCCGTGGGTGTCGATGCTGGTCGCCCCGACGATCCGTCCGCTATGGGCGAGGAAGGACCACTTGTTGACGTCCTCGACCACGTACTCGTGGTGGGCGAGCCACGACCCGGAGCAGCCGATGTTGCGGTTGACGCTGCCGGTGAACAGGATCGTTCCCGGATCGACCGTATGCCAGCAATAGGCGTCGAACGCGATCAGCGGCCGGAGCAGGTCGGCGACGGCCGTCGTGTACTCCACCCACGTGAGCTGATGCGAGTCCAGGCGCGCGATGTCATCACGCACTCGCGGCACCAACGCTCCAGCCATTTCCGCAGCCTACGGGTTTCGCCGGCCGCACCGGCATCCCAGGATTCTGGCCCCTCCCACGGGTGAATACCCAGCATGCTGGGATGGCCTGAGCGGCACGGTCCCGCGCAGGCTCAGGTCATGACGAACACAGACGCGCACAGCCACGACGCCGTGGACCCGGATCGGATCTTCCAGCTCGCCCAAGGTTTCATGGCCAGCAAGCACCTGTTCGCGGCCAGTGAATTGGGCCTGTTCGAGGCGCTCGGTCAAGGGCCGGTCGACCTTGCCGGCCTCGCCGCCCGTACCGGACTCACCGCCCGCACCGCCCGGATCAGCGCCGACGCCATGGTCGCGCTCGGTCTGCTGGAGCGGCAGGGTGACCGCTACGCAAATACGCCGGTCGCGGCGACGTTCCTGTCCGGCGCTACCCCGGCTGACATGCGTCCACTGTTGAAGTTCTGGGACCGGCTCAGCTATCCGGTCTGGACCGACCTCGCCGGAGCGCTCGGCCGTGGCCGGCCCGCCAGCCAAGTGTTCGACATTGACGAGGAACTCGTGCCCATCATGTCGGCCGGTATCGAAGCCGCCACCGCAGCTGCCTGCCGAGCCCTGCCCGCTGCGGCCGGACTGCCGCCGGCGAGCCGGGTCCTGGACATTGGTGGTGGCACCGGCTCATGGGCGATGGCACTGGCACAGGCCGACCCGGATCTCACCGGGACCGTCTTCGAACTTCCCGGGGTCGCCGCAGTCGCCGAGGAACGACTCCGTACCGCCGGGTTCGCCACCCGGATCAGCGTTGTTGCCGGGGATCTGTTGACCGACGACCTGCCACGCGGCCACCACGCATTCCTGCTCGCCAACGTGGTGCACTACTTCACGCCCGAGACCAACCAGGCAGTCCTGCGCGCCATCCGGGCGGTCGCCGAGCCCGGCGCACGCCTGCTCCTCGCGGACTTCTGGACCGACCCCACCCACACCCAGCCACTGCCGGCCGCACTCATGGCCGGGGAGTTCGCTATCCACGTCAACGACGGCGACGTCTACAGCGTCCAGGAGAGCGCGGCGTGGCTCGCCGCCACCGGCTGGAGCTACACCGGAACAGCGCCCTTGGCCGGTCCGATCTCCCTTGTTACCGCCAAGGCGGCCTGACACGCCACGACTCCTCGTCGCAGGATACTGGTCGGGCCATCGAGTACGGCCCAGCAAGCACCTCCCACGGCGCGTTGATGGTCGGTCACGTCGGCTCCTGGCGACGTCAGCGCCAGCCCTCCGGAAAGTGCTGGCGCTGAACTGCGGAGAAGTCAGGCGCAGTCGAACGCGCGAGCGACGTACAGCCCGTCGTTGAGGTACCCGAGGTAGCCGTCGATGGTCTCGGTGTCGAGTGCCATCTGGGCGGCTGTCTGGACGTGCTCACCGGCGCCTTCGACGGTCTGGTTCACCGCGATTCGCCTGGCAGACGCTGCAGACGACACCGACGACCGCACCGTCATCACCGCCGACAGGGCCAACTACCAGCCCGGTTGGTGACGCATCCCCGGCAGCCTCGTCTAACGCCGCCCACCAGGCAATCGGCGATCGGCTATGGGCCGCGTGTCGCCGCTCATGGAGGCCGCGGCACGCCAGACCAAGAAGGTCTGCGGCTGACGGTCGCGCGGGCGGTACAGGTCGCGGTACTACACGTTCTGGCCGCCCGGCTCGCCGTGATCGCGCCCTCCGTCCGCCGGCTCGGCGATCAAATGCCCCGTCTCGTCCACGAGGCCCGGAGCCATGCTGCCGCCATGCGCCTCCTGGGCATCCAGAGTGTCCGACGGCGGCCCGTCGGTGGTCGGGGCGTCGCCACGCACGTCCGGTTGTTCGCCCATTTCCGCCTCCCGGTCGACGTTAATCCGCCACTGCTACACCGATGCCCCTGACCGACCCCGCGGACGGCGGGGATGTGCGTGTCTGCGGGCACCGGGGGTCGCGCTCCGAGGTCAGTCGCTGAAGTGCGGGTCGTTGACGAACGGCGCGCACGGTGTGCAGCAGGGCGATTCCTGGAGAGCGACCTCTTTCGGACGTGGGGCAGTCGCCGGCGTCGGTGTGCTGGTCAAGGAAGAACCGGACGAGTTCGATGAGCAGCGACTTGCCCGCGCCGGTTCCGCCGAGGAGGAATTCGCCAGGCATAGTCACCGCCTCGATCACCGTGTGCGCCGGCGCCGCGGGCTCCTCCAGGCGGACCCGCAGCGCTGGATCAGCCAGTGGGTGCCGCAGGCCGCACAGGTCAGGCGCGACGCCTTGATCCACGTCCGATCGCCAATGATGGCAACGGGCAGACCCTGGTCGGTCGTTCCGGCTGGCCCATTTGGGACAACGACGAACGGCAGATCGACCGGTGGGACTACGACGTCAACGCCAAGCACGTGTGCGCGCCAATTGGCCGTATGCGGCGGTGAGCGCGGCGTCGAGGTCGCTGACGACGCCGCGGGTCACATCGTGCACTCTGCGCCGAGACCCGGGTTCACCAGGGCCTGAACTCGGTGCGGATGTCCGCGCGGCGCGACGGCGACGGAAGCTCGGCCGGCAGAGACAACCGCAGCCACTGTGCGCCGCCTGATGGCCTTTGCAGCAATCCCAGCACAACATTCACGGGGGCAAGGAAAAAGCCGATGAGGAATGCGCCTGCGGCGAAGTTTTGGAGGTTCCAGCGGCGTGTTGCGGGCGCGTCCTCGGTATCGAAGTTCAATCGTTCGCCCTGAATGTGGATGACCTTGCCTCGATACATGGTCACACGGACTGCAACTCCCGAAACGTCCGATTTAGAGCCCGATAGCGACACCTCTGCGGTGATGTGTCGCCCCGCAACATCCACGTCCGCCTTATCGGCGGTAAGCCCGGTCATCGTGCCATCGAGCGTCACCTGACAGTAGACCGGCGTGAACTCCTGACCCTCGGCGCAGACGGGCGCACGGCTCGCCCTCTGTTCAGCGATGCCGCTGCGCCAGGCCGCCACCAACAGACACGCCCCGACCGCCCAGAGGACCGCCATCACTGCGGCCGCCTCACGAATCGTCAGCGCTCTGTTCCCCCACATGCTTCGATCTTATCCGGTTCGCAACACATCAGATGGGCGCGCGGCGCTGCAGATGAGCGCACAGCAGCAGCACGAGCGACATAATCATGGCGGCAGGACGGGACCTGGCCGGTGTGCCCTGAGGCAGGCGTCAATCGACCTGCCGGACCGACCAGTCGCCGCGGATCGCACGGACGGCCAGCAAGCCCGGGCCGGGCGGGACGGGGAAATGGCCCCGGTACAGTCCACGGGCGCTCAGCAGCGAGCGGCGACCGGTGCCGTCAGGGTAGTGGAACACGACCACCGGGCCCTCCGCCTCGACCTGCAGGCGGCGGACCGGCCGGTCGTAGGCGAGCACGTCGGCGGCTCGGCCGGACGCCGAACCGGTGAACGGTGTCGCGTCGCGCAACGGCCGCACGGTCATGCGGGCGCCCCCGACCCGGTCGCCGTGGCCCATCGCCGGCGAGAAACGGACCGCGGTCAGGTCCGGGCCGAGGACGTAGCGACAGGCTCGCGGGCCGAACAGCCAGTGCTCCTGGCTGTCGCTCGACGCGGTGCCGGTGGTGACCATCGGATGGGCGTTGATGTACACGCCAAGCCGCTTGCGCAGCTCGACGATGACACCTTCGCCGGGGGCGGGACGCTCGATCGGCACTGCGGCGCGAGTCCACACCCGCCTGCTGTACGGCGGGAAATCAGCGGTGTCCGCGAGCGCCGGGTGGTGGTCCAGGTGCTCGAAGCGCAGTTCGTTCAGCACGCTCGAGTCCATTAGCTCGTGCGTGACCCTCGACGACAGTGGGTCGACCAGCAGGTCGTTCCCGCCGGGGACGCGCCGGTAGTGGACGTCGTTGCCCGGCATCACGGCGGCGAGCTCGGCGGCGAGCCTCGCCCGGAACAGGCAGCGCACGACGGCACCCCGGTTGCTGGCCGAGACCACGTCCGCGTCCACCACCGAATGGCCGTCCCCAGACGGGTCCGGGCTGACCTGCCGGACGACGATCGTGCCGACGTCGCGCAGGATCGACGGGTCCACGTCCCGTCCCGCGGCGCCGGCCATGGTCACCAACCTAGACGGGCGGCCGGCGCCAAATTGTCGCCTGTGCGACGGACCGTACGCGCCCGTCGCGACCAGCATGAGGGGCCGCCAACCGCACGATCGGATGTGCTGAATTCGGCATGACCGAGACGCGAGCGAACGGCGCCCGCCGATGCCGTCGCAACTCCCGGACCTGCCATTGGGATGGCCGACGGGCCATCGCGGCGTTGCCGACTGGCGGAAGATCGGTGCTCCCGCGGGTCACCGACCGCCTGTTCCGGGGCGGGCGCGAGCGTGCGCGCACCCGACCCCGCCGGCTCGGTGGAGACCTCGGGGGCGGCCCGCTCCGACTGGCAGCAGTCCGGTACCCCGACGCAACGCCCGCCGCGTTTCCCGCCGGATCCGGGCCGGATTCAGGTCAGCTCCGTGGATGAAGCCGATCCGAAGCGCGCCGGTCATAGGTTCGCCGGAGATTCGTCGGCGATCGAAGGAGTGCAATGGACCTGAGGACGTGCATGAGAAGGGTCGTGAGGCTGACCCTCCCGACGGTGGCGGCACTGGCACTGGGCGGTCTGGTACCGGGCGGTACGGCATCCGCCGCGCCCGTTGCCCGGTTCCAGGCCGTCGCTGTGGAAAGCGGCGGGGGCACGGCCGTCGCCGCGGATCCCTGCGACACGGCCACCACCCTGATGAGCTATATCTTCAACGCGAACACCAGCGTGGTCGGCGTCGGCGTCGTGAAGAGCTTCGACGGGCAGTACGACCTGGGCAGCTACGATCGCATCCTGTCGGTCGGAACGCGTACGGACAGCTGGGGCTGGAAGTGCGCGAGCGGCTTCTACATCGGTGGCCCGGGATTCTGCGTCGACTCCTTCTTCTGGAACGGCTCGTCGTGGCAGTACGGGGGCACACGCAGGGACCCCGGGCTGTACGAGGTGTCGATCCAGAACATGGCGCGGCCCTGGCGCTTCGAGATCCAGGCGCGCCGGTGCTGATCAGGGCACGAGTTGGACGTGGGGCGGGGCGCCGCTGCCGTACGTGCCGACGGTCGTCACCCCGGAACTGGAGAGGCTCATGGCCGAGGGCGCGCCGGTGCGGCTGGGAATGGCGTTCGAACCGGGCCTGACGCCGGAGGTGGCCGCCGCGGCGACGATCCCGGTCGAGCGGACCAACGGACCCGTGCTGCTGACGCGGGAGCTGGCCGCGCACGGCCGGTCGTACGAGCACGTGGTGTACCCCGGCGCGGGCCATTTCATTGCCGCGCCCCCGTGCGGGCCTACGACCGTCTCGGTTCGGTCGGCCGCCGGGGTGACCGTCGACCACGGCGGTGACCCCGGCCTCGACCGCCCGGGCCGACGCCTGGCGCCACACCCGGAAGTTCCTCGCCGAACGGTCGGGTCGGCTCTTCGGCGACCAGCCGGCGCCGGCAGAAGAGTACGCCGACGCGGTGGCTAGACCCTTGTCTTGCGGGGTTATCCGGCGATCTGCTCGCGGGCGGCAATCATGGCGGCGAGCAACATTTCGTCCGCGCGCATCTCGGCGTCGTCGTCGCCGATATTGAACTCCGCTCGGCGCCGGGATGCGATGAACTGATCCAGCCGGTCGAGTATCGGCCGCGCATGCGACCCCATCGCCGTGATCACCCGCAACGCCCCGGGCCCGCGTTGGTCGTCGGTCAGGTATTTCGGCAGGACCGCCAGCAGTTCATCGGCGACCGCGGGACCTTCGTGGAGCCACAGTGCGCCGGCTGATTCCACCTGCTCGAATCCGGGATGTCTGAACAGGCTCCGCAGTTGCTTGTGCTGGCGGGTGGTGAGTCCGCCGTGTTCGGCGAGCCAGGTCAGTAGCTCCGATGCGAAGCGGCCCCGGCGAGGTTCTTCCGGGCATCCGGCAAGGTACCGTTCGGCCACGGCCCGGTCCGACGTGATTTTGAGAAGGGCTGACCGTGCGCCTTGCGTCGGATAGTCCCGCAGCACCGGGACTGCCGCTGCGGCGGCTGGGCCGATCTGTCCCAGGACGTAGAACGCCCAGTCCGGAGTGTCGTTCTCGGCCCCCTCAAGCCGGGCGATGAGTTCCGGCACGGCTGCGGCCGCAGCCGGACCGAACGCGGCCAGCACCCGCATCGGCAGTTCAGGTACGCACGAATCCGGAAGCGCGGCCAGAATCTGGCGAGCGGCGGCCACCGGCGCCTGCGGGTCGGCACCGGCCGGGGCAACCGCCCTGAAAGCCGCGGCCAGCCGGGGCTCGGTGCCCTCGGAGAGCAGCAGCCGGACCAGGTGCGGCACCGCGCGGTGGTCGCCGACACAGCCCAGCGCGGTGGCGGCCACCGCGCCGAGCTCAGGGTCGTCCATAATCGCCGCGAGGTCGTCGGCGGCCAGGCGGGAAGCGGTCAACGACGACGCCACCGCTCTCAGCGCCGCCGACCGCACCTCGGAAGGATGTTCCCCGATGAGGCCGGTCAGCATCGGCGCCACCCGGCCGGGTGCGGCGCGCCAGGTACGCATCGCCGCGACCGCCATCCGTACGCCTTCGAGCCTGACCTGTGGGCTCTCGGCCGGGTCCGCCAGCCGATGGGCCCAGGCACAGCAGTCCCGCAGCCGGTCGAGACCGGTCAGCGCCCGTGCCCAGAGCTCACCCGCCGTCTCCGCGCAATGGGATCCCAGCGTGTTAAGGACACCGATGGAGGCTTCGAGATCGGCCCGGATCGCGGCGTCCAACGCCGGCCAGGCCGCCGGGTCGTCCCTGCTGACCACCGCGATGCTGGCCAGCAGCCGAACAGCCGAAACCGGGTCCCGCCGCAGGCGACTCAGAATCGCTTGATACTCGGCAACCGCCTGATACTCCGGGACCTTGCGCCGGAGCATGGCGTGCATGAGGGCGATCCGGACGACCGGATCGGTTGAGGCGTTCAACACCGCCACGGCCCGACCGGGTTCGACCAGGTGCACCAGTAACACCGCCGCGGTACACCGAACCGGCAGATCCACGTCGCTCAGGGCCGACTCCGCGGCGTCTGCCACCACAGGCCAGTCGGATTGCTGGACGCACAACTCGACCAGCAACTCGAAAATTGTCCGCCGCACCGATGCCCGACCATCCGTCGTCAAGGTCAGCAGACGATGGGTCAGCGGCCCGTCCCGGTCAGCCCGGACCGTGTTGAAGATCCAGGACCGCGCATGATTGCCAGGGACCAGGAGATCACCTGAGACAACGCCCGTTTCCAACCACTTCCAGCCGTCCGGCGACATCGCCGGCGCCGGGCTGTTCACACCGCGAGGCGCAGGGCGCCCTTCCCACACGTCATGAGCCTGATCCTTGCTCAAGAGTCTCCCGGCGCGCAATGTGACAAGGTATCCGGACATCGGCAAGAGCGCGCAGCCGGTCAAGGGCCCACGGTTGGGCGCGCCGTCGATCGAGGCCGGGTGTTCGTTGCGGAATCGGCCGGATCGGGTGGGAGCAACGGGGAGCAGCACCGCCAGGTCATAAAGGCCCAGCCGGTGACGTACAGAAGCGGGCCGCCCGGACCGGTCGACGAATCGCCAGAAGGACAGCAACGTCGGTCAGTCGGTGAGTCAGACCCTCCGGGCGACCCGCCACCCATCCTCACTGTCAGTCGGGCAGTCGCCACCGCTGATAGTCGCCGTTGTTGCAGGTCGCCATGTAGACGTTGCCGGCGCCGTTGCTGTCGAGGCAACTGCCCGCCGACGCCCCCGAGATCGCCATCAGGAAGTAGCGGCCGGCCCCGCCCGCGGGTAGGACGACGAACGTGGGGTTCCGGTTCGAGTTGGTGGTGCAGTTCAGCGTCACCACGGTCCCGAAGTAGTTGGGTTCGAGGCACCGGCCGGTCACCGCGTTGACGAGTTCACGCCAGTTGGCTTCCTGGCCGACGTACCAGTCCTGGTACCGGCCGCCGTTGCAGCCCAGTGTGTAGACGCGTCCCAGCGCGTCGCCGTCGAGACATCTGCCGGTCGCCACGTTGACGACCCGGGTGGGGTTCCACGACGGACCGTCGGTCGCTTGGGCCGGCGTGGCCCCGAAGAAGCCACACAGGGTGGCTATGAGCACGGCGACCACGCCCGCCGCGACGGTCCGGATCCTCATCGTCATTCGTCCTCCTCGATTCGGCCGCCCCCTCGGGCGGCGGACCCGAGGGACGATGACTGATCGACGACGGATGATGCAGCTGATCGGGTTTCCGACCGCCGTGTATCGGCGGGATCAGCCGAGGATCGCGGGCACCGCCTCGGCATCGCCCTGAGCCCGTTCGGCCCGAAGGGTGGATCGCAGCGGAACGTACGGGTCAGCGCCGACGACAAGACCGCGTTCACTACGCAAGAATTGATGCGCAAGGCGGCCGAGCTGCAGGCGCCAAGCCTCGGCAGGGACGCCATCGTCGAGGGCGTCGGCAATTATCGAAACGGACCCGTTGCCGGGACGACGACACCGGTCGGGCCGAGCCACTCGACTAGGCAGGCGGAGTCTCCTCGGCCGGACCGCCCACGGGCGACAACAGCCCGCTCACCGCAACCGCAACAGTCATCGATGGAACCGCGCTCGGTCGGCGGCAATCAGTGCGGCCGTGTAGCACGCACAGCGTCGCCGAGGCGAATCGCGACGTCATGGATGCCGAGGAATGCCCGGCGGCCCTCATCGGTCGGGACGATCGCGACCTCCCCGCGCAGGTGTTCGACAGCGGCGGCCACGACGTTCTCCGATCCGTCGCGAAACGCCGACGCCGTCATGAACTCGATGTAGGAAGTCATGGCGGGCACCGCAGCGGTACCAGCCACGAGCGTCGCAGCCGCGGCCAAGGGTGGCGCCGTCAACGAACCCCGCGACTGCGACATCGCTGCCATCAGATCGTCGCGTACCGGCTCGGCCGTAACGGCCACGCTGAACCACGCCCCCATCACGACGGGCCGCCAATGACCCGTCCGCAGCATCCACCTGACTTCGCGCACTGTGACAGTTCGACTGGCGGCAATCAGGTCCGCCCAGAGATCGTCCGCGGTGCGCAGGGCGTTCAGACCCATCATCTTCAGGTAGAACGGCTTCACGAAGGTCGACTCGATCTCGTTCATCGATGCCCCACAGCTATCCGACGGCCGATCCACGACACTACGCAGCCCCGTCCCCTCAACACCAACCCAGCCGCGAACTTGCCAACCGGCCAGCGGCTTGTCCGTACACCTGATCAAGCCGCTGCGGCGGACATCGCGTTTGTTGGCGGCGTGCGCAAGCGCGGTCGCACGGCGTCTCGATGCGGACGCTGGCCGCTGCCCTTCCCGCTGACCTGGCCGGCCAGCACAAGCCCACTGACGGCCACCCACCACCGGGCGGAATGATCGCGTCGGCGTGGACGGCAGCCCGAACAACAGGGGCTTGGGCTGGCCGCTGTAGCGCCGAGGGCCAGCGTCCTGCGTCCGGCTCTGTCAACCATCTGGTTTATAGTGCGCACGCGAACGGGAGCCCGGAGTGAGAAACTCCGGGCTCCCGACGAACGACGAGAAGACGAAAGATGTGGCTACCCGGCGGTCAGCCGCCAGCCCTCCACGTAGGTGGGTGCGTTGGTCGTCCCGGACTGGATGCCCTCGTCGATGCAGCTCTTCTTGCCGGGGGGCGGCAGATTCGAGCCGATGAAGCGGTACTGGTGCGCGGTGTAGGTGATGTTGTACGCCTCGATGCCGTACTGGCCGTCGACCCGGCCGTGCGCCGGGACCGTGGCTGTCGCGGAGACCCCGATCGACGTCGTGCGGCTCTGCACGATCGTCGCGCTGACGTTGGCCGTGAGGAAGCCGAAGAACGACGCGCTGAAGCCGGCCGTCACAGACAGCGAGTATGTGCGGGACTGCTGTGAGGTGAAGGTGGCCGACGCCGGCGTGTCGAGCCCGTTGATCACCGTCCGTGCGTCGCTCACGTTGAACGTCGGGGTGACCGTGTACAGGGTGTAGACGTGGCCGCGCCAGTTGGGTGGGCGCCCGCCGACGAGCGTCCACTGAACGTCCGGACAGGCGATGCCGGCCGCGCTGGCGGGTGCGCCACCCAGCGCAACCGTCAGGAGATTCGCCACCAGAACCGCGACCAGACCGAGCCAACCCAGACGCCTGCCGACACTGCGGCGCCCCGGTTCTTTCCTACTGATGACCGCCATGTACCGATTCCTTCCGGTCGGACGGGGTTGATCGACATCGACAGGTTGGCAGGATCCGCTGGACCCCGACTGGACAATGACTGGATCAATCCTCCTGATGGACGGGCCGGTCCGTCGCGCCCGGCGCTCCCGTACCCGACCGGCCGCGCGTCGTGCCGGCCGCCTTGGTCGTGGGTCAGCAGCGGAATGTCGCCACGACGGCGGTGAGTCGTTCGGCGCTGCAAGCGCGACTACGCCGTCAGCGTGGCCACCGAGCTGGGAGTCGACCTCGGTCGGTGCGTCGCCGTCGGCGATGGTCGCTCCGACCTACCGCTGTTCGCCACCGTCGAGCTGACCATCGCCTTCAACGCAACACCAGCGGCGCGCGCAGCCGCTCATGTACAGGTCGATACGACCGATCTGCGGGCCGTGCTGCCCCATTTCGCCGCCTGGCTCAACGCCCCGCATACGTCGTGATCGGATTGATCAAGCCCCCCGACCTTGCTAGTCCGCGCGCTGGTAGATCGTGTTGGCGTCGGGATCGGTCAGCGACTTGGCGGTCCAGGAGTTCTTCGAGCACTCGTAGGGCAGCGGGTTGTTGAATGGCTTGACCGACTGGTTCAACTGCTGCTTGCCGTCGACCGTAATGGTGATAGACACGTCGCTGCCGGTCGAGGTGAACAGGATCTGGTTGTTGGCGGTCTTGAGCGTCCACTCGTTCTTGCCGGTGAAGGTCGCCGTGACGTTGTGGCCGTCGGCCGTCCTGCCCGTGTACTGCGCCTTGCTCCAGTCCTCGGTGCCCTTGCCGTCGACGGTGATCTTCCAGGTGCGCCCGCTGCCGCTGAGGTTGACCTCGCCCATCTTTTTGCCGTCGAGGGTGATGCTGCTCAGGTCGAACGGGGAGCTGTAGGTCGTCTGTTTCCAGTTTCCTACCAGGCACGAGTCCACCGGACCGACCGGGGCGGGAGCGGTCGTGGCGGCCCCGGAACTGGTCGTGGCGGGCCCGGCCGACGGCTGGTCGTCACTGCGGCGCACCACCGCGACGATCACGATGGCGACCGCCACGACCGCCAGGACACCGAGGCTGGCGATGAGCGCGATCAGGCCGCTGTTGTGCCGCGGCGGCATAGGCGGCTGCGGCTGCGGCTGCGGATATCCGGGCTCGTAGAAAGGCTGCGGAGGCGCCGAATAAGGCTGGTTGTAGGGCTGCGCCGAGTACGGCGGTTGGGGGTTGTGATGGCCCGTGTACTCCTGACCCGTGGGCGGCACCTCGTACCATTCGTACGGTTGCCCCGGCTGCGTCATGAATTCCCCCCGTTGTCACCATTCGGATATGGCGATTTCATAGCCGCTCATGGCCGGCGCGGACCGACCGTCGTCGCGCAGCCGCACCTGCGCACACGAGGGGGAGTTATGGTTCGACGTCCCTCTAGCGCCCGAGTTCTGCGATTGCTGGGACGATAGTCAGACCGTGTACATGTTTCGTACATTCGCCCAAGCGTCTATCGCACAATCCGCCCGCCGCTGGTCCAGGCTGCGGGCGCAGTGAGGGCAGCATCGCGGCGGACGTCGCCGCTCGCAACGACCACGACAGGCTGACCACGAGCCTGCGGCCCCGCATCGACAGCGCCGCCGCCTGCCGAGGTGTGGGCAGACCCGGAGCAGCGCCGACCGGCCGTGGACCAGCGCCAGCATGCGTGGTCGCCGGGCGCGGCGATCCGTGGCGCGTCGGTCGGATGCAGGTCGTCCGCGGTGAGTCCGAGCGCGGTGAGTCCGAGCGCGTCGACGATCGCGACCCGCTCGTCCGGTGCCGGATGACGTAGCACGACGAGGCCTGGTCGAGCCACACCTCGATGCCGCCAGGGCGGACGTTCACGGTCGCTGGTGAGAGTCCACTCACAAGGTGTGACATCGTGTCGCAACGGCAGATGTGCGCAGCAGACCTTGGATCGTCAGACCGACGGGGTTGCCGGCATGATTGTCGGCGGGTCGACGCCCGGGACGGAGCACGTCTCGGTCGGATATGGCACGAACACCGACTCGGATTGCTCCGGCGGGTACACCCGGAAACCGGCCACCGGGGCTGGCCGGCACGCGGCGGGGTCGTAGGTGCCGGCTCGGGCCAGCCGCATCGACACCTCGCCAGCCGCGCCCTGGGCCATCCGCAGTTCCAGCTGCCGCGCGCTCGGCGTCCGCGTGAAGTCCGCGCCGACCGTTGGGCCGTCCGGTCCCTGCGCGAACGCCACGCGCGGGTACCCGGTCAGCAGGCACCGCTGCGGGGCAATGTTCGTGAGGACCAGTTTCATGCCGTAGTGATCAGGGCCGTACGGCCGCGGGTCCGCCTCGACGGTCACCCGCAGGTCGGCCACCGTGCACCGGGCGACGTCGGCCCGACCGGTCCCGCTCCCCGACGGGGTCGGTCGTGAACTGGCGGCGCTCGGGGTGGAGGACGGCGGGGGTTCCGCGGCCGTCGTGGTGCCCGTCCTGGTGTCCGTCGGCACCGGGCCGATCGGCGGCGCCGCTTCGCGTCCCCACGAAACTGAACCCATCGCGACGGCCGTGATGACCAGCACGCCGACCCCGGCGGCCGTCACCGCCCGGCGGCGCCGGCGCCGGGCGGCGCCTTGCGCGGCGCGTTCGAACGCGCCGGGCGGTGGCGCCAGCGGCTCGATCCGCTGCCGGTCCAGCCAGGTGTCGAAGTGATCGCTCATGGCTGGGTCTCCAGCAACGTCCGCAGGCGCTGCCGCGCCTGGTACAGGTCGGATTTCACGGTGCCCTCCGGGCGGCGTTCCAGTTCGGCCACCTCCTGCACGGAGAAGCCGGCCAGGTGGTGCAACACCACTGCGGTGCGCTGCCGATCGGTGAGTTCGGCGAGCAGCGCCCGCAGTTCGGCGTCGTGTCCGACCCCGGCGACGGTCACGTCCCGCTGTCCCCCGGCCACGGTGACGAGGGCTCGACGCCGCCGGGCGTCGCGCCGCCAGTGGTCGCGGACGAGGTTGGTGGCGACCTTGTACAGGAAGGCGTGCGGGTTGTCCGGACGCTGCCAGCGGGCCATCAGCCGGGTGAACGCCTCCGCGGCGATCTCCTGTGCGGTCTCTTCGTCGTCGACGAGGCGACGCGCCCAGCCCGCCAGCCGCGGGTACTCGGCGACGAACAGGTCCCGCCACCGCTCCATGCCCCTGCCTTCCACACCGTCTACGACGCCGCCGCGACGGATCGGTTGAGACGAATCTCGCCGATCGCTGTGCCGTACGACACACAGTGCCCCCCAGGCCGTTCAGTTCAGGCGGCTGATTACGTGTGCGGGAACACGAAGCCTTCTGACCTGGAACGATAGGACCTGTCCAGGGTCCCGTCCGTCTCGGAAGGCACTTCAAGGTGCAGCTACCGAGACGCGTCCGACAAAATCGTCGTCAGCAAGGACGGGCGACTGTTTCTGCTCCACGATCGGCGACCAGCACCAATCGCGGCAGATCCGGTCGCGGGATCACTACGACGCGAGAGCCCTGCTTCCCGAAGCCGGTTGATCAGTTCCGGTCAGGAGGTGACCACGATTCAGCAGGCCGACGAAATGGAGTGGGTGACCCGCCGTCCGACAGCTCGGCTCTGGTTCGACGCTGTACGGCACTGCGACGCACGGGAAGCAGTGCCCATCCTGCTACCGCTGGCAGTCGACATGCTTGTGGACAACCCACTCGCCGAAGGCGACTTCTATCCTGGAGACCTGTTGGTGACGGTCCTCGGGCTGCCGTCGTCCACGTGGGTCACCCTGCCGGGCAACCGATGGCGCCTCACCGCTTCGTCGGCGACGTACGTCGGGCTCAACTCGTGGAATGCTTCATCCGCCCATCGCCTGCGCACCGGGTCGGTGCAGGCATCCAGGAATGCTCGCGCCGCGGCGGCGACGTGCTGACGGTGGACGGCCAGTTCTGGAACTCGCACGAGCACCACCGCCGCGGTGATCGCCTCCTGCCGAACACCGGGGTGCGGGTCGTCCAAAAATGCGGCGGCGGCATCGTACATCTGGGAACGGAGCTGCCGGACCGCGTGCCACGCCGAAGTCGGGGACTCCAGCGGCGAGTATCCGGCGAGCTCGACGAACTCGCGGACGCGGAGGTCACCGACCGCATCGGCCACATCCGACAACCAGGTCAGCAGGTGGCCTCGCAACGGCCGGAGTCGACCGTCCGGGCTCCGGATCACCGTATCGCCACCCAGCTTGCGATCCAGCAGCGCCACCACGTACCGGACGGCCGGCACCGCCGGCTTGAATACGTTCGGATACTCGATAAACGAGGCCCACAGATACGACAGGCCCACCGTGATGGACTGCGGATCGTCAGCGGCCAGGCCGTGCAGCGAGGCCCACTTGTCGGGGTCCGGCCACCAGTGCTCCTCCGCTTGGCAGGCCCGGACGATGTCGTCGACCATGCTGCTTAGGCCAGCCCGCTCCTCAGCCACGGCAGCATGATGACACAGCATCGACAAGCCGGTGGCGGTCGCTGCATCCAAAAGATGATCTCTCGGTCTCCTTTCACCGTTACCGTGATCGGGTGCGGGCACATCGGCATGGTGGAACGACCATGACCCGGACCTTCCGGAAGCTACAAGATCGAGGAGTCGGCCGCCATCCTTGCGGGTTCATGGCAGCCGACTCCGCCACGAACGATACGGGCGAGTTGCGCCCGATCGTGATCACATGGCGCGCCGTGGACGAGATGCCATCCAGCGCACTGACGGCAGCAAATCAGCGCGGGAGTCGTCACACCTTGGCAGCGTCCACGCCGCTTCCGCGCCGAACGCCGGTAGACCGTCCGATCGACCGCTTGATGCCTTGCAGGACGGCCTCGCCGACCTCAGCGTCGTTCGCCGTTGCGGGCAGCCAGATCTGTGCGTCGGGAAGATCTACAAGCCCGTCTCTCGACTCGTTTCGGGTTGGACGAATCAGGAACCGTTGCTGAACATCATCAAAGTCGATTAAGCATGCGCGCATGCTCCGGGCGTACCCCTGGTAGGACTTGACACCTGCGGCGTCCAGCAACGGAGTCATCGGAGACTGGGCAGGGTCCTGAAAGTTGACCATCGGCACATCGGTACCGGACTGCGCCAGCGCCTCACGAACCAGAAAACCCAGTTCCTGCGACGGCACACTCCGCTCAACGACTCGAACCCAGCCGTTGGCTCGACGGCCGTGCCGCATCGCCGACCAGCTCATGATGTACAAGCGCCCGCGGCGCTCGTCGATCTCCGCCCAGCCCGGCATGTCGAGTCCCTTGATCAGCATTGGACACCCCGGGAAGGTAACAGCCGAACCGGCGTGCCAGCCAGTGCGTCGACAACCAGACGCCGCGCATGGACAGCGGCAATCCGCCCACAGGGCTTGGCGTGTTCGGACCACTTGGCGGGTGCTCGAAGATTTGCTGACCCTGCCCGGGCGGCCGTGGGCCTCCCCGGTATCGACGGCCGTACGAGGGCGCCGTGGTCGGCGACCTCGCAAATTGACCGGCGACGCTGTTCGGCCGCGCCTACGCTGACGCGCATGGGCTACTCGACGGTGCTGTTCATGCTCGACATGAACGCGCTCGCCACCCGGGTCCTGCCCGCCCTGCGCGACTGGGTCGTCGACAGTGTCGTCGCCGACTGGTGGCAGGATGCGCTGTGCGTCAACCGGGTCGGCACGCTCCCCGCGCTGGACTACCTATTCGCGGCCGACCTCGACGCGGCCGGTGATCCGGCCGTGCTCCTCGATCCTGTCGGGCTGCACCTGGCCATCGACGACCATCCCGACGCCTATACCCTCCGGGTCGGCATCGAGGTGGCGGTCCTGTCGGCCGCGACGGGCGAGGCCTTCTGCTTCACCAAGGGCAACCTGACCCACGACCTGGCCGACCCCGAGGTGTCCGGCGCGCCGTACATGCTGACACCTCCACCACGACCCGGCGACCGGCTCACGGACCTCATCGCCCGCCTGGACGGCAACCTGGTGCACCTGCGGCACAGCGGCGGTGGCTGGGGCGAGGGACTGCGCGGCATGCTCGACGCCGCCGCAACCGCCGATCTCGACGACGCACTGGCCGCTCACGGCTCGACCCCCGCCACCGGTACGGCGGCGCAGGTGCTCGCGGCGTGCGACGCCGTCGACTACCTCGATGGGTGGCGCCGCGACTCGGCCCTCGCGTTGGCGGTGCAGTCCGTGGCCCGGCAGGCCCGCGGTCTCGGGCACGGACTGCTGAACGTCCGCGACCCGAGGTCGCAGCACCTGGGGTCATGGGCCAACGGCATCCTGCAGCGAGCCACCAGCCCACAACCGTGACGGCGACGACGGCCAGCAATCGAGGACATGGTCGCCGCGACGGACAGGGGACCAGCCCAGCCGGCGCACTGTGTCGGCGCAGCACGCCTCGCCGACGCCTCGGCCAGAGCCCGGACTGTGGGCCAGACATCCCCACACCTGGACTTCCATACGGTGCCCTACTGACCCGCTGACTGGCGGCCGGCGGACGTGATCCGCAGGCGAGTGCCGTGGAGGGCTGCAAAGAGGCGGGTCGCCGGCAGCCAGCGCAGGTACCGCTCGATGTCGGCCCGGCCGCGGTCAGCGGTTGCAGGCTCAGCTCGTCGCACCACCGCAAGAAGATCCGAAAGCCGGAGTTGAGGAAGCAGGTCTGGCCGAGGCAAGCGCGATCGCCGCACCAGCACGAGTTGATCCGACCACAGGTCAACACCCCGCAGCGGTGAAGGCAGCCAAATCTGACCGTGCGTCACGCCGCACGTAGACCACCACACCAACGGAGCGGCAGAAGCGTGCACTCGATCGACCAGTCGAGCTCTGTCGGCGGGGAGCGGCTATCGGCGGCGGGAGCGGTTGCGGAACGCGTCGATGATGTCGGCGCGCAGCAGGTCGCCGAAGCCGGCCCGGTCGAGCCGCCCGATCAGCCCGTCCCCGGTGGTCGTCAGCGCGGTCGCGGTGGCGTCGAGGTGCCAGTCGTTCGCCGCCAGCGTCGCCAGGAGGTGACCACGCCGCACCTGCGCCGCCGAGAGCCGGAACGTCTTCAGGTAGGCCACCTGCCCGTCCTCGTCGGTAATCGTCTCTCCGACGTGGTTGTCGGTGTCGACGCGGAAGGTGGGCAGGAACCGGGACAGGGTGAACCGACCCATCCGGTACACCGTCTCGACCGTGCCGGGCGGCACGCCGAGCAGGCCACCGGCCATCACCGAGTGGAACGAACGCCAGTCCCGGTGCGCCTGGGTGACCTGGTCGCGCAGGTCGGCGACCGTGGCCACGGCGGCGGCGTCGAGCGCCGGCCGGAAGTCCGGCACCTCGTCGTAGAAAAGTGCGTACTGGTGGATCAGCTCGCCGTACATGTCGAGCAACAGGGTGGGGTGCAGCAGCCGGTAGTCGTCGGGATGCGGCACCACGAAGATCCCGGCGAGCGCGTCGGCCAGGTAGACGGCGACGCCGCACTGGTCGGGGTGGATCTCGAAGATGCGCAGCGCATCGTCGAGGCCGGGGATGTCCGTCCCGGCGTACGCGGCCTCGCTGCGCGGGGAGAGCCCTTCCCGGATCGCTCGCTGGTTCCACTCCGCCCACACCGTCGGCGGGCCGCCGAACTGCATCGCAAGATAGCCCTCGAACGCCAGGTGCAGCGGCAGGAACCGGAGCCGCTGCTTGTCTTCCCGGCGGGCCATCCGGCGGGTGAATTGCAGCGGGCAACAGCTCAGCGGCGGGTCGGCCACGTCGGCGGGGCGCAGCTGGGTGCCGTACGCGGCGGCCGGGGACCCGTCGCCGGTCCAGGCCGCCACGAATGCGTGCGGCACGTACGCGACGTATGCCGTCCGCGGCGCCACCGACACCACCGACAGGCCTGCGGTGGCGAACAGCTTCGGATGCAGCCGCAGGTCGACGATCGGCTCGGGCCGCAGCAACGGCACGAGCCGGACGCCGCCCCACACCTGCGCCGGCCCGGCGACGAGTCCCGCAAGGCTGGTCATGACAGGAACCGTTCGACCCGGTCGGTGAGGTGGGCGCGCAATTCCGCGAACGTCGCCCGGCCGGTGCCGAACCGGGCCAGCTCGACCAGCGCGGCCGCGTCCTCCGCGTCGCGGACCCCGACCGTCGCCACCCCGGGTGCCAGCCGCCGCACGTCGAAGGTGGCCGTGTCGTAGACCGGGTTGAGGTGCACGACGCTGGTGCGCCGGGCCGGGTCGAGCCGCTCCCACCAGACCCGCAGCACCTCGCCGGCGAGCCCGGCGGGGGCGTTGTCCCAGCCGTCGGAGACCACGACGAGTCGGTCGGGGCGCTGGTCGAGGCCGTCGAGGAGGCGCTCGCCGAGCCCGGTCGCGCCGATCGGATGTACGAGCAGGGGATCGCCGCGGTGGTGCAGCCACATACCGGTGTACCGCGGGGCGAGCGCCTCCAGCAGGTAGTGCGAGGCGAGCGCGACCGCGAGCGGCCGGCGGCGCTTCACCGCCGACCCGGAGGCGGAGTAGCTGTCGTCGAGGACGGCGACGGTGTGCCCCCACCGGCCGCTCTGCCTCCCGGCCGCGCGCCGGGCTGCCGACCGCAGCGCGGCGGTCAGCTCGTCGCGGCGGCGCGCCCGCTCGGAACGGGGCAGCGACAGGGTGTACAGCGCGAGCCGGGTCAGCGGCATGCCCGCCAGGTTGACGGTGACCGCGCTGACGTCGGCGCGGTCGGCGGCGCCCTGCAGGCGTAGCCGTTCCCGCGCGGTGAGGTTGGGTGCGATCCCGGTGAGGAACGCCGCCCGGTCGATGCCGTGAGTCGCGGCGAGTCCTTCGGCGACGGTGTACGGCAGGTCGTAGAGGGCCTGCCGGTCGTAGTGGGCGCGCCGCCACGACTCGAGGATCGGGGTGTCGTACCGCTTTCGGCCGCGCCAGGCGAACAGCGCGGTGCCGACCTCGTCGGGCAGGGCGAGGTGCGCGTGCCGGGCGGTGACGGCCAGGGACCGGCGGTACTTCACGGCATCGAACGCGGTATCCGGCCGGGCCGTGACCCACTCCCGGATGATCGCGCGGGTGCGCCGATTGTTGACGCCGTGCCGGCGCAGGTCGTGGAAGAGCCCGTACACCCGCTGGGGTGGCAGGAGGCGCAGCCGGGCGGCGATCAGCCGGCCCTCGTGCCGGCGGGTGTCGGCGTCGACCTGCCGCGCCGTGCGCAACAGGTTGGTCGCGATGAGCGCCGCGTTGAAGTCGTTGAGGTCGAGGGCAAGCGTCGCCGCGTACAGCTCGCGGTAGTTGCCCAGCACGTACTCGTGGAGGAACGCCAGCGACATCCGCTGCTCGCCGGCGCCGCTGTGGAACTCCCGCTGGCCGGTCGAGGTGATCGCCGCGTTGACGAACATCACCACGTCCTCGCACGCCACCCGGTCGTGCGCCGACAGCACCGTCATGGACCTCTCCATACGTTGGCGCCGGCCGGGGAGTAGGGGCGCGAACTGCGAAGCATCACTTCAGAGGTGGGTTCCGGAAGTCGCACCGGAGTCCCGCGGCCGGCCCTGCCACCGTACCCACCACCGTCGAGCACCAGCGATCGATATACAGGGTCCCGCGGTGGCGTACTCCGAGCAGTTGGCGGCCGACCGGTTCGCGCCCGGGGTCCGTACATTGGGGCCTGTAGCTCCACGGTGCTCGTACGTAGTATTCACGGCGGTAAACGGTTCGCCTCGCCGAAGCCGATCCGGGGAGTCTCTGATGGTCATTTTGTCGATCGCGGTCGTGGTCGTCGGCGCGATGTGTCTGCTGAACCTGGTGTTGACCTTCGGCGTGATCCGCCGGCTGCGGGAGCACACGGAGCTTCTGAACCAGCGCATCGTGGATCGGGCCGCAGCTCCCGGCCCGATCATGTTGGAGGCCGGCGCGACGGTCGGCGACTTCAGCGTCACGACCACCGACGGCGTTCCCGTGTCGCGCGCAGACCTGACCGGGCAGCGGCTGGTCGGATTTTTCTCCCCCACGTGCGCGGCGTGCGCCGAGAACATGCCGACGTACGTGGCACACGCGCAAGCGCATCCGGGCGGCCGGGACGCGGTGCTCAGCGTGGTAGTGGGTTCTGAGGCGGAGACAGCGGAGATGACCCGACAGCTCGAGCCGGTGTCCAGGGTCGTACGGGACGTCGAGCAGGGCGAGATCAGCCGGGCGTTCGCGGTCGACGGCTATCCCGCGTACGGGATCCTCGACGGCGACAGGGTCAAGGCGAGCGACTTCGTGTTCGCCCGGCTCACCGATTCCGTCACAGCGTGAGACGTACCGTCGGCACCGACCAGGAACCGATTGACAGGGCCGCGTCGACGTGGCGTTCGTTGGTCGAGGCGGGCGGTCTGGCGTGGGTCAGCGCGCCCGGTGCGCTGGTCGTGCGGGTGGGCCTGACGCTGGTGTCCGGGCTGGTCCCGCTGTCCGTCGCCTGGCTGACGAAGGTGGTGCTCGACCGGTTGGCGAGCCCCGGCTATCCGCTCCTCGGGACGGTGGTGCTGCTGGCGGGCACGGGCGTCGTCGCGGCCATGGCGCCGCAGTGCGTCAGGTTCGTCGAGGCCGACATGCGACGTTCGATCGCGTTGACGGTCAAGCAGCGGCTCTACGCAGCGGTCGGACGGCTCGACGGGCTCCGCCGATTCGAGGACCCGGTGTTCCACGACCGGCTGCAGCTGGCCGGGTCGGCTGCGACGACGGGACCGTCCGATCTGGTGACAAGCGCGTTGGGCGTGGCCCAGGGTGTGCTCGGAGTCGCCGGTTTCGTGGTCGCCCTGGGCCTCCTCAACCCGTGGATGCCGCTCATCGTCGCCGTGGCGGCCGTGCCGACGCTGCGCGCCGAGGTGCTGCTGAGTCGGCGCCGGGCGGCGACGCTGTGGGGGCTCAGCCACGCGTCGCGCCGGGAGTTCTTCTACACCGGCATCCTCACCAGCGCTCAGGCCGCGCAGGAGGTCAGGCTGTACGGCCTCGGGGCCCTGTTCGGCACCCGGATGGTTCGAGAGCTGCACACCATCAACGAGCAGCAGCGCCGGATGGACCGCCACGAGCTGTACGTGCAGGCGGCGCTCGGGTTGTGCGGTGCGCTGGTCGCGGGAGGCGGTCTGATCTGGGCCGTGGAGGCGGCGCGGGTGGGTGCGTTGACGATCGGCGACGTGTCGGTGTTCGTCGCCGCGGTCGCCGGGGTGCAGGGCGGACTGAGCCTGCTGGTGTCGCACCTCGGCGAGGCGCACCAGGCCATGCTGCTGTTCGGACACTACCGGTACGTGATCGAGGCCGGTCCCGATCTGCCGTCGCCCCCGAACGTGCGTCCAGCGCCGCCGTTGCGCCGCGGCATCGAACTGCGCGACGTCTGGTTCCGGTACGGCGACGACCTCCCGTGGGTTCTCCGTGGCGTCAACCTCACCATCCCGGCCGGGCGGGCGACCGCGCTCGTGGGCCGCAACGGAGCCGGCAAGAGCACCTTGGTCAAGCTTCTCTGCCGGTTCTACGATCCGACCCGCGGGAGCATCACCTGGGACGGCGACGACATCCGCCAACTGTCCATTGCGGACCTGCGGCGCCGGCTCGGTGTGGTCTTCCAGGAATTCATGACGTACGACCTCAGCGCGTCGGAGAACATCGGGGTCGGTAGCGTCGAGGCGATGGACGACCAACCCCGGATCGAGGCGGTGGCGCGACGGGCGGGGTGTCATGAGACGCTCGCCGCACTGCCGCGGGGCTATCAGACGATGCTCACCCGGATCTACCTCGACAACGCCGATCGGGACGACCCGGGCACCGGGGTGGTGCTCTCGGGTGGCCAGTGGCAGCGGGTGGCGCTCGCGCGCGGGATCCTCCGGGACGACTGCGATCTGCTGATTCTCGACGAGCCGAGCGCGGGGCTGGACGCCGAGGCGGAGCATCAGGTACACACCCGGCTGCGGGAGCACCGAGCCGGCCGAACCAGCCTGTTGATCTCCCACCGGCTCAACACCGTGCGGGACGCCGACTCCATCGTGGTGCTGCGCGACGGTGAGGTCGCGGAGAGCGGAGACCACCCGACGCTCATGGCCACCGGCGGCGTGTACGCCGAACTCTTCGGCCTGCAGGCGTCCGGGTACTCCGACTCGGATCCCGACGAGGCTGATCAGGACTCGGGAACTCCGGTCCGATGAGCCGGTTCGTGGTCCCGATCGCCGGCCTGGTCGTGGTCGGGCTCGGGGTAGTCCTGGTGGTGCTCCGCCGGAGCCTGATCGCCGTGCAGATAAACGGCTCGTCGATGGAACCCACCTACCGCAGCGGAGACCGGGTGCTCGTACGCCGTCGTAGCGGCGGGGTCCGGGTGGGCGAGTTGGTGGTGCTGGAACGCCCGGGCTCGTCCGGTGGCTGGCCGACGCCCCCGCTGCACGGCGACCTGCACCGGCGGGCGTGGATCATCAAGCGTGTAGTGGCCGCGGCGGGGGATTGCGTACCACCCGAGGTGGTGCCGGCACTGCCCGCCGGGGCCGGCGCGACGGTGCCCGAGGGGATGGTCGTGGTGCTCGGCGACGCTCCCGGCCGGAGCCTGGACTCGCGGTACATCGGATTCGTCCCGGTCGGCCGCATCCTGGGAACCGCACTGCGAAGACTTCCGACATGACGGCCGCCGACCAAACTGGCCAGGGCCGCCATGCCCGGGTGGTTTACGGATCGCAGGAGGCCCTGTGCCGGCAGCTGATGCTGCTCTGCTGGCAGTACTGCCCGTAGTCGCAGCACCAGTACGAGTACCTGCGGTTGCCTCCACAGTTGCAGGAGCCGCACCAGTACCCGCAGCGGCATGCCGCGGATGCCTGCACCTTCGGCACGAGTGCGCCGAGCAGTCGGTCGCCGAGAGATGCGATGAGCTTAGTCATTGAACACCTCCAATCTCCGCGCATGATACCGCCGCGGGATGGACCAGAGCAGGCCGCGCATTTGATCGCGATCGTGAATCACCTGGACCCGCGAGCCCGTCGAAGGCTCGCACGAGTTGGGGATGTCAGGTGGGTGCGGGAACGCCTTCGAGGACGATGACCGGGAATGCCCGGTTGGTGTTGTGCTCGTAGGCGGAGGTGCCGTCGGAGACCATGCGGTAGAGCCGGTCGCGTTCCTCGCCTGCTGTGACGACGGCCCGGGCCGGGTAGGAGCTGTCGCCGAGCTCGACCGTCACCGCTGGGTCGGCTCGTAGGTTGTGGAACCAGGACGGATGTTCAGGGGCACCCGCCTTGGAGGCGACCACGAACACGCGGCCCTCGTCGTCGACTCCGAAGCCGAGCGGCACGGTCGCTCGCCGTCCCGTTCGAGCCCCGGTCGTGGTCAGCAGCAGGATCGGGAACGGCGGCCGGCTGACCTTGCCGTGATTGGCGCGGAACTCGCTGATGACGCCCTCGTTGTAGGTCCGGAACTCTTCGTCGGATGGCACAGCAGGCATGGCTCACTCCCGTTGTTTGTCGCGAGGGTGGCTGCGACTCGGGTGAGAGGCGGGAAGGCCGAATCTCACCACGAGCGGCGGGCCGCCAGGAAAGACGGTGATGCGGGAGACCCCGGCCGGGGTGGCGGTGAGAACGGCGACCCCGAGAGCCTGATGGGTTCCGTCGTCGGTGCGGTAGTACGTAGCTGCGGCGGGCTGCCCGTTGGCACCGGTGGGGATCATCAGCCAGTCGCCGGAGGATCCGAGCACGTGCGTGAGGTATCGCAGGCACGTCACCTTGCCGGAGAACCAGGCCCGGGTGCCCACCAGTTCGATGGCGGCGTCGGTGCGCAGCGCCTTCTCCAGGGAGCTCAAGTCCGCGTTCTCGAACCCGGCGATGTACAGATTCAGCAGGTCGCGGGCGTGCGGATCGGTCGGCTCGGCAACGCTCTCGGGAGAGGGAGCGATCGCGTCGAGCTGGGCGCGGGCCCGCTGCAGCGCACTCTTGACCGCCGCGGTCGAGACACCGAGCATGACCGCGACCTCACCCGCGCTGAAGCCCAGCACCTCCCGGAGCAGGAGTACGGCTCGTTGCCGAGCGGGCAGGTATTGCAGGGCGGCGACGAGCGCCAGCCGCACACTGTCACGCCCCACGAAAGTCGTGGCCGGATCGAGGGTCTCCGGGGAGACCAAAGCATCCGGAACCGGCCCCAACCAGGCCACCCCGGGTGCGACCGGCCCCGGCGTCGCATCAGGATCGTCGGCGGGGCCACCCAACCCCGATGGCAGCACCCGCCTGCCACGCTGTTCCAGCGCGGACAGGCAGGCGTTGGTGGCGATGCGGTGGATCCACGTGCGCAGCGAGGATCGACCCTCGAACGCGTCGTAGGAACGCCATGCCCGCAAATAGGTCTCCTGCACCACGTCCTCGGCCTCATCCACCGAGCCGAGCATCCGATAACAGTGCGCGAGCAACTCACGCCGCAACGGCTCGGTGAGCCGCACGAACTCCGCTGACCGCTCCATCATCACCGCATCCTCACCACCACCACCCGCCTCGCAGGCAGAGCCAGGGCACCCGTGCCCACCAGTCTCGGCAATACAGACCGCCGAGACACCCGAAAGGAATCGCTCCCGAAGCGGCTCACTTCCCCAGCCGCCGCGTCCGGTCACGTCACAGGTGCCGTTGCAGTGCTCTCGGGGCCGGCGACCCAGCGTGCGATCTGGGTACGCGAGTGGAAGCCCAGCTTGTTCAGGATGTTGCGCACGTGGCTCTCGACCGTGCGTTCGGAGATGAACAGCCGCGCGCCGATGTCCTTGTTGCTCAGGCCTTCGGCCACCAGCCGGGCGACGTCCTTCTCGCGCTGGCGCAACGGACCGTTCGGGCCCGGGGCGGCCACCTCGCGCAGCGCCAGCCGCAGCGCGTCGGCACGGCTCATCCGCCGGCCGTCGCGCAGCGACGACTCGAAGCGCGCCGGACCGAGAGCCGCCCGCACCGATTCGGTCGCCGACGACAGTGCGGGTGCCATTCCTTTGTTGACGATCACACCCACCTCGACACACAGCCCGTCCATGGCCCCGAGCAACTGGGCCGCACGCTGTGGGTCGCGAACCGACGCGGCGCACGCGCCGAGGCCGCCGAGCAGGTAACACTGCGCGACCCGGTCGTCTATCCGGCGGGCGATCGGTAGCGCCTCGACGAACCGACGCTCCGCCTCGTCGGCGTCACCGGAGCGCAGTGCGGCGAAGCCCTGGTTCAGCAGCATCATCGTGAGGCTGTACAGATCGCCCGCCCGGCGGCTCAACCGCGCGCCGTCCGCGGCCGCGGAACGGGCGGTCTCGAGATCACCGTCTCCGAGTGCGTTGAGGGTCCGCGCCTGGTGCACCATCAGCGTGGCACCGACGTCGTCCCGGTCGGCGGACAGGGCTACCGCTTCGTCGAGCAACCGTTCGGCGGACGGACGGTCGCCCGCCATGTTCGCCGCGATCGCCGCCATCGCGAGCAGCTGGCTCAGGACGTCCGGCTGCCCGGCCGCGCGAGCGGCGAGCACGCCACGCTCCAACACCGGCACGGCGACGACCGGGTCGCTCTGCAGCACGGCCAGGAAGCCCCGGGCGAAGTAGGTCCACGGGGCCGCCGCCACGGGAGCCAATTCGTCGAGCCATCGGACGCCCTCGGTCGTGGCGCGGGTGACCCAGTACCAGATCAGGCTGGTGGCCAGAGCGACGCCGCGCACGTCGTCGGACAACGCCCGCAGCAAAGCCCGGACGTTGTCGATCTCCGGCTCGATCCACGTCAGCCACTCCACCAGCCGGTACCGGCCCTCGGCCCCGAATCGTGCGCATCGTCGCAGGTAGTGGTCCACCCAGCGCTGTTCGAGGCCATCCGGGGAACGCGTCGAGCCGGCGTACTCGCGCATGGTCTCGTGCAGGCGGTAGACGGCCGTGTTGCAGAGGGAGCCCGCAGCGGGCTCCCTCTGCAGCAGCGACTTGTCGACCAACGAGGACACCAGTTCGACGCTCTGCGCCGCCGGCACGTCACCGAAGCAGCACACCGCCTCGACGTCGTCGAGCGTGAAACGGCCGGCGAACACCGAAAGCCGGGACAACAGCGTCTGTTCGGCCGAAGTCAGCTGGTCGTAGCTCCACTCGAGGGTCGTGCGCAGCGTCTCGTGGCGCGGCAGGGCCGCCCTGGTGCCGCGGGCGAGCAGCGCGAACCGGTCGTGCAACCGGTCGAGGATCTGTGCGGGGGCGAGCGCCCGGGTCCGGACCGCCGCCAGCTCGATCGCCAGGGGCAACCCGTCGAGGCGCCGGCACAGGTCCACCACGGCCGCCCGGTTGGCCTCGGTGAGCTCGAAGTCGCCCGACGCCGCCGCTGCGCGCTCGACGAAGAGCCGAACCGCTTCGTTCTCGCGCAGACGCTCCAGCGGATCGTCCGCCGGGAGCGACAACGGCGGCACCCGCAGCACGTGTTCCCCGGCAGCCCGGAGCGGCGCCTGGCTGGTGGCGATCACCCGAACCGCCGGTGCCGCCCGGAGCACCTCGCCGATCAGCTCGGCCGCGGCGTCGAGCAGATGTTCGCAGTTGTCGACGACGAGTAGCAGTTCGGCGTCGCGGAGGTGCCGGAGCAGCAGTTCACGCGGTTCGGAGGCGGCCTGGTCGCGCAGGTCGAGGGCCGCCATCGCGGTGTGGGTCACCAGCGCCGGATCGCGCAGCTTACCGAGCTCGACCAGCCACGCGCCGTCTCGGAACCCGCGGGCGAGATCGGTGGCGAGACGGACCGCGAGGCGCGTCTTGCCCACGCCACCGGGCCCGACCAAGCTCACCAGACGCCCGTCGGCAAGCTTCTTCCTCGCCTCGGCCAGCGCATGGCGGCGACCGACGAAGCTCGTGGCCTCGGCGGGGAGGTTGCCCGGTCGTCGACTGCGGGTAGCCACGGCACGACGGTAGCTCAGTACCGGCTCCGTACTTCCACTGATGAGCGTCGACCGCGTTCTTCCTACCGTTGGCCCATGACCACGAGTACCCAGGTGGAAGATGTCGCCCTGTCGTTGCCGCGCCTGTACGCGCTGCGCTTCGGATACTCCCTGCTCGCCATCTTCCTCGCGATCGAGGCGTGGCCTGTCGTCCTGAACCACGAATCGTCCTGGAGAGGGACGGAGAGCCTCTTCTACTGCGTATTGGCGGCGATATCGCTCCTGTCATTCGTCGGCCTGCGCCACCCCGTGACGATGCTCCCGCTGCTCCTGTTCGAGTCGGCCTGGAAGCTGATCTGGCTGGGCGCGGTGGCCCTGCCCGCGTGGCTCTCCGATTCGATGGACGACGAGACGTGGGGGTACACGGTCTCGTGCCTTCTCGTCGTCATCTTCCTGGTGGCGGTGCCGTGGCCGTACGTCTACCGGCAGTACGTCCTGACCCCTGGCGAGCGGTGGCGCTGAGCCTGACCACCTCGTGGTCGCTGCTCGCACAATCTCGTCCACTGCGCTAGGCAGTAGACGTGAGCGTCCGTGACCCGCACATCCACGTCGAGCTGACCTTCCAGGCGCGCGCCGCCACGCGCAACCTGCTGGCGTCGACGTTCGGCCTCGCCGCGGACCTACCGGCCACCGTCACTACCGGCTGCGGAATCGTGGTGGCGTACGCGATGACCTCCGCAGAGCCCGCGAGCGTGACCTGCCTGGCCTGCCGCGAGCACACGCACCGCGAACACCTCCGCCTGGCCGACCAGGTGGACCGACTGGGTCGCCTGCCCGGCACGACCCTCGACAGCGACCAGGTAGCCCGAGCCGTGGACCGGCACCGGGCCATCGTCCGGCAGTTCGCCGGACACAAGGGCAACGCCGACCCGAGCTGACCCGGTTTGCTTAGCCGCGTGGGTTACCGTCGTGCGCGTGCCCGCCGCGACCACCGTTCCCGAACGTCTGTCCTTTGCCGAAGCTGACACCCGCGTCGACGGAGTCTTGTCGGCGAGCTTCGAGGGAGCCTACGACACGGTCCTGTTCTTTGATGGCCACGTCACGCTCGACGGGAACTTCCTCCCGGCGGTCGCCGCGATGCATCGCGGCATGCCCACGAATGATCGACGTTGGCCGCCCGTGAAACCCGTCGGCCGCGCCTATCGGCCGACCGGCATCGATCTGATCGTCGTCACCGGCGACCTGACCGTGGCCGGCGATATCGAGCTCGACGAGTCACGCCCGGGCCTGTACGTCGCAGGCACAACCCGCGCCGAGACCCTGGTCGGCGGCGACGCGGAGATTTACATCGGAGACGGCGCCTTCACGTACCTGGTCTACGGGTACTACAACCACGGCATTCTGGAGACCGGCACCGTAGCGACCCCCTGGGTGATCAATTCTGGTCACGATCTGCGTGTCAAGGCACCCGACGCCTACCACATCGACAACCACGGCGACGACGCCGACTCGGACTTCAGTCGCAGCAACATCGGAGCGGCGTTTGTCAGCCCAGTGGTCGACGCCGAAGACGCAACGATCATCGTGTCGGCGTTTCTGGAGAGACTCCGCGCCGGCCTACCCGTGCTGCGTCCGGACGTCACCGCCGCCGCGCCATCTCACCGAGGCGACTTGCCCGCGTAGCCGACCGGGCGGTCGCTGACGGGCCAGCGAGCCCACCCGATGCGCAAGGTGCGGCCAGATCCGGACCCGGACTCGATGCCGGTCAGCGGATAGGTCTCGGGTCCGGCACGATGGGCTGGTGGATGGTCTGGTTGGCGAGCTTTCGGCGGTGCTGGCTGGGATTCCGGGCGGTGATCGGGTACCTGCGGTGTCCGTGGCGGTGCTTGCCGCGGGGGCGGTGCGGACGGCGGCGTGGGGCGCCACGCCCGATGCGGTGTTCCAGGCGGCGTCGATCAGCAAGCCAGTGGCGGCGGTGACCGCGCTGCGGCTGGTGGCCGAGGGACGGTTGGCTCTCGATACCGACGTGAACACCGTCCTGCGGTCGTGGCGTTTGCCGGCTGTCTCCGGGTGGGCGCCGGTGGTGACGCTACGTCATCTCCTGTGTCATGGTGGGGCGTTGACGGTCAGCGGCTATCCGGGCTATCCGCGCGAGGCTTCGTTGCCGGCACTCGTCGAGATCCTTGACGGCCGGCCTCCGTCGAACACCCCGGCCGTCCGGGTCGATGGCATTCCCGGGCTCACCCACCGGTATTCCGGCGGCGGCTACGTCGTGCTTCAGCAGCTGTTGGAGGACCTCACCGGAGCGACGTTCGCCGAACTGGCCACCGAGCTGGTACTGCGACCGGCCGGGATGAGCACCGCGACCTACGCGCAACCACCGCCGGAGCGGGCCGCGTGCGGGCATGTCGGCGACGGGCCGGTGCCCGGCGGCTGGCATGTCTATCCCGAGCAGGCAGCTGCCGGATTGTGGTGCACGCCGACGGATCTGGTCCGCTTCGCCGCCGCCCTGCACGCAGCCGTTGCAGGCGAACCCGACGCGCTACTGCCGCCCGACCTCGCCCGCGAGATGATGAGTACCCAACTGCCCGGCTGGGGACTGGGCGTCCAGCTGGACGGCGAGGGACCCCATCGCCGGTTCATGCACGGCGGAAGCAACCACGGCTACCGGTGCGGTCTGGTCGCCACAGTTGCCCCCGGCCACGCCGCGGCGGCGATGACCAACAGCGAGGACGGCGGGCCGGTGGCCCGCGTGCTGGTTGCCGCGACCGCCCGGAGCACCGGCTGGCCCGATCCGCCACAGCCGCGGCCGGCGGATATGTCGGGTATGCAGACCGCCGAGGCCATCCGAGCCCGCTATGTCGGCGACTACCTCACCGACACCAACGTCAGGTTGACCGTCATCGCCGACGCCGGTGGATACCACCTTGTGATCGCAGCGCAGCCACCGCTGGCCCTGGACGTCCGGTCCGACACCGCCGCGCTGGCCCCGGCCGCCGGCGCCACCATTATCTTCACGGTGGACGAGGACGGAAATGCCGAATCGTTGACCGTCCGCCAGTACGGAACCGAGATCACCGCAAACCGACGATAGCTGCGACCCATCCCAACAACCTCGCAGCTACTGTTCGATGGGCTGGAGGCCGATACTGCCCATGGTTGATGCGGCGACCGCGTCGGCGTGGGCGGGAGGGGCCAGATGGGCGACAGGATGGCGGGCGCGATCGCGCGCCACTTCGAGGCGATTGGCAGGGACGAGGTTCGAGCTGGCGAGATATACGCCGAGGACGCGGTCCTCGAGTACGTGCAGAGCGGCGAACGCATCCGCGGTAGAGCGAACATCATCGCCTCACGTCAGGCGTATCCCGGCCGGCCGGCCGCATTCGAGGTTCATCGTTCGGCGGGCACCGAGCAGGTGCAGGTCGTCGAGTTGACGCTGCGGTACAGCGGAGCAGATCCCCATCCGGTTGTCGCCGTGCTGGACCTACGCGACGGACTGGTGGTCCGGGAACGGATCTACATCGCGGAACCCTGGGATGCACCTGCCTACCGCGCTGAGTGGGTCGAGCCGCTCGACAGCGATCCGGGCAGGTAGGGCGGGAGCGGCCCGTCGATTCGACCATCCCGGTTCGGTCGACCGGAGGCCCTCGATCGGGTGTTGAAGACCGGCCAGCCTGTCGGCAAGGCTGAGGGCGATGCCGGGCATGGCGCCATGATGGGAGTCGCCGATGGCGAGCCTTGACGTGATCAATTCGATCGCGCAGATGGTCGGGGCGGTGGCAGTCGTGGCCACTCTCCCCTTTATCGCCGTTCAATCTCGCGTGAGCCGTCGAATTGCCGAGTGCGACAGCTACCACAATCTCGTCAGCTCGGTAAGCCAGTTCTATGCGACGCTGGCAACGGTGGAGGGCGCGGCCGATCTCTACATCAGGGGACGCAAGGAGCCCGCCTCCCTCGAGCGAGAAGAACGTGCAAGATTCTTCTACTCTTGCGTCCAGTGGTTCTGCTTTCACGAGAATCTCTACCTGCAACACTCTCGTGGGCTACTTCCACGTCAATACTTCGCGGCCTGGCGCGAAGCGTTCCGGCGGGACCTCGGCGATCCAGGATTTGTGGCGTATTGGCATCATGAGCGCTTGGACTACGCCATCGACTTTCAGCGCTACGTCGACGGTATCTTGGCGAACCTGGACGGTTCTCCCAGCAACCTTCCAGATCCGCGCGAAATCCTCCTGCCTCGCCGCACACCGGAGGATTAGTCCCGCTTCCGCGGGTCTCATTTCGCGCGGCTGCCGCCCGGTACGGCCCAGTGGACGGCCAGCTCCCGGCACCGGGCACCGCCGTCGGCGGGTGGTGCCCACGCGCCGACGGTGTACGTGCAGCCGGCACCGGACGACTCGACGTAGCAGATCATGTTCAGCGGCCACTGCGTCTGCTGGAACATGTACGCGTCCATCGGGGTCGGGTGCTGGCTGATCCGCATGGCCCGCTCGGCGGGCGGGCCGATCCGGTGCCAGTCCGGGTGGAGGTGGATAGAGCCGAGCACCTCCAGCCCGTCCGCCTCGGCTTCGCGGTGGACCCGCAACTGGTCCACGGCGTGGCACCAGAAGCCACGGTGGGCGTTGTCGTACGCCTCGCCGAAGCACGGCACGATGGTCGACTCGTATTCGCCGAGCGCCGCCCGGTCGGTGCCGCGGACGTTGCGGGCCGCCACCGCGCGCTCCACGACCATCCGGTCCGGCTCGACCCGGCCGACCAGCAGCGCGAAGGAGCCCGGGGGACGCTCCGGCGTGCAGGACCGGTACGCCGCCACCGCCGCGTCGAGGAACGGGCGCAGCACCGACCGGTCCACCACGACGAGGTCGGGACCCGCGGCGGGCGCCGCGGCGCAGGCCAGGGCCGCCTGGGCGGTGAGGTGACGGGCGAGCGCCTCCTCCACCGCGGTGACCCGTTCGTCGGTCCACCGGTAGAAGCCGGCGCCGGTCTTCACGCCCAGCCGGCCCTGCCGCAGCCGCTCCTCGATCGGCGCCGGCACCGGCCGCCCCAGGCCGCGCAGCGTCGCGGCGACGGTGTCCAGCCCGGCGAGGTCGAGCCGGTCGAACACCCCGGTGACCCCGAACCGCCGCCCGATGCCGAGGGTGAGGACCCGGTCGACGGTCTCCGGTTGGGCGAGGCCCTCGTCGACGATGCGCAGCGCTTCATTGATCAGCGCCGTCTGCAGCCGGGGGCCGACGGCACCCGCCGCGTGCCGGTCGAACGTCACCGGGCACTTGCCCGCGCCGTCGAGCAGGCGGGTGGCCACCTCGACGGCGGCCTCGGCGGTCCGCTCGCCGCGCACCACGTCGACCAGGGGAACCAGCGGCGCGGGCAGGTAGAACCGGGTACCGAGCACCCGCTCGACGTGCTTGCAGTCCCGGGCGAGCACGTCGACGGGTATCGCCGTCGACGCACTGGCCACGACCACGTCGGCGGCGACGATGCCGTCGAGCGCGGCATGCACCCGCTGCTTGACGGCCACGTCCTCGGCGACCGCCTCCACGACGTGGTCGGTGGCGGCCAGGTCCGCCAGGTCGGTGGTGGTCCGGATCCGGTGCAGCGCCGCGGACATCCGGCCGGCGTCCGGCGATCCGGCCCGTACCAGTTGACGGGCGAGCCCGCCGAGCCGGTCCCGGGTGGCGGCGCAGCCTCGCGCGGTGCGCCGCACCACGACGACGTCGTGTCCGGCGAGGGCGTAGGTCAGGGCGATGCCGCTGCCCATGCTCCCCCCGCCGACCACT
Source organism: Virgisporangium aurantiacum (assembly GCF_016863635.1). Taxonomy (GTDB): domain Bacteria; phylum Actinomycetota; class Actinomycetes; order Mycobacteriales; family Micromonosporaceae; genus Virgisporangium; species Virgisporangium aurantiacum. The sequence goes on along the minus strand of NZ_BOPG01000076.1, from coordinate 93,694 downwards.
CCCACGGTCCGTACCGGACGGTGGTACCCGAGCTGCATGTGGTCTCCCTTCCGGCCGGCAGTGGCCGGCAGTGGCCGGCAGTGGCCGGCTATGCCAGTTCGCGTGCGCGCCAGGCCACGTTGACGTCGAAGGACAGGCAGCCGGCCGCGGCACGGGCCGCGGCGACGGCGGCGTCCCAACCGGCGTCCTCGGTCCGGACCCACGCGCCCATGTCCCGGGTGCTGCGCCGGCGACGGACGCGGTCACCGCGGTGGACGAGGACCCCGAGCTCACGGACACCGGGCACGGCGCGGGCGCGTTTGACACCGCGAACGGCGCGCAGAACGCCGTCGGTGTCGGGATAGGCGAACCAGACGGCGGAGAACGTCCGGCGGCCCTCCCGCAGGCGCTTCCGCACCGCCGGCAGCACCTGCTCGCCCACGAGCTGACGGGCCCACGCCTCGGCCAGGTCGACCCCGGTGGCGGCGAGGATCATCTCCCGGGCGCCGCCGCCGGGCAGCCGCACGTGCGTCTCGAACACGCGGGGGCCGCGATCGGTCAGCACCAGCTCGGTGAAGCTGGGACCGTCGGACACGCCCGTGCGGTCGAGGACGAGCGTCACGTACGCGCGGATCCGCTCCTCCTCATCCGGTCCGAGGGCGGCCGACGACGCCTGCCCGACGGCGATCATGTGCGGTGGGTCGGAGAACTTGCGCGTCAGCGCGACGATCTCGTGCTCGCCCCGCTCGGAGAACGCCTCGACACTGAACTGCGGGCCACGGTGGTACCGCTCCACGAGGACCTCCCGCGCGGCCACCCGCCGGTCGGAGCGCAACCGCCGGATCGCGGTGGCCGCGTCCGCCGGGCAGTCGACCACGCTCACGCCGTGGCTACCGGTGCCGGTGGCCGGTTTCACGATGACGGGCCAGCCGTGGTCCACGCCGAAGGCGGCGACCCCGGCGGCGTCGGCCACGACCCGGTACGGCGTGTCGTCCACCCCGGCGGCCGCCAGGTGGGCGCGGAGGGTCGGCTTGTGCAGGACCCGCTGGATCAGCTCGGGGGAGTCGGCCGGCACGCCGAGTTCGGCACCGATCGCCGCCCGGTGCGGGCAGAAGTCGTCCTCCACGGCCACGACCGCCGTGACCGCACGGCGACCGTGCAACCAGGCCGCGGCGTCGACCCAGTCCCGCACCGACGAGCGGTGCGGGACGCAGACGACGGCCTCGTGCTCGGCGGGTCCCGCCAGCCGCGGCAGCGCCTGCGGATACGTCAGGACGCTGGTGCGCACGTCGCCGACCGCCCACAACGCGGTGGCGAGCTGACCGCAGTCGCCGACGAGCAGCACGTGCCGGTCCCGCATCGCCGCGGCCTCAGGCTTCCCACACCGGTGCGTCGTGCAGGTGCGGTGACAGACCGAGTGGGGTGGGGTTGTCGATGATCGTCAGCAGGTCGAGGTCGCGACGCAGCTCCACCCGGATGTGCGAACGCAGCCGTACCGCGGTCAGCGACGTGCCGCCGGCGTCGAAGAAGTCGGTCACCTCGTCGAGCGAGTCGTCGCGGAGCACGGTCCGCCAGACCCGCACCAGCGCCTCGACACCGGGCCGCATCACTCGTGGCGCCGCACCGGTTTCCTGGTCTCCCGTGGGCAGATCCGTCACCCGGCGGAGTGTGTCACGGCGGGCCACGGCGGCGGTTGTCCCCGGAACTGGGACATCTGCGGGCGTCCCCCGAAGCAGTTACTGGTGGCACCGGCCCGGCCCACCCATTCTGGTGCCTTGTCGGGCCGGGCTACGGGGGGCGGAGAAAGCACCATGGCAATCGCACCGGACGCGGCGGTCCGTCCCGCGCTGCGGCTGCCGGTGCCGCGTGACCTGGTCCGCGCGACCCGACGCGCGGCGGGGGAGGATCCGTCCGAGGCGGCGCGGCTGGTGGTCACCGCGCTGAGCCGGGTCGTCGGCGGAGGCATCCGGGTAACCGGTGACGCGGCGACGCCGCCCGCACCGCCGCCCGCCCCGTCCACCGGTGCGGTGGTGGCGGGCGCCCGCGCCGTGGTCACCGTGGCGTCGGCCGGACCGCTGTCGGTGGAGGTGCTGCTGACCGCCCACGACGCGTCCACCGGGGTCGACGACCTCTGGCGGGCCTGGACCGGGTTCGTCGGTGAGCTGGCCGACCTGGTCGGGTACCGGCCGGCGGAGCCCGAACCGTCCACTGTGGACGTCGTGGCGGCCGTCACCGCCGCGGCGGCCGCCCGCCCCGACAGCATCGCGATCGAGGACGACTCCGACGCGCTGACATACGGCGAACTCGTCCGGTTCGGTGACGTGCTCGCCGGCCGGTTCGGCGCTCAGCCGGGCGGCGTGGTGGGGATCCTCGGCGAGCCCGGCGCAGCGTTCTTCGCCTGCCAGTACGCGGTCCTGCGGTCCGGTGCGGCGTTCGTCCCGCTGGACCGCCGCCAGCCGGCGCACCGGCTGGCGCAGATGGTCGGCCAGGCCCGGTGCCGGTTCGTCATCAGCGTCGCAGCGACGGCGGACGCGGACGCCGACCGGCTGCGGCAGCTGGCGCCGGGCCCCGAGTACCTGCGGTGGGAACGGCTGCTCGTCCCGACGTCGCAGCCTCCGCCGCCGTCGCGTCCCGCCGTACCGACCATCGCGTACGTGATGTTCACCTCGGGCAGCACCGGCGTGCCGAAGGGCGCCGCGATCCGGCGCACCTCCCTGGCCTGTCTCGCGGCGTGGGGGCGCGGGCTGCTGGACCTCGGGCCGGACTCCACGGTGGGGCAGCTGGCCGGCGTCGGGTTCGACGCCAGCATCTGGGAGGTGTGGCCGGCGTGGACGGCCGGGGCGCGGGTCGTGGTGGCACCCGCCCACGTGCGGTTCGACCCACCGGCCCTGCTGGACTGGCTCGGCGAGGCGCGCGTCGACGCGACGTTCCTGGCCACCCCGCTGGCCGAGATGGTGATGACCCTCGACCCGCCGCGGAGCCTGCGGCTGCGCCTCCTCACCGTCGGTGGCGACCGGTTGCGGCCGGTGCCCGGGCCGCTTCCGTACCGGGTGCTGAACATGTACGGGCCGACCGAGTGCACCGTCATCGCGACGGCCGGCCACGTGACGCCCGGCGCGGCGGCGGTTCCGTCGATCGGTGTGCCGCTGCCGTACGCGTACGCGCGGGTGGTCGGCGACGACGGCACCCCGACGCCGGACGGCGAGCCGGGCGAGCTGTGGATCGGCGGCCAGGGGGTCGGCGCAGGCTACCTGTTCCAGCCGGAGGAGTCGGCGGCCCGTTTCGTACCCGATCCGTACACCGACGCCGGACGGATCGTCTACCGGACCGGCGACCTGGTCCGGCGCGGCGTCGACGGGAGTTTCGCGTTCATCGGCCGGCTGGACCGGCAGGTCAAGCTCGCCGGGGCACGGATCGAACTGGGCGAGATCGAGGCGGTCGCGCAGCGGTGCGCCGGCATCGAGGTGGCCTCGGCGGCCGTCGTCGGACCGCCGGAGGAGCGGCACCTGGTGGTCTTCGCCGTGCTGCGCGCCGGCCACGACGCCGACACGGTCGCGGCGGACCTGCGTCGCCGCCTGCCGTCGCAGGCGCGCGGGCTCCGCCTGCGGCCGGTCGCCCGGCTTCCGCTGACGGGCAACGGCAAGGTGGACCGCGCGAGGTTGGAGACCGAGCTGACCGCGGCGGCGCGGGTGCAGGAGGGGCACGTTGCTGGTACGGACGCTTGACGCGCTGCGGGGCACCGAGCACGAGGTCGACTGGGGGAACGGGATCAGCCGGCGGCTGCTGGTCGCCCGCGACGGGTGGGGCTTCACGGTGACCGAGACCGAGGTGCTCGCGGACACCCGGTCGCTGCTGCGGTACGACAACCACTGGGAGGCGTGCCTCTGCGTCGGCGGCGCCGGCACGGTGGAATCGGCGGCCGGTCGGTTCGAGGTCCGTCCCGGCACGTTGTACGCGCCCGCCCGGGGCGAGGAGCATCTGCTGAGCTCCGCCCACGGGCTGCGGCTGATCTGCGTGTTCAACCCCGCGCTGAACGGGTCGGAGCAGCACCGGCTCAGCGCCGGCCGGGCATCGAGCTACTAGGCGCGATGAACGAGCTGACCGCCCGGTTCATGACCGCGGCCGGCGAGGCGCCGGAGTCGGTCGCCCAGGCGACGTGGTCGACCCACGTGCGGATCGAGCGGGCGTTGGACCGGGGCTACCTCACCCGGCCACTGTTCCTGACCGCCGCCCAGCGCGACCTGATCCGCGGTCCGCTGGCCGAGCTGACCGCGCTGCTGTGGTCGCTTCCGGAGCGCACCGGTGCCGGCCTGGACGGCTTCGCGGCCATGTGCGGGGCGTCGCCCCGGCAGCGGGAAGCCGTGCTGCGGACCGAGGACGGCGTCCGGTTCGAGGTCGGCCGGGCGGATCTGTTCTGGACCGGCGACCGGTTCCAGGTCCTGGAGATGAACCTCACCAGCGCGACCGGCGGCACCGACGTCGGCGAGGTGTGCCGGGCGATGCTGCACATGCCGGAGGTGAGCGCGTTCGTCGCGCGGGAAGGGCTCGGCTACGTCGATCCGATGCCACGGCTCGCGGCCGTGCTGCGCGCCGCGTGCGAGCGGGCCGGTGCGGGGGACCGCCCGCGGATCGTGCTCGCCTACTGGCCGGACGGGGCGGCTCCGACCAAACGCACCATCCACCTCGTCGCCGCGATGCTGGCCGACCGGGGCCTGGACGTCATCGCGTGCGGGCTCGACGAGCTGCGCCACGTCGACGACGCCGTGGTGCTCGACGGGCGCCCGGTCGACGTCGTGCACCGGTTCTTCGTCATCGAGGACGTCGACGTCCCCGGCGGTTGGGACCTGGTGGAGCCGTTGCTGCGGGCGCACGAGCGCGGCCGGATCCGGGTCGTGGCGCCGTTCTCGGCCGAACTGTGCGGCAGCAAGGCGGCGCTGGCGCTGCTGTGGCAGCCGTCGGTCCGGGACCGGTTGAGCGAGCGGGAGCGGGCCCTCGTCGCGGATCTGGTGCCGTGGACCGGGCGGCTGCGGCCGGCCGTCACGACCGAGGACGGCACCACGGTACCGGCCGTCGACCACTGCCGCCGGCACCGTGCCGACCTGGTCCTCAAACCCGCGATGCTGCAGGGCGGCGCGGGAGTCGTCATGGGCAATCAGACGACCGACGCGGAGTGGTCGGCGGCGGTCGAGAGCGGCCTGCGCGCCGACTACGTGGTCCAACGCCACGTGGCGGCGGCGCCGGAGACGTTCCTCGAGGGTTGGCCGCGCCGTCCGGTGCGTCGCACCGTGAACCTGGGCGTGCACGTGATCGGCGGCGGGTACGCCGGGCTCGTCGCCCGAGCCGCCCGGGCCGATGCGCCCGGGATCGTGTCGCTCGGCCTCGGTGGCGCGCTCCTCGGCTGCTGCTTCGAGCCGGTCGCGGCCGCGCCGGACTCCGGGTCACCGTCGGGGTGACGCCGCGCGGCGGCGGGCCGGTCACCACGCGCCGTCGGCGAGGTCGTCGGTCAGGTCGTCGGTCAGGTCGACGCGGATGCCCGCGAGGACGTCGGCCGTGGCGGTGTCCAGCAGGAAGTGCCGTCCAGGCAGCACGCGCCGGGTCACCCCCCGGCTGGTCCGCCCGGCCCAGTCGTGGCTGCTCGCCTCCGAGACGACCCGGTCGTGGCGCGCCCGGAACACGGTGATCGGCACGGGCAGCGCCGACACCGGTAGCGGCACCGCCGTCTCGAACGCCTGGAAGTCGGCCCGGATGGCTGGTTCGGTGAGCCGGAACACCTCGTCGACGTCGGCGTCGCCGAACCGGCCCGCACCGGCGTCGTCGAGGTAGCGGATCAGGTGCGACCGGCTGAGCAGGTGCACCGGCTCGCCGATGCCGGGACGGCTCGGGCTGGGCGCGCTCGACACGAACAGCCGCGGAACGGGCCGGCAGCCGAGGCGCACCAGCCGTTCGGTGATCCGCAGCGCCGCCAGCGCACCCGAGCAGTGCCCGTACACGGCGACCGGCAGGTCGTCCCCGAGTTCCCCGAGCCGTTCGAGCACGTCGTCGGCCATCGCGTCCAGCGAGGTCAGCGGCGGCTCCCGGCGCCGGCTCTCCCGCCCGGGCAGGCGCACGCCGACGACCTCGATCCACGCGGGCAGGCGGGACGGCCAGGAGACGAACAGCGCCGCACCGGCGCCGGCGTGCGGAACGCACAGCAACCGCACCCGCGGCGCCGGCGCCGGCCAGCGGACCAGCCCCCGACCGCCGGGCGGGGTCACCGTTCCGCCGCGGCCATGTCGTACAGGTCACGGACCAGCCGCTTCTCCACCCGGTCGCGACCCGTGCCCGCGTAGACGCTGCTGGTCAGGAACGCGACCACCAGCCCGACCGTGAGGTCGGCCAGGACAAGGGAGCAGTTGTAACCGATCTGGCCGACGACGCAGGCGGTCGGTGGCGCGCCGAACAGCACACCGTCGATGCAGACGCCGAGTCCCCACCGCAGGTCGAGCCCGCCGAACGTCGGATCGGGCAGCCCGGCCCGGTACGGGCGGGCGATCGCGGTCACGGCCTCCGCCGAGAGCAGGCGACGCTCGCCCCACCGTCCGGTGGCCACGCAGCCGTACACCCGGGCGAGTTCGGCCGCGGTGCCGTGCGCGCCGGTCCCCGGCAGGTGCGGAGCCATGGCGGACGGTGCCAGGCGGGACGAGGGGACGAAGTGACCGTCGACCACCTCGTACAGCACCCCGAACGGCGGTCCGCCCTGCCGATCGGCGCGGCGACGGCCGAACACGGTGCGGTCCAGCCGCAACGGGTCGAGGATCTGCTCCTCCACGTAGTCTTCGTAGGTGCGGCCGGACAGGCGGCGCACGAGTTCGGCGACGACCACCCACGACGCGAACCCGCTGTACCGGGCCCGGGTGCCCGCCGGCGCGGTGAGGGGGGTCCGGCACACCTCGGCGAGGGCCTCGTCGTCGGACATCAGCGGCAGCGTCGGCGATGGGTCGGCGATGGGCACCGAGTGGGACATCAGCTGCGCGACGGTGACGCCCGCCTTGCCGCCGGCCGCGTACTCGGGCACGACGTCGGCGACCGCGGTCCACGGGTCCAGCAGCCCCTGGTCGACGAGCTGCCCGACGGCGATCGACCCGAACGCCTTCGCCCCGCACACCCACGGCAGCGGGTCGTCCGCGGTCAGCGGGCGGACCGGATCCCGGTGCCCCACGGCGAGATCGACCATCGGCCGGCCGTCGAGCGCGGCGTAGACCTGGATACCGAGGTATCCGCCGTCGTCGACGGCCCGCTGGCAACGCGCCGTCACCCGGTCGAGAATGTCAATCACAGCCGATCCCCGCTGCCTGTCGGTGTCGGTCCGGGCGGCGCCGCACGCCGACCGTCGGGAAGCAACGCGGACAACCCAACCACACGCTCCGGCCGGGCCGCGCGTCCCGTCTTCAGGCGACCTGTCGGTGCGCGCCGGGCGCCGGGCGCAGCACGGTCAGCGCGACCACGCCGGCCACCAGCGTCAACGCGGCCTGCCCGTTGAGCATCACGGTGGGGCCGACCGCATCGACGAGGCCACCGCCGAGCAGCAGCCCGAGGCCCTGGCCGCCGCTGTTCACCGACGCCAGCAGTCCGAACACGCGGCCGCGGCCGGCGCGTGGCGCATGGCGCTGCACGAGCACCGACAGCGCGGTGAACGACGCGACGGCCGGAAGCCCGAGGAGCGTCAGCATGACGACGTAGTAAGGCCACGCGGTCGTCCACTGTGGAGCGTTCCAGATCGCCACGAGGAGGACGGCCGTCAGGACGAGGCTGCCACCGGCGAGGAGGTGCGGCGCGATCCGCTCGCCGAGCGCGCTGACCAGTGCCGCGCCGGCGAACGCACCGGCGCCGACGACGCCGCGGAACACACCGACCTGCGCGGCGGATCCGTGCAGCACCGCCAGGACGAACAGGACCAGCGCGATCAGCAGAATGCCCTGTGCGGTCGCGGTGCATCCGGTGACGACGACGGCACCCCACAGGCGGCGGTCCCGGCGCACCGCCGCGAGGCCGGTCGTCCAACTGGCGAGGAAACCGGTGCGGGCCTTCCCGGCCGGGGTGGCGGCGACGGCGCGGTCCAGCCGCGTGGCGAACACCAACCAGACCGCGAGGAACGAGCCGGTGTCGACGAGCACGACGCCGGTCATGCCGCCGCCGGCGAGCACGAACCCGGCGGCGGTCGCGCCGGCGAACCGGCCGATGTCGGAGGTCATGCCGAGCAGGCCGCGGGCCCGGATCAGGTCCGCCCCGTCGACGATGTCGGGCAGCAACGCGGCGAGCGTCACCCCGGCCAGCGTGCCGAGGACGGCCTCGACCGCGGCGACGGCGTACACGATCACGACGAGCCGGTCGCCCTGTGCCGCGAGGAGTGGCAGCAGCGCGGCGGCCTGGCCGATCGAGGTCCACGTGACCAACGACCGGCGGTCGTAGCGGTCGGCGAGGACGCCGAGAAGGTGCCCGCTGCCGACGCGGGTGACGAGTTCGATCAGCAGCATCGTCGACGTCGCCGCCACCGAGCCCGTCTCCTGCAGCAGGAACACCGGCAGCGCGACCAGCAGCAACCAGTCTCCGGTGCGGGAGATCAGGGCGGCGATCCACAGCCGGACGAAGGCCGGCCGGGCAAGGAGGGTCCGGGCGTCGCCGCTGCGCCGGATCCGCCGTCCGGACGCAGCCCCACCCACGGCACGAAGTATGCGTAGCCGGGCCGGGCCGGGCGTGTCCCGGGAAGACGGGACGTGCGGGGCCGCGCGGCGCGTCGCATGCTTGGCGACGAAGGGTGGTCGCCGTCGGGGCGGGTCCGGCGCGGTCACGATGTCGGGCTCGGAGGAACCTGTTCAGTGCAGCCGTTACCACCACGCCGGGCGCCGGCCCCGCGTCCGATGCCGGGGGCCGGCCCGGGTGGCGGGCGGGTGTCGCATCTGCTGCACAACGCGCCCACGGCGGTCGTGCCGGTCAGCGCGGTGCGGCCCGGTACCTCGCCGCGGCTCGGCGGTGAGCGGCCGGACCACGTCCGGACCCTGGCCGAGGCGGAGTCGGAGCTGCCCCCGATCCTGGTGCACCGCGCCACGATGCAGGTGATCGACGGCGTACACCGGTTGCTCGCCGCCCGGTTGCGCGGCGCCCAGACGATCCGGGTGCGGTTCTTCGACGGCGCGGAGAGCATGACGTTTCCGCTCGCGGTCGAGGCCAACGTCATGCACGGACTGCCGCTGTCCCTGGCGGAGCGGGAGGCCGCCGCGGAGCGGATCCTGCGTACCGAGCCGGACTGGTCGGACCGGGCGGTGGCGGCGGTGACCGGCCTGGCACCCAACACCGTCGCGGCCATCCGGCGGCGCTGGGCGCCGACCACCTCCGGCGCGGCGCGCATCGGTCGCGACGGCCGCCGGCGGCCGCTGGACGCCACCGAAGGACGCCGGCTGGCCGGTGACTTCATCGCCCGTCACCCGGACGCCTCGCTGCGCGAGATCGCCCGCGCCGCCGGGATCTCCACCGGCACCGCCCGCGACGTGCGGGCCAGGATCACCCGGGGCGACGACGCGGTCCGCCCGCACCGGAGCGCCCCGCACGACGGTGCCGACGCGGCCGTGCGCGTCGACCGGCTGCGCGATCCGGCGGCCCTGCTGCACATCCTGCGCCGCGACCCGTCGCTGCGCCTGACCGAGCACGGCCGCGGCCTGCTGCGGTGGCTCGACGCCCGGGCGAGCGGCCCGGCCGGCGGCGAGGCGCACCTGGAACGGCTACCGGCACATTGCGCGCTGCTGATGGCCGAACTGGCCCGCTCGTGCGCCCAGCGATGGCTGGAGTTCGCCGACCGGCTCGACGACCTCGCCGGCGCACCCGACGACCTGCCAGCTGTGCAAGTGCGCACGATGAGCGGTTGACCGGCACGGGTGCCCGCTGACCACGGCGAAGTCCGACGCGGCCGACGCGACCGGCTCAGCGGGGCGGGCGGGTGGACGGTGGCGGCGGGGCGGACAACCGCATCGACACCGCGGCCCGGGTGAGTTCGGCCTTGTTGCCGGCCCCCAGTTTGGACCGGATCCGCTTGACGTAGGTGTCGACGGTGTGCGCGCTGATCCCGAGCCGGCGGGCCACCTGCGTGTGGGTCAGCCCGCACGAGATCTGCGTGAGCACCTGTTCCTCGCGGGCGGACAACACGGAGCCGCCGGTGGCGTCCGCGTCGGCGGGGCGCCCGTCGGCTGTGCCACCCGACCGGTCCGTCGACGTGGTCCGGGCAGCCACCACGCGGACGCCCGCCGCCTCGAGGATCTCCACGAGGCGGCGGAGGAACACCGGTGGCGGGTCGAGGACCTCGACGTGGATGACCGCCCTTCGGGCCGGCCCGGCATCGGCCTCCGCGTTCTGTCTGGCGTCGCGCATGTCCACCTTCCGTGACCGCACTCCGGGCCACCGCACGAGCGGCCGTGGCCGGAAACCGTGTCACCCTTGCGTGCCGGCGTTGCCAGAACGTTGCCAACAACGGTGGGTCTTCACACGGACCGGGTCGGTTACCGTGCCGTGCCGTGCCGAACGAACATGCCGGAGACGGCTACCCCACCCGCCGCGGCGGCCCGTCCGTCGCCCTGCCCCGGCGGGACCCGGTGGTGTACGGCGGGGTCGACGACGGGCCGCTGGACGCCGAGACAATGCACCGCTACGGCGACGACGGATTCCTCGTCGTGCGCGGGCTGCTCGACGAGGCCGAGGTGGCCGCCTGCCGGCGGGAGGTGCGGCGGTTGGCGACGGCGGCGGACCTGCGCGGCGACGAACGGCTCGTGCCCGAGCCGGACTCCGCCGAACTGCGGTCGGTCTTCGCGGTTCACCGCCTCAGCCCGGTGTTCGCCACGCTGTGCGCGGCGGAGAAGCTGGTCGCGCCGGCCCGCCAGCTCCTCGGCTCGGCGGTCTACCTGCACCAGACCCGGGTCAACTGCAAGCCCGGCTTCCGCGGCCGGGACTTCTACTGGCACTCGGACTTCGAGACCTGGCACGCCGAGGACGGGATGCCGCGGATCCGCGCCCTCACCGTCTGCGTCGCGTTGACCGACAACCACGCGCACAACGGCCCCCTGCTGCTGATGCCCGGCTCGCACCGCACCTTCGTCACCGGCCGCGGCAGCACGCCGGGAGCGAACTTCCGCACGTCGTTGAAGGATCAGACGGTGGGGGTACCGGACGAGGACGCGATGCGCACGCTCGCCGCGGCGCACCGGATCACCGCGTTCACCGGTCGTGCCGGCGACGCCGTCGTGTTCGACAGCAACTGCATGCACGGGTCGAACGGCAACATCACGCCTGATCCGCGCATGAACCTCTTCGTGGTCTTCAACAGTGTCCACAACACGCTGGTCGAGCCGTTCGCCGCCGCCGCGCCGCGGCCGGAGTTCCTGGGCTCGCGCGACTTCACCCCCGTCGGCCCGGTGCCGGTGGGCTGACCCCGGAGGAGGTTCTGTGATGACGCCTGCGACGGCCGCCACCGGCCGGCTCGCGACCGTTCGGCAGGTCGGTCGGGACCTGGGCCAGCGGGTCCGGGACGAGCTGAACTCCGCGGTGTTCGAACTGCGCGGGCCGGCGGAGTTCCGCGCGGTCTGGGAGCACGTCGACTCGGTGGGCGGGTTCAGCCGGGAGCGCGCCGACACCGTCGTGCTCTACGCGCTGGCGAAGAACCTGCCGGGCACCGGCTGCGTGGTGGAGATCGGTTCGTTCCTGGGGCGGTCCACCGCCGTGCTCGCCCAGGCGGTCCGCGGGCGCGGACAGGGCCGGGTGGTGGCGATCGACCCGCACCGCGGCGGGTCCGGCGACGTCGACTCCCAGGACCCGACCGGTGCGGCCAGCACGCTGCCCCTGATGCGGCACAACCTGCACCGGCTGGGCCTGCTCGACCTCGTCGACATCGAGTGTGCGACCGCCACCGACGCGGCCGGCACCTGGTCGCACGGGCCGGTTCGGCTGCTGTTCATCGACGGGTTGCACACGTACGACGCCGTGCAGGCGGACTTCGCCGCCGTCGAACCCCACCTCGACGCCGGCGCCGTCGTCGTGTTCGACGACTACCGGCCGCGGCAGTACCCCGGCCTGGTGCGGGCCGTCGACGAGTTGGTGCTGGCCGGGCGGGTGCCCGCGCCGACCCGCCGGATCAACCGCTATCGGGTGTGCGGGGTACGACAGTGGCGCGAGATCCTGCGGTAAGCGCGCCGCGACCGCGCCTCGTTATGATGGCCGACCATGGAATTTCGGCTCCTGGGGCCGATCGAGGCCTGGCACCTGGGGCACCGCGTGCCGCTGGGCCGCCGGCGGGAACGCTGCCTGCTCGGGCTGCTCCTGCTCGACGCCGGCCGCCTGGTCCTGGTCGACCGGCTGGTCGACCAGCTGTGGGTGGCCGACCCGCCGTCGAACGCCCGGGCGCAGCTGCGGGTCAACGTCTCCCGGTTGCGGCGGCGGCTCGACCCGGACGGCACGGCGCAGACCCGTGCGCGGCTGATCACGCGCGGGCCCGGGTACGTCATCGAGACCGACCCGGACACCGTCGACGTGCACCGCTTCCGGACCGCGGTGCGGCAGGCGTGCCTGATCGCCGAGCCGGCCGCGCGGTCGGCCCGGCTGGCCGACGCGCTGGCGCTGTGGCGGGGGCCGCTGATGGCCGACTCGATGCCGGCCGAGCTGCGCGCGCGGGTCGGGCTGGAGCTCGACGAGCTGCGCCTGCAGGCGGTGGAGCTGCGGGCCGAGGCGGATCTCGCCGTCGGCGACGCCGGCCGGGTGCTCGCCGCGCTGGCCCCGCTGGTCGAGCAGGATCCGCTGCAGGAACGGCTCGTGGGCCTGTTCATGCGGGCGCTCGACGCGGCAGGTCGCCGGTCGGAGGCGTTGACCGTGTACCAGGCCACCCGGACGCGGCTGGCCGAGGATCTAGGCGTCGACCCCGGCGCGGAGCTGATCGAGGCCTACACCGCGATCCTGCGGACCGAGGCGCCTGAGGCGCCCGAGGCGCCGGAGGCGCTGGCGGTGAACCCTGGGGTGGGCCCGGCGGCCCGGCCGGCGCAGCTTCCGGCCGGCACGTGGGCGTTCGTCGGCCGCGCCGCGGAGGCCCGCCAGCTGATCGACGCGCTGGCGCGGCCGGCCGGGTCCGACCTCGCCCCGCCGGTGGTCGTGGTGTCGGGTACGGCCGGCGTCGGGAAGACCGCGTTGGCGGTGCATTGCGCGCACCAGGTCCGGACCGACTTCCCCGACGGCCAGCTCTACGTCGACCTGCGCGGCTATGACACCGACCGGCCGGTGACCGCGACGGAGGCGTTGGCCGGATTTCTCCGCGCGTTGGGCGTGGACGGCGCGCAGATCCCGGTGGATCCGGCGGAGCGTTCGGCGATGTTCCGGAGCACGCTGGGCGACCGGCGGATGCTGCTCATGCTCGACAACGCCGCCTCGGTGGAGCAGGTCCGGCCGCTGCTGCCCGGCCGACCGTCGGCGGCGGTCATGGTGACCAGCCGCGACGACCTCTCCGGGCTGGTCGCCCGCGACGGCGCCCGGCGGATCACGCTGGGGGTGCTGGCACCGGCCGAGGCGGTCGACCTGCTGCGGTCGCTGATCGGCGCACGGGTCGACCTGGCGCCGGAGGCCGCGTCGCGGCTGGCCGAGCGCGCTGTCCGGTTGCCCCTCGCGCTTCGGGTGGCGGCCGAACTGGCGGCCAGCCGGCCCACCGTCCCGCTGCGGGTCCTCGACGCCGAGCTTGCCGACGAGCGCCGGCGGCTCGATCTGCTCGACGTACACGGGGACGAGCGCACCGCGGTGCGCAGCGTGCTGTCCTGGTCGTACCGGCGGCTGCCAGCCGATGCCCGGCAGGGCTTCCGCCGGCTCGGGGTGCATCCCGGCCGCACCGTGGACCACGCCGCGGCGGCCGCTCTGTTCGACGCCAGCCCGGACGGGGCCGGCCGGATCCTCGACCGGCTCACCCGCTCGCACCTCATCGCCGCCGTGGCTCCCGGCCGGGTCGGCATGCACGACCTGCTCCGCGTGTACGCGGCCGAGTGCGCGGACGAGGACGACGAGCCGGCGCGGCGGGCGGCGGTGCGGCGCCTGCTCGAGCACTACGTCGCCGCCGGCCGCGCCGCCGTCGCCGCGGTGTTCCCGGACGGGTCCGGCACCGCGGAGGGGTCGGCGCCGTTCACCGACGCCGACGCGGCCCGGCGCTGGCTGGAGACGGAGCTGGAGAACCTGGTGGCCGTCGTCGCGCGGGCCGCCGACGACGGCTGGGAGCGGTATGCCGTAGAGCTGATCGCGGTGCTCTGGCCGTGGCTCGACACCGCGTCGTACCACCTCCAGGCGGCGGCGATGCTCGCGCCGGCCGTCGCCGCAGCCAGCGCCACCGGCGACGTCGCGGGCGAGGCCATGTGCCGCCGCCAGCTCGGCACGGTCGAGTGGCGGTGGGGCCGCCACGACCGGGCGTTGGAGCAGTTCGTCCGGGCACTCGCGTTGGTCCGGCGGGCCGGCGACCGGTCGGGGGAGGCCGGTTGCCTGAACAACATCGGCACCGTTCACGCGCGATGGTCGCGCCATGACGAGGCCATCGAACACCTACGCCAGGCGATCGCGATCTACCAGGAACTCGGTGACCACCGCACCCAGGGCCGCGTCGCGAGCAACCTCGGGGTCGTGTACTGGCAGACCGGACGCTACCGGCAGGCCCGGGACCAGTACCTCGATGCGCTCGCCATCGCGCGGGAGTCCGGCGACGCCGTCGCGCTCGGCGGGATGCTCGACAACCTCGGCAACGCCTGCGACCGGCTCGGCGACTACGCGGCGGCCGAGCGTCACCACCGCGCGGCGTACGCCGCCCACCATGCGGCCGGGAGCCGCCTGGGCGAGGCCGAGGCCCTCGACAACCTCGCGGGTACTCTCGTGCGCCAGGGCCGGCCCGACGAGGCCCTCGACCTGCTCGCCCGGGCGCTACCGATCTACGAGGAGGTCGGTGACCGGGCCGGGACGGCGTCCGCCCTGGACCACGCTGGCGGCGCGTACGCCCGGCTGGGCCGGTACCGCGAGGCGCTCGACCAGCACCGACGCGCCCTGGCGGTGGCGACCGAGATCGGCGTGCCCGGGCACGAGGCGAGCGCGCTCAACGGCGTCGCCGAGGTGCGCGCGGCGATGGGCGACCACGCCGCCAGCCGCGAACACCACCAACGGGCCGCGGCGGTCGCGGCCCGGGTCGGCGACCGGTACGAACAGGCCCGCGCGACGGCCGGTATCGCGCGGGTCGAGGCGGCGGTCGGTAACGCCGCCGCGGCCGACCGGCTGCGGTCGGAGGCCGCGAGCCGGTTCGCCGAGATGGGCGTGCCGACCGGAATCGGCTGACGCAAGCGTCCGGCAAGTGCCACGAACGTGGAATGTCAGGACGTGGACCTAGCCTCGCTTCGGCCCATCCGCAGCCAACGGGAGTCGGAGCGTGTCCGGATTCGAATCCATTGCTGTGTACGTTCCTGATCACGTTCACACCTACAGCCTGGGGCTGGTGCCCGAGGTGTTCGGCGGCGGCGCCGCCCGCGGCCTGCCGGCGTTCGGCATCCGGTACTGCACCGACCGGCCCGGGCGGCTGACCACGGATCTGGGACTGTCGTTCGTCGTCGGCAACGGCCCG
The DNA here is from genome assembly GCF_016863635.1 of Virgisporangium aurantiacum. Classification (GTDB taxonomy): domain Bacteria; phylum Actinomycetota; class Actinomycetes; order Mycobacteriales; family Micromonosporaceae; genus Virgisporangium; species Virgisporangium aurantiacum. Next base: position 78,075 of record NZ_BOPG01000076.1, on the reverse strand, counting down.
GACCGGCTCGCCGGAGCGGACCTGCTCGTGGTGCTGCCGTCGGCGGAGCCGCCGGAGCCGTCCGCGGAGCTCACGGCCGCGATCCGGGGCGCGCACCGGCGGGGCGCGATCCTCGCCAGCCACGGCGTGGGCACCTACACGCTGGCCGCGACCGGGCTGCTGGACGGTCGTCGAGCCACGACGCACTGGTTGCGGGTCGACGACCTCGCCGCCCGCCACCCGGCCGTCGAGGTGGTGCCCCAGGTGCTGTACGTCGACGAGGGGCGGATCGTCACCGGCGCCGGTGCCGGCGCGGGTATCGACCTGTACCTGCACCTCGTCCGCCGGGAGCACGGCTCGACGGTGGCCAACACCATTGCCCGGTACATCGTCGTGCCGCCGTACCGGGAAGGCGGACGGGCACAGTTCGCGCCGGCGCCGTCCGACAGCGAGGGCGAGCGGCTGACCGGGGTGATGGACTGGGCGGCCGCGAACCTGGACCGTCCGCTTCCGGTCACCGAAATGGCCCGGCGTGCCCTGATGAGCACCCGCACCTTCGTCCGCCGGTTCAAGGCCATCACCGGAACGACCCCGCACGCCTGGCTGTTGCACCAGCGGCTGATCCGTACCGAGGAGCTGCTCGAGTCGACCGAGCTGCCGATGGAGGAGGTCGCCCGGCGAGTGGGGTACGCCAGTGCCACCGTCCTACGTGAGCGGTTCGTCAAGCACCGGGGCGTGCCGCTGCGGGCCTACCGGCAGGCGTTCGACGCCACCGCCACCCGCCGGACCGCCGAACCGCCGGACGTGCGCCGCTACGGCTCGTCCGACAGATAGAACGTCGTGTCGTGAGCGGACTCCCAGTCGGCGACCAGCCGCGGATCCACTCGTGACGCGAAGTACTCGGCGGCGGTCAGCCCACCGTCGACAACCTCCTCGGCCTCGGCGGCGAGCCGGGCGGCGATCAGTGAATGCCCGCGGCGCAGCGCCTCACTCACCCTGCGCCGGCCGTCGACGAGGAAGAATCTCGTGCCGGTGTATCCCGCCAGGATCGGCCGCTGCGGCGCCGTGTCGGGGTCGTCGGGTGCGGTCGGATGGATGCGCCGCGGATCCAGGAACAGCAGGGGAGTGTCCTCGGTTCCGATCCTGCCGTCGGCGAAGTCCGCGTAGCAGCGCGTGATGCACCCGATCACCTCCTCCGGCGTGGCGCTGGTGGTGTCGCACACGAGGCTGTAGTTGCGCAGCCGCGTCTTGTCGACGCCGTACCGGGTGACGAAGCGCAGGCGCTCGCTGTCGCTCCGCTCGCGCAGCCGCTTGATGGCCTCGTCGACCGAGGCGTACGACTCGACGGCGCTCGCCGGCCGGGACATCACCCGCTGCGCGGCGACGACAGGGTCGGCGATCAGGTGGACCTTGAACGCCCCCGGGAAGAAGTGCCACGCGAGGCGGCTGTCGACAACCAACCGTTCACCCGACCGCGCGATCTCGCTCTGCAGGCGGTCGACGTACGCGTCCACCTCGTCGTCGAGTTGGGCGTGCAGATTGAGCTGCAGATTGGTCATGCCGCGACGGCGCGCCATTTCGCGGTAGAGGTCGCCGACGCAGATGCGCTTGATGTCGAGCCGCTGGGCCAGTTCCTCGGAGACCGTCGTCTTGCCGCTTCCGAGATCTCCGTTGACAACAATCGGCGGACTCGTCGTCATTTCCAGGGGTTCCTTCGTGTGTGTGATTGCGCGGTCGGGGTGCGCGGCAGCATAACCCGGCCCGCCGCCGTCAGCCCCGCGTCCTCAGGTCACGGGCGCCGGAACACCAGCAGGGTGTTGCGCTGCAGGTACCGCCGCGGGCGCTGCGGTTCGGGCAGGCCACGAAGCGCCGAGATGACCGGCACCGCCGTCCTCTCCCAGACGGCGTCGTCCACCTGCGACATCCAGGACGCCGAACGCTCCTCGACGAGCCGGGCCATGTCCTCCGGTACGGTCTCGACCGGGTACCCGGTGGTCAGACCCTGGTGCACCGGTCTGAGCCTGGCCGCGGCCGCGAGCCGCGGAAGTTTCGCGTCGACGTCCTGGGGCCGGCGCGACCTCAGTCCGTCCAGCGGCGCGATCGTCTCGTCGACGTCGGTGCGGGGGCCGGCGGGCCGGCCGCCGATCACCACGACGCGGCCGTCGGGTCGAAGGACGCGCGCCGCCTCGGCCAGCGCCGCGCCGGCGCCGTCGACGAACAGCAACATCCACACGAAGGCCACGTTGGCAACCGACTCGTCGGCGAGCGGCAGCGCGCGTGCGTCGCCGCGGACCACCCGGAAACCGAGCCGTCGACGGGCGTGGACGAGCATGTTGGCCGATATGTCGACGCCGATGACGTCGCGTCCGGCGGTGAGCAGCGCCGCCGAGACCAGGCCGGTACCGACGCCCACCTCCAACACCGGTCCGGGCACCAGCCACCGGAGCACCTCCCCGGCCTGGATGCGGCCCCGCTGCTCACCGCCGCGCTCCGGTCGTAGTCGTCGGCAACGCGATCGAACAGTGCGGGTGTGCTCACGCGCGGCCCGGCTTCGCGTACTCCATGCGCGGACTCTGCCACAACCGCGACCGCGTCGGATGTAGGCGACGGCGTCCCAGGAAGAGGCGACTTCCGCCCGTCCGCTTCACAGGTGAGACTGCCGGCCGTGATGACGGTTGAACCGCTGACGCGCGACCTCGACCCGGGCTGGGCGGCCGCGCTGGCACCGGTCCTGCCCGACATCGACGCGATGGACGACTTCCTGCGTTCGGAAGCCGCGGCCGGTCGTCCGTACCTGCCGGAGCGGACGTCGGTCCTGCGCGCCTTTCGGGAGCCGTTCCACGACGTACGCGTGGTGATCGTGGGCCAGGACCCGTACCCCACGCGGGGACACGCCAACGGGTTGAGCTTCGCCGCACCGCGTTCCGTCACGCCGTCGAGCTGTCTGGTCAACATTCTTCGCGAGTACTCGGTCGACCTGGGTCTGCCGATGCCCTCGACCGGTGACCTGACGCCGTGGGCGGAGCGGGGTGTGCTCCTGCTGAACACCGTGCTGACGGTCCGGGAGGGCATGCCCGCGTCGCACCAGGGCCGGGGTTGGGAGGCGGTGACCGGACACGCGCTGCGGGCGCTGGCCGGCCGGGACCGTCCGCTGGTGGCGGTTCTGTGGGGTCACCGCGCCCGTGCCCACGGCCGGCTCCTCGCCGGGGTGGCGCAGATCGCCTCGGCCCACCCCAGCACGATGTCGGCGGCGAGCGGATTCTGCGGATCCCGCCCGTTCACGCGCGTCAACGAGCTTCTGCGCCGCTGCGGTGCCGAACCGGTCGACTGGCGCCTGTCCTGATCCGCGGACCTACACGCGGTTTCCGGACTCGTCGACCTCGTGCAGAACGCGCCACGAACGCGCCGTCACGGTCTCCTCGTCGACGACCACGGCGTCGGCGACGTCGACGGCGCACGCCACGAAGCGGGTCTCGGCCCGGCCGACGTCTCCGGCCAGCGGATGGCTCGTCAGCCGCGAGCCCTCGATGTCACCCGACGCCCGGTACAGAACCAACACACCGTCCACGGTGCGGACTCCCGCGTGCTCGGCCCACGCGAGCGGGTCGGTGCCCGGTCGGGAGACGTCGATGACCGTGCCGCCGGCGATCCGGGCGGCCGGTGCGTGCCGGTACACGGTGACCAGTGGTGTGGCGGTGACGCTGCCACCGTAGGCGTGGACCCGGGAGGTGCCGGTGGCCGTCACGGCCGCCGCGCCGCCGACCCGGTGCACGGCGGCCGATCCCGCCAGCGAACCGATGACCGCGTCGCCGTCGATCGAGCCGACCGCGGCCTGACCGGTGACGAGTGCCACGGTTGCCGCGCCGCGGACGTCGCCGATCCGGCACTGGTCCCGGACGCCGCCGATGCGGGCCGCTCCGGCGACAGAGCCGACGGTGGACCAGTCCTCCACCGACCGGATCCGCGCACGGTCCGACGCGAACCCGATCCGTGCCGAGTCACACAACCGACGCACCGTCGCGGCGTCCCGGAGATAGCCGATCGCGGCCGAGTCACATACACAGTCGACGACGGCTTCGGCGCCGATGACCTGGACACTGGTGGATCCGCGCAGTGAACCGATCCGGGTGCGGCCCAGCACCTGCTCCACCCGGGCACCGGAGAATATCGACTTGATCCGGGCGGTGCTGGAAATGACCGGATAGGTGCCGTCGAGAATGTGCAGACAGGCGCGCGGGTCGTCGCGGTGCTTCCGGAACTCCGTCTCGTCGCGGATCTCGACGCAGGTGAGGTCTGCGTCGTCGCGGTCGGGCACCGGCCGAGTATAGGCCCGCGTCTACGCCGTCGGCCGGGCCGACGCGATCGAAGATCGTCACCGGAAGCGGTGACGTGCGCCCGGGGGAGACGGCTACGCATGATGGGCGGCGGAGGTGGTGCTGGTGCGCGTCGCCTATGAGACCGGTGGGCCGAACCTGGTGCGGTGGCCGCTGAACCCGCCGTCGCCGACCGTTCCGCCGGCGGATGCGCGCCCGCCGGCGCTGGCCCTGCGGCTGCGGGACTTCCGGCTGCGCGCCGGGCTGTCGCAGCAGCAGCTGGCCGACTTCAGCACGCTGAGCGTGCGGGCGATCCGCGACATCGAGAACGGCCGGGTCACCAGGCCCCGACAGGAGACGCTGGACCTTCTCATGCGCGTGCTCGACGTCGAGGATCCGCGCCCGGTTCCGGCGGCCGACGATCCGGCGCACCGGCGAACCGGACCGGCGACCCACCCGGGTCCGCCACCCGGCGCCCGGGCCGGCGGACCCTTCCTCGATCGGACCGCGGAGCTCGATGCGCTGGCCGACCTGTTCGGTGCCGGGCACCACCGGCTGGTGACCGTCACGGGCATCGAGGGGGTGGGCAAGACCCGGACCACCGCGGAGTTCGCCCGTTCGGTGCGGCAGCGCGGCGACTGGCTGGTGCTGTGGATCCCGTGCGGCGAGCGCCCGTCCCCGCCGGACGACCGGTCCGGGCGGTCGGGAGATCCGGCCCTGACGCTGCCAGAGCTGGTTCGCGCCGGCGACGCGGGCGTCCGTCACCTGCGCGACGCGGTCGCCGCCCGGCGGGCGCTGATCGTCTTCGACGGCGCCCGGGGCGACCGCGAGGGCCCCGCCCTGGCGCCCGTCGTCGACGCGCTCCTGGAGGGCTGCGGCCGGCTGCGGGTGATGGTGACGGCGCGGTCCCCGGTCGGGATCCCCGGTGAATCGCTGCTGCCGCTCGCCCCGCTCACACTTCCCGAGCCGGCCCCGGACAGCGAGGCCGATCCGGCGACGGTCGGCGGGTCCGCCGCGGTGCAGGTCTTCCTGCGCCACGCGGCGCTGCTCCGGCCGGGCTTCCGGCTCGACGCGCACAACGCCGCGGCGATCGCCGGGATCTGCCACGCGCTGGACGGCATCCCCGCCGCCCTGGAGTCCGCCGCCCGGTGGAGCCTGGTCTACTCGCCGCACCAGCTCGCCGGGCTGCTGCGGGCGAACCCCTTGCTGGTGGCCAGGCCGCCGGACCTCGTGGACGCGGGCATGCCGCCGCTGTTCGACTCCGTACCGGAGATCGTCGGTGGCCTGACCCCACGGCAGCGACGCCTGCTGACGACGATGTCGGGCCGCCGGCTCGCCTGGTCGGTCGGCGCTGCCGCCGCGGCGGCGGGGATCGACGCGGACGACTGCGCCAGCGACGTCTTCACCCTGCTGACGCTGGGCCTGCTGCGCCGCCGCGACGACGGCGACCGCGCGGTCCTGGAGGTGCTCAACGTCGTCCGGTTCCGGTGCGGCGGCACGGTTTCCTGACCCCGAAGCGGAAGCGAGTCGCCATGCGCCTGTGCGGCATGCGGACGGACGACGGCGTCGACGTGGGCATCCGCGTCGGCCCTGGCGTGGTCCGGTTGAGCACGATCAACGCGGTGCTGAACCGGGACCTGGGGCCGGACCTGCTCGGTGTGGTGGTGGGTGGACAGCTCGACGCGATCCGGTCGGCGCTGCGCGAACCCGCCGTGCTGCGCACCGCGGCGCCGCTCGGCGACGGGTGCTTCACCGCGCCGTACCGCAACCCGCCCAAGCTCTGGGGCGTCGGGTTGAACTTCAGCGGGCACGCCGTGGACCTCGACGTCGCACAGCCGGCGGGCATGCCCGGTTCGTACCTGCGGCCGAGCAGCACGGTCATCGGTGACGGCGACACCATCCTCCTGCCCCGGCAGTCCGCGCGGGTCACCGCGGAGGCGGAACTCGGCGTCGTCATCGGCGAGGACTGCCGCGACGTCCCGCCCGGCGACGCCGGATCGGTGATCTTCGGCTACACGACCGTGCTGGACATGACCGCCGAGGACGTGATCCGGGCCAACCCCCGATTCATTCCGTGGGCGAAGGCGTTCGACACGTTCTGCAGCCTGGGCCCGTGGGTGGTGACACCCGACGAGATCCCCGACCTCGCGGCCGTACGCATCGCCACGATCGTGAACGGGCGGACGGTGGCGAGCGGCCCGGTGTCGGCGATGATGCGCGACCCGCACTGGTTGGTCAGCTACTTCTCCGGCGGCATGGCGCTGGAGGCGGGATCCGTCATCGCCACGGGTACACCGGGAGCCGGTGTGATCCGCGACGGCGACCGGGTGGAGGCCGACGTGCAGGGTGTCGGGCGCCTCCGGAACGTGGTCCGCGCCGGGCCGGGGTCCGCGCTGGACTGACCCGGGAGCCGGACTGACCCGGGAGCCGCACCGACGCGGCCCGCCGGCTACCGGAAGGCGCGCTCGACGAGGTGGCGGTGCGCGGTCGCGTGGCGCTCGGGGGAGGCCGTGCCGGTCGTCGCGGCAGCGGGTGGCGTCACCGCACGCAGCGGCCGGCCGCCCAGCGCGGCGGGGAGGTGCCCGCGCAGGAACCGCCATGCGCCCTGGTTCTCCGGCTCCTCCTGGACCCACCGGACCTCGGCCCCGGCCGGGTAGCCCGACAGTTCGGCGGCCAGTTCCGGCAGCGGAACCGGGTACAGCCGTTCGATCCGGACGACGGCGGTGTCGGTGCCGCCCGTCCGCGCCCGCCGCGCCTCCAGGTCCCAGGCGAGCTTGCCGGAGCAGAGCAGGATTCGCCGGGTCGTCGCGCGGTGGGCGGCGGGGTCGCCGACCACCGCCCGGAAGTGGCCATCGGTGAGCTCCCGCACGCTGGAGGTCGCGTCCCGCAGGCGCAGCATCGACTTGGGGGTGAACACCACCAGCGGCCGGGGCTCGGGGGCGAGCGCCTGCCGGCGTAGCAGGTGGAAGTACGACGACGGCAGCGACGGCATCGCCACCGTCAGGTTGTCCTGCGCGCACAGCTGGAGGAAGCGCTCGACCCGCGCCGACGAGTGGTTGGGTCCCTGGCCCTCCAGCCCGTGCGGCAGCAGCAGGCAGAGGCCGGACCGCTGGCCCCACCGCTGTTCGCCGGCCGCGACGTACTCGTCGATGACGGTCTGCGCCCCGTTGGCGAAGTCACCGAACTGCGCCTCCCAGATGACCAGGGAGTCCGGGCGGGCCACCGAGTAGCCGTACTCGAAGCCCAGCACCGCGAACTCCGACAGCGGCGAGTCGTAGACGGCGTACCGGGCCTGGTCCGGGCTGAGCCGGGACAGCAGCGGGTGCTCCGCGCCGGTGCTCCGGTCGACCAGGACGTGGTGCCGCTGCGCGAACGTGCCGCGGCGGGAGTCCTCGCCGGTCAGTCGGACGGGCCGCCCGTCGAGCAGGAGCGAGCCGAACGCCAGCGTCTCGGCCATCGGCCAGTCGACGACACCGTCGACAGCCGTCGCCGCGCGCCGCTGGAGCTGCGCCGCCACGCGGGGATGGGGCTCGACGCCGGCCGGCAGTTCGGCGAGCGCCTGGGCGACGAGCTTGATGGTCTGGTCGTCGATCGCGGTGACCACCGGCGCGGCGGGCGCGGGCTCCGCCGGTGCCGCGTCGGGGACCGGCGTGGGGATCGGCGTGGGGACCGGTGCGGGGACGGCCCGTTCGAGCCGTTGCCGGTACCGCGTCCGCAGCGCCTCGGCCTCGGCGGTGGTGAGGTCGCCGCGGCGGACCAGCAGGTCGGTGTAGAGCGCGCGCACCGGCGGCCTGGCCTCGATGAGCCGGTACAGGTCCGGCTGCGTCATCGTCGGGTCGTCGCTCTCGTTGTGGCCGCGCCGCCGGTAGCAGACCAGATCGATGACGACGTCGCGGTGGAACGCCTGCCGGTACGCGAACGCCAGCCGGGCCACCCACGCGCACGCCTCCGGGTCGTCGGCGTTGACGTGCAGGACCGGCGCGTCGGCCGTGCGGGCGGCGGCGGTCGGGTAGGTGCCGCCGCGGGCGTCCGCGGGCGCGGTGGTGAAACCGATCTGGTTGTTGAGCACCACATGGATCGTGCCGCCGGTGCGGAACCCGCGCAGCCCGGACAGGTTGAGCGTCTCCGCGACGACGCCCTGGCCGGCGAACGCGGCGTCGCCGTGCAGCACCACCGGAAGCGGGTCGAACGGCCCGCCGGGGCGCGCGTCCTGCCGTCCCCGCGCGAAGCCCTCCACCACCGGGTAGACCGCCTCCAGGTGGGAGGCGTTGGGGAGGAGCGACAGCTCGGTCCGGCCGCCCGACGGCGAGACGAACGTCGTCCGCGCACCGAGGTTGTACTTCACGTCGCCGGCGATCGCGGCCGGTGCCGACTCGTGCCGGCCCTCGAACCGCCGGAGGAGTTCCTGGTACGGCAGGCCCAGAACGGTGGCCATCAGGGTGAGGCGGCCGCGGTGCGACATGCCCACCGCGACCTCGGCGAGCCCGGCGTCCGCCGCTGCGCCGAGGACCTCGTCGAGCAGCACGACCGCCGACTCGCCGCCTTCCAACGAGAACCGCCGCTGCCCCGGGTACCGCGTGTGCAGGAACAGCTCCAGCGACTCCGCGGCGGTGAGCCGGTCGAGGATGCGCAGTCGCCGCCCGCGATCGGGTCGGCGGGGGCGGCGATCGAGGGCCGTCTCGATCCACCGGCGTCGTTCCGGGTCGGCGAGGTGGGTGTACTCGACGCCGACGGTGCCGCAGTAACGGTCGCGCAGCGCGGCGAGAAGGTCGCGGAGCCGGGCCCGTGGCCGGCCGCCGACCCCCTCGGTGTCGACCGTGCTCCGCAGGTCCCACACGGCGAGGCCGTGGGCGGCCGGGTCGAGGTCGGCGTGGCCCGGACGTGGCCGCCGCAGCGGGTCCAGGTCCGCGGCCAGGTGCCCGTGCGCCCGGTAGGCCTCGATCAGGCGCGCGACGCGGACCGCGCGCCCGGAACCGGTCACCCGCCGGGCCGACCCCGGTGGCGGCCACCGCACCGGCTGGTGCGCGACTCCCAGCGACGCGAAGACGTCCCCGTAGAACCCGCCCTCGCCGAGCAGCGAGGCCTCGATCGCACGCAGGAGTTCGGCCGCCGCCGAGGCCTCGACGACCCGGCGGTCGAACGTCGCGGTCACCGTGAGCACGGGCCCGATGGCCGACGCGGCCAGGGTCCGCCGCGGGAGGCCCCGGTACCGCGCCGGAACCTCCACCGGGCCGACCGCGATCGTCGGGCCGGTGCCGGCACCGGCCGCCGGCCGGCCGTCGACCACGCGGAACGAGGCATTCCCGCCGGGTCGCGACCGGACCGCGTGGACGAGGGCGTGGCCGACCAGGTCGACGACCGACACCCGCCCGCGACCGGTGCCGCGGCGGTCGCGGTTGATGACGAACCGGTTCTCGGCGAGCAGCGTGGCGGGCACCTCCCGGACGACGGTCGCCAGGCACGGCGTGTCGAAGAAGCCGCGCCACGTCTCGTCCACCGATGCGGGATCCGCGAGGTAGTTCCGGTAGATCTCCTCGACCAGCCAGGCGTTGACGCCGAAGTCCTCGGCCGGCGACGGCGCGGAGGAGCTCACCACCCCGGCACCTCGACGACCAGCGCCGACCACGTGTACCCGCCGCCGATGTTGAGCACGACGCCGACGTCACCGGGCCGGTCGAGCGCCACCACGTGCAGGTCGGCCACGTTGGCGAGCACGTCCGAGCAGGCGAGGTGCCCGGTGCGGCGCTGCATGGGCAGCACCGGTGCGGGCGTCACCGTCGACAGCAGCGGCGCGTAGACGTGGCGGACGAGGGCCTCGCTCATGCGCGGCACGGCGACGCCGCGGATCCGGGCATCGTCCGGGGCCACACCGGCGTCGGCCAGGCTCTCCTCGATCACGCCGCGCACCGACTCCTCGGTGAGCTTCTCGAAGTCACGCAGCCCGTGGCGCATGAAGTACGCCTTCTTCGGCGCGCGCAGGTCGACGTCGCCGTTCATCCGCGCCGCCACCGTGGGCTCCAGCCCGGCCCGGTTCATCTCCTCCAGGTGCGGGGCGGTGCGGCTGCGGACGGCCCGCACCGCCAACGCGCCGGCCACGGGTCCGCGGCGCAGTACCGCCGCGGTGGCCGCGTCACCGTGCACGAAGCCGAAGTTGCCACGCCAGCGATCGAACCCCGGCGCCAGGAACCGGTCGCCGGCCGTGACCATGACGCTGCGGCCGGACCGGTCGGCGGCCAGCCACGGCGCGGCCAGCTCGACGGCGGCCATGACCGCGTTGCATCCCTGGTTGACACCGATGGGCAGGGCGGCGTCCGCGCCGATCCGGGCGGCGATGTGGTGGGCCGGGCTCCACATGTCCCAGCCCTGGTGCCACACGGAGCAGTGCAGCAGCAGCCCGACGTCCGGCCCCGACAGCCCCGCCGCGGTGAGCGCCCGCCGCGCCGCGGTCACCGCCAGGGCCGGCGGAGTCTCGTCCGGGTCGGCGATGTGGATGAGCTCCACGCCGAGCTCCTCCGCCGAACGGGCGTCGACGCGGCCGGCGGCGACGGCGTCGGTGGTGGTCTCGACGCCGCGCGGAAAGCAGGTGTTCGGGCCCGACAGCGCCAGGTCGAAGTCGATCCGCATCCAACGGCTCCGCTACCGGGCGGCGAGGCGGGCGGCGAGGCGGCCCGCGATCTCCCGCACCAGGCCTTCGGTGGGCGCGATCCGGTCGACGTCGGCGACCTCCGCCATGAGCTCGAACGCGTCGACGCCGGCGGCCCGGGCACACCCGGAGATGAGCGGGAAGAAGCTCGAATGCGTGCGGGTGACGGCACCCATCACCTGGTACACGCGGTCGTCGTGCAGGCGCGCCAGCGGGCGCACCACCGTTTCGCTGAGCTGAGCCAGGGCACGGTAGTCGTAGCCGCCGGCCGCGTCGTCGCGGACGATCGCCGCGAAGCACTCCGTGACGGCGTTTCCCGCACCGCGGCCGATGCCGTCGAGCGTCGTGTCGATGTACCTCGCGCCGGCGGCCGCGGCGGCGAGGGCGTTGGCGTTGGCCAGGCCGAGGTTGTCGTGGCCGTGGAAGCCGAGCGGGACGTCCAGCCGCTGGCCGACCGCGGCGACCAGGTCGCGGACCTCGTCGGGCAGGTAGGCGCCGGCCGAGTCGACCAGGTAGACCGCGTCCGCGCCGTACTTCTCGCACTGCTGGGCGGCGTCGCCGACTCCGTCCGCGTCGAGCACGTTCGTCTTCATGAGGTTGGCGAACGTCAGCAGGCCGAGCCCCTTGGCCGTCTCGACGAACCGTTCCGCCGGCGTGACGTCGGTGATGTCGACCCCGACCCGGACGAACCGCATGCCGGCGGCCGCGGCCCGGCGCAGGTGCGACAGCGTGGCGATACCGGGGATGCAGAACATGCCCCACGCCGCCCGCCGCAGGCCGGCGGCGAGTTCGAAGCAGCGCTCCTCCGGCACGAGCATCGGCTTGCCGAGTGCTCCGGCGGCACCGAGCCCGAGGCCGTGGCCCAGCTCGACGAGCCGGATGCCCGCCGCGTCCAGCCCCGTCAGGACCGCGTGGATGTCGCCTTCGGCGAACTGGAACCCGACGGCGTAACTGCCGTCCCGCAGCGTGCAGTCCATGACGTCGGCGGAGACCACCGCACCGCCCGCTGTCCGGATCCTCGATGCATCTGCCATTCCGCCGGAACCTACCGGCGCCCGCCGGTGCGGTCCGGCAGAACGACCCGGCAGATCCGGCGGCAGATTCGGGGCGAACCTGCCGCCGGCACGTTCGTGGAATGCCTTGCCCGGGCCCGATGCGCGACACCAGACTGCGGTGGACGCGAAGGGAGTGCTTGCGGATGACCGAGATCCTGACCGGGCACGATGTCAAAACCTATCGGGACAACGGGTTTCTCGTCGTCGAGGGGCTCGTCGGCGACGAGCTCGTCGACCGGGCGCGCGGCTTCGTGGACGCGTTGTTGGCGTCGGACGCGACTGACGGTGTGGGCGAGCCGGAGCCCGAGGATCCGGCGATGATCCGTCGGGTGTGGGCACCGACCAGCCGGGACCCGGTGTTCAACGAGATCGTGGAGTACCCCCCGCTGCTGGACGCGGTGTCCCAACTGGTCGGCGACGACGTCGAGTTCCAGTACTCCAAGCTGAACATCAAGGCGCCCCGGGTGGGCAGCGTCGTCGAGTGGCACCAGGACTTCGCGTACTACCCGCACACCAACACCGACCTGGTGGCCGTCCTCATCTACCTGGACGACGCCACCCGGGAGAACGCGTGCCTCAAGGTGGCGGCCGGCTCGCACCGCCTCGGGCTGCTCAGCCACGAGGTCGACGGCCACTTCCGGGGAAAGATCGCCACCCTGGCCGGGGTCGGCGTGGACGAGTCCTCGGTCGTCGACTGCGAGGCGCCGGCCGGTACGGCCATCTTCCTGCATCCGTTGCTGGCGCACGCATCGGAGAAGAACATCTCGGATCGCTACCGTCGCGCGTTCATCCCCTCCTACCGCAGCGCCGACGCGTTCCCGGTGTACTACGGCCCGCGCGCCGCGCACAACGAGCCCAACGCACGGCTGCTGCGCGGCCGACCGGCGAAGGTCGCGCGGTGCGAGAGCGGCCACTGGCGGCTGCCCATCGCCGAGGCGGAGTTCAACTCGCTGTACGAGGTGCAGGAGGGCGCGCATCTGCGGTCGGGCGGCCACAAGTCGTCGACGGGGTACTTCTCGCACGAGGTCGCTCCGACCCCGGCCTAGCCACCGCCGTCCACCGCCGCCGGCCGGGCGGCGACCGAAGGAGTACCGCCGTGGTCCTGCGCCACACCGGAACGATCCCGGTGCCGTTCCGCGGGGCGCGCGCGGGAACGCACCCGTTGACGTGGGGGCAGAAGGACATCTACCGGGCGTGGAGCCACCAGACGCCGCACGCGGCGTTCTTCAACGTGCGCACCATGCTGCCGGTGCCCGCCGGCACCACGCTGTCGCAGGTCCGCGCCGCCGTCCGATGGCTGGTGGAGGAGTACGAGTCGCTGCGCACGACCTGCCCCACGCGTCCGGCGGGCGGCCTGTACCAACGCGTCCGCCGCGAGGGCGTGCTGCCGCTGGCCGTCGTCGCGGCGGACGGCTGGAACGGCGACCCGGACGCGCCCTTTCCCGGGTTCGGGACGGAGTTCCGGCCCGCCGACGATTTCCCGCTGCGGGTCGCCGTCGTCACCGCGAACGACGCTCCGGCGTGGGTCGTCCTCGAACTGTCGCACCTGAGCGTCGACCTGACCGGGGCACGCCTGGTGCGGCGGGCTTTGACAGGCCGGCTGAGCGGTGTCCGCGACCAGGCGCCGGTGGAACGGCCGCCGGTGGAGCGGTCGCCGGTGGAGCGGTACCAGCCGGCCGACCGCGCCGCCGACGAGGCGACCCCGGCCGCGGCGGCGCTTCACCGCAGGGCCGTCGGCTACCTGCGTGGCGTCCTCGACCCCGCGATGGTGCCGACGTTCGGCGCGGCGGACCTCGGCTCCGCGCCGTCCGGGCCGCGCCCCCGGACCCGGATGCGCTCGCCGGCCCTCGGCGCCGCGGTGGGGGTGCTCGCCGCGCGGCACGCGGTCACGGCCGCCCAGGTGTACCTGGGCCTCCTGGCGGTCGTCGTGGGCACCCTGTCCGGCCGGACGGCGTGCGTGCTCAACACGGTCGCGTCCAACCGGTGGATCTCGCGCGGCGTCGACTACGTCGGCACGCTCAACCAGTACGCGCCGATGGCCGTCGACCTGGCGGACGCCGACCTGCCGACGGTCCTGCGGCGGGCGCAGGTGGCCAGCCTCGACGCCTTCAGCAACGCCCTCTACGACATGGACGACCTCGTCGACGGTGGGCTGGCCACGCTGCTGGACCAGGTCGACTGCGTGGTCAACAACGTGCACCGGTCGGCCCCTGCGGCGCCGGTCCCACCGGACGGCATTCCCGCGCTGCGCGCGCACACCGACGTCACCGAGGCGCCGCTACTCGGCTCGGCGCCGCCGCACGTGCGGCGCGCCGTCCACCTGTCCGTGGCGGGCACCGGGGCCGCGCCCGAGCTGTTGTTGAGCGTCGACCCGCGACTGGTCGGCGCGACGAACCCGGCCGACGTGCTGGCCGCCGTCGAAGCCGCGGCCGTGGCGGAGGCGACCCGGCCGCCGGAGGGCGGCCGCCCGGCGCTCGCCCTGATGGAGAAGGCACTCGGCAGCCGGACGCCGGCGCGGTGACACCGGTCGTGAACGGAGGACGGGCATTGGCACAGACCGCAGAGCGCGGCGACCGGCGGTTGGCCGCGCTGCCGCAGCACCTGCAGACCGAGATCGGGCGGGTGGTCGGGTGGCTTGCCCCCACGGCGTCCTGCGTCGTCTCCGGTTCCCTGATCGAGGGCATCGGCAACGCCAGCTCCGACCTGGACCTGTACGTGATCAGCGAGGACGGCTCGCCCGGGCGGAGCACCACCATCGGTCTGCGCGGGTCGCACTACGTCGACTGCGAGTACCTGAAGCTGGTCGAGCTGGAGCAGCTCGGCGAGCGGGTGGAGCGGCAGGACTGGCACGACGTCGTCGACCACAGCCTCAAGGACATCGACCGGTACTACCGGCTCGCCATCGGGGTGCCGGTGCGGGTGACGCCGGCCGTCGCCCGGGCCCTCGCCGGTCTCAGCCCGGCGTGCGCCGCCACCGCGCTGGCCCGGCACGCGACCTACCGCGCCTTCGAGCAGCTGGCCCGGTCCGCGCTCGCCGCGGCGACCGGGGCCGGTCAGGAGGCCGAACTTCTGCTGCGCGAGGCGATCCAGTGGCGGTCGACCGCCACGCTCGCCGAGGACGGCGAGGCGTACCCGTCGCTGAAGTGGGCCGGGGAGAAGGCGGCCCGTCGCCACGGCCGGGACTCGGCGCGGTTCCGGGAGCTGGTCGACGGTTTTCTGCGCCCCACCGGCGCGCTCGACGGTCGCATCCACCAGCTGCGGGCGGCGCTGGCCGTGCACCCGGACCTGGCCGAGGCGCTGGACTCCCGGTCGTGCCGGCTCGCGGCCGGCGTCCGGCTGGTCGAGACCGGCGACACGGCGCACCTCATCAAGGGCCGGGACTCGATCGTGCCGGTGGCCGGCCCCACGACGGCGCTGTGCCGGCAGCTCGCCGAGGGCCGGTCCTGGCGGGAGGCGACGGACCCGGTCGGCCGGTCGCTGCGGCTGCCGCCCGTCGAGGTCCGTACCGCCATGTGGGCGGAGACGAGGCAGCTACGCGCGCAGGGGTTCCTGTCCTGACGGCGTCCAATCAACAGAACGGATCGACATGAACGACAAGCTGGCCGGGTGCCTGGCGGCCCTCAACGAGGTCTTCGACGCGAGCGTCGACCCCGACCAGGGCTTCTACAGCCTGGGCGGTAACTCGCTGCACGCCCTTCAACTCGCCGTCCGGATCAAGGAGCTGACCGGCGTCGAGGTCGAGATCTTCGACATGGTGAACGCGACCAGCCTGGATCGGTACTTCCGGCACACCGTCGGCGGATGAGGGCGGGCGTCCGGCTCGTGTTCGACCACCCCGTCATGTCGCTCGCGGATGACCTGGCCGAGGTCTACGCCGCGCACGGCCACCGACTCGCACTCACCGGGGGAGCCACCCGGGACTTCCTCCTGGGCAAGCGCCCGCACGACTTCGACTTCGTCAGCGACGCGGACCCGGCCGACAGCGAACGGATCCTGACCGGATGGGCCGGGAACGCCACCCGCAGCCCGAACCGCTTCGGCGTCGTCAGCGCGACCGTCGACGGCCTGAAGCTGCAGATTCTCACGTTCCGCAGTCCGCGCGACTGGTGTCCGGACTTCGACCCGGCCCGGCTGTACGACGACCCGCTGCTCAACCAGTTGCTGTGCGCCGACGTCACCATCAACTGCGCGACCGTGGTGCTGCCCGGACGCCGGTACATCGACCCGCTCGGCGCGGAGGCCGACATCGCCGCCCGGATCCTGCGGCCGCCGATCGATCCGCACGTCGCCATCGCCGGCAACCCGCACACCATGGTCCGGTACGCCCGCTTCGCCGCGGAGCTGGGCTTCGACGTCGACCCCGACGTGAAGGCGGCGATGAGGGACCTCGCCGGCACCATCGCACCCGACTTCAGCTGGAGCGTGATCGTGTCTTTGAGCAGGATACTCACCGCACCCGACCCGGCGGCCGGCATCACACTGCTGGCCGAGACCGGACTGCTCGACCACTTTCCCGAGCACTGGCGCGCCCGGCTGGCCGGGCGATGACGGCGGCCGCCGAACCGCTGCTGTCCTGGCTGCGGCGGATGCGACGGACGAACGTGGTTCAGGAGATCCTCTGGATCCACCACTTCGACCTCGACGGCGCCGTCGCCGCCGGGCAGCTCGAACTGGCCTGGCGGGCGCGGTCGAACCTGATCGTCTTCGGCGTCGAGCTGGCTCTGCACGGCCGCGGCGTCTATCCGCCGGGCGCCGCCGACTACGTCGAGGAGGCTCTCGTCGTGCTGCGGTGCCTCGCCGGGGCCGATCCGGCGCTCGCCGCCGAGGCGTGGGACCTGCTGCTGCGTCCCGCGCCGGCCGACGAGGAGGGCCTGCGCCGGGAGATCGCCGCCGCCCGGCACTTCCTCGAGCACCGATTGGCCGTGCCGGCGGCGCTGTCCCGCGACGAGGCCATCCGGGCCTGGGCCGACGGCCTCAAGCTGCTCCGCGACGTCGGGCGCGACCTGGGCATCGGCGGCTCCGACGACTGGTACCTGCCCGAGGACGGCCCGGCCGGCGAGCAGATCGGGTGGTACGACGAGGTGATCCGCACCATCGACCGGCACCGGGCCGCCCCCGCATGACCGACGACAGAGGGGTGACGTCGGGGCCCGTCCCAGCTTCCGGCGACGTGTCGATCGTCGGCGGGCTGCCTAACGTCACTGCGGTGGGTGCGGCGGCGGAGTGGGACGGGGCAGCGGTCCCGATCGAACAGATCTGGCTCGCGGCGCTGGGTGACCTGGCGGAGAGCCACCCGGGCCTGTCCGGCACCGGCTTCCTCGACCTCGGCGGCGACAGCCTCCGCGCGGCGCGCTTCTCCGCCGCGCTGTACCGCGACACCGGCACCAGAGTGCCGGTCCGGTGGCTCGTGGCGGACAACGCGTCGCTGGACGAGGTGCGCGCGCGGCTGCGGGCCGAGATCCCGCGGGCCGCCCCGTCGACCCGGCCACCGGACCGGTTGCCGTTGACCCCGGCGCAGCACCGGCTGCTGCTGCTCCACCGGATGCACGGCGGCCTGCCGGAGTACAACGTGGTCAGCGCCGTCACCGTCCGGGGCCGGGTGGGCCCGGACCGGCTGGAGGACGCCCTGTCCCGTGCGGTGCGCCGGCATCCGGCGCTGCGCACCAGGATCCGCGTCGACGCCGACGAGCCGTGGCAGGAGGTGCTCGCCGATGCCCCGGTGCGGCCGCGGGTCGTGGCCGTCGACCGGCACACGTCGTTCGACGGGCAGGTCCGCCGCGAGATCAGCCGCCTGCAACGGATGCCGTTCGACCTCGACCGGGCGCCGCTGCACACGCTCTCCGTGTTGTCCGACCCGGCGTCGGACACGACGGCTCTCGTCTTCGCCGCCGACCACCTGATCGCCGACCAGCACTCCGTCGAGCTGCTGTGGGCGGAGCTGCTCGGGCGACCGCGCACCGACCGGCCGGTCGACGAGTACCACGCCGCGGTCGAGCGACGGATCCGGGCACACGTCGACGCCCGACCGGAGGACCTCGCCTACTGGCGCGGGCACGTGGCCTCGCCGCAGCCGCTGCGCCTGCCGTTCGGCGGCACGCCGCCGCGGACGCCGACGTTCCGTGGGGTCACCGCGGTGCGGCACCTCGACGAGGCCACCTGGTCGGCCCTGGCGACGGTCTGTCGTCAACACGGACTCCGCCGCTCGCCGGTGCTCCTCGCGGCCCTGGCCGCCGTCCTGTGCAGCTGGTCCGGTGACGGGAGTGTCGTGGTCGGCGTGCCGGTCGACGGCCGGCGGTCGCTGGCGGACACCGACGTCGTCGGGTTCTTCGTCGACACCCTGCCGCTCACCGTGGCGGTCGACGGTGACCGCCGGCTCGGGGACCTCGCGGCGGGCTGCCACGACGCGCTCGTCGCCGCGATGCGACACGGCGCGGTGGACTTCGAAACGGTGGTGCGTCAGGCAGGCCCGGCCGGCCGCAACGGCCGAAACCCGGTCTTCCAGGCGTGGTTCAACGACCTGAGCGGCGCCGAGCAGCCCCTGCCGGCCGAGTGCGGCGACGTCGAGCGGGTCCGGGTACCCGACCCGCCCGCGCTGTTCGACGTCGGCCTCTACGTCTATGCCGGTCGCGGCGGCGGCATCGACCTCTCGACCAGCTGCGCGGCGGACCTGTTCGGCCGGGACGTCGCCGGGCACCTCGCTGCGGCGGTCGCCCACGTGGTGGCGGCGTTCGTCGGGCGGCCCACGGCCGCGATCGCCGACGCGCTGCCGACCGGCCGCCTCCCGACGCTGGTCGCCCCGCGCGCCGTCGACGTGGCGGACCTGGTGGAGCGTTTCCTCGCCGTCGCCCGCGCCGAGCCGGAACGTCCGGCGCTGACCGGCGCCGGCGGGGTGACCACATACGGCGAGCTGAGCAGACGGGTGACCGCGCTGGCGGACCGGCTGCGCGCGTCGGTCGACGCCGGCCGACCCGTGGGGACCGTGGCCCGGCGGGCTCCGGCGCTTGCGGTGGCGATCCTCGCCGGGTGGTCGGTCGGCCGACCACCGGTGCTCCTGGACGCCCGCCTGCCGGGCGGCCTGCGCTCGGCCGTGCTGCGCGCGGTGGGTGCGGACCACGAGCTCGACCTGCGGGCGCCGGAGCCGGTCCTGAGCCGCCTGGCAGCGGCCGGACCGCGGCCGGACCCGGCACCGGCCGGTCCGATCGCCCACGTGCTGACCACGTCGGGGACGACCGGTGAGCCGAGGTCCGTCGCCGTACCGGGGCGGTCGGTGGCCGCCGCCCTCGTGGAGCAGGCGGAGCATCTCGGCGTCGGTCGCGACGACCGGTTCGTGGCCCTGGCCGGACCGGGACACGACCCGATCCTCCGCGAGCTCGTCATGCCCCTCGTGCTCGGCGCGACGGTCGCGGTGCCGGACGACGCGACCGTCGCCGACCCCCGCCGCCTGCTGGCGTTCATCCGGGAGCGCCGGGTCACCGTGCTGCAGCTGACCCCCGCACGCGCGGCCCTGCTCACCGCCGCAGCCGACGGGCAGGGGCTGCCGCACGTGCGGCTCGTCGTCACCGCCGGTGGGGAGCTGACCGGGGACCTCGCGGCCCGCCTCGGCACGCTGTGTCCGAATGCCCGCATCGGCAACGGGTACGGCCTCACCGAGGTACCGCAACTCAGCGGCCTTCACCTCCGGTCCCCGGCGGACCGGGGCGGGGTCCCCGTCGGGACCGGTTGCGGGGCCAGGCGGCTCGTCGTGTTGCGCGGCTCCCGGCCCGCCGCGGTGGGCCAGCTCGGCGAGATCGGCGTGCTGGAGCCCTACCCGCCGGTGCTCGTCACCGGTGAGCGGCTCCGCTCGGTGACACCTGACGGCAGCCCGGTCCCGGCGGTGCTCACCGGCGATCTGGGTCGGCTGCGCCCCGACGGTCTGGTGGAGTGGGCCGGCCGGGCGGACCGGCAGTTCGACATCGACAGCCACCGGATCGAGCCGGCCGCCGTCGAGCGGCTGCTCGCCGACGACCCGGCGATCTCGGCGGCGGTCGTGGGCCGGTCACCGGCGGGGGCGCTCGTCGCCTATGTGACCGTGGCCGACGACGCGCTCCGCGACGGTGACGCCGAGCGGTACCGGGCGGTGCCCGCGAGGCTCGCGGACCGGCTGCCGGCGTGGTCGGTGCCGGAGACGCTCCACGTCGTACCGCACCTGGTCCTGGACCACAACGGCAAGCCCGACGTCGCCGCGACGGCCGCGCTCGCCGAGCCCGCGCCGACGACCGGCGCTGCCGCCGGGGCGATCGAACGGACGATTGAACGGACGATCGAGGACATCCTGGCCCGGCACCTGCCCACCGGCGCCGCGCTGCCCCACGACGTCAACTTCTTCGAACTCGGGCTGGACTCCGCGGCAATGATCCGGGTGCACCGCGAGCTGCACCGGGTCGGGTTCCCGGAGCTGGAGCTCGTCGAGCTCTTCTGGGCGCCGACCGTCGCGGACCTGGCCGGGCGGCTGCGTGCCGGCGCGCAACCGGCCGCACCCACGCGCGGTCGCCGCGGCCCTGCGATCCGCCGTCGCGCCGAGACCGAGGAGGGCCGTCGTTGACCCCGCCGTTGGAGCCCATCGCCATCGTCGGCATGTCGGCGCGGATGCCCCAGGCCGTCGACCTCGACCGGTACTGGCAGAACCTGGTCGACGGACGCGAGTGCGTCACCGACCTCACCGCGGAGGAGCTGCGCGACCGCGGTGAGACCGCCGCGCGACGCGACCACCCCGGCTACGTCAGCCGCTGCCCGATTCTGCCGGGCATGGAGGACTTCGACGCGGACTTCTTCGGGATGACGCCCCGCGAGGCCGAGCTCCGCGACCCCCAGCACCGGTTGTTCCTGGAGGCCTGCCACGGCGTCCTCGAAAACGCCGGGTACGACCCGGACGGGTTCCCCGGCGACATCGGCGTGTTCGCCAGCGGCAACGTCAACCGGTACCTCGACCTCCACCTGCGCCGGCACCCCACGCTGGCGCACGCGGTGGGCGAGCTCGCGATCGAGACCGGCAACCATCCGAGCTACCTGTCCAGCTTCGCGTCCTACAAGCTCGGCCTGCGCGGTCCGAGCCTGACGGTGGCCACCGCCTGCTCCAGCTCGTTGGTGGCCGTGCACCTGGCGAGCCAGGCGCTGCGGGCCGGCGAGTGCGACCTGGCCATCGCCGGGGGAGTGCAGGTGGAGTGGCCGTACGGCGTCGGCTACATCCATCTGCCGGGCGGCATCCTCTCCGCGGACGGTCGCTGCCGACCGTTCGACGCCGACGCGTCCGGCACGATATCGGGCAACGGGGTGGGCGCGGTCCTGCTCAAGCGGCTCAGCGACGCGGTCGCCGACCGGGACTCGATCTACGCGGTCGTGGCCGGCTCGGCGGTCAACAACGACGGGTCGAGCAAGGTCGCGTTCAGCGCGCCGAGCGTCGCCGGCCAGGCGGCCTGCATCGTGAACGCGCTCGACGCGTCGGGGCTGACCCCGGCCGACATCTCGTACGTGGAGGCACACGGCACCGCGACGGCGATCGGCGACCTGATCGAGATGAAGGCGCTCGCCGAGGCGTTCGGCGCCTTCCCGGCCGACCTTCCGGAGGGTGGTTGCCGGATCGGCTCGGTGAAGTCGAACATCGGCCACCTGGGCGCGGCGGCGGGCATCGCGGGCCTGATCAAGACCGTGCTCGCGCTGCATCACGGCCGGCTGCCGGCGACGGTGAACTTCTCCCGGCCGAACCCGGACCTCAAGCTGCCGGACACCCCGTTCACGGTGCAGGACGCGCTGACGCCGTGGCCGGATTCCGGCCGGTCGCGGCACGCCGGGGTCAGCTCCTTCGGCATCGGCGGCACCAACGCCCACGTCGTCCTCTCCGCGGCGCCCGACCGGCCCGCGCGGCCGGCCGCCGACGAGCGGCCCAGGCTGCTGCTGACGTCGGCCCACACGCCGGAGGCCCTGGCGTCGAGCCACCAACGGCTGCTGGCCCACCTCGCGTCGGCGGAGCACGACCCGCGCGACGTCGTGCGCACCCTGGCGACCGGGCGACGCACGCTGCGGTGGCGTGGCGCGATGGTGCTCGATCCGGCGCCGGGTCCGGTGACCACAGGCGCGGACCCCGGCGACGCGAGGTCTCCGGGCCTGCTGGCGTTCATGTTCCCCGGCCAGGGCAGCCAAGTGGTGCGGATGGGCGCCGGCCTGCACCGGTGGAACGACGCGTTCCGGGAGACCTTCGACACCCGGCTGCCCGTGGTGTCCGACCTGTTGGGCGTCGACCTCCGTCGACTGTGGACGGACGGCACGCCGGCGGAGCTCGGCGAGACGGCCGTGAGCCAGGCGCTCGTCTACCTGGTCGAGGTGTCCGCGGTGGCCGCCCTGCGCGCCGCGGGCGTGACACCGGACATCGTGATGGGGCACAGCCTCGGTGAGATCGCGGCGGCGGAGACCGCCTCCGTGTTCACCGCTGACGACGCGCTGCGCCTGGTGGCCGAGCGGGCCGCCGCGATGGCCGACGCGCCGCGCGGCCGGATGCTGGCCGTGTCGGCCTCGGCGGGCGAGGTCGCCGACCTGATCCGCGACGGCGTCGCGCTGGCGGCGGTCAACTCCGACCGACAGGTGGTGCTCACCGGCGGCGAGGAGGCCATGGCGCGGCTGGGTGAGCGGCTCGCCGCCGAGGGCCGGGCCGGCCGCTGGTTGCCGACGTCCCACGGCTACCACAGCGAGCTGATGGCGCCGGCGGCGGCGCGCGTCCGGCAGTTTCTCCGGTCCCGGACGATCTCCGCGCCGGCCGTCGAGTTCGTGTCGACGGTCACCGCCCGGGTCGAGAACGGGGACCTGTCCACTCCCGACTACTGGGCCGACCAGATGCTCCGGCCGGTGCGCTTCGCCGGCGCCGTGGACACCCTCGCCGGCCGGGACACGGTGACCCTGATCGAGGTCGGCCCCGGCGACACCCTGACCCGGCTGGTGCGCGCCGCCCGCCGGAAGCGGCTGCGTGCCGTGCCCCTGCTGCCGCGGTCGTCGGACACCGCCGCCGAGTTCGCCGGCTACCTGGCGGCGCTCGGCGCGCTGTGGCGGGCCGGACACCCGCTGGACCGGGCGAGCCTGGTCGAGGCGGACTCGTTCCGGGTGGCGTTGCCCGGGGTCCCGCTGATCCGCCGCCGCGCCTTCGTCGACCCGCCGGGCGAGGATCCCGAGTCGCGGGCCGAGTCGCGGGCCGAGCCGCAGAACGAGCCGCAGAGCGAGTTGCCGGTCGCGGTCGCCGGTCCGCCAGCGCCGGCCGGCCCCACCGTCCACGAGGTGACCTGGACCGGCGTCCCGCCGTCCGGCGCGGATCTGGCGCGCCCACCGCGGGTCTTCCAGCCGCGGCCGGCGTTGGCGCTCCTCTCTGGTGACCGCGCGGCCGACGACCTGCTCGTCACCGCGCTCCAGCGCGCCGGGTACCGGCCGGCCCTGGTCTACCCGCGCGGTGCCGGCACGCGGGGCGCCCACACCGTCGACGTCACCGACCGCGACGCGGTGTTCGCACTCGTCGAGGAGCTCGCCCGGACCCGCCGGCTGCCGGCGACCGCCGTCCACGGTCCGCTGATGAGCACCCAGCCGGACCACGACACCGACCTGCGCCGCGGGACCTATGCCCTGCTGTGGCTGGTGCAGGCGGTTCAGCGATGGCGCGCCGAGGCCGGGCTGACGGAGTGGCGGCTCGTGGTGCTCACCCGCCACGGCGCCGACGTGACCGGTTCGGAGCCGCTGTCGCCGGCCCGGGCGATGGTGAGCGGCCTGCTCCACACGCTGGCACTGGAGACCGAATCCGTCCACTGTGGACTGATCGACGTCGGCGACCGGGTCACCCGCGACCAGCTGGCCGCCTGCCTCGCCGCGACGGCGCCGGAGGGCCTGCCGCAGATCGCCGTGCGCCCCGGCGGGGTGTGGGCACCGGCACTGCGTCCGCTGGCCCTCGACGCCGACCGCCGCGCCGTGCCCGGCGGGCTGCGCCACCGCGGCGTCTACCTGATCACCGGCGGCCTGGGCGGGCTCGGCGCCGCCGCCGCCCGCGCGATCGCCGGCACGGGTACGCAGCCGCGCCTCGCACTGCTGGGCCGCACCGCCGGCGCCTCCCCGGCGGACCTGGACCTGGTGGACGAGCTGGCGGCGGCCGGCGCCGACGTGCGGCAGTACGCGGCCGACGTCGCCGATCCCGGACAGCTCGCCGCGGCGGTGGAAGACCTGCGCACGCGGTTCGGCCCGGTCAACGGTGTGCTGCACGCGGCGGGGGTGGCCGGCGGCGGGTTACTGGAGCTGCGCACCGCCGCGCAGGTCGACGCGGTCATCCGTCCCAAGGTCGACGGCGCGCGCAACCTGCACCGGCTGCTGGCCGGCCACGACCTCGACTTCGTCCTGCACTTCGGCAGCCGCGCCGCGCTCACCGGCCTCGCCGGCAGCGGCGACTACGCCGCGGCGAACGCCTTCCTCAACGCGTTCGCCGCCCGGCAGGCCGGCACGGACACGCGGGTGACCACGGTGAACTGGCCCAGTTGGGCCGAGGTCGGGATGGCGGCCCGGAGCGCGCGTCCGGTCGATGCCGCCGCCGAGGTGCGACGGACGCTGACCGGACAGGAGTGGTTCCTCGCCGAACACCGCGTCGACGGCCGGCCGGTGCTGCCCGGCGCCGCCTACGTCGATCTCGTCCTCGGGGCCGCCGCGCAGCGGCTGGCGCGGGCGGACGGCGCCGCGACGGTGATCCGCGACCTCGTCCTGCTGTCCCCGCTCGCGGTGCCGGCGCCGACGGTCGTCGCCGTCGAGCTGCGGCCCGCCCGCGACGGCCACCGCGACGGCCACCGCGCCGTCGTCCGGTCCCGGCCGGCCGACCGGCCGGAGTGGGCCGAATGGACGGAGCACGCGACCTGCACCGTCGCCGGCAGCGACGAGGAGCCGGCGCACCGGGACCTCGGCGACCTCTACGACCGGCTCCGCGACGGTGTCGGTGAGCGGCCCACCACCTCCGGGCTCGTCGACTTCGGCCCGCACTGGTCGAACGTCGTCCGGGCGGCCACCTCGCCCGACGAGGCGGTGCTGGAACTGTCGTTGCCGGACGACTACCGCGACGAGGTCGACGCCCACCCGTCCCACCCGGCCCTGCTCGACAACGCGACGTCGGTGATCCGCCCGTCCGGAGCCGCTCCGATGCTGCCCTACCTGTATGCGGAAGCGGTGTTCTTCCGGACCGTGCCCGCCGACGTGGTCGTCGTGGCGCGACGCCGGCCGGACGCTCCCGGCGGCACCTGCCGCGGCGACGTGGACCTCTACGACCGCCGGGGCAGGCAGGTGGCCCGGATCACGGGCTTCACGATGCGTGCGACAGACCCGGCCGCCGTCGCGAGGCAGCAGGCACCCGACCCCACCTCCGGCCGCGACTGGCTGAGCGTCGAGGAGGGCACCGCGTTGCTGCTGCGGCTGATGCACGCGGACCTGCCCGCCGCGGTCGCCGTGGGCGGGGCGGACGGCGAGGTCGCGCCGCGCGGACGGCGCCCGCTCGCGGGCCGGTCCGGCGGGCGTCCGCCGGGCCCCGGCGACCGGCCGACCCCCACGGCGGCGGCTCCGGTTGCGGTTGCGGCTGCGGCGGCGTCCCCGCAAACGGTTCCGCCGGCCGGTGGCGACACCGAGCAGCGGCTACGCACGCTGTGGGCGGACATCATCGGGCGGGTGGAGTTCGGGTCGGACGACGACTTCTTCGACGTCGGAGGCGACTCCGTCGCCGTCGTCCAGCTCGTCGCCAGGATCCGCGAGACCTTCGGCGTGGAGCTGGGCGTCGGCGCCGTCTTCGAGTCCAGCACGCTGCGGACGCTGACCGACGAACTCGAACGGCTGACCGGTCGGTGACCGACGCGGCACTCGTCCCGATCGGCGCGGAGTGGGCGCTCTGGCCGGTGACCGCCCTGCGCAGTGCCGGATGGCCGGCGCGGCTCGTGCTGGAGCTCGCCGACACCGGCACCGCGGCCGGGGCCGCCGACCGCCCGGCCAGCGACGGCCGGGCCAGCGCGGGCCGGGCCAGCGACCGCCTCGCGGCGATTGTCCGCACGCCGCGCTTCCGCGAGGCGGTGACGTGGCAGAACCTGCCGCTGATGAGCAACTGGCTGGCCGACTACGCGGCCCGCCTCGCGCACGGGCCGGCGCCGTTGCGCCACCGCCGCAAGCGGGAGATCCAGCTGGCCCGCTACGTCCAGCGGTACACGGTGAAGAACGACACCATCGGCTTCTTCGGCCCGATCGCCTGGGGTCGGTTGGCGCCCGACGACCCCGGCGTCGTCTCCGTTCACGGCGGCGGCGCCGAGGCGAGCCGCAGCGTGCACTTCGAGGCGTGGGCGATCGAGCGCCTGGCCCGGCGGTGGAGCGGTGACCCGGACATCCGTGCCCACCTGTGCCCGACGCGGGACCCGTCGGCGGTCCTGCTGCCCGACCGGCTGGTGCTTCCCCGTCGCCGCCCGGTGCGGCTCGACGCGGAGGAGCATGCCGTGCTGCTCCACTGCGACGGCCGGAGCACGCCGGAGCAGGTGCTGCGCCGGGTGCGGGAGTCCCATCCGGCGCTGGGGTTCGCCTCGGTGCTGGAGATCCGGTCGATCCTCGCCCGGCTGGTCGAGCGGGGCGGCGCCCGGTGGACGCTCGACCTGCCGCTCGACGACCTGATGGAGACGGCCCTGGCCGACCGGCTGCGCGCACTGCCTGACAGCCCGGCGAGGACCCGCTACCTGGACCGGTTGGCGGCGCTCGACCGCCGGCGACGGCACCTGGCGACGACCCGCGCGCCGGAGGAGCTGGCCGAGCGGCTCACCGGGCTCACGACGCTCGTCGAGGAGCTCACCGCCGCGCCGGCCTGGCACGGGAAACTGACCCGGCCCGACGGCCGGGGAGTGGTGTGGATGGACACGGTCGTCGACCGCGACGTCCGGCTGGGCGGCGGTGCGATCGCCGAGCTGGCCCGTCCGCTGGAGCTGCTGCTGCGCTGCTGCCGGTGGATCACGTGGCGGGTGGCGGAGGAGACGCGCGCCGCCGCCGCGGCGGTACTGGGCCGCGAGGGCAGCCGGCTGCCCGTCGCCATGCTGCTCGCGGAGCTCGCGCCGGAGCTGTCCCCGCGGTCCAGCGGCCTGCTCACCCGGGTCGTCCGGGAGCTGCAGGCGCGCGTCGCGAAGATCCTCGGCGCGGGGAGCGGGGAGCGGGAGCAGCGCGTGCGGTCCGGGACGATCGCGGACGCCTGGACCGACGCGTTCGGGGCGCCCGGACCGGGATGGACCGCCGCCCGGATCCACAGCCCCGACGTCATGCTCGCCGCGGCCGGCGAGGACGCCGCCAACCGGGGCGACTTCCGGTGGGTCATCGGCGAGATCCACGTCGCGGTGAACACGTTGGACAACCGGGTGTTCGTCCGCAACCAGGCGCATCCGGGCCAGATCGAGGCGCTCGTCGCCCGGACGTTCGACCACGGGCGGCGGTTCGTGCCCGCGTTCCCCACGCACTGGCCGGGCATCAGCGCCCGCGGGTACCCGCCGCTGACCGTCGACGTGCCGGACCGGTTCGTGTACTGGTCGCTGGAGCCGCAGGACGTGCTGCCGGCCGACGTCCCCCGGATTCCCGTGGCGCGCCTGGAGGCCGTCGCCCGAGACGGCGACGTCGTCGTCGTGGACCACCACGGCGACCCCGTCGCACCCTTCGTCGAGTTCATCGGCGAGCTGCTGTCGTTCCTGGTCGGAAACGCGTTCCACCCCTTCGCGCCGGCGCCGTACACGCCGCGCGTCGTCATCGACCGGGTCGTCGTCAACCGGGAGACGTGGCGGCTGACCGCCGCGCGGATGCTCACCGGCGTACCGGCGGCCGGCGGCGAGCGTCGGCTCGTCGCCAACCTCAGGGCCGGTGGCCTGTGCCGGTTCGTGTTCGTCTGGGTTCCCGGTGAGCGCAAGCCGGTCTTCTGCGACCTCGACAGCGGGCTGCTGGTGGGGAACGTGCTGCGGCTGGTCCGCCGGCTGCCGCCCGAGGCCGAGGTCAGGTTCCAGGAGATGCTGCCCGACTTCGGCGGGCTGTGGCTCTGCGACCCGCGGCGGGACCGCTACACCAGCGAATTCCGGATGGTGGCGGTCGACGGTCGGCCCGGGGCGGTGACATGACCGACACCTTCGCACCGGACCTGCTCGGCGGCGCGGTCGCGGTGGTGACCGGCGGCGCGTCGGGGATCGGTCGCGGCATCGCGGAACGGTTCCGGCGCCACGGATGCGACGTGGTCATCACCGGACGCGAACCGGGCCGGCTCGAAGAGGCGTGCGCCACCATCGACGACGGACCCGGCGGGCGGTGCGACTGGTACGCCTGCGACGTCCGGGACGAGGCCGGGATCGCGGAGCTGGCCGCCTTCGTCCGGAACCGGTACGGCGCCGCCACGGTGCTCGTCAACAACGCCGCGGGGAACTTCAGGATGCCCGCCGAACGGATGACCCAGCGGGCGTTCCGCACCGTCGTCGACATCGACCTCGTCGGCACGATGCTGGTCACCCGCGCGTTCGTCGGCGCGATGATCGAGCGGTCGTCCGGCGTGGTGCTCAACGTCGTCGTCCCCGAGGCGGAGCGGGGATTCCCCGGCTACAGCCACGCCGGCGCGGCGAAGGCGGGCATCGTGTCGCTCACGCGTAGCTGGGCGCGGGAGTGGGGCCCGTACGGCGTGCGGGTGAACGCGATCGGCCCGGGACCGGTGCGGACCGCCGGTGTGACGACCAACATGCTGGGACTGTCCGAAGAGGACAGTCACCGCGCGTTCGCCGATTCGCCGCAACGGATCCCGCTCGGCCGCACCGGCACCCCGGACGACATCGCGCTGGCCGCGACGTTCCTCTGTTCGCCCGCAGCCGGCTGGATCACCGGTGCGAACCTCACCGTCGACGGTGGCCTGCACGTGGCATGAGGCCGGTCACTGGAAGAGGTGACGTGCGCGCCGCCGGAGCATTTTGAAGGATCGTGTAGGACCTCCCGCTGTGCGACTGCGCGAGGCGAGCAGTTGACCATCTCCCGCCCCACGTACCGGATTGGCGGTTTCGCGAATGACAGACGTGGTACCGATGCGACTTCAGGGCGAGGTTCCCGAACTCCGGATGGAGAGCATCGAAGAGGACGCGCACCGGAACCTCGGGCGCTTCCGCGAGCAGCTCGACACGTGGGGCTTCATGGCGCTGGAGATGCCGTCGATCGGTGCCCGCGTCGACCGGCTCTACAAGGCCTTCGACGCCGCCCTGAAATCGACCTCGCCGTCGCTCGCGGAGTTCGCCACGGCGAAGACCCCGCAGGCGACCCCGGGCGGCAACCACGGATTCTTCCCCTTCGAATCAGAGGTTCCCCGGCTGGCCGCGGGCGTTCCCGACCCGAAGGAGTTCATGCACGTCAGTGGCGCCATGCTGGACGACGTGCCGCCGGGCGCGGCGGCAATGCTCACGGCGTTCCCCGATCTCGCCGACCACTCCCGGTTCCTGTTCGAGACCGCGTTCCGGGTCGCGCAGGCACTCGGCGGGGTGGTGCTGGAGCTGCTGCCGGGCGAGCCGCCCAAGCTGGATCTGTCGGCGTACTCGAGCATCCTGCGCGTCATCCACTACCGGGACCCGGACCGACGGGAGGTGCTGGCGCACGAGCACTCCGGCATCCAGATGGTCGGCGTGCAGCTCCCGCCGTCGGAGGGCGGGCTGCAGTACGTGCTCAACGACGGCACGTGGGTGGAGCCGGTGATCCAGGGAACCGACGTGCTGCTGTTCAACATCGGGCGGATGCTGTCCACGGCGTCCGGCGGGCGGGTCCGGCCGTCGACGCACCGGGTGCACCGGTCGCCGCTGGCGACCAGCGTCGAGCGCTGGTCGTCGGTCCTGTTCGTCCACCCGAACCACGAGGACCCGCAGTGGTGGATGGACGGCGACGGCAACACGGTGGTGTCCGACGCGACCTGGGGCGACTTCGTCCACAAAGGACTCAACGAACTGGGGCTCACGGATTGACGAGCACGCGGTGCGGCGTCACCGGAACGGGAAGGGCGGGGTGACGCCGGATGCTCTCGGCTGAGCGCAACGAGCGGCTGACGCGGGTCGGTCGCGGCACCCCGATGGGCGAGCTGCTGCGCCGGTACTGGCATCCGGTCGCGCCCGTCCTGGAGCTGCGCGAGCGGCGCGTCAAGGCGGTCAGGTTGCTCGGTGAGGACCTCGTGCTGTTTGTCCGGCGCGACGGCAGCCACGGGCTCATCGGTCGGGGATGCCCGCACCGGGGCGCCGATCTCAGCTACGGCTGGGTGGACGGCGACCAGCTCCGGTGCCCGTACCACGGCTGGGCGTTCGACGGCGGCGGCCGCTGCACCGAGCAGCCGTTCGAGGAGGCCGGCGGGCGGCCCGGGTTCGCCGCCAAGGTGCGGGTCGACGCCTACCCGACGCAGACCCTCGGCGGGCTCGTCTGGGCCTACCTCGGCCCCGATCCGGCGCCGCTGCTGCCCAACTTCGAGATGTTCGGCTGGAACCAGGGCTTCACCGAGATCATGATCACGGAGCTGCCGTGCAACTGGTTCCAGTGCCACGAGAACGGGATGGACCCCGTCCACTTCGAGTGGCTGCACTCCAACTGGACGGCCGAACAGCACGAGCCGGGCACGCCGCGCCGGGCCGGCGCCCACCTCACCGTCGACTTCGCCGAGTTCGACTTCGGGTTCATCTGCGGCCGGGAGGTCACCGACGGCGATCCCGAGGTCCGGCCGGTCTCCCGCTCGAACAGCGTCACCGAGGGCGGGATGCTCTGCCTCTGGCCGTACACGCTGATGACCGGCCGCACCGTGGAGTGGCGGGTGCCGATGGACGACACCCGCACCCTCAACATCACCCGCCACTACGCTGTGCTTCCCGACGACGTCCCCGGCTCGGGCCAGGACCCGGACCTGCTCCCGTACTGGTACGGGCCGCTGACCGACGGGTCGACCGGCCGGATGCTCACCGGCCACCCGATGAACCAGGACTTCGCCGCCTGGGTCGGCCAGGGCGAGACGGCGGACCGCACGACCGAGCACCTCGGCCGGGCCGACGCGGGCATCACACTGCTGCGACGACGGTTCCTGGAGGAGCTCGAGCGGGTGGCCGCCGGCCTCGATCCGGCCGGTACCGTGCGCGACCCGGCCGCCAACGAGCGGATCGAGCTGCCGATCCTCGCGAGGTCGGCGTTCCGGAACGGGATCGCCCGCGAGAAGGTCGACGCCCTGATCCGGCTCCACCGGCCGTACGCGCACGGGGCCGGCCGCTACCCCGACATCCAGGCCGGCCGCCCGGAGGACATCCGTCGGATGCACGAGACGGCGGCCGGCCTTCGCCCGGGCCGCTGAGGAGGATCGCATGCAGGTTGGGCTTCCCGGCCTCCACGACCCGGTGGACGTGGCGGGGGTCGGCCGCAAGTTCGCTGCGCTCGCCGGCGTCGCGGGAGCCTTCCCCGTCCCCGACGCGATGGTGATTCCCGTCGACGAGTTCCGGACGGCGTTCGGTGCCCGGTCCGCCCGGGTGGAGGCAGTCATGCGGGAGACCCGGTCGACGGTCGGGGCGTTCCTCACCGACGCGATGGAGCGGATCGAGGCGGCGACCGCGGACCTGCGGGTGACCGGGACGCTGCGTCACCGGCTTACCGGACGACTCGGCGAGGTGTTCCCGGACGCCGACCGGGCCACCTTCGCCGTCCGCTCGTCGGGCCTGGCCGAGGACGGCCCGCACCACAGCATGGCCGGCGTCTACCGCAGCGTCCTGGGCGTCCGCGGCGTCGACGGGGTGGCCGCGGCGGTGGCGGAGTGCTGGCGCTCCTACTACGGGCCGACCGCGGTCGCGGCCCGGGTCCGGGCGGGCGAATTCACCGCCGCCCCCGGGCTGGCGGTGATCGTCCAGCGGTTCGTCGAGGCGCGGCTCGCCGGGGTCGCCTTCTCCGGGCTCGACGGCGACCCGCGGGAGGTGCTGGTGGAGTACGTGTCCGGCACCGCCGACGGGCTCGTCGCCGGCACCGAGGCACCCGCCGGCGTCACGTCCGGCTCGCTGACCGACGGCCATGACGGTGCCCTCGCCGACGTCGTGCGCCTGACCCGGGCGCTGCGCGACCGGTTCGGCCACGACGTCGACGTCGAATGGGCCGCCGACGCCGGTGGCGTGTGGATCCTCCAGGTCCGCCCGGTCACGGCCAGGCGCCGCGCGGTCCGGGCGTCGGCTCCCGAGTTCTGGATCCGCCGGCTGTACCACCAGGAGCCCCCGGACGGCGCCCCGCTCGCCGACGTCGCCGACGTGTACGCGGCCTTCACCGCCAAGCGGGGCCCGGCCAACCGGCTGGCCCGCCGGCACGGGGTGGCCACCACGACCGGCTGGGTGGTCGGCTTCACCGGCCGGGCGCTGGACCACCCTGGGGCGCGCCGCCGGTTCGCGTCGGCCCTGGACGCCGGTCCCAGCGACGAGTGCCTGCTCGACGTCGGCGAGACCATCCGGCAGCTCGTCGTGCCCAAACGCGACGTGGTCGACCGGGTCCGGGCCATCGCCGGGCCCGACACCCGGTCCACCCGGCCGCAGGCGGTGCTCGTGCGCGACTACATCCGCGGCGAGCTCGCCATGATCTCCCGGCTGCAGGACGACGGCCTCGTCGTGGAGTACACCCCGGACGGGCTGCTCGCGCTCAACCGCGGCACCGCCGGGGCGAAGACCCTGCTCGTCGGCCCAGACGGCGGCACGGACGGCGGCACGGACGGCAGCACCCGCGCCGATCCCGACGCGGCGCCGCTGCTGCCGCATCTGGCGCGGATCCGCGCGTTCACCGGCCTCATGCACGACCGGTACGGGCAGGTGGCGGTCGAGTGGGCGCTCAGCGGCGGGACACCGGTCTTCCTGGACTACTCGGCGCTGAGCGCGGACCACCGGGTCGTCGTCCGCTCGGGCACCGTGATCTCGGCGGGGTCGGCCTCGGGCCCGGTGCTGAACCTGCACGACGACGAGGCGCTCAGCCGGCTCTCGATCGGGCCGGCGGTCAGCATCGGAACCGCCCCGCGGATGCCCGACTCCGCCGAACTGGCGGCGCTCCTCGAGCGGGTCAGAGCCGCGCCGGCCGCGCCGATCATCCTGGCCCGCCGGCCCTACGCGGTGCTGTCCCTCCTCATCGGAGCGGTGGCGGGCTTCGTCTTCGAACAGGGGTCGGTCCTCTCACACCTGGCCATCCTGCTGCGGGAGGCCGGTGTGCCGGCCGTCCTCGCCAACGGCGCCGGCGCGGCACCCGACGGTACGCACGGGGCGATCGCGCGGGGGGTGTTCAGTGTCGGGTGACCGGCGGCCGGTCGGCCGTCGGGACGGGTGGATCGTCGCGGCCGCGATCGGTGCGATGGCCGCGGTCGTGGTCGTCGTCCGGCCGACCACGTGGACGCCCACGGCTGACCCGGTCGCCCGGTTCCTCGTCGCCGTGACCGTCGTGCTGCTGGTGTGCCAGCTCCTCGGCGCCGTCGCCGACCGGATGGGTCAGCCGCGGGTGCTGGGCGAGGTCCTCGGCGGGATCGCGCTGGGACCGTCGGTGCTCGGCCAGGTGTGGCCCGGCGCCCAGGACTGGATCTTCACTCCGGCCGTGGCCACCGCGATCGGCATGGCCGCCCAGCTCGGCCTCGCCGTGTTCATCTTCCTGCTGGGATGCGAGCTGCGCACCGACACCGACGGCCACCGACCGGCCGCGATCGGGTCGATCGTCGCCGGCGGGGCGGGGCTGCCGTTCGTCGCCGGTCTGGCGCTGGCGGTCGTCGTCGGCGACCTGTGGTCGGGCACCGCCTCGCCGACCGCGACGGTGTTCTTCATCGGGTTGGCGCTGTCCGTCACGGCCGTGCCGGTACTGGCGCGGATCCTTGTCGACCTGGGCCTGGAGCACACCCGGGCCGGAACGCTGGCGCTCGCCTCGGCCGCCGCCGGCGACGGCGTCGCGTGGTTGGGGCTCGCGGTGATCCTGGCCGTCAGCGGGGCCGAGGGGTCCCTCCGGCAGGTCGCGGTGGCGGCGGTGGTGGCCGCCGGGTTCGTGCTGGTCACCGTCTACGGGGTGCGCCCGTTGCTGGCGAGGCTGGTCCGGCGGCCCGGCGCGTCGCGGGACGGCGCACCGGTGCCCCTGCTGGTGGCCGTCATGCTCGGGTTCGCGGCGGTCAGCCAGCTGGCCGGGCTGCACGTGGTGGTCGGCGCGTTCCTCTTCGGCGCGGTGATGCCGCGCGACGCGGGCCTGGCCGGCAGGCTCAACGACCACCTGCGCGGCTTCGCGATCGCGGTGCTGATGCCGCTGTTCTTCGTGGCGGTGGGGCTGTCGACGAACATCGGCCTGGTCGCGACGTCTCCGGCGCACGTCGTCGTGCTCGTCGTGACGCTCGTCGTCGCGGTCGGCACGAAGCTCGCCGGCGCCGGCCTCGGCGCCCGCGTGGCGGGGCTCGACCGCCGCGACGCCCTCCGGGTGGGCGTCCTCATGAACTGCCGCGGCGTCACCGAACTGGTGGTGGCCTTGATCGGACACCGGCTCGGGCTGATCAACGAGTTCGGCCTGACGGTACTCGTCCTCACCGCGCTGCTGACCACGCTGGGCACCGCGCCCGTGGTGCTCCGGCTGGACCGTTCGCGGACGGCTCCGGCGGCGACAGCGGCGACGGCGGCGCCGGTGCCCGGCGGATCGGAACGAGGGGACACATGACGGCTGCCGCGGTGCGGGTCTGCTTCTACGGCCCGACCGGTTCGGGAAAGACCACGGTCGCCCGGCACGTGGCCGAACGGTACGGCGCGGAGCTGGTGAAGGCGAGCGAGCCGCTGCACCGGCTCCAGCGGATGTTCTACGAGGTCCTGGAGCTGCCCGTCGACGGGCAGGACGGCGAGCTGCTGCAGTTCCTCGCGGGCAAGGTCGAGCGGGAGCGGCCCGGATGGCTGGCGGGGAGCCTCACGCGCAGGGTCCGGGAAGCCACCAGCCCGGTGGTGGTCAACGACGACTGCCGGGCCAACACCTACCCCGCGTTCGAGGCACTGGGCTTCGTCTTCGTGCGGGTGCGGTCCACCCCGGACGCGATCGCGCGCCGGCGGCGCGCCGACCACACGCCGGTCGATCCGCGGCACCCGGTGGAACGGGGGTTCGAGGCCTTCCGGATGGACCACGAGCTGGACAACAGCGGCGCCATCGAGCACACGTTGGCGGCCGTCGACGAGCTGATGGACGGGCTCGTCCCGATGCACGGGAGCGGCGTTGGACACCGAGTGCGATGACCCGACGGCGGCCGTGGGCGGGCCGCCCTTCGGCTGGCTGACCGGCAAGAAGATTCACGAGGAGGTGATGGCCGAGCGCATCGTGATCGACCCCTATCGGTCGAGCCACCTGAACCCGAACTCGTACAACTACCGGCTGTCGTCGCACCTGAGGATGCTGACCTCCGACGTCGTCGACTGCCGCGGGGAGGACGAGTACCGCGACATCACCATCCCCGACGACGGTTTCATCCTGGAGCCGGGGGAGTGCTACCTCGGCGCGACGATGGAGACGTTCGGCTCCGACGTGTACGCGTCGCTGGTGACGGGGCGCAGCTCCATCGGCCGGAAGTTCATCACCAACCACATCACGGCCGGGCTCATCGATCAGGGCTTCCGGGGCGTGATCACGCTGGAGATCGTGGCGTTCAAGCGGACCCGCGTGTATCCGGGGATGCGGTTCGGTCAGATCTTCTGGTTCACCACGTCGGGCGCGCCGTACCTCTACGACGGCAGGTACCAGGGCCAGAGCGAACCGACGCCGTCCCGGCTGGCGCAGGACGTCCGGCCCGGCGGCGGCTCACCGAGGTAGGGGACGCACCCATGGAGTACAGCGCTCTCGGCCGCTCCGGCCTGCGCGTCAGCGCTTTGGCGTACGGAAACTGGATCACACACGGCTCCCAGCTGGACACGGACCGGGCGGTCGCGTGCGTGGACGCCGCGGTCGACCTCGGCATCACCACCTTCGACACCGCGGACAGCTACGCGGACGGGCGCGCCGAGACCTTGCTGGGCCGGGCGCTCAGGCGCCATCGACGGTCCACTGTGGAGATTCTCACGAAGGTCTACAAGCCCACCGGCCCGGGCCGGAACGAGCGGGGCCTGTCGCGCAAGCACATCATGGCGGCGATCGACGGGTCGCTGCGCCGGCTGGGCACCGACCACGTCGACCTGTACCAGGCCCACCGGTACGACCACACCACGCCGCTGGCGGAGACGATGGAAGCGTTCGCCGACGTCGTGCGCGCCGGCAAGGCCCGCTACATCGGTGTCTCCGAATGGCGGGCGTCGGAGGTGCGGGCCGCCCACCCGCTGGCCCGGGAGCTGCGGATCCCGTTGGTGTCCAACCAGGTGCAGTACTCGATGCTCTGGCGCGTCATCGAGGCGGAGATCGTGCCCGCCTGCGACGAGCTGGGCATCGGCCAGATCGCCTGGTCACCGATGGCCCAGGGGGTGTTGACCGGCAAGTACCGGCCGGGGGAGGCGCCGCCGGCCGGCAGCCGGACCGACGACGGGTTCGGCGCCGCGATGATCGCCCGGTATCTGGGGGAGGACCTGCTCCGCCGCGTACAGGAACTGCGACCGATCGCGGAGGGCGCCGGGCTGACCATGGCGCAGCTGGCCCTCGCCTGGGTGCTGCGGAACCCGAGTGTCGCGACGGCGATCGTCGGCGCCAGCCGGCCCGAGCAGCTGGCGGAGAACGTCAAGGCGGCGGGAGTGGTGCTGGATCCCGCGGTCGTCACGGCGATCGACGCGGTGCTGGACCCGGTGGTCGAGCGGGATCCGGCGAAGACGAAGAGCCCGCCGACGCGGCCGTAGCGCGCACGGTGGACCACGGTGGACGGAGCCCAACGGTGTGGAGCAACGGCGTGGACGACGACCGGACGGTCGGCTATGTGATCACCGGAACCCGGGGATCGGGGAAGACCACGGTGGCCCAGATGCTGACCAGGGGCAGCGGATCGATCGGCCGGGTGCCGTCGGTCACCACCCGGCCGCCGCGCCCCGACGACCGCCGCGACACCTACTTCCACCTCGCCGAGCACGAGTTCGACGCGCTGGCGGCCGACGGGCGGCTGATTCTGGTCGGCACCTACGGCGCTGCCCGGTACGGCATCGTCGCCGACTCCATCGACGCCGAGCTGAGGGCGGGCCGCCGGCCCCTGCTCACCGTGTCGCCCGACGCGGCGGCCGCGCTGGTCGCGGGGGCCAGGCCGGTCCGGTGGCGCGGTGCGTTCCTGGACGCGCGCGACGACCTGCTCGACGGCCGGCTGCGGGCCGCCGGCCGGGCGGCGCGGGCGCAGGACCGCCGGCAGCGGGTCGCCGACCGGGCGTTCGCCGGTCCGCCGCTGACCGTCGTCCGCAACGACGGTCCACTGTCCGACGCCGTGCGGCGGGTCAGGCGGCTCTTCGACCTGGCCGACGCCGGCTCGTCACCCGGACAGCTCCACTGATCCGGTGTGCCGGCCGCGGTGTACCGCCACGCGGAGCAGGAGGACGGCCGCGGTCAACCACAGCACCCCGACAAGAAGCTCCAGGCACAGCCCGGGTAGCGCGCCGGCGAGCGGCCCGCCGCCGAGCAGTCCGCGGACCGCGGCGAGGCCGTGGGTCAGCGGAAGCACCTGTGCGACCGCCCGCAGGGCGTCCGGCCAGTAGTCCACGGGCACGTTCACGCCGCACACCGTCATCACGGTCAGGTAGGTCAGGTTCAGCGCGAGCCACTGCACGGCGGGGGAGTGCATGACCACGACGCCGACGAACAGCGCGAAGCAGTACCCCGACAGCCCGACGACGGCGATGAACAGCGGAGCCAGCAGCGCCGCCGGCATCGCGACCGGGACGCGGAAGCACGCCAGCACGATGGCGAACGCCGCCGTGCTGCTCGCGACGCCCACCAGCAGCGTGTAGACCCCACGCGCCAGGAAGGTGAGCACGTACGGGGTGGGCGCCACGAGCTGCAGAGCCAGCGTGCCGGCGTTGCGCTCGCGAACGGTACCGAGGACGACGACGGACGTCTCGACGCACACCAGCACGACGGTGTTGCCGACGGCCCGGTAGTGCACCAGGGCCGCGCCGCCGAGGAGCAGCCCGAAGAGCGCGAAGAACACGGCCTGGGTCACCAGCCGCACGAACCAGCCGAGCAGCCACGTGCGCCAGGTGTAGATCGCCGCGAGTTCGGCGAACCCGATCCGGGTCGCGGCCGCGAACGCGGTCCAGGTGTGGCCCCACGCGGTCACGACAGGCCCACGGTGCCCTTGGTCCGCAGACCGTCGACGACCCGCCCGGTCAGCCGGACGCCGACCAGATAGGCGACGCCGCCGAGGCAGCACACCGCCGCGAGGCGCCAGGCGAGGTCGGTGACCGGTGCCGGGCGGG
Organism: Virgisporangium aurantiacum; assembly: GCF_016863635.1. Lineage (GTDB taxonomy): Bacteria > Actinomycetota > Actinomycetes > Mycobacteriales > Micromonosporaceae > Virgisporangium > Virgisporangium aurantiacum. The sequence continues at coordinate 39,674 of NZ_BOPG01000076.1, read as the reverse complement.
TGGTGTCGCGCAGCAGCTCCGCGCTCCAGTAGAGGAACGTCAGCCGGCTGAACGGCTGCACCCACCAGGGCAGCAGGCTCACCGGAGCGACCAGGCCGCCGAGGATGTAGAACGGGTAGCCGAGCGCGTTGGCGAACCGGCCGGCGGACCGCGCCGCGACGAACAGGGCGGCCATGGCGGTGGAGGTGCCGGTCATCGCCAGCGCCGTGGCGACGAGCGTCGCCGCCAGCGCGCCGGGGTGGAACACCGGCAGCGTGGCCGAGAAGCCGACCGCGGCGACCAGCAGCGTCTCGGCCAACGTGCCGAGGCCGAGCACGGTGATGGTCGAGACGCGTCCGGCCAGCACGTGCGACGGTGCGCTCGGCGTGGCCACGAGCAGTTCGAAGGTGCCGTGCGCGCGGTCACCGTCGATGACGGATCCGGCCAGGTCCAGGGCCAGCACCCACAGTGCCACCAACGCGGGCCCGAGCACGGCGTAGGGCACCAGGTCCGGGCGGCCGGCGTGGTCGGCGCCGGACAGGAAGATGGCGGCGAAGAACGGGACCGTCACGAAGACCATCAGGTGGCCGGGGTTGCGGCGGAACAGCGCGAGCTGGAGCCGCACGCCGGCGACGAAGGCGGTCATACCTGCAACCCGCGGTCGCCGATGAGGCGCAGGTAGACCTCCTCAAGGCCGGGCTGGGTCACGCGGACGGCGGTGACCCCCTCGGCGACGAGGAGGCGCAGCACCGGCAGTACGGCGTCCGCGGACGTGGTGTGCGCGCGGGTCCACCCGTCCGGCAGCGGTTCGAGCTCGCCGACGCCGGCCAGCCCGCCCAGCCGGCCCAGCACCTCCGCGCCGGCCTTCAGCTCGACCCGTTCGTAGGCGCTGAGCCAGCGACCGATCGCGCGCGGGCGCTCCGTGCCGAGGACCCGGCCGCGGTCGATCAGCGTCACCCGGTCGCACAGCGCCTCGGCCTCGGCCATGTCGTGTGTGGTCAGCAGCACCGTCAGCCGCCGGGCCCGCAGCCCCGCCACGATCTCGCGGAACTCCCGGGTCGAGACCGGGTCCATGCCCACCGTCGGCTCGTCCAGGAACAGCAGATCGGGCCGGCTCAGCAGGCCGCGGGCCAGATGCAGCCGTTGCTTCATCCCGCGTGACATCCGGTCGACGGGCGTGTCCTCCTGACCGGACAGCCCGAGCAGCCGTAGCGAATCGTCGACGCGGTGGCGGGTCTCGGCCCGTCCCAACCGGTACAGCGCCGCCCAGTAGGCGAGGTTCTGCCGTGCGGTCAACCGCCCGTAGAGCCCGCGTTCGCCGCCGAAGACGATGCCGATGCGGGCCCGTACCGCGGCGGTCGCCGCCACCACGTCGTGCCCGAACACCCGGGCCCGGCCGGAGGTCGGCAGCAGGACGGTGGACAGCACCTTGACGAGGGTGGTCTTTCCGGCACCGTTCGGACCGAGCAGGCCGTGTATCTCTCCCCGGTCGACGTGGAGACTAACGCCGTTCAGCGCGGTCACCTCCCGGTCGCGCGGACCGCGCGCCGCCTCGCCCCTCGGCCTGTCGGCACGCCCGCGGTAGCGGAAGGTGCGCACCAGCTCGTCGACCTCGACAGCCGGACCGATACGTCATCGCCTCATCTCGTCGCGCGCGTCGTCGTTGTGTTCGCGATGGTAGGAACGGGCCGCCCACCGGGCAAGCGGCGGGTTGCGCGTGCAAAAGACACCACCCACCGCCCGCGGCGGGCACCTATCGTGCTGCGGGTGGGAACCAACGACGATCCGGGGGCCACGATCCGCGCACTGTCCAATGTGGACATCGTCGGTGACCGCACCGGCGCGCAGTTGTACGTGTCGCGGTACGGCGAGCCGGTGTTGAGTGTCGCCGTCGGGAACCGGACCGTGCGGTCGGCGATGACGGGCACCACCGCGGTCATGTGGGTGTGTTCGGGCAAGCCGCTCCTGCTGCCCGCACTGTTCCAGCTGCTGACCGAGGCCGGGCTCGACGCGGACACACCGGTGGCGGAACTGGTGCCCGCGTTCGCCGGCGGCGGCAAGGAGACCGCGACGATCGTCCACCTCCTGACCCACACGGTGCCCTACGCGGGCATCGGAATGCGGTGGGCGGACGACACCTTCGTCCACGGTTCGGAAGGCGGCCTGCTGCGGGCACGCTGGGAGGAGGCGCTCGACGCGATCTGCGCCGAGCCGGTGCTCGGTCCACCCGGCACCGGGATCGCGTACACGACGATGGCCAACTGGCTGCTGCTGGGCGAGATCGTCCAGCGGCTCGGCGGAGCGCCCTACGAAGAGGTGATCGCGAAGCGGGTCACCGACGCCCTCGGTATGCCCCACACCATGCTGGGACGGCCCGCCGCGCCCGGGCCGGACACGGCTCAACTGTGGGCGGTCGAACCCGACGGGATCCCGGAGCCGGTGGACCTGGACGACGCCCGGTGGACCGGCCAGCGGTGGCCGGGCATCGGCGCGCGCGGCCCGGCGGCGGAGCTGGGCCGCGTGATCGAGTGCCTGGCCGGCTGGCGCCGGCCGGACCTCGTGCCGGCGGAGTGGCGGAGCCGGCTCGCCGAGACCCACCGGTCGGGCCTCGCGGATCCGGTGTACCGGGGCGTCGACATCCGCTGGGGGCTCGGCTGCTGTGTCGACCCGCTGCCGTTCGGTCTCCCGGCCGGCACGGCGGTGATCGGACACACCGGGGTGCGGTCGTCGCTGGTCTTCGCCGACCTCGACACCGGCGTCGCGGTCGTGCTCGTCTGCAACGGCATGGTGCCCCGCACGGCGGACCGGACCCGCAAGCGGCGGGTCGTACGCTCGGTCTACCGCGACCTCGGCCTGACCGGGCCCTCCTGACGGTCAGCTCCAGGCGTCGCGGACCCGCCGCAGGTGCCGGCGGTACCGGTCGCGCACGTCGGCGGGCGCGCGCAGCAGCGCGACGAGGATCTCCGGTGGCGGGGTGTACCGGTCGCTCAGCGCGTAGGCGAAGGTCAGGTGCCGGTCCCGGAACAGCTCGTCCAGCACCGCCGGCCAGTCCAGCGGCAGGGTCCAGTTCCGCTCGTACCCCGACGCCAGGATGTGCTGCCCCGCCTGGTCGACGATCTCCTCGCGGGTGAACGCCTGGATCGGCGGCCGCTCGGGCCGGAACGCATCGAGGTCGTCGGGCGCGCCCTTACCCTGCAACCGTTCGGTGAGGTAGCCGGCCACCAGCGGGGACAGGTGCAGACCATCGCGGTAGGTGCCCGACGCGAGCCACAGGCCGGCCAGCGAGGTCTCGCCGATCAGCGGGAAGCCGTCGAACGACGCCGGCCGGCTGCCGGACTGCAGGCGCTCGACGGACGCGACCCGCAGCCGCCGGTCGAGCTGGTGGACCGCGCATCCGAGGAGGAACGTGACGTCGTCGATGCCGGGCCCGGCCGGCTCGTCGAAGTGGATGGCGTTTGTCGCGCCGAGATAGACCGTGCCGGAGGACCGCGGCACGAGGTGCAGACCGCAGGCGAACGACCGGTTCGGCGTGCGCAGGACGGATCGCGCGGGCGGGGTCCCGGCGGCGGTCCGCACGACGACGGACACGCCGTGGCCGTGCACCAGGCGGGGAATCCGCACGTTGAGGTCGTCGACCCCGTCGATCAGCCGCTGGGTGGCCGCACCGCAGGCCAGCACGACCTGGTCGCCGGAGATCCGGGTGCCGTCGGCCAGCGCCAGCCCGGTGACCCGGCCGGCGTCGTGCAGCACCGCGTCCACCGTCCCCGCGACACGGACACCGCCGGCGGCGTCGATGGCGCGCTCCAGCGCGGTCAACAGCGCGGCGGCGTCGACGGCGCCCTCCCGGGGCAGCCGCATCGCGCGCAGCGGCCGCGCCAGCGGGTCCGGGTCGAGCCCGGGGACATCCTCGACGTCGACGTCCTCGTACGGCTCGTCGTACACGTCCAGAGCCTGGCGGATCGAGGCGTACCCGGCGTCGTCGATGTCGGCGGTCCCCACCGTGTTGAGCAGGACCATCGTGTCGTCGGCCCGCCGCAGCGGCGCGTCCGGCGCCGTTTCCTCCAGCCGCTCCAGCCACGACGGCCAGAGGTGGTGCGCGCGCACCGTGGCCGCCAGCTTCTGCCGGCCGGCCTCGGACCGCAGCAGGGTCGGGGTCACCTCGCCGAAGCAACCGAGCATCGCGCCGGCTGCGGATGAGGCGGCGGCGGGCCGCTGCGGGTCGCCGACCACCGCGACCCGGAGCCCGGCCCACGCGGCGGCCGCGGCGACGGACTGGCCCAGCACGCCGTTGCCCGCAACGACCACGTCAAAGGTCTGCATCGATCACTCCATCTGTCTGTCCGGGCGCGGGCGGTTCCGACGATCGGAGGAGACGCACGACAGCACCGGAGAGCGCCTCGACCGTTGGCTCCTCGAAGAACGTGCGAAGCGACAGGGGCACACGGAACTCCTCCTGGATGGCCCGCACCAGCAGGGTCGCCCGGCGCGAGTCCCCGCCCACGTCGAAGTAGTCGTCGGCGTCGGCGACGGTTGCGCCCACCGCCTGCGCCACCAGCGTCGCCACGCGGTCGTGGACCAGGCCGGCGTCGACCGGGGGCACGTCACTCGCCGCTCAACGCGATGCGGGTCAGCTGAGCCTTGTTGCCGGCACCCAGCTTCGACCGCACCCGTTTGACGTACGTGTCGACGGTGTGCTCGCTGATGTCGAGCGCCCGGGCGATCTGACGGTGGGTGCGGCCCTGCGCGATCTGCTGGAGGACCTGCCGTTCCCGCGGTGAGAGCTGGGTGGTGTTGGGCTCCGCGTCGTGGTTCCCGGGGTGGTTCCCGGGTGTCGTGGACCGCGTGAGCACCGCGACGATTCCGTCGCCGTGCTCGTCGGGGACGACGACACCGGCGTTGGCCACCGATCGCATGACCTGGACGAGTTGCGGCCCGATCGGCTGCCGGGCGAGCACGACCGGCACCCGCCTGCCCACCCGTTCGAGGAACCAGATCAGGTCCGTCGACGCGACGGCGTCCACGTCCACGACAAACAGGTCGACCGACAGGCCGGTGGCACCACGGAGGCTCCGTTTACTGGCGACCTCGAGCCCGTACCGTTCGAACGCCTCGGTGTACTCGCGGGCGATGTGTCGTTGGGCTTCGATCAGACATATACGCAATCGGTCCTCCCGTATCGGGGCGGTGGCGCACGGAGGGAAGGGGCCGTGACCGCATGGCGTCATCGGCGATCCAAGGTCACCAGTCTATGAACGGGTGAGCCGGGATCTGCGTGCGTCCGGTGCCAAAATCCACGGATTTACCGCCATGATGGTTTGCGGACCGTCCACTGTGGACGCCGGTCCGGCGCGCCGCGGGGCGGGGTGAACATGATCCCCGCCGATCTACGCGAACCGTCGGCGCCCCGACCGGCCGCACCCGCATGGCGGTGGTGACCGCGGTCTATGACGCCGCACCCGCCCCACGCACCGCCGCCGATATCCTTCCCGCCGACGCTGCCGAACGCGCCGCACGCCGCAACGGACCACGCGCCCACGGCCGGAAGGTGAACGCGTCGCTGGAGCACGGTGTCGCGCCCATGGTCACCGCCCTGTTCGACCAAGCCGAAATCCGCGATCCCGGGCACCGAACAGCTCGCACCTTCTTGTCAGGACCGCGTTGATCGCCATACCATGAGCCGACCTGGTAGGTAAGGATCCTTACGTCGTCGAGGCGTCGCGCCGCCTCCGCTACCGGGCAAGAGCCCGAGATCCGACCGGCGTCCGTTGCCGCAGCCATGCGCTCGCGGCCGGTCGCCTGACGATCCGCTCCCCCGCGACCGCGCCCGGCCGGGTCCTTCTACCCCTGTGTTCGAACCCGTTGCGATGTAAGGGGTCCACGATGACCGACTCACCTCCGTCCACGCCGGACGGCAGCCTCCTCACCATTCTCACGACCGAGCATTTCGTCCTGCAGACAGCGCGTGGCGGCACGATCGGCGAGGCCAACGGTCGCGCGTCAATCTACCTGGGTGCGGTCTCCAGCGGTCTGATCGCGCTCGGGTTCGTCGCAGGTGACAGTAGCCGCTTGACGCTGTTCGCCGCGGCGGTACTGCCCGCCATTCTGCTGCTCGGCTGGTTCACCTTCGCGCGTCTGGTGCAGACCGGCGTCGAGAGCATGCGATACCTCACCCGTATCCAACGGATACGGCGCTGGTATGCGGACCAGTCACCGGCCGGCGCCTACTGGTTCGCCGACATCACCGATCGCGCCGACGATCCGGACGAGGCCTCGGCCGCCCTCCGCAGCATGGGCATGCGGCCGTCGTTCTGGCAGATGCTATACACCATGGCCAACATGGTGGGAGCACTCAACTCGCTCATTTTCGGCGTCGCCTTCTGTCTCGCGATCCGCGGCGCCGACCGGCTCACCCTGCCGTGGGCGGCCAGCCTCGGCATCGGGCTCGCCCTTGTGGCTTTTACCGGCCACGTCCTCTTCCAACGCCGGGAGTTCACCCGCGGCCCTGCTGGCGCGGGCACGGCGGGCCGGGGTGAAGCGGGTCGTGCTGCTGTCTGGCTCCTCGGCCGCCCTCGGCGACCTCAACAACGCCATTTCTCGATACATGATCCTCTCCGAGCGCGCCGTTCGGGAGTCAGAACTTTCATGGACTCTCCTTCGGCCCAGGGCCTTCATGTCCAACGCCCTGCGTTGGCGACCGCAACTCGCGGCCGGCGACGTGGTGCGCGTGCCGTTTCCTACCGCGCGGGCCGCCACCATCGATCCCTACGACATTGCAGCCGTCGCGGTACAAGTGCTGTTAGGCGGCCATGACGGGCAGATCCACGAGCTGACCGGCCCGGAGTTCCTGCTGCCCGCCGACCAGGTCTCCGTGCTCGCGAAGGTCCTCGGGCGGAACCTGCACTGCCATGGCATGACAGACGCTGAAACACGGGAGGAGATGGACCGGACCATGCCCACCGAGTACGTCGATGCCTTCTTCAACTTCTATGGCGACGGCGTCCTCGACGAGTCGCACGTCCACCCGACCGTGCGGAACATAACCAGGCATGAGCCGCGCACGTTCGAACAGTGGACCCGCGCACACGGCCACGAGTTCCAAGGACCGACCGCGAACGTTCGCACGCCTTCATAGCGGGCCGCCCGCGCTCAGGAATCCCCGGGTTCGCCGGAACGGACGTATCGTGCGCGGTGAGATCAGGGACGGGCGAACCTGTCACGCCGGCGACGACCGCGCCGTCAATCCCCTGCACGGCGCGCAAGCCGGACAGCTTCGGCGCCGGGCAGGCTCCAGCGGGCGGCCGGTGACGTCGAGGCGGTCCTTGACCACGTAGCTGCAGCAGCTTCGATGACACCGATGGCGATGGGCCAGCCCAGGGTCAACGCGATGTGGTAGTTGAGGTAGGACTGTTTGGCGTGTAGGTAGACGGCGCGTTGCAGGGCGCGATTCAGCATGGTGTTCGCCGCGGGCGAAACCGGCAGATTTTCACCCTTCACCGTGCCGACCGCGCGCGTGCTGCCGCGGCGCAGCGACTGGGCGCTCGCGTCAGGTCTGGCATACCCCTATCTGGCGACGCACGGCTGCTCCCGCACGGCGCGTGGAATCGCGGCAAGTATGGTCCGCGCCTCAGCCTGTCCGCGCGGACACTCTGCCGCTCGATGCAGGGCGAGCGCCTGTGCGGCGCACTGGGCGGCGAGACCGAAACGGCCCGTGGCGACCGCGATCCGGCCGTACGCGATGAGTGCCCCGGCCTCCAGAATCCGCAGGCCGGCTTGGCGCGCCAGCGCCAGCGCCTGCTCGGCCCGCCCAAAATGCACGCTGACCGCCGCCTCGGCCGCTGCCTCAGCCGGCGTCCCCGGCAGGTCCATGCCGGTGACGCGGTAGCCGGCCAATGCCGCGCCGGCCAGAGCCAGGCCGGTCAGGGCCTGGGCTTCCACGCGTCGGTAGCCGAGGTCGCGGGCCAGTTCGCGGGCCGTCGTGTACCGGTCCCGGGCGAGTGCCGACTGTCCGGTATCCAGGGCGATCGCTCCGAGTTCGACGAGCGCGTCCGACTCGGACCGGCGGTGGCCGACGGCCCTCGCGACCGACAGCGATGCCAGTCCGGCCTCCAGCGCGGAGGAGTACCGGCCGCTGTCGCGGTAGATGCCGGCGAGCCCGACGAGCGCGCCGGCCTCGTCCGGGCGGGCGCCGATGTGTCGGGTCAGGTGCAGGGCCCGCAGCAGATGCCCGGTAGCGGTGTCGAGATTGCCGAGCAGGCGGTGGACATGGCCGAGGTTGATCTCGGCGTTCTCCTCGCCACGGAGGCTGCCGTTGGCGCGGTTGGCGGCCGCCGCTCGCGTTAACGACTCCGCGGCCGCGCGGAGTTCGCCGCGTTCGAGGCGGGCGATGCCCAGGTTGCTGAACACGGCGGCGCCCAGGCCGCGAACGGCGTCCAGGACCTCGGGCGGCTCGGCTGCCTCGGCGAGGTACCGGCTGGCCGTGTCCAGTTGACCCAGCTCCAGGTGGACGAGGCCGAGGTTGTTCAATGCCCGTGCGGCCACGATGGGCCGGCCGGCGTCGCGGGCCATCCGCACGGCGGCGTGTAACTGGGCGTCGGCGTCGGCGTACCGGCCCGTCGCCCAGCTCAGTGTTCCCTGGCTCAGGTGCAGCTCGGCCAGTGCGGGCGCGTCGCCCGCGATCTCAGCGGCACTGGTGGCGGCCGACACCGACGCGGCCCACTCGTCGGTGTGGTTGCGGTGCAGGAGGTCAAGGCGGATCGCTTGGAACAGCAGCCACGGGTACGGGGGGTAGCCGCGGTCGGCGGCGTGGCGGATCGCGGCGACGAGGTTGCCCCGTTCGGCGTCGAACCAGTCCATGGCGGCGCGGTCGGTGGGGAACGACCTGATCGGTGTCTCGGCCGGCGGTGCCGGTGGCGCGGACTCGGCGTAGGCGGGGTCGAACCGTCTCGCTGCGGCGTGGGCGGTGTGCAGGTACCAGTCGAGCAGCCGCCGGGTGGCGGCGTCGCGGTCATCGGGGGGCTCGTCGGCGGCCACGCGCTCGGCGGAGTACAACCGGATCAGGTCGTGGAAGCGGAACCGCTTCGCCGCGTGCTGCTCGATGAGGCTTGCCGAGGCGAGTGTTTCCAGCAGGGCGGCCGCCGTTGCGGCGCCGGCGCCGATCAACGCTCCCATCGCGGCGGCGTCGAAGTCGCCTCCGGGCACCAGGCCGAGAAGTCGGAACGCACGGCCGGCGACGGCCGGCAGCGACGAGTACGACAGGTCAAAAGCCCCCCGCACCGCGATCTGCGTGTCACCGGGCACCGCGAGTCTGGCCAACCGGTCGTCGGCCCGTAGCTCGGTGACGTATCCGTCGATCGTCGTGTGCGGTCGGCTGGCGAGGTTGGCCACCACGATGCGCAGCGCCAGGGGCAGCCGGCCGCACAGTTCGGCCAGCTCGGTGACGGCCGTCGGCTCAGCGGCCAGGCGCTGGGGTCCGAGCGCGCGGCGGAGCAACTCCCCGGCCGCGTCGGCGTCCAGCGAATCCAGCGGGTACCGGAGCGCGCCGTGCAGGACGGCCAGGCCGCCCAGCTCGTTGCGACTGGTTATCAGGACGGCGCAGCCGGGCGTACCCGGTAGCAGCGGCGCGACCTGCGCGACGTTCGCGGCGTCGTCGAGTACCAGCAGGACACGGTGGTCGGCTAGCCTGGCGCGCAGCGTACCGGCCCGTTGCGCTTCGCCGCCCGGAATCGTGCTGGGGTCCACTCCGGCAGTGCGCAGCAGCTCGTCGAGTACCTGGCCGGGCGGTCGGCGGTCGGCACCGGTGCCGTCGAGGCGCACGAACCATTGCCCGTCCGGATAGTCGGCACGCAGTTCGTGCGCCACCCGGACGGCGAGCGCGGATTTGCCGACGCCGGGCGGGCCCGTGATGGCGACGGTCGGCACGCCGACACCGGCCACCGACGCCCGGAGGGCATGGAGGATGGCGGAGTTCACCTTCTTACGCCCCACCAGATCGGGCGTGTCCAGCGGCAGCCGGCACTGGCCGAGCCACTCGGTGGCGGAAGGCTGCTCGGCGGGAAGGACCGGCCGGCGGACCGTCGGGCGGGCGGGTACCGTCGGCACGTTGTCATTGAGCACCGCGTGATGCAGGTCGCGAAGCTGCTCTCCCGGATCGACCCCGAGTTCGTCGGCGAGGTACGCCCGTACCGTCTGGAACGCCGTCAGGGCTTCCGCCCGCCGCCCGCACCGGTACAGCGCGGTCATTAGCGCCGCCCACAGCCGTTCGCTGACCGGGTAACTATCGGTCAGGCCCACCAGTTCGGCGACCAGTTCGGCGTGTCGGCCCAGCCGCAGGTCGAGCTCGACTCTCCGCTGGAGGACCGCCATCCGCCACTCGAGGAGGCGCGGCACCACCTCCTGCCGGAGCGCCTCGGACGGGACGTCGGCGAGAGGCTGGTCGCGCCACAGGGCCATCGCCTCGTGCAGGGCGGCAGCCTCGCCTTCGAGGTCGTCACCAGCGGCCGCCTCGTCGGCCGTCCGTACCGTGGCGGCGAACACGCCCAGGTCCACAGCGGTCTCGTCGACCTCGATCTGGTAGCCGTTGCCACGAAAGTGGATCTTGGTTTCACCGTCACACCCGGTAACCAGGTGGCGCAGCCGGGTGACGTAGGTTTGGATCGCCGCCCGTTCGTCGGCCGGCGGCGCGTCGGACCAGATGAACGCGCCCAGCCGGTCCAGGGAGACCACCTCGTTAGCGTGGACCAGCAGCGCGGCCAGCAGGATCCGGTGCTTGACCGCGCTGACGGTGATGCGTCGGCCAGCGATTGCCACCTCAAGCGTCCCCAGCACGTGGAAGTCCACCGCTCATGCCCCCCAATGCCGCGCGTCCGGCACGCGCATCCGTCCCACCGTAACCGAACGTAGCTGGCCCCCCGGGACGGCTGACCGGACCGCGTGCCGACCCGACCATGCGGGACCGTCAACTGTGACAATTCGTAGTCGAACCCGAGGTTCACCAACTGTCCCTGTTGCCGCTCGTGTCCATACGAAAGTGGGCAGAAGTTGGCCGAAAGCCTGGGTCTCTACTCTCTGTGCGGCGCGTTGGCGCCGTATATCCAATTGATTCTGCTTGCGGTAACTGTGACGACAGTTCGTCGGCGACATCGTCGGTGGATGCTTCAATGCGAAGCCATCTCCGCAGCTCATCAACCAGCAGTACGAGGCTGATCTCCGCTTGGTGGAAAAGCCTGCCGATCCCGAAGGCATGAGCCTCCCGACAGCGAGTTGAACCGGGAGTGCGATGTGGGAAAGGCAGGTCAACAGGACCGGTGCGCACCTCTTGCCCACAGATTTGGAGTGCGAAATGGCGTTGTCCGGCGGTGATGACGCAAATTTCGGTGGGTTAGCCGGACGGTGCCGATCAGTTCTCTGGTTGTCGGGGAGTCGCCGCGGCTGGCCGGTGAGGATGGTGAGCACGTCCGGCGGCTGGCCGAGGTCGAAGCGGTTTGCCGCCGGTGCTGGTGCACCGGTCGTCAATGCGGGTCATCGACGGTTTGCACCGCCTGCGCGTCGCGGAACTGTCGGGTAAGGACTCAATTGCTGCCGGCTCCAGATATCGGTTCTGCGGCCCGCTATGGTCACGAGAGTGGTGGTCAAAGCGCGAATGGTGGCGGTGGTGGTGATCCATCGGCGGACCGCGCGTAGGGCGGTGGTGAATGACGGCCGGGCGGGGTCGATGGCGGCTTCGGCGATGAGGTGCCGGATGCCTGGTAGGTGTGTGCTCGTGCCCGGTGACGCGGTGACCGACGGTGTCACCTTCGCGGAGGTTGTGCGCCGGGAAGGCGTCACGGTTCTCAACATCGTGCCGTCCGTCTTCCGCCGCCTGCTCTCCGCCGTCATCGACAACGACCTCCACCTGCCCGATCTGCGACAGGTGATTTTCGGTGGCGAGGCGATAGACCCAGACGACATCCGGCGGTGGTGGGTTTCCTCGACGGCGCCACGCGCGACCCTGCACAGCATGTACGGAATCACCGAATGAACCGTGCACGTCACCACACATCGGCTGACCGGGGCGGGGATGGCCGCGGTCGCACTGAGGACGCCGGTCCAGTACGGGCCGCAGATCGCCGCGATGTGGCCAACGCATGCCCGCGGGCCGCGATCCGGCGGAAGCCCTCGTCCTCGGCGGCCTCGTACGCCACCGTGTACGGCGGGCGGGGCATGCCGCCATGGCCGTCCCCGGCCGGCGGTTCGGGCGCGAGGCGGGTCCACAGCACCACGCCATCGGGACGCGGGTCGCCGGAGGCGACGCCCAGCCTGAACGGGTCGGCGGGTACCGGGCCGTCATGGCTGGCGGCGGCGGGATGCCGGAACCGAGCACCAACGCGGCGGTGCTGACACCGGTCAGCGCCAGGAAGGAACGGCGGTCGATGGGTCACCTCCAGGGCCTGGGGCCGAGATCACGGACGCGAACGTACTTGCGGACCGTACGAAAGCAATTGGATCGAGGAACGGACGTACACTCCGGCCGGTGGGCTGGGTGGTGGGCATCGTTCTCGTCGTCGTCGCGATCATCGCAGGGGTGGCCCGGTGGGCCCGCCGCAGTCTGGTGCTGGTGACGGTCGACGGCTCCAGCATGGAACCGTCGTTGTATCCGGGCGATCGCGTGCTGATCCGCCGGCGTGGACTCGCACGTGTGCGCCGGGGCGACATCGTCGTCCTCGAACCGCCGGCCGACGGCTTCGAACTCACCGGGATCGCTCAACGGTCGCTCGACGGCCGCCGGTGGAACGTCAAGCGGGCGGTAGCACTGCCCGGAGATCCCGTTCCGCCGGCCGTGCAGAACGCGGTCGACGCCGACCGGGTCCCACCGGATGCGTTGGTGGTTATCGGCGACAGCCCGGCGAGCATCGACTCGCGTCAGCGCGGTTTCTTCTCCGCAAACGACCTGCTGGGCGTAGTTGTGCGCCGGATATCGCGTGCCGACGTTACCGGTACGACAGCGATACGAGATCACGATAACCGATAGTGTCCGGAAGCCGATGAGGCCTTCGTGTCGGGAAGGGGTTTCCATGTTGGGTGTTGTGAGCAGGCTGGGTGACCGCCTGCTGCAGCGGCTTGTGCCGAAGACGTCGGCGTCGGCCTGCGAGGGTGTGGGCGCGCAGGCGGAGTGGTGGGAGGCGTGCTTCTGCGGCGACTCGGCACACAACTACCCCTGCCGGTGGTACGGCAGAATGTGCGGCAGTTGCGGTGGCGCAAGCTACTGCACGTCGTGCACCGCCGTCCAATTGAACAGCTGGTGCTGTTAGGTGATCCGGCGCAACTAGTCGACGCTCACGGTCTCCCTGACCGGCCCGGCCGGTCAGGGACCGCCGCCGTAAGGAGATGACCTCAGGATGCCTTTCCTCGCCGCCGCCGTCGTGCTCGTGGGTGTGCTCTGCATCGTCGACCTGTTGTTGACCTTCGCCGTGCTGCGGCGGTTGCGCGAGCACACCGACCAGCTCGGGCGGCTCTCCGGTGCGGGTGGTGCCTCGACGGGCGTCGACCGGGACAGGCTGATGGGCCGGGAGTTGCCCGAGTTCTCGGCGACCACCGTCGAGGGAACGGCCGTCTCGCGGGAGAGCATGACGGGCGAGGTGGAGCTGATCGGAATTTTCTCACCGGGCTGCGCCCCGTGCCACACCCAGGCGCCGCTGTTCACCGAGCAGGCCGGCCGTATGGCGGCAGGGAAGACGCTGGCGCTGGTCGCCGGGTCCGGCTCCGAGACCGAAGACCTGGTCCAGATCCTCAAGGGCGCCACGCACGTGGTGCTCGCACCGGAGACAATGACCGTGATCAAAGGGCTGGGCATCGGCGCGTTCCCCACCTTCCTGCGCCTGGACCCAGGCGGCGCCATCGTCGACGCGGCCGTCTCGGTGCAGGGCCTGGCGGAGTTCAGCCGGTCATGACGGCGGGGGGATCTGCCGCGACAACCGAAGGCTCCCGACACCGGGTGAGACGGCTCACCGGTGTCTGGGTCCTGGCGTTCAGAGCCGGTCCGTGGCTCGCCGCCGGGCAACTGGCCATCGCGGTGACGCTGGGACTCCTACCGGCGGCGGTGGCCTGGCTGACGAAGTTCATCATCGACGGGCTCGCGACCGGGAAATCCGCACCAGCGCTGCTCGGCTGGTCGGTCGGCCTGGCCGCGGCCGGTCTGGCCACCGCCGCGGCGCCGCAACTGACCACATACCTTGGTACCGAACAGCGCCGGCGGCTGGACCGCCTCATGCAGGACCGGCTCTACACCGCCGTCAACTCGTTCCAGGGACTGTCGCGGTTCGAGAGTCCCCGTTTCCTGGACACGCTGCGGATGGCCTCGCAGGCCACCGGTGGCGCCCTCGCCCCGGTGACCACCGGCGTGCTCGACGTCGGCCGGGCCGTCATCACAGCGTTGTCGCTCACCGCCACGCTGTTCGTGCTCAGCCCTGTGATGACCGGCATCGTGCTGGCCGCGGCGATCCCGGCGCTGGTCGCCCAGATCCTGCTGTCGAAGAAGCGCCTCAGCATGATTGTCTCCCTGTCGCCTGCCGTCCGGCGGCAGATCTTCTACGGCCGCCTGATCACGGACCTGCAGGCCGTCAAGGAGATCCGGCTGTTCGGCCTCGGCGACTTCTTCAAGACCCGGGTGCTCGCCGAGTTGTGCGCCGTCCAGGCCGGCGAGCGGGACATCGATCGCCGCGTGCTGCGCGTGCAGTTCCTGCTGGCGGCGCTGAGCGCCACGGTGACCGGTGGCGGGTTGATCTGGGCGGTGCGGACAGCGGCGAACGGCGGGCTGAGCCCCGGCGACGTGACCGCTTTCGTCGCGGCGGTCGCCGGCGTCCAGGCCGCGCTGAGCACTCTGGTGACCGGCATCGCCCAGGGATACCAGGCGCTGCTGATGTTCGACCACTTCGCGGAGGCGACGAGCCAGCCACCCGATCTACCCTGTGCACCGCCGGGCGCACTGGCACCGCTCCGGCGAGGTATCGAGTTCCGCGACGTCTGGTTCCGGTACGACCCGGCCCACGCGTGGGTTCTCCAGGGCCTTGACCTGACCCTCCCCTATGGACGGTCGGTGGCGCTCGTCGGTCTCAACGGCGCGGGCAAGAGCACGCTGGTGAAGCTGCTGTGCCGCCTCTACGACCCGGATCGCGGCGCCATCCACTGGGACGGCGTCGACATCCGGACCGTAGCGCCGGCGGAGCTGCGTCGTCGGATCGGCGTCCTGTTCCAGGACTTCATGGCCTACGACCTCACCGCGGCGGAGAACGTCGGTCTCGGTGACCTCGACGGCTTCGCGGACCGCTCCCGGATCGAGCACGCCGCCCGCACCGCCGACGTGCACGACGCGATCGAGGCGACGGCACGCGGGTACGACACCCTGTTGAGCCGCATGTTCTTCAAAGAGAGCGACAAGGACAACCCGGAGACCGGCGTGATGCTGTCCGGCGGGCAGTGGCAGCGGTTGGCCCTCGCCCGGACCCTGATGCGTGACCGGTGCGACCTGCTGATCCTCGATGAGCCGAGCGCGGGCCTCGACGCGGAGGCCGAACACCAGATACACCAACGGCTGCGCGACCACCGGCACGGCCGCACGAGCCTGCTCATCTCACACCGCCTCGGCGCCGTGCGGGACGCCGACCTCATCGTCGTGCTGGCCGACGGCCGCATCGTCGAGAAGGGCGGTCACGCCGAACTGATGAGCGCCAGCGGCGCCTACGCGCGCCTGTTCACCCTGCAGGCGGCGGGTTACCGACACCCGGAGAAGGTCTGAAGCCTTACAGTCGGGTCTCTGTTCGTACCCGTGCGGCGAGGACTGCTGTTCGCCAACATCGGCTGGTTGACCGACCTGACAGCGACAGCACTCTCCGGTGGCGCACGCCTCGCGGGCCGGTTCCTCGACCTCTTCGCCGGAGCGGTCAGCGACGACTCCGCGAAGGACCTGATGGCGTAAGCGACCGACGGGCTGGCCGACGCGGTTGGTGAGGCGGCCCGTCGCCGGCCTCGTACCGCCAAGTTCGACGATCGCCATCCGGGGATGCCCGTTCGCCGCTCGGCCCTCAAAGACCTTCTCCGCGCCGAACATGTCGGAGTAGAACCGCACGAGGCGGTCGAGGTCGGCCGTGACGGCTGTGACGTGGTTGATTCCGACTGTCAGGGCATGGACCGATCGTGGCACGGACCCGGCAACCTTGGTGTCGCGGCCGTCAATCTAGGTAGTTCCTCCCGATGCCCGCCCACGGCCGGCGTTCGTACGGTTGCGCACACCGAGAAGAAAGGGTGCTGAGATGCAGAAAATCGCCGTAGGCAAACGTGGGCGACGAATGGCGGCCGCCATTCTCCTTGCCCTTGCCGTTTCGATCGGCTTCGGGACGAGAGTCCAGGCCGACACCCGGCCGACGCGAGCCGTCGGGACGTCGGAGGTCCCGCTCATATCGACGGCCGTGACGCCCAACGCGGACGGGCGCATGGCGATGTTCGCAATCGACACGTACCACCACGCGCATGTCCGCACGCAAATGGCCGCCGGATCGGACACATGGTCGGACTGGTCGCGGATTGCGACAAATATGTGGACGCTCGTCGCAGCGACCAACGGCAACGGGCTGATCGAGGTGTTCGGTACCGACAACGACGGCGACCTATGGCACCTTTGGCAGTCGGCCCCCAACAGTGGAAGCTGGTCCGAGTGGATGGGCGGCTTCGCGAACAACATGTCAACCGCTCCGTCCACGTTGTCCGTCACAGCGGCCGCCAACGGCGGGTTGACGCTGTTCGGGCTCGACCAGAGTGGGCAGGTCTGGGGGACGACGCAGTACATCGGCTCCAACGGCAGCAACGGTGGCGGCTCCTGGTCGCCCTGGGGTCAGCTGGACGGTACGTTCGCGACCATCGCGGCACAGACCATCGGCGTGTGGCTGCACCGCACCGGCTCGATCCGGTCACCGCACGACGACATCGCAGACCCGTACCGGCTGCAGCTGTGCAAAGACTGGGTGCGAGCCGCGGAGGCATGGACCGAGCTCGGCTGCCCGTACGAGACGGCGATGGCCCTGTTCGACGCAGCCGAGGAGGCCACCCTCCGTGAGGCCCTGCGCATCTTCCAGGAACTCGGCGCCACAGCGGCAGCGCGACTTACCCGCCAGCGGATGCGCCAGGCCGGCATCCGGTCGATCCCCACCGGGCCGAAGGCCACCACCCGGACGAACCCGATGCTGTTGACTCGGCGCGAGCGCGAAGTGCTCGACCTGATCTGTCGTGGACACACCAACACCGAGATCGCGAAGCAGCTGTTCATCTCCACGAAGACCGTCGATCACCATGTCTCCGCCGTACTCGCGAAGCTGGATGTCCCGAACCGCAGAATGGCCGTGTCAGAAGCCACCCGGCTCGGACTCGTCGGCCCGCGCCAAGACAGCGCCTCAGGATCAGGTAGTTAGGGCGTCTGGCCTGCGGAGACGCGGGTCGGGCGCCCTAGCTATCTGTCCGGTGTGGACGGTGGGTGTCACGGGTGCCGCGGTCGTGTCGTGACGCTCTGCGACGGCGTTCTGGTTGCCGGGTCTTGACCTGCGGGTTCCGTTCCGGACGTCGATGAAGATCATTGGATCTTACCGCGCCGCCAGCCCTGTTCGGTGGCTCGCGGTGGACCTAGACTCGCGGTCAGGTTGATGCGGCTGCCTTCTGGACGGGGGCCACGCGCGTGCGGATCGTTGTACTGGTCAAGCAGGTTCCGAACGTGATCGACATCGGGTCGGTCGGCGGTGACCGGGCCGTCCAGCGTGCCGGCCGTCGCGCCGGGATCAACGACGTCGACGCGTGCGCCGTGGGGCTGGCGCTGCGGCTCGCACCGTGGCGGCGCGACGTTCGGGTGACCGCACTGACGATGGGCCCGGCGGGGGCGGTCGAGTCGTTGCGTGCCGCGCTGGCCCTCGGGGCCGGAGACGGCGTCCACGTGCTCGACGGGCGGCTGCCGGGCGGTGATGCCCTGGCCACCTCGCGCGCCCTCGCGGCGGCGCTGGCCCGGATCGGGTTCGACCTGGTGGTGTGCGGTTCCGCGGCAGCGGGCTCAGGGATGTCGGCGGTACCACCGATGATCGCCGAGCGGCTCGGCGTGGCCGGGCTGTGCGGCGCGGATGCCGTCCGGGTACGGGTGGACCGGGTGGAGACCCGTCGACTCGACGGTGCGGGGGTCGAGACGTTCGTCGCGGACCTGCCGGCGGTGGTCTCGGTGACCACGCGTTGCGGGCGCCCCTGGTATCCGCGGTTCACGGCGATCGCCGCCGCCCGCCACAAGCCGATCCGTACCTGGTCGCTGGACGATCTCGGGATCGACCGCGGGGACGACACGTCCGGCGCGCCGGCGCCCGGCGTGGACGCCGGCCCGAGCACGCCGGCGACGGCCGCACGCGTCGTCTGCCGGCAACGCGGTGAGAGGTCGCCGGCCGTGGTGACCGAGGATCCCTGCACGGTCGCCGTCCGGGTCGCGGACTTCCTGACCGAGCGCCGATTCCTGTGATCGTCCCCGCATCCGGAGCAGCCCCGGCCCGTCCCGTCCTGGTCCTCGCCGAGCGCCGCGGCTACGACGGACGGGTGTGCCGCTCGACCTTCGCGTTGCTGACGCTCGCGCGGCGGCTCGGCGTACCGGCGGCGGTGCTCGACAGCGTGGCCGACACGGCGAGCGTCGCCGAACTGGGTCGCTTCGGCGCCGGCACGGTGTACATGGTGACCGTGCCCGGAGCGGACGAGTTCCCGATCGCGACCCGGGTCGAGACACTCGTGGCCCTTGCGCGCCGCGACCGGCCGATAGCGATCATGGCCGCCGTCGGGCGGGTCGGGCAGGAGGTCGCGGCCCGGGTCGCGGTGCGGTTGGGCGCCCGCTTCTTCGATGACGTGATCGACATCCGGGCGGCCGGCGCAGGACCGGCCGTCGTCCATTCGATGCTGGCCGGCTCGCCTCTGGTCGAGTCGAGGGTGGTCGGTGACATCGCCGTATGCGCGGTGCGCACCGACGCGGTCGAGCCGCGTGAGTCACCGGTCGCGTCCACCCTCCGTGAGGCCGCCGTGCCGACCCCGGATCGGCGGCGTGGCGCGCGCCTGGTCTCGCGGGTCCGGGCGG
Source organism: Virgisporangium aurantiacum (assembly GCF_016863635.1). Taxonomy (GTDB): domain Bacteria; phylum Actinomycetota; class Actinomycetes; order Mycobacteriales; family Micromonosporaceae; genus Virgisporangium; species Virgisporangium aurantiacum. Next base: position 20,584 of record NZ_BOPG01000076.1, on the reverse strand, counting down.
CCGCCGCGCCCCGGCCGGAGCTGACGGCCGCCCCGGTCATCGTGGCCGGTGGTCGCGGCATCGGTTCGCGCAGATCCTTCGAACTGGTCCACCAACTCGCCGATGCGCTCGGTGGCGTCGCCGGCGGTACCCATACCGCGGTCGAGCTCGGCTGGTGCGACCGGGACGCGCGGATCGACATCGTTGGCCATGTCGTCCATCCGCAGCTTTACATAGCCCTCGGAGTGTCCGGCTCGGTACGTCACCGGGCCGCCATACCGGACGCGGGAACCGTTCTGGCGGTCGACAACGATCCCGCCGCGCCAATCTTCAGCATCGCCGACCTCGCGGTGGTCGGCGATGTTCACCAGGTCGTGCCGGAACTCCTCATGGAGATCCGGCGCCGTCGGTCAACCGTCACCCCCCGATCGGCCACCCTGCGGAGGAACCGGTGATTCTACGTCTTGTGCTCGGGCTGATGCTGACGGCCGCGGCGTTCGCGCTCGCCGGTCGGCGGATCCTGCTGCTGTACCGGTTGGGACGCGCCGCTCAGCCGGTCGAGCCGGAGCGCCTCGATGCGGTGGGCCCGCGAGTGCGCGCCGTCGGAACCGAGGTGCTCGGCCAGCGCAAGCTCCTCGTCTGGACCGTGCCGGGCGTGGCGCACTTCGCCGTGTTCTGGGGCTTCGTGATTCTGGGCGCCACCATCGTCGAGGGTTTCGGTGCGTTGTTCGAACGCGACTTCGCCATCCCGGTCATCGGCCAGCAGGCCTGGCTGGGGTTCGTCGAAGACTGCTTTATCGTCGCGGTGCTGTGCGGGCTGGTCGTCTTCACCGTGATCCGGCTGCGGGAGAGCCCGAAGCGGGCCGGCCGGAAGTCCCGTTTCTTCGGCTCCCACCTCGACGGCGCGTGGCTCGTCCTGTTCATGATCTTCAATGTGATGTGGACGCTGCTTTTGTACCGGGGCGCACAGATCAACACCGGCAACTTTCCGTTCGAGCACGGAGCGTTCGCGTCGGAGGCAGCGGCGAAAGTACTCGAGCCGTTGGGCGACACCGCCAACGACGTACTGGAGACGGTCGGAATCCTCGCCTCGCTCGGTGTGGTCCTCGGCTTCCTCGTTCTCGTGGTGCACTCCAAGCACCTGCACATCTTCCTGGCCCCGCTCAACGTCGCGTTCTCGCGCCGGCCGCGGGCGCTCGGGCCGCTGCAGCCGGTGTACTCGAACGGCAAAGCCGTGGACTTCGAAGACCCGGGGGAGGACGACAAGATCGGCCGCGGGTCCATCGAGGACTTCACCTGGAAGGGATTCCTCGACTTCGGGACGTGTACGGAGTGCGGCCGCTGCCAGTCGCAGTGCCCCGCCTGGAACACCGAAAAGCCGTTGAACCCCAAGCTGCTGATCATGAGCCTGCGCGACCACGCCCTTGCCAAGGCGCCGTACCTGCTGGCCGGATCCGACGAGCAACGTGCGACGCTGCCCGCCGACGTGCTGGCCGAGGCCGAGCGACCGCTGGTCGGGCCGGCCGGGGACGGCGGCGTCATCGATCCCGACGTCCTGTGGTCGTGCGTCACGTGCGGGGCGTGCGTCGAGCAGTGCCCGGTCGACATCGAACACGTCGACCACATCGTCGACATGCGGCGCTACCAGGTGCTGATCGAATCGGCGTTCCCCCGCGAGGCCGGGGTGATGCTGCGCAACATCGAGCGGGCCGGCGATCCCTGGGGACGTGGCTCCGGCGCGCGCCTGGAATGGATGAAGGACCTGCCCTTCACCGTCCGGGTGCTCGGCGACGACGGGACGGACCGGATTCCGGAGGACGTCGACTACCTGCTGTGGGTCGGCTGCGCCGGATCCCTCGACGACCGCGCCAAGCGGACCACCCGAACCGTGGCGGAATTGCTCGACACGGCCGGGGTGTCGTTCATGGTGCTCGGCGGCGGCGAGACCTGCACGGGCGATCCGGCCCGCCGGATGGGCCAGGAACTCCTCTTCCAGGAAAAGGCCCAGCAGAACGTGGCCACCCTCAATGAGGCCGGCGTGCGCAGGATCGTGGTGACCTGCGCCCACTGCTTCAACGCGCTGGCCAACGAGTACCCGCAACTGGGCGGCAACTACGAGGTGATGCACCACACCCAACTGCTGGCCCGGCTCGTGGCCGAGGGAAGGCTCGTGCCGGCCCATCCGGTCGACGCGACGGTCACCTACCACGATCCCTGCTACCTCGGCCGGCACAACCGGGTGTTCAGCCCACCGCGCGACATCCTCGGCAGCGTTCCGGGACTGACGTTCAACGAGATGCCCCGCAACCGGACCACCTCGTTCTGCTGCGGTGCCGGCGGCGCCCGCATGTGGATGGAGGAGAAGATCGGCACCCGCATCAACGAGAACCGCACGGACGAGGCGCTGGCAACCGGGGCCGACGTGGTGACCGCGGCCTGTCCCTACTGCATCGTCATGCTCACCGACGGCGTGGCAACCCGCGTCCAGCAGGGCAAGGCGGCGGAGGAGGTACGGGTGGCCGACGTGTCGGACCTGCTGCTGCGGGCGGTTCGGGGCGGCGACGAGAGCGGCTCGACAGGGTCGACCGAAACCTGAACTCCGCTTGTTCTGGCTTCGTGGGCAGACGTGTCGATCAGGCTCGGGCGCGGGCCTGATCGACATCCATCCCGTGCAGGCGCAGCAGGTTCTCGCCGAGGATCTTCCGCTTCGCCTGGTCGGTGAGCTGCGGGTAGCCGTAGCCCTCGCACAGGTCGGCGGGGATCTCGAAGTCCATGAACGCGCGCAGCGCCCACTGCGGGTGGAAGATCGGCGCCTCCGAGCCGTAGACGATCTTGTCTTCGCCGCACCAGAACAGGAGCTTGCCGAGGATCTCGGCGAACATCCGCGGCGCGCGCACCAGGAAGTTGATCGTCGCGGCGAGTGAGGCGTACAGGTTCGGGTAGCGGATCAGCTGCCAACACGTCTCGTCGAGGAACGGCAGCCCGACGTGGTAGATGATGAAGTTGATGTCGGGGAAGTTGGCCGCGGCGCCGTCCATGTCCCAGGTCTGGGTGTGTTCGATCGGTTGCGGTCCGAGCGGCACTCCCTTGTGGACGCCGATCAGGTTGACGCCCAACTCCTGCGCCTTCTCGAACACGGGGAACGCCACCCGCGGGTCGTCCATGCGCCACGGGTACGGCGACCCGTAGTCGTAGCGCACGTTGTAGAACTTGAACGCCTTCGCACCGAACTCGCCGACCTGCCGCTCCATCAGGTCCAGCGCTCTGCGCCCCTCGAGCGGGTTGACCGAGCCCCAGAACACGGTGCGGTCGGGGTCGCGCGAGGCGAGGTCGGCGCACGCCTCCCAGGGGCTCAAGCCGTCGTGGAAGAGGTCGGTCAACGGCAACGGCATCGCGACGAGCATGTCGGTGTCGGACTCGTCGTAGACCATCTGCCGGATGTCGGGCACGGTCCACTGCTTCAGGAACTCCTCGGGCGGCAGTACCGTTTCGCCCGGCGGGGTGAGCGTGGTGTGGAACGCGTAGAGGTGGTTGGAGAACATCTCTCCGGGCTTGCCGAACGCGTTCTTCGGTTCGAAGTTGAACACGTGGGCGACTCCGTCGAACACGAACACGTCGTCGATCATGGTTTCAGACCTTTCGATGCAAGGTAGGCGTCGCGATCCTCGACGGCCGCCGGATCGGGAAGGAAGCGCAACTGCCGGCGGGCGGCGGGGGAGAGGCGGTCGGTCGTCCACGGTTCGTCCCACACGATCTCGACCTCGACGGCGTTCACGCCCGGCTGCCGGGCGATGCTGTCGTGCACGTCCGTGAGCACCCGCGCGGCGAACGGGCACCAACCAGAGGTCAGCAGCAGCTCGACCCGGACGTTTCCGGCATCCTCCGAGACGGTACGCACCAGCCCCATGTCGACGACGGAGATGCCCTTCTCCCGGCAGCACGGGTCGTAGACGTCGGCCAACGCGTCGAGTGCCCAGCGGGGAACCATGGGGCCATCGTGTGCCGGCTCCGACCGGGACTGGAAGGCCGCGTTTTTCAGATACTGATCCGGGACGCCGGGTTCCGCCCGCCCGGCACACGGCGGCATGCTGGTGGCATGCCAGCCCAGCCGACTGGACTGATCCAGAGCGTCTCCCGCGCCCTGCGGATCATCGAGCGAGTCTCGGCCGCACCGCGCCCCGTGCCGGTCAAGGTGATCGCCCGGCAATGCGGGCTCAACCTGGCCACCACCTACCACCTGGTCCGCACCCTCTGCTACGAGGGCTACCTGGTGCGGCTGCCCTCGGGTGGGTACGTCGCCGGCCCGCAGGTCGCGGAGCGGTTCCACGAAATGGTCGACGGCTTCCACCGTCCGCCGCGGGCGCACGCGGTGCTGCGTCACCTGGCGCTCGTCTCCGGCCACACGGCCTACCTGGCCCGCCTGGCCGCCGACCACCTGGTGATCGTCGACCTGGTCGAGGGCGACAGGTCGCCGTGGATCGAAGACCTGCAGGTCGGCCTGGAGACCGCGGTGCACGCGACCGCGCTGGGAAAGGCCCTGTTGGCGACGCTCGCCCGCCCGGCCCGGCGCAGAATGCTGGCCACGCACGGCATGCCCCGCTTCACCCCGGCGACGCCCACCGAACCCGCCGAGGTCGAGGCCGAGGTGTGCCGCCTGCGGCCGGGCGAGGTGGTGGTCGAGCACGGGCAGTTCCGGGGCGGCGTCTGCTGTGCGGGGGTCGCGGTGCCGGGGGACGGGCCGCAGACGTGGTGGGCGCTGGGCGCGTCGGCCCGGGGCGCGGAGGTTCCGACCCGATTGGTGACCGCGCTGAGAACGGCCGCCGCCGACCTCTCCTGAGTTGCCCGCTGAGTCGAGAACCGCCGCCGTTGCGGTGGGTCGCCGGTGTCAGCTCGGCCGGCGCAGCTGGTTGCCGGGCGGCGGTGGACCGTGGTCCGGCACCTGCGGGAGGAGGTCCGGGTCGGCGAGCATCTGCGGAATCCTGCGGTACCAGCTGCGGTGGTTGCGCTTCATTCGTCCGTCCTCAGCGGCGACCGCGGCGGCGTCGGCGAGCCGCTGACGATCGAGGATTCCGGTCAGCGCCAGGCGAACCAACGCGACCCGCCAGGTGTTGCCCGGGTTCCAGTACCGCTCGGATCCCAGCAAGGCCTTCTGCACAACGGGCGCGGGCTCGAACAGGGACCAGATCGACCGTTCGGCCAACTCGGGGTCCGCACCGATGGCGCCGACTATGGAGTCGCTGAACAGCAGACCCCTGACCATCAGCACGAGGTAGTGCGGCGACGTGCCGTCCGGCCGCAGCGCCCCGGCCCGCTCCAGATGCCGCAGCCGTCGCCAGATGTCCCACCAGAGGGGGCCGAACAGACCGACCTCTGTCTCGGCGGCCTCGGCGTGCAAGGTGGCCTCGGTGAACGCCTCGCGCCACTCGCGCGTTCGTGAGGCGAGCACCCGTTCCACGTCGGTCGCGGGTGGATGCAGGTACACGTACGAGCCCACCCGCTTTGCCACGTCGACCGGGCCCACGGCCAGGGCCAGGAGGGCCCGGGTCCGGATGCGTTCGCTCCAGGCCTGATCGGTCAGGCCCTGCCGCTGCTCCGGCCCGAGCACCGCGCACAGCCGCCTACGTAGCGCCTCCCAGGCCGGCACCCGCACGTCATCGGACAGGCCGGAAAGGGCGGCGAGCACACCGTCGCCGTTGTCCGCCTCGAACAACGCGACCACGGCAGCCTCTGAACGCTCGGGCACAGGACCAGGATGACCTAGTAGACCCCGGGTCACATGAGCGGGGACTTGCTGTGCTGCGCCGTCCACGGCTCACGCTCCGCGCTCGGGACAGCGCACCGCCGCGCTCAGACCGCATGACGAACGATCGCCACCAGCCCGCCAATCAGGATGAACGGACCCACCGGAACGTGGTCCGTCAGCCGCAACTGCCGCCCGACCAGCTTCGCCACCGTGTACACCGCCGCGATCGCCGCCGTGGCCACAGTCGCGGTGACGAGCGCGGCGAGCCCGAGCCAGCCGACGTTGATGCCGACGACCACGGCCAGCATCCTGTCCCCGCGACCCATGCCCATGGCCCTCGACAGGATCGGTATCGAATACAGGACGCCGAGTCCGAGTCCACCGGCCAGCGCCTGCCACCAACGCCCGGGGCTGTCGGTCGCGACCGCCGCGACACCGAGCAGGGCGAGGCTGCCAAGGCCCGCCGCCACGGTCAGCGCATCCGGCAGACGCAGTACCGCGAGATCGACATAGGCGAGCGCGATCCCGAGCAACGCCGTCCACGACCACGCCGCCAGCACCCAGCCCGACGGCGCCACCAACGCAAGCACCACCAGCACTGCGGCGGCGGTCCCCTCGACGGTGCCAACCGGCCGGCCCAGCGGCACACCACAGAGATGGCACCGGCCGTCGACCGGAGCAGCGGCCAGGACGCCACGTCCCGCAACCCGGACAGCGACGACGCCGCACGTCGGGCATCGTCGACGTAGCGGATGCCGGTAAGCGACGGAATGCGCGAAGACCAGACCGCGCAGCCACGGCCCCGACGCCACCGCGACGGCCATCGCCGGCACGCCGATGTCAGGAAAGTCCATGCCACGGCCCGCTGCGGAGTGGCGCCGGAACAACGAGGCCGACATGCATGAATCCATTATCGACGCTCGATTGAGAGCCGATCGAGGTGACAGGTGATTGAGAGGAGAGTGAAAGAGGCCCTCGCTAGCTTCTGGACGTTCATCCGCAGCGGGCACGGTAGCGAGGTTCGGAAGACTCGCGTCGCGACCGTGCTGGCTCTGCCGAGTGCAGCCGATCCTGCACAGCACTGGCTTCATAAAAGACTGGTCCGGCTATCTCAGGAGTTGTGGAATGCGAAAGATTGTGGCCGCTGGTGTGCTTGGTCTCGCCGTGGCGATGGTGCCGCTGAGCGGTGCGCAGGCGACAACGGAGCGGACGGTGTGGCGCGCGCACTACACGACCGCGGTGGAATGCGCGCAGATGGGGAAGGCGATCGTCAACTCCAGCCCGAAGGTGTGGGGCTACCAATGCGTGGCGCACAACCTCGGTGGCTTCGACCTCTACCTCATCTACTGAGCCGGATCGACCACCCGCGAACGCGTCCCAGGCATTCCTGGGGCGCGTTCGTCAGATGAGGCGGTGTGCCGTTCCGGCGCAGCTGCGGTCCCCCCGCTACCGCCGCCCGTATCCCTCGGTGTTCAGGGCGCCGGAACGCACGATGTGCCGGTAGGCACCCCGCCGCCGCGTCACGCGGAAGGGCTGACGCTGGTACTCCCGCTCGACCGAACTGACCCCCGCCGGGTCCGGACGTGGTGCAACAAACTTCCCGATGACCCGGTTGGTGATCGAACCCATCCGCCCATGCTGCCGGCCGCCAAGCCGGTCGGGAATGTCCGTCACGTCACGAGGGGAGCCGTGCGGTGTTGCCGGTCAGGGAACGGGCCGTCAGGGCGGCGTCCAGGATGCGGGCGTGTGCGGGTACGGCCGGGTCGAGACCGGTCAGCGTGGTGATGCGTTGGAGCCGGTAGTCCAGGGTGTTGCGGTGGATGTGCAGTTCGAGAGCGGTCTGCCGGCGGTTGTGGCCATGGTGGACGAAGCTGCGCAAGGTCTCCAGCAGGTAGGGGTGATCGGCGAGCGGGTCCAGTTTGGCCGCCAGCCGTCGCAGTCCCGGCCCTGGACGGGCCAGCTGATACTCCACGAGCACGTCGTCGAACCGGTACAGGCCCGCCGTGCGGCCGGTCATGCCGACGACGTCCATCACCTCGCGTGCCTCCGCGGACGCGGTGGGGATCATGGCGGGGACGGCGGCCTCGACGGCGGCGGCCAGCACGGTGGTGTCCAGCGCCGTACGCAGGTCGGCGATCAGGGACTCCGGGTCGACTCCGTCGGGCAGCAGCGCGATGCCGTCGATGTGGTCCATCAGGACGGCTGTGCCGGTGTGCGCGTCCATCGCCGCCTGCACCAATCGGTCCGCGGGCCGGGGCGAGAATTTCAGCCGGAGCACCGTGTGCCGCCGACCGACCTCGACCCGCGCCGCCTGCGCCAGTGCCTCGTACGGGTGCCCGGAGAGCAGGGCGGCCAGCAGTTCGCGCCGGACCCGCTTGTCTTCGCTACGCAGGTCTTCCTGAGCCTGCAGGTGGGCCAGGACGACGGCGGGCATCATGCTGGACAGGCCATCCAGCAGGCGCGTCCCCGCCTCGGCGAGGTCGTCGGGGGTGGCGACGTCGGTCACCGTCCGCCACCACAGCCGGGCTCCGATCAGGTAGGCGGCCAGCGCCGCCTCGAGTGGCAGATGGTCGCGCGCCCGGCGCGCCGACATCTCCACCACCCAGGTCAGCTCGGCCGGGCCGAGCACCTCTCCGTCTCGCAGCATCTTCAGCAATAGACCCAAGACCGCATGCACCGATTCGGTGACCTGGCCGGCCAGCTCCGCCGCCGGCACCTGCCGGTAGAAGGGGATCTCAGCAGCGCATTCGGCAACGATGTCGCGGGTGAGACCGGGAAGTCGGCGGGCTATCCGGTCGTCCAGGTCGGCCATCCAGGAATCGTCACATTGCCCAAACCGGCGGGTCAATCATTGCCGCAAGTGCGGACTGACAGCACCTCGGCGCCGGCACGACGATTCATTCACCCCCACTGAACCGAGGAGGCACCATGTCTCATCGTTCGCGCCCGGTATCCCGGCTCCGCACGGCGCTTCGCACCGGCACAGCGGCGCTCTGCGTCGCCGTGCTGGCCGCCGGCATGCCGTCCACCGCAACCCCCGCCCACGCTGCCGCCGCGGCCTCGACCTTCCCGTCGGTCAACGGTGCCTGGGACGCCCCGGGCCCGTACGCCACCGCCGTCCAGGTGGGCGCCGTCAACACCCTCTACTACCCGCGCGACATCGCGTCGAGCCCGCGCCGCCACCCGGTCATCGTGTGGGGCAACGGCACCGGCGCCGCGCCGCTGGTCTACCGGGAACTGCTCCTGCACTGGGCCAGCCACGGCTTCATCGTCTCGGCCGCCAACACGCCGACCTCCAATCTCGGAATCTCCATGCGACTGGGTATCGACGCCCTGGCCCAGGCCGACGGCAACCCGGCCAGCATCTTCTACCGCCGGGTCGACCTGGGACACATCGGTGCCTCCGGCCACTCCCAGGGCGGCGCGGCGGCCATCGTGGTCGGCGCCGACTCACGCATCGACACCATCGTCCCGATCCAGCCCGGCCCGCTCGCCGACATCGACAACGTCCACGTTCCGGCGTTCCTGATGGCCGGGCAGAACGACAGCATCGTCCTTCCGGCTCTGGTGAGGTACTTCTACAACGACGCCGATCACATTCCGGCGATCTACGGCGAAGTCAGAAACGCCGACCACCTCACGATCGTCGGCGACCCGGGCCCCTTCGCCGCGCCCACCACGGCCTGGTTCCGGTTCCATCTGATGGGCGACGCCGAAGCCCGCCCGGAGTTCTACGGACCGGCCTGCGGCATCTGCACCGACACCCGGACGTGGTCCGACGTCCGCCGTAACCAGCTGGTCGCGTAGGCACCGCGAACAATGCGAAGCGTTGAAATCCCCACGCCGGAAGGCCCGCTGCACGCGCTGCGCTTCGGGCCGGCGCAGCCCGGTGACGGCAAAGTGGTGCTGGCCGCGCACGGCATCACCGCGTCGGCGATGTCGTTCGTGGCGGTGGCCCGTGCGCTCCCGGCCGACTGGACGTTGATCGCCGTGGACCTGCGCGGCCGGGGCCGCAGCTCCGCCCTCCCCGGCCCTTTCGGCATGGACCGGCACGCCGAGGACCTCGCCGCGGTCGCGAAACATTTCCCGCAGCCGATGGTGCTGACCGGGCAGTCGATGGGCGCGTACGCGGCGCTGCGGGCCGCGGCGAGGTTTCCCAGCCTGTTCGTCCACCTGGTGCTGATCGACGGCGGGCTGCCGCTGCCGGTCCCGGCCGGCGCGGACCCCGCCGCGGTGCTGGCGGCAACCGTGGGTCCGGCCGTGGCCCGGCTGCGGATGACGTTCCCCTCCGAAGCGGCGTACGTCGACTTCTTCCGGAGCCATCCGGCTCTCGCGGCGTCGTGGAACGACGACCTGGCGGCGTACGTCCGCTACGACGTCGCCGGCGAACCCGGGTCGATCCGGTCCCGCGTCAACCCCGACGCCGTCGCGGCCGACGGCCGCGACCTGCTCGCCGGCGCCGCCGCGTTCGGCGCGGACCTACGGTCGCTGCGCCTGCCGGCGCACCTGTTGTACGCGCCACGCGGAATGCTCGGCCAGGAACCAGGGATGCTGCCACAGCCGCTGGTCGATCAGTGGACGCGGCAGAGTCCGCTCACGGCCCGGCTCGTGGCCGACTGCAACCACTACACGATCCTGACCGACCCGGTGGCGGCCGACCAGGTCGCCCGGGCCCTGGTCGACACCTGCGAGTGGCCGCGGCCCGATTGCGCCGCGTGCCCGACGGGTAGGACGCCGGCATGAACGAACCGGTGTCCGACCGCGTCCAGACACGAGCCGCGCATCTGCTCCCGGAGGAGCGCGCTGCCGGCAGCGACGACCCCGAAATGCAGGCCGAGCAGATCCTGAAAGACTCCGAGGCGCGGGAGACGTTCGACGAGTCCACGCCGGACCTGCGCATCGACCACCGGCAGTCAACCGACACCGTCGAGCCGGGCACGTGACCGCAGTGATGGTCACGACCGGCAGCTCGGCGCTATTGCGTTGCGGTGACCGACCCGTCCGGGTATCCAGTGCTGGATGACCGGATCTGTTGCAGTGCTTGACGCCCTCGCCGGGGAAGCGGCCGCGCTGTCGGCCGTCATCCGTACGCTGAGACCCGGCGACCTCGCCATCACGACGAACTGCCCGCCGTGGACCCTGCACGAGCTGATCGTCCACATCGCCGACAGCATCCGGGTTGGCGACGAGCCGTTGCCCGACGCCCCGTCGCGCGACCGGCCCCGAACGGCGGCCGACTACTACCGACGACCGGAGCGGGACACCGACGCCTACCGGCAACGCAACGTCGAACACGCGCAGAGCGGCGCGGCCGCGGTGCCGGACGCGGCCGCCCGATTCGACCGCGAGGCGGCGCACACGCTTGACGTCCTACGACGCGACGACACCGCCCGCGTCGTGCTGATCCCTCGCGTCGGGCCCATGGTCCTGGCCGAGTGGATCGTGACCCGGGTCATCGCCGTGGCGGCGCACGCGCTCGACGTCGCGATCACGCTCGACCGTCCACCGTGGACAACGGACGCGGCGCTGCGGGTCACTCGTCCCGTATTCATCGACCTGCTTGGCGGCGATCCGCCGGACAGCCCGCGCTGGACCGGTCACGGGTTCCTCGCCGCCGCGACCGGCCGGCGTCCGATCAGCGACGCGGACCGGCACGAACTCGGCCAACTCGCCGACCGGTTACCGCTGCTGTCATGACCGCACGCCGGCCATCCGTCGCCAGACGGGACGGGTGGAGCTGATGACGGCCTACTTGAACCCATCAGAGCGGGCCGGCGGCGTGGGGCGACACTCGGCGGCGAAGAACGGGTCGGCGTAGGGCAGCGTGGGCCGGTGTAGTGGCGGTCGATCGGCCCCGGATCGGTGGGATCGCCTCGGCCTGCGAGATGAGCGTCCTACGGATCTGCATCGCCCGTCTACACGACATCGGCTACGCACCGACACTGGCAACTCAAGGGTTCACCCCAGGCCGGCGGGTTCGGTATCGGCGTAGCCACCGCCTGGCGGTACGTCCACGTCCAAGCCGTCAGCGACGCGCCGGGCGTCTGGTCCGGGCCTCACCAGCCCTACCCGGCCGCGTCGACAAGGCCTCCGTGTGGCTCTATGGTGGTGCGTCACATCATGGACTGGGAGACGAAACCGATGGGCTTTACTGCCAGCCTGCAGCCGATGCACAGCTCGGAGCCAGTCGGCGAGGAGGCCGACATCGACGGGAGTTTCTTCGATCTCACCGAAAGCCTTAACGTGCTCGGTCTTGACGGTGAGTGCATCGTGACAGGGAACGTTCTCCTCGCGACCGGCGACGATGAAGCTGAAGAGGAGAGCGCCTATGTCTGGTCGGGCATGCTCGACGCCGAGGAAGTACAGCGGAACTGGCAGCAGTTGCAGGGTGTGACCTTAGAGCGGCTCATGGCCGCGTTCAGGGAAACGCCAAACGGCAAGAGCACGAATGACCAGGGCAATGATGAGTACCTTAAGTTCCACTTCGTGGCACTCAAGGACGTATACCGGAGGGCCGCCGACGCGAGAGCGGCCATGAGTTTCCTCGTCTGCTAGCCCCGGCGACCCGTTAAGGAGATCGTCCGCGTCGGCCGAAAGGTCTCGCGGATCTGATCGAGTTTCGCCGGGCAGTCCGCATGCTGCCGCGCGAGGTGCGCGTCGAGGGCGACGAACAGATGCCGGGGCTGGATGATGGCCGATCCGATCCGACATCGTGCGGCAACTCGACACGCAACTGCGACCTGTGTGTCAGGCAGGCCAGAGAAAACACCGCCAGTACATGCAACGGTGATTCGGGCAGCCCGTTGCTCTACCCGGTGAACAATCGGTGGTACCCCGTCGGATTCGACTCCCGCAGCGGCGGCGAGACCGGATGCCTCAACTCCGACGAGGTGTACGTCTCGATCTGGTACCACTGGACGTGGGTGCGGCTCACGCTGGCCCGCTATGAGTGGGCCTGACATCACTGATCAGAACCGCTCGATGATTGAGCTGAAGTAGCGAGGATGACGGCACAAGAGCCCGCTTAAGCCGGGCGGTGTCACCGTCCTCACGAAATGGAACTGTCCGGCCTCGAGGTCGAAGCGCCAGGAGTGTTCGCCGTCACGTCGACCGGGTGCAGCGGGTATTCCTTCGACCTGCCCGGCGGACGCAGCGGTATTGGCTGCTCATCCGTCCATTCAGCGGGCTGATCCGGCGCGGCATTCTGCCCGCCGTCGCCCGCCGTGTCACCACCCGAAAGCCAACCGGTCACGCGCCGACCCTGATATGAAGCAAATCTGAAGCTGCACCGTGTTTCCATGACTCGGCAAGATCAGTGCAATCAGTTCGGCGTGGAGCGACGTATCAAACGGCCGGCGCCGAGGAGGTTCACCCGCCTGTAATTGAGAGAGCGAGGCCCGTGTCATCCGATAAAGATGCGCCCCGTCGGTTCGGATTATTGGGCACGTTGCAGGTCAGCGTCGGTGGCCGGTCGATACCGGTCACGGCGGGGAAGGCTCGGGTCGTGCTCGCGGCCTTGCTGCTCAATGCCAATCAGCCGGTCACCCCCGAGATCATGATCGATCACATCTGGGAAGAGCCGCCCAAGGCTGCCCGGACCGTGCTGCAATCGCTCGTGCTGCGGCTGCGTCGGGCGTTCGGGGAGCATGAGGTGATCTGCACACGCGAGTCGGGCTATCTGATCGAAGTGTCACCCGGTGAGCTGGACGTCAATGACGCCCGTCAACTGCTCGCCGCCGCGGAAACGGCACGGGAGGTGCGCGACGCGGCTGCTGAGCGGGCACATCTGGCCACCGTGCTGGACCTCTGGCGCGGGCCGGCACTGGCCGACGTCCCCTCGACCTTCCTGCAGTCGGGGGATGCCGTACGGCTGCAGGAGTTGTGGTTCACGGCGCTGACCAGGCGGATAGACCTCGATCTGACGTTCGGGCGTCAGGCGGAGCTCGTTGGAGAGTTGCGCAAGCTGACCCGTGTCCATCCTCTGCGCGAGCATCTGTGGGCGCAGTTGATGACGGCGTTGTATCGGTGCAGTCGGCAGGCGGAATCGTTGGCCGTCTACCAGGAGGTACGACAGGTGCTCGCGTCTGATCTGGGAATCGAGCCCGGCAGCGAACTCCAGGAGCTTCACCAGGCGATCCTGCTCGGCGAACCGGGCCTCACGCAGCCGACAGTCCCGGAACCGGCGGCTCCGCCGGTCGACTCCTGGCGTGATCTGTGCCAGTTGCCGCCGATGGTGGGGGACTTCGTCGGTCGCGAGGTCGACCATGACACGCTCGTCGAACAGCTGGCCGGCGACAGCAGGACAGGCCCTGTGGTGATCTGGGGCATGCCCGGGATGGGCAAGACCGCACTCGCCGTACACGTCGCGCACAGTCTGCGGCGGGCCTTTCCGGACGGCCAGTGGTACGTCCCGCTGCAGAACAATGCCCCGTCGGCGACCGGGCACCCAGATCTCAGCGAGATCCTCGCGGAGCTGCTGCTGGTCAGTGGAGTTCCCCGGAGCGCCATACCGTGCGACCTGCAGACGCGCGCGTCGGTATGGCGTTCCCGGCTGGCCGACCGGCAGGTACTGCTGGTCCTCGACGACGCATCGACGATCGATCAGATCACGCCGCTGCTGCCCGGCACCTCGACCGCTGCCGTGCTCGTCACCAGTCGCTCGGCACTCAGTTCGCTGCCCGGGGCCTTTCACCATCGGCTGCACCAGTTAGACCTGGCGGATTCGGTGGCCATGCTCAGCCGGATCGTCGGTGAACGTCGCGTGGATGCCGAGCCGGAGGCAGCCAGGCGGATCGCGACGCTGTGCGCTGGGTTGCCGCTGGCGCTGCGAATCCTCGGCGCGCGACTGGCGACCCAGCCGAAACAGCAACTGATCGGGATGGCCGACCGGATGCTCGACCAGCAACGCCGCCTCGACGAGCTGTCCACCTCCGGCCTGACCGTCCGCGCCGAACTGCGCAGCAGCTATCGAGCCCTTGATCCGGACACCCAGCGGGCGTTCCGTTCCCTGGGGCTCTTGGGGAAGGGTGACTTCGCCGCCCGGACCATCGGCGCACTGGCCGGCGACTCTGACGGTCAGCGCCTGGTCGAGCAGCTCACCACGGCCGGACTCCTTGAACCGACGGCTGCTGATGCGACCGGTGAGCCCCACTACCGGCTCCATGATCTCGTCGCGATCTATGCCCAGGAGTTGGTACTCCGGTGACATCCTCGTGAACGTGGTGACTTGCGCGAATACAATGCGAATACACCATGAAGGCGATCTGAAGGACCCGCTCGGTAGCATTCGGGCATGAAGATCACCAGGCGTATCGTGATAGGAATGGCGGCCTCCGCCGCTCTCTTGGTACCCGCCGTCGACGCGCGCGCGGAAGGCGCCGGCGAAGACCCTCGCGATGACCCGTCGTGTCCGACCAGTGCGGTGTGCGGGTGGCCGGAGCCGGATTTCGTCGGCCGCCCTTATCTGATCAATCCGGCGGCGATCGGAAATTGCTGGGCTCCCAACGCGTATCCGACCTTCCGCTCGGTGTGGAACGCCAGCACCATCGCCGTTGTCGTGTGGCAGAACCAGGGCTGTACGGGTTTGGCCGTGCCGGTTCCAACCGGCCGCGGATGGGCGAAGCTGCCCGTGCCGATGCACGGCGTCGGCCGCGCCTGAGCGGAAACGGTCGGTCGTGTCGGCCGTCGTTTGTTCACGGCGATCAGGACGCCTACCGACGTGATCTCGGGGGCGAAGGGCAGCCGGCCAGCTGCCGGCCGGACCGCACGAGCAGGCGCTGAACCACTTCGTCACGAACGGCCTGTGGGATGCCGCCGCGAAGCGTGAACGCCTCCCGGTCCGGATGGACGAGGCGATCAGCCCGGCGGCGTGGGCCGTGGATGATACGGGCTGGCTCAAGTGCGGCACCGCGTCGGTGTGTGGCCCGCCAGTACACCGGCACGGCCGGGAAGGTGACCAACTGCCAGGCCGGGATCAGCCTGAACCTGGTCACCGACACCGCGTCCTGTCCGGTGGACTGGCGGCTGCTCGTCCCCGGGTCCTGGGACCCGGCCGGTGGCGGCGCCGGCCCCCGGGGCCGATGCGCAGGCCGTCGAGCGGCGCCGGAAGGCGGCGATGCCGGCCGATGCGGTGCATCGGGAGAAGCGGCGGCTATTGGTCTTGTGTTGAGCGCACGTGAGGGCCGACTGTCGGCGCGGCGGAGATGGCGTCTACCTCGCGATTGCGCAGGGCGCGACGGACGTTGTCCGCGCACTCCAGGATCATCCTGCGCAGCGCCGGCGGCGGCTCCTGCGCCGCCAGATAGCCGTCGGCGGCCTGCCGCGTCTCCTCCGAGACGAGGAGAGACGGGAAGCACCCGACGGCGAACGATGACGCCTGGTCGAACGTCCTCTCCTGGTAGATCCGCCCGACCTCGGCGAAGTACTTCTCCCGGTAGGGCTCGAGCAGCTCGGGATGGAGGGGATCCTGCAGGCCGCCGATCGTGGCACGGGCGAGGTGGTTGGCCACCTCGCCGCTCACGATCCGCTCCCACGCCGCGCTCTTGGCCTCTGCGGTCGGAATCGCCGCCCGGCACTGCGCCGCCGATCGCTCACCCGTTGCCGTGGGGTCGAGTGCCAGCTCGGCCTCGATGTCGGAGCTGTCCAGCCTTCCACCGGAGACGAGCGCCTGCACGAGGTTCCAGCGCAGGTCCGCGTCCACGCTGAGCCCCTCGGGCACCGCCGAGCCGTCGAGAATGCCCTCCAGCAGGTCGAGGTCCGCTGCCGAGCCGGCCACCGGCGCGAACGCCTGCGCGTAGGCGAGCTGGTGGTCTGACGCGGGCGCGGCCGAGGCGAGCAGCGAGCGAAGCTCGGCACTCAGCAGCGCCAGGCCCTGGGACCGCCACGCGGGGTCGGCGTACTGCAGCGCGGCCGTGCGCGCCTGCCGCAGAACGGTCTGCAGGACCATGATGTCGGTGATCGTGCCGCCGCCGGAGACGACCAGTTTCACGTAGTCGCGCGCGGCCATCTCGCCGTCGCGGGTCATGTCCCACGCGGCCGACCAGCACAGCGCCCGCGGCAGCGATTCGGTGAACCGCGCGATGCCTCCGTCGACCAGCGTCCGTAGCGAGACCTCGTCGAGGCGGATCTTCGCGTAGGTCAGGTCGTCGTCGTTGAGCAGCACCAGGTCCGGCCGCTGCGCGCCGACAAGCTGCGGCACGCTCGTCCGGGCACCCACCACGTCGAGTTCGACCCGTCGGGTCCGCGTCAGCCGGCCGTTCACCAGGGAATACAGGCCGATCGCGATCCGGTGCGCGCGCCGCGTCGGATGTTCGTCCGACGCCTCCTGCGCCACCTCGAACCGGGCGAACCGGCCGCCGGACACCTCGAACTCGGGGCGCAGCGTGTTGACCCAGGCGGTCTCCAGCCACTCCTTCGACCACGCCGACAGGTCGCGGCGGGACGTGCGCTCCAGGGCGTCGAGCAGATCCTTCAGCTCGGTGTTGCCCCAGGCGTGCTCGGCGACGTAGCCGCGCACCCCCGCGATGAAGTTCTCCAGGCCCACATAGGCGACCAGCTGCTTGAGTACCGAGGCACCCTTGGCGTACGTGATGCCGTCGAAGTTGAGCTCGACGGCCCGCATGTCGGGGACATCGGCGACGACGGGATGCGAGGAGGGGAGCTGGTCCTGGCGGTAGGCCCAGGATTTCTCCACGTTCGCGAACGTGGTCCACGCCGTCGTCCACCGGGTGGCCTCGGCCTGGGCCAGCACGGACATGTAGGTGGCGAACGACTCGTTGAGCCACAGGTCGTCCCACCAGCGCATGGTGACCAGGTCACCGAGCCACATGTGCGCCATCTCATGCAGCATCGTCTTCGCCCGCCACTCGACCACCGCGTCGGTGATCCGGGACCGGAAGAGGTAGTCGTCGAGCAACGTCACGCAACCCGCGTTCTCCATCGCCCCGGCGTGCAACTCCGGCACGAAGCACTGGTCGTACTTGCCGAATGGATACCGCACGCCGAACACTCGGTGGAAGAAGTCGAAGCCCAGCCGGGTGATCTCGAAGAGGTTGTCGGCGTCGAGGTGCTCGGCCAGCGAGGCTCGGCAGTAGAGCCCGAGGGGTATGCCGTCGTGCTCCGAGACAACCTTGTGGTAAGGGCCAGCCACCAGCGCCGTGACGTACGTAGACATGACCGGCGTGGTCGCGAACCGCCACCGCCTGGCCGCCTGCATCCCGCCCTGCGCGTGGGCGGGTGTGGCCACCTCGCGAACGTCGTCGGCGGTCGCGTTGGAGATCACCTCCCAGTCGGCCGGGGCCAGCACGGTGAACTGGACGGTCGCCTTGAGGTCGGGCTGGTCGAAGCAGGCATACACGCGGTGCGCATCGGCCGTCTCGAACTGGCTGGCTAGATAGACATGCTGGTCCACCGGGTCGACGAAGCGGTGCAGGCCCTCACCGGTGCGCGTGTAGGCGCAGTCGGCGACCATCCGCAGCTCGTTGGACCCGGACAGGGAAGGGAGGGGGAAGCGGCCCTTGTCCGCGTCGTAGGCGGCCACGTCGAGGGTGGTGCCGTTCAGCACGATCTCGCGGACATGTGCGTCGTGCAGGTCGACGAACGTGGACGCGCCCGGGTCGGCGCCGGTGAAGCGGATAGTCGTGACGCTTTCGAAGCGGTCCTCGCCCCGGGTCAGGTCGAGTGCCACCTCGTAGGACTCGACCGTCAGCAACCGCGCGCGGGCGCGCGCCTCGTCCCTGGTCAGGTTGCCTGCCACGTTGTGTTACCTCGTCGCTTCATCAGGGTGCCCGGTTCCGGGGCACCGACGCGGGTTCGGCTCACGTCGCACTTTGTTCACGACGTCAGGACGCGGTTGCCGGTGTTGTCCTGGAGCGTGCGGGCCAGGACGTACGACAGGTAGGCCTCGTCGGCAATCGACAGGCCGAGCCGGTTGTTCGTCATGTGCACGTACGACGCGAGCAGGTGGGGGAGCAGCGGGTCGGGTTTGGAGATCACCTTGGGCGCTCGGGAAGTGCCGTTCTTGATGAACGTGAGCTTGCCCGCGGTGCCGACGTCCAGCACCTGTTCCCGCAGGGTCTCCCAGTGCCGTGCCCACACGGCCCGGAACCCGGTCAGGTGGTCCAGCTGTCCCCGCTGAATGGTGTCATGCGTGTCGATGAACCGGGCCGCGAGCTCGTCCTTCATCGAGTCGTAACACGTCTGGTAGAGAGCGGTACCGTCCGCGACGGTGTCCGACGAGGAGCTCCAGTAGTCGAGCCCGAACGACGAGCTCCAGTACTCGCGGTAGCGCTCCAGGAATCTCACGATGAAGTCGGTGTCCCGCAGGAACGTGGAGGTGCTGATCATCATGAGTTGGGCGGCCAGGCCCAACAGCACCGGACGGATGTGCACGTTCATCGTTTGCAGAAGCTTGATCACCAGGTCGCTGGAGAACTCGAAGTGCCGCTCCGCGAGAGCTACCCCGACGGGCCCGCCGTAGCGGCCGTACTCCGGTTGATAGTCGCGGTAGTGGAACGTGTTGTTGTCCTGGACGGGTACCCGGCCGTCCGGGTACATCCGGCGTCGCTCCTGTTCGTCGGGATACTCCGTGACGAGCAGGCCGTCCTGAATTTTCAACAGGTCCTGGTCGTAGTCGAACAGCGCGGGCCGGCTCGACAGGAAGTCCCCGAGGGCGGTGTCGGCCGCCGCCCGTACCGCCGGTACGGCCGCCTCCGTGGCCGGCTTCAGCCGTAGCCGGACGTGCGGGCCTTCCATCCAGTAGTTGATGAAGAAGTACATGTCCAGCAGTCCGCGGCTGCGGAGGTCGTGCACCAGCGGTGCGACGCAGTCGGTGAGAAGCGGCTGGGAGTTGGCGCTGTAGAAGATGTGCAGCGCCTGCCAGTCACCTGGGCGCGAGGCAGGTGGTACCTGTGGGTCGTCGACAACGCCGAGCTTGAATGTCATTCGTACCTCCCTGGTTCCGATCAGTGACCGCGCAGCGGCCGGGTCGTGCCGGTGATCTCGATGGTCTGTTCGGCCACGTACCTTCCCTCGGCCGACTTCAGCCAGATCTGCTCGGTGTCGGGCAGCATCTCCTCGAGAATGACCATCCGGTTGCCCTCCCGCACGAGATGCTCCAGCAACTGCAGCGAAAGGACGCTGCCGAAGTCGACGTACTGCGGCTTGAACGTCGGCAGCGCACCGCTCGTGTCAGGCTTGAGCGGCTTCGTGCCGAGTGAGGCGAAGACCCGCGGCGGCAGGCCGTTGTCCCGCCACCACCGCCGCATGGAAAGGAACGACTCCGCGTCGCCTTCTACGGTGGTGCGTGCCGGGAAGAGGTCGGGATGAACGATCCACCTGCGTCGTGACACGATCACGTCGCCGATACGGACCCGTGGCTGGCGCCTGATCGCCCGGGACTGGTCGTTTGCGTTGGTGCCGCCCCACATGTCGATTGTGGCGAAGATGTTTCGGGAGAACAGCAGCATGGCCCGCTGGACCTTGGGCAGCGCCGGGGGAATGATGAAGCCCAGATAGACCGGGATCACCTCGCAGTCCAGACGCCACGAGTGCAGCCGCAGCCGGCCGGTCTTCTCGTCGTGGATCACGCTGAGCTCGTCCACCGTGATCTGTTCGGACTCGCTGCGGAAACTCACGTCGCCGGGGCAAACCAGTTCGTACGGTGTGATCGCCGGATGCAGGTTCAGGTTCGTGGTGTCGTACCCGCCCGTGACCTCCGCGAACACCGCGTCGACCGGTTGCAGCTTGGCGAGTTCGTCACGCAGTTCGGCCGCCAGGCCGCCGCGTTCGTTGTCGTCGAAGCAGTACATGAAGCGGGAGAACAACAGAGTCAGACCACTGTACGTCTGGTTCACCACACCGAAC